>NZ_CXOO01000026.1 GCF_001269385.1 Limnohabitans sp. DM1 | reverse complement strand
CGTGAGATCCTTGATCGAAAGCAGATCAACGTTGTGCGAACCATGCTGGATCACTGGTGCACATGCGTGATGCGCTCCAAGGTCGAACCGATGAAGGACGTTGCCAAGATGATCCGCGCTCATATGGAAGGCATCGTGGCCTGGGCGCAGACACGCCAGACCAACGGATTCCTCGAAGCCATCAACGGTTTGTTCCAGGCATCCAAGCGTCGTGCGCGTGGGTTTACGCGAATCACAACGATCAAGACTGTCATCTTCTTGATCGCCGGGAGACTCGACTTCCACGCTATCAATCCTCATGCTGGGCAACCCACTTGAAATTCATCAGAGCCTCTTTTTGCAAATCCGCATCGGTGCGCAACTGGTCCGTGTACTGGGCCACCCATCGAGAGAAATCTTCGCGGTGCGGGTGCGCCGGGTTGGACAAGACCGCTTGCATGTAGCGGATCACGGCATCACGCAATTTGTCGGCGGCAGACTGGCTTAAATCGGCGGCGGAATGCAGCGCATCCACGGCCCAGTGAATCTTGGGGTAATCCTTCTTGAGGAATTCATGGATCTGCTGGCCCAAAAACTCGCCCACCTGCGGAGCTTCCAGCAGGGCGGCAACTTTCTCAAGACCCATGTTCAGCACCTGCTGATGCCGGTTGTCCTTGGTCACCAAATCCAGCGTTTGCCCCAAAGTGCTGGCGGCGTTCCAGCGCTGCGCCTGCGTCGTCAGTGCATCGGTCAAGGCCTGGCGCATGGGGGCGTCGTCCAGGGTGTGCAGCGTACCGAGCAACAACTTCCGCACGCCCTGCACAAAATGCTGCACCTGCATGGCTTGCTGCAGCCACTCGCCCAAATGCCGGGCCACATTGAAATCCGCCAACTTGGCCAGCAGCTTGTCGCGCTGCAAGAAATGTGCGTGCACAAACTCGGCCATGCTGTCGGCAATGCGCGCCTTGCTTTTGGGGATGATGGCCGTGTGGGGAATGGGGATGCCCAAAGGGTGGCGAAACAGCACCACCACGGCAAACCAATCGGCCATGCCTCCCACTGCCGCCGCTTCGGCCCCCGCCTTGACCCAGGCCCAATAGCCCGAAGCCCCCATGAACTCGGCCAGGGCCAGGAGGGTGAGGGCCAATAAGAGGAGAAGAGGGGCGAGAAGGGCTGGGTCCTGATGCTTCATGTGATTGAGCAGCTTGCTGGTGCTGCAAAGCTTGAAACTGAAGGAATCCTATTGAGATTGGGCATAACGTTTGGCCGCGGCACCCAAGCCTTGCAGGATGCTTGTGCTGATGTGGTCTGGAAAGCCTTGCGCAAGCAGATCTTGGACTTTTGCAATGGCAGCAGGTGTCTGTTCAATGACTTGCTCATAGGGGCTGTCAGCACCCGTTGGCGCCATGCCATGTCGCTTGGCCAATTCATGCCAGTGTCGGGGTTGAATTTCTTGCATCTTCCAGTGCGCATTCTTTCCCGTCAAAGCCATTGCCATCCTGACTTTTTGAGGTGGCACAAGATTGGGGCCATGCCCCAACACGGGGTAGAGAGAAAGCACGTCATACACAGGCGTCATGGCATAGCTGCCACCGGCTTTGATGTGGATGCTGAAATTCTTGGCATGACCGTCGCTGGCACACAGCAACCAGAACAAGAACTGCGCCTTGATGAAGTTGAACTTGTCTTGCGCTGCTTGAATAGAACCGTTGAGCAAGTTCAGAATTTTGTCCATCCCAGGGCCACCATCGGCCTCATATTTCAAGTGACTGGGGTAGCCCAAAGCCTGGCACATGTCTTCTTGTGGCAAACGAATCAACCATGATGTGTCTTCGGACCACACGCGATCAAATCGCTCAACCGCCAGCACCTTGATGTCTTCAAATTGTTCCATCGTGCAATGCGCACTAGGGACACCATAGGCCTGCATCAGTTGGGCGCAAAGCCATTCGTTTTCTACTGAGCCCGACATGTCCAGCTGCATGTTGGCAACCATGCCCAGTGGCAACTTCAGAATGTGTGTCGTGGCGGTCGGTCCCAAAGGGCGCATCCACTGATTCTTGACTTTGAGCAGTGCCGTTTTTTCTTGTGCCCCGGCCAGTGAAATTCTGAAGTCGTCTGCTTTGAAGTCCGTATCCAGCCATCCTTGAGCACTGGAGACACTGGTCAGCAGTTGGGCGATTTCAGCTTCAGCCAAGGGCTGGGCCTCAATGGTCTTGTTATCACCGGGTGCATGGCTTTCTGGCAACAAACGTATGGCACCCACACTGTCACGGCCAACTTCTGCCAACAAATCGAATGTGCTTTGCCCCTTGGTCTTGAAGCGTGTGGCAATGCGCTCCCTCAAGCTGAGGCTGTCTGGCAAAAGGTTGTCAAACCATGCCGCCACCATGTCACCACGATGAGGCTGGTTGCCAGGCGTGAAGGGCAATGTCAGCGACAGTGGGCGCGCCTGCGGGGACTGCAACCAACTGTCTTCATACTGAAGCTGGTGCCTGCCCTGCGAAACGGACCAGGTACCGACCTTCACACCGTTCATCCACAGCACAAGGCGATTCATGATGTTCACCACTGTGCAGTCTTCACGCCGGAGTCGGCTGAAGATCTGGGTGCCGACTTCGGCTGCAGCACCAACTCCACCCCCAATGCATGGAGGACGGAGAGCAACTTGGTCACACTCATATTGGCGGCATTGCGTTCGCTGGTGGAATACGTCTGCTGCGCGACGCCCAAACGCATCGCCATATCTTCCTGGGTCAAGCCAGCACTTTTTCTAAAGCCGACAATGACGTGCTTGAGTTGATCAGGCGTTTGAATCGCGTAGCCGTTCATACAGCATCCAGTATGTATATGTGGGATACATATTATGTGCTGTAAATCTTGTTTACACAAGATAAGCTGTTGGACACCCGAGTTCGACACCAACTGACGTAAGTCCTTGATTCATATAGGGCCAGCTCGAAACTTGCCACTACAAGAGGGTCATCTGGGCGTCTTGTGTCGGTTTTTTGATCTTCAAACTCTCCAGCACCTGCGCTTGCAGGTCATTGATACTCGATATTCCTTCTATCGGTTGCGCGTTGTTGATCCTGACCTTGTGCCGCTGAATTCGGCTCAGCTGCGACAGCGCTGTTTCCGGCGACAAATCACTCTTGGCTAACTTCAACCTTTGGCGCATCACCCGGTACACGATCAGGGCCAAGAAACAAACAAAAGCATGTGCCCTCATGCGTTGGGGCAGCCGGTGGTACACCGGCACAATCTCTATCTCCGACTTGAGCACCTTAAAGCCCCGCTCAATGTCGGCCAGCGCCTTGTAGCGCTGCACCACCTCTGCGGGGTTCAAGTCGTTGACGTTGGTCACCAGCATCAGCTTGCCGTCCATCAGCTGCGCTTGCTTGAGCGTTGCCTCGTCAATGGCGAAGCTGAACAACTCGCCCTTCAAATCTACTTTGACGATTTTGGCCAGATGCGCCTCTTTGACCTCGTGGTACAGCCGCGCCTTGGCCCCGCTGTCAGACAGCTTGCGTCCTCGGCCCACTTTGGTGCCGTCTGGTGCGCCGGCTTGCCCATCGAGCTTGCCAGCCCAAGCTTGTGCTTGGGCCTCCAAAGCGGCAATGCGCTCACTGCGCAACTGCGTTTGCTCTTTGGCCCGCTCGGGGTGGTGCGCCACCACCAGCCGCAAGCCCTGCCAGGGCAGCTCTTCGATGTTCTCTGGCTCGGCCTTGGCCGCCTTGGCCTGGAAGTCTTGCAAAACATCCACAAATTCACCGTAGCGCCTGCCTGGCACGGCCAGAATGAATTCAAGGGCCTGGCCACCTGTCGCATTGGGCCGCGTGATCTTGCCCAACTCATCGATGTTGTCCAAAGACAGCAAGCCCTATCGGCCACCACAATCAAGCGCTTGATGTGGCCAAAGCGCGCCAGCACCTTCTTGAGCGTGGGCATCAAGGTGGGTGACTCGGCCTGGTTGCCATCGAACACCTCGTGGTAAATCGGCAAGCCTTCTGCGGTCTGCACCACGCCGAGCATGAATTGCCGGGCAATCAGCCCCTCTTTGGCCATGCCGTACTGGCGCACATCGCCCGCTTGTTCGGACAGGCCGGCGGCGCGGATGGTGGTGAGGTCATAAAACACCAGCGACAAGTCTTGATCGACCAAAGGGCGCAGCAAACTGGCCACCACATCGTCCACAGCTTCTTGGTGATCCATCAACGCGTCCAGGCTGCGCAGCAAGTGCTGGTGTGTCAAAGCAGCTGTATCGACTTGCGGCATGCTCACCGTTTGGAGCCAACAGCCGATAGGCTATGCCGTCTTCAGCCTGTGCGCTCTCGACTTGATCCGCTTCGTCGTTGGCTTGTCGATAAGTTGAAAGATTGATGGCGTTTGGGACCAAAGCCTGTTGTGGGCGTCGCTGCTGGATTGCCGCGCTTCGCTCGCAATGACAGCTGCCCTTATGGCTTCGTTGATCCCCACCGTGTGACGATCAACTCGCTCGATGGCTGCCAGCATGTGGCCCAGATAGTCCGGCACGGTGGCTTTCGACCACGCTGCGGATGGTGGCTCGGTGAGTTTGCAGTGCAAGTGACGGTCTCATGGCGTATCTTCCATCGGAATCCGGGTCAAACATACAAGTTTGGTGACGTTGCCAGTGTGTGGATCGCCAATCCCATCCGATGGGAATGCCCCTCCTACAATCTCCCCCTATGCTGCCTGACACCTCCCCGAACACTTCCTCCCCCTTGCTCGCCCAGCTCAACGATGAGCAACACCGGGCCGTGGCTTTGCCGTCCGAGCATGCGCTGATTTTGGCGGGGGCGGGTTCTGGCAAAACCCGGGTGTTGACTACCCGGATCGCCTGGCTTTTGCAGACCTCGCAGGTCTCGCCCGGCGGCATTTTGGCAGTCACCTTCACCAACAAGGCCGCCAAGGAAATGAAGCTGCGTCTGCAGGCCATGCTGCCGGTCAATGTGAACGCCATGTGGATTGGCACCTTTCACGGTCTGTGCAACCGCTTTTTGCGGGCGCATTACCAGCTGGCGGGTTTGCCGCAGACTTTTCAGATTCTGGACACGCAGGACCAGCTGTCGGCCATCAAGCGGTTGTGCAAGCAGTTCAATGTGGACGAAGACCGCTTTCCGCCCAAGCAGTTGCAGTACTTCATCTCGGGTTGCAAAGAAGACGGTCAACGCCCCGGTGATGTGCCGGTGCGCGACGAGGAAACCCGCCGCAAGGTGGAGCTGTACCAGCTGTACGAAGAGCAGTGCCAGCGCGAAGGTGTGGTGGATTTTGGCGAGCTGATGCTGCGCTCGTATGAGCTGCTGCGCGACAACGCCCATGTGCGCGAGCATTACCGCAGGCGCTTTCGCCACATCCTGATCGACGAGTTTCAAGACACCAACAAGCTGCAATACGCCTGGATCAAGCAGCTGGTGGGTTTGCCCGGTGAGGGGGGCGAGGGCGCCGTGTTGGCCGTGGGGGATGACGATCAGAGCATTTACGCCTTTCGCGGGGCGCGCGTGGGCAATATGGCCGACTTTGTGCGCGAGTTTCAGGTTCAGCACCAGATCAAGCTGGAGCAAAACTACCGCAGCTACAGCAACATCCTCGACTCGGCCAACCATCTGATCAGCCACAACAAGACCCGCCTTGGCAAAACCTTGCGCACGACCCAAGGCGCTGGTGAGCCGGTGCGCGTGGTCGAGCAGACCAGCGACTTTGCAGAGGCGCAGTGGCTGGTGGAAGAGTTGCGTAATCTGGTCAAACAAGACGGTTTCGAACGCAAGGAAATCGCGCTGCTGTACCGCAGCAACGCCCAAAGCCGGGTGCTGGAAACCGCGCTGTTCAATGCCGGGTTCCCTTACCGGGTGTATGGCGGTCTGCGCTTCTTTGAACGGGCTGAAATCAAACACGCGCTGGCCTATTTGCGCCTGATGGAGAACCCCAACGACGACACCAGCTTTTTGCGGGTGGTCAACTTTCCGCCGCGTGGCATCGGGGCACGAAGCATCGAGCAGTTGCAAGACGCTGCCCGTGCCGCAGGCTGTTCGCTGCACGATGCGGTGAGCGCCACCACCGGCAAGGCCGGGGCCAATCTGGCGGCGTTTGTGGCCATGGTCGATGTGCTGCGCGAGCAGACTGAAGGGCTCACGCTGCGCGAGATCATCGACTTGGTGCTGGACAAGACCGGCTTGGTCAACCACTACCGCGCCGAAAAAGAAGGCGCGGACCGGGTGGAAAACTTGGAGGAACTGGTCAACGCAGCCGAGAGTTTTGTCACCCAAGAAGGTTTTGGCCGCAGCGCGGTGGCCCTGCCGCAAGGTTTGACACAAAGCCCGGCCAGTCAGGGGCTGAGCATGAACGTCACTGCGAGCGAAGCGCGGCAGTCCAGTGCAGCTGTGACCACGGATGAATTCAGTGAAGACGGCGTGACCATGAGCCCGCTGGCGGCCTTCTTGACGCACGCCTCGCTGGAGGCTGGGGACAACCAGGCGCAGGCCGGTGAAGACGCGGTGCAGCTGATGACCGTGCACGCCAGCAAGGGCCTGGAGTTTGACGCGGTGTTCATCACCGGACTGGAAGAAGGCCTGTTTCCGCACGAAAACGCGATGAACGATTTTGACGGCCTCGAGGAAGAGCGCCGCCTGATGTATGTGGCCATCACCCGCGCCCGCAAGCGCCTGTACCTGAGCCATTCGCAAACGCGCATGCTGCACGGCCAGACCCGCTACAACATGAAAAGCCGCTTTCTGGAAGAGCTGCCCGAAGAGTGTTTGAAGTGGATAACGCCCAAGAACGCAGGCTTTTCCAATCTGGGCTCGTCCAGTGGGGGTGGCTTTGGAGGGGGCGGTGCATGGGGGCAAACCCCGGCGCAAAACCGCCATGCCCGCCCGGCCTGGGGCCAAAGCAGCCTGAGCACCGAAACCTACAAAAGCCCGCCCGTGCCGGTGCAAAAAGCCGAGCCCGAGCACGGCATCAGCGCAGGCAAAAATGTGTTCCACAACAAGTTTGGCGAAGGCAAGGTGCTGGCTGTGGAGGGCACGGGCACCGATGCCCGGGCGCAGGTCAACTTTCCGCGCCACGGCGTGAAATGGCTGGCGCTGAGCGTGGCCAAACTCACGGTGGTGTGAGCCGATGCGCGGGTCTGCAGGCCATCGCTTGCAGGCAAGCTCCTACAAAAATACCTTCTGGCTTGCATGTGTAGGAGTCAGCCCTGCAGGCCATCGGTTGCAGGCAAGCTCCTAAAAAAAACCTTCTGGCGTGCATGTGTAGGAGCCAGCCCTGCTGGCGATAGCCCGCTTGATCTGACTTGGCGGACGCCAGACTGAACGACAATCTTCACTTTTGAAAACTTCGAAAGCCCGCATGAAAATCACCCAAGACACCGTCGTCACCATGCACTACAAAGTGGTGAACGCCCAAGGCCAGTTGCTCGACAAGGCGCAAGAGCCGACTTCTTATTTGCATGGTGGCTATGACAACACCCTGCCCAAGATTGAAGAAGCGCTGGAAGGTCAGGAAGTGGGTTTTGAGACCACCTTGAAGCTTGCAGCGGCCGATGCCTTTGGCGAGCGCGACGAGAGTCTGGTGCAGACCATCTCCAAAAAGGACTTCCCCCCGGGCGTGAAGGTCGGCGGTCAGCTGCGTGGCCGCTCTGCCGATGGCCAAGAGCAGGTCTTCAACGTGGTCAAGATCAAGGGCGACCAGGTCATTCTGGACGCCAACCATCCCTGGGCGGGTCAAAACCTGAGCCTGACCCTGAAAGTGCTCGAAGTGCGCGCCGCCTCGGCCGAAGAAGTGACCCACCGCCACGCCCACGGCGCGCACGGTCACCACCATTGAGGCGACAGCGTCGGACGCTTCGAGTGCCGACCTACGGGGATGCCGCTGCTGCCTTGTAGGTCGGTGACTTTTGCCCCGACAAAGGTTTGTTCACCTAAAGCAGGTGTGTGATCCGTATCGGTGATTGTGCAAAGGTCAGGCGATTCGAATGCCGAGCTTTGCACTTCAAGATGTGGGCCGATTGGGCGTTATGCTTGCAGCTTTGCCTGATTGCCCGGACGTTTTCATGCCTCAAAACACCTTGCCACCGCCGCTGACCGCCCCTGATCAGCTCAATGCCACTTTGTCGGCCCAAGGCTTTGCCGTGTTGAGTGCGGCCAGTGTGTGTGCTTTGGCCGGGGTGTCCACCGCTGATTTGCAGGCGCTGGAGCCCAGTTGGAATGAGTTGCCGCCGGACCAGTACCTCAAGGACGGCGGCCGCTATCGCCGTCGGCGCCACGCCAGTTTCGAGGTCACCTCAGAGGCCCTGCAGGCCGTGCCCCACCGTGCGCATTGGCAGCCTTTGTCTTACAACGCCTTGCATGGCGGCATGCAGCGCTGGTTTGAGCCCATGGCGCCAGAGGTGGTGCAGCAAGCGGCCTGGTCGGCGCTGCTGCGATGGCTGGCCTGTGTGGCTTCTGCAGCCCAAGGGCAGCAGACCTGGTTCACCGAAGCGCACCAGTTTCGCATCGACACCACCGACGGCATTGGCCGCCCCACACCCGAGGGTGCGCACCGCGATGGCGTGAATTGGGTGGCCGTGTTTCTGATTGGCAGACACGGCATCAAAGGGGGCGAGACCCGTGTGTTTGACATGGACAGCCCACGCGGTCAGCGTTTCACCCTTGACGAACCCTGGTCGCTGCTCTTGATGGACGATACCCGCGTTATCCACGAAACCACACCCATTCAGCCCGAGCAGGATGGCGGCTGGCGCGATACGCTGGTGATCACCTTGCGATCAGACAGTTTTCTGGACGAGCCCAGCGCCAAGGCTTGATCTGCCGAGGCCGACGCCACCGACCTACCAATCTCTACCCGTAGGCCGGCACCTTCAGGTCCGACATTGTTGGATTTGGCGCAGGCCCATGTCGCGGCTGAAGCCGCCGACCTACAAATGTCTCCCTGTTGCTCGGCAGCTTCCGCACCGACAGGCTTTACATGCGTTCAAAAATCGCGGCAATGCCCTGGCCGCCGCCGATGCACATGGTCACCAGCGCGTAGCGGCCGTTCACGCGTTGCAGCTCGTAGAGGGCTTTGACGGTGATCAGCGCGCCCGTCGCGCCGATGGGGTGGCCCAGCGAAATGCCCGAGCCGTTGGGGTTGACTTTGGCGGGGTCCAGACCCAGTTCGCGGGTCACGGCGCAGGCTTGCGCAGCAAAGGCTTCGTTGGCCTCGATCACGTCCAAGTCGTTCACGGTGAGGCCAGTCTTCTTGAGCACGGCGTGCGTGGCAGAGATTGGGCCCACGCCCATGATCTTGGGGTCCAGGCCTGTGTGGGCATAACCGACCAAGCGGGCCATGGGCTTGGCACCACGGGCCTTGGCCGCGCCAGCTTCCATCAGCACCACGGCAGCCGCCGCGTCGTTGATGCCCGAGGCGTTACCCGCGGTCACGGTGCCGTTTTCCTTCAAGAACACGGGCTTGAGCTTGGCCATGTCTTCGAGCTTGCAGCCGGGGCGGAAATGCTCGTCGGTGGCGTAGGCCACGTCGCCTTTTTTGCTTTTGAGCATGACCGGCATGATCTGGTCTTTGAAGTAACCGGCGGCGGTGGCGCGCTCGGCGCGGTTATGGCTTTCCAGAGCCAATGCGTCTTGCATTTCGCGGGTGATGCCGTATTTAGCGGCCACGTTTTCGGCGGTCACACCCATGTGGATGTTGTGGAAGGGGTCGTGCAGGGCACCGATCATCATGTCGATCATTTTGGTGTCGCCCATGCGTGCGCCAAAGCGGGTGGCCAGGCTGGCGTAAGGCGCGCGGCTCATGTTTTCTGCACCACCGCCAATGGCGATGTCGCAGTCGCCCAGCAAGATGGACTGGCTGGCGTTCACGATGGCCTGCAGGCCCGAGCCGCACAGGCGGTTCACGTTGTAAGCGGGGGTGGTTTCGCCGCAGCCGCCGTTGATGGCCGCCACGCGGGACAAATACATGTCTTTGGGTTCGGTGTTGACCACATGGCCAAACACCACATGGCCGACATCCTTGCCGTCGGTGCCCGCGCGGGACAGGGCTTCGCGCACGACTTGCGCGGCCAGCTCGGTGGGCGGGATGTCTTTGAGGCTGCCACCAAAGGTACCAATGGCGGTGCGCACACCGCTGACAACAACAACTTCACGGCTCATAAGAAAATCTCCAGTAGAAAAATAAAAATTGAAACAACGGCTCAGTGTCAGGGGCAATCGCTACATTGACCTGACATGGGCGGCGCTTTGGTGGGCGGGCAGTGGCTCAGTCGCGCACATCCCCGATGGGGTTGAGCCCGAAGTCTGGCCGGGCCAGGAACGACAGGACTTGACGGGCCGCCTGCTGAGGCGAGCTGAGCAGGCCTTTTTCCTTGAGCTGGGCAAATTTCGCCTGGTCCGGGAAGGCCTTGCCCGCTGCGCCTCGCAATTGCACCTGCATGTCGGTGTCGATCACCCCGGGGGCCAGCGAGCAGACTTTGGCGCCGTGGGCTTTGAGGGCTTCGTCCAGTGCCATGCAGCGGGTGAAGTGGTCCATGCCCGCTTTGGCCGCGCAATAACCAGCTTGCGACGCCATGGCGCTGCGCCCCAGACCTGAAGAAATATTGAGCACACGGCGCGGGATGGTCCACGCGTCGGTTGCTCCCAAAAACGCGGCACACAGCTGCATGGGCGCTTCAAGACCCACGCGCAGGGCCAGGGCCAGATCGGCAGGCTGGGATTGGCTCAAGGGGCCGATGGGCGGAATCACGCCGGCATTGTTGATCAAGGTGGCACCACTGAGCTCGGCGGGGTTTTGCGAGGCCAGCCACTGGCGCAGGCGTTCACTGGCGCTTTGCCCGTCCGCCAGGTCTTGCGTCCATTGCAACAAAGGCACATCGGCTTTTTGGGCGGCAGTCGCCAGTGTGTCGTTGCTGTGGCGCGAGATGCACAGCAGGCTGTTGCCCGCTTGTAGCAGCTGTTCAGCGATGGCCAAGCCCATGCCCCGAGAGGCGCCTGTAAGGATGTAAAGGTGTTTTGTCATGATAGGCATGTTATTGATCCGGCCCTGTGAAGTTTGAAGGTTACTTCAATCTTGTACCTTGTGGGAGCTAGCCCTGCTGGCGATCAGACGCTTGTGGAGCACAGGCTTTTCGCTTGGCTGGCAAGCTCCCACAAAATCCTCCCAACGGGCAATACACGGCTCAGACTTCATCGGTCCGAATCCATAGTGGCCTCATGCCTTGCGCGTAAAGTGCGTCCGCACGCAATGAGTGCCGCAGTTGACAGCGCCAGGCGGCTGGGTGGGGTTGCCGGGGGGATTTTCAGCTGCTGCAGCTGACGCTGCCGCAGCCGGACATGGTCACATTCTGGATCACCGAGGCGTCGGCCAGCGTCTCGGTCACGCTGTCAAAGCCCACCGACTTCAGGTGTGCAGCCAATCCGGCGTCCATGCTGTTGGCATGGCCCGGAAACCATTCGGCCAGTGCTTCGGCCAGGCGCGTGATGATGGATTTATCGCTTTCCAGATAATGGGCTTCGACCACGCGCATGGTCTCCAAGATGGTGGCGTGGTGCTCGGCGTGGCAGTTGTCAGCGGAAAACCCGGTCGCCAGCATCCAGCGCTCTTCCTGGGCAAAGTGCTCCACCGTGTGGTCCAGGAAGGCCTTGTACAGCGGCAATTGTTCGTCTTCGGGGGTGGCCAGGATCTGGTTGATCATGTCCACAAACTCCTGGTGGGTTTCGTCCATGCGCACATCGCCGGTGCAGAGGGATTCCGTCCAGGGCATGAGGGTGGGGGTGGCTGTGGTCATGTGGGGCAAGGTATAGAGGGTATGGAGCGAAGGTTGGTGCAAATTATCGCGGAAGTGCCCGCCAGGCCTTGTCCCGCCCCTGTCAAGACCCCTGACGGGCCTTCATGGATCGCTGACCCGCAAATGCGCCAGCCCGTATAGCGGGCCACCCATGATTGGACCCCAAAACATCTCTGCCCAGACGGCGCCCCAACCATAGGCTTGAGACACGCTCAGCTGCGACAGCAACTCCAGCCGAGGGTGCGTCTGTGCGATTTCCTGGCCGTTGTATGCGCCCCAGGTGAAGGGGGCATCCATGGGTTTAACTGCCTTGGCCAGCACGGACTGACCCACGGCAAAAGGTGTCATGAAGTCCACCACGATTTCGGAGTCCTGTGGGGCGTTGTCGCCAATTTCCCGAAGGATGCGGTCCACTTGCCTGGGCTGCAGGTACATCAGCACCCCTTCGCAGACCACGAACACGGGTTGTCTGTGATGGCCTGACAGCTTCAAGAGCTTCCACCAGCCTGGCTTGGTGATGTCGATGACCTGGTTGTTGCAAGTCCCGCTGGTTTGAGGGATGAATGATTGCCTGAGCTCGATCACCGGTTTTAAATCCACGTCCAACCAGGCGTTTTTGCCGTTGGACAGCCACTGGAAATAATGCGCCAGCCCCGCCCCCAGATTCAATCCCGAGCATTTGGGGTGGCGGGCAAAAAAGGCGAGCCCCAGCTGTTTGATGCGGCTCGTGCGCCACAGCACATTGACCAGGGCGGCGGTATCTTCGGCGCCGGTGTGGACCTGCACACCCATGGCGGTGAGCAGGTCCTGGGCGTAGCGGTCTTGTGGGTCCAGCGCCGGATACGAGGCCCCAGCTCGGGCACGCGCCACCAGTGGCACCAGCGAGGTTCGCGGCACGCCTTGCAGTGCATCCACAATGGGGAAATCGGTTTGAAACTGCATGGCCGGCTCTCCTGCTGGGTCCAGCCGACTTTGTCACCCCCGTGGATGAAATTCCGCTGGCAGACGTGTCAAAAGCCCCAGTCTTGCCCTGTTCAGGAAGGGTGTCTGTGTTTACCTGCACGCTGAGGAGCTTCTCTGGACGATGCAAAGGCTGGACATGTCAGCCCATGGACAGGGCCTTGGAATACGAGCTTTGGTTGGCACCTCAGACGCCCCCATGCCGCAACACCATTATTGATCCGGCCCTGTGAAGTTTGCAGGGTGACTTCAACCTTGCACCTTGTGGGCGCTAGCCCTGCTGGCGATCAGACGCTTGTGGAGCACAGTCTTTTCGCCTGGCTGGCAAGCTCCCACAAAATCCTCCCAACGGGCAACACACGGCTCAGACTTCATCGGGCCGAATCTATAGGACTTGCTGCAGGTGTTTTAGCCGTGTCCGTCAACGGTTTTCGCTGATGGGGACGTCTTTGGGGTGGGTGATCAGGTAGTTGGCCTTGAATGTGGCGGTTGCAGAAGCAGGCAGGGTTTTTCTCCAGACCACGATGCCCGTTGCGGGGCGCCAAGGCTGAGGCTCTATCGCCGGATCAAATACGGCTTCAACGCTGATCTGCGCATCAGTGCCCAGGGCGCGCGCCTCCAGGACCTCCAGCTCAATAGGGGTGCGGTGCAGGTTTTGCACTTCATAGTGATGCGATTCACGCCGTTCCTGACGGGTGCTGATGAAGCCCGTGGTTGCGGTTTGTTCGGGGGTCGATTTGACCTGGACGCGCACTTGCTCATCGCGTCCGAAGGGCAGCGTCAGTTGGGCTTCGTTGCCCATGCGCCAGGTGCTTTGGCCGATGGTTTGTTGGCCACGCAACAGCTGGAGTGATCCGTCAGGCCAGACTCCCTCGGGGCGGGCCACTTCGGCCTTGATCCAGGCGCTGGCTTCGGATTTCGGGCTGGTTTGTACCAATATTTTGGCAGGCCAGTTTTGGCGTTCAAGGCTGAAGGCCACACGTTCTTGACCGCTGGCAACATTCACTTTTCCGGGCACCAGAAATTCGGTGGCGTATTCACCTTGCACAATTTCTACAGCAAAGTCCAGAGCAGGGGCTGAGCCGTTGCGCTCAGACAGCGCAGGTGCTGGCGCTGATGCTGGAGCGAGCATCATCACTCGGCCTTCTTGCAACAGCGGGCGGGGTGAAATGATCCAGGCCCGTGGCAAAGGTCCTTGAGGTGCAGAGCGTGGGGAGCCTGTTGACAGCCGCAAGCTCACGCCACGCCAGTCTTCGCCACTGTTTTGGCTGACCTGGGCCAGGCGTTCCATCTGCACGCTGGCATTGGGGCTGTCCAGCGTGGCACGGTAGGCCGGTGCCCATGTCGCGGCTTGCACGGGGTAGCTCAGTCGCAATTCACTGTCTTGTTCGGCATGCAACTGCACGCTCAGTTGCCGAACGTGCGCTTGCGCTTGCTGGCGCTCAAGTTGGCTTTGCAGGGGTTTGAGATCACGTTCCAGTGCTTCGCGTTCACGTACCACGCGAAGCTGTTGCAGACTGGTTGCCAGTCCGCTGCGTTGGACATGCGCCATCATCGTCGTCATGCCCTTTTTGGTTTTACGTGGTGTGACGTTGGTTCCCAAATTTTTGAGATAGTTCAGCACCAGGTCGTGAGAAGCTTCTTCTGCACGCAAAGCGGCAATGCGCTGTTCCAGTGTCGAAATTTGGGTGTCCAGTGGGCTGCGGGCACATGCTGGTGCTTCGGCGCGGGGCAGGTCTACAGCACTGATGGCGCCCAACTTGACGCCGGGGCCCCCCTCGACGCGCAGGGCCGACATGTCAAACGCTGTGCTCAGGCAGGGCAGCACCAGCTGGCGTGAATTGGCCGGCACTTTAGCCACACGCTCAATCACCGCCACACCGGGGTACACGGTCACGTTCTGGATGGTGGAAGGCACCTCGGTCGGCAGCGACTGCGCCCAGCTTGCGCCAGCCAACAACAGCAGCGACAGTTTGCACACCTGACTGGCATGGATACGTACAGCTTGGAGAGCGTGATTGTTTGCAAAGTTCATCTGCCGACCTCTTGGGATATGGGGAGCCGTGGTTTGCACGCATCGTACTTCAACGACAGGGCGATGCAGGCAAGGTCGGACTTTGCGATAGCGCTACTTCCCTGTAGGTCGGTGGCTTCAGCCCCGACATGGGCCTTTGTCGAAGCCCGCATGACAGGCGCTCAAGCTTGCGGCCTGCGGGGTATCAGCCCAAACGGACGCGATGCCGCGCAATCTGCAGATGCACCTGCGCAGGCGCCGTGCCGCCCAAGGTATTGCGGGCGTTCAGCGAGCCTTGCAGGCTGAGTGGCCCGAACACATCGGCTTCGATGCGGCCGTCGAACTTTTGCAGGGTTTCCAGCGGCAGCTCTGACAAGTCCACACCCAGGCCTTGCGCGGTCTTGACCGCGTGGGCCACGACCTCGTGTGCGTCGCGAAACGGCAGGCCTTTTTTCACCAAATAGTCGGCCAAGTCGGTGGCCGTGGCGTAACCTTTTTTCACAGCCGCTTCCATCGCTGCGGCGTTGACGGTGATGCCACCTTCTTTGACGCCCCTGGCGGGGTTGACCTGGCCGCCCACCATTTCGCTGAAGATGCGCAGCGTGTCTTTGAGCGTGTCCACCGTGTCGAACAGCGGCTCTTTGTCTTCCTGGTTGTCCTTGTTGTAGGCCAGGGGCTGGCCTTTCATCAGGGTGATCAGGCCCATCAGGTGGCCAACCACGCGGCCGGTTTTGCCGCGTGCCAGCTCGGGCACGTCGGGGTTTTTCTTCTGCGGCATGATGGACGAGCCGGTGGTGAAGCGGTCGGCAATACGCACAAAACCGAAGTTCTGGCTCATCCACAAAATCAACTCTTCCGAGAAGCGGCTGATGTGCACCATGCACAGGCTGGCCGCAGCGGTGAATTCAATCGCGAAGTCGCGGTCGCTCACGCCGTCCAGGCTGTTTTGGCAGACCTGCGGGTTGCCTGCTTCATCGACCATGCCCAGCGTGCGGGCCACACGCTCGCGGTCCAGCGGGTAGGTGGTGCCGGCCAAGGCGGCGCTGCCCAGGGGCAGGCGGTTGGTGCGGCGGCGCACGTCGACCATGCGCTCGGCATCCCGACTGAACATCTCCACATAAGCCAGCAGGTGGTGCGCAAAACTCACGGGCTGCGCCACTTGCAGGTGGGTGAAGCCGGGCAGGATGACTTCGACGTTTTGCTCGGCCACATCGACCAGCGACTTTTGCAGGTCGGCCAGCAACTCGATGATCAGGTCCATCTCGCTGCGCAACCACAGGCGAACGTCGGTGGCCACTTGGTCGTTGCGGCTGCGGCCGGTGTGCAGTCGCTTGCCTGCGTCGCCCACCAGTTGGGTCAGGCGCGCCTCGATGTTCAGGTGCACGTCTTCCAGGTCGAGCTTCCATTCAAAGGCGCCGGATTCGATCTCTTGCGTGATCTGCGCCATGCCGCGCTGGATGTCGGCCAGGTCGCTGGCACCGATGATGTTTTGCGCGGCCAGCATCTCAGCGTGGGCGAGCGAGCCTTGAATGTCGGCTTGCCACAGGCGCTTGTCAAAGAACACGCTGGCGGTGTAGCGCTTGACCAACTCGCTCATGGGTTCAGAAAAGAGCGCGGACCAGGCTTGGGATTTTTTGTCGAGTTGGTTTGTCATAGGTGGGGGATTTTATCGGGCGCCGGGCAGGCTCCCGGCAGGGCTCACATCAGGCTGGCCGCAATGTTGATGGTCAGGGCCAGCACCGTGGTGTTTGGTGTTGTAAAAGTAAGCCAGCACACAGTGCACCAGCCCCGTGCGGCGCATGGCCTTGGAGGTGAAGGACACATCGGCCGTTTGCCCCGAGGTGCCGATCACCGCCGAAAAGTACAAAAAGTCCCAGTAGTCCGGCATGGGTTCCTGTGGAAAGGTCAAACCGGGTTCGCGCCCGTGGCGCCCGCTCAGGTAGTCGTCCTGGGCGTAATGCATGGCAAACATCAGGTGCATGAATACACAGGAACTGGCCACCGTGGCGCCCGTGAGGCCAATGGGCAGCAGCAGAATGGTCTTTTGGCCTTCGTCTTGGCGGTAAGCCCGCTGGCGCATGTGCGCCACGTCAGACTGCCGCATGACCCACAAGGCCATCAGAAGGTACAGCGCAACAGCGGTGTTCCAGCAAGGCAAAATTCGGGAGGTGATCAGCGTGGGCCAGTGGGGGACAGCGCCAGGTGCAGTGCCACGCCAAACAGGGCGGCACTGACCAGACGGATGTGGGCGTTGAGCTGAAGCATGAACGTGTGCAGGGGGCGTTTCATGGGGGCAATTAGGGCAAACTTCGGGCCTTGCTGCATGTGGACCATGGCAGCAAGCGCACGGACATCAATCAACACAGGAGTCATCAAGATGAACACAGAGCGCATTGACCAAGCGGTGCTGGCATTGCTGCAGTTGGGTTTGCATGACAGCAACAGGTCATGGAAAGGCTTTGATTGGGAGGTGATGGAGAGACTCCATGCCAAGGGTTTTATCTCGAACCCGGTTGGCAAGGCCAAGTCAGTGGTGTTGACCGATGAGGGCTTGCAGGAGTCGGATCGATTGTTTCGGCTGTTGTTCGAATCAGATGACCAAAAGTCCTGAATCACAGTTCTTTGCCTGAGTGCCTCGCGGGCTGTGGCTTAGCAGCTGTGCCCCCAGTGTCCCTGAAGACGGTCCCATGAAGTTTGAGCTGTGTGTTCCAAAGCAGCGCATTGTGGGAGGAGCCAGTGCTGCTGGCGATAAAGCGGGCAGGGGATTGGTGTCCCTATGCCCCGTCGCTGATGACCCGCCCCGCCATCAATGCAGCGATCACCAGCAGCAGCAGCTGCACCAGGCGTCTGAAATGGTCTGCCGAGATGTGGGCGCTTTGGCGGTGTCCGAGCCAGATGCCCAGCAGCATGGCAGGTAGCCAGGCGGCGGACCAAAACGCGGTGGGGCCGCTGATGTCGTGCAGCGAAGTGGGCACGATGGCCAGATGGGCCATGAGGGCCAGGCACAGCAGGGCAAACAGGTCGGTGAACAAGAAAAACACCACCAGGCTGGCACGCATCACCGCCGGGGCCAGGCGAGTCTGGTTGAACACCATGGCCACCGCAATGCCGCCAATGGCGGCCAGCCCGTTGAGCCAGCCACTGAGCATGCTGGTGCCCCATTGCAAGGCTTTGCCAGGTGGGCCTTGAGGCCGCAGGCCTTGCAACTGTGCCAGTGCTATCACCCCAATGACCCCCGCAATCAACAGGCGCAGGGTGTCGGCGGTCAGGCTTTGCTGGGTCAGCACGCCCAGCGGAATAAACACCAAATTACCCACAAGCAGCACGCGCAGCCAGGACCAGTGCACATCGGGCCAACAGGTTTTGAGAAGGCTGATGCTGGCCAGAATTTCTAGCACAAACAGCGCAGGCACCACCTGTGCAGGTGGCAGGAACACCGACAGGCAGCTCACGCACAGGGCCGAAAAGCCAAAGCCTGTCAGCCCCCGCACAAATCCGGCAAACAGCACGACCAGACTGCTGAGCAGCAGGCTCATGGCGTTAGCGTTGTCGGGGAGGGTGAAGGGGTTGAGCAGGTTCATGGTTGAATTCATCGTCTTGGGGGTCGAAAGGCCCCCAGAATTTGTGCGAAGACCCGCTGGCCCTGTAGGTCTGACAGGTCCAGCATGTCGCTGTTTCGATAATAGCCGCTCATGTCCAGGCCCACGCCCAGGGCGGTCAGCTCGATGTGGCCACTGCGCTCGATGCGCTCGGTCACGGCCAGCAGGTGTTGTTCCAGGTACTGCGCTTCGTTGGTTTGCGCGGTGGCGCTGTCGCTGGGGCAGCCGTCCGAGATGACCAGCAAGATGCGCCGAGAGGCCTTTTGCGCCAGCAAGCGTTGCTCGGCCCACAGCAGGGCTTCGCCGTCCAGGCATTCGCGGTACAGCTCGGGTTTGAGCAGGGCCGCCATGTCGCGCCTGGCCAGACGCCAGGCTTTTTCGGCGGGCTTGAAAATGATGTGGCAGCGCTCGTTCAGGCGGCCCGGCGCGGTCGGCTGACCGGCGCGGCGCCAGTCGCGCAGGGCACGCCCACCGCTCCAGGCGCCGGTGGTAAAACCCAACACTTCGCAGGGCACGCCCGCCAAGTCCAGCGCCCGGCTCATCACGTCCACCAGCAAGGCGATGGGCTCGCGTTGCGCCTTCATGCTGCCCGAGCAATCGATCAAAAAGCACACCACCGCATCGGGTACAGGGCGCTGGCGCTCACGCACAAACAGCAGCCGCTGCAGCGGATTGGCCACCAGCTGCGGCAGGCGGCTGCCGTCGATGCGGCCTTCGTCCTGGCCGCTGTCCTGACCCTGCCAGCGCGGCGGGCTCAGCAGCGCCTTGAGCTGGCGCACCAGCGGCTGCAAGGCCACGCCCTGCTGGGCGATGCGCGCATCCAGCTGCGTGCGCAGGGCCTGCCGCTCGGCCTCTCGCACCAAATCGGCCGCTTGCGCCGTGCGGTCGTAGGCGGTGGTGAAGACGGTGTAGCCGCGCAACACCTCGTCCGGGCTCAGGCTGCGGCCCGGTGCGGCGATGGCTGCGTCCTTGTCCTCGCCGCCTTCAAAGTCGATCCACAGCGACAGCCGCTCGCGGGTGGGCTGCACCGGGTTGATGCGCGTGGCCGGGGGCTGCACCTGGCCTGCCACCGTGTGCTGGGCGACGCTGCGGGCAATGTTCAGGGCGTGCTCGCCATAAAGGGCTTGGTCGTGGCGCGTCAGGCGCAGGCCGCGCACATCGTGGCCAATCACTTCGGACAAGGCAAAGCGGGTGGACTCGATCAGGTCCATCAGTGCCTCGGGCACGGCCTCGCCCAGCACCCGCGAACGGCAGATCAGGGCCACGGTGAGCAGCGTGAGGCCCTGCACGGTTTCGGCCAGGTCCGACTGGCCCAGCGCCACGGCCCAGACCTCGAAACGGTGGCGCAGGTTGTGCGCGGCACCGGGCAGGCCCAGCTCGGTGGCCAGTGATTCGACGCGGATTTGCTCCAGCATCTCCACGATCAGCCGCTCCAGCGGCATCAGGGGCTGGCGCTCGCATAGCGCGCGGTGCAGCGCTGCATCGGAATGGCGCAGACGCAGCGCCGCGCCATCGCTGGCGGCGCGAAACGAGCGCCAGTCGTCCTGGCCATGCACCGGGTGCAGATGGGGGGCAAAGTCGGGCAGGCGTAAATTGTTGCGGTACAGGCGGCGCTGGCGGTAATGCAAATCAGCGTCGGCGCTCAGGGCGCGGACGCTGGCGGCGCACAAATCGTCTTGCGCATGCTGCTGGCGCAGCAGGGCTTGCTCGCTCGGGCCGCCCTGGTCTGCGCCCGCGCCCGAGCCAGGCACAGCCGCCAAGCCCGGCTCGCTCATGGCGTGCCCAGCTCCTGGTCAAAGCAGCGCTGGAAATACTCGCCCAGCACCGGGCGTTCGGACTCGTCGCCCTTGTTGATGAAGCTCAGGTGCAGCGCCAGCTGCAGGTCACCAAAAATGTCCAGGTTTTCGGCCCAGCTGATCAGGCTGCGCGGCGACATGAGGGTGGACAGGTCGCCCACCTTGAAGCCCTGGCGCGTGAGGTTGGCAAACTGCACCATGGCCTGCAGCTGCGCCTGGCGGGCCTCGTCGCGCATGGCGGGCACACGGGCGCGCACGATGGCCATTTCCTGCTCGGGCGGCAGGTGGTTCAGCGTGGCCACAATGTTCCAGCGGTCCATCTGCGCCTGGTTGAGCTGCTGGGCGCCGTGGTACAGGCCATTGAGGTTGCCCAGCCCCACCGTGTTGCTGGTGGCAAACAGGCGAAACTGCGGGTGCGGCTTGAGCACCTGGTTTTGGTCGAGCAGGGTGAATTGCCCATCCCGCTCCAGCAGGCGCTGGATCACGAACATGATCTCGGGCCGCCCTGCGTCGTACTCGTCAAAAATCAGCGCCACCGGCCTCTGCAGTGCCCAGGGCACGATGCCGGGCTGAAACTCGGTCACCTGCTGGCCGTCGCGCAGCACCACCGCGTCGCGCCCCACCAAATCGAGGCGGCTCAGGTGCCCGTCGAGGTTGACGCGCACGCAAGGCCAGTTCAGCCGGGCGGCCACTTGTTCAATGTGGGTGGACTTGCCCGTGCCGTGCAGGCCTTGCAGCATGACCCGGCGGTTGTGTTCAAAACCCGCCAGCAGGGCCAGCGTGACTTCGCGGTTGAAGCGGTAATCGGGGTCGATGTCGGGCACATGCTCGGAGCGTTCGCGAAAGGCGGTGACTTTCAGCGGGCTGTCGATGCCAAAGACGCTGCGCACGTCCAGGCGGTTCAGTTCAGGGGGCGTGTTCATGGCATGGCCTCGGTTTCAATGGCGCTGATGGCTTGCGCGGCACGTTGCAGCGCGGGCAAGAGCTGCAGACAGCGCTCGGGCGTCAGGCGCAGCACAGGGGCTTGCACCGCCACACACAGGTTGGAGCTGCCCTGTGCCGAAGGCACCAACACCGCCACGCACATCAGGCCGGGCAAAAATTCTTCGTTGTCCAGGGCAAAGCCCTGGCGCTTGACCTGTTTGAACTCTTGCTCCAGCGTTTGCAGATCGGTCAGGGTTTTGGGGGTGTAGGTGTCCAGCGGCGCATGGGCCAGCAGGCGCTGGCGCTGGGCGGGGCTCATTTGGGACAAAAACACCTTGCCGCTGGCCGAGCAGTGGGCGGGCACCCGCGAGCCCGGGTGCAGGTAAAAGCGCAAGGGGGCCGAGGTTTCCACCCGGTCCAGGTAGATCACCTCGCTGCCGCTCAAGGCCGTCAGGTTGCAGCTCTCGCCCACTTCGTTGACCAGCTGGCGCAGCACGGCGTGGCGTGCGCCGTGGGCGGTGTCGTTGATCAGCAGGTTCTCGGCCAGTTTGCGCAGGCGGTTGCCCGTGCCGTAAAGCCGAGCGTCGGCCGTGCGCTCCAGCAAATGGGCGCTTTCGAGTTGCTGCAGCATGCGGTGCAAGGTGGCCTTGGGCAGACCGGTTTCGTCGGCCAGGTTTTGCAGCGAAAAGTAGCTGCTTTTGCTGGCGATTACCTCCAGCAAGGCAAACAGGCGAAGGGTGGGCGTGTCCCCATTGATCTCAGTGGGGGCCGATGCGGGCAGGGGGACGGAGGCAAGTGACATCGCTGCATCATAGTGGAAAACCCGAAAAATGGAACAAATCACATCGATAAGTGAAATTTAGATTGATTTGAATCAACGAGCTGTCTATAGTCACCCCCAGTTTCGGATTTCGGAACCCTTGGTTTCGATTCTTTGTTTTTTTTCTAGTTTTTCAGGAGCAGCCCATGACCACCCCCCCAAAAACCGACAAACGCACCGTGGCCAGCGGCGTGCAGAAAATGACGCCCTCCGAGGCCTTTGTGGAAACCATGGTCGCCAATGGCGTGACCGACATGTTCGGCATCATGGGCTCGGCCTTCATGGACGCCATGGACATCTTTGCCCCCGCAGGCATCCGATTGATTCCGGTGGTGCACGAGCAGGGCGGGGCGCACATGGCGGATGGCTATGCCCGTGTGAGCGGCCGCCACGGCGTGGTCATAGGCCAGAACGGCCCGGGCATCAGCAACTGCGTCACGGCCATTGCGGCGGCTTATTGGGCGCACAGCCCGGTGGTCATCGTCACCCCCGAAACGGGCACCATGGGCATGGGCCTGGGCGGCTTCCAAGAGGCGCAGCAGCTGCCGATGTTTCAGGAGTTCACCAAATACCAGGGCCATGTGAACAACCCCAAGCGCATGGCCGAGTTCACCGCCCGCTGCTTTGACCGTGCCATCTCGGAAATGGGGCCGACCCAGCTGAACATTCCACGCGACTATTTCTACGGCGAAGTCAACTGCGAAATTCCGCAGCCCATGCGCGTGGAACGTGGCGCGGGCGGTGAAAACAGCCTGAACGCCGCCGTGGAGTTGCTGGCCAATGCCAAATTTCCGGTCATTTTGTCGGGCGGTGGCGTGGTCATGGGTGACGCGGTCAAGGAGTGCGTGGCCCTGGCCGAGCGCCTGGGTTCTCCCGTGGCCAATGGCTACCTGCGCAACGACTCCTTCCCGGCCAGCCACCCGCTGTGGGCCGGCCCGCTGGGCTACCAGGGCTCTAAAGCCGCCATGAAGCTGATCGCCCAGGCCGACGTGGTGGTGGCGCTGGGCTCGCGCATGGGGCCGTTTGGCACCTTGCCGCAGCACGGCATGGACTACTGGCCCAAAGAGGCCAAGATCATCCAGGTCGAAGCCGACCACACCAATTTGGGCCTGGTCAAAAAAATCACCGTGGGCATCCACGGCGACGCCAAGGCCGTGGCCATTGAGCTGCTCAAGCGCCTGTCGGCCCGCACCCTGGCCTGTGATGCCAACAAGGCCGAGCGCGCCGCCAAAATCCAGGCCGAAAAAGACGCCTGGGAAAAGGAACTCGACGCCTGGACCCACGAAAAAGACCCCTTCAGCCTGGACATGATGGAAGAGGCCAAGGGCGAGCGCACCCCCACGGGCGGCAGCTACCTGTCGCCACGCCAGGTGCTGCGCGAGCTGGAAAAAGCCATGCCGCCGCGTGTCATGGTGTCCACCGACATTGGCAACATCAACGCCGTGGCCAACAGCTACCTGCGTTTTGACGAACCGCGCAGCTTTTTTGCGCCCATGAGCTTTGGCAACTGCGGCTATTCGCTGCCCACCATGATCGGTGCCAAGTGCGCCGCGCCCGACCGCCCCGCCGTGGCCTATGCCGGTGACGGCGCTTGGGGCATGAGCATGGTCGAGGTCATGACGGCCGTGCGCCACGACATTCCGGTGACGGCGGTGGTCTTCCACAACCGCCAGTGGGGCGCCGAAAAGAAAAACCAGGTGGACTTCTACAACCGCCGCTTTGTGGCCGGTGAACTGGAAAGCGAAAGCTTTGCGGGCATCGCCCAGGCCATGGGCGCCGAAGGCATTGTGGTGGACCGCCTCGAAGACGTGGGCCCGGCGCTCAAGAAAGCCATTGACCTGCAGATGAACCAGCGCAAGACCTGCGTGATTGAGATCATGTGCAACCGCGAGCTGGGTGACCCCTTCCGCCGCGACGCGCTGGCCAAGCCGATCCGCTTTTTGGACAAGTACAAGGACTACGTCTGAGCACAACTGGGCGCATGACCATGCATGACCATGTGCTCACGCTGAACGCGGGGTCTTCTTCGCTCAAGTTCGCCTTGTTTGCTGTGGCGGATGCATCGGACCATGGGGATGATGCAGCGGGCGATGCACCTGACGCTGCAGCCATCCACGATGTGCCGGTGTACTGGGGCCAGGCCCAGGGCTTGGGGCAAGCCTTGGCGCGGCTGGACATTCAGGGGCCGGGCGGTTTGCAGCACAGCGTGCCGCTGGTGTCGGCCCCAAGCGCTGGTGACAAGCCTGAGTCTTCGGCCCACACCGCAGCTCTGGACAGCATCTTGCAGTGGCTCTCGGTGCACGCCCAAAGCGCCCGGGTGGTGGCGGTGGGCCACCGCATCGTGCACGGCGGCCCCGAGCTGGCTGGGCCTGTGCGGGTGGACGATGCGCTGATCGCCCAGTTGCAGACCCTGGCCCCCCTGGCGCCGCTGCACCAGGTGCACAACCTGGCGGGGGTCCATGCGGCGCGGCAGGCTTTTGCCCAGGTGCCGCAGGTGGCCTGTCCGGACACCGCTTTTCACCGCAGCCAGAGCGAGCTGCACCAGCGCTACGCCTTGCCAGAGGATTGCTTTGAGCAAGGCATACGCCGCTATGGTTTTCATGGCCTGTCTTATGAATCCATCGCCACCCAGTTGCGTCAGGGGCGGCCCGAGCTGGCCCAGCCGGACGCCCGTGTGGTAGTGGCGCACCTGGGCAACGGCGCTTCGCTGTGTGCCCTGCGCGGATTGCGCTCGGTGGCCACGACCATGGGGTTTTCGCCGCTCGATGGGCTGCCCATGGGCACGCGCTGTGGTCGGCTCGATGCCGCCGTGGTGTTGCACCTCTTGGCCCAGGGCCTGGGTGCCGAGGCTATCACCGATCTGCTCTACCGCCAGTCAGGCCTTTTGGGCCTGTCGGGCACCTCCAGCGATGTGCGCAGCCTGACGCAGTCAGACAGCGCCGCAGCACGCATGGCGCTGGACTATTTTGCCGAACACACCCGGCGCGAAATCGCGGGCATGGCCGCTGCCTTGCAGGGTCTGGATGCGCTGGTCTTCACCGGTGGCATTGGCGAAAACGCCCATGCCTTGCGCGGTGAGATCGTGCAGGGCCTGCAATGGCTGGGCTGCGAACTGGACGAGGCGCGCAACCGCCAAAGTGGCCGCCCCAGCCCGGGCGGCACCCTCATCAGCACGCCCACCAGCCGTGTGCCGGTGTATGTGCTGGCCACCAACGAAGAAGCCGTGATTGCCCGCCACACCTGGCGTATGGCGTTCGCCCCAGGAGACTCATGAGATGCTGAAACTGTTTTCTAAGGCCTCTGAACAGATGCCCTTGCAAGACCCCTTGTCCGAGCCCAACCCCACGGCGCAGACCACCGTCAAATGCACCACCTGCTACATGTGCGCTTGCCGCTGCGGCATTCGGGTGCATTTGGTCGAGGGTGACAAAGGCCCCGAGGTGCGTTACATCGACGGCAACCCGGATCACCCGCTCAACCAGGGCGTGATCTGCGCCAAGGGCTCGGCGGGCATCATGAAGCAGTACTCGCCCGCACGCCTGACGCAGCCGCTGCTGCGCAAACCGGGCAGCGAACGCGGGGCGGGCGAGTTTGAGCCCATCTCCTGGGAACGCGCCTTTGACATCCTGAGCGATCGTCTGGCGCACATCCGGGCCACCGACCCGAAAAAGTTTGCGCTGTTCACCGGGCGCGACCAGATGCAGGCCCTCACCGGGCTGTTTGCCCGCCAGTTCGGCACGCCCAACTACGCCGCGCATGGCGGCTTTTGCTCGGTCAACATGGCGGCCGGCATGATCTACAGCGTGGGCGGCAGCTTCTGGGAGTTTGGCGGGCCAGACCTGGAGCGCTCCAAACTGTTTGTGATGCTGGGCACGGCCGAAGACCACCACAGCAACCCCATGAAAACCGCGCTGTCCAAATTCAAGCGCGCAGGCGGTCGCTTCATCTCCATCAACCCGGTGCGCACGGGCTACTCGGCCATTGCTGATGAGTGGATTCCCATCAAGCCCGGCACCGACGGCGCACTGCTCATGGCCTTGCTGCACGAGCTGGTCCGCACCGACACGCTGGACCATGCCTTTCTGAAGCGCTTCACCAATGCGCCGCAACTGGTGGTGCTGGACGAAGGCGAGCGCGAAGGCCTGTTTGCCTTTGATCCCGACCCGGCCAAAGGCCCGCCCGGTGACGGCCGCAACCCGCACAACAAACTGGTGTTTGACCGCACAAGCGGCCGAATTCTGAATGCCTACCCCGAGGGCATTGCCGAAGGCTGCGACCCGGCTTTGGACGCACCGCCCGAAGGCCACTACACCCTGGCCGACGGCACGCGGGTGGTGCCCGCCTTTGCCTTGCTGCGCCAGCGGGTGCAAAGCTGCACGCCCGAATGGGCGCAGGCCATCACCGGCATTGCGGCAGATCGCATTCGCCTGCTGGCACAAGAGTTGGGCCACGCCGCCCTCACGCAGGCCTTTGAGCTGCCCATTCCCTGGACCGACGCTTGGGGCAAAAAACACCCCACCACCCAGGCGCGTCCGCTGGCTTTTCACGCCATGCGCGGTCTTGCCGCGCACTCCAACGGCTTTCAGACGGTGCGCTCGCTGGCCGTGCTCATGAGTCTGTTGGGCACCATCGACGCGCCCGGGGGGTTCAGGCACAAAGCGCCTTACCCGCGCCACATCGTGCCCAACTACCGGGCCTTCAACGACCCGGACATGGTCAAACCCAACACGCCGCTGAACGCCGCGCCGCTGGGCTTTCCGGCCAGCCCTGAAGAGTTGGCTATCCATGCCGACGGTACGCCGATGCGCATCGACCATGCGTTTTCGTGGGAACACCCGCTGTCGGCCCACGGCATGATGCACAACGTCATCACCAACGCGGTCAAGGGCGACCCTTACCGCATCGACACCTTGCTGCTGTTCATGGCCAATATGGCGTGGAACAGCAGCATGAACACCATGGCCGTGCGCGAATCGCTCAACCGCAAGGACGAGCAGGGCGAGTACATGATCCCGTTTTTGGTGGTGTGCGACGCCTTCCAGAGCGAGACGGTGGCCTTTGCCGATCTGGTGCTGCCCGACACCACCTACCTGGAGCGGCACGACACCATGAGCATGCTGGACCGGCCCATCTCCGAGTTTGACGGCCCGGTGGACTCGGTGCGTGTGCCCGTGCTGCAGCCCCTGGGCGAATGCAAGCCGTTTCAGGAGGTGCTGGTGGAGCTGGCTTCGCGCCTGAAGTTTCCGGCCTTCACCACGCCCGAAGGCGGGCGCAAGTTCAAGGGCTACACCGACTTCATCGTGAACTTCGAGCCCCAGCCGGGCATTGGCTTTTTGATGGGCTGGCGCGGCGAAAACGGTGACCAGCACCTGCGCGGCGCGCCCAACCCCAAGCAGTGGGAGGCCTACGCGCAAAACAACTGCGTGTTCCATTACACCCTGCCCGAGAACATGCACTACATGCGCAACTGGAACCGCGACTACCTGGACTTTGCCAAAGACAAAGGCTGGCGTCAGCGCAACGACCCGGTGCAACTGGCCATTTATTCCGACACCCTGCAGTCCTTTCGCCTGGCCGCGCAAGGCAAAACCCAAGGGCGTCAGCCGCCCGAGCATCTGCGCGAGCGCATCAACACCTATTTCGACCCCTTGCCTTTTTGGTATGCACCACTCGAAGACGCAGCGATTGACCTGAAGGCCTTCCCGCTCAACGCCATCACCCAGCGGCCCATGGCCATGTACCACTCGTGGGACTCGCAAAATGCCTGGCTGCGGCAAATCCACAGCCACAACTACCTGCATGTGCACCCCAGCACCGCGCAGGCGGCGGGCGTGGCCGACGGTGGCTGGGCCTGGGTGGAAAGCCATTGGGGCCAGGTGCGCTGCATGCTGCGCTACAGCGAAGCCGTGGAGCCGGGCACCGTCTGGACCTGGAACGCGATTGGCAAAGGCGATGGCGCTTGGCATCTGGCACCCGGCTCGGACGAAGCGCGCAAAGGCTTTTTGCTCAACCACCTGATCTCGGAAGAATTGCCGCTTCCCCAAGGTGCGGGCGCGCCAGCCGGTGCGAAGGTCAGCAACTCCGACCCCATCACCGGCCAGGCGGGCTGGTACGACGTGCGGGTGCGCATCCGCCCAGCCGAGCCTGAAGAGGCGGCCCAGAGTTTTCCGCAAGTGGACACCATGCAGCCCGTGCCCGGTGTGCGCGGTGGAGTGGCCCAGGTGATGCGTTTTTTTGCAGGGAAATCCAAACCATGATCCAGTGGCTCAAAGACCTCATGCAAGGCCATGCTCCGGCCCCTGTCAGCCCCCATCTGATGGAGCCCGGCGGTGGTGGCGGTGGCGCGGCGCAGGCGGTGGACACCGACACGCCCACGCTGGCGCGTCAGCTGGCGCTGGTGATCGACCTCAACGTCTGCGTGGGCTGCCACGCCTGCGTGACGGCCTGCAAACAGTGGAACACCTCGGGCATGGCCGGGCCGCTGAGCGACGTCAATCCCTATGCGGCCGAGCCCACCGGCACCTTTTTCAACCGCGTGCAGACCTACGAAGCGGGCAGCTTTCCGAACACCGACACGGTGCACTTTCCCAAAAGTTGCCTGCACTGCGAAGACCCGCCCTGCGTGCCGGTCTGCCCCACGGGCGCGAGCTACAAGCGTGAGGCGGATGGCATTGTGCTGGTCGATGCCGACAAATGCATCGGCTGCAAATACTGCGCCTGGGCTTGCCCTTATGGTGCGCGAGAGTTTGACGAAGCCAGCGGCGTCATGACCAAGTGCACCCTGTGCGTGGACCGCATCCATAACCCCCTGCTGCCCGAAGCCGACCGCAAGCCCGCCTGCGTCAAAGCCTGCCCGACCAACGCCCGCCTGTTTGGCGACGTGAAAGACCCGAACAGCGAAGTCAGCCAGGCCATCCGCGATCGGGGTGGTTATGCCCTGATGCCCGAATGGAACACCCGGCCGGCCAACCAATACCTGCCGCGCCGAGTCACCCCGGCAGCGGTGTCGCCCCTGCCAAGCCCTGCGGGCAAAACTTCTCATCATTGAGGTCTTCATGCGTCCTGCCTGGTCCATCCTTTTGTTCACCACCCTGTCCGGCACGGCCCAGGGCTTGCTGCTGGCGCTGGCCGTGGCCAGCTGGCTGATGCCCCTGGACACGGGCTTTGCCCTCACGGCCATCGCGTTGGCCGAAGTGCTGCTGGTCGGCGGTCTGCTGGCCTCGTTCTTTCACCTGGGTCAAAAAGCCCGCGCCTGGCGGGCGGCGGCCATGTGGCGCACCTCGTGGATGTCGCGCGAAGTCATCGTGCTGCCCCTGCTCATGGGGTTGGTGGCGCTGTGGTGGCTGGGTTTGTACTTGGGCGCGTCAACCCTTGCCTTGCAGGCATTGTCTGCGGCGGTGGTGGTGGTCACGCTGGCGCTGTGGGTGTGCACCGCCATGATCTACGCTTGCTTGCGCTTTTTGCAAGAGTGGGCGCACCCGCTCACGGTGATCAACTTCACCCTGCTGGGCATGAGTTCGGGCAGCGTGCTGCTGTGCGCCCTGGCCAGTGGCATGGGGCAAACCGCGCTGCTGGCTTGGCTGCAGCCCTGGGTGCTGGGCAGCACCTTGCTGGCCTGGTTCATGCGTCGCCAGGCTTTGCGCCGCAACGCCCGCCTGTCCCCGATGTCAAGCCTGCAATCGGCCACCGGCATCCACCAGCCACAACTGGTGCAAAAATCCATGGGCATGTCGGCCGGCTCCTTCAACACCCGCGAGTTCTTCCACGGTGCCACAGCCCGCACCGTGCGCCGCATGCCCTGGGTGTTTCAGCTGCTGCTGTTTGCGCTGCCTTTGTTGTTGCTGGCCCTGCTTGGCGCACAGTCCCTGTTTGTCTGGCTGGGCGCTGTGCTGCTGCAGTTTGTAGGCCTGCTGGCCGAACGCTGGGTCTTCTTCGCCCAGGCCCGCCATCCGCAAAACCTGTATTACCAAACCGTGTCTTGAAGCGCGCTGTGGCGGCGAGTTTGCCAACGTCGGACTCTGCGAGTGCCGACCTGCGGGGAGGATGTCCTCCGTAGGTCGGAGCTTGAGCTCCGACAATGCTGGCTCTGGCTCTGGCTCTGGCTCTGGCTCTGGCTCTGGCACAGGCTCATGTCGGGGCTGAAGCCGCTGAGCTACAACGGTTATGTGGAACTGGATGGCCACGCTTCGCTCGCCATGACGGACAGTGGCCTGGAGTGCCGTGCATCGCTTGCCATGACGGTGCTTGAGTGGCCCTTCAGCTGCGGCTGAACCAGAGTGCGGCGGTTTGCAGCCCCAGCACGGTCAGTGTGAGCGATCCCAACAGGTGCAGGGCGGCGGTGCCCAGGGCCAGAGCAAAACGCCCTTGCTGCAGCATGCCCACCACCTGGGCCGAGAAGCTGGAAAACGTGGTCAGTGCCCCCAGAAATCCGGTGACCAAGGCCAGCCGCCAGACCGGGTCAAGCTCGGGCAGTTGCTGGAACACCCCCACGCACACGCCCACCAGATAGCCACCGATCAGGTTGGCGGCCAGCGTTCCCCAGGGCAAGAGGCCTGCGCTGGCGGTGCTGGGGTTGAGCCACAGGCCCAATTGCCAGCGTGACAAGGCGCCGACACAAGCACCGATGCAAATGGCGATCACGGTCAGCATGGTGTGGGTTCTTTATGGCCGGATCATCAGAAGGGCGGGTCTTCGTCGTCAGCGGTTTCTGCCGCTGTGCCCGATACGACGGACGAGTTCACCGGTTTGGGAATGGGGTTGGGAAGCGCTGGGTCGGCAGCCGCTGCGCCCAGTTCCATCTCGCCGCCCAGGGCTTCGATCAGGCTGTCGATCAGCGGCCCCAGCAAGCCGGTGGACAAGGCCACGTCGGCGTCAAAGCGGTCTTCGTTCTTGTCGGTGCCCGATTCGTCCATGACACCGTCGAGGTATTGCACTTTTTTCAGCTGCAGGGTCTCGGTCAGCACAAAGGCCACGCGGCCGTCCCAGCTGAGCGCGAGTTGCGTGGGCAGCTTGCCTTCCATCACATGCTTGCGCACGTCGTCGTTGGCCAGGTGGTGGCGGGTAAAGCGCACGCTGGCGGCGTCTTCGCCTGTGGACTTGAGCACGGTTTCGCGCTCCACGGTCAAATCAGACGGCCATTCGTCTGGGGTGGGGGCCAGCAGCCACTGGGTCATCGCGGCCTGCGGAGAGGTCACGGTCTGGATCAGGGAGACCGACAGGCCACCCATCACGTTCATCAATGCGGACATGACTTCATCGGCCTTGCCCTGGCTGCCCGCGTTCAGCACCAAGCGGCGGTTTTCCAGGTCCATCCACACCAGCACGGTGGATTGGCGGGCAAAGGCCTGAGGCAGCAGCGACAGCAGCACGTCGTCCATCAGGTCGCGCTTTTCCTTTTTGCCGGGTTTGCGGCCGGTGGCTGCTTCGATTTCGGCGATGCGTTCATCGGCTTTGCGGCGCACCACGTTGCCCGGCACCGCCTTGGACTCGATCATGAGTTTCAAGATCCACTGCCCGGCCACCGATTCGACCAACGGCCCATGGGCTTCACCCCGTGGGGGCACCCAGCCAATGGATTTTTCCTGGCTGGCGCCACATTCCACAAACTGCACCGGCTCCAGGGCCGCCTGCACATCGGCCAATGTGGGCGCAAAGCCCTCGCCGATGCGGTAAACCATCACATTTTTAAACACAAACAATCCTTACTGCCCAAATGAACAACCCGTCCTTTGGGGACGGGTTGAATCATAGAGGATGAACCTGCCTGCAAGCTCAGAGTTTCATCTGGGTGGGCAGCCAGGTCACGATGCCGGGCACAAAGTAAATCAACAACACAGCACCCATCATCAAAAAGAACATGGGCATGGACACCCGGGCGATGTAGGGCAGTTGCTTGCCTGTCATGCCTTGCAGCACAAACAGGTTGAAGCCCACGGGTGGCGTGATCTGCGCCATCTCGACCACAAACACGATGAAGATGCCAAACCAGATCGGGTCGATGCCGGCTTTTTGGACTGTGGGCATGAGCACGCCCATGGTCAGCACCACCATCGAGATGCCGTCCAGAAAGCAGCCCAACAGGATGAAAAACACCATCAAGGCCATGATGAGCGCAAAGGGGCTGAGGCCCAGGCCACCGATCCACTCGGCCAGGTGGCGGGGCAGGCCGATGTAGCCCATGGACAAGGTCAAAAACGCAGCGCCCGCCAAGATCAGGGCGATCATGCAGTACAGGCGTGTGGCCCCCATCAAGGCCTCTTTGAACACGGTCCAATTCATGGAGCCTTGCAGCGCCGACAGCACCAAGGAGCCCACCACGCCCACAGCCGCCGCCTCGGTGGCGGTGGCAAAGCCGGTGTAAATGGAGCCCAGCACCGCCGCAATCAGCAAGACCACCGGGATCAGGCTGCTGGAAGCTTCGAGCTTTTGCATGAAGCTCATGGGCGCGTCACGCGGCGGGATCTGGTCCGGATGGCGCAGTGACCAGTAAATGATGTAGCCCGAAAACAGCCCAGCCAGCAGCAAGCCGGGCAAGACGCCGGCGATGAAGAGCTGGGCAATCGACACATCGGCCGCCACGCCGTACACGATCATGATGATGGACGGCGGAATCAAAAGGCCCAAGGTGCCAGAGCCGGACAAGGTGCCGATGACCATGTCTTCGGGGTAGCCACGTTTTTGCAGCTCGGGCAAGGTCATCTTGCCGATCGTGGCGCAGGTGGCCGCGCTCGAGCCCGACACCGCGGCAAAGATCGCGCAGCCCACCACATTGGTGTGAAGCAAGCGCCCTGGCAGGGCCTGCATCCAAGGGGCCAAGCCCTTGAACATGTCTTGGCTCAGGCGCGTGCGAAACAGAATTTCGCCCATCCAGATGAACAGGGGCAGGGCGGTGAGGGTCCAGCTTGAGGCCGAGCCCCAGATGGTCACTGCCATGGCGTCCCCAGCGGGTCTGGCGGAAAACATTTGCATGCCAATCCAGGCCACACCCGAGAGCGTGAGGCCAATCCAAACACCACTGCCCAAAATCAGAAACAAGGTCAGGACCAACAGCCCTGTGATCATCAAGTCATTCATGGCGGTTCATTCGTTGCGCAGCATCTCGCCGCTGTCGGTGGCGGTGCGGCGACCCTGGATTTCGAGCACCAGCTCGTCGACAAAGGCCAGCGCAAAAATCACCGTGCCCAGGGCCATGACCAGCTGCGGAATCCACAAAGGCGTGGCGTCATTGCCCGTGGAGATGTCGTGAAACTCGATGGACTGCCACACCAGGCGGCAGCTGTAGAAGGCGAACAAACAAGCCAGCAGGCTGGCCAGCGACAGGCTAAACACCTCCATGCCCCGGCGTGCAGCCCCCTTGAACAAGCCCAGCACCAAGGTCACGCGGATGTGTTCGCCGCGCTTCAAGGTGTGGGCCAGCGCCAAAAAGCCCGCCCCGGCCATGAGGTAACCCGCATAGGCGTCGGTGCCGGGCACATGGAAGTGGAACTGCCGGCTCAGCACCGACAGCAGCACCATGAACAGCAGGCCACACATGCACAGCGCCGCCAAGGCAGCGGTGCTGGCATAAATGGCATTCAGCAGTCGGCGCATCGGCTCAACGCTTGAAGGCGTCCACAATGGCCTTGCCCTCGGCGCCCGATTTCTCCAGCCATTCTTTCATGATGGTGTCGCCCACCTTCTTCATGTCTGCCTTCAGCTGAGCCGAAGGCGGAGCGATGGTCATCCCGTTGGCCTTGAGGGTTTCCAGGGTCGTGGTGTTCACTTTGCGTGACTCGGCCCAGCCCCGTGTTTCGGCATCGGCTGCGGCTTTGAGCAAGGCGTCTTGTGTGGGTTTGTCCAGCGCGTCAAAGGCTTTCTTGTTGGCAATCACCGCGTTTTTGGGCAGCCAAGCCTGCACGTCGTAGTAGTACTTGAGGTGCTCGAACAGCTTGCTGTCCACGCCCGTGGCGCCCGAGGTCATGGTCGATTCGACCACGCCTGTGGCCAAGGCCTGCGAGAACTCAGCCGCTTGCACGGTCACAGGTTGGGCACCGACCAGTTCAGCGATCTTGGCGGTGGTGGGGCTGTAAGCACGCCACTTGATGCCTTTGAGGTCAGCCGCACTGTTGATCGGTTTTTTGCTGAAAATGCCTTGCGGAGGCCAAGCCACCGAGTACAAGAGCATCATGCCTTGCTCGGCGAGCTTCTTTTCCAGCAGCGGCTTTTGGGCCTTGTAGAGCTTCATGGATTCGTCATAGCTGTCGGCCAAAAAGGGCAGGCCGTCCGCACCAAAGGGTTGCCATTCGTTCTGGAAGTTGACCAGCAAAATCTCGCCCAACTGGGCTTGGCCGCCTTGCACCGCACGCTTGATTTCCGGGGCCTTGAAAAGGGAGGCGTTGGCGTGCACCGTGATCTTCAGCTTGCCTGCGGTGGCTTTGTCCACGTCGGCCGCAAACTGGGTCATGTTGACCGAATGGAAGTTGGTGGCTGGGTAAGCGGCGGGCAGGTCCCACTTGGTTTGGGCCGAGACAAAACCGGAAACAGCGAGCAGGCCAGCCAGCAGGCTGAGGTGAAGGGTGCGACGTTGCATGAAAACTCCTGTGAAAGTGGTGAAACAAGCGGTCAAAGGGCAGTGCAAGAGACGTGCCCGCTTCAAGCGCGCATCCGGTGCATCTGGCAGGTGTTCACTGTAGGCATGCTGCTGACGATTCGTGATCGGTGTTTTCCCTTAACGTCAACAAATTGTTGGCAAATTGTCGGCATCGGGCATAGACTTTCTGTCTTCAATTGCCCAGATGGACCCCATGCCGCGCAAAAATTCCCTCAGTTTGTCTGCCGCCAGCCCCATCGTGTCCTCGGCCCATCTGGTCTCGCCCGACAGCGCCGAAATGAGCGAGTTCGAGTTCGGCCTGATCGTGGCGGGCAACGCCTTTCACCGCTGGATCATCCACTGCATGGCGGCAGCGGGCCTGAAAGACCTGACGCCACTCGATGTGCTGGTGTTGCACCACGTCACGCACCGTGCGCGTGACAAGCGCCTGGCCGACATCTGTTTCATCATGAACATCGAAGACACGCATTTGGTGAATTACGCCCTGAAAAAGCTGCAAGGCCTGGGCGTGGTGGTGTCGCAAAAAAATGGCAAAGACGTGACTTATGCGGCGACCGATGAAGGGCGCGGTTATGTGCAGCGCTACCGCGAAATCCGCGAAAGCTGCCTGATTGATGCCCTGAAAGCCGACGATGGCCTGAACCGCGACATTGGCGAGTTGGCCCGATTGCTGCGTGTGCTTTCGGGCATGTATGACCAGGCGGCGCGTGCGGCTGCTTCTTTGTGATGTCTCTTTTTCTTCAAGCGCTCTATGACCGATTCCAAAAGCCCCCTCACTGGACAACAACGCTGGCAGTTCTGGATCGACCGCGGCGGCACCTTCACCGACGTGGTGGGCAAAAGGCCCGACGGCAGCTTGGTCACGCACAAACTGCTGAGCGAAAACCCCGAGCAATACCGCGATGCGGCGGTGGCGGGCATACGGCATTTGTTGGGCTTGAAGCCCGGTGAGCCGGTGACGCCCGAATTGGTGGAGTGCGTCAAGATGGGCACCACGGTGGCCACCAACGCCTTGCTGGAGCGCAAGGGCGAGGCCACCCTGCTGGTGACCACGCAGGGTTTTGGCGACGCGTTACGCATCGCCTACCAAAACCGCCCGCGTTTGTTTGACCGTCAAATCGTGCTGCCCGAGTTGCTCTACAGCGCGATGGTTGAGGCGCAAGAGCGCGTGGCGGTGGATGGTGAGGTCTTGCAACCTTTGGACGAAGCGCATTTGCGCACGCAATTGGTGAACAGTTTTGCGCAAGGTGTGCGCTCGGTGGCGGTGGTGTTCATGCACGGCTGGCGGCACACGGCGCACGAGCTGGCAGCCGCGCGGCTGGCGCGTGAAGTGGGCTTCACGCAGGTCAGCACTTCTCACCAGACCAGCCCGATGATGAAGCTGGTCAGCCGGGGCGACACCACGGTGGTGGATGCTTATTTGTCGCCCATCTTGCGCCGCTATGTGGACCAGGTGGCCAGCGAGATGCCGGGTGTGAAACTGATGTTCATGCAGTCTTCGGGGGGCTTGACCGACGCACAGGTGTTTGCAGGTAAGGACGCCATCTTGAGCGGCCCGGCGGGCGGTATTGTGGGCATGGCCCGCACGGCGCAGCTGGCGGGTCACGACAAGGTGATTGGTTTTGACATGGGCGGCACATCGACCGATGTGTCGCACTTTGCCGGGCAGTTTGAACGTGAGTTTGAAACCCAGGTGGCGGGTGTGCGCATGCGTGCACCGATGATGAGCATCCACACCGTGGCGGCGGGTGGAGGGTCTTTGCTGGCCTATGACGGTGCGCGTTTTAGGGTGGGCCCGCAAAGCGCGGGGGCCGACCCCGGCCCAGCCAGTTACCGCCGGGGCGGGCCGCTGGCCGTGACCGATGCGAACGTGATGGTGGGCAAGGTGCAGCCCCAATTTTTCCCGTCGGTGTTCGGGCCGGAGGCGAACCAGCCCCTGGACGCTGAGGTGGTGCATGGGCACTTCCAACAACTGGCCGCGCAAACCGGCCGCGCCGCCGAAGATGTGGCGCACGGTTTCATCCAGATCGCGGTGCAGCAGATGGCCAATGCGATCAAGAAAATTTCGGTGGCACGCGGCTACGACGTGACGCGTTACACCTTGCAGTGCTTTGGCGGTGCGGGCGGGCAGCATGCTTGTTTGGTGGCCGATGCTTTGGGCATGTCGCAGGTGCTGGTGCACCCGTTGGCGGGCGTGCTGTCGGCTTACGGCATGGGCCTGGCCGACCAAAACGTGATGCGAGAGGAATCTGTTGAGCGACGACTGGAGGCTGCAGCCATGCCCTTGATGGCCGAGCGCTTGCAAGCCTTGGGTGAGACCACGCGTCAAGCCCTGTTGGCGCAAATGGGCCAGGCGGTGGACGCGGCCCATGCCGACCGCATCGAGCTGCGCCAACGCGTGCATTTGCGCTACGAAGGCACCGACTCGGCGCTGGTCGTGCCTTGGGGCGATCAGGCCCAATTGGTGGCGGGTTTTGAGGCGGCGTATCGCCAGCGCTTTGCCTTTTTGATGCAGGGCAAGGCTCTGGTGGTCGAGGCGGTGTCGGTCGAGGCGGTGCTGCCCGGCGATGCCCCCGAAGAAGCCGTGCTGGCCGTGCACCCGCAGCGCGAGGTACCGCGCCGCGACACGGTGCGTGTCTACGCTGCCAATGCACAAGGCGTGGCCGAGTGGCAAGACGCTGCGCTGGTGGTGCGCGAAGACATGCGCCCCGGCGATGTGATCGACGGCCCGGCCATCATTGCCGAGAAAAACGCCACCACCGTGGTCGAACCCGGTTGGCAAGCACGCCTCACGTCACTCGACCATTTGCTGCTGGTGCGCGTGCAGGCGCGCGCAGTGCAACACGCGGCAGGCACGCAGGCCGACCCGGTGCTGCTGGAGGTGTTCAATAACCTGTTCATGAACATCGCCGAGCAGATGGGCTTGCAGCTGCAAAACACGGCCTACTCGGTCAATATCAAGGAGCGCTTGGACTTCTCGTGCGCCCTGTTCAGCGCCGAAGGGCACTTGATTGCCAACGCGCCACATATGCCCGTGCATTTGGGTTCGATGGGCGAAAGTATCCAGACCGTGATCCACGAGAACAAAGGCCGCATGCAGCCGGGCGATGTGTTCGTGCTGAACGACCCGTACCACGGCGGCACGCATTTGCCTGACATCACCGTGATCACGCCGGTGTATTTAGACGGCCACAAAGACCCCGTGTTTTATGTCGGCTCACGCGGGCACCACGCCGATGTGGGCGGCTTGACGCCGGGCTCCATGCCGCCGTTTTCCACGCGCATCGAAGAAGAGGGCGTGCAGATCGACAACGTCAAGCTGGTCGATGCCGGACACCTGCGTGAGGCCGAGATGGTGGCGCTGCTGCAAAGCGGCGAATACCCCTCGCGCAACCCGGCGCAAAACATGGCCGATCTGAAGGCGCAAATCGCCGCCAACGAAAAAGGTGTTCAAGAGCTGCGCCGCATGGTCGATCAATTCGGCCTGGACGTGGTGCAGGCCTACATGCGCCATGTGCAGGACAACGCCGAAGAATCGGTGCGCCGAGTCATCACGCGCCTGAAAGACGGCGCTTTCACCTTGCCGCTGGACAACGGCGCGCAGATCCAGGTGGCGGTGCGGGTGAACGCCGCTGAGCGCACGGCCGAGATCGACTTCACTGGCACCAGCGCTCAGCTGCCCAACAACTTCAATGCGCCCCGGGCGGTGTGCATGGCCGCTGTCCTGTACGTGTTTCGCAGCCTGGTGGACGACGACATCCCGCTCAACGCGGGTTGTTTGAAGCCGCTCAAGGTCATCATTCCGCAAGGCTCCATGCTCAACCCCAACCCCCCTGCTTCGGTGGTGGCGGGCAATGTGGAAACCTCGACGTGCATCACCAACGCGCTGTTTGGCGCTTTGGGTGTGATGGCGGGCAGCCAGCCGACCATGAATAACTTCACTTTTGGCAATGCGCGGGTGCAGTACTACGAAACGATTTCGGGCGGCAGCGGCGCGGGTGGGCGCTTTGATGCGCAAGGTCAGTTGGTCGGTGGTTTTGACGGCACCTCGGTGGTGCAAACCCACATGACCAATTCACGTCTCACGGACCCCGAAGTGCTGGAGTTCCGCTTTCCGGTGCGGCTGGAAAGTTATGCCATTCGACAAGGCTCGGGCGGCGCGGGGCGCTGGCATGGCGGTGATGGGGGTGTGCGACGCGTGCGCTTCTTGGAGCCGATGACGGCGGGCATTTTGTCCAATGGGCGCATTCATCCTGCCTTTGGCATGGCAGGTGGGCACAGTGGCCTGCCGGGCATCAACCGCGTGGTGCGCAGCGACGGCACGGTGCAGGAGCTGGGTCACATTGGCCAGGTCGAGATGCAGGTGGGCGATGTGTTTGAAATCCACACACCGGGCGGTGGCGGATTTGGCAAGCCTGAGCTGGCCTGAACCCAACGTCGGGGTCTGCGACCACCGACCTACGAGGGAGTCTGTAGGTCGGCACTCGCAGAGTCCGACATGGCCGAATTTGCCCAAGGCATCGATGTCAGCGCTTGGGGGGCGTGCTGGCAGGGGCCTGGGCATAGCCTTGGCCTTGCACCCGGACACCTTGCTCAGACAGGCTGGTGGCTTTTTTGGGGCCGATGCCTTTGACGCGTTGCATCACGTCTGGCCAATCGCGAAAGGGGGCTTTTTTGCGCTCACTCATCACCTCGCGCGTCAAGGTGGGGCCAACGCCTTTCAGGCCGTCGAGTTCAATTTCCGTGGCTTTGTTCAAATCAATTGACTGCGCCATGCTGAGTCCTGCAAACGCAAAAGCCAGCCATAAAGTGGCGATTATTTTCAACATGCTTGTTCTCCTTCAGCGGACTGCAATGTGCAGCCGTTTTTATTTTGGGAACTTAAATGCGCAAAAAATAGAGAGCAAACCCTTTGTTCAGGAGCAGGGCTGCTTCACAGTTCCTCCACCCTTCTGGGCGGGTAGCTGTCCCAAGCCTGGCAGCCCGGGCAATGCCAAAAGTGCTCTTTGGCCTCAAAGCCGCAAGCGGCGCAGCGGTAGCGGGCCAGGGGCCGTATGGCTTGTTCCAGCGCCTTTTGCACCGGTGCGGGCAAGGGCTGAGGCTGCTGGTTTTGACCGGCCAGCCAGCGTGTGGCGGCCATCAGGGAGGGCTGTTTTTGCAAATGATCCAAGTACAGCTGCTGTGCTTGAGCGGCCCCATCCGGATCATTGGCTTGCAGTGTGGTGATGGCTTCAAGCACGTCAATGCAGGGCTGGCGCAGGTAGTGGGCGTTGAGCAGCTTCAGGGCTTCCTGTGTCTGCTGGGCCAATAGTGCCGCCTTGGCCAAGCTGGCTGCGGCCAGGGGGGCGGTGATATCGGCGCGTTCAAACAGGGTTGACAGGGTGTCAAAAGCGGCTTGTGCCTGGCCTTGAGCCAGTTGCAGTTGACCCAACAGGATGCGGGGTCTGGGCGCTGTGGGTGTGTTTTGAATGACTGCCGTCAATATGTCCAGGGCTTTGACCGCATCGCCTTGTTGAACCGCTTCGCGGGCCAGCTCGCACTGGTAATGCGCCATGCGGATGCCAAAGTTGGCTTCGCCCGAGTTTTCCAGCAAGCGGGCCACCTTGGTCGCTTCTGGCCATTCGCGTGAACGTTCGTAGATGGCCAGGCGAGCCAGGCGGGCCTGGCCTTCATAGCTGGTGCCTTCGAGCTTGCGCAAGGCTTCTTCGGCGCGGTCGAGCAGACCGGCTTTCAGAAAATCGAGGGCCAGACCGTGCTGGGCGCGTTGTCGGTCGGCAGCGCTTAAATCAGCGCGGGAGATCAGATGTTCGTGCACGCGCACAGCGCGGTCGTATTCGCCCCGGCGGCGAAACAGGTTGCCCAAGGCAAAGTGCAGTTCGGAGGTGTCAGGATCGTTTTGAACGGCTTCGATGAACGCGTCGATGGCCTGGTCCTGCTGTTCATTGAGCAGGTAATTGAGGCCCTTGAAGTAAGCGCGTGGGGCTTGGCGGTTGGCAATGCGCATCTGGCGCAAATCCAGCCGTGAGGCCACCCAGCCCAAGGCAAAGGCGGCTGGAAGGCCCAGCAAAATCCAGGTCAGGTCAAATTCCACGGGGTACCTCGGTGGTGGGCGTCTGGGTGACGATTTGTTGACGCGCAGCCTGGCGATGACGCCACCAGCGCGGCACCATGCCCAGCACGCCAATCACCACCCCGAGGCTGAAGGCCGACAAGACCACCAACACGGTGGGTGCAGCCCAGTAAGTGCCAAAAAAGAAATTCACGCGTGTTTCTTGCTGGTTGTTCAGCGCAAAAGCAAACAGGGTGAAAAAAACAGCTGCTTTCAGTAGCCACTGAAGCAGCCTGAGCAGACGTTTCATGAATGACCTCGGGAAGCTGCAAACATTCTAACGGGGCATGCGTGCTGTGGAGGCTGGCAAAAGGTGCCGCTTTGGTGCTGTGGCCCACGGCGATGGGGGCTGGGCATGCATTCTTCGGGGACTTCAGCCGCGGTTTTACAAAACAGCGGAGGATGATGCCGCTTTGGCGGCGGCGGTGCCTGCGTCAACGGCTTCGCGCAAGGCTTTGCCAGGTTTGAAATGGGGGACCCGTTTTTCGGGAATGTGAACGCTCTCACCCGAGCGGGGGTTGCGTCCGACACGAGGGGGGCGACGGTTGATGGAGAAACTGCCGAAGCCGCGAATTTCAATGCGGTGGCCCTTGGCCAAGGCGTCGCTCATGGCGTCAAGTACGGTTTTGACCGCCAATTCCGCGTCGCGGTGGGTCAGTTGCGCAAAGCGCGCTGCAAGTTCTTCAACCAGATCGGAGCGGGTCATGTGCGTTGGACGTTGGGCGTTGAGCGTTGAGCGTTGAGCGTTAAGCGAAAAGGGCAGTTAACCCATGCACTTCGCTCAACGTCAAACGCTCAACGCTTAACTGTCACTTCAGTTGTTATCGAGCTTGGCACGCAGCAAAGCGCCCAGGCTGGTGGTGCCAGCGTTTTCGCTCTTGGATTGCTGCGACAGGGAAGCCATGGCTTCTTGCTGGTCAGCTTGGTCTTTGGCCTTGATCGACAGCTGGATGTTGCGGGTCTTGCGATCCACGTTCACCACCACAGCGGTCACTTCATCGCCGACTTTGAGCACGTGGCTGGCGTCTTCCACGCGGTCACGCGAGATTTCGGACACGCGCAGATAACCCACGATGTCTTCGCCCAGATCGATTTCAGCGCCCTTGGCATCCACGGTCTTGACCTTGCCGGTGACGGTCTGGCCTTTGTCGTTGATGGATGTGAAGGTGGTGAAAGGATCGGAGTCGAGCTGTTTGATGCCCAAGCTGATGCGCTCGCGGTCCACGTCCACAGCCAAGACCAAAGCCTCGACTTCTTGACCCTTCTTGAATTCGCGCACAGCGTTTTCGCCGGTTTCGTTCCAGGACAGGTCGGACAGGTGCACCAAGCCGTCGATGCCAGCAGCCAAGCCCACGAACACGCCGAAGTCGGTGATCGACTTGATCGGGCCCTTGACGCGGTCGCCGCGCTTGGTGTTTTGAGCAAACTCTTGCCAGGGGTTGGCACGGCACTGCTTCATGCCCAAGCTGATGCGGCGCTTGTCTTCGTCGATCTCGAGGACCATGACTTCGACTTCGTCACCCAAAGCCACGATCTTGGAAGGCGCAACGTTCTTGTTGGTCCAGTCCATCTCAGACACGTGCACCAAGCCTTCGATGCCGGGTTCGAGTTCCACAAACGCGCCGTAATCGGCGATGTTGGTGATCTTGCCGAACATGCGTGTGCCCTGTGGGTAGCGGCGGTTCACGCCCATCCAAGGATCGTCGCCCATTTGCTTGAGACCCAAGGACACGCGGTTTTTCTCGGTGTCGAACTTGAGGATCTTGGCGGTGATTTCCTGACCGGCTGTGACCACTTCGGAAGGGTGACGGACACGGCGCCATGCCATGTCGGTGATGTGCAGCAAACCATCGATGCCGCCCAAGTCCACGAACGCACCGTATTCGGTGATGTTCTTGACCACACCGTGAACGATGGAGCCTTCGCGCAATGTTTCCATCAGCTTGGCGCGCTCTTCGCCCATGGAGGCTTCCACCACTGCGCGGCGGCTCAGCACCACGTTGTTGCGCTTGCGGTCGAGCTTGATGACCTTGAATTCCAGGGTCTTGTTCTCATAGGGTGACAGGTCTTTGGTAGGACGTGTGTCGACCAAAGAGCCAGGCAAGAAAGCGCGGATGCCGTTGACGAGCACCGTGAGGCCACCCTTGACTTTGCCGCTGGTCACGCCAGTGACGAACTCGCCGGATTCCAGGGCTTTTTCCAGAGACATCCACGAAGCCAGACGCTTGGCGGTGTCGCGCGACAAGATGGTGTCGCCGTAGCCGTTTTCGATCGAGCCAATGGCCACAGAGACAAAGTCGCCCACTTGGACTTCGATTTCGCCCTGGTCGTTCTTGAATTCTTCGAGGGGCACGTAGGACTCGGACTTGAGACCGGCGTTGACGACCACGAAGTTGTGTTCGATGCGCACCACTTCAGCGGTGATGACTTCACCAGGGCGCATTTCGGTACGTTGCAGGGATTCCTCAAAGAGGGCGGCAAAAGATTCAGACATGTGATTTCCTCATCCACAAACAGGACTGACGAGCGCGACATGCGTCGTTTCCAGGAGCTGACTGTGGCGATTGCTTGGCGGTGTGAACCGCGGTTAGTTGATAAAAAACCACCTGGCCAGTGTGCAAGCTGCACGAGGAGAGCCGGGTGGAACTTCAGGTCAGCCTGCGAGGGGGCAAGCTGGGTTGGCTGTGTTCAGTTAATTGACTCAGGTTGGTTAACTGAAAACCTGCCGACTTTGCCACCAGACCATCACCTGTTCCACCGAGGCTTCGATGGTCAAGGACGAGTTGTCCAGTTGCAAGGCATCTTGTGCGGACTTCAGAGGCGCCACGCTGCGGGACATGTCCCGGGCGTCGCGCGCTTCCAAGTCAGCGCGAAGAGCGTCGATGTTAGCCGAAAAACCCTTAGAAATCAATTGCTTATGCCGTCTTTCGGCCCTTTGGGCCGCGCTGGCGGTCAAAAACACCTTCAAAGGGGCTTCTGGAAAGATCACCGTGCCCATGTCGCGGCCATCGGCCAAGAGGCCGGGCAGTCGCTGAAAACTGTGCTGCAACTGCACCAGCGCCTCGCGCACGGCGGGATAAACCGAGACTTTGGAGGCGTTCATGCCGCCTTGTTCGCTGCGGATGGCATCGGTCACGTCCACATTGTTCAACAACACCTGCTCGCCTTCAAAGTGCACGGGCAGGCTGCGGGCAAGGTCGGCGATCTTGGCTTCGTCGGTGGCCTCGAGCGTTAAGCCCGCTTGCAAAGCGGCGTGGGCGGTCACGCGGTAGAGTGCGCCCGAGTCGAGGTAGTGGTAGCCCAAAGCAGCGGCCACACGGCTGGCCAGCGTGCCCTTGCCCGAGGCCGTGGGGCCGTCGATGCAAATCACTGGAATGTTGGAGGCCGCCGTGTGCGCCACCGAGAAGAGCGCCTCGAAATAATCGGGAAAGGTCTTGGCCACGCACTTGGGGTCTTCGATGCGCACCGGAACCTGGTCGGCGTTGAAGGCCGCGAGCGAGAAGCACATGGCCACGCGGTGGTCGTCGTAGGTGTGGATGCTGGCGCGTTGCCACTTTCCGGCAGGCAGGGGGTGGATGGTGATCCAGTCCGGGCCTTCTTCCACAGTAGCCCCGAGGTTGCGGCTTTCGGTGGCCATGGCCACGATGCGGTCGGTTTCTTTCACGCGCCAGCTGGCGATGTTGCGCAGCGTGGTCGGGCCGTCGGCGTACAGCGCCATCACGGCCAGCGTCATGGCCGCGTCGGGAATGTGGTTGCAGTCGAGCGTGATGCCCTTCAGGGGCCAAGCGCCGCGCTGAATCTCCAGCCAGTTGGGGCCGCTGGTGATTTTTGCGCCCATTTGGGCTGCGGCGTCCATGAAGCGGATGTCGCCCTGGATGGAGTCAGCGCCCACGCCCTGGATGCGGATGCCATCGCCTTTTGCAATGGCACCGAGTGCGATGAAGTAGCTGGCCGATGACGCATCGGCTTCGACGTGGATCGTGCCGGGCGACTGGTAGCGGCTGCCCGCCGGGATCACAAAGCGTTCCCAGCCTTGGCGCTCCACGGCAATGCCGTAACGCGCCAGCAGGTTGAGCGTGATCTCGATGTAGGGTTTGCTGATGAGTTCGCCCACCACCTCGATGGTGATGGCGCGGTCTTGGGCTGCAAGCGGCAATGCCATTAGCAGCGCCGTGAGGAACTGGCTGGATACATCGCCACGCACGGGAATGGGTTTGTCCAGTTGCAAGGCAGGCTGACGAATACGCAGCGGCGGGTAGCCTTCGTTGCCCAGGTAGTCGATGGCGCAGCCCAGCTCGCGCAGGGCGTCCACCAAGTCGCCGATGGGCCTCTCGTGCATGCGGGGCACGCCTTTGAGCGTGAAGTCGCCGCCTTGCACCGCCAAAGCCGCTGTGAGCGGGCGCATGGCCGTGCCCGCGTTGCCCATGAAAAATTCAATCGCTTCGGTGGGCCATGTGCGGCCGCCCAGGCCAGTGATGGTCACCGTGGTGCCTTGCACCTCGACACCGCAGCCCAGTTGGCGCAGCGCGGCCAGCATCACGCGGGTGTCGTCCGAATCCAGCAGGTCGTGGACCACGGTGGTGCCTTGGCACAGCGCCGATAGCAGCAGCACGCGGTTAGAAATGCTTTTGGAGCCGGGCAGGGTGACGGTGCCGGACGCGCCTTGCAGCGCAGGAAGGTCGAGGAAGGCGGTGGAGAACATGGGTCAGTCTTCAGAGGCTGGGTGGCAAGCGTGGCCCGCTTGCAGCGTCCAGGCCGAGCGCACCTCGCTGGCTTGTTGAATCAGTTGCTGCAGCGCGGCGGTGTCGCCTTGGGTCAATGTGTTTTCAAACTGGTCGAGCGCAGCGCGAAAGTGCGCCATCTGCGTGAGCACTTCGGCCCGGTTGGCGCTCAGGATGTCGCGCCAGACGGCGGGGTCGCTGGCGGCGATGCGTGAAAAATCCCTGAAGCCCGGGCCTGCCATCTCCAAAAACGCAGCGCCTTGCGGCTGTGCAGTGAGCGCATTGACGGCCGCAAAGGCCAACAGGTGAGGCAAGTGGCTGACGGCCGCAAAGGTGGCGTCATGCGCCTCAGGCGTCATGTGGCTCACATGGCTGCCGATGGCGGTCCAGACCTCACTCGCAGTTTTGATTTGGCGGATGCTGTTGTGTGGCAAGGGCGTGAGGATGGTGCGGCGCGCTTGGTAGAGCGTGCCTTCGGCATGCTCGATGCCGGCCACTTCTTTGCCCGCAATCGGGTGGGCAGGCACCAAGCAATTGAGGCGTTCGCCCAATGCGGCCTGGGCTGCCGCGATCACGTCGCATTTGGTGGAGCCCACGTCCATCAGCAAGGCGTTGGGTGACAGGGTCTCTCGAAGCGCAACAAAGCTGCTGTGCATGGCCCCCACGGGCACGGCCAGCAAGACCAAATCGGCACCTTGCACCGCCTCGGCCACGCTGCTGCAGGCTTGGTCGATGACCTTCAGGTCCACTGCGCGTTGGCGTGTTTTTTCGGAGGCGCTGAAACCGGTGATGTGCTGCACCAGACCCGCTTGGCGCAGCGCGAGCGCAAACGAGCCGCCCATCAGGCCGCAGCCAATCAGGGCCAGGCGTTGAAATTTCACCGCGTACTCACTCGGGCACGGGGTAAGAACCCAGCACCTTGTAAAACGCGCACAGGCCTTGCAGCTCTTGCAGGGCCGCCGCCACATGCGGCTCGCTGATGTGGCCTTGCAGGTCGATGTAGAAGTAATACTCCCACTGGCCCGATTTGGCAGGGCGCGACTCAAAACGCGTCATGGACACGCCGTTGTTCTTGAGCGGCACCAACAAGTCGTGCACCGCACCGGGGCGGTTGGGCACCGACACCACCAAGCTGGTGCAGTCCTTGCCCGAAGCGGGTGGCGTGGCCAAGGTTTGGGGCAAACTGATCACGGCAAAGCGTGTGCGGTTGAACGCTTCGTCCTGGATGGCGTGGTGCACGATGTGCAGGCCAAACTGGCTGGCAGCGCGTTCGCTGGCCAGCGCCGCCCAAGCGGGGTTGGTGGCGGCCAGGCGCGCGCCTTCGGCGTTGCTGGACACGGCGCGGCGCTCCACATGCGGCAGGTGCTTGGACAGCCAACCCTGGCACTGGGCCAGCGCTTGGGGGTGGGCCATCACGACCTCAATGCCTGCGTCGGAATTGAGTTGGCGCAGCAAATTGAAGCGCACCTGCAGGCTGACTTCGCCCACCACATGCACGGGCGAACGCAAAAACAAATCGAGCGAGCGCGCGACCACACCTTCGGTGGAGTTCTCCATGCCGACCACGCCGTACTGGGCGGTGCCCGCAGCGGTGGCGTGGAAGACTTCGTCGAAGTTGGCGCAGTAAATCAGGTTGGCCGCGCTGCCAAAAAATTCAATCGCTGCTTGTTCACAAAACGTACCTTGTGGCCCGAGCACCGCCACGCGTTGTGGGGCCTCCAAGGCCAGGCAGGCCGACATGATCTCGCGCCAGATGGAGGCGACGTGTTCGTTTTTCAGAGGCCCTGGGTTGGCATGGGTGATCTTGTCGATGACCTGGGCCACACGGTCGGGACGGAAGAAAGGCGAGCCTTCTGCACGCTTGATCTCGCCCACTTGCTCGGCCACATGGGCGCGTTGGTTCAGCAGGCTCAGCAGCTGTTTGTCCAGCGCATCAATTTGCACACGCAAAGCGCCCAAGGCATCCGACTGAATGGGTTGTTGGCTCATGTCTCGTTTTCTTTCTGGCGGCCTGCTGGAGGAGCTTCAGGCCTGTGTTTTTTCAAATTCGCGCATGTAGGCCACCAAAGCCTGCACGCCTTCGATCGACATGGCGTTGTAAATGCTCGCGCGCATGCCACCCACTGATTTGTGGCCCTTGAGCTGCAACAAATTGGCTGCTTTGGCACCGGCCAGAAAGGCGTCGTTGCGCGATTCGTCGCGCAAGAAGAAGGGCACGTTCATGCGTGAGCGGCAGTCTTTGGCGACACGGTTTTCAAACAAGCTGGAGCTGTCGAAAAAGTCGTACAACAGTTGTGCCTTGGCGATGTTGCGTTGCTCCATGGCGGCGATGCCGCCATTTTTTTTGAGCCACTGGAACACCAGCCCGGCGATGTAAATGCTGTAAGTGGGCGGCGTGTTGTACATCGACTGGTTGTCACTCACCAGCTTGTAATCAAAGGCGCTGGGGCAATGCGGCAGTGCATGGCCGATCAGGTCTTCGCGCACGATGACCAAGGTCAAGCCTGCTGGGCCCAAATTCTTTTGCGCACCGCCAAAGGCCAGGCCCACACGCGACCAGTCCACCGGACGGGAGGCCACATGCGATGAAAAATCCACCACCAGCGGGGCGTCGCAGCCTAAAGCCTTGAGGTCGGGCAATTCATGGAACTCCACACCGTGGATGGTTTCGTTGCCGCAAATGTGCACATACCGGCTGTCAGGGTCGATTTGCCAAGACGCTGGCGCGGGCAGGGTGGTGAAACCGTCTGCTTGCGCCGAGGCCGCCACGCGTGCTGGCCCGTATTTACCAGCCTCTTGAAGTGATTTTTGGCTCCAGCTGCCGGTCAGCACAAAGTCCATGGCCCCGCCTTGCGACAGGTTCAGCGGCACGATGGCGTTTTCAGCCAGGCCACCGCCTTGCATAAACAAAATCTTGAAATGGGCGGGCACGGCCAGCAGCTCACGCAGGTCGGCTTCGGCCTGCTCGTAAATGCTGATGAACTCCTTGCCGCGGTGGCTCATCTCCATCACGCTCATGCCTGAGCCGTGCCAGTCCAGCATCTCGGAGGCGGCTTGCTGCAACACAGCCTCGGGCATGACGGCGGGACCCGCCGAGAAGTTGAAAGCGCGCCCCATCACTTATTCCGCTGCAGGTGCGCTGTCGTCTGTCGGTGCATCGGCCTCGCCTTCAGCGGCATTCGCGTCGTTTTCCACGATGCGTTGCAGGCCCGACAGCTTGGCGCCTTCGTCCAGGCCGATCAGGGTCACGCCTTGTGTGGCGCGGCCCAGCTCGCGGATTTCGGACACGCGTGTGCGCACCAAAACACCGGTGTCGGTGATCAGCATGATCTCGTCATCGGCGTGCACCAAGGTGGCGGCCACGACTTTGCCGTTGCGCTCGGATTGCTGGATGGCGATCATGCCCTTGGTGCCACGTCCGTGACGGGTGTATTCGGTGATGCTGGTGCGTTTGCCGTAGCCGTTTTCGGTGGCCGTGAGCACGCTGGCGCGGGCTTTGGCCTCGTCGGTGGGTGCATCGGGGTTTTCTTGCTCCGACACCAACATCGCGATCACGCTTTGGTGGTCTTCGATCATCATGCCGCGCACACCGCGTGCACTGCGGCCCAGGGGGCGCACATCGTTTTCGTCAAAGCGCACGGCCTTGCCGCCATCGCTGAACAGCATCACGTCGTGCTGGCCGTCCGTGAGGGCCGCACCAATCAGGAAGTCACCCTCGTCCAAATTGACGGCGATGATGCCGCCCTTGCGCGGGTTGCTGAATTCGTCGAGCGATGTCTTCTTGACCGTGCCCATGGAGGTGGCCATGAAGACGTATTGGTTCTCGGGGAAGGTGCGGGCCTGGCCGGTCAGGGCCAGCACCACGTTGATCTTTTCGCCTTCTTGCAAAGGGAACATGTTGACGATGGGGCGACCGCGTGAGCCGCGCGAACCAGCAGGCACTTCCCAGACCTTGAGCCAATACAAACGACCCCGGTTGGAGAAGCACAGCAGGTAGTCGTGTGTGTTGGCGATGAAGAGCTGGTCGATCCAGTCGTCTTCTTTGGTCGCAGCGGCTTGTTTGCCACGGCCGCCACGCTTTTGCGAGCGGTATTCACTCAAAGGTTGGCTCTTGATGTAACCGCTGTGGCTGAGCGTGACCACCATATCGGTGGGCGTGATCAGGTCTTCGGTGGACAGGTCTTGCGCGCTGTGCTCGATCTCGCTGCGGCGAGCGCCAATCTTGGTTTGGCCGAATTCCTGGCGCACGGTGCCCAGCTCGTCGCCAATGATGGTCGACACGCGTTCGGGTTTGGCCAGAATGTCCAGCAGGTCTTCGATTTCGGACATGACCTCTTTGTACTCGGCCACGATCTTGTCTTGCTCCAGCCCGGTCAGGCGCTGCAGGCGCATTTGCAAAATCTCTTGCGCTTGTGTGTCCGACAGGCGGTAGAGGCCATCCTGGCCCAAACCGTATTCGCGCTCCAGACCCTCGGGGCGGTAGTCGTCGGCGTTCACCACCGAGCCGTCATCGCGGGCGCGGGTCAGCATGGTGCGCACCATCTGGCTGTCCCAGGCGCGGGTCATCAACTCGGCCTTGGCCACAGGGGGTGTGGGCGCGCCACGGATGATCGCGATGAAGTCGTCGATGTTGGCCAAAGCCACCGCCAGGCCTTCGAGCACATGGCCACGGTCACGCGCTTTGCGCAGCTCGAATACCGTGCGGCGCGTCACCACTTCACGGCGGTGCTGCAGGAAGACCTGGATCAGGTCTTTCAGGTTGCACAGCTTGGGCTGGCCGTCGATCAAGGCCACCATGTTCATGCCGAAGGTGTCTTGCAGCTGCGTCTGTTTGTAGAGGTTGTTGAGCACCACCTCGGGCACGGCACCGCGCTTGAGCTCGATCACCAAGCGCATGCCCGACTTGTCGGACTCGTCCTGGATGTGGCTGATGTCTTCAATCTTTTTCTCGTGCACCAACTCGGCCATGCGCTCTTGCAGGGTCTTTTTGTTGACCTGGTAGGGCAGTTCATCGACCACGATGCACTGGCGCTGGCCTTTGTCGATGTCTTCAAAGTGGCACTTGGCCCGCATGACCACGCGGCCGCGCCCGGTACGGTAGCCTTCCTTGACACCGGTCATGCCGTAAATGATGGCGCCTGTGGGGAAGTCGGGCGCGGGCACGATCTCCATCAGCTCGTCGATCGAGGCTTCGGGGTTGCGCAGCAGGTGCAGGCAGGCGTCCACCACTTCGTTCAGGTTGTGTGGCGGGATGTTGGTGGCCATGCCCACCGCGATACCGCCCGAGCCGTTGATCAGCAAATTGGGCAGGCGCGAGGGCAGCACCAGCGGCTCTTTTTCCGAGCCGTCGTAGTTGGGGCCAAAGTCAACCGTTTCCTTGTCGATGTCGCCCAGCATCTCGTGGGCGATCTTGGCCAAACGGATTTCGGTGTAACGCATCGCCGCTGCGTTGTCACCGTCCACCGAGCCGAAATTACCCTGGCCGTCCACCAGCATGTGGCGCATGGAAAAGTCTTGCGCCATGCGAACGATGGTGTCGTACACCGACTGGTCGCCGTGCGGGTGGTATTTACCGATCACGTCACCCACGATACGGGCCGACTTCTTGTAAGGACGGTTCCAGTCGTTGTTGAGCTCGTGCATGGCGAACAAAACCCTGCGGTGCACGGGTTTTAAGCCGTCGCGCGCATCGGGCAGGGCGCGACCGACGATCACGCTCATGGCGTAATCGAGGTAGCTGCGCCGCATTTCCTCTTCCAGACTGATGGGCAGTGTTTCTTTGGCGAACTGGGTCATATATCAATAAGGCAGGGTGAGGGGCGCTATGCAAAGTGTAGATTTTAGGTGCAACTGAGTGTCGCATACATGCAACAACTGCTATTCGTTCCAGGCTTGAAAGAGCAGGTGTGTGGTTCATTTCACGATTCAGTCCGTTGTCTATGGCACAATATTTGGTAACGAATCGGGTGAAGGTCATCCGGTCCGTCATTTTTCGCAGCGAGTCTGCGGCTTTATCTCTCAAGAGGAAGAACATGAAAAAACTCAGCAAAGTGGCAATGTTGTTGGCCTCCGCAGCTCTCGCAACCGTTGCCAGCGCTCAAACCGTTGACAACTGGCGCAATGGCTCTGGCGATCTGGTCTGGAAAAACGGCACTCAAGAGCTGTGCTGGCGCGATGCCAACTGGACACCTGCAACTGCAGCTGCCGGTTGTGACGGCGCTATTGTGGCCCCTAAGGCTGCCGCTCCTGCTCCTGCTCCTGTAGCACCTGCCGCCGCAGCTCCAGCTCCCAAAGCAGCAGCACCCGCAGCTGCTGTTGCACCAGCCGCCGCCACCAAAGTCACCTACGCCGCTGACGCTTTCTTCGACTTCGACAAATCGGTCCTGAAAGCTGAAGGCAAAGCCAAGCTGGACGATCTGGTTGGCAAAGTCAAGGGCATCAACCTGGAAGTCATCATCGCCGTGGGTCACACCGACTCCGTGGGCTCGGATGCTTACAACCAGAAGCTGTCGGTCAAGCGTGCTGACGCTGTGAAGGCCTATTTGGTGTCCAAGGGCATCGAAAAGAACCGTGTCTACACTGAAGGCAAAGGCGAGAAGCAGCCAGTTGCTGACAACAAGACATCCGCTGGCCGTTCCAAGAACCGCCGCGTTGAAATCGAAGTGGTCGGTACACGCCCTAACTGATCTTTGACAAGACCGAAAAAAAGCCCCAGCGATGGGGCTTTTTTTCGTCTGTCGTTCATGTCGTGCAGCTGTTCACCGACAATCAGTCTCATGACTACAAGCCATTCCAACGTTGATCCGGCCGAACTGGCCAAGTTTTCTGACCTGGCCCACCGCTGGTGGGACCCTGAAAGCGAATTTCGTCCCTTGCACCAGATCAACCCGCTGCGCCTGGAGTGGATCAACAGCTTGGTGCCCTTGACAGGCCTGAATGTCGTGGACATTGGTTGTGGTGGCGGCATTTTGGCCGATGCCATGGCCCGCAAAGGTGCGCAGGTTTTGGGCATTGATCTGGCCATAAAATCCCTCAAGGTGGCCCAATTGCATGCTCTGGAAGCGGGCACTCAAGGTGTGCAATACCGCGAACTCAGCGCAGAAGGGCTGGCAGAAGAACAACCCGAGCAGTTCGATGTGGTCACCTGCATGGAAATGCTGGAACACGTGCCCGACCCCTCTGCCGTCGTCAAAGCCTGCGCCCAACTGGTCAAACCCGGTGGCTGGGTGTTCTTTTCTACGCTCAACCGCAATCCCAAATCCTTTTTGTTTGCCATCGTCGGGGCCGAATACATCCTCAATTTGCTGCCCAAGGGCACCCACGAATTTGCCCGCCTGATCAAGCCCAGTGAGTTGACCACTTGGGCGCGTGATTTCGGGCTGGACGCCAAAGGCTTCAAGGGCATGGAATACAACCCCTTAACCAAACGCTATTGGCTTAGCCAGGACACCAGCGTGAATTATTTGCTCGCTTGCCGGAAAGCCTGACCATGTTCCACAACGCTCAAGCCGTCTTGTTTGATCTCGACGGCACCCTCATAGACAGCGCGCCTGATCTGGGTGCAGCCGTGGACCAAATGCGTGTGGCACGCGGTTTGTCGTCCCTTTCACTCGAGCACTACCGGCCCATGGCCGGCGCCGGAGCCCGGGGTATGCTGGGCCTTGCCTTTGGCATGACACCCGAGCACCCCGATTTTGAGGTCATGAAAGAAGAGTTTTTCGTCACCTACGAAAACTGCATGACCGAACGAACCCGCATCTTCGACGGCGTGGTTGAAATGATCGAACGCCTAGTGGCCTTGGGGCTGCCCTGGGGCGTGGTCACCAACAAATCCAGCCGATTCACCGACCCGCTGACCGCGGCTATTCCTTTGTTTGCCACGGCCGGCGCCATCGTCAGCGGCAACACCACACCCCACGCCAAACCGCACCCCGAGCCTTTGTTTGAGGCTGCACGGCGGTTATCGATTGACCCGGCGCGTTGCGTGTACGTTGGCGACGACGAGCGCGACATCGTCGCAGGCCTGGCTGCAGGCATGGGCACCGTGGCCGCCACCTATGGGTATTTGGGCCAACAGAGCGATATTTCGCGCTGGAATGCCCATTTGCACATTGATTCACCGATGGACCTCTTGAAATTCCTCAAGAGCGCCTAAAATACGTCCCTTAGGGGCTGCACTGGTTTCGACATGGGTTCGGACGCGTGGCAGGGCATGTCGAGGTTCTGATCCTCGTTAATCTTCGGAAAAAAAACTAACTGCAAACGACGAACGTTTCGCACTCGCCGCTTAATCCGGTGAGCCTTGCAACAGTTGGCCGATAGGCTGGGTTAGGGTGATGAGGGTGTTAAAGCCCCCAAAGTCCTGGCTGCAAGGTAAAACATATGGGCTGGCATCACCTCGGGTACCTTGGGGTGGTGTGAGAAAAAAGGGTGCTGGCTGGATGTTCAGCGTGTCGCTGCGCGGTGCATTTGGCGAGATTCAAATCAGACGACTACACATGTAGAACTGTACGAAAAAGACTTATGGACGGGGGTTCAAATCCCCCCAGCTCCACCATATGCACTTCCAAGGGCGTTTACTGGCATCCAGTAAACGCCCTTTTTCATTGGGAAATCAAGGGTTTGCAGTCCGGTGACGTTCGTTAAGGTGCATTGACAGCCGGAACCAAACCGGGGAACATCCCGGGGAACAATCAGCCCCCTGCACAACTGAGAGAACGCCCCCGATGCTGACCGATGTTCAATGCAAAAACCCCTTGTGTCCCGCTGACAAAAACGCCTACGCCTGACCGATGCCGAGGGGCTTTACCTGGAGGTTTCCCCAGCTGGGTCAAAACGCTGGTTTTGGAAGACCTACCAAGACGGCAAAGAAGGGCGTATGGCGCTGGGGTCTTACCCGGCTGTCAATGTTGTAGAGGCCGGCAAAGCTCGAGATGCTGCAAAGGCGCTGAAGGGGGAGGGGGTTGATCCAGTCCAAGCGAGGAAGCTGGAAAAGCTGAAGGCCAGCAACCCGGACGGCGACACCTTCAAGTCTGTTGCCCTGGGATGGTTCGCTGTGCAGGAACCGGGCTGGAGTGAGAACCACGCCACGCGAACCCGGCGCAATGGAAGCGGCCCGGCGAGTCCTGGACACGGCGGGGCAGGTGTTCAAACACCGGTTGCCCATGGCCCCACCCCAATACAGGAACATTACCGAGGGCTTGAAGGCTAGGCTGACACCCCGGGTTAAAGGTCACTTTGCAGCGATCACCGAGCCTGCCCGGTTTGGCGAACTGATGCGATGGTTGACGAATTGGACGCGCACCCCCTGGCCATTGAAGCGAACCTAGCCCATGCCGTGAAGGATGCCAACGGGCGAAGCTACAACCGGACCCTATACATCAAAAAACGGTTTGAACAGATTCAACTGTGGGCCGATTACGTGGACCGGCTGACACAGGGGAACGTGATCGACCTGGAGGCGCACAGGGCGGCGTGATGCAGCCCTGCCCCGGTGCCCAGCCCCAGCGAAAACCGCCGACCGAGGCGGTTTTTTTGCGCTCCGGCGGTGTGCTTGCGATTTTTGGTGGCTGCTATTTTGAAAAAGTGCGGGGACAGCGGGGACAAATTGGAAGAACTGAGGTTTTATGCGGGTTTACAGCGGTTTGAGGTGCGGGGACAAAACGGGGACGAAGCGGGGACAGTGCGGGGGCAATATCAATATGTGAAAAAATTACTCATACATATACATTCAGCCCCTTCAATCCTTCATTTTTGCCCCATGCATTGCCCTGTCCTGTGCCCTTTGCCCTTGCTGCTGCTGGTGGCTCGATTGATTCCCGCCCGGGGTGCCCTTGCCCGGTGCCCACTACCGCAGGGCCACGGCCTGCAATAGACCGCCCCGGAAATGGTCGCGAAAAGGGTTTCCCCCATGGCCCCGCCTTCGGCGGCGCTTTGCATGGCCGGGCCTGTGCCCTTAAAATAGATGTTCAACTACCTGAACAGGTTCCCACCATGCAAGTGATTAGCTACACCGATGCCCGTAACTCACTCAAAGCGGTGATTGATCAAGTGATTGACGATCAAGCCCCTACGCTGATTCACAGGCGTGAAGGGGGCAACGCCGTGATCCTGTCTGAACAGGCATATTCATCCATTCAGGAAACGCTTTACCTGCTTTCAAGCCCGGCCAACGCCCGCGCCCTGATGCGGTCTGTTGACCAAGCCAAAGCCGGTAAGGCCAAGCGGCGCAACCTGATAGACGCATGAGAGAGGTTCGATTCACCCCTGACGGCTGGGACGCCTACACCTGGTGGCAAGGGCAAGACCGAAAAACACTAAAGCGAATCAACGCCCTGATCGATGCCGCTTGCCGCGATCCATTTGAAGGAATAGGCAAGCCCGAGCCCCTGGTGGGCAACTTGGCGGGGTTTTGGTCAAGGCGCATCGATGACACCAACCGTCTGGTTTACGAAGCCGATGAAGTGTCTGTGTTGATCGTGGCCTGTCGCTTTCACTATGACGACTGAGCCAACCAGCGCCGGGGCTGGAATTGTTGTCACTGCGTTACTGATTGGAGAATGACCATGTACCACTACACAGACGGGGGCTTGCAAAACGTGCGGCTTGTCAACGGCTACCGGGTGCAAAAAAAACCCTATGGTCAAGCGGTGGCGATTGATGACCTGCAAGGCTTGACGCCAACCATTTGCACGGCCCTGACCAAGAAACCATCCAAGCTGACAGGGGCCGAATTCCGTTACCTGCGAAACGGCCTGATGTTGTCCCAGCCCAGCCTGGGGCAAATGCTGGGTGTGAGTGGGCAGGCTGTGGCCCTGTGGGAGAAAACCGGGCGGGTGCCCAAAATGGCAGACGCCATGATTCGCCTGTTCTACACGGCCCACACCAACGGACACGAACAGGTCAAAAACATCGTCACGGCCTTGAATGAATCCGAACGCTTCACCGTGACCCTGAGCGAGACGGCCAAAGGTTGGCAGGCCAGCACAGAGGCCTCGGTCAAACCCGCACGAACCACCACACGTACCACGCCACGGGCCATACGCGCTCCCCTTAGCAGCCTGAACCTGCATCCACGGCAACCCCTGCAACAAACCGCCCACGGGCGGTTTTGTCCGTCTGTGGTTGTTGCTTGCGTCTGAGCTGGTGGCCACGGCCTACCCGGTGTGCTGAACCAGCCCGGCCCGGATCAGGCGGGTGCTGTGATGCTGACCTGGTGCGGCTGCTGGTGGCCATGGCCCGCCCGGTGCCCTGCGCCAGCGATTGCCGGGCGGGTTGCTTGCTGGGGCTGCTGTTCAGGTCGGTGGCGTGATCCAGTGCCCACGGTGCCCAGCCCTTCGCTGGTGGCCATGGGGGAGGGGGGCTTCAAAACTCTGAGTAACCGCTCCGGAAACCGACCGGTTCCCTGAATTTTTACCTGCGCGAGTTTTGGAGGAGGGTGCTGCCTGCATGGTGATCCAGTGGGCCGGGCCTGTGCTTTGCCTGCCTGGTGCGTAAATGAGACAGCGGCAAATTTTCCGAGCTCATGCCGGAGCAGTGGCCAAAGCCATGACGAAGCCCGTAAAAGGGGGGGAGCAAAGACCAAACCGGGGAACAAATCTGGTTGATGAAATCAAGAACCTAGTATTCATGCGGGTTTCGAGACTTCATTTGATAGACCCCAGCCTTGTTACGGTGCATTGACAGCCAGCCGATATGTGGGGCACATGGTGGGCAATAAAAGTCGTGTGTTGCGGCTCGTTGCATTTTCGACCGATCTTCCGCAGTGTGATCTTCCTGTTCATCGAATTTTCATGGCCCGGACACCTATCTGTGCAAGTGGTCCCATGCACAATCGGGGCATGAGCGACACGAATCCAGACACTTCCATCCCCACTTCTTCAGCCAAACCCGCCTTGCTGCTGGTCGACGGCTCCAGCTACCTGTACCGCGCCTTCCACGCCATGCCCGATCTGCGGGCCGTGCCGGGCGACCCCAGCAGCCCCGCCACTGGGGCCATTCGCGGCATGATCAACATGATGGAGCGGCTGCGAAAAGATGTGCCGGCCACCTATGCCGCCTGCGTGTTCGATGCCAAGGGCCCCACTTTCCGCGACGAGCTGTACCCCGCGTACAAAGCCAACCGCAGCCCCATGCCCGACGACTTGCGCAGCCAAATCGAGCCTATCCACGAGCTGGTGCGCCTGATGGGCTGGACCGTGCTGGACGTGCCAGGCGTGGAAGCCGACGACGTGATCGCCACCTTGGCCCATGTGGCCGCGCAGCAAGGCATCGAAGTCACCGTGTCGAGCGGCGACAAGGACTTGAGCCAGTTGGTCAACGAGCACATCACCATCATCGACACCATGAACGGCAAGGTGCGTGACGTGGCCGGCGTCACGGCCGAGTTTGGCGTGCCGCCCTCGCTCATGATCGACTACCAGACCCTGGTGGGCGATACGGTGGACAACGTGCCCGGCGTGGCCAAGGTGGGCCCCAAGACGGCTGCCAAGTGGCTGATGGAATATGGCTCGCTTGACAATTTGATGGCGCATGCCCATGAGATCAAGGGCGTGGCGGGTGAGAACCTGCGCCAGGCGGTGGATTGGCTGCCCAAGGGCCGCGCCTTGGTGTCCATGAAAACCGATTGCGACCTGAATGGCTGGGTGCCCGATTTGCCCTCGCTCGCCAGCTTGCACCTGCACGCGCCGGACAAAGACAAGCTGCTCAATTTTTACCAAACCTATGGCTTCAAAGGGCTGGTGCAGTCGCTGGGTGGGGCCGTGCCTGCGCCTGTGGCCAAAGCCAAAACCGCCAAGCCCAAAGACACGGGCATGGGGGATTTGTTTGGATCGGCACCTGACGAGGAGCCTGCAGCTGCCCCCGTGCTCGACACCGCAGCCAGCTCGGTGCAAGGCGAGTTGAAATACGACACCGTTCTCGATTGGGCCGCATTCGACACCTGGCTGGCCCGCATCGAGCAAGCCCCGCTCACCGCCATTGACACCGAAACCACTTCTTTGGACGCCATGCGCGCCGAGATCGTGGGCATCTCGCTGAGCGTCACGCCCGGCGAGGCGGCCTACATCCCGTTGGCCCACAACGGCCCGGGTGCGCCCGAGCAATTGCCTCTGGCCGATGTGCTGGCCAAATTGAAGCCTTGGCTCGAAAACCCCGCCCGCCACAAGCTGGGCCAAAACATCAAATACGACCGCCATGTGTTTGCCAACCATGGCATTGAGGTGCAGGGCTATGCGCACGACACCATGCTCGAAAGCTACGTGCTTGAAGTGCACAAACCGCATGGCCTCTCCAGTCTTGCCGAGCGCCATGTGGGCCGCAAAGGCGTGACGTATGAGGACCTGTGCGGCAAGGGTGCGCACCAGATCCCGTTTGCGCAGGTGGACGTGGACAAGGCGGCGCACTATTCGTGCGAAGACTCGGACCAGTGCCTGGACGTGCACTTGGCGCTGTGGCCGCAGATCGAGGCGCATGCGGGTCTCAAGTACGTTTACGACCTGGAAATCGCCACCAGCGAAGCGCTGTACCGCATTGAGCGCAACGGCGTGCTGATCGATGCGCCCACGCTGGCCGCACAAAGCCAGGCGCTGGGCGAGCGCATCGTGCAGCTTGAAACCGAGGCCTACGAGATCGCCGGGCAGCCCTTCAACCTGTCCAGCCCCAAGCAGCTGGGCGAGATCTTTTTTGACAAGCTGGGCCTGCCCGTCATCAAGAAAACCGCCACCGGAGCGCGCAGCACCGACGAAGAGGTGCTGGAGAAACTGGCCGAAGACTACCCGCTGCCCGCCCGCATCCTGGAGCACCGCAGCCTTTCCAAGCTCAAAGGCACTTACACCGACAAGCTGGCGCAGCTGGCTTTGCCGCGAACGGGGCGTGTGCACACCAACTATGCACAAGCCGTGGCCGTCACAGGCCGCTTGTCGAGCAACGAGCCCAACCTGCAAAACATCCCGGTGCGCACGGCCGAAGGGCGCAAGGTGCGCGAGGCCTTTGTGGCCCCCGCAGGCTGCGTGATTGCGAGCGCCGACTACAGCCAGATTGAGCTGCGCATCATGGCGCACCTGAGCGACGACGCGGCCTTGCTCAAGGCCTTCCATGACGGGCTGGACGTGCACAAAGCCACCGCGGCCGAGGTGTTTGGCGGGACCCCTGACACGGTGAGCAGCGAGCAGCGCCGCTACGCCAAGACCATCAACTTCGGCCTGATTTACGGCATGAGCGCGTTTGGTTTGGCCAAGGCCTTGGGCATCGACAACACCGCCGCCAAGAATTACATCACCCGCTACTTCGAGCGCTTTGCGGGTGTCAAACACTACATGGACGCCACCCGCGAGCAGGCCAAGGCGCTGGGCTATGTGGAGACCGTGTTTGGCCGCCGCCTGATGCTGCCCGAGATCAACAGCCCCAACGGCCCGCGCCGCGCCGGGGCCGAGCGCGCCGCCATCAACGCGCCCATGCAGGGCACGGCCGCTGACCTGATCAAGCTGAGCATGGTGGCGGTGCAAAAAGCGCTGGACGAACAAGGCAAAGCCACCAAAGTCATCATGCAGGTTCACGATGAATTGGTGTTTGAAGTGCCCGAGGCCGAGGTGGAATGGGTGCGCACCGAGGTGCCGCGCATCATGGCGGGTGTGGCCGATCTGAAAGTGCCGCTGCTGGCCGAAGTGGGCTTTGGGCCGAACTGGGAGCAGGCGCACTGAGGGCCGTTGCGACGCAGCGGATGCTCGGATCTGCCGGCATTTTGTAGGTCGGCGGCTTTACCCCGGCACTGCGCGCAGTCAGCATCAATGCCACCTGCACGTTTAACCAGGGAAACCCAGTTGACCGGTTTGAACCCGTTGGCATCCTGAACGCTGCGACCACGAAGACGCTCAACTTGTGAGTGACACCGCTGCGCACTCGATGGCACAGCCCTGCAAACTTCACAGGGCCGCATCTATAAAACCGTCTTTCGTCGGCTTTCCCATGTGATTTATGCGGCCTCAGTCAAGCCCGGTGAATTTCTGGCGTGACGTATTTCTGTAGTCTGCCCGAAAGATCCATCAGTCCACGATAAAGAGTGTGGCACCGACCTCTGTGTAGGACCGATGGGGTTCGGCATTGTCGGCAACTTGGTAACTCATGCCCGGGAGAAGCTTGAAAACACGGCCATCTTTAAGTTCGGTGTGAAGCTCGCCGTTCATGCACAAAAGGATATGGCCTTTTGTGCACCAATGATCTGCCAGATAACCCGGTGTGTATTCGACCATGCGGACGCGGACGTCACCAAAGACTTGCGTTCGCCAATAGGCGATACCGCGTTCACCTGGATGCTCAGTACGTGCAACATTCGACCAATCAGTCGTCCCGAACGGTATGGCATTGATTTGCATGCAGAGTCTTTGGAAGGGGGGTGACGTTATTCCTGCAATTTTAGGTCGCGCAGACGAAGACATCCGGTTTTAACTTATTGATTTGGCATGCTGAAGTGAGAAATGTCCTCTCGTAGGTCGGTACTCGCACCCTCCGAGATGATGGGGTTCGGCACAGGCCCATGTCGGGGTCTGCGACCGCCGACCTACAACAGCTTTGCGCATTGAAAACTTCACCGGCCGAATCAATGGGTTTAAACGCCGCGGTGACTTCAATCGGTAGATCAGTTGTGAATGGCTTCATTTCGTCACGCGGGCTTGTGAGCGGCGGGGGTGTTCGACCCTCAAGGCGGTCTGAGCCACTGCACGGCCATCTCGGTCAGCAGGGCCAGGGTGGCTTGCTGGGTGAGGGTGCTGGGGCGGTGTGCGCTGATGGCGGTGGTCAGTTGGATGTGCAGGGCCGGTTGCTGGAGGGGGCGCACCGAAAACGCCGATGGCCGCACCGAGCGCATGACGGCGTTGCGCGGCAAGATGGCGTAGCCCGCGCCGTCGGCCACCAAGTCGAGGATGGCGCTCACGCCGTCAATCTCCAGCGCAATGAGGGGGCGGCAGCCGATGGCGGCCATTTCAGACTCCACATGCATGCGGATGGCGTTCGGGCGGGTGGGGATGACCAAGGGCAGGGCGGCGACTTCTTGCAGGCTTATGGCGGGCGGGGGCGGGTCTTCTTGCAAGCCGGGCGGGCGCGGCTGCACCAGCAGCAATTCCTCTTGCACCAGCGGGGTGTGCTCGATGCCTGGCATGGGGCTGGGGTTGTAGAGCACAGCGATGTCCAAGCGGCCGTTTTGCAGGTTTTCCTGCATCGCGCTCGACAAGCCTTCGCTGATGGACAGTTGGGCATCTGGCATCTTGGCGCGAAAGGCCCGGGTGAATGGCACCGTCAGCACCCGCGCCACGCTGGGCGGCAGGCCCAAAGCGACGCGCCCCGTCAGGCCCGTGCGCACCCGGCCCAGTTCTTCCCGCGCCCGCTCGACCTGGTGCAAGATGCCCCGGCCGTGCTCCAGCAGCAGCAGCCCGGCTTGGGTGGGCGTGGCGCCGCGCCCGTTTCGCACCAGCAGGTTTTGCCGCAGCTCCACTTCAAGCAGGCGCACCTGTCGGCTGAGCGCAGGTTGGGCGATGTTCAGGGCCTGGGCGGCCCGGGTGAAGCTGCCCAGTTCGGCCACGCGCACAAAGTATTCGAGCTGTTTGAGGTCCATGAGGATCTGGGGAGGGGGCTTTCGGTTGAACTGATTTTGTCATACCCAAGTCTTTGTTATGCCCATTTGTTCTAGCTGGTAGATGTGCTGGGGGGCTGGGCGTTGGCGGGGTGAAGCTGCACAATCTGCGCAAACCCTTGTTCCATCAGGATTGCCCATGAGCCAAACGAACCCCTTGATCATCGACGTGCACGGCCACTACACCACCGCCCCCAAGGCGCTGGAAGACTGGCGCAATCGTCAGATTGCCGGCATCAAGGACCCGGCGTCCATGCCCAAAGTCTCCGAGCTGAAGATCAGCGACGACGAGTTGCGCGAGAGCATCGAGACCAACCAGCTGGCCAAGATGAAAGAGCGCGGCTCGGACATCACCATCTTCAGCCCCCGCGCCAGCTTCATGGCGCACCACATTGGCGACTTCAATGTGTCGTCCACCTGGGCGGCGATTTGCAACGAGCTGTGCTATCGCGTGAGTCAACTCTTCCCCGACCATTTCGTGCCTGCGGCCATGCTGCCCCAGTCGCCCGGCGTGGACCCGGCCACTTGTATCCCCGAGCTGGTCAAGTGCGTGGAGCAGTACGGCAACGTGGGCATCAACCTGAACCCCGACCCGTCAGGTGGTCACTGGACATCGCCTCCGCTGTCCGACAAGGCCTGGTACCCCATCTACGAAAAAATGGTCGAGTACGACATCCCCGCCATGATCCATGTGAGCACCAGCTGCAATTCATGCTTCCACACCACCGGCGCGCACTATCTGAACGCGGACACCACCGCGTTCATGCAGTGCCTGACCAGCGATTTGTTCAAGGACTTCCCGACGCTGAAGTTCTTGATTCCGCACGGCGGCGGCGCGGTGCCTTACCACTGGGGCCGTTTCCGTGGTTTGGCGCAAGAACTCAAAAAGCCTTTGCTGACAGAGCACCTGCTCAACAACATCTTCTTTGACACCTGCGTGTACCACCAGCCCGGCATCGATCTGCTCACCAAGGTCATCCCGGTCAAGAACATCTTGTTTGCGTCCGAGATGATTGGGGCTGTGCGCGGCATTGACCCCGAAACTGGCCACTACTTTGACGACACCAAGCGCTACGTGCAAGCTACGGTCAACCTGAACGACGAAGAGCGTTACATGGTCTATGAGGGTAATGCGCGCCGCGTGTTCAAGCGGCTGGACGACCAGCTCAAGGCCAAAGGCCAGTGAACATGTTGTAGGAGCCTACCCCGTGGGCGATGGGTGGTTTGGGGCTTGTGCGTTGAACAAACGACAAGCGTTCACAAGCCATCGCCCACAGGGGTGGGCTCCTACGAAGCCCCAAAAATTGGGGTCAGATTCCAATCAACAATTGGGGTCAGATTCCAATCAACAATTGGGGTCAGAACCCAATTATTTTCAGGAGAAAAACCATGTACGAACTCGGCGTTGTTTACCGCAACATCACCCGCGCGGACCGCGCAGGCGCTGACGGCCTGGGCGCGTTGGGCTCGGCCACGGTGCACGAGGCCATGGGCCGCGTGGGCCTCATGAAGCCTTACATGCGCCCCATCTACCCCGGCGCGCAGGTGTCGGGCACGGCCGTGACGGTGCTGCTGCACCCCGGTGACAACTGGATGATGCATGTGGTGGCCGAGCAGATTCAGCCCGGCGACATCGTGGTCGCAGCCATCACGGCCGATTGCACCGATGGTTATTTTGGTGACCTGCTGGCCACATCGTTTCAGGCCCGAGGCGCCCGCGCTTTGATCATCGACGCCGGGGTGCGCGATGTGAAAGAGCTGCAGAAGATGAACTTCCCGGTGTGGAGCAAAGCCATCAGCAGCAAGGGCTGCATCAAGGCCACCATCGGCTCGGTCAACATCCCCGTGGTGTGCGCCGGCATGATCGTCCACCCCGGTGACGTGATCGTGGCCGACGACGACGGCGTGGTGTGTGTGCCCCAGGCACTGGCCGCCAAAACGTTGGCTGCCGCGCAAGCGCGTGAAGCCAACGAAGGCGAAAAACGCGCCAAGCTGGCGTCGGGCGTGCTGGGTCTGGACATGTACAAAATGCGCGAGCCCTTGGCGGCGGCGGGCTTGAAGTACATCGACTGATTTTTTGACTTTGTAGGAGCCCACCCCTGTGGGCGATGGCTGGTGGACCACGATGCGTTTCATCGCCCACGGGGTGGGCTCCTACAAAAAAGACACATTAAAAGGCGTTCGACATGAATAAACCAACCACGGGTGATTTCACCAAAACCGCAGGCTGGATGGACTGGTACACCGGACCGTCCAAGCCGCGTTTCCAATTGCCTACAGGTGCGGTAGATGCGCACTGCCATGTGTTTGGTCCCGGCGCTGAATTTCCCTACGCCCCCGAGCGCAAATACACGCCGTGTGATGCCAGCAAGCACCAGCTGTATGCGCTGCGTGACCACCTGGGCTTTGCGCGCAATGTGGTGGTGCAGGCCACCTGCCACGGCGCAGACAACCGCGCCATGGTGGATGCACTGGTCAATTCAAACGGAATGGCGCGTGGCGTGGCCACGGTCAAGCGCAGTGTGACGGACGAAGAAATTCAGGCCATGCACGACGCGGGTGTGCGCGGCGTGCGCTTCAACTTCGTCAAGCGTTTGGTGGACTTCACGCCCAAGGACGAGTTGATGGAGGTCGCGGGCCGCATCCAGAAGTGGGGCTGGCATGTGGTCATCTACTTCGAGGCGGTGGACCTGCCCGAGCTGTGGGACTTTTTTACCGCGCTGCCCACCACCGTGGTGGTGGACCACATGGGCCGCCCCGATGCGTCGCTGCCCGTGGACGGCCCGCAGTTTGCGCTGTTCCAGAAGTTCATGCGCGAGCACAGCAATGTGTGGAGCAAAGTGTCTTGCCCTGAGCGTTTGTCGGTGACTGGCCCCAAGGCTTTGAACGGCGAGCAAAACGCGTATCAGGACGTTATCCCTTTTGCCAAGCGCATCGTCGAGGAGTTTCCGAACCGCGTGCTCTGGGGCACCGACTGGCCACACCCCAACCTGAAAGACCACATGCCCGACGATGGTCTGCTCGTCGATTTCATCCCGCACATCGCACCGACCGCCGAGTTGCAGCGCAAGCTGCTGGTGGACAACCCGATGCGGCTGTACTGGCCTGAAGAGGTTTAGCGTTGAGAGTTCAGCGTTCAGCGTGAACAAATCAACGCCCAACGCTCAACCCTCAACCTAAAGCGCTCAACGCCCAACGCCCAACGGAATACCACCATGGCTCTAGACAAACCCTACAAAGACGTGCCCGGCACGATCATTTTTGATGCCGAGCAATCGCGCAAAGGCTATTGGCTCAACCAGTTCTGCATGTCGCTCATGAAGGCCGAAAACCGCGAGCGCTTCAAGGCCGACGAACGCGCCTATCTGGACGAGTGGCCCATGACCGAAGAGCAAAAGCAGGCCGTGCTGGCGCGAGACCTCAACTGGTGCATGCGCACGGGCGGCAACATTTACTTCCTCGCCAAAATCGGCGCGACCGACGGCAAGAGCTTCCAGCAAATGGCGGGCTCGATGACCGGCATGACCGAAGAGGAATACCGCAACATGATGATCGCAGGCGGGCGCAGCATCGAGGGCAACCGCTACATCGGCGAAAACGGCAGCGCCCAAGCCCACAACCAGCCCCAAGGCGCAGCCGGGCAACAGTCCATCGCAGCCGGGAAGAAAGCATAAACATGGCCAAAATCACCGCATCCGTCTACACCTCGCATGTGCCCGCCATCGGTGCGGCCATGGACCTTGGCAAAACGCAGGAAGACTATTGGAAGCCCGTGTTCGCGGGCTACGAATTCTCCAAGCAATGGATGAAGGACAACAAACACGACGTGATTTTTCTGGTGTTCAACGACCATGCCACAGCCTTCAGCTCCGACCTGATTCCGACCTTTGCGATTGGCACCGCTGCCGAGTACCAGCCTGCCGATGAAGGCTGGGGGCCACGCCCGGTTCCGGTCGTTAAAGGCCACCCCGAGTTGGCCAGCCACATCGCGCAGTCGGTCATTCAGCAAGACTTTGACCTGACCATCGTCAACAAGATGGACGTGGACCACGGCCTCACAGTGCCGCTGTCGCTGATGTGCGGCCCGCTGGACCCGGTCAAAGACGCCTGGCCTTGCCCGGTGATCCCGTTCGCCGTGAACGTGGTGCAGTACCCCGTGCCCAGTGGCCAGCGCTGCTTCAACCTGGGGCAAGCGATTCGCAAAGCGGTGGAGAGCTACGACGAAGACATCAATGTGCACATCTGGGGCACAGGCGGCATGAGCCACCAGCTGCAAGGCGCGCGAGCGGGCCTGATCAACCGCGAATGGGACAACGCCTGGTTGGACCAACTCATCAACGACCCGGTGGCTGCCGCTGCCACACCGCACATCGACTACGTGCGTGAAGCGGGCAGTGAGGGCATTGAGCTGGTCATGTGGTTGATCGCCCGTGGCGCCATGAGCGACATCCACAATGGCCAGGTCAGCGGCCCCGCGCCCAAGCTGCGTCACCGCTTTTACCATGTGCCTGCCAGCAACACGGCGGTCGGGCATGTGATTTTGGAAAATTCTTGAAGCACTTGAAGGTTAAGTGAGTGATTTTTATCCTTGCATTTTGATATTTGATGTAACAAAATACAATGATGATTGATCGCATATTTAACCGTGAGTTGCAAGATCGCTTGGACTATTCGCCCGGTGTGGTCGTGCTGGGTGCGCGACAGGTGGGCAAATCCACTCTGGCGCGAGCTTGGGCTGCACAATCATCGAATTCGGTTTTTTTGGATTTGGAATTGCCTGAAGATCGGGCCAAGCTGGACCAGGCGAGTGCATTTTTTGCAGCGAACCGAAGCCGCTTGATCGTGCTTGATGAAGTGCAAACCATGCCTGAGTTGTTTGTACAGCTTCGACCCGAAATCGATGCTGACCGCAGGCCGGGACGCTTTTTGCTCTTGGGCTCAGCCAGTGGCGCGTTGTTGCGGCAATCGGCAGAGTCATTGGCTGGGCGTGTGAGCTATTTTGAATTGCCGCCATTGTTGTGGAACGAAGTACAAACCGTCACAGCCAGCCAAGATGCCACGTCAAGGTTGTTGGCCCTGCAATCGCATTGGCAGCGCGGCGGCATGCCCTTGAGCACAATGGCCAAAACCGATGCGCAATCACTGCGCTGGCGCAACGATTACTTGCAGTCCATTGTGCGCCGCGATTTGCCTGCTTTGGGCATCACCATTCCGGGCGAAACCCTGTGGCGCTTTTTGCGAATGCTGGCGCACCAACATGGGCAACTGTTCAATGCGTCGAGCTTGGCCGTGGCCATGGGCGGTATCTCCCCCATCACAGTGGGTCGCTACCTCGATATTTTTTGCGATGCACTGATCGTGCGAAAAGTGGGGCCGTATTTCGTCAACTTGGGTAAACGCTTGGTCAAGTCGCCCAAAATTTATTTTCGCGACACAGGTTTGTTGCACGCCTTGCTGGGGATTGGCAATGCCGATGACTTGCAGGGGCACCCGATGTCGGGCTATTCGTGGGAAGGACTGGTGGTGAATCACATCGCAGCCTTGTTGCCCTTGATGGCGGGCGGCAACGCTACGCTCAATTTCTACCGCACAGCAGCAGGCGCAGAAATGGACGCGGTGGTGGACACCGGATCTGAACGCATCGGATTTGAAATCAAACTCTCTAACGCGCCGCGCGTGACCAAAGGTTTTTGGAACGCCTGCACCGATTTGCAACTGAGCCGCGCTTATGTGGTCGCCCCCGTCAGCTCGTCCTGGCCCTTGGCCGACAACGCGCAGGTGATCCCACTGTTGGATGTGGCACGGGTGTTGGGGGTGCAGACATGAGCGAGCATCCTGACATCGAAAAGCTCCCGCTGGAGATTGATGGCATTCCTGTGCGCGAAACCATCCGAGAGATTTTTCGCAACCCTGAGAATGGCACCCCGGACAACATCAGCAAGGCGGGGTGTTTGGCGTTGGCGTTGAAGAGCAATGAAGTCGGGGGGCGTGATAAAGGGTATGTGGTTTGGAATGCGTGGCGAATGGTTTTTCCTGCGCGGAAGGATTTCGTTAGATTTCAAAAAGGTTCAACCGAGTTAAAAGTGAGTTCATGGGTAAATGTGGCAGATTTTTCGTCTGTTGATTTCACGTTGAACAATGGTCTTCCCTTTGTGTATTTGAGAAATTTTTCTAAATTCAAATTTGACGATGGAGTTGATTTCCAAAACTCGATTTGGAGTCACGATACCAACCTAAACGGTGCGATTTTTGGGTGTGATGCGAATTTTGAAAATTCTGAATGGCAGTCGTCGATAATTTTTCAAAATGTACAGTGGGGAAATTGGGCTAGATTCAAAGGTTCGCGCTGGGGAGAAAATATTCAGTTTGAACAAGCAGTCTTCGGTGATGTAGCTGATTTTTCTGAAACCAGTTGGAAAGATGCAAATTTTGCAAGCACTCGTTTTGGTCGGCGGGTATGTTTTTCAAATGCGAAATTTTTTCAGCATGCATATTTCGGCTCAAAGGTAAATGAAGATGGAAATTTCTTCGAAATTGACTTTTCGAAAGCCATCTTTTTTGATCAAGCTTCCTTTTTAAACCGAAAATTCTTGGGAACTACAAAATTCAATAACACCAAGTTCGCGATAGCCCCAATTTTTCACGGCTGTGACCTTCACTCTGATACCAATTTTGACGGTGCTGAGTTTCCCTTGCCTGCAGGTAGCGAGGATGCCCCGCGTGCCTACCGCACCCTCAAACTCGCTTTCAGCAAACAGCAAGCCATTCGAGAAGAGCAGCGGTTTTTTCGTTTGGAGATGGAAGAAGAAACGCTGCGTGAAACAGGCCTCAAGCGCTTGCTTTTCCAGGCGTACAAGACATTCAGCGATTACGGGTTCAGCATCACCCGCCCGCTGAAATACGGTGGCTTGGCCGTGTTGGTTCTCACAGCTCTTTATGGCCTGTTGTCTTGGCTGGGGCAGTGTGGCCTGAGCGTGCAGGCTTGCCACTTTGCCCCGCAATGGCTGGAGTTTTCACTGTTGCAGACCTTGCCTTTGCCTGGCTTGGACAAGTTGAGTGAAGCCGCCAGCAAAGCGTTTTGGCCCCAAGGTGCCTGGTGGAGTTTCGGCTTATCGGCTCTGGTCATCCTCCACAAAACCCTCAGCCTCGCAGTCCTGTTCTTCATCGGCCTGGCTCTTCGCAACCTCTTCAAACTCAAATGATTTTTCAATGCTTTCGCATGTTCAAAAGGAAATACCCATGAGCAAACCCATCAAAGTCGCCCTCGCAGGCGCAGGTGCCTTCGGCATCAAACACCTGGACGGCATTAAAAACATCGACGGCGTGGAAGTCGTCTCGCTGATCGGCCGCGAGTTCACCAAAACCAAAGAGGTGGCGGACAAATACGGCATTGGCCATGTCACGACCGACCTGAGTGAATCGTTGGCGTTGAAAGAAGTCGACGCCGTCATCTTGTGTACGCCCACGCAAATGCACGCCAGCCAGACCCTGGCTTGCCTGAAGGCGGGCAAGCATGTGCAGGTGGAAATTCCGCTGTGTGATGTGTACAAGGACGGCCAGGAAGTGCTGCGCGTGCAAAAGGAAACCGGCTTGGTGGCCATGGTGGGCCACACCCGGCGCTTCAACCCCAGCCACCAGTGGGTGAACCACAAGATCAAGGCGGGCGAGTTCAACATCCAGCAGATGGACGTGCAGACCTATTTCTTTCGCCGTACCAACATGAACGCGCTCGGCCAAGCCCGCAGCTGGACCGACCACCTGCTGTGGCACCATGCCGCGCACACGGTGGACCTGTTCGCTTACCAATGCGGCAGCCCCATCGTCAAAGCCAACGCGGTGCAGGGCCCGATCCACCCGACGCTGGGCATCGCCATGGACATGAGCATCCAGCTCAAAGCCGCCAATGGCGCGATCTGCACTTTGTCACTCAGCTTCAACAACGACGGGCCTTTGGGCACGTACTTCCGCTATATCGGTGACACGGGCACCTACCTGGCGCGTTACGACGACCTGTTCACCGGCAAGGAAGAAAAGATCGATGTGTCGCAAGTGGCGGTGTCGATGAACGGCATTGAGTTGCAAGACCGCGAGTTCTTCGCCGCGATCCGCGAAGGCCGCGAGCCCAACAGTTCCATCGCGCAAGTGCTGCCTTGCTACCAGGTCCTGCACGACCTGGAGCAACAACTGGCCTGAACATGAGTACTTTGACACCCGCAGACGAACGCCAGCACCTGACGCTCTTGGGCCTGGCCGGTTTTGCCAGCATGGCCTCAATGCGCATTTGCGACCCGATGCTGGTGGTGCTGGGCCAGGAGTTCCAGGTCAGCACAGGCGATGCGTCGGCGGTGGTGTCCGTGTTTGCCGTGGTCTACGGCGTTTTGCAGTTGTTTTACGGGCCGCTGGGTGAGCGCTTCGGTAAGCTGCGGGTGGTGTCGCTCGCTGTGTCGGCTTGCGCGGTGTTCAGTGCCATCACGGCGCTGTCTGTCAACCTGCCCATGCTGGTCATCATGCGCGGCTTCATGGGCGCAGCGGCGGCGGGCATCATCCCGCTGTCGATGGCTTGGGTGGGTGACCAAGTGCCTTATGAGCGCCGTCAGGAAATACTGGCCAAGCTCATGAGCGCCACTGTGCTCGGCATGATGAGTGGGTTGTGGTTTGGTGGCTTTGCGGCCGACACGGTGGGCTGGCGCAGCGCTTTTGTGTTGCTGGCGGCCATGTTTGGTGTGGCCGCTGTGCTGCTGCTGCGCCGTTTGCGCCAGCAAGCCAAGCGACAGGCTCAGTCGGTGCCGGTGGCGGCCCCGGGCTTGTGGGCGGCGTTTCGCCTGACAGGCCAGCTCTTGGGCACACCGCGCGTGCGCTGGATCTTGACCGTCACGGCGGCCGAGGGCGCTTTGGTGTTCGGAGCCATGGCCTTCATGCCCACGCATTTGCACCAGCAGTTTGGTTTGAGCGTGGTGGCTGCCGGCTCGGTGATGATGCTCTATGGTGTGGGCGGTTTGCTCTACAGCCAGATGGCGCGGCGCTGGCTGGCTTGGCTAGGCGAGCGCGGTCTGGTGCGCACGGGGGCCGCTTTGGTGGTGGTGGGTTTGCTGGTGCTGGCCTGGGGCAGTGGGGTGTGGCTGGGCATGCTGGCTTGCCTGATGACGGGGCTGGGCTTTTACATGTTGCACAACACGCTGCAGGTGCAGGCCACCCAAATGGCCCCGGCCGCACGCGGCTCGGCCGTGACCTTGTTCGCTTGCTCGCTGTTTTTTGGCCAATCCACCGGGGTGCTGCTCATGGCCCAAAGTGTGGACCAGGGTTGGCTGGCCTATGCCTTCACGGCAGCGGCCGTGGGCGTGTCGGGCCTGGGGGTGCTGGTGTACAGACTGGTGGGTCGGCACTGAGCCTCAAAGGCTCAGACCTCTTTGAGCAAAGGCCGCAAGGCCCACAGGCCCAGCACGGGGCCGGGGGCCAGCAGCCACAGGGCCATGCTGCCCCACTGCTGCACGGCCCAGCCCAGCAGCAAGATGCTGAGCACGGTGATCAAAAAGCCCACGCCGTTTTGCAGCACCAAGGCGCTGCCCAGCCACTGCGGCGGTGCGTGTTGCGAGGACATGGCCGAAAACTGCGGCGAATCGGCCACCACACAAACGCCCCAAAACAGCAAGGCCCCCAGCTGCACAAGGGGCCAGGTGTCAGGGATGAAGGGGTAGCCCAGGCACATCAGGCCCGATGCGGTCAAGGCTGTGGCCGCCACCCGCGCACTGCCCACGCGGCGGCTCCACATGCCGCCTAACACGCAGCCGAAAAAGCCGATGCCGATGACCGCGAAACTCATCAGCGCCACCGACGGTGCCCAGCCGTAGCCAGCGGCCACCAACGAACGGTGGATGGGCAGGCTGAGCCAAGGCAGCACGCTCCAAAAAGCATACAGCTCCCACATGTGGCCAAAGTAGCCCAACGCCGACGCGCGAAAGCCGCGCACTGCAATGACCTCGCGCAAGGCCTTGGTGTTCAGGCGAAGGGGGGCAGGGGCTGGGGTTTGACTCGCAGATGCGGCCTGCTTGGGCGGTTGGCCCATCCAGGCCACCAGCGCCGCGCCCACCAAGGCCAGCACCGACGAGCCCAGCAGCACCTCGGGCCAGGGCCAGCTTTGGCCAAGAGCCCGCAAGCCGTGTGGCATGGCCGTGCCCAAGGTCAGCATGCCCACCAGCCAACCCAGCGCGGCGGCCGGTTTGCTGCCCACGCGCTGCACCAGCATCTTCATGCCCAGCGGGTAGATGCCGGCCAGGCACATGCCCACCACAAAGCGCAGGCTCCAGAACAGCCCGTAATCGGTCACGCCCCAGGTGACGGCGGCGTTGGCCAGCGCCCCCAGCGAGCTGCACGCCACAAAAATGCGCGTGGGGGCAAAGCGGTCGGCCGCACCGCTGAAGGCAAAGGCCAGCGTGCCCGCGATGAAGCCCAGTTGGGTGGCGGCCAGCAGCCAGCCAAAGGAAGTTGCGCTCAGTTGCCAGGCCTGCATCAGGCTGTCGGCCACCCCGCTGGGGCTGAACCACAGCGAGGTGCTCAGGCACTGGGCCAGAACAATGAGGGCCACCGCCAGGGAAGGCTTGAAGCCAGCGGGGGGGAGGGGGGCGTGTGCGTTTGTCAATTTAGACCATCGAACGCAGCACATCGGGCCACTGTTGAGCGACTTTGATCAAGGTTTTCGCGGCCCCGGAGGGCTGGCTGCGGCCCTGTTCCCAGTTTTGCAACGTGCGCACCGACACGCCCATCAACTGCGCAAAGGCCGATTGCGTCAAACCCACTTTGGCGCGCGCCTCGGCTGCTGCAGACAACGTGACCTGGTGCACCCGGCCTTCGCCGTGCCGGGCTTGCTGGATGGAGGTGTCCACATCCTGCGCAAACGCTTGCATTTTTTCTTGTGACATCAAGGGCCTCCCGCATTTTGATTTGTCCTTGATTGTGACTGAGCTTGCGGCGTTTATGGAGTCGTCAGGTGCTTTGTTGCAGACCTTTCCTGATGTTGTAGTCGGTCGGGTGTTGGTCTTGGCGGCTAAGATTCAAATATCAACGCTGCAAATTTTGCTGGAAACCTCTCCATGAACGCCCCGATTTCTGCCCCGACCACCGACCGCTACGCCGTCATCGGCAACCCCATCGAACAAAGCAAGTCGCCCCTCATCCACACCGCCTTTGCGCAGGTCACCGGGCAGAACATGGACTACACCAAGCTGCTGGCCCCCTTGGGCGGATTCGCCGAAGTGGTGGACACGTTTCGCGCCAGTGGCGGGCGGGGCATGAACGTGACCGCGCCTTTCAAGCTCGATGCTTTTGCCTACGCCACCGACCTGGCCCCCAGCGCGCAAATGGCGGGGGCGGTGAATGCGATGAAGTTCGAGGGCGGCAAGGTCTATGCGGAAAACTTCGACGGCGTGGGCTTGGTGCGCGATCTGGTGCACAACCTGGCCTGTCCGCTCAAGGGGCGGCGCGTGTTGATTTTGGGGGCGGGTGGTGCCACGCGAGGCGCTTTGCTGCCCCTGCTGGCCGAGCAGCCTGCCGAGCTGGTGATCGTCAACCGCACGGTGGCCAAGGCGCAGGAGTTGGCGGCTTTGGCACAGCAACATCAAACCGGCCAAGTGCCCGTGCAGGGGCTGGGCTATGCCGACTTGCAGGGGCAGACGTTTGACGTGGTGCTCAACGCCAGCTCGTCCAGCCTGAGTGCCGAGCTGCCGCCACTGCCCGCCAGTGTGTTTGCACCCGGGTGCCTGGCCTACGACCTGACCTATGGCAAAGGCCTTACGCCGTTTTTGAAGCTGGCGCAGCAAGCGGGCGTGACGCAGCTGGCCGATGGCGTGGGCATGCTGGCCGAACAAGCGGCCGAAGCCTTTGCCTGGTGGCGCGGGGTCAGGCCGGATACGGCGGCGGTGATTGAACGGCTGACGGTGCCTTTGGTTTGATGCATAGACCCATGACGGTATCTGGCATCACGCCCTACCAAAGCCAATACTACGCATGGCAACTCACACGGCGGGCGGCGGCCGACTCGGTTGAGGCTCTGGCTTCGACCTTGGTCAACTCCCAAGTAGACCTGAACCCGCACCAGGTGGAGGCCGCGCTGTTTGCCTGCCAAAACCCCTTGTCGCGTGGCGTGATCCTGGCCGACGAAGTGGGTTTGGGCAAAACCATCGAGGCTGGGTTGGTCATCTCGCAGCGCTGGGCCGAGCGGCGGCGCAAGGTGCTGATCGTCGTGCCAGCCAACTTGCGCAAGCAATGGCACCAAGAGCTGCAAGACAAGTTCAGCCTGCAGGCCACCATTTTGGAGGCCAAGAGCTTCAATGCATTGCGAAAATCCGGACAAACCCATCCGTTTGTTTGCCCCACTGGCCCGGTCATTTGCTCCTACCAGTTCGCCAAAGCCAAGGCCAAAGACATCAAGGCCGTGGCTTGGGATTTGGTGGTCATGGACGAAGCGCACCGCCTGCGCAACGTCCACAAAAAGAACAACGTCATTGGCAAGACGCTCAAGGACGCGCTGTTCAAAGTGCATTCCAAAGTGCTGCTGACGGCCACGCCTTTGCAAAACTCACTGTTGGAGCTGTATGGCTTGGTCAGCATGATCGACGACCGGGTCTTTGGCGACGCCGACAGCTTTCGTGCGCAATACGCCACGCCCACCAAGGGCCAAACCTTTGAAGCCCTGCGCCACCGCTTGGCCCCGCTGTGCAAACGCACCTTACGCCGACAAGTGCAGCCCTATGTGTCATACACGGCACGCCGCGCCATCGTGCAAGAGTTCACGCCGACCGTTCAAGAAAAAGAGTTCTCCAACTTGGTGGCCGACTACCTGCGCCGCCCCAATTTGCAGGCCATGCCCGAAGGGCAGCGGCACCTGATTTCGCTGGTCTTGTGGAAGCTGCTGGCCTCGTCCAGCCACGCCATTGCAGGCGCACTGGACACCATGGCCAAACGCCTGCAAGGCGTGCTGGACGAAACGCCAGACGACCTGGACATGATCGACCAGCTGGACCAAGACTACGAAGCGTTGGACCAAATGGCCGACGAAAGTGGCTCCGAAGAGGGTGCCCTGGGGCAAAGCCGCCCAGAAAACGCCAGCCAACGCCAAGCCATTGCCACAGAGATTGAAGAGCTGCGCCACTTCAAACAACTGGCCATGCAAATACAAGGCGACGCCAAAGGCCAGGCCCTGCTCACGGCATTGGCCCGGTCATTCTCAGAGCTGGCGCGTTTGGGTGCACCGCAAAAGGCCATCATCTTCACCGAGTCCCGCCGCACGCAAGACTATTTGCTGGAACTCTTGGCTGGCACACCCTATGGCGATGGCCTCGTGCTTTTCAATGGCACCAACAGCGACGCACGCGCCCAAGCCATCTACAAAGACTGGATCAAGAAGCATCAGGGCACTGACCGCATCACCGGATCTAAAACCGCCGACACCCGTGCTGCCTTGGTGGAATATTTCAAGGACGAGGGGCGGGTGATGATCGCCACCGAGGCCGGTGCAGAAGGCATCAACCTGCAGTTTTGCTCGCTGGTCATCAACTACGACTTGCCCTGGAACCCCCAACGCATCGAGCAGCGCATTGGTCGCTGCCACCGCTACGGACAAAAGTTTGATGTGGTGGTGGTCAACTTTGTGGACCGCACCAACGAAGCAGACGCCCGTGTTTATGAACTGCTGGCCGAAAAATTCCAGCTCTTTGAGGGTGTGTTTGGTGCCAGCGACGAAGTGCTGGGCGCGATAGGCTCGGGCGTGGATTTTGAGCGCCGCATTGCCGACATCTACCAAAACTGCCGCGACCCGCAAGAGATCAAAACCAGCTTTGAGCAACTGCAGCTGGACCTGAAAGGCGAGATCGACGAGGCCATGGTCAAAACCCGGCAAATCCTGCTGGAAAACTTTGACGAAGAGGTGCAAGACAAACTGCGCCTGCGTGCCGAAGACAGCCGCAGCGCCCGTGGCCGCTTCGAGCAAATGCTCATGGCCCTGACCCAAGCCGAGCTGGCCGACTGCGCCCGCTTTGATGTGGACGGTTTTGACCTGCACCGCACCCCCGAAGGCCTGCCCAACGCCGAGCTGGGCCGCTATGAACTGCCCCGCCGTACGGGCGAAGCCCACATCTACAAACCCGACCACCCGCTGGCCGAATGGGCCATTGAACGCGCCAAGTCCCGCCAACTGCCCCACGGCCAATTGCAGTTTGACTACAGCGCTTATGGCAACACCGTCAGCAGCCTCAAGCCGTTCAGAGGGCAGGGCGGCTGGATGACCGTGAAGCTGGTCACCGTGCACGCGCTGGGCACCATGGAGCAGCGCCTGTTGGTGGCAGCCGCCACCCACGCGGGGCAAACCTTGCCCGACGACGTGCCCGAAAAACTCTTGCGTTTGCCTGCCCGCACACAGACCAGCGCAGTCTTGACCGCTGGCCTGTTTGACGCTGCCAACCAAGCGCTGGACGCCTCGCTGCTAGAGCGCCAGAGCGACTTTTTGCGCGACGTGAACCGCCGCAACCTGGGGCACTTCGAAAAAGAAGTGGAAAAGCTCGACGCCTGGGCCGATGACCTGAAGCTGGGGCTGGAGCAAGAAATTAAGGCCGTCGATCTGGCCATCAAAGAAGTGCGCCGCACCGCTGCCACCGCCGCCACGCTGGAAGACAAGCTGACATGCCAAAAACGCCAGCGCGAGCTGGAAGCCAAACGCACCCAACTGCGCAGGGAGCTGTTCACCCGGCAAGATGAAATCGAGGCCCAGCGCAATGAGTTGATTGAGGGGCTGGAAGGGCAGCTGGGGCAGAAGGTGGACGAGCAGACTTTATTCAGTGTGGAATGGTCGCTGGCCTAAAAATGCATCTAAAAATATTCATAATTGACTGCCTGTGATCTGGCTTGATCGGTTTGCCGGTGTCGGCAAAGTGATCAGGATGAAGTGCAGGTAAGAAGCCTCAAACGTCATAGTTCTTGAGGCCGGTGCAGATTGGGGAAAAAAAGGGGAGACAACATGGCGAAAACACAACTCAAAAAAATAACCATAGAAAAATTTCGCGCACTCAACAACGTTGAAGTCGAGTTCGGTGATTACATCACCGTCATTTGCGGGAAGAATGGCACATCCAAGTCCTCTATCCTTGGGATTGCAGCGCAGATTTTCAATTTTGAAAAAAATTACGTCACAAGTGAAAGTCTCGCAAACTTCAAGGAAATCAGCGGCAAAGGATTTAAATCTAAATACAGTGAACACATCAGAATATCCAAAAAATTTGATGTTCCAGGTTCACTTTCCGCCAGCATCCACTTGCATGATGGATATACCGATCAAGATGCAACGGCCAATTTAGAGCTGATGACGCGCACTGAAAATGTGTCAAGCAAAATAGTGCCGCGCCCCGTTATCAGAAAAAATAGTTCAGCTACGGGTAACACAAGCAGAAACTTTACTCATCCTGTTATTTTTCTTAGCCTAAAACGACTTTATCCAATTGCCGATCGTGATTATAAAGCTATCGACTTTGATTATTTGAAGGATCATGAACAAGATTTTATCGCGTTGACAAATGAACTTCTTAATCGAAACTCTACTATGGCAACAGGTACGCACGGTACAATTACATCTGCTGTAGCTCATGGTGATGATTACAACCATGAGTCTGTTTCCGCCGGTGAAGATAATGCTGGTCAGATTATAATGGCTCTTATGTCATTCCAAAAACTTAAAGAGGAGTATCCAGACTATAAAGGTGGACTTCTGCTTATTGATGAAGCTGATGCTGGGTTGTTTCCGACGGCACAAATAAATTTGTTAAAAATCCTTGATCGTGAATGCAAGAAACTCGATTTGCAAGTGATCATGACTTCACATTCGCCGGTCATGATTGAACATGCATTTGAGAAAAGCCAGCAGAAGTATAGTAAGAAATTTAAAACTGTTTATCTGAGCAATACATATGGATCTGTTCAGGTCATGCACGATTGGTCTTGGGCGAATATCAGTGCTGATATTCATACGAAAACTGTCGGTGCAAGCGTCAAGGATTTTCTGCCACCTATCAATTTATATTTTGAAGATAAAGAGGCGGAAGATTTTTTTAATGCGCTAATGGCTAGGCAGCCTTTAAAGAAATTCACAACATCAATGTCAGAGGTGACTCTTGGATGCACCAATTATGTCAATCTTATAAAAAATAAAGTCCCTGAATTCAGCGAAAAAAGTATTGTCTGTCTAGATTCTGATGCGCAAACGCACGTCAAAGGTAAAAATTTCAAGACAGTTGTCCTTTTGCCAGGTCAATTGCCACCTGATCAACTGATCTTTCAACATCTGTATAACCTACCAGCTGCCGATGATTTTTGGAAAAACGATTTGCAATTTACCCGTGATATTTTCACCAATGAAGCAAGAGAAACCATCAAAGAGTTAAAAATCAAGGGTGTAAAAGTTGATCTTGTTGAAAGAATCAAGGCTTACAAGGGTGAGCAGAAGCCACGCGATATTTTCAAGAATTTCTATAATGGCTCTGAACTGCATAAATTATTCAGCGGTGGTGGTAAACCCCACAACGCTTGGATGCACTGGATCGAAAAAAATCCGGCACTCGCCAACAAATTTTTAGAGCAATTCAAGGCCACAATCTATGGCGTCATGAAAAACGGCTACGCCGTGGACGAAGCCAAGCTCACAGCATTGGAAGTCAAGCTCAAGAAAGTGCCCAATGTTCTCTAACCGTCTCTACAGCCCTCTGCGCTACCCCGGTGGTAAAGCGCCTTTTGCACCTTTCATCGCCAAGCTGATGGAGGTCAACGGCGTTGCGGGTGGTCATTACTTGGAGCCTTACGCGGGCGGGGCTGGTGTGGCGCTGGATTTGCTTTTTCATGGCCAAGCCAGTCACATCCACATCAACGACGCTGACCCGGCGGTTTATGCGTTCTGGAAGTCTGTAACGCAGCACGCCGATGAATTGCTGGACCTGCTGGAGAAAACGCCCATCACCATGGCCGAGTGGTTCAAGTGGCGCTCGGTGTTGCGCGAAGACTGCCAGGCCAGCATGGTCGAAAAGGGCTTTGCCACGCTCTTCATGAACCGTACCAATCGGTCGGGCATCTTGAAGGCGGGTGTGATTGGCGGCAAAGACCAGTCGGGTGCTTACAAGCTGGATGCACGGTTCAAAAAAGATGTGATTGCTGCACGCATCCTGGCGATTGCCAACCGTGCCGATGACATCACCGTGTACAGCGAAGATTCGCTGGATCTTTTGAAGCGCTGCAAAGACTTCTTGCCAAAAGAATCGCTGATCTATCTTGACCCACCTTATTACGTCAAAGGCAAGGGCCTGTACCGCAACTACTACGAGCACGATGACCACGTTGCGATTGCGAAAACCATCAAGGCAAAGGGCTTCAAGCGGCATTGGGTCGTGTCGTATGACAACGCCGATGAAATCCGCGCCATGTACCAACTGATCAATGAAAAAACCTACGGTCTCAAGTACACCGCGCAGCGGCGCTACGTTGGCAATGAGGTCATGTTTTTCAGTGAGAACCTTGCGGTGCCCGACGAGAGCATTCCTCAGACACAAACAGCAGCTTGATGAATTTGGGCTTCTAGTACTGAAGGCCTTCGAGCTGCCAGATCAATTTCCATGAATTTGATTTAATTAATGCATGAGTTGGATTTATTGGGTCTGACTAATGTTGTGCCGTATAAATAATGACAAGGGAGATAAAAAATGAAGTTGGCTGAAATTAAACTGAAAAATTTTCGCGGATACGAACAGGAAACTGTAATTCCAGTCGATGCGTTGACAGTTCTGGTGGGTCGCAATGACGCAGGTAAGTCAACGATTCTAGAAGCGCTCGATATTTACTTTAATAATGAAAAAATTGATCGCTCCGATTGCTGTGTCCGCAGTGGTTCTACGGATGTGAAAATTTCATGTGTTTTCGACGAGCTTCCAGCCTCACTCATTATTGATGAGTTGAGCCCAACTACGTTGCAGGCGGAATACTTGGTTCGATCCGATGGTCGATTAGAGATCGTGAAAAAATACGATTGCAGTGGTGCAAGCGGGAAAATGTCTGCATTTGCGATTGCAAATCATCCTTCAGCAGCGGGTGTTGATGATTTGTTATCGCTCAAATTGACAGAGCTCAGGGCTAAAGCGCAGCAACTGAATGTTGATCTTTCAAGTGTGAACCAGACGATAAAGGCTCAAGTCCGTGCAGCGATCTGGCAGTCAATAACAAACCTTCAAGTTCAAGAGCGCGAAGTGGCCTTGAAAAAAGAATCCGCCAAAGATGCTTGGGACCAAATTGAGAAGTACATGCCTGTGTACGCGTTGTTCAAGTCTGACAGAGCCAGTACTGATCAAGATGCTGAGGCACAAGATCCCATGAAAATAGCAATCAAAGAGGTCATTCGTCGTAAAGAAGTTGAATTGAACAATGTGATTGCAGACATTCAAGCTGAACTTAAATCAGTCGCTAATAAGACGGTAGAGAAAATTCGAGAGATGAACCCTGAGCTCGCTAGTCAGATGAATCCCTCCGTTGAAAACAAGAATTGGGATTCGTTGTTTAAGGTGTCATTGACAGGCGAGGATGACATACCGATTAATAAGCGAGGCAGTGGAACTCGACGTTTAGTCTTGTTGAATTTTTTCCGTGCACAAGCAGAAAGTGCTGTTGGGGAACGAGATACTGGCATCATTTACGCTGTTGAAGAGCCAGAAACAAGCCAGCACCCTGATCATCAAAAGATGCTGCTAAAAGCCTTTGAGCAACTTGTTGAGCAGAATCGTTGTCAAGTTCTTTTGACAACGCACACACCAACATTAGCAAGGCGAGTAAATCAGAGCTGCTTACGATTGATTCATAAACTGGATGGCGAACCGAAAGTTGAGCTTGGCTCAAATGAGTCAACATTGCCGAAAGTTATCTCAACACTGGGGGTTTTGCCAGACAACGATATCAAGGTTTTCTTTGGTGTTGAAGGAAAGCACGACATTAGTTTCTTGGGGCATATTTCAAATATTTTGTCTGCACTTGAGCCAGATATTCCTAATTTAATTGAGGCTGAAAAATCAGGAGCTTTGGTTTTCGTACCTTTGGGCGGCAGTAGCTTGGATTTGTGGCGTAATCGACTCGAAAACATGAATCGCCCAGAATTCTATTTGACTGATCGTGATGCTCAACCACCTTCGACAGCCGCTTACCAAAAATATGTCGATGAGTGGAATGGCCGTGAAAATTGCACTGCTTGGATCACTTCCAAATTAGAGCTTGAGAATTTTTTACATCTGTCGTTGCTACAGAGTGAGTATCAAAATTATTCTGGTACTGGGGCGGACTTTGATGACGTTCCAGCCCTTGTTGCAGAGGCCAAGCATACGGCTTCAGAGTCGCTTACTCCATGGAATGAACTATCCGAGAAAGACCGTAAAAATAAGGTGTCCAGAGCAAAAAAAGACCTGAACAACAATCTTGTTCAGAAGATGACACCTGCGTTGCTTACATCCTCTGATGCTAATGGTGAAGTAAGAGGGTGGTTGCGAGCCATTGGTCAGTCACTAAACACTTAAATCCCCTCTTTTAAATGACAAAACAAAAACTGGAACTGACCTGGATTGGCAAGGAGAAGCGGCCGCAATTGGAGCCGCGCATTCTGCTGGAGGACCCGGAACGGTCGTATCACGCGAAGCAGCGGATTTCGGATGCGGACATTTTTGACAACCGGCTGATCTTTGGGGACAACTTGTTGGCGCTCAAGGCGCTGGAGCAGGAGTTTGCGGGCAAGGTCAAGTGTGTGTTCATTGACCCGCCTTACAACACGGGCAGTGCGTTCACTCATTACGACGATGGGATTGAACATTCGATTTGGTTGGGGTTGATTCGGGATCGTTTGGAAATCATTCGTCGATTGTTGTCAGACGATGGGTCGTTGTGGATCACGATTGATGACAACGAGTGTCACTATTTAAAAGTCTTGTGTGACGAAATTTTCGGACGAGCTAGTTTTGTTGCCACATTTGCTTGGGAAAAGGACAAAGGGCGAAGAAACGACACTGACATTTCAAGTGCTCACGATCACGTTTTGCTCTATGCCAAAAACAGAGATACATGGCGAAAAGTTCGAAATCCACTCCCAAGGACAGATGCGCAAAAAGCTCGATATCGGAATCCTGATGGAGATGCAAACGGACCTTGGCTTCAAGGAGATAACGGGACTGCAAAAAGTGGTGGTGAAAACGCGAGATTCCCCATTACGTTGCCTTCTGGAAGAGTTGTAGTTCCACCGTCTGGAAATTATTGGCGTTTTTCTATTGCCAACTTTGAACAAGCCCGAGCTGAGGGGCGTGTTTACTTTGGTGCAAATGGCGATGGGATGCCGATTATCAAGCGGTACCTATCAGAGGTACAGGATGGAGTCGTTCCGAGAACTTGGTGGACTGCAGAGGAGGCAGGGAGTAATCAGTCCGCAAAGCGCGACCATTTGCGCAAGTTACTTCCAGAGATTGAACCGTTTGCGACTCCAAAGCCTGAGGAGTTGCTGAAACTTGTCCTTCATATTTCAACTAATCCCGGCGATGTTGTTTTGGACTCCTTTGCCGGTTCCGGCACCACCGGCGCAGTCGCCCACAAAATGGGCCGCCGCTGGATCATGGTGGAGCTGGGCGAGCATTGCCACACGCACATCATTCCACGCCTGCAAAAAGTCATTGACGGGCAAGACCCCGGTGGCGTGACCGAGGCCACGGGCTGGAAAGGCGGCGGCGGTTTCCGTTACTACAGCCTGGCCCCCAGCCTGATCGTGAACGACCGTTGGGGTAATCCGGTCATCAACCCCGAGTACAACCCGGCGCAGTTGTCTGAGGCTTTGTGCAAGCTTGAGGCGTTTACCTATGCGCCATCTGAAACGCGTTGGTGGCAGCACGGCCATTCGAGCGAGCGTGATTTCATTGTTGTGACCACTCAAAACCTGTCTGCCGACCAGCTACAGGCCTTGGCCGACGAGGTGGGTGAAGAGCAAAGCCTGTTGGTGTGTTGTGCGGCCTACCACGGCGTGACGGCGGCCAAAGCTGCCGAGCGTTGGCCCAACCTGACGCTCAAGAAAATCCCCAAGATGGTGCTCAGTCGCTGCGAATGGGGCCATGACGACTACAGCCTGAACGTGGCCAATTTGCCCATGGCCCAGGAAGAGCCCGTTGCAGCCCCTGCGGCCAAGGCCACCCGGACCAAAAAACAAGCTGCGCCGCAACCGGGTTTGTTTGGCGAGAACCAGGACGACAGCGAGGAGGAAGCTTGATGGCGAAGAATAAGCAGGAAGTTTCTCTGGTTCGCTCTTCGGCGGCGGAGTACCTCACTTTTGTTGCGGCGACCGGGTCATCCGAAACCAGCGTGGAAATGCGCTACGAAAACGAGAATATTTGGCTCACACAAAAGATGATGGCGGCGCTCTACGACGTCGATGTACGCACCATCAATGAACACCTGCAAAAAGTCTTTGCGGATGGCGAATTGGGGGAAGACGCGGCAACTGTCCGGAATTTCCGGATAGTTCAGGCCGAAGGCGAGCGGCAGGTGTCGCGCGATACCAAGCACTACAACCTGCAGGCCATCATCGCGGTGGGCTTCAAGGTGAACAACCCAAGAGCGGTGCAGTTTCGCAAGTGGTCCGGGCAGATTGTCAAGGACTACACCATTCAGGGCTGGACGATGGATGTGGATCGCCTGAAGAAAGGCCATCTGTTTACTGACGAGTATTTCAACCGACAGCTGGAATACATCCGTGAGATTCGCCTGTCTGAGCGAAAGTTCTACCAGAAGGTGACTGACCTGTACGCCACTGCCTTTGACTACGACAGCAGTGCACCCACAACGCGGGAGTTCTTCGCGCTGGTGCAGAACAAGCTGCATTGGGCGGTACATCGTCACACGGCGGCTGAAATCATTGTGAAACGTGCCGATGCAGACAAGCCGAACATGGGTTTGAGCGCGTGGGAAGCAGCGCCAAGCGGCAAGATCCTGAAGTCCGATGTGTCGGTGGCGAAGAACTACTTGAGCGCCGAAGAACTGGACTATTTGCAGCGCATTGTGTCTATTTATTTGGACTTTGCTGAATTGCAAACCCTACGCAAGATTCCCATGTCCATGCAGGACTGGGCGAAGCGGCTGGATGGTTTTTTGGAGTTCAATGGCAACGAGATTTTGCTGGGGGCAGGAAAAATCTCACACGAGCAAGCCAAGCTCCATGCCGAAACCGAGTTCGAAAAATACCGGATCGTGCAGGATCGGATGTTTGAGAGTGATTTTGACCGGATGCTCAGGCAACTTGACAACAACAAGAACAACGAAGAGGGCGCAGCATGAACACCCGTGTGCAACACCATGTGGCAGGCCGCTTGTCGCTGCGGCCACCGCAGGCCGAGTCGGTGGCCAAGCTGATCGCAGCTTTGGATGCCGCGCCCGAATTGCTGACCCACCTGGTGGATGGCCAGGCCCGTGATGTGAGCGCGATTTTGAACAGCCTGAAGGGCCAGTTCGCCACGCTGGAAGACTTTGAACGCGAGTTTCCTTCGCTGTGTTTTGCCTTGGCCACGGGCGTGGGCAAAACACGGTTGATGGGCGCTTTTGTGACTTATCTGCATTTGGCGCATGGCATCAACAACTTCTTTGTTTTGGCCCCCAACCTGACGATTTACAACAAGCTGATTGCCGACTTCACGCCCAACACGGCCAAGTATGTGTTCAAGGGCATTGCCGAGTTTGCGCAGCAGCCCCCGCTGATCATCACGGGCGACAACTACGACCAGTCGGGTGCGGCTGTGGCCGATGCGCCCGTTGGCTTTGCGCACGATGTGCGCATCAACATCTTCAACATTTCCAAAATCAACTCCGAAGTGCGCGGCGGCAAAGAGCCGCGCATCAAGCGGATGAAAGTGGTGCTGGGCGACAGCTATTTCAACCACTTGGCCAATTTGCCGGACTTGGTGATGCTGATGGACGAGTCGCACCGTTACCGCGCCAGCGCGGGTGTGCGCTCCATCAACGAGTTGCGGCCTTTGATGGGCTTGGAAGTTACGGCCACGCCGTTTGTGGAATCCACCAAAGGTCCTGTGCCTTTCAAGAACGTGGTGATGGACTACCCACTGGCCCGGGCCATGGAAGACGGGTTTGTGAAAGAGCCTGCGGTAGCCACCCAGCGCAACTTTGACGCGAAAGCGCACAGCGCCGAAGAGATTGAAAAGATCAAGCTCGAAGACGGCGTGCGCCTGCACGAAAACACCAAGGTGGAGCTGCAAACCTATGCGCTGGACAACGGCGTGAAGCGGGTGAAGCCCTTCATGCTTGTTATTGCCCGCGACACCACGCATGCCGCGCAGCTGAAAGACCTGATCGAGTCGCCTGCGTTCTTTGAAGGCCGTTACACGGGCAAGGTGATTCAGGTGGACTCCAGCCGCACCGGGGCAGAGGAAGAAGAAATGATTTCCCGCCTGCTGGCGGTGGAGAGCGTGGACGAGCCGACCGAAATTGTGATTCACGTCAACATGCTCAAAGAGGGCTGGGACGTGACCAACCTTTACACCATCGTTCCGCTGCGTGCAGCCAATGCCCGTACGCTGGTGGAGCAGTCCATTGGCCGGGGCTTGCGCCTGCCCTACGGCAAGCGCACGGGCGTGGAGGTGGTGGACCGCCTGACCATCGTGGCGCACGACAAGTTTCAAGAGATCGTCGACGAGGCCAACAAAGGGGACTCGCCACTCAAGCTCAAGACCATCATCTTGGAGCCGACCGACAAAGAAGAACGCAAGGTGAGTGTGCAGGTGCAGTCGGGGGTGATGTCGGCCTTGGGACTGACACCTGCTGCGCCAGTGATACCTGGTCAGCCGACCGTATCGCCTACAGGTTCCCCGCAAAGCCCGACTCAAGACCCGGTGCAGCCTGCGGCCAAGCCCTTGTTCACGACCGATGCCGAGCGCAGTGCAGCCGTCATTGCCTTGGAGGTGATTGCACAGTACGAGGTCAAGCGTGACACCGTGCCCACCAGCGGCGCATTGCTCACGCCCGCTGTGCAGGCGCAAATTGTGGCCGAGGTGCAGGCCCGCCTGCAGCCCAAGCAGGGCGATGTGCTGGGCGATGCCGACAGCCAAGCCCATTTGCTGGATGTTGCGGCGGTGGTCGCCAAAACCGCCGAGGTGGTGGTGCAGCAGACCATCGACATTCCTCGCATTGCGGTGGTGCCTTCGGGGGACGTGACTACGGGGTTTCACCCGTTCAAGCTGGATGTGGCCGGTCTGCATTTGCAGCCGAGTGAACGCGAAATCTTGATCCAGAGTTTGCAGACCAACTTGCAAAGGCAATTGGCTTCGCAAGTGCGCCAGGACGAGTCACGGCTGGAGGATTACATCGTCCGAGAGTTGGTGGAGTTTGACGACATCGATTACTTCACCCAGGCTGATTTGCTGTATGACTTGGCCGGGCAGATGGTGGCGCACCTCAAGACGTATTTGACCGAAGAGGCCGACATTGTGAATGTGTTGGATGGGCATCGCCGCACGATTGCCAACGCCATTCATGCGCAAATGATGGCGCACTTTTGGGAGAAGGCCAGCAGTTACGAAGTGAAGGTCAGCCGGGGCTTTACCGAGCTGCGGCCCTGCAACTACACGGCGGTATCGGGCCAGCCCGTGCAGCTGATTCGCGAAACGCTGAAGGAGGTCAGCAAGATTCGCCAGATGTTGTTTGGTGGCTTTGCCAAGTGTTTGTACCCGCTGCAAAAGTTTGACTCGGACACCGAGCGCCGCTTTGCGGTGATCTTGGAACGCGATGCGATCAAGTGGTTCAAACCTGCGAAGGGGCAGTTTCAGATTTTCTACAAGTTGGGCACCGAGCAGCCTGAATACATTCCGGACTTTGTGGTCGAGACCGATGGCTTTATTTTGATGGCCGAAACCAAGGCCAAAGACGAGTTGAAATCTGGCGAAGTGTTGGCCAAAGCCGATGCGGCGGTGCAGTGGTGCAAGCACGCCTCAGACTACGCGGCTTCTGTTGGTGGCAAGCCCTGGAAATATTTGCTGATACCGCACGATGGCGTCAGTGAATCCAAGCGCTTGGTGGACTATTTGCAGTACCAACAGGCTTGAAGGGCCGTGCAAGCTTGATGGCATCCATCCTCACTGAAGCCTTGAGTCCATTGGAGCGGGTTTTCACGACTTAGGTCAAGAAACTGACCGGCGCTTGTCTTTAGGATGTTTCTTTCGATGCATCAAAAGGAGTATCTGCCGTGGTCAAAAAAATTTTGCTGCCCATTGATGGGTCTGAGGCGTCTATGGCTGCAGCCCACATGGCCATTGAATTTGCTCAATGCCAGGGTGCCGAGGTGTTTGGCCTGGTGGTCATTGACCCTTACCTGTACATCGGGGTGGGGCAGGCGTCCACTTGGGGGCAGCAAGCCCATAGCCAAGAGGCTATGGCATGGGCCGAGCAGCACTTGGGCGTTTTGCGCCGCGAGTGCGACGGTTTGAAGCTGCCCTTTCACAGCGCCACGGTCGAAAACAAGTCGGTGATCAAAGGCATTTTGGAGGCGCAACAATCGCTGGGCTGTGACTTGATTGCACTGGGTTCGCATGGGCGCGGTGGCGTTTCGGCCCTGGTGCTGGGCAGTGTTGCGCAAAAAGTGCTGGCACAGTCAACGGTGCCCGTGATGGTCTTGAGGGCCTGAGGGCGGCATGGTTTGGCCGCTTCTGCGAGTTTCCTCGCCATCTGGCGCGGCGCCTGACAACTCAGCGCAGCGCCCCACCAACTGGCATGCCCAAAACCTGCAGCAGGTGTTGCAAGACCAAGCGGTAGAAATACAAAACGGACTGAGCAGCTCGGCTGTGGCCTTGCGCTTGCAGCAGCATGGCTTCAACCGTTTGCCTGTCGTGCCGGGTCAGCCCGCTTGGCGGCGCTTGTTGCTGCAGTTTCACAACCCCTTGATCTACGTTTTGCTGATCGCCGGTGTGCTCACCATGGCGCTACAGGCCTACATGGATGCGGCGGTGATCTTGCTCGTCGTGGTGATCAACGCCCTGATTGGCTTTGTGCAGGAAGGCCAGGCCGAAAAAGCCATGAACGCGGTACGCGGCATGCTGGCCAGCCGGGCCATGGTGTGGCGCGATGGCGTGCGTCAACAAATCACGGCCGAACAACTGGTTCCGGGCGACTTGGTGTTGCTGGAATCGGGTGACAAGGTGCCCGCCGACATGCGCCTGGTGCGCTGTAAAAACCTGCGCATCACCGAGGCTGCGCTCACGGGCGAGTCGGTGCCGGTCAATAAACACAGCGATGCAGTGCCAGAGACTGCGCCGATGGGCGATCGCAGCAGCATGGCGTATTCCGGCACGCTGGTGGCCGTGGGGCAGGGCATGGGTGTGGTGGTGGCGACCGGGGCGCGCACAGCGATCGGGCAGATCGGCACGCTGGTGGGGGGCGTGCAGTCCTTGGTCACGCCGTTGACGCACCGGCTCGATCAATTTGCGACTCAGATCACCGCTTTCATTTTGGGCGTGGGGGCTTTGTCTTTTGCCTATGGCTATGCGGTGATGCACATGCCCGTGCATGACCTGTTCATGGCGGTTGTGGGCTTGGCGGTGGCCGCCATTCCAGAGGGTTTGCCTGCCATGGTAACGGTGGTGCTGGCCATTGGTACGCGCAACATGGCACGGCAAAAAGCGATTGTTCGGCGCTTGCCAGCGGTGGAGGCGCTGGGGTCAGTCAGCGTCATTTGCACTGACAAAACCGGGACGCTGACTCAAAATGAAATGACCGCTGTGCATCTGGCGCTGCCCCAGCGTGAGCTGCGCATTGAAGGTGTAGGGTACGCACCCGTGGGCGGTTTTTGGGACGGCGATCAAGCCGTGGACCCTGCCCAAGAGCCTGCCTTGCTGGCCTTGGCCCGTTGTGCTGGTTTGTGCAACGAGGCGCGGATTGAGCGCGTTGCAAAGGGCAATGCAGACGATGGTGCTGCTGGCGCGGCTGGGGTCTGGCAGATGGTGGGTGACCCGACCGAAGGCGCACTCATCACCTTGGCCTGCAAAGCTGGATTGACCGCCGATGTGCTGGGCCGAACCTATCAGCGGCTCGATGTGATTCCTTTTGAATCGCAACACCGTTTCATGGCGACGCTGGTGCAGGGGGCGTTGCCGCAAGATGCCGGGGCGCAGGATCAGTGTCTGTTGTTGCTCAAGGGTGCCCCCGAGGTGGTACTCAATCTGTGCACCACCAGTGGCGGCATGCCTTTGGACCTGGCGCATTGGCAAGCGGCGGTGGCTGACTCTGCGGCCTTGGGCCAGCGTGTGCTGGCGCTGGCGCAATGCGCTGTGCCCGAGGGCACACGGCATGTAAGCATGGACGACATCACGCCGCGCTTTGAGTTGCTGGGTTTGGTGGGCCTCATTGACCCCCCAAGGCCCGAGGCCATGGACGCAGTGGCGCAATGTCAGCAGGCTGGTATCCGCGTGAAGATGATCACCGGCGACCACGCCCTCACGGCAGCGGCCATCGGCGCGCAACTGGGTCTGACCGCAGACCACACCCTCACAGGCGAAGCCATTGAGGCGATGGATGACGAGACCCTGAAAACCTGTGCGCTGCAAACCGATGTGTTTGCCCGATCCAGCCCGGTGCACAAGCTGCGCCTGGTGCACGCACTGCAAGCACAAGGGCATCTGGTGGCCATGACTGGCGATGGGGTGAACGATGCCCCGGCACTGAAGGCGGCTAATCTGGGCGTGGCCATGGGGCACAAAGGCACGGATGCGGCTCGCGAGGCCGCAGACATGGTGCTGACCGATGACAATTTCGCCACCATCGCCCGTGCCGTGCGTGAGGGCCGCGTGGTGTTTGACAACATCAAGAAAACCCTGTTGTTCACCCTGCCCACCAACGGCGGCGAGGCGGGCGTGATTTTGTTGGCTATTTTTGCGGGAGTGGCGATGCCGGTGACGGCAGGACAAATTTTGTGGGTCAATCTGATCACCGCCGTCACGCTGTCCTTGGCACTGGCTTTCGAGCCAGGTGAAGAGGGGGTCATGCGGCATGGTCCACGCCCGCCGCAAGAGCCTTTGCTGACACGACCATTGGTGCTGCGCATCGTTTTCGTCAGTCTGCTCATGGTGGTGGTCACCTTCTTTGTGTTTGAATGGGAGCTTGCACGCGGCAGTAGCCTGGAGTTGGCCCGCACTGGCGCCGTCAATATGCTGGTCCTGAGCGAGTTGTTTTACCTGTTCCATGCGCGCCACTTCACCCGCTCGGCTTTTCGCCTGGAAACGCTCACCGGCAACCCGGTGGCCATCGGTGTGGGCCTGCTCATGGTGGTGATTCAGTTGCTGTTTACCTACGCGCCCTTCATGCAAGCGGCCTTTCAGACGCAGTCCCTGGACACCACAAGTTGGGTGCTTATCGGTGTTCTGGCCTGTGCGGTGTTCCTTTTGGTCGAACTCGAAAAGGCCGTTTGGCGGTACCTGAGTGTGCGCAGAATGTGAAATGGGTTGAGACAAGTCGAATCCAGCGATGTGAAAATTCACAGACTGCGATCACTGACATCTGACGGTGACAATCGGAAACATTGAAATCGAAACCACCATGTCCAGCATCACCATCTATCACAACCCCCAATGCAGCAACTCGCGCGGTGCGCTGGCCCTGATTCGCGAAAGCGGTGTGGAGCCCACCGTGGTGGAATACCTCAAGACCCCGCCCAGCAGCGATGAAATCCTGTCGCTGGTGCAACGCATGGGCGCCGGCGTGCGCGATGTAATGCGCCAAAAAGGCACGCCATATGAAGAACTGGACCTGGGCAACCCGAAGTGGACAGATGCACAACTGCTGGCCTTCATCGCGCAGCACCCGGCTCTGATCCAGCGTCCGATCGTGGTCACACCTTTGGGCGTGCGGGTGTGCCGCCCACCACAGACAGTGCTGGAAATCTTGCCGTCAAGCCGCTGAGCATGGGTGTTGACATGCTGTTGCCCCACATCAACACCCCCCGTTGCACCGGTTGCGGCTGGTGTGTGGCGGCGTGTCCCCCGCATGTGCTGAGCTTGCAGGTCGTGGCCTGGCGCAAGCATTCGGTGCTGCATGAGCCCGAAGCTTGCACCGGTTGCAGCCTGTGCGCCCGGCGTTGTCCGTTTGGGGTGATCACGATGATCAAGACACCATCACCGTTAGCAGAGGTGCCCTCGCCGCCATGAGGCCGCGCATACCACGGCCCTTCATCCCGAGGGCATGTCGCCAGTCCATGGTCAGTTGCTTGAGCTGCCAATCCGTGCCGAGTTTCAAGCCCCTTGGCGCTTGACCAACAAGCCAATCAATTCGGGCACCAGGGCGTTCGGGTCGCCTTCTTGGCAGGCGGCTTCCAGCGTGTTTTTGACGGCTTGTGCCACGGTGTGGTCGGCGTGGGTGTCGCTGGCCATCTGGTTGTAGTAACTCAGGTCCTTGAGCGCATTGCTCATGGAAAAGCGCAGGCCCGACGTGTCGCCTGTGGCCAGCGTGGGCTTGAGGCGTTCCAGCGCCGCGCCCCAGCCGCCGCCCATGGCCAGCACGTCCACAAAGGTCTGGGCATTCACGCCCGACAGCTGCGCGCACGCGGCGGCTTCGGCCAGCAGGGTGACGGTGCCCAGTGAGACGTAGTTGTGCAAAAGCTTCATGCGGTGGCCCGAGCCAATCGGGCCGGTGTGCACGATGTTTTCAGCAAAGCACGACAGGATGGGCTTGCAAACCTCAAACAAGGCGGCATCACCACCGACCAGCAAGTTCAGTCGGCCTTCGGCGGCTTCTTTGGGGGTGCGGGTCATGGGCGAGTCCAGAAACTGCCCGCCTTGCGCCGTGACCAAGGCCGCGACTTTTTCGGTGGAGGCGGGCACGGCGGTGGAACAGTCGATGACGATGGTGCCGGGACGCATGCCCTTGAGCACGCCGTCTTCACCCAGCAGCACGGCCTCGACCTGGGGCGTGCCGGTCACGCACAAAATGATCACATCCGACTGCGCCGCCAAGGCCTGGGGCGTGGTGCAGGTGCGTGCGCCTGCGGCCAGCAGGGCATCCAGCGGCTGGTTGCCAGGGTGTTCGAGCACCATGAGGCTTTGGCCGTGCTTGAGCAAATTGCTTGCGATGCCGTGGCCCATCATGCCGATGCCGATCATGCCGATTGTTTTCATGCGTGTACCTTTGAGTGAACAGATTGGCGGCAACTGTAGCCGGGACTTGCGCAGCAGGGCGTCACTTGTTTGCCAATCTGGCGAGCAGGGCGGCTTAGAAGCAAGCGCAGGCCCTCTATACTCCCCGAATGAATGAACCGGTGCATTTTTCAGAGCCACAACCGCCCACGAGCACAGGCACCGGCCGCACCAACGACCCGGCGCGCACCATGGCCGAGATTCTGGCCGTGGCCACGCATGAGTTTGCCGACAAAGGACTCACCGGGGCCCGCATCGACGAGATCGCAGCGGCCACGCGCACCAGCAAGCGCATGATCTATTACTACTTCGGCAGCAAGGACGGCCTGTATCTGGCGGTGCTGGAAGAAGCCTATCGGCGCATGCGGGCCATCGAATCTGACCTGCATCTGGACGATTTGCCGCCCGTGCAGGCCTTGCAGCGGCTGGTGGAATTCACCTACGACCACCACCGCGACAATGAAGACTTCATCCGCTTGGTGATGAACGAGAACATTCAGCGCGGCGACTATTTGCGCCAAAGCCAGAGCATCCAGCAGCTCAACTCCAAGGCCATCGAGTCGGTGCGCGAGGTGTATGACCGGGGTGTGGCCGAGGGCCTGTTCCGGTCTGGGCTGGACCCGGTGGACATCCACTCGGCGATTTCAGCCTTCACGTTCTTCAACGTCTCCAACCGCCACACCTTTGGCCTGATTTTTCAGGACCGCGCCAGCCAGGACAAGGCCAATACCCTCAAGCGGGTGCATGTGGTCGAGTTGATTTTGCGTTTCGTCAGCCGGTCGATTCCGCCCGCTTGATTCGGTTCAAAGCCCAACGCCTTGCAGCTGGTGGAGGGGCTTCAACAAGCCGGATGCATCGGTGCATGTGTTGATGTCGTGGGCCTGTACGGGTAAATCCGCCCCTGAAAAACTAACCAGTTCGTACATAATCGGCGAATTCATACTTGGAGTCGTGCGATGGTCCAAAAAGTCATCGACAGGTTTTGCATCGCCCTGAGCATGGTCATGGCCGCTTGCCTGGCCGTGATGGTGGTGCTGGTGTTTGGCAATGTGGTCATGCGCTATGCCTTCAACTCGGGCATCACCTTGTCCGAAGAGTTGTCGCGCTGGTTGTTTGTGTGGATGACCTTCATGGGTGCGATCGTGGCCTTGAAGGAGCGTGGCCACCTGGGCACTGACATGCTGGTGGGCAAGTTGGGGCCCGGCGGCAAAAAGTTTTGCTTGGCGCTGTCTTATGGCTTGATGCTGTACATCTGCTGGCTGTTGTTCAGCGGTGCCTACCAGCAAACCCTGATCAATTGGGACAGCACCAGTGCAGTGATGGAAGTGTCCATGGCCTGGGTTTATGCGCCCGGTGTGGTGTTTGCGGTGTTGGGGGGCATGATGCTGCTGACCGAGTTGCTGCGTTTGCTCACGGGGCAAATGCGCGATGAAGACCTGGTCATGGTCCAGGAATCCGAAGAGTCGCCCCACGGCGCAGGCCAAGCCTGAGCGGGCAGGGGACCGACATGACGATTGCCATTTTTGTTTTGTCTCTGCTGGGCGCGATGGCCATCGGCATCCCGATCGCTTTTTCACTGCTGCTTTGCGGTGTGGCTTTGATGTGGCACCTGGACATGTTCGACGCGCAAATCCTGGCGCAAAACCTGCTCGAAGGATCGAACAGCTTTCCTTTGCTGGCCGTGCCGTTTTTCATGTTGGCCGGAGAGGTCATGAATGCGGGCGGTTTGTCGCGCCGCATTGTGAACTTTGCCATGGCCTGCGTGGGGCACATCAAAGGCGGCTTGGGCTATGTGACCATCATGGCTGCGGTGATCATGGCGGCGCTGTCGGGCTCGGCGGTGGCCGATGCGGCGGCCTTGTCGGCTTTGCTCTTGCCCATGATGGTGTCGGCAGGCCATGACCGGGCTCGCTCGGCGGGCTTGATCGCTTCGGCCGGCATCATCGCTCCGGTGATTCCGCCCAGCATTGGTTTTGTGATCTTTGGTGTGGCGGGCAATGTGTCCATTTCCAAGCTCTTCATGGCCGGTATCGTGCCGGGCATCCTGCTGGGCGTTTCCCTCTGGGTCACTTGGTGGTGGTTGGCGCGGCGCGAAGTGGTGCAGGTGCCTCCGCGCAAATCCATGGGTGAAATTGGCGTGGCCATGCGCGAAGCCACCTGGGCCCTGGTGATGCCGCTCATTGTGGTTTTTGGACTGAAGTTTGGGGTCTTTACCCCGACCGAAGCGGCGGTGGTGGCCGCCGTGTATGCCTTGTTCATTTCGACCTTCATTTACCGCGAGCTGGGTCTGAAAGACATGTACCCCTTGTTTGTGAGTGCCGCCAAAACCAGCGCCATCGTGATGTTCTTGGTGGCCGCGGCCATGGTCTCGGCCTGGCTCATCACGGTGGCCAATTTGCCCGCCCAGTTGATCGAGTTGCTGCAGCCTTTGCTGGACAGCCCACGCCTGCTGATGCTGACCATCATGGTGATCACCCTGGTGGTGGGCACCGCGCTGGACATGACGCCAACCATCTTGCTGTTGACACCCGTGTTGATGCCGGTGGTCAAGGCTGCGGGCATTGACCCGGTTTACTTTGGCGTGCTGTTCATCATCAACAACGCCATTGGTCTGATCACCCCGCCTGTGGGCACGGTGCTCAACGCGGTGGCGGGGGTGGGCAAAATCAGCATGGATGAAGTCACGCGCGGCGTGATGCCCTTCATGCTGGCCCAGTTCACCATCCTGTTCGCCATGGTGGCCTTCCCGGCTTTGGTGATGGTGCCGGCGCGTTGGTTCTATTGATTTGATGTGGGTAGGGTTGTCTGACCGGGTACGCCTGACAACCTCCCTTTGATGCACAGCGTACGTCCTTCTTTTTTCTGGAGACATCTCATGAAACGTGTATTCATCCAATCCCTGATCGCCACCGTGGCGCTGGCCGCCATGGGCGTGGCTTCGGCGCAGGACAAAACCATCAAGTTCGCCAACCAGAACGCAGCAGGCCACCCCATCGTGCTGGGCATGGAAAAGTTCAAGGAAATTGTCGAGAAGAATTCGGGCGGCAAAATCAAGGTCAACGTGTTCCCTGGCGGCGCACTGGGCAGCGACCAGGCCAACGTGTCGGCCATTCAGGGCGGCACTTTGGAGATGGCCTCCATGAACTCGGGTATCTTTGCCTCGCAGGTCAAGGAGTTCGCGATTTTTGACTTCCCCTTCATGTTCGGTTCGGGCAAAGAAGCTGATGCGGCGGTGGACGGCGCGTTTGGCAAAAAGCTGCACGCCAAACTCGAGGACAAGGGCATCATCGGCCTGGGCTTTTACGAGCTGGGCTTTCGCAACATCACCAACAGCAAGCGTGCCATCAACAAGGTGGAAGACCTCGAAGGCCTCAAATTGCGCGTGATCCCCAACCCGATCAACGTGGACTGGGTCAAAGCCTTGGGGGCCAACCCCACACCGCTGCCGTTTCCTGAGCTTTATGCGGCGTTGGAGCAAAAAGCCGTGGACGGACAGGAAAACCCGGTGGCCACCATCAATGGTGCCAAGCTGTACGAAGTGCAAAAGCACCTGGCGTTGACCGGTCACCAGTACAACCCCCAGTCGGTCGTGATCAGCAAGAAATTCTGGGATAAATTGTCGGCTGCCGAAAAGAAAATCGTGTCCGATGCGGCCACCGAATCGGCCAAGTTTCAACGCGAAAAAGCCCGCACTCTGGAAGCCAGCATTTTGGACAACCTGAAGAAAAACGGCATGCAAGTGTCGCAACTGCCTGAGTCCGAAATGGCCAAGCTGCGCGACAAGATGCGCCCCGTGACCGCCAAATACGGCGTGACCGTGGGACAGGACCTGGTCAAGGAACTGCAAGCCGAAATCGAGAAGGTGCGCACTGCTGCTGCACCGGCCAAGAAGTCGGGCAAGTAAAGCCACACAAGCAGCCTCACGCCTGCGTCTTTCGCCTGCGTGAGGCCGCTGGGCTGGCTTGCTTGTTGGCCCGACCTTTTTTGACACGCCAACTTTTCCCATGATCAACGGCCACACAGACATCATTGCCCACATCGGCTACCCCACCCACAGCTTCAAGTCGCCGATGATCTACAACCCTTATTTTGAGCAGGCGGGTATCAACGCCGTCGTCGTGCCCATGGGTTGCAAAAGCGAGAATTACCCGGCATTTTTGAAGTCGGTGTTCACGCTTGAAAATATCCGTGGCGCTTTGATCACCATGCCGCACAAAGTCAGCACCGTTGGCTTGTTGGATGAGGTCACAGACACCGTGCGCGTGGCCGGAGCGTGCAACGCCGTCAAGCGCTTACCGGATGGCCGCTTGGTGGGCGACATGTTTGACGGTGCGGGTTTTGTGCGCGGTGTGCAGCGCAAAGGTTTTGATGTGGCCGCCAAGCGCGTGCTGGTGGTGGGCACGGGGGGCGTGGGGTGTGCCATAGCCGCCTCGCTGGCTGGCGCAGGCGTGGCGGCTATCAGTTTGTTCGATGTGAACGGCGCCAGCTGCAACGCGCTGGCCCAACGCCTGAAAAACACTCACCCCCAAATTGAAGTGCGCACCGGATCAAATGACCCGGCGGACCACGACCTGGTGGTCAACGCCACGCCCCTGGGCATGAACGAGGGCGACCCGCTGCCGGTGGATGTGTCGCGCTTTTCACCGGGCACCTTCGTGGGCGAAGTGGTCATGCGTGCCGAAACCACCGCATTTCTGGCCGAAGCGCAATCACGCGGCTGCTGCACCCAGGTGGGCACCGACATGCTGTACGAACAGATCCCGGCCTATCTGGAATTTTTCGGCTTGCCCACCACAACTGCCGAGGTGCTGCGCCGTGTGGCGCGAATGGGCGAGTCACTTCAGACACCTGATTGAGCAGCTCGCGGTCTGCATCCAGGGTGGGCTTGAAGGCCCGGGCTTACATATCCAGGCTTGCGCTGTCAGTGGCAAGTCCGCACGTCGTGAATGGGGCGATTGAGGTGTTTGCCCGTCCGGTCAGTGATGGCGTATTGCTTGTGGCGAATGTCGACCACATCGCCCTCGCACAGGTACACCACATGTTCTGTGTTTTCAGGCAAGGCCATCTTGTCACTGGCGATATAAAGCGCCTGCTGAACGATGCCCAAAATCAAAGGTAAACCCGAATGAGTTGCAAGGATGCGCTGAGGCTGGTCATGAAACATGACGGCCAAGGCGTAAGTGCCTTGTAGCAGTCCCAGAGTCCGTTGAACGGCCTGCAGGGCATCGCCTTGGTAGGTGGCGTTCATCAGGTGTGCAATGACTTCGGTGTCTGTTTGGCTGGTGAAGGTGTAGGCCCGTTCCATGAGGTTGGTGCGTAGACCCTGGTGGTTGTCGATGGTGCCGTTATGCACCAAGGCCACCTGTGCCGGTTGACTCAGATCTGCGTGTGGGCCATAGCTGAAGTGCGGATGTGCATTGCAAAGGGTGGCTTCGGCCTGCGTGGCTGATCGTATGTGTCCCATTCCGGTTGTGCCTTGCAGGCCCAGCAGTGGGTCTGTGGACCGTGAAGCTAAGTCGGCCATGCCGTGGACACTGCGCATCCTGAGCAATTTGGAGGGTGCAATTTTTGCGTTCAACATGCCATGCACGGCCAGACCGCAAGTGTCATGAGCATGTAACGCCATATGCTGCAGACCCTTGACCAATGCGGGAACGATGTTTCTTTGCGAGACTGCGCCGATGATGCCACTCATGGAGAGTCCTCGGTGAAGGTTGAAGATCAGGTGCAATGGATTCATCTGGGGCTTGATACCCCCAGGTCATTTGCGCTTGAAACCCGGTCAATGGGTCTGGCAGATGGGCTCTTTGTGCAGACATGCCGTGAAAATTTGCCGCCCTGGCGCGGAAAAATCAGCACTGGTATGTCTGACCATTTTTGAATTTTTTGTCCCTGTGCACCGCATATGGTGCATTTTTTAGGGCAATAAGTATGTGCGCCAGAGCACGCAAAATTCGGTTGTGTGTTTTGGGTTACTTCCTGCTTGGCGTCTGCAGGTGGCATGTCGTTCAACGAACGGACAGGCCACGCGATAGGTACTAAATTAAGGACTTGGGTGCCAGTGATATGGACGCTTTCACATCATCAAGGTGTGTCGCTGAACTTGATGTCAGAGCTTCTTGCAGAGGGTTCAAAGCTTCGATCAGTGCATGCTCAATGCGCGGTGTGTACGAGTCCATAGTGCTGCCGGATAGATCGAAAGATAGATATCGAAATGCCAATGATTTCATATCGTTTGATCAATAGCAATTGGAGAACCATTCGCAGACCATGCAGTAGAGCCAATGGGTTTTTTTTAGGACCTGTCTCTGGCGTGAAAGCTGTATCGGCTTGCATTTTCACAACGCTTGAAGAGGATATTTATGTCTTACCCTATGCTTGAAAGTGCGCGCAAAAATCTTATTTTAGCCGCATTGCCCTTGAGTCAATACGCCCGCATTGCAGAGCACTTGAAGTCAATTGATCTGCTCACAGGGCAAGTGATTTATGAACCAGGGGAGAGTTTGGACTTTGTGTATTTCCCAACCACATGCACGACAAGTCTCGTGTTGCAGACGCAAGATGGTGAAACCTCCGAGCTGGCGATGACAGGTCGTGATGGGTTGGTGGGTATCCCCCTGGTTTTGGGTGGGGCATCCATGAATCACCGTGTCATGGTGCAGCGCGCTGGGCGTGCGTTCAGAATGTCTGCCGATGTTTTTGAGGCAGAGTTGCTGCATTCCAAGGCTTTGCAGCATTTGGCTTTGTCTTATGTGCAAGCCATGATCACGCAAATGTCGCAAAGCATTCTTTGCATTGGGCACCATGCGGTCAGTGAGCGACTGTGTTATTGGCTACTGTTCAATGGCGATGCCCTGCCTGAAGAGCCCATCAAAATCACCCATGAGATGATTGCCCACATGTTGGGTGTTCGCCGGGAATCTGTGACGCAGGCTTTGGGCAAGTTGCAATCGGCAGGACTGGTGTCCAGTGGACGTGGAAAAATTGCCATATTGGACCGCGAAGGTTTGACGCGGCAGGTGTGTGAATGTTTTTCTTTGGTAACAGCGGAAAAGCAACGCTTGTACGAGCGTGCCCTGCGCATGAGCAGCGTTGAATCAGAGACGCTTCAGACAGGCGATGCATTGTCAACACCGGATGCGCGTTTGTTGCAAAAGTATCAAGATGCCTACGATTTCGCCCCGGTGGGTTTTGTCAGTTTGAATGCCCAGTGTCAGGTCGTTCACACCAATTTGGCGGGGGCCATCATGCTGGGTGTTCAGCGATCGAGTCGCAGCAAGCATTCTTTTTTGAGCTTCATTTCTGCAGAGGATCACGAACGATTCCTGGCGTTTCACCAGTCGGTGCTCAGCGGCAAGTGCCGCGACCATTTGGAGGTCACCTTGTCCGGTACAGGACGTCGGGCAGACATGACCGTGCGTATTGAGGGTACGCTTGATGACTTGGGTGAGGAGTGTGCGCTGGTCTTGATTGATGTGACTCAGGAGAAAAAGCTCATGGCCGATCTTTTGGAGCAAGAGCGTCAGCAGCATCAGGATTTCTCAGTCAAGCCGTCCGGCATGGAGTGGTTCAAGGACAAGGATGGGCGAGTGCTTTCCGCATCCAGCAGCTTGATCGATAAATTCCGACCCATGACAGGCCCGGGTACTTTGACTGACTTGGATGTGGATACGGTGTGTCGTCATTCCCTGCAGCCTCATGCTGTGCAGCCTGTTTCCGGGACGTGAGGGGGTAGAGCAAGTGCTACTTGAGCGTTCTTTCTATTGATCCGGCCCTGTGAAGTTTGCAGGGTGACTTCAATCTTGCACCTTGTGGGAGCTAGCCCTGCTGGCGATCAGACGCTTGTGGACCACAGGCTTTTCGCTTGGCTGGCAAGCTCCCACAAAATCCTCCCAACTGGCCACACACGGCTCAGACTTCATCGGGCCGAATTTATAAGCAGTGACGGCGCAAAAAATTCAAACTTCAGCGTGCCGAATCAATAGGAAGGCGCGCGCAGGCAAATGGCGCGGGTTAGGAAAAATTGCTTCCAAAGCCTTTTTGTGCTGCCTTGGCTTGCACAGTCCCCGGTGGCCGTGCAAGCCTTGCAGCGTTTTCGGCTGAAGTGAGTCGATGCACCATCGGCAGCGATGGGGGGCCCGAGGATCATAGAGAATCGGGGCCTCTATGAATCACAAAGAATTATTTCCAAAATGGCGTCGCCTGCACAGCGGCTGGCGTTGGGTGGCGGGTGTGCTGGTGGGCTGGGCGCTGCTGTGGGGGCTCAGCGCCCTGTGCGTTCCTTTGGGGACGCGTTGGCTGGTGCAGACGCAGGGCAGTCAGGCGCTGGGGCGTGTCGTCCAGGTCGATTCCGTTTCGTTTCAGCCTTGGTCGATGGCGCTGGTGCTGCGGGGCTTGCGCGTGGGGCCGGCAGGCGCTGCGCAGCTTACAGCGTCGCCGCCCTTGCAAATTGAGGAGGTGCGCCTGAATCTGGCGCTGGCGTCTTTGTGGCATGGGGCGCCTGTGCTGGACGAAGTGGTGGTGCGCCAGCCACTGTGGCAGCTGACGCATTCAGGGCAGGGGCATTTTGATGTGGACGATTTGCTGGGCCTGGGGCGCAGTCCAGGCGATGGCCCAGGACAGATGCCTCGGTTTTCGTTGTTCAATGTGCGCATTGAAGGGGGGCGTGTGGTGTTTCACGATGCGCCCAAGTCGCTGACGCACACCCTGGATGAGGTGACGCTGCACATCCCGTTTTTGAGCAACATCGGTGCGCGCCGCGAGGTCAGCACACACCCACGTTTGGCATTCAAGCTCAACGGTGTGGCGTTCGACAGCGAAGCCGAAACGGCGCCTTTTGCCCAAGACAGGCGCGCCCAGGCCCAGCTTCACATCAAAGGGCTGGATGTGGCGCCTTATGTGCGCTACTGGCCTGCTGCCTGGCCCGTGCGCTGGACGCAGGGGCGTGGGGATCTGGACTTGACGGTCACGTTCAAGCAAACGGACAGTCCCCAAGTAGGGATCTCGGGGCAGTTGTCGGCACAGGGCGTGCAATTGCAGGAAAAGGCTGCCGGACAAAATGCCGCTTTGTCGCTGTTTGAAGTGGCCAGCCTGGCGCTGAAAGTCGATGAATGGCGACCGCTCGAGCAGGTGTTCAAGCTCGCTTCGCTGGACGTGGTCAAGCCGGTGCTGCATGTGCGCCGGAATGCACAGGGACAGTTACAGGCCTTGTGGCCAGTGGCTTCGGACAAGGCACCCGGCCACGATGCGCCTGCACTCGATACGACTTCTGGGCCGACGTCTGTATTCAGTTTGCAGCGCCTGAACATTTCGGGCGGGCAAGTGCATTGGGTCGATGCCAGCACACCTGTGCCCACCCAGCTGTCGCTGGGGGATGTGGTGCTCAAGGCCAATGACCTGAAGTGGCCCACGGGCGCATCTGTGGGCTTGGCCAAACTGGAGGGCTCGGCAACGCTGGAGGGTGGACGCATCCGCTGGCAGGGCGAAACCAACTTGACCCGTGGGCAATTGCGCGTGAACGCCCAAGCGCTGCCCTTGGCTGCAGGTGCGGGCTATGGCGCCGCGCATGTGCGCCCAGAGTTGTTGAACCAGATGGCGGGGCAGATTTCGGCAGACTTGACGCTGGACTGGAAAAACGCCAGCTCAGCTGGGGCCGGTGATGGGCAGATGTTGCTCAAGGCTGCGTCGGTGCGTTTGGACAAGGTGTCTTTGGGCTCGCCCAACCAGCCGGAACTGTCCTGGGACTCGCTGGAGTTGGCGCAGTTGGAGGTGGACTGGCTGCGGTCGCAGTGGCGGGTGGGGCAACTGGCGTGGACTGGGCCGGTGGCCAAGATCATGCGCCAAGCCAACGGGCGCTGGATGTTTGAAGACTGGCGGCTTGCGCCTGCCGTTGGGGCAACTTCAGCCCCCGTGTCTGCAGATCCGGCCATTTCCACTGCGCTTGGGGCCAAGGCACCGGGCCAAAAGCCTTGGACAGGGGGTGTTCACCAGGTTCGGGTCACTGGGGGGCAGGTCCATTGGGATGATCGCGCTGTGCCTGCCGGGGTGCAGCTGCAATTGCAAGATGTGAACGTGCTCACCGGGGCTTGGCACGCCACGGGCCAGGCACATGAGCCGATGACCCTGCAAGGACAACTGACGGTTGTCAATGTGCGCCGAGAAAGTGGTCAAGACGGTCGTGAAACCCGACGAGCGCCTGGTCGTGTCGAATTTGATGGCCGTGTACATTGGTCCGAGCCGTCAAAATCCGACACCCCAGCTCAGCCCTTGGCGCTGTCGGGTCGCTTGCAGATGGACAAGTTTCCGGCGCACAAGTTGGGGCCTTATCTGGCCCCCGTGCTGGATGTGACGTTCAAGCGTGCAGACCTGAGCTATGCCGGGGCACTGGATGTGCGCTTGGCGCCAGCGGGTCTGGGCCTGGGCCTGCAAGGTGATCTGACCCTGAGCGCCTTGCGTACCGAAGAGCGGTCCACACATGCGCCCTTGCTGGATGCCAAAAACCTGAATTTGCGTGGCTTGGATGTGAGCATTCAGGCCGGTGCCCTGCACAGCCTGAAGGTGGCGCAAACCGTGCTCAGTGATTTTTCAGCCCGCATTGCGATTGATGCAGCGGGGCACCTCAATTGGCTGGGCTTGCGCAAGGGTTCGCCAGTGGCACCTGCGCCCCTTGCGTCCCATGCGACCGCTGTAGGGCTGCAGCCCGTGATTGCACTGGGGCCGATGGCCTTGGTCAACGGGCGGGTGGCTTTTTCTGACGTGTATGTGCAGCCCCATGTCTCCACCGAGTTGCACGGCCTGAGCGGCAGTTTGTCGGCGGTCTCCAACCAGGTGGCCAGTGCACATGCACCTGAATTGGCCAAGCTGAGCCTGCGCGGCTTGGGCGCTGGCTCAGCCAGTGTCGAGGTCGAGGGCCTCATCAATCCACTGGTCAAACCCATGGTGCTGGATGTGAAAGGGCAGTTGCGTGACCTGGAACTTCCCCAGCTGTCGCCCTACAGCAGCAAATACGCAGGCTATGGCATTGAGCGCGGCAAGCTCTCAGCCACGCTGAACTACCACCTGGACCGCGAGGGTCAGTTGCAGGCGAACCATCAGCTCATCCTCCACCAATTGCGCTTCAGTGATCGGGCCGAAGGCAGTACGGCCCCCAATCTGCCGTTCAAGTTGGCGGCCGCTTTGCTGGCTGACAGTCAGGGCGTGATTGACATCCAGCTGCCCGTGAGCGGCTCCATCAATGACCCGGATTTCCGCGTGGGCGCCATTGTCTGGAAACTGCTGATGAACCTGGTGGGAAAGGCCATCACCTCGCCGCTGAATCTGATCACGGGTCTTTTGAGCGGGCAAGAAGACCTTCAGCAGTTGGGCTTTGCCCCTGGCACCGCCTCATTGACCGAAGAGGCTGAACAGTCCATTCAAAAGGTGGCCCAGGCCTTGATGGATCGCCCGAATTTGCAGCTCACTGTGGCGGGCTACAGCGACATGGACGCTGAGCGTGAGGCCTACCGTCAGGCCAGGCTGCAGGACCAGCTCTTGGCGGAAAAACGCCGCAGGCTTAGACGTGAGGGTCAGGATGCGACAGCGGCAACAGGCCTGTCTGCCGACGAGCAGGAGGCCTTGCTCAAGGCTGTTTATATGCGCTCGAACGTGCCCAAGCCGCGCAATCTGCTGGGCATGCCCAAAGACATTTCGCCCGCCGACATGTCGGCTTTGCTGTTGGCGGCCATGGATGTGACGCCGGCCGATATGCAGTCTTTGGCCGAGGCGCGAGGTTCGGCTGTACGTGATGCGCTGATGGCCAGGAAGGTGCCCGCTGGCCAAATTTTCATGGGCACAGCGCGCACGGAAGCGGCGAAACAAGGGGGCTTTACACCCCGAGCCACGCTGACCCTTACCCTGCGTTGAGTTGCAGGGCTGACGCTTGGGTTGAGGCTGACAAGGGGCTGTGTTGCCAGAGTTTGAGCCTGTGGGGCGTGCGCATGGAGCGTCTAAGATGGCGGGATGAAAAATCGACACATTGCCTCTTTCCAAGTCAGTGCCATCGGCCTGGGCTGCATGAACCTGAGCCACGCTTATGGTGCCCCTGTCTCGGCCGAGCAGGCTGAGCGCGTCTTGCTTACGGCGCTCGACCAGGGCGTGACCTTTTTTGACACCGCTGCCCTGTATGGCTTTGGCGCCAATGAAACCTTGCTGGGCAAGGTGTTGAAGGCCCACCGCCAAAAGTTCACATTGGCCAGCAAATGCGGCATGCAGGGCGTGGACCCGGGTGACGGCAAACTGGTGCGGGTGATCGATGGCCGTCCGGAATCGATCAAAAAGACCTGTGAAGACGCCCTGCGTCGGCTGCAGACGGACGTGATTGACTTGTATTACCTGCACCGCTGGGACAAAAAGGTGCCGATTGAAGACAGTGTGGGCGCCTTGAGCGACCTGGTCCGTCAGGGCAAGATTCAAGCCATTGGCCTGTCAGAGGTGTCAGCCCATACACTGCGCAAAGCGCATGCCGTACACCCCATTGCGGCCGTGCAGACTGAATACTCGCTGTGGACGCGCAATCCCGAAATCGCGCTCTTGAAAGCTTGCCGTGAACTGGGCGCCGCCTTTGTGGCGTTCAGCCCGGTGGCCCGTGGTTTTTTGTGTGGCGAGCCGATTGACATCGAACGTCTGGACGCCAAGGACATCCGCCGCAGCATGCCGCGTTTTGCCCCGGAAAACTTCGCGGCCAATCAGAAGCTGCTGCCCGCCTACCACGCCCTGGCACGGGAAGCCGCTTGCAGCCCTGCCCAGCTGGCGCTGGCCTGGCTGTTGCACAAGGCGGACCACATCATCCCCATCCCCGGCACCACATCCGTGGCACATTTGTGCGATGACTTGGGGGCGGTGGATGTGAACTTGGACGCGGGTTTGTTGATGCGCCTGGAGGCATTGATCAACCAGAACACGGTGGCGGGTAACCGATACAACGCGCAGGCCAACAGCGAGGTGGATACCGAGGTGTTTGGCGTCTAGCGTTCAGTGTTCAGGGTTCAGGGTTCAGGGTTCAGGGTTCAGGGTTCAGGGTTCAGCGTATTGCGCACTCACCTGAGCATCAACGCTCAAGGCTAGACGCTCAAGGTTCAAGGCTCAACGCCCAACGCCCAACGCCCAACGCCCAACGCCCAACGCCCAACGCCCAACGCCCAACGCTCAACGCTCAACGCTCAACGCTCAACGCTTAACCTAAAGCGCCCAACCATTCATGCGTCAGGCTGGGCCATGGGTGCAGCCTGTTTGAACGCGTCCAGTTCGCCGCAGGCCTTGTCGATGGCGCTGATCAGGGGCCAGCGCGCCAGATCCACCTTGAAGCGGCGGGCGCTTTCCACTTGCGGGATCAAATACACATCGGCCAGCGTGGGGGTGTCGCCAAAGCTGAAACGGCCGCGCGTCTTGTCAGCAGCAATCAGCGTTTCGTAGGCGTCAAAACCCTCGCTGATCCATGTGCCGCACCAGGCGTTGATGGCGTCTTCGTTGGCCCCAAACTGCTGGCGCAAGGTTTGCAAAATGCGGCGGTTGTTGATCGGGTGGATGTCGCAACCCACCATCGCCGCCAGTGCCCGCACATGCGCACGGGCGTCAGCACCCGCAGGCAACAGCGCCGGCGTGGGGTATTTTTCTTCCAGCCACTCGATGATGGCGGGCGACTGGATCAGTACCTGCTCGCCGGTGTCGAGCGCGGGCACCAAGCCTTGCGGGTTGATGGCCTTGAACGCTTCGTTTTGCTGCTCGTCCACCCGCAGGTCTACCGCCACATAGTCGGTGGCTATGCCTTTGAGGTTGAGCGCAATGCGCAGTCGGTGCGAGGTGCCGCTTCTGAAAAAACTGTAGAGCTTCATGGAATTCTCCTGGTGGGTGATGGTGAGTCAGCGTGGCTGTCCATGCGGGGTGATGGATGTTCGAGCTTGCCAGATGGGTCGTCTATTTATTCTGCTGCGCCAATCGTCAGCGCCACTTCTGCCACGCCTTCCACACGGCCCGTTATCTTGTCGCCGGGCAGCACTGCGCCCACACCCTCTGGCGTTCCGGTGTAGATCAGGTCGCCGGGCTGCAGGTGGTAATAGGTGGACAGGTCGGCAATGATTTCGCGGATATTCCAGATCAGTTTGTCCACATCGGACGACTGCTTGGTGGCACCGTTGACTTCCAGCGCAATCGCGCCGCGCTCGATCACCACGCCGGGCATGGGCACGATCTCGGAGCAGACCGAGCCTTGCTCGATGTCCTTGCCGGTGTCCCAGGGGCGGCCTTTGTCTCGTGCCACCAACTGGAGGTCGCGGCGGGTCATGTCCAAACCTGCGGCGTAGCCGTAAACCAGCTCATGCGCTTGGGCTTCGCTCACGCGGAAACCTGCTTTGCCGATGGCAAGCACCAGCTCCATCTCGAAGTGGTAGTTGCTGGTGCGCGGTGGGTAGGCCACGGCCTGGCCGCTTTCCACCAGGGTCTGCGGCGACTTGGTGAAGTAGAAGGCTTGCTCGACGCGCTTGTCGACGGGACGGCCCATTTCGACAGCGTGTGCGTGGTAATTGCGGCCCACGCAGAAGATGCGGTTGACGGGGAAGCGCTCGGTTTTGCCGCGGATGAGCAGGGATTGGACCGCAGTGGGATTGAAGAGGTAAGTGGTCATGGGGTCATTCAGAGGGTGAAAGGTTTTTTTGTAGGAGCCAGCCTGCTGGCGATTCAAGCGCTTGCGGCCCGCAGACCATCGCTTGCAGGCAAGCTCCTACAAATGCTGGGCATCAGCCTCGGTTCTCGTACACACCCAACTTGCGGTGCAGCGGTGATTCGTCGGCGATGAACACGAACGCAGGCTGGTTGGCGTTCAGGTTGCTCAGCGTCACGGCTTCATAGCCGGGCGCGCAGCAGGTGTCGGCTTCGGCCAGGGTGAAGGTGCTGGCAACGATTTGCGCATGCACCGCGCCTTCAATCACATGGAAGATCTGCGCGGGCGAGCGCGCTGGCAAGCGCAGGGTTTGGGCGGGGCGCAGCATCAGGGCGTAAAAGCCCAGGATGTTTTCCGCATCGCCACCCGTCTCGGGGTTGGTGTATGTGACTTGCACTTGCTCCAAACCGGTATCGTCAGAGGCCAGCGATTCGAGCGCGGCCTTGGCGTCTTTCCAGGCGTAGCGCAGCATGGGATAAGCCTTCTTGCTGCGCTCAAACACATGTGAGGGCACCACACCACCTCGGGCGTATTGCTTGTCACCTTGGCCGGGCACCACGGTCTGGCGGTCGCCGTTGATGTGGTAGCTGGCCTCCATGTAATAGACCAGCGGCAGGTCCAGCACGTCGAGCCAGATGACGGGCTCGGTGCCGTCGTGGCCGTGCTCGTGCCACAGGCCTGTGGGCGTCAGGATCAAGTCACCCCGGCTCATGGGGCATTTCGCGCCGTCCACCGTGGTCCAGGCACCTTCGCCTTCCACCACCATGCGCACCGCGTTGGGCGTGTGGCGGTGGCTGGGAGCCCACTCGCCGGGCATGAGCAGTTGCATGCCCAAGTACATGGCCGCGCTGGCCTGCATTTTGTCGAGGCCGTGGCCGGGGTTGGCCAGCACCAGCACGCGGCGTTCGGCTTTTTCAATCGGGGTCAGCCCGCCCGCTTTGAGCAAGAGCGGCTTGATGTCTTTGTAAGCCCAGCAAGTTGGCTGGGTCTGGCGGGTGGGCACTTTGGGGGGCAGCACGCCGCGCAGACTGGGCCACAGGGGCACCAGGTTCACGTTGCGCAGGTCCTGCACATAGTCTGGGGGCAGGTCTTCGATTCGGCCGAGGTCGTTCATTTTTTGTCTTCGTTCTATTCAGTTGTGCTGTGCGGCGTCGAGGCAGTTGCCCACGTTCCAGCCGTACAGCCATGCCATCGCATCATAAAAGCGCTCGGGGCTGCGGCCACGCCACAGGTCGTTGCGCACCAGGCGCTCGACGCCCTTGGCGTGGTAGATGCGGCCCATCTCTCGGCTCGACAGCACAATGCGGGCCGTGCGGGCCACACGGGCGCGTTGGTACATGTCCAAAGCCTTGGGCCAGTCGTTGTGGTGTGTGCGCAGGGCTTCGCCCAGTGTCACGGCGTCTTCCATGGCCATGCAGGCGCCTTGGGCCATGTACTGCGTGGTGGGGTGGGCGGCGTCGCCCAGCAAGGTCACGCGGCCATAAGTCCACTGGCCAATCGGCTCGCGGTCGGCGGTGGCCCAGCGTTTCCAAGTCTTGGGCAGGTCGATCAATTGGCGGGCTTTGGGGCAAATGCCCTGGAAGTAGCTTTGCACTTCTTCTTTGCTGCCGTCTTTGACGCCCCATTCTTCTTGCTCGCGGCTGTGGAATGTCACGACCACGTTGTATTGCTCGCCACCACGCAGTGGGTAGTGCACCAGGTGGCAGTTGGGGCCGACCCAAATGGCTGCGGCGTTCCATTGCAGGTCGGCTGGAAAATCCTTTTTGTCAACCACAGCGCGGTAAACCACATGGCCCGTGACGCGGGCTGGGTCGCCCACAAACTGCTCGCGCACCACCGATTTGACGCCGTCGGCCCCGATCAGGGCGCAGCCTTGGAAAGCTTTGCCGTTTTGGTCCCACACGGTCAAGCTGTGCTCGCCTTGCTCGATGCGCACCACGCGGGTGCTGGTGTGAAATTGCACTTGCCCGGTTTCTTGCGCTGCTTCGAGCAAGGACAAATGCACATCGGCCCGGTGGATCACCGCATAAGGGTTGCCAAAACGCTGGCGAAATTTTTCATCCGTGGGGATCTTGCCGACTTGGTACTCGTCGAGCGCGTCATGCATCACCATGAAGTCGGTGTAAACGGCGCGGCCACGGGCTTTGTCACCGACGCCCAATGCGTCAAATGCATGAAACCCGTTCGGTCCAATTTGGATGCCCGCGCCGATCTCGCCGATTTCAGGGGCTTGTTCCAGCACGGTGACGGCAAAGCCTTGACGCACCAGAGCCAAAGCGGCTGCCAAGCCGCCGATGCCGCCGCCTGCGACGAGGACGGGTGGGTGATAAGTGTGCGTACTCATGGGGTGTCCTACCAAGTCAGTCAGGTTTAATTGTAAGCATGCATATTAAATCAGGCCTCAGCAATAACCCGCAATTACATGCACAGGGTGCAGACTCGGAACATCAAGTTGCAGTAAGCTACAAGGTTCCTTCAGTAACTTGTTGTCATTCATGGACAGTTCACTTCCACCCATTCCAGCCAAGCGCTACTTCACCATCGGTGAAGTGGGTGAGTTGTGTGGGGTCAAGCCGCATGTGCTTCGCTATTGGGAGCAGGAGTTCACCCAATTACGGCCTGTCAAACGCCGTGGCAACCGGCGTTATTACCAGCACCACGAAGTGTTGATGATCCGGCGTATTCGTGATTTGCTCTATGACCAGGGTTTCACCATCAGCGGTGCGCGCAACAAACTACAGGAGCAGGTGCAGGCGGATCGCTTGATGATGCCCCCTGAGCTGATGCAGCCGCAGCCCGCAGACCAACTGGTGCCATCGTTCAAGGAGTCCATGACAACTGGCTTTCCTTCCTTTGAGTCATTCCCCTTGAACAAGAACCGAGCGGACTACCCGGCCATCCGCCATGAACTTTTCGAAATTCGCACTTTGCTAACTCTTTGAGGCCGGCTTTTCAGTCTATAATTTGAAGCTTGTCGGCGTGTAGCGCAGCCTGGTAGCGCACTTGCATGGGGTGCAAGGGGTCGCGAGTTCGAATCCCGCCACGCCGACCATTTATTCGTAATGAAATCAACGGGTTACAGCTCACAAGGCTGTGACCCGTTTTTCTTTCCGGATCTGAACCCTCAAATTGCCCCCCTGATTGCCCCCCTATTTACGTTTCCTAGGCGACCCAGCAACCGCCCTTGCTGAAGATGTTTGCTGTGGACAAGATAACGCTGCAACTTTTTGTCAACAAAAAGTTACCTATTGGCAACGCAACGTTATCTAATACTTTATAGTTCAACAAAAAAGTAAGTACCCAACTTTGACCGTTAGACGTAAACACGGCCCGGTACTTCAGAAGTTGCTTTTTCATTTGCATTTTGGATCTTTGATACGACCACGGGCGGTCGGTTCAAAAAGTACCTTCAAGACGGCAACCAATAAAACATGGAAAGTCAGTGAAACGTATCGCGACCCTCGGGCTCTCAGTAATCGCAACTGTGACAAATGCTGGTATTGCAGAAGAAATTGCAGACAAGAACAAACCTTACCTGCCACAAAAGATTGACGGCATGACCACGCTTGTAAACGTTGGAGCAAAAAACAACGCTGTGTATTTCATCTTCAAGGTCAATACTCCCGCTGACAACGGAGCTAACAACAAAGCTATCGGTGATGGACTTAAGGGACTGATGACTGAAGAGCTGTGCAACGGCAAGGTAAGCAGTTGGTTTGCTTCAGGGTTGATCGGATACCACGCCGGGTACTTTTCCAAAGATGACAAATTGATGTTTAACTTCAGCATCACAAAAAACGATTGCGCTCATCCACCCGCTGGCACCACAGAAAATATCAAACGCCTGATGGAAGGGAAAACGAAATGAGCATGAAATATGAACATGCAAGACTTGGGGGCGAAATGAAACGTGTCGTATCAGTAGTAGTCATTGCTCTCGCATCATTTGCTACTTTGTCATACGCAGGCGTGGCGGACGATGTAGAAAAAGCAGTCAAGCCATATCTTCCAAAAAAACTCGACTTCATGACCACGCTATTGAGCGTTAAAGCGAAAGGGGACGAGCTTTGGTACACCTACGGTGTAGACGTATCAACTCACAGCGAGGCGAAGAAAAAAATCTTTGCAGAGGGCATGAAAAGTCTAATGGTTGAAGAACTTTGCAAGGGCCAGATGAGCGGTTTGTTTCCTGCTGGGCTTCGCTATCTCCGGGCCGTGTATTTTGCAAAAGATGGCACGATGCTCTTCGGTTATGCGATCTCAAAGGATGACTGTAAGCCGCAGTGAAACGGCCCAACGAATTGAGTGGAATTACATTGATGAAATACATCTCAGCCCTCGTAATGGCAATGTTTACAACCCTATCGCATGCTGGTGTTGCGCAAGAAATGGCGGAGGCACTAAAAGCAAAATTACCCAAGCGCATCGATAGTATGACAACTGCTATCTCAGCGGACAGCCACAACAACGAAGTTTTTTATGTCTACAAGATCGATTCACCTCATTCGTCCAGAGCCAACTACCCCAAGGTTATATCTGGCTTGAAAGAATTGATGGCCTCAGAACTGTGTGACGGCAAAATGAGTGGCCTCTTTCCCTCAGGGCTGAAGGGGCTTAACTCACTGTACCTGACCTTAGATAACAAAGTGATGGGGTCATATCGCATCACCGAACTGGATTGCAAACCGCCACAAGCACCAGAGACATTAATTCAGCGCTTTAATAGAGAAATTGGGAAAAATCAAAATGATTTATCAAAATGAAAATTCTTTGCAGAACAAATCCGCAGAACAGTCAACCAGCGATTTTTTAGCGATGAATCGGATCAAACGCAGTGCTGTGATATCGCTCTTGGCAATGACGTTTTCTGGTGCGGTCTTTGCCATGATGGCCACACATACTGGGCGCATGGAATACGCAACCTCCGTTACAGGTCAGCAAATCGTAAAGTGCGAGTACACAACGGGCTTTGACAAATTTTGGGTGACCATTCGAGGTGGCTTTTGCCCAGCGACCATCGAGGTCGAATAAGTTACACCACGAGAAAAACCACCCTGAGTCGATACATTGCTCGATCTATGAAGAAATTATTGATCCACTTGGCGATAGCTTTGAATAGCGTAGCAGTTCAGGCGCAAATTGATCGCGCTGGAAACATCTTGGATGATGGAGATTCTGGGCTATCTGGTCCGGCAATCTTGTTTATGGTTCTGAGCGGTCTGGTATTGCATTTTGCTGGTGAGCGAGCGCTGTTCAAAATGTGGGGCGGTTTTTTTCTTATCGCAGCGATCATCGGGCTCACTCGAAAATTTTCGTAGCATTTGGGCTTGATCGCTAAATTCAATGTTGCGCCGAGCCTAAGACGAAGATGAATGATCTGATTCCTTCATCCCCGTCCTTGCTCACATAGTTCAGGACTAGCCGTGGGCTCCATGAAGTGCCTCCCTCACCCAGTGATCAGCTTCGGCTTTCGCTGATTTTCGTGCTGGTATTTGGGGATAGAAATCGCCAGTGTCCGGGTCGTAGCTACCAGCTGGAAAATCACACTCACGAATCCTAACGATCTGGCCCAACTCAGCCGCTTGCCGTCCAGGCTGTTCGGCTTCATGCTGTTTCGTATTCACCGTCCCCCCCATTGTGCTTTGAGGTGCTGGCGCTTCTGGTGCCTTGCTCTGTTGTTTGGAAATCGATTCCCTACAGTGACCTAGGGTTTGCAAATCGGCACCCCCTGAAACCCTATAGGGCTTTCCAGTTTGAAACCCTATAGGTTTTTCTTTTCGCGGCCCCTTGCCATTGCCAGTGAAAATCTGCCTCATGGTCTTCGCGGGTTTGTTTGGGGTCACGGTAATGGTGATGCCCAGCGCCAGCGCATAGGGCTGGGGGTCACGCTCCACGCTGTCACGTATGACCGCCCACGCAGCCGACTTTGCCACTGGGTCTTGACGCAGCCTGTCCAGTACCTGCCGGGTGATCTGTGCTTTATTGTTGCCGCTCAGTCGCGCCCTTGGTTTGCTGAATCCAAACCCCGCCGCCACAGCGTTGTAAAAGTTGGTTTGTAGTTCGCTCAGCTTTCGTTTGTTGCCGACCGCATCGGACCCACGTAAGCGGCCCTCAAACAATGGGACAAGCAAAACATGGGCATGGTCTTGGGCTTCATCGCGGTGAATGTCCACGCTCACGATGTTGTCCATGCCTCCAAACTGTGCGCCAGCCCATTGGGCGGAGGCAGTGAAATAAGTAGTCACGTCATGCGTGTGATCTGTCGGCAAACTGAAAACCAACTCCACGCCCATGACCCCATTTTTCCGGTCCTTGGTGATACCTGCTGCCATCATCTTGGCTTTGGCCAGTTTGGCGACTTCATCGGCTGTTGACGGCCCCATGAGAGTGATGTTCAGGTGTGAGCGAGTCACGTCAATTGGTCCTGATGCGCCCAACTCAGCCTGAATGACACGCCTGTTATGGCGTGCCGCCTTGCCTATGATGCCGCTGCCTGTCAGCTTTTTCAGCTTCAGAAAAGCGGCCCCGCTCATGTTGTGCGCTCCAGCTTCACCAGTAGGTCACGCGCTCGTTTGATGTTGTCAGGATGCGGGTCTATGCGGTATCTGCAAACCCTTGTCATTTCCGCGCCTTGCTTGCAAGGGACCGACTCATGCTCGCGGGCAATCAGAATGCCATGCCCGTTCTGCAAGGTGCTGACGGTGCTGTGCAAACAATGGTCGTGATGCCGCTCAGCTTCAAATCTGTTCAGGCTTAACCCCTGCAAAAACAATTGAAGGATGGTTGCGAGTTTGCTGGTTTTGGGCGTGGCTATTCCTGACCCGAAGGTCATAGTGCTGGTATTCATGTTTACGCCCCTGTTTAGATCGTGGGTGAGGAATCAATGCGCGATTGAATCCACTCGTTAACAGTTGCTTCGGGCCATGCCACGCGCCGACCGCTGATCTTCACGGGGGCGGGAAAGTCACCACGGGCGATCATGGCGTACAGACTTGAACGGCTCAGTGTGGTTCGTTCTTGAACTTTACTTCTGCCCAAAAGGGCGGCTGGGGGTTGAATCGCTTCATTCATTTTGTTGATCCTTCATTGGATTACCATTTCCCACAGGATGCAAAACGACCTACAATGAACCCACGCTTAGGAGGCGGGTTCGAGATCATCTTGAATCGGAAAGGGAGCCATGTCAGTGGTTCCCTTTCTTTTTTCTGTGAACTTAACGGGACTTTTGTAGAGTCCCGTGGCAATCATAGAGGTCAATTTTGGGCTGTAAATAGACGGCCAACCCGTTGATCGCGCTACGCCAAACGATTGGTTCACAGACCAACAAATATTTATTGTTTAGCCCTACTCAAAATATGGTCTTTCTGAGGACCCTGAATCCGTGAGTTGAGCTCTGAGATAGTGACGTTTCCCCATTGAAATCAAGCGCTTAGTCATCAGGTACTCTTCACCCCGCAGGTGATCCTTCCCATGACCGATTTCATTATCAAGAAACTCCCCTACGACCTCAGCTCCCATGCCGGTCTGGCCCTTGTCGGTCAATATCTCAAGCGCATCAACTTCAGCGCCCTCGTCGACCCCAAATTCCCCGTTCGCTCGGGCGTTGCCAACAGCTGCATCTTGCGCTCCTACCTGGGCTTGCTGTGCCTGGGCAAGAACGATTTCGACACCATCGAAGGCTTTCGCACCGATGCCTTTTTCAAGCGCTCGCTGGGCCTGCAAACCGTGCCTTCGAGCCCCACGCTGCGCCAGCGCATGAATGCCCATGCAGCCAACTGGTTTGATCTGGCAATGCAGCTCAATACCGCGCTGCTGAGTGGCCGCATCAACGGCAAGCCGATTGACTTCGGACAGCTGCCCTGCGGCTACACGCCGCTGGACATCGACACTTTTGCCATGGACAACAGCGGCACCAGCAAAGAGCTGGTGGGGCGCACCTACGCGGGGGTTGATGGCTATTGCCCTTTGGCCGCCTATCTGGGCACTGAGGGCTATTGTCTGGAGCTGGCTTTGCGCCCTGGCACCCAGCACTCGGCCAACGAGAGCGAGTACAACCTTGAGCGCGTCTTGCCCATGGCAGCGAGCTTGGTGGACACCCCTTTGTTGGTGCGCGCCGATTCGGGCTTTTGTTCGCTCAAGCTGATGCAAGCCATCACCGCGCAAGCCAATGAGCGCAAGCACGCGATGGCTTTCATCATCAAGTGGAACCCGCGCACCACACCCGTGGAGGCCATCGCCGCCAAAAGGAGCGCAGACCCCACGGTGCAATGGTGCCTGGAGCGCGAAGGCAAGCGCTTTTGCGTGTGGCAAGAGGCGCTGGAACTCGAGCGAGTGGGCTCTGAGAAATGCCCTGCGCGGCGCATTTATCGATTGACTGAGCGCACCATCAACAAGCACGGCCAGCCTCTGCTCTTGCCCGAGTACGTGCTGGAGGGCTGGACGACCACGTTGGATGCCAGCTTCAAGCCCCTGCAAGTGATAGAGCTGTACTGTGATCACGCCACGCATGAGCAGTTTCATTCGGAGTTCAAGAGTGACATGGATTTGGAGCGTTTGCCCTCGGGCAAATTCGACACCAACTATTTGGTGTGCCAGTTGGCTGCGGTGGCGATGAATTTGCTGCGCTTGATTGGCCAGCACACGTTGAACGAGCCGGGCTCGCCGGTGCGCCACAAGGCCAAGAGAAGGCGCATCAAAACGGTGCTCCAGGAGTTGATGGGCAAGGCCGCACGCATGATCAGCCATGCCGGTCAGCTGGTGCTGGGCTTGGGGCGCAACGATGGGGCGTTTGAGGTGTTTGCGCTGCATTACGGGCAGTTGCGGGGCGCGTAGCCGGGTCGTTACCGGCAACACCATGGAGGGGTCAGAAAACGCAGCTGCATGAAAGCGGCGGGGATGGGTGCAAGCCAAATTTGAAGATGCATCCCATGGCAGTCGAGAGCGGGCGAAAACACGCGCGAAAACAGCTCGGGATATTGATTGAAATGCGCGTGTCACGAAGAAAGTGGCGGTGTTTGGGGAAAATCAGAACAGGAGAATCTGATTTATTGCCGGGTCACGGATTCAGGAGGACTACAACGTTATCAAGCTTGTTGGTCAACAAGATTAAGCGATCTCCCAATCGCTTCCACGCTTCGCGCATAGGGGCTTCATATTGCGCCCGTTGATAGATGCGCTTTACTTTGGTTTGTTCGGTGTGGTTCAGGCATCGCTCGATCACGTCAGGCAAAACGCCCAATTCAGCCATGAGGGTGGCCCCGGTGCGCCTGAGGTCGTGCGGTCGCCATTGCCCGCCTGACAGCGCCAGCGAATCGGTCTGCTTGCTGCGGCCGCTCATGGGATCATCATCGCCGCGCTGCCTGTCTGCCACCTGCTTGGTGACGGTTTTGGGGCAAACCGGGCCGTTCAACCTCGATGCTGGGAAAACCCATTCTGTCAGTCCGGTGTGCTGGCGCAGGGCTTCGAATTGCTTCAGGGCCAGGTCATTGAGGTTGACCGTGTGCCGCTTGCCGTTCTTGGTCTCAGGCAGTGTCCAGATGCGCCGCTCAAAATCAACATGCTCCCACCGTGCGCCCAAGACTTCACCGATGCGGGTGATGGTTGCAAGCTGGATGGTCAGGGCGCATTGGGATGACGCCACCAAACCCGATTCAGGTAGGCGATTGAAAAACTCGATCAGTTCAGCCTCAGACAAAACCCGATCACGCTCCACGCTGCCGCCGATCTTGTGCTTTTTGATTCGTGCGGTCGGGTCGGCCTCGATGTGGTCGCGATCCAATGCAAAGCCGAAAAGCTGGCGCAGGTCGCTGAATACCCGCTCGGTCATGCGTTTGACGCCACGGGCCAACATGGTGTCAATGATTCGCTGAATGTGCGCCTTGGTCACGTCAGCCGCTGCCACGTCACCAATGAGCGGGAAAACGTCAGCCTCAAATGCTCTGAGCGCCTCACTTCCTCCATCTTGGCGCTTCTTCAGGTCTGTGCTTTGCCATAACTCAAACAAGCCCCGGACGGTCATTCTGGCGTCTTTGGCCGCGAGTTCTTGCAGGCGGGTGATCTGAGTTTGCTTGGCCTCGATCTGGTCGGCCTGTTGTTTCAGGCGGTCGGCTTCTTTTTCGGCAAGCGGGTCTATGCCATCTTTGAGTTTTCCCTTGAGCGCATCGCGTTCATCGCGCAGGGCTTTGAGTGTCATTCGTGGCCATGTGCCAATGCGTACCTGTCGGACTTTGCCCCCGAAGTTGTAACGCCACTCAAAATCAACTGATACAGCCTCAGGATCGTTTTTGACCGCCCGGACGATGCCAAACATGCGGTCACCGTCTGCCAGTCGTTTGCCGTGGTCTGAGTGCTTAAGGGCTTCCAGTGCTTTGGTGGTGATCTTTGCCATGTGTTTGAGGCATGGGGAAATTGCCCCCCTGATTGCCCCCCTGTTTTTACAGGCTCTCAGTGTATCTTGATGGAATCAGATGGACAATATTTTTCGGCTTTAGCTTTATAAGTCATTGATTTTAAATGATTATTTTTAAAGTTTTGGTTGATGTATGAGGCAATACAAAAAATACAAAACTTGCATGGGGTGCAAGGGGTAGCGAGTTCGAATCCCGCCACGCCGACCATTTATTCCTAATTAAATCAACGGGTTACGCCTCACAAGGGCGTGACCCGTTTTTCTTTCCGGGAATGCCCCCTCAAATTGCCCCCTGATTGCCCCTTAATTTCCACGGCACATTCCACTGCATTTATTGGCAATCAGCCACACTTTTAGCCACACCGCCGAAAAGCAACAAGTTGGGTCTGATGAAGGCCATCCACGCCAGCTCATCGTTCTTTGTGACAGGCGACTTTTGGACGGATCGGCGTTGAAGATGCCCAAGACAGCCCATTGCGCTGCGGTGCTCAGCGCGGGGCTTCCTCACCCACGTCAATGATGAACTCCGTGCCCCGAACGCCCAGGGTGACGGTGTTGGTGCGAAAGACCACTTCGTTGGGGTTGTTCTTGGCTATCTGGCCAGAGACCACGGCCAAGGTGCCGCGCTTGATCGAGGCGTCCATCTGGCCTGCATTGGTGCTGCGGTCAAATGCGTATTTGTTCAGCTCGATCATGGAGTTTGCGCCGACGGTCAGCAAGGTGCTGTCGCGAAGCGTGATGCCGACACCGCTGGCAGGTCCGCTGTGCAATCGGTCCTGCGTCTGCAAAGATGTGCCCACGGCCACTTCTATGCGGGCTTTGCCGCGTTCGATGTGTGCAGTCCCTTTGAGGGTTTTGACAGTGCCTGCGGACTCTGCAGCCTGAACTGAGGCAGCGCAGCAGAGCCAAAGCAGCCAGATGCTTGGGTTTTTCATGCTTGTCTCCAATCTGTTCAAGCGGCTCACGGCGCAGGGGCAGCCGCAATATTGAGTGCTTGGCGTGGCTCACGCGCACCTGCCAAACGGGCTTCTTGCAAAGCTTGTTCTTGCTGTGCCAATTGTTTGGCCTTTTTACGTATGTCCATATCGGCCAAGGATGAAGAAACCAAGGACCCCATGACCCCGCCGAGCACCAGAAAGAAAGAGGCGGCATCGAAGAGGTAAGCGGTTCTGATGAAGACTTGTAGGCCAATGGCTGCAATCAATGCGTTGGTGCCCAGGGTCAGCCACAAGCCAGCCTGGGGTACTTTGCGCAGGTACAGTGCGAAGGCAGAGCGGGGGCGCGGTATGTACCAAATCAGCAGGCCACCGATAAACAGCAAAGCCCCAGATTCGGCCCATTTAAGCCACTGGGGGCGCATGAGGATGCGGCCATCGAACAGTGATTCAATCACTTGGGCTTGAATTTCGATGCCGGGAACGGTTTCGCCAAGGGCGTTGGTTCGCATGTCGTTCAGGCCTGCGCCTGTGAGGCCCAGCAAGACCAATTTGCCATTCAACATCTCAGGATCAACTTTGCCGCTGAGCACATCTGCGGCCGAGACATGGCGAGAAGCCATGTCGGCATGTTTGGCAAAGTGCAGGCGTATGTCACCCTTGGCCAGCGTGGGCACAGACAAGTCTGCCACTTCAACAGCGCTCACTCCTGCCGGACTGAGTTTGACTTTGACTGAGGGGGATTGGGTGGCCACCCGCAGCATTTCGATGGCCAAAGTGGACACCGGCTGATCTGACAGGTTCATGACCAAGGGGATGTGGCGAACCACTCCGTTTTCCAGGTCCACGCTGACCATCGCTTGACCGCTGGCAGCGGCTTGCAATTGCGGCAGACTGGCCAACACTTGGTCAAAGCGGCGGACAAACACAGGCAATGTGTCGTCGCCTTCAAGCGTTATTGGCCAGGTGCGCATGCCTTCGGTGGTGGTGAAGGCCTTGAAATCAAAGCCTGCAGCGCTCAAAACCGATGGGGTGCGTCTGAGCGCCTCACTCAGTCGCACATCATTGGGCGGTAACTGTTTCAGTTGCTGCGCCAGGGCTTTGTGTTCCGGCCCCAGTCCCAAAGCAACCTTGTCCGGCGAAGTCTGGTCTGCTTCGGGCATGTAAATGTCCAGCCCCACAGCGGCAGGTTTGTGCACAGCGATGGCGTCCAGCAGTTTTGCAAGGCGGTATCTGGGCCAGGGCCATTGGCCCAGTTCCTGCAAACTCTTTTCGTCAATCGCAACAATCGTCACCGGTTGCGATTGTTGTTTTCGGGTGTGCTCTTTTTGATAACCATCGAACAGGAGATTGCGGCCCGTAGTGAAAGGCGATCCCACGGCATCGACCACTTTTTCGACTGGCCAAGGCAGGTTTTGCCAAGTGGGTGGCAGTTCAGTCAGGGTGTTGATCAGCAATGTCCACAGCAAAATGCCGATCGCAACAGGTCGGCCTTTTCCGGAGGTCAGCAATCGTTTGAGGAAGTTCATGCGCAACTCCAGTTCTTAGCGCACATGGATCTCAACGCGCCGGTTCAGGCCTTCTTGCGCGCCGGATGCAATGGGTTCCCTCGACCCTCTGCCATAAACGGGCACTTTGTCGGTTGAGATGCCCGACTGCCGGATCAAATCGCGCACAGCCTGTGCGCGCTTGAGTGACAAGGCATCATTGATGGCTGCACTGCCCGAGCGGTCGGTGTGGCCGATCAAGGTGACTTCCGGGGCGGGGCGCGATTGCAAAAAGTCTTGCAAGCCCGTCAATGTTTGCTGAGATTCAGCCGTCAGCTTATTGTCCGAGCCTGTGACAAAGTAGAGCAGAAAACTGCGCGGGCGTGGCGCTTGCGCATCCAGCAAGCTGGTGTAACGATCGCGCACTGCAGTTTCAGTCAGCGACGCATCGGTGAATGAGCCCGAGGGTGTGACTTCCAAACTGGCATACGGTACATCCATCAGCCGATCACCCTTCAGACCATGAACGATGATCGCACTGCGTGCGCCATCGGCTGAGGGCAGCAAGATGATGCGTTCAGTGATTTTTTCAGGCGCAGGCGTTTGGCCGAGCCAGATTCCCAGCCCCAGCAAGGCAACAGCAATGAGTTCCATGGAAAAGATTGATTATTTGTTGATTTTATGCATTAAGCGCATTTGGATGCCAATATTACTATATTTATGGCAAATTTAACAAAATTCCACCGGAATTCAGTGAATTTAAGAGGCGGCCTGAAGACGCCCTAGAGTGCGCTAGGAGGTGGGCCCACATCGTGTGCAGAAGAATGCCGCTAGACGGCAATGACCTGGGCACCAAGAGGCCTGTTCGTGCCGACAGATTGCACGCAATTGCAGCCAAGCATTTGATGAAACCTGTGACAGCGCAGGCGAAAAAAAAGCCCTTGCATTGCTGCAAGGGCTTGTATTTTTCTGGCTCCTCAACCTGGGCTCGAACCAGGGACCTACGGATTAACAGTCCGGCGCTCTACCGACTGAGCTATTGAGGAATAGGCGTAATTATAGCGTCATTTACAGGCCACTTTTGAGGGTGGAGCGTGCAATTTCAGAAAAAAGCAGCATGAGTTTCAGAAGCTGGCTTTTACGGCAATTCGCAGGGTGCGTGGCGCGCCGGGGTACAGATAGTAGTGGCCAAATTGTTTGGGGGATTCACGCCAGTAATCGCGATCAGCCAGGTTGTCGATGGCCATCGTCCATTGCGTGCGTGTGCCGTCGATGCGGGTGTCGTAATGGGCTGCCAAATCTGCGCTGGTCCAGCTGGGTAGATTGAGGCTGCCGTCTTCCAGTACGCGGCGCTGGCCTTCGTGGTTCACGCGCAAGCTGGTGCGCAGGCCGGGGATGTTTGCAAAGCGGTATTGGGCCAGAGCGCGCAGGGTCATGGTGGGGACGTTGACTGGCGTTTGACCGTTCAATGCGGTGTTGAGGGTCGCAGCAGAGATGCGTGCATGGAGCCATTGCCCTTGTGCCTGGAGTGACCAAGCCGCTGAGCGCCACTGAACACCTGCATCCATCCCTTGATGGATTTGCTGACCGTCGCTGACTCGTTTGAGCAAACTGCCATCTGCAACGTCATAAGTCAAGGGGCGTTCGATTTGGAACACGCTGGCATTCCAGCTCCATGGTGTGGCGCGGTCAGCCGTGGTCAAGCTGCGGATGCCCACTTCAGTTTGCTTGCTGCGTGCCACGTCAAGCAACTGGCCTGCGTTGGTGTAGCCGGGTGTGTTCGGGACCGCCAGCAGTTCAATGCCATGCCCATGCGACACGAACACCATGTGCTGCCCCATTTGCTGTGTCAGGCCGATCCATGGGGTGGTGATGTTGCCTTTGCTGCTGATTGGGTTGGTGCCTGCGGCGGGTGTGCACACGTAAGTGACAGGATCACAGATCCCGTTTTGCTCACTGCTGCGGCTATAGGACGTGTAGCGCAGTCCTGCCCAGACGGCCGTTGTTGCACTCAACGCCATGCGATCTTTGACGGCAATTTCTGTGCTGTATTCACTCTTGTTGGTGTTGGGGTACTCGGGTTTGGGGGCCGCTTGGCTGGTGCCTCCACCGTAGATGCTGCCTTCGCCAGCAGAATTCCAAGCTTGCAGGGCAGGCAGCCTGTCGAGTTGCCGCTGCCGGGTCAGAGAAAGGGCCAGGTGATGTGTGGTTTTGCCCCAGCGGGTTTGGCCAGCCACTTCGGTTTGCAAGGCATCCACCAGTCGCCGCTCATCGTTGCTGCGGAAATCGGCCAGCTCAAATCGTCCATCCGATGTAAAGCGGTCGCACAGCTTGGTGGCGCCGGTTGAGGTATCGAGTACCCCATAGCAGTTGTGGCCCAGGGCAAAACTCAAGCGGTCGTCCGTTTTCAGGCGCTGTCCGCCGTATTGCGTGGTCCACAGCCAGCCGTCTGACAGGTTTTGCTTGAAGCGCACACTGCCCGTTTGGCTGGCAAAGGCTCCGGGCACAGACCAGGGCTGGCGTGTGATGTTGAGTTTGCCGTCCACGGTGGCTGGCAAAGACGGTACGCCATAAGGATCGTTGGGGTTGGCCAGCACGCTGTAGGCATTCACCCCCATCTGCTGACGTTCGCTTTTTTCAAACTCCCACTCCAGCTTGCTGTCAGGCGTGATGCGCCAGTCCATGGCCAGGGCCAGCAAGTGGTGGTGCCCTTGGGTGTTCTGGATGTAGGGGTCGAGGTCTTCATAGGCCGCATTGAAGCGGTAGCCCACATCCTTGTTTTCGCCCAGGCGACCGCCCAGGTCGAGTGCCACGCTGCTGCTCTTGCCTGGGCCGTAGCTGGCGCTCACGCTGCGAATGGTGTCGTTGGCCGCGGTCGGTGGGCGCTTGACCACGTAGTTGACCAGCCCTCCCGGTGCACTGGTGCCCGCCTGGATGCCGCTGGTGCCTTTGAACAGCTCAATGCGCTCCTTGTTGTCCATGGGGATCATGGTTTCGGCGGAAATCGGCAGGCCTTCGCGGCGGTAGTTGTAGCGGTTGTCCAGCGTGTAGCCCCGCACACTCAGCATGTCCCAATAAGCGGGCGAGTTGTAGCTGTCGCTCACGCTGGCATCCAAGCGCAGGGCGTCCGAGACGCGTTGCGCGCCGATGTCTTGCAGCGTCTGGCGGTCAAAACTGACGGCGCTGAAAGGTGCTTTGCGCAGCGGCACATCGCCAAAGCCGCTCACCTGTGAGGGGGCGGTGTCGGTGATGGTGATTTCTGTGGTGTTTTGCGCATGGGCGTGGCCCAGCACCAGCAGGGCCACAGCGCTGGCGATGTGGCAGGCGCGGAAAGTGTTGAACGTTTTCATTGGGGGGAAGCTTCTGGGTTGGAAGAACGCGTGGCCAAGGCCAATGCGAAGGTGACGATCAGGCTCGGAATGGCCGAGCCCCATTGAGGGGTCCAGTGGGCGGATGCGTGAAACACCGCAATGCCCACAAACCAGATGGCAGCGGCCGGTACATTCATGCCTTTGGCCGTCGTGCCGGTTGGGGCAGATGTCGTGCCCAGTCTGCCCAGGATGACGCCATAAAGCGGCACAAAAATCGAGCTGAGCATCAGCAAGAAAGGCTCCAGACTGTGCATGGGCAAGACCAGGGCCAATGCGGTACACAAGACCGCGATGGTGACCCCCCAGCGGCGCAAAGACCAGCTGGCATGCAAGCTGCGCGACGACATCGCGCCCGAATACACATCACCATAGGCGTTGTCGAATTCGTCCAGCAAGATCAAACCCAGGGCCAGCAATCCACCTTGCGCCAGCAGCAAGGCCGTGACCAGATCGGTGCCTGGCTCAGACACGCTGGCCACCAGCACACCGAGGGCGTAGCACCAGACATTGGCCAAGGCATAGCCGAGCCAGGTGCCACGCAAAGTGCTGGCTCCGGTGCGCCCATGCCGCGCATAGTCCGCCACCAGGGGTAGCCAGGACACGGGCATGGCCATCACCAGATCCATGGCGGACAGCATGCCCATCGAGCCATTGCCCGGGCGGGCCATGAAGGCAGCCCAGCCCTGTTGCTGTGCAAGGCCCACAAAATGCCAGCTCAGCCACAGCAGGGACAAGATCACCAGCGGCAGGCCCACGCGGCTGACAAAGCGGCGCACGAGGGTGAGCATGGAGCCCGTCATCAGCAAGGTCAGCACGCCGCCCCACAGCACCGTGGTCCACAGGGGCGAGAGATCCATGCCAAAGGCTTTTTGGGTGATGGCGTGGGTGCCATCACGCATGATCACCAGCTCGAACGTGGTCCAGCCGATGAGCTGCACGATGTTGAGCAACACCGGCAGTCGGGCAAACGACGGGCCATAAACCCGGTGGATCAGGCCCGCGCTCGACAGGCCACTGTCGCAAGCGATTTTGGCAACCCAGGCAAGCCAGCCCGAGCCCAGCAAGGAGCCCATCACGATGGCCAGCATGGCGTCTTGCGTACCCATGGCAGGCACCAGATAAGCGCCCACTTGCATGACCAGCAGGCCCACGCCCAGGCTGAACCAGAGCGAGGCGTGCGAGACGCCTGTGAACACGCGTTCGACGGCCGCAACCGGCGCCAGTGAGTCTTTGGAAAGAGAGTGCTTGGACATGGGGTGTCTCCATTCAGAGGGGTAACAGTTGCATGGGGCGCGGGGCTGCGCCGTGGTTCAGCGGGCCGCTGCCTGCGCCAGTGCGGACGCTGGCACCTGCTGCCAGGGCGATACGCACAAAGGCGTGTCCGGCACGCACGGCGTCTGGCAGCGAGTCGCCCAAGGCCAGGTGGGCTGCAATGGCCGATGACAAGGTGCAGCCCGTGCCGTGGGTGTTGGGGCTGGCAATGCGCGGAGCGCGCAACCAGAAGGATTGGCCATGGCGGGTCATGAACAAGTCGCTGACCACATCCCCCGCCAGGTGCCCGCCTTTGAGCAAGACAGCTGGCGCGCCTTGGTCCAGCAGTTGCCGGGCGGCCGCTTCGATGTCGGCTTCGTTGAGCAGCGGGTGGCCGACCAGCAAGGCGGCTTCGTCCAGGTTGGGCGTGATGAGGGCGGCCTTGCCAAACAGCTGGTTGACCAGCTCGGCCACAGCGTCATCGCTGATGAGCACGGCACCACTCGTGGCCACCATGACCGGATCGAGCACGATGCGGCTCAGTTGGTGCTTGTCGATGGCCTGCGTCACGGCTTGCACGATGTCTGCCGAGTGCAGCATGCCGATCTTGACGGCATGCACGCCAATGTCTTCGACCACAGCGTCAATCTGATCGAGCAGCATGGCCGGCGTTGTGCCCTGAATGGACCGAACCCCCTGGGTGTTTTGAGCCGTCAAGGCCGTGATGGCGGTCATGCCGTAGCAGCCTAAAGCGGCAAAGGTTTTCAGATCGGCCTGGATGCCTGCGCCGCCGCCGCTGTCCGATCCGGCAATGGACAACACGCGCGGGTATTCGTGGGTCAAGGTCGGGGTGCGCATGGTCAATGGACCTCCTGAAAATGGGCTTGGCTCAAGGCCTGCAACTGGGCGGCGGCGTGGCGCGGGTCGTCGGCTGAGCAAATGGCGCTGACCACGGCCAGTCCATCGGCACCGGCTTGCAACACCTCGTGGGCATTGCCCATGTGGATGCCGCCAATGGCCACCAGCGGCAAGGCGGTGGCTTGTCTGGCCAGACGCAAACCGTCCAGCCCCCAGGGGGTTTGGGTGTCGGTTTTGGTGGGGGTTGCAAATACGGGGCTCACGCCCAGATAGTCCACCGGCAAGCTGTGGGCACGCGCCACATCGGCCAGTGTTTCGACCGACCAGCCGATGAACACATGCGCAGGCAAAAGTCGCCTGGCTTGCGCCACCGGTAAATCACTTTGGCCCAGGTGCACACCGTCGGCCCCGCAAGCCAGCGCGATGTCGATGCGGTCGTTGATGACCAAGGGCACCTGGGTGTTGGCCAGCACGGACTGGATGGCCAAGGCCTGGGCCAGAAAATCCCGCGAAGACAGGTTTTTTTCGCGCAGCTGTACACAGGTCACACCACCTGCCACGGCCGCCGTGACCACATCGGTCAGGGTACGGCCTTTGGACAGGGCGTTGTCGGTGACCAGATAGAGGCGAAGACTTTCGCTCTTCCAGTGTTTCATGATGGCAACCGTTCGTTCAGAGCGAAGCGGTTTGCAGCTTCAGCCTGGCCTTGAAAGTGGCATCATCCAGCAACTGCAATTCGTCCAGCAGCATGGCGGCCATGCTGCCCACACCCTGGCCGCAGGCCTGGGCTTTTTCTGCCGCCACTTCGCCTGCGATGCTCATGAGCGCCATGGCCGCCGTGGTGGCACGCCAGGCGTCGGCTTGCACGGCACAAAAAGCGCCGATCAGTGCGGTAGCCGAGCAGCCCACGCCAGTGATTTTGGTCATCCAGACATGGCCGTTGGACAGGCGCGCCCAGCGCTGGTGGGCGTCCAAGATGTGGTCGGTTTCGCCGCTCACGCACACGGTGCCCAGGGTGCGGGCGGTCAATGCCCGGGCTGCGCCCAAGGCATCGTTGGCGCTGGCGCTGCTGTCCACGCCGCGTGTCTGAATGGCCGCGTTGGCGGTGCTCATGATTTCAGAGCCATTGCCCCGGATCACGCTGGGGCTGGCCACATTCAGCAATTCATTCAGGGTCTGGTTGCGGTAAGGCGTGGCGCCTGCACCCACAGGGTCCAGCACGGTCGGGATGCCGCGCTGGTGCGCCGCGGCCAGGGCGATTTTCATGCTGTCCACCCCATACGGGTCGAGCGTGCCGATGTTCAGCACCAGCGACTGCGCAATGCCGACCATGGCTTTGACTTCTTCGTGGGCGTGGGCCATGACGGGCGATGCCCCTGCGGCCAGCAACACATTGGCGTTCAGGTTCATGACCACCAGGTTGGTGATGCTGTGCACCAGAGGCGACTGTGTGCGAACAGCCTCAATGTCGATCCACAGGTCGTGGGCGGTGATGTCGGGCGAAAAAAATGCCATGACGTTTTCCTTTAACGTTATGGCAGGTCGGCTGGCTGCGAACGTGACGCACCCGGAAGGGGGCACCGTTCTTTGGACTAGCTTCCCTGCGCGAGGATTACCTCAATCAGGTTCAAAGGGACTTTCTCAGTCGAAGACTTCACGGTCCTCAACACCCCTAGCGAATGCCACTGCGTTGGTGTCGCAGTGGCGGGCGGATCATACATGAGGCGCAGCAGCCATGCCCAAAGTCATGCCAAAGCTGGGCCAACTCTGCAGGATGTTGGCAGTGTGCTGCTTCACCGAGCGCCCCTCAGTGCAGCTATTTTCAGCAGCACAAACCGCAGCCGTTTGCACAAAAAAAGCCCGCATCAGCGGGCTCATTTGGGGGGATTCGCGTGGATCAGCGACCGAAGCCTCGGCCACCGCCGCCGCCACCGCCGCCAAAGCCACGGCCACCACCACCATTGCCACCGCCATGACGGCGGTTGCCGCTGGCCAGGCTGTCGATGCTGGTGCGTGTGGGATCAGGCTGGCCGCTGGTGCGAACGGGCTTGCGGTTGGGCAAGTCCAGGCGGGCAAACTGGGTGGTTTTCAGCGGGTCAATGTGGCGTGGCAATTCATCGCTGTCCTGGCGGCGGCGGTCTTGACCGCCTTGGCTACCACCCCGGTTGGCATTGGGGCCACGCCCTTCAGGGCGTGGGCCGTTGTTGCGTGGGCCGTTGCGGCCTTCGCCACGGTTGTCAAAGCGTGCATCGCCGCGAGCATCGCCCCGACCACCCTGGAAGCCGGCGCCCTCACGGCGACCTTCGCCCTGGCCTTCAAAGCGGGCTTCGCCTTGGGGGTTGTTGCGGCGCGATGGCGCTGGACCATTGCGCGAAGGGCGGGGCTGGCCCTGACCTTCGGCGCGAGGCTGGCGCGGTCCCTGACCACCGCCAGAAGCCTTGTTGTCGCGGATGCGTTGCATCATGTCCTGGCGTGCGGCCTTGGCGGCTGCGGCCATCACATCACGGCTTGGCGGCTTGCCTGCGCCGCCCCACAAAGTCTGGCGACCCATGGCGATGGGCTCGGCCACTTCGCCTGGCTCAGGGCCAAAGCCTTCGAGCAACTGAACTGGAATCTCTTGCTTGGTGAAGCGCTCGATGTCCATCATGAAGCCTTCTTCGTCCAAGCAGACCAGGCTCACGGCCTCGCCGCTCGCGCCCGCGCGGCCTGTACGGCCAATGCGGTGCACATAGTCTTCCGACACGTTCGGGATCTCAAAGTTCACGACGTGTGGCAAGTCTTCGATGTCGATGCCGCGCGCCGCGATGTCGGTGGCCACCAAAGCGCGGATCTCGCCGCTCTTGAAACCGGCCAGCGCTTGTGTGCGGGCGGTCTGGCTCTTGTTGCCGTGCAGTGCCATGGCTTTCACGCCATTTTTGGTCAGGAAGTCGGCCACATTGTTGGCACCAAACTTGGTGCGGGTGAACACCAGCACCTGGCTCCAGTCGTGCTTCTGGATGATGTGCAGCAACACGTCTTTTTTCTTGCTGCGGCCCACGGGGTGGATCACCTGCGTGATGCGCTGCACCGTGGTGTTGCTGGGCGTGACCTGAATGCTCTGAGGATTCTTGAGCAGGTTGCCCGCCAACTCGCGGATTTCGTCGCTGAAGGTGGCCGAGAACAGCAGGCTCTGCTTTTCTTTGGGCACCAGGGCCAGCACCTTTTTCACGTCGTGGATGAAGCCCATGTCCAACATGCGGTCGGCTTCGTCGAGCACCAGCATCTCAACGGTGGACAGGTCCAGGAAACCCTGACCCTGCAGGTCCAGCAGACGGCCCGGTGTGGCCACCAGAATGTCTACGCCTTTTTTGATCTTGCTGATTTGCGGGTTCATGCCCACACCACCGAAGATCACAGTGGAGTCGAGCTGGAGGTATTTGCCGTAGTCGCGCACCGACTCTTCGACCTGGGCGGCCAATTCGCGGGTAGGCGTGAGCACCAAGGCACGGATGGCTTTGCCGCCAAAGCGGTTTTTGCCCGGCTCTGTCAGGCTCAGCTTGTGCAGCATGGGCAGCGTGAAGGCGGCGGTTTTGCCGGTGCCGGTTTGCGCGCCAGCCAACAAGTCTTGTCCGGCCAGGACGGCGGGAATGGCTTGGGCCTGGATGGGCGTGGGGGTTTCGTAGCCGAGCTCGCGCACAGCTTGCATGATGGCCGGGGCCAGATTCAATTCTTCAAAGTTCATTTTTACAGAGCGCCATGTCCGGCGCAGGCATCGACTCAATCAACTGCTGTTGGCAGTGACCAGTGTGGGTCGACAAGTCTTAAGGTGGGCATGGAAACCGCAGGCGCTTGTTTTGAGCGTTGCCTGGGTCAGGCCCCAGCAGAAGTGCTGATGCTGGGGCAACTGGAGGCCTCAGCGAGGTGCATTGTCGCACAAAGCGAGTCGGGTGCTTTTTATGTCGCCCTGGTGTGGCCGTTGTCTCTTGCGCGTCATGGGTTCAAACCCCAATTCAAAGCCGACCGCCGCAGCCCTAGACTGGACATGTAAAGACGCACTTGAATTCTGGGGAGACAGCCATGACACAGCCATCCAAAACGCCACGCCGCCAATCTCTGGTGGCCTCCACAACCCTTGCCGCCTGCCTGAGCGGCATGGTTTTCGTGGGCCAGGTCCAGGCCCAAGCCGCACCGTGGCCAGCCAAGCCGATCAAGATCGTGGTGGCCTTTCCGCCCGGTGGCCTGACCGATGCCTATGCGCGCAACTATGGTGACTACCTGAGCACCCGATTGGGCGTGCCCGTCATCATCGAAAACAAGCCCGGCGCGGGGGCCATCATCGGCATCGACGCGGTGGCCAAGTCCCCCGCCGATGGTTACACCTTTGGCATGAGCACCTCAGGCACTTACTGGCAAAACCGCATCCTTTATTCCAAGCTGCCCTACAACCTGGACAAAGACCTCACGCCCGTGACCGTGTTCCCCTCCGGCCCGCTGGTGGTGGGCATCCCCGACAAGATCCCCGCCAAGAACATGGCCGAGTTCGTGGCCTGGGCCAAAAAGAACCCCACATCTATGGGCACGTATGCGCCGGGTTCTTACCCGCACATGGTGGCCGACCAGACCAACCGCCAGCAAGGCACCAGCATCCAGTCGGTGCACTACCGGGGCGAAGCGCCCATGTGGCTCGATGTGGCATCGGGCCAGTTGCAAATCGCTGTAGGCAGTTTCCAGGCCTTCAACACCGTGGCCACCCGAGGCGTGCGTGCCATTGGCGTGACGGGCAGCTACCGATCACCCAAACTGCCCGATGTGCCCACCCTGACCGAGCAAGGCAACACCGAAAAACTCGTCACGCTGGAAGGCGGCTTGCCCCTGGTGGCCCCTGCGGGCACGCCCGAAGCGGTGCTCAAACGCATGGCCGATGAAGCCGTGGCCTGGTCCAACACCGAACGCGCCGCCAAGCTGCGCGAAACCTTCGCCATCCCCAACAAACCCAAAAACCTGGCCGACACGCGCAAAGACTGGGAGGCCGAAGTGCCCGTCTGGATCAAGCTGGCGGTGGATTTGGGGATCAAGCTGGACTGAACGCCGTTGTTGGCTTTTCGCGAAACCATCGAAAGGGTGACTGGCCAAGTTTGAATGGAAGCTGGATGTGTTTCGAATGCCAATTTTGCCGTTTATTCGGCATTCGCGAATAGCGAATAAACGACTCAACTCGCCCCATGAGCCGAACAATTTCCAACCCCCAAATGGTGCTGCGCCTTCAAGACATGGTGGTGCTGCTGCGATTGTCTTTGGGGACAGACAGCGTGCCAACTTATGCCGCTTTGGCGGAGGAGCTCAAGCTCACGGCCTCCGAAATTCACGCGGGCGTAGACCGTGCCGTGGCCGCGCAGCTGGCTCGCAAAGACGAATCAGGCAAGCCCGTGTTGTTGTTGCATGCCTTACGTCTGTTTGTGCAGCATGGTGTGCGCTACAGCTTTCCGGCCACGCATGGCCCCATGGGCCGGGGCATGCCCACGGCGCATGCGGCTGCGCCACTGAACAAGTTGATTGTGCAAAGTACCGAGCCCGTGCCCGTTTGGCCGCACAAAGATGGCACGGCACGCGGTGTGGCGTTTTACCCGCTGTACCCCACGGTGCCCGATGCTGCCAAAAACAACCCCGCCTTGTACGAGCTGCTGGCTTTGGTGGATGCCGTGCGCGGGGGCAGCATGCGCGAGCGTGCTTTGGCCATTGCCGAGCTGGACAAACGCTGGGCCAGTTGATGCAGGTGTTCAACCCCAATGACCCGAACGTGGCCATGCTGGAGCATGTCGCCCGCAGTTTGGGCCCCGAACTGTGCAGTCAATTGGTGTTTGTGGGCGGTGCCGCCGCAGGTTTGCTCATCACCGATTTGGCCATGCCGCCCATTCGCCGCACGGAAAATGTGACATCGTCACCAACGCCGAAGCCTTGGCCGACTATTACCGCTTTGAGGATCAGTTTCGAGACATGGGCTTTGTGCAAGACCAAAGCCCCGATGCACCCGTGTGCCGTTGGTGCGTAGATGGTGTATCGGTTGACCTGATGCCCACGAAAGAAGAAATTTTGGGCTTTGCCAACCGGTGGTATCGCATGGGCATGGCCACTTCCCAAACGCTCACATTGCCCAGTGGTGTGCCCATTCGAGTGTTGCGCGCGCCCGAATTCATTGCCACCAAGCTGGAGGCGTTTTATGGTTGAGGCAGCGGAGATTATTTGTTCAGCCACGATATGGGCGACATCATCAGCGTGATTGATGGTCGCGCTTCCTTGCTGAATGAATGCCAGGAAAGCCTTGCACCTTTGCGTGCGTTTTTGGCTGCGCAGTTTCAACATCTTTTGACGGATCGTCATTTTGTTGGTGCCTTGCCGGGGCACTTGCCACCCGATGGCGCGAGCCAAGCGCGTTTGCCGGATCTGCTGATCAAGATTCAACACATTTCAGAGTTGGCCGTTTCATGAGTGCCTTACACATGCCCGCAAGCTCAGGATCAATTTCGTGGGCCGATATGCCCGAAGTCGCGGTTTAATCTCGGCCTATGAACAAAACCGATCAGATGAGTTTTTTCGGCTTCGAGCCGGGCGGGGTGGACAAGCCCAAGAAGGCGGGGCGTCCCCGGCTGGCCAAGCCGGTGGCCGTGTCCCCGGCCGCAGCCTTGCCCATGGTTGTGCCCGTCTCTCCTGCCTTGGCTAACGCACACGCCTTGGCTGACACACCCACAGCATCCAGCCAGAACCCGGCGCAGGCCCCCAGCAACTTGCCCTCCCCGCCAGAAAGCCCGCATGCCAGTGCCTACCCCGAAGCCATGGCCCAGGCCCTGGCCCAGCACCCGGACTTTCGGGTGCTGCGCCGTTTGGTGCCGTGCGCCGACTACGGCGGCTTGCAGGGGCAGGCCACGCAGCGCGTGATCGTGCTGGACACCGAAACCACCGGGCTGGACAGCAAAAACGAAAAAATCATCGAGCTGGCCATGTTGTCGGTGCAGGTGGATGTGGCCACGGGTTTGCCGGTGGGGCCTGTGGCCATTTACGAGTCGTTTGAAGACCCGGGCAAGCCGATTCCACCGGCCATTCAGGACATCACGGGCATTGACGACACCATGGTGCAGGGACAGCGCATCGACGATGCGGCAGTGACCGCGCTGGTGGAGCAGGCCGATCTGATCGTGGCGCACAACGCCGGGTTTGACCGGCCTTTTGTCGAAGCCCGGCTGCCGGTGTTTGCCCGCAAGGCCTGGAATTGCTCCTTCATGGGCATTGACTGGAAAAAAGAGGGCAGCGGCTCGGCCAAGCTGGAGTTTTTGGCGTCTGAGCGCGGCTGGTTTTACGACGCGCACCGGGCGCAGGTCGATTGCCACGCCTTGCTGCAGGTGCTGGCCTCGCCCCTGGGAGATGGTTTGACCGGTTTGTCGCGCCTCTTGGCGGGTGCCGGGCAGACCCGCTACAAGCTGCGCGCCATGGGTGCCCCGTTTGAGGCCAAGGACAAACTCAAGGCACGCGGCTACCGCTGGGACGGCGAAGGCCGGGTCTGGTGGTGCAGTCTGGGTTCGGACGAATTGCTGGACGCCGAGTGCACTTGGCTTCGGGCCGAGGTCTATGGCCAGCGCAGCGCCCGGGTGCAACTGGAAGCCATGGACAGCCAGGTGCAGTTTTCCAGCCGGGCCGGGCGCATCACCGAACGCGCCCTGTGAGGCCTGTGCCAGCGCCCCGCAAGCCTTGGCGATACCTGCAACCGTGTCTGTCTGGGATAATGCCGGGTTGCACAGACACCACACGCCCCCATCTACCGGCTTGAGGTCTTGAGCTGGCACCCACGGGGTGTTCAGTCTCTGCCAATTTTTATTCAGGGTTTTCAAATGGCTCAATACGTTTTTTCCATGAACCGGGTCGGCAAGATCGTGCCGCCCAAGCGTCAGATCCTCAAAGACATTTCGCTGTCCTTTTTCCCCGGCGCCAAGATCGGCGTGCTGGGCACCAACGGCTCGGGCAAGTCCACTTTGCTCAAGATCATGGCCGGCATCGACAAAGAGATCGAAGGCGAAGCCATCCCCATGTCGGGCCTGAAGATCGGGTATTTGCCGCAAGAGCCCCAGCTTGACCCCACCGAAACCGTGCGCCAGTCGGTCGAAAACGGCATGGGCGAGATCAAGGCCGCGCAAGCCCGCCTCGAAGAGGTGTATGCCGCCTACGCCGAAGAAGACGCCGACTTTGACGCGCTGGCCGCTGAGCAGGCCAAGCTCGAAGCGATCATTGCCACCGCAGGCGACGCCTCTGACCACCAACTCGAAATCGCCGCCGACGCGCTGCGCCTGCCCCCATGGGACGCCGTGATCGGCAACCTGTCGGGCGGTGAAAAGCGCCGTGTGGCGCTGTGCCGCTTGCTGCTGTCGCGCCCCGACATGCTGCTGCTCGACGAACCGACCAACCACTTGGACGCCGAATCGGTGGACTGGCTGGAGCAGTTCCTGTCGCGTTTCTCGGGCACCGTGGTGGCCATCACCCACGACCGCTACTTCCTGGACAACGCCGCCGAGTGGATTTTGGAACTCGACCGTGGCCACGGCATCCCCTACAAGGGCAACTACTCCACCTGGCTGGAACAAAAAGAAGCCCGCCTGGAGCAGGAGCAGCGCACCGAAGACGCCCGCACCAAGGCCATGAAAAAGGAACTGGAGTGGGCCCGCGCCAACCCCAAGGGCCGTCAAGCCAAGAGCAAGGCCCGTCTGGCCCGCTTTGAAGAACTGAGCGACTACGAATACCAGCAGCGCAACGAAACCCAGGAAATTTTCATTCCTGTGGCCGAGCGTCTGGGCAACGAAGTGTTCGAGTTCACGAACGTCAGCAAGTCCTTTGGCGACCGCATGCTGATCGACAACCTGAGCTTCAAGGTGCCAGCGGGCGCCATCGTTGGCATCATCGGCCCCAACGGCGCCGGTAAGTCGACCCTGTTCAAGCTGATCTCGGGCCGGGAGCAGCCTGACAGCGGTGAAGTCAAGATCGGCCAGACCGTGAAAATGGCTTTTGTGGACCAGAACCGCGACGACCTGGACAACAACAAGACCGTGTGGGAAGACGTCTCGGGCGGTCTGGACATCATCAACGTGGGCAAGTTCCAGATGGCCAGCCGTGCGTATTGCGGCCGTTTCAACTTCAACGGTGGCGACCAGCAAAAGAAGGTCGGCATGTTGTCGGGTGGTGAGCGCGGCCGTTTGCACTTGGCCAAGACCCTGATCGAAGGCGGCAACGTGTTGCTGCTGGACGAACCCTCCAACGACCTGGACGTGGAAACCTTGCGTGCCCTGGAAGACGCGCTGCTGGAATTCGCAGGCTCGGTCATGGTCATCAGCCACGACCGCTGGTTCCTGGACCGCATTGCGACGCACATTTTGGCCGCCGAAGGCGACAGCCAGTGGGTGTTCTTTGACGGCAACTACCAGGAATACGAAGCCGACAAGAAAAAGCGTCTGGGCGAAGAGGGCGCCAAACCCAAGCGCGTGCGCTTCAAGGCATTGAAGTAATTCAGCCGCATTGCACAACACAACGGGCCCTTTGGGGCCCGTTGTCGTTGGTGGGGCACCTGATGGATGAGGGGGGTCATGACGTCAGCAATTGGCATGCCCTGATGTGCCTTGTGGGAGCCAGCCCTGCTGGCGATAGAACGCTTGTGGTCCACAAGCCATCGCTTGCAGGGCAAGCTCCGACAAAAACCGGCCAAATTCGCCTCACCTTGCCGCTCAAAAGCGACAAAGACCATGGGCATCTCCGAGTTTTGTAGGTCGGCGACTTCAGCCACGACATGTATTGTTGGTGCTTCATGTCGGGGTCTTCGACCGCCGACCTACGAATTGGCCAGCCGACTCCGCGCCTTGTTGGCCCATAGGTGCAGGCTGTCGAACAAGTCTTTTTGGCTGAACGAGCAGCTTTCTTCGCTGAACAGGGCGCTGGCTTCGATGCGGTCGAGCAAGTTGGCCAGCACATCCCCAAACTTGTCCGGCAAAGGCAGGCTGGTCGCGTCGCTGCGCCACTGGCGGATCATGTCGATTTGAGGCAAAGCGCCTTGTTGGCAGGCTGCCAGCGTGTCGGTCATGCGGGTCAGGGTGTCCAGGGCGGCGTTCATGGGCAAGGGTCTCCGGCAAGGTGGGGTGTTTGGGGCGAATTCGCGGCGACAATCATGCCCCATGAAAGCCAAATCCCTCAAACCCATGCGCCTCGAAGACATCTTGTTCAGCCAGGGCTTTGGCACCCGCCGGGTGTGTGCAGGTCTCGTGCAGCAAGGCTATGTGCAAGTCAACGGCGAAACCGTAACCGATGCGGGCGAATTTTTTGAACCTGAAGATCTCCAGTTCAATGTGCAAGGCACCGACTGGCCCTTCAAAGAGCAAGCCTATGTGCTGCTGAACAAACCGGCGGGCACCGAGTGTTCGCAAAAACCCTCAACCTGGCCAAGCATCTACACCTTGCTGCCACCCCCCTTGCGCCAGCGCCCGCAAAAGGCCGCTGTCCAGGGTGTGCAAGCTGTGGGCAGGCTGGACCAGGACACCACGGGTTTGCTGCTGCTGACCGATGACGGCAAGTTCATCCACAAAATGAGCTCGCCCAAGCACCATGTGCCCAAGGTCTATGAGGTCACCACCAAGCACCCGATCACGCCCGAGATGGTGAACAAGCTTTTGTCGGGCGTGGTCCTGGACGATGACCCCAAGCCGGTCAAAGCCGCTGCCTGCGAGGCTGTGGGCGAGCTGCACCTGAAGCTGACCCTGACCGAGGGCAAATACCACCAGGTCAAACGCATGCTGGCAGCAGTGGGCAACCGGGTTGAGGGCCTGCACCGTTCGCAAATCGGCGGTCTGGTGCTGAACGATCTGGCGCCCGGTCAGTGGCGCTGGTTGACAGAGGAAGACCTGGCCTTGCTCAAGGCCTGAGCTTTACCTTCCGGTCCGACAAGGCCCCGTAGGTCGCAGCTGCAGCCGCGAGGAGCGAAGTGATGTGGCGGTTCGCGGTGATCCAGATGCGGTGATTGTCCAAGCACTGGATTGCCACGCTTTGCTCGCAATGACGGGAAAAAGGACGAATGCCGGGTCCACAGCCGCCGACCTACAGATCCCCCACAAACGCTTGCACGGCTTGCGCGACGGCTTCGGCTTGGTCGCGGTGGGGCGAGTGGCCGCAGTCGGGCAGCTTGAGCAGCTGCGCATGCGGCACGGCCCGTGCGATGTCGTCGATCTGGGCCATGGTGCCGTAGGGGTCGGCTTCGCCTTGAATCGCCAGCAAGGGCGCGGTGATGCCCGGCAGTTCAGTGCGGATGTCAAACGTGCGGAAGGCATCGCTGAGCCAGACATCGTTCCACTGCCAGAAGGCGCAGTCCACATCGGCATGGAAGGGCATAAGGCGCTGGCGCAGGCGGCCGTGTTCAAAGTCCTCACGCGCGGCGGTGATGGCCTGTACCGAGATGTCTTCGACCATGACATGCGGCGCCATGACGATGCAGCCTGCCACCGGGTGGCGGCTGGCGTGGATCAGTGCGATGGTGCCGCCGTCCGAATGGCCCAAGAGCACGGGCCGTTGGATGCCCAGCGCCTGCAGCAGCGCGGGCAGCACCACCAGTGCTTCGTGGTGCATGTAGTCGGGCAGCAGTCGTCCGTGGCGCTGGCCATGGACCTGCCGCGATGCGCCACGCACATCGGGCGTGGCCTGCGACTGGCCATAGCCTTGGCGGGAATACACCAGCCCGGCACAGCCCAGACGCGCGCACAGTTGTTGCGGCCAGTCGCGCCACAAGGCGACGCTGCCCAGCCCTTCGTGCAAAAAAACCAGGGTGGGCGCATCGGTGGGGGTGGGGGCGGACAGGCTTTGCACTTCTAGGTCAAGGCCCAAAACGGTCATTTTTGTGGTGCTTTTGATCTGCATCTGCTTTCCTCAAGTCGGCCCGATTACACTTGAATGTGATTTTGAAAGCGTTTTTGTGATTTCTTTGTCCCGTACGATCCGATTTTTGGGTTTTTTCGCCCTGTTTTTCCAGTTTCACGCCATGGCGTCGGCCAGTCCGGCTCCGGTTTTTGTACTCAATTCGCTGGACGGTAACGTCAGCGTGATCGATCCCCAGACCTGGACGGAGAAAAAGCGCATTCCCACCGGCAAAGAGCCGCACCACCTGTACCTCACGCCCGATGAAAAGTCGGTGATTGTGGCCAACGCCTTGGGCGACTCGCTGACCTTCATTGACCCGCGCACGGCACAAATCCAGCGTGTGATGACGGGCATTTTGGACCCCTATCACCTGCGCTTTTCGCCCGACATGAAGTGGTTTGTAACGGCGGCCAACCGCCTGAACCATGTCGACATCTACCGCTGGGACGGCCACAAACTCACCCTGGCCAAGCGTCTCAAGACCGGCAAAACCCCCAGTCACTTGTGGATCGACAGCAAAAGCACCACCGTCTGGGCTTCCATTCAAGACGACAATGAGCTGATCTCGATTGATCTGGCCACGCAAACGCTCAAGTCCCGCATCGCCACGGGCACCATGCCCGCCGACGTGTTTGGCACCCCGGACGACAAAACCCTGCTCGTGGGCATCACCGGCGGCACCGGGGTGGAGGTGTATGACATCACAGGCACCCAGCCTCGCTTGATCAAGATGCTGCCCACCGGCAAAGGCGCGCACGCCTTTCGGGCGCTGGGCGACAAACGCCATGTGTTTGTGAGCAATCGCGTGGCCAACACCATCAGCCAGATCGACTACGCCACTTTGCAGGTGGTGGCCGAATTGCCGGCGCCTTCAGGTCCGGACTGCATGGAGGTCTCGGCCGATGGTCGATTCATTTTGGTGGCGTCGCGTTGGGCCAAAAAATTGACGGTGGTTGACATCGCTGCCCGCAAAGTGGTGCGCCAAGTGCCCGTGGGTAAATCGCCCCACGGGGTGTGGACGCTGGACCATGCGCCCAGGAACTGACAAAGCCATTCGCGCCTTGCTCGCAGGCCTGGCCAGCGCCGCGCCCGCGTTGGCCTGGGCGGCGGCCTGCACCCAACCTGTTTACCTCACCTTTGACACCGGCCACATGGCCGTGGCACCCCTGATTGCCCAAGTGCTGCAGCGCCAGCAAGTGCAGGTCACGTTTTTTGCCGCCCACGAAAAAACCCATGAAGGGGACGGCAGCTTGGGCCAGCACTGGGCGCCCTGGTGGCGAGCCCGCGCCGCCGAAGGCCATGCCTTTGCCTCGCACACCTGGGACCACGCTTATTGGCGGGCCGATCTGGGCGCTGACAGCTTTCGCATTCGCCCCTCGGCGGGCGCGCAGGCTGGCCAGAACCTGGTGTGGTCGGCCAAGGAATACTGCGACAACCTGCGTCAAGCGGCCAGTCGTTTGCAAGTGCTGACTGGGCAGGCGCCCTTGCCCCTGTTCAGGGCACCTGGCGGCAAAACTTCGCCGCGCTTGCTGGCGGCTGCCAAACAGTGCGGTTTTGTGCATGTGGGCTGGGCTGATGCGGGCTTTTTGGGGGACGAATTGCCCAGCGACGTCTATCCGAATGCGCAATTGCTGAAAAAAGCCCTCAACAACATCCGGGCAGGCGACGTCTTGATGGCCCACCTGGGCATTTGGTCGCGCCAAGACCCTTGGGCACCTGCCGTGCTGGAGCCACTGATCGTGGGCCTGAAGGCGCGCGGTCTGTGCTTTGCCACCCTGCGAGAACACCCACAGTACCGTGACTGGATTCTTCAACAGCCCCTGAAACTCTCGGGGCAGACCGACGCGCAAAGGTGAGGCATGGACGCGCTGATTGACATTTTTTCTGATTTGCAACAACTGTTTTTTGAAGATGTGTTGCAACCCCTGACGCTGGCCCTAGGGCAAGACAACTTGCTGGAAAAAGCCTACGAAGGCAGTGGCTGGGTGGTGGTCGGCGTGCTGCAAATCCTGGTCATGGTCACCGTGTTGGGCCCCATGCAGCGCCTGTGGCCCGCCGAGTCCGTGCAGGACAAACACGCCGTGCGGGTAGACATGCTCTACACCCTGATCCACCGCCTGGGTTTGTTCAAACTGGCGATGTTTTTCAGCCTCGAAGCGTTGTTCGAGCAAGGCCTGGGCATGCTGCGCGTCATGGGTCTGCCCACCTGGCACCTGGACCAGTTGTGGCCTGGCGTGAGCGACGGCGCCGTGTTCAGCTTTTTGGTGTATCTGGTGGTGTTTGATTTTGTGCATTACTGGATTCACCGGGCACAACACCAGTCGAACACCTGGTGGGCGCTGCACTCAATGCACCACGCGCAGCGGCAGATGACCATGTGGAGCGACAACCGCAACCACCTGCTGGACGACATCGCGACCAGTCTGATTTTGTCGGCCGTGGCCGTGCTCATCGGGGTGGGGCCGGGGCAGTTTGTGGCCCTGGTGGCCATTGGCCAACTGAGCGAAAACTTCCAGCACGCCAATGTGCGCATCTGGTTTGGCCGCATCGGCGAGCGCCTGTGGGTTAGCCCGCGCTTTCACCGCAGACACCACAGCATCGGCATCGGTCATGAGTCTGACGTGCAGGGGCGAACCGTTCTGGGAGGCTGCAACTTCGGCGTGCTGCTGCCCTGGTGGGACATGCTCTTTGGTACCGCCGACTTCCAGCTGCGCTACGACCCCACGGGCGTGCGCGACCAGGTGGAGAAGGGCCGCGACTACGGACGGGGCTTTTGGGCGCAGCAGTGGCAGGGGGTGCTGCGTTTGGTGGGCAGGGCTTGAAGTATTCTCATGAGCACATATACTTGCACGTATACTTGTATTCAGGAGCAAGACCATGTCACAAATCACGCTCTACCTCGATGACGCCACCCAGGCTTTGGTGGATGAAGCGGCCAAGGCCAGCGGTGTGTCCAAAAGCCGTTGGGTGGCTGACATCATTCGAACCTATGCCTCCCACGACTGGCCGCACGATTGCCTGACATTGGCCGGGCGCTTTGCAGATTTCCCCATGCGCGAAGACACGGCCACGCCGCAGCCCGCTGACGTGCCGCGCCTGGGTTTTTGAGCGGCCGGTATGTTCGTCCTCGACAGCAACACCATCAGTTATTACTTCCGGGGTGACCCGCAAGTCGTGCCGCGCTTGCAAGCCCTGCGCCCTGCGGATTTAGGGGTTCCGGCCATCGTGGAATACGAGCTGCGCTTCGGCCTGCTGCGGCTGCCGCAAGAGGCGGCGGCGCCCCGGTTGGCCGCATTGGCGCAATTGCTCAGGCCCATGCAAATGCTGCCATTCGATGCCGAATGTGCCGCGCATGCCGCCCGCATCCGCACCACGCTGGAGGCCGCAGGCACCCCCATTGGCCCACACGACACCCTGATCGCCGCCACTGCACTGCGCCATCAAGCCATGCTGATCACACGCAACGTGCGCGAGTTTGCGCGTGTGCCGGGTTTGCAGTGCTTGAACTGGCATGCAGATGCGTGAGCATTGGTCATAACGCTTGCGCGTCTGATCGGGCGGTATCGGCGGCCAAACAACATCGGGGTCTTCGACCACCGACCTACGAATACACGGTCCCCGTAGGTCTGAACTCGAAGAGACTGACATTCTTGGCTGAACTGTTAAGCTTTCGCGCATGAAACTGTTGATGGATTCTTTTTGGCGTGCTGCCTTGTATTGCCTGTATCCCAAGGCGATTGGCTTGTCCGTGTTGCCCTTGGTGCTGATCGTGGCGGCGTCCGGGGGGCTGGGCTGGCTGTATTGGGATGTGGCTGTCACCTTTGTTCGCGGGTGGTTGGATGCCTCCAGCTGGTTGGACGTGGTCTGGCGCTGGCTCGAGGGTGTGGGTTTGCCCGACCTCAAAACCGTGGTGGCGCCCTTGTTGGTGATCTTTTCTTTCACGCCGTTGGTGGTGGTGGCGTCTTTGCTGGCGGTGTCGTTTTTCATGACCCCGGCGCTCACCCGCATGGTGGCTGACAGGCGCTTTGCGGGTTTGCAGCGCAAGCACGGAGGCAGTTTGCTGATGAGTTTGTGGTGGACCTTTTTCTCTCTGGTGCTGGCCTTGGGTGCATTGGTGATCACTTTGCCCATGTGGCTGGTGCCGCCGCTGGCCTTGGTGCTGCCCGCTTTCATATGGGGCTGGCTCACTTACCGCGTCATGGCGTTTGACGTGCTGGCCGAATTTGCCAGTGCCGACGAACGCCACGCCCTCATGGCCCGTCACCGCATGAGCTTTTTGGCCATGGGCGTGGTCACCGGTCTCATGGGCGCAGCGCCCAGCCTGGTATGGGCCTCGGGAGCCTTGTTTGCGGCGGCTTTTGTGATCTTGGTGCCTGTGGCCATCTGGATCTACACCTTGGTGTTTGCTTTTTCCTCGCTGTGGTTTGCTCACTTTGCACTGGCTGCTTTGCAAGCCTTGCGCGATGAACCTCGACCAGGCGCGGTGGACGATGTATTGGCCGCGGCGCCTTCTTCGAGCAACGCCGCATCGCCCCACGCAGCCGCTCGGCTGGGCGCAGACGATCAGGCCAAACTGGACAACATCACCGATGTGCTGCCGCGCTCCAGTCCCTGAGTCATTGCCAAACGCATCACCTTTTTGATCCAGAATTTTTCACGACATTCCATGACCTTGAAGACGACCCCCATCTTTGGCCTGATCATCATTGGCGACGAAATCATGTCTGGCAAACGCCAGGACAAGCACATGCCCAAAGTCATTGAGCTGCTGTCTGAGCGCGGGCTGAGTCTGTCCTGGGCCGACTACGTGGGCGATTCGCCAGAGCGCATCACGGCAACGTTGCAACGGGCGTTTGCTTCGGCGGATGTGGTGTTTTCATGTGGCGGCATTGGCGCGACGCCCGACGACCACACCCGCCAGTGTGCAGCGCGCGCTCTGGGTGTGCCGCTGGCCTTGCACCCGCAGGCCAAGCTGCTGATTCAAGAGCGCATGCAGGACGTGGCCAAAGAGCAGGGCCTTCCCTATGAGCCTGATCGCGACGACAACGTGCAAAGGCTCAACATGGGCGTGTTTCCCGAAGGGGCTGGCATCATTGCCAACCCCTACAACAAGATTCCGGGCTTCACCTGTCAGGGGCCGGGCGGTGGTGCGGTGCATTTTGTGCCGGGCTTTCCGGTGATGGCCTGGCCCATGGTGGCGTCGGTACTGGATGCGCGTTATGCCGCGCATTTCCATCAAAACGCCTGGCTTGAAAAGTCGGTCATCGTGCTCGGTTCGATGGAGGCGACACTCACGCCCTTGATGGAGTCGGTGGAAGCCGCTCACCCGGGGGTCAAGGTGTTCAGCCTGCCCAGTGTGGACCACCCGCAATGGGGGCGTCACATCGAACTGGGTGTCAAAGGTGCGCCCGAGCAGGCAGACAAAGCTTATCTGGATTTGCGACAAGGGCTGAAGGTGTTTGATGTGCAATACGGCCCCGAAATGGTGCGTTGAGTTGATTTGCACCGATTTTGTGCAAAAATGCACCAAAACAATGCGTTAGCGTCAGCCTGCTGCCACAGATGCCTGCAGGCCAGTGCGTGGTTTTTTGAGGGCTGACTAGCCGGGCCATTGGGCGCAGTCAAGGTGGAAGACTTTTTTCTGAGCAAGTGGCGAACCGGGCCGCGACGAAGGCACAATCACTGCGTATTCGGAATTTGCAGTATTTGGCTCTAGCTGGCACAAAAACTGCATTGCATGAAAGTACGTATTTCAACCCCTTTCCAACCAGGAGAATTTGATGGCCAAGACCGTCGCAGACGTGATGAAGATGGTGCAAGAACATGAAGTCAAATTTGTTGACTTCCGCTTCACCGATACCCGTGGTAAGTGGCAACACATCACTGCGCCCGTGTCGCAGTTTGACGAAAGCAAGTTCGAAGACGGTCAAGCCTTCGACGGCTCTTCCATTGCAGGCTGGAAAGGCATCGAAGCCTCCGACATGCTGTTGATCCCCGACGCCAACAGCGCCTTCATCGACCCCTTCTTCGAAGAAGTCACCCTGGTATTGATCTGTGACGTGATTGAGCCCACAGACGGCAAAGCTTACGAGCGTGACCCACGCTCGATCGCCAAGCGCGCCGAGACTTACCTCAAGCAAGCTGGCCTGGGCGACACCGCCTTCTTCGGCCCAGAACCCGAATTCTTCTTGTTTGACGACGTGCGCTGGAGCACCGAGCCCAACAACACTTTCTACGCCATCGACGAAGCCGAAGCCCCATGGAACAGCGGCACCAAGATGGACAACGGCAACAGCGGCCACCGTAACCGCGTCAAGGGCGGCTACTTCCCTGTGCCCCCAGTGGACAGCACCCACGACATGCGCAGCGAGATGTCGCTGATTCTGGAGTCCATCGGCATTCCCGTTGAAGTGCACCACCACGAAGTGGCGGGCGCCGGTCAGTGCGAAATCGGCACCCGCTTCTCGACCTTGGTCGAGCGCGCCGACTGGACATTGATGCAAAAGTACGTGATCCACAACGTGGCCAATGCCTACGGCAAAACCGCCACCTTCATGCCCAAGCCCTACGCTGGCGACAACGGCTCCGGCATGCACGTTCACCAGTCCGTCTGGAAAGATGGCAAGAACCTGTTTGCAGGCAATGGCTACGCGGGATTGTCTGAATTCGCCCTGTTCTACATCGGCGGCATCATCAAGCACGCGCGCGCCCTGAACGCGATCACCAACCCCGGCACCAACAGCTACAAGCGTTTGGTGCCTCACTACGAAGCACCCGTGAAATTGGCTTACTCCGCCAAGAACCGCTCGGCTTCGATCCGCATCCCTAACGTCGCATCCGACAAGGGCCGCCGCGTGGAAGCCCGCTTCCCCGATCCACTGTGCAACCCCTACCTGGGCTTCGCAGCCTTGTTGATGGCTGGCCTGGACGGCGTGGAAAACAAGATCCATCCCGGCGAAGCAGCCACCAAAGACCTGTACCACCTGCCTCCAGAAGAAGACAAGTTGGTGCCTACTGTGTGCTCCAGCTTGGACCAGGCTTTGGACGCACTGAACGCCGACCGCGCTTTCTTGACCAAGGGCGGCGTGTTCACCGACGCGTGGATCGACTCTTACATCGAATTGAAGATGCAGGAAGTCAACCGCAGCCGCGTGGAAGTGTCTCCGGTCGAGTACGACATGTACTACTCGCTGTAATCCTGCACATGCGGATTGCACAGCTCAGTGCAAAAAAGGACGGCTTCGGCCGTCCTTTTTTTTAGTCCGATCAGGCATGATCCTGAATGCCTGTTGATGAAAAGGTGCAAGCCATGAAACCTCCAACCTTGAATCGGTACGACGCCATGCGTGCGATGGCTGTTGCGGTGGGCGGCCTGTGCGTGGCGTGGAGCGTGCAGGCTCAGCAGAGCGTTTACCGCTGTGGTCAGGAATACACCAATGCGCCGCGTGACAAAAGCCGATGCCAGTTGCTGCAAGCACAAGCAGTGACCGTGATCGAGGGCACGCGCCCCAGCATGGGCGGCACGGGCTCTGCGCCCGCAGAAGGCCGCACCAAAATAGACCCCGCCAAAGCAGAGGTCACCACACAAAAGGACCGGGATGCTCAGGCCCGCACCATTGTGGTCACCGAACTGGAAAAAACGCAGCAACAGCATGCGCAAATGCTCCAAGAGTACAAACAGGGCGGCATGGTGCTGTGGTCATCCGAGTCGCGAGAACAAGCCAAACACCAAGAGCGCATGGCTGTGCTCAAAGCAGCCATTGAGCGAGCCGAGCGCGACATGGAAAGCCTGCAGCGCGAACTGGCCCGACGCCCCGCACCGACCCACCCTTGAGACTCTGAAGCTCCATGTCACAGATTGCCCACCGATTTCAGGCCTTTGATTTGCTGGCCACCCCCGTGGCTGTTCTGGACGGTCGAGGCAGCATCCGCTTTGCCAATGCTGCACTCGAAGATGCCATGGGCTTATCGCGCCGAGGCTTGCAGGGCACGCACATGCCCGACTACTTTTTGGACCCGCTGCCGCTGACGAATGCCCTGGTGGGCGCTCAATCCAACGAGTTTGCCGCCTTGCGCTACGAGGCCCAACTGCGCCGCCTGCATCACAACGACAGCTTGCCCGTACATGTGATCGTGGCCCCTTCTGACCAGCCCCACGAGGTGATCGTGGAGCTGTTGCCGGTGGAGCAGCAAACCCGCCAGGAACGTGAAGAGCGCCTGCTGGAGCAAGCGCAGGCCAACAAGGAACTGATTCGCAACCTGGCGCATGAAATCAAGAACCCGCTGGGTGGCATTCGCGGCTCGGCCCAGTTGCTGGAAATGGAGCTGGACAACAAGGAGCTGACCGAATACACGCAGGTGATCATTCATGAGGCCGACCGCCTGCAAACCCTGGTGGACCGCTTGCTGGCACCGCACCGCAGGCCGCATTTGGTGGGCGATGTGAATATCCACGAGGTGTGTGAGCGGGTGCGTGCCCTGATCCTGGCTGAGTTTCCCAAGGGGCTCAAAGTCACGCGCGATTACGACATCTCCATCCCCGAGTTTCGGGGTGACCGTGAGCAGCTGATTCAGACCGTGCTCAACATCACCCACAACGCGGCGCAAGCCCTGCAAGAACGCATGGCACAGGGCGATGCGCAGATCACGTTCAAGAGCCGAATCTTGAGACAAGTCACGTTTGGCAAACAGCGTTATCGCCTGGCATTGGAATTGCATGTGATGGACAACGGGCCTGGTGTTCCAGACTCGATCAAGGACCGCATTTTCTTCCCGTTGATCTCGGGGCGTGAGGGCGGTTCGGGCCTGGGGCTGACGTTGGCGCAAACCTTTGTTCAGCAGCACCACGGCATGATCGAATGTGACAGCGAGCCCGGCCGTACGGATTTCAAGATCATGATTCCCTTGCCTTAATGCACAAGAGTGCCCACAGAAAGTGCCACTTCGATGAAGCCGATCTGGATCGTAGACGATGACCAATCCATCCGCTTTGTGCTTGAAAAAGCACTCTTGCGCGAAGGCTTGCCCACCCGCAGTTTCACCAATCCGCGCGAGGTGCTCAAGGCGCTGGACTCGGAAGATGGCCGAGAGGGCCCGCAAGTGCTGGTCAGCGACATCCGCATGCCCGGCGGCTCGGGCCTGGATTTGCTGACAACCATCAAGGCGCGTTTACCCGCTTTGCCGGTCATCATCATGACCGCGTTTTCCGACCTGGACAGCGCCGTGTCGGCGTTTCAAAGCGGTGCGTTTGAATACCTGCCCAAACCGTTTGATCTGCCCAAAGCGGTGGAGCTGATCCGGCGCGCCGTGGGCGAGAGCCAACGCGAAGAAGTGAGCGAAAAAACCCAGGTCGACACCCCCGAAATGCTGGGCCAAGCCCCGGCCATGCAAGACGTGTTTCGCGGCATCGGCCGCCTGGCGCAAAGCCATGTGACGGTGCTGATCACCGGCGAATCGGGCTCGGGCAAGGAACTGGTGGCGCACGCCCTGCACAAGCACTCGCCGCGTGCCAACCAGCCCTTTGTGGCCATCAACACGGCGGCCATTCCCAAAGACTTGCTGGAGAGCGAACTTTTTGGCCATGAGCGTGGCGCCTTTACCGGGGCGCAAACCACCCGCCGGGGCCGTTTCGAGCAGGCCGATGGCGGCACCTTATTTCTGGACGAAATCGGGGACATGCCCTTTGACCTACAGACCCGCTTGCTGCGCGTTTTGTCGGACGGCAACTTCTACCGCGTGGGCGGGCACAGCGCCGTCAAGGCCAATGTGCGCGTGATCGCCGCCACCCACCAGAACCTGGAGCAGCGCGTCAAGGAAGGCGTGTTTCGCGAAGACTTGTTTCACCGCCTGAACGTGATCCGCCTGCGTCTGCCCGCGTTGCGCGAGCGCCGTGAAGACATTCCCATGCTGGCGCGCTACTTTTTGCAGCGCAGCGCCCAGCAGCTGGGGGTGGAGCCCAAGCGCATTTCCGACGCGGCCATTGAGCGGCTGAGCCATTTCCAGTTTCCGGGCAATGTGCGTCAGCTGGAAAACATCTGCCACTGGCTAACCGTCATGGCGCCTGCGCAAGTCATCGAGACCAAAGACCTGCCACCCGAAGTGCTGGATGTGCTAGCGCCTGCGGTGGCAGCGCCACAGAGCATGACGCCGCAAGCCGAGGCGCCCCTGGTCCCCATTGCGCAGCCAGTGCCCGATGCTGCCCCTTCGGCCTCTGCAGAAGCCAGTGCCGCCTGGGCGGCAGCGCCTGTGTCAGCCCCTTTGGCGTCTGGCACCTGGGAGCCCGGTCTGGAAGCTGAAGCCTTGCGCCTGCTGGCCACTGACCGCACCGATGTGTGGGATGTGCTGACGCGCCGTTTTGAAACCAGCCTGATCCAGGCCGCCTTGGCCACCACTCGGGGCCGACGCATCGAAGCCGCCCAGAAATTGGGCATCGGCCGCAACACCATCACCCGCAAAATTCAGGAGTTGGGCATCGAAGAGTAGGGGGCGATCAGGTCGGCACTCGCCGCGTCCCGCGTTTGCCGTGCGACACCGCCAAGGGTCAATCGGTGAAGGGGTCTTTGAGGACCACATCGCTGACCGGAAAGGCCACGCAAGGCAGGACGCATCCTTCGGCTTTTTCTTCGGCGGTCAGGCCCGGCCAGGCCATCTCGTAGCGCACTTGGCCGCTGATCAGGTGGCCGATGCAAGTGCGGCAGCTGCCCGAGCGGCAGGAGCTGGGCCACTGCAAGCCGCCTTGCTCCATCGAGTCGAGCAGGGACTGCTCACGCCAGGCGTCAAAACTGCCGCCATCGGGGTCGATGCGGGCGTTGAAAAACGGCAAGTCCTGGTGCATGGTCAGGTCGGTCCTTCAAAGATCACTTTCCAGGCCGCGCCTTCTTTTTGCCAGTAAGTGCGCAGGTATTGATGTGCCTGCGGATGCTTCTGGTTGGGGTCTTTCAGGGTTACCACCAGCGTGTCCTCGGCATCTTGCCAACGCAACACAGACACCAACTGCAGGGGTTTGCTTTTGTAATGCCCCAAGGACAACTTGGCCAATTTGGGCCACCAGTGGTCCAGATCCAGTTCTTCGCGCTGAAAGCGACTGCTGTAGTGCTGTTTCAATACTTCGGGGTCGAGGCCGTTGCGCGCTTGCAGCCACTGGTCGAGCGTGGGCTTGAAATCCGCATAAAGGCTGGATGTCCCACCGGCAGGAGCCCAATCGAGTTGGTCGGCAATGATGACGGGGGTCATGCGCAGGCCGGGCAAATCCAGCAGTTTTTCCATTTCCGGGTTGGCCAGCACCACGCAGCCATCGGTGGATTCGGGCGCCCGGGTGTATTGCGCGCTGGGCGTGCCGTGCAGCCAGATGCCCGAGCCAGTTTTGTTGCGCATGATGTCGATGGCGCTGGGGTAGTTCAGCGTCAAGGCACCCACGCCAAACAAGTCGGGCAAGGTGGCGCCGGGCAGGTTTTTCTGGATGAAGTACACGCCCAAGGGGGTCTTGCCATCGCCTTCCTTGAGCTTGCCCACCCCGTTGATGCCTACTGAAACATAGGTTTCCTTGAGCAGTTCGAGTTGGGGCTTGCCATCAGACCCGCTGCGGTTGGCAAACCAGTAGAGACGCGAGCGCGAAGCGTCCACGGCGGCCACATAGGCTTGCTGCGGGTCAATATAGGTCAGTGCAGCCGGAATTTGTCCGTGCAGGGTGTGCGCCTCGGGGTGGCTGAGTCGGCGTTTGGCTTCCAGCACCAATTCTTCGAGGCGTTTAAGGGCTGAAGGCCGAGTGTCTTCATCCATCTCGTCACCGTGAATCGGCTGTCGTGAGCTGATGTTGAGCAAGTCGGCATACAGCAGTTGCCCCAGCTGGAAGTTGGGAAACTGTGCAGTCAGGCTGGCTGCAGTGGCCAGGGCCTGGCTGCGCTCGCCCTGGCCCAGCTGGGCATAGATGCGTCTGACCAGGGTTTCCGGGTCGGTGCTGGTGGCGGTGGGCTGGTCTGGGCCGGGCTCAAATTCAATGCGCCAACGCATGGGGCCAGAGGTGGCCTGGGCGTTGGTCAAATCGATGGCGGCGTCAGGTTGGCCGTGGCCTGCCGTGGCCCACCACGCAGCCAGTGCCAGTAAGCCGACCAGCAAGCTCAGTGCCGCCCAGCGCAGCAACCTGGGCCAGCCCGAAGCGTGCGGCGCGTCGCGGTGGCGCCGCTTGGTCAATGCCCTGAGCCAGCTCAATTGACGGTCTCGCGCGCAATCAGCCAGCTCTCGCCGTGCTTGACCATTTCCAACGTTTTGCGGCTGTTGCCCTTGAAGTTGTCCGATTCGTAAATTTGCTGGAATTGGGCCGTTGCCTTGTTGCCGTTGACTTCAATCTTGAGGTGGTTGGCCACCACCGAAATGCTTTTCTTGGACACGATGCGCACTTGTCGATCACTTTCCCATTTGGCGCGTGACTGCCGATCGCCCCCCGCAAAGCTGCTGGTGTAGGCGGCAAAGTAGCGCGACATGTCTTTTTGGCTCCAGGCCTTGGCCCAGGCCTGGACGGCTGCGCGGACATCGGCCTCCTCTGTTTTGGCGGAGGGGCTGTTTTTGGCCGCAGCAGGCGCTGCCGCTGTGGCTTGGGGTGCGGTGGCTTGCTCTGCGGTGGCGGGTGCAGGCTGTTTGGCTTGTGCTGCCACAGCCGAGGGTGGCGCTGATGGCGAAGTTTTGGTCTGCGCGGGGGCCGTTGTGGATGCTGTGGGGCTGGGTTTTGCAGGCGTCACGCCCGTGGCCTGAGTGGCGACCGGGGCAGTTGCCACCACTGGGGCCACCCCAGGTGTCTGGGCGGGGGCTGAAGCGGGCAGGGTGGCGGGCGCTGCTGAAGTGCCAGTTGTCTGAGCAGCGGGCTTGGGCGATGGCGTCACCGTTGCAGGCAGGCTGCTGGCGGCGACTGCGCTGCGTTTGTCTGGCCCGATGCTGCCCAGCAAAGTCAGCTGCGGTGCATTGATTTTGGCTTTGGGTTCAACCTGCAAGGCCTTGGCATACGATTGTTTGGCCAGTTGGCTGTGCACATCAGACAGGTTGCGGTGCGCGGCGGCATAACTGGGGTGCGTTTGCAGCGCTTTTTCGAGGTAATTGCGAGACTCTTCCAGTCGGCCTTTAGCCGCAAACAGCACGCCCAGGTTGTTGTAAGCCTCGGACAGCTCGGGATGTGTTTCTGTGATTTTTTTGAACGTTTCGATGGCTTTGTCGGTTTGACCTTGTTGGGCCTGGATGACCCCTTCCATGAACTGGAACTGGACTTCTTTGGGGTTGGCTTGGCGCTCTTGTTGCACCAGCTTGAGCGCCTGGTCCAGTTGACCCGACTGAATGGCTTGCTTGATCGTGTCCTGGGCAGGGATCGCTGATTGCACCAGTTGTGCGCCCATCAGTCCCAAACTCAGTGCGGACCCGTGTGCCCAGCACTTTAAGGAGCGTGGGATGGTAGTCCGAAACTGCAAAAATTGATAAAGCAACATGACCAACCCGACGATTTCTTAAACACTAGATTTTAGCCAGTGATTATCCGCTCTGATTTGAATACTTTTGATTAACTCCGATGATGCGGTCGTGCTATTTGAGAACTTGGTCGGGTCCAGGCCATCAATTTTTCCGAGCCACCCAATAAGTAGCCCCCTGAGGGCCATAACGCTCTGCATGTGCCACATTGCGTGCCAGCTCAAATGCATCGCCTGGGCGCAAATGCCGCGTCTGCCCCTCTACGGTCAGCCAAAATTCGCCTTTTGTGACCAAGGCTTGCACATCAAACGGGTGTGTGTGGGTGTCCAGCCAGGTGTTGGCCTCCCAGCTGCGCTCCAGCACTTCGTCAAAACCAGAGGCTTTGGCCGCTGAAGAAAAGGTGTCGAAATCGGGTGAGGTCATGGCCGAATTCTATGCAACACCCCTGTGCCCCCATGAAACCCGCGAGACAGCCCCGACTTGGGGTGTTTTGCATTTCAGTGGGCGGGCGCTGCGGTCACGAAGGGGGACTGTGCGGACCAGGCGGTCGGCAAGCTGAAAGACATGGGGGCGGCGGTAAACGGGTGTGTAAAGGCCAATTCTTGCGCTTGCAGCAGTAAGCGCGGGCTGAGCGCTTTGATCTCGGGTGGCGCATAAAGCGAGTCGCCCAACATGGGGTGGCCAATGCTTTGCAGGTGCACGCGCAGTTGGTGGGTGCGGCCCGTCACGGGTTCCAGCTCCACCAGGGTGGCGGTGTCGCTGCTTTGGAGAGCGCGCCAGCGGCTGCGGCTGGGCTTGCCATCGGGATGGACGATGTGAATAGGGCGGCGCTCCCAGTCGAGCAAGATGGGGCCGTCGATCGTGCGCCAGCCGTCTTCGTCCACAGTGGCCGTGGCCTGCGTTTGCAGGGGCTGTCCTGCGACCACCGCGACATAACGTTTTTTGACCTGCCGTGTCTCGAATAGCCGGCTCAGACGGCGCTGCGCTTCGATGCCCCTGGCCATCAGCAGCAAGCCCGAGGTGTCCTGGTCCAGGCGGTGCACGATCAGCGCTTCAGGGTAAATGTCCTGAACGCGTTTGGACAGGCAGTCTTGTTTGTCCGGCCCACGGCCAGGAACGGAGAGCAAGCCGCTGGGTTTTTCAAGCACCAGCAGGTGCTCATCGACGTGGATCGGGGTCATGTCAAAACGATCAGGAAACAACAGGCATGAGCCAGCGACCCACTGCACGCGGGCGGCCAGGCCTTGGCGGCCAAATCAGGAGGGTTTTTTGCCGCGAGGCGCCACAAAAGTGGTCGGGGGCATGGGGCGGTCAGACGTCAAAGTCTTTGGCGGGGTGGTGTCTTTTTTTGGCTTTTTGGCCATTTTGTTGCTGCGTTGTTCGCCTTTGGCCATGGTGGCTTCCTCGGTGGTTATCCCGGTTTGAGATGCTGTCGATGGTACGCCACAAAGCAAGCGAGCTATTCTTGCCGGAGCAGAATTTGTAGGTCGGTGGCAACAAAGCCGCTATGGGCCTGTGCTGTAGCCCACAATGCCGGAGCTGAAGCTACCGACCTACTGGGCAGCATTGGTAGGTCGGCGGTCGAAGACCCCGACACAGGCGTCAGCCCACTGGGTGGGCTGACGGGGCGATCACTTCACTTCGGTGACGAATTGGTCGCGGGGGCGGCGGACCTTTTTCAGGCCCACCAGCCAGTCGCCTTCGCCGCGGTAGCCCAGCGGCACGATGGCTACGCTGCGCAGGCCACGGGCGCCCAGGTCCAAAATCTCGTCCACCGCAGCGGGCTCGAAGCCTTCCATGGGGGTGGCATCGACTTCTTCAAATGCGGCGGAAATCAGCGCAGCACCCAAGCCAATGTAGGCCTGACGGGCAGCGTGCTCAAAATTCACCTTGGGGTCGCGGCCGGGGTAGTTGGCCAGCAGCATCTTGCGGTAGTTTTCCCAGCCTTCGTTGGTGCCACCGCGCTCGGCGTTGCTGAAGTCAAAGTAAGTGTTGATGCGCTCTGCGGTGTAGTTGTCCCAGGCGGCAAACACCAACAGGTGTGAGCCTTCGGTGACCTGAGCCTGGTTGTAGGCCTTGGGCTGGATCTGGGCGCGCACGGCGGGGTTGCTGACCACGATCACCTCAAAGGGCTGCAAACCGCTGGACGTAGGGGCCAGGCGTGCGGCTTCGACGATGCGGTCCACTTTGTCTTGGGGCACAACCTTGCTGGGGTCCATTTTTTTGCAGGCGTAGCGCCACTGCATTTTGTTCAGCAATTCGGACATGTATTTTTCCTTGTGGTTTGGTGAAAACGGGCCATTGTGTCGCAAAGCTCAATCCACAGGTTGCCAGGTGCCGGTGGGCAGGTCACGCAGGTGATACGGGCCAATGGCGGTGCGAATCAGGCGCAGCGTGGGCAGGCCCACGGCGGCCGTCATGCGCCGCACCTGGCGGTTGCGCCCCTCGCGGATGGAGAGTTCCAGCCACGAGGTGGGGATGTTTTGGCGCTCGCGGATCGGCGGGTGACGCGGCCACAGGTCAACCGGCGGCATTAACGCACGGGCGCGCGCGGGCAGGGTGGGGCCGTCGTTCAGCACCACGCCCCGGGCCAGGGCGGTCAGGGCCTTGTCGTCCACCACGCCTTCGACCTGCACCAGATAGGTCTTCTCCATCTTGAAACGCGGGTCGGCAATCCGTGCCTGCAACTGGCCGTCGTCGGTCAGCAGCAGCAAGCCTTCGCTGTCGGCGTCCAACCGCCCGGCCACATACACGCCGGGCAGGTCGATGTGGTCTTTGAGCCCGCGCCAGCGCCCCTCGGGGGTGAACTGGCTGAGCACGCCATAGGGCTTGTTGAAACGGATCAGCATGAGGAGACAGGGGGGCAGCTTGGAGGGCGTGAGCGTAGCAGGTCGTGTGCTCCGGGGTCTGTAGGGTGGCTTCAATTTGCATCTTGTGGGAGAACATCTGCTGGCGATCAGACGCTGGGGGACCACAATCTTTTCGCTTGCAGTGCAAGCTTCCACAAAATGCGCCCAACTGGCAACACACTGCTCGGACTTCATCGGGCCGGATCCATCATGCATGGGTTAGCATCCCCCGCATGAGCACCCAATACGAATGCCTGAAAAGCGCCGACCTGTATGCCGAGGCCTTTGGCGTCGCCCCCCCTGAAACCTTGACCGGCAAACAAGTCTGGCCGCGCCAGCCGGGTTTTTTCATCCGCAAAGCCGCATCAGCAAGTTCCGTGATGGCCGAAGTTGATGCCTCTAGTGAAGCCTCTGCCAACCGTTTGGTGTTGGAGCTGACCCAAGGCCAATTTGGCCTGGTGCCCACTTGGGTCAAGTCGGCCTCAGACGCCAAACTGCGCTCCACCAAGTTGGCGGTCACTCGCTACGAAACCATGAGCACCGCCACGCCCACGCGCGAGACCTGGCTCAATGGCCAGCGCTGCATCATCCCCATGCAGGCTTTTTTGGAAGACGACTGGCGCAGCGGCAAAGCCGTGCCCACCCGCATTGCCCGCGTGGACGGCAAACCCATGGGCGTGGCGGGCCTGTGGGAACACTGGGCCAAAGACGGTGAAAGCATCACCAGCTTCACCTTGCTCACGGTGAACGCCAACAGCCACGCGTTGATGAACCGCTATGGCCAAAATGGCAATGAAAAACGCATGCCCGCCATCCTGAACGAAGGCAGCTGGGCCGCCTGGCTCAGCGCGCCAGTCGACAAGGCGCGCGAGTTCATGCGTGCCTATCCGGCCCACTTGTTGCTGGCCAATCCTGTGCAGAAAAAGTAAGACTTAAGAACTGCCTATTCTGTGGGCAATGTGTCGCAGGGCAAGCGGGATAAGGGTTTGCGAGGATATCCCTGCGCTTGTCCACAGCTTCATGCACAGACGGACGGGACAACTTGCCAGGCGCGAAGAAGGCTCTGTTTAGGGCCTCTCAGAGCGTGGCCGCCAGCGCCGCCAATTGGTCGGTGGCAATGCCCCAGCCGATGTGAAAACCCATTTGTTCATGTGCGGCGCAGTCTTCTGCGCTCCAGTGCCGGGCGCGTGCGGTGTAGCGCGTCTGGCCGCCTTCGTCTTCAAAAGTCAGCACGCAAGTGAAAAATGGTTTGGCCGAGGGTTGCCAGTCGCCGGTGTAGGCGTCAGTGAACACCAACCGCTCATCTGGCAACACCTCCAGATAAACGCCATGGTTGGGCACTTCGGTGCCGTCAGGCCCTTGCATCGTGATGCAGCTGGCCCCGCCGGGGCGCACATCCATCTCGGCGCGGATGGTTTTCCAGGGCGGCGGCGTGAACCACTGCACGATCAGTGCAGGCTCCGTCCAGCAACGAAACAAGTTGTGGCGCGGCACAACGATCAGCCGCGTGAGCACCAACTCACGGGCATCGGCAGCGGGGGTATTGGGGGTCATGAAAGTCATCCTGTAAGGGGTGGAAGGGGGAGGACAGGCGGCTGCCTGTTGAACAGGCACAGTGTGCCAGACCGCATGGAATCAGGGTTTGCGCGGATGTCCACGGCCTTGTCCACAGCTTCATGCACAGACGGACGGGACAACTTTCCTCACAGCGATTGCTGGTAGCGGTCCAGCATTTGTGCCTGGGTTTCTGCCTCAATCTCTTCGCCCTGGAAGGCGCGAATCTGATCGCGCATCATCTCGCCCATGCTGGGCAGTTGCGTCCGATCGGTGTGGCGCGAAGCGTCCCACAGCTGTGAGCGCATGAAGGCCTTGGCGCAATGCAGGTAAACCGACTCCACCGACAGCCGGATCACCAGCGCGGGCGTGCGCCGCGCATCGGCACACAGCGCCAAGTCAGCCGGTTCGGTGGACAGCATGGCGCGGCCATTGACGCGCAAGGTCTCGTCAAAGCCCGGCACTATGAACAAAGTGCCCAAGCGGCCCGTGGCGATGATGTTCTCCAGCGTGTCCAGCCGGTTGTTGCCCGGCGAATCGGGTACGAGCAGCGTCTGCGCGTCGAGCACCTTCACAAAACCCGGCTCGCCCCCGCGAGGCGATGCGTCCATGTGTCCCTGCGCATCGCTGCTGGCCAGCACCACAAACGGCGACAAGTCAATGAACTGCACCGCATGCGCGTCGAGCGCCGGGATTTCCTTTTTGAGCGCACGCTCACGGGCGGGGCCGAAGAGCTGGCGCAGGGCGGGGAGGGTGGTGATGTGTGGGGTGGTCATGGGGGGCTGTGGTCAGGCGAAATACCCAAATTGGGTGGGTTCATGCCCAATTTGGGTTGGATGAGCGCGGGGCATCATCAAAAGGTGGTTGGGCTTTTGCTAACTTCATTTGTTGCAGTTTCGCAATCCTGAAGTGTCATCTGCAAGCTTGTGTATTCGTCTTGCAGGGCGTCGTAGGCTTGCTTGACTCCAGGTTTCTCCAGCAGCGCTTGACGGAATGCGGTGTCGTGCGCAACGGGTTGGTAAGCGGTATCCGTCATTTCAATGCCCCTGCGCCATGGCCAGATCGATGACCCGCTGGGCGGGAGTGCCTTGCTCCAGCGCGGTGCGGGGTGCGGGCTTTCCAGGAAAGCCCGCAATTGCCAGCCGTCGGTCGAACCCAAGGCCGCAGCCATGGGTGCGATGACCGGAAAGATGAATGGCTCGATCTGCCAGCGCGGATCAGCGGGCGCGGTGTGAAGTATTCGCCGCCATTGCGCCCGGCGTTGCCCATGTTTTTGATCTTGGCTTCGTACAGGTGCGACAGCTCGTGCTTTTGCGCTTGACTGCGAAAGCGCAGTTCGTCGATGCGGTCGATCACGTCGCGCAGGTCGTAGCCGCTTTGGATTTTGTGGGTGATCTCGCCAAAGACTTCACCGATTTTGTATTCGGTGGTCTGCGGCCCGCTGGCGCGATGCTTGAAGCCTGCCAGATAGGGGAACAGTTGGCCGTTGACAAAGCCTTTGAGGTCGTCGCCCGTCATGGCGGCGTTGTGGTCCATCTTGCCGTCTGCTCCTTTGGGTGCAGCCCATGCGGCCCAGCGGTAGGGATCGCTCAAGATGAACTGGTAGTCACGCCCCTCCAGCACCGCCTCGGTGGCTGTGTCGGCTTCGAGGGCGTCGAGGTACTTTAAAAACAGCAGCCAGGAGGATTGCTCGGTGTAGTCCAGCTCGCTGGTGCACCCCGCGTCTTTGTGCAAGATGTCAACGATATCTTAAAAGGTTTGTTCGAACATAAGTTTGCATTTTAGGGGCTGAGTGGCGGCGTCAGCCCGTGAAAAAGGCACCCTAAGGTGCCTTGGCGTTGGTCTTGTTGCGGCTCAAGCCTGTTTATCGGCCGACCCACTTCATCACATGCTGCCAGCCGCGCAGCAGAAAGCCCGAGCGTTCCACCTCGGCTTGCGCCACCAGTGGGGCTTCGCCCACGGGGTTGCCGTTGGATGTGGCGATCACTTTGCCGATCACTGTGCCTTTGGCCACGGGGGCTTCCAGGCCGGGCTTGAGTTCCACGGCGGTCTGCACTTGGGTGCCGCGTGGCACGGTCAAGAGCCACGGCGTGCCCAGGCCTACAGCCACGGTGTCGGCCTTGCCGAAGCTGACTTTGACCGTGCTGACCACGGCGCCTGGCTGAACAGGGGTGGCTTTTTCGAAGCTGCTAAACCCCCAGCCGAGCAGGGTGCGCGATTGGTCAGCCCGTGCTTGAGGGCTGTTGGTGTTGAGGATGACCGAGATCAGGCGCATGTCGTTGCGCTTGGACGAGGTGACCAGGCAGTAGCCCGCTTCAGCGGTGTGGCCAGTTTTCAGGCCGTCCACGCTGGGGTCGGTGTAGAGCAGGGCGTTGCGGTTGCCTTGCTTGATGCCGTTGTACTTGAACTCGCGTTCCGCGTAGAGGGGGTAGTACTCAGCGCCGTCGCGGATGATGGCGCGTGCCAGGATGGCCAGATCTCGCGCAGACGATTTGTGCGCCGGGTCCGGCAGGCCCGTGGGATTCACGAAGTTCGTGTGCGTCATGCCCAAGCGACGGGCCTCGGCGTTCATCAGCTTGGCAAAGCCCGCTTCGGAGCCGGCCATGTGCTCGGCAATCGCCTTGGAGGCGTCGTTGCCCGACTGAATGATGATGCCGCGCAGGATGTCGATGACGGTGGCCTGGCTGTTCAGTGGCAGGTACATGCACGACTCGGCGCTGGTGCCCCGGCACCAAGCGTTCTCACTGACCGAGACCAGGTCGGTGGGCTTGAGCTTGCCCGAGCGCAGCGCTTGCTCGATCAGGTAGCTGGTCATCATTTTGGTGAGCGACGCGGGCGGCAGGGCTTCGTCGGCGTTGGCCGAGGCGAGCACCTGGCCGGAGTCGAAGTCCATCAGCAGCCAGGCTTTGGCGGGCAGCGCAGGGGCATTGGCCGCCAAAGCGGTTTCAGCCGCCAGGGGTGGCAGGGCGTTAGCGGCGGCAGCGGCCTTTTTGTTGGAGGCGGCCTTTTGATGGGCCGCAGGCTTGGCAGCTTTGTGGGGGGCAGCGAAGGTGGCTGGGTGGGGGATCAAAGCGCCAGCAGCGATGGCGAAGAGGACAGGAAGGAGGGAGGAGGTCTTGGTTTTCATGGTGATCGCAGGCAGGGTGTCGATTGTCACCGATTGGTGATGGTGCGCCCGTGGTCTGCCGCTCAATGGGCTTAACTGGCTGGACTGTGGTCATCAGTCCGTGCTTACCCCAAACACCCCGCCCAGTAGTCCGCACAAGCCCTGATCTTGGGCAGCCGGTGCCGCTCGGGCAGCATCACGGCATAGACGGGGATGTCGCGCACTTCAAAGCTGCCCTGCAGCAGGGGCACCAGTTCGCCGATCAGGTGGTGGCGGGCCAGTTCGTCGGGTGTCTGGGGTGTGCCGTGCTGGGCCAGATAGGCGGGGCTGGCATACAGGGTGCGGCTGGCGTAGCCCATGGTGCGGGCCACCAGGTTGTCGCTGTGCACGTCGCCCGTGCGGATGGCGATGTCTATGCCGTCGCGGGCCATGTCGGCCAGGCGGTCGTCCACCACGATGTCGATGTGCAGTTGCGGGTAAAGCCCATACAGGCCGGGCAGGCTGGGGGCGATCACGGCCTCAGCCACCGAGGCGCTCACACCCACACGCACCCAGCCGCTGGGCTGGCCTTTGCGCATTTGCAGTTCTGCCCCGAGCACATCGGCTGTATTGAGCATGTGCTGCCCATGAGCGAGCAGCGTGTCGCCTTCGTCCGTCAGGCTCAGGCCGTGGGTGCTGCGGTGCATCAGGCGTGCGCCGCAGGCGGTTTCCAGCCGCGTCAGTGAGCGTGTGACTTGGCTGACCGGGATGTCGCGTTCGCGGGCGGCCGCTGACAGTGAGCCCAGTGCCGCAATGCGGGCAAAAAGTGCAAGGTCGTCCAGGTGAAAAGGCATGGGGTCATTCTATTGATCCGGCCCTGTGAAGTTTGCAGGGTGGCTTTAACCTTGCACCTCATGGGCGCAAGCCCTGCTGGCGATCAGACGCTTGTGGACCACAGGCTTTTCGCTTGGCTGGCAAGCTCCCACAAAATCCTCCCAACTGGCAACACGCAGCTCCGACTTCATCGGGCCGAATCTATAGGTTCGTTTTGCAATTAACGGTTAACCGATTTGCTTTTTTTGCTGTTTCCAAGGTTTGCTTGTGTGCATAAAGTTGCAACCTTCATTCACAGGAGAAAAAAACATGCCTATTTTGAATGTCTTGCTCAGCGGCTCAGCCCATGCGCAAACCACCCGTGAGGTGGCCACATTGCTGACTGATTTGACAGCCCGGATGCTGCACAAAAAAACCCGAACTCATCTCCATAGCTGTGCGTTATGTCGAACCCGAGCATTGGGTAGTGGGCGGTCGCACATTGGCCGATCAAGGGCGCTCCAGCGCCTATGTCGAGATCAAGATCACCGACGAGACCAACAGGCGTGCCGAAAAATCGGCCTACATCCGGGCGGTGTTTGACGGTTTTTCAGCCTTGATGCCCAACCTTCACCACGAAAGCTACATCCATGTGCACGATGTGCGGGCGGGGGCTTGGGGCTATGGTGGCTTGACACAGGAGTACAGGGCGCATCAAGGGTGAGCGGTGGCGTCTCGATTCAGCGCGCCTATTGACCTGGCACGCTGAAGTTTGAAATGCGTGAGAAAGGTCATCTCGTAGGTCGGTACTCGCAGAGTCCGACGTTATGGGTTTCGGCACAGGCCCATGTCGGGGTTTTCGACCGCCGACCTACAACAGTTTTTCGCATTGAAAACTTCACAGGGCCGAATCAATAGGTGGCCTCCGCGCGCAGTGCCACATCTTTTTGAAGTTTCAGGTCGGCTCCGATCAGCCGCAGTTGGGCAACGCCCCCCTGTTGGTCAAGCAATAAACGGGTTTGCCGTGGCTCATCTCTTTTCCAGTCGAGGACGTAGACCACGGCGTTGTGGTCTTGCTCAAAGCCCTTTTCGGTGTTGACGTCGCCCTCCATGCGCAGACCGTCCTGGATCATTCGGTAGGTCTGGAAATCGTCCCGGATTTGCAGATGCACTTGTTGGCCATCAAGCGTACCTGTGTAGACCGAGAATTTTTCAGCGGACTCTTCGCTTTGGTGGAGGTTGCAGGTTTGCCAGCGTTCTTCGTAGCTGCCGCCAGCGTCCAGGCAGCGGTCAACGGCGATGAATTCTTTGGCCCATGAAAAATACAGCGTGGCACAAGCTGCGCCCAAGCAGATGCCGATCAGCAGCCACAGGGGGGTGCGCAGGGTCATGGCAAAACCTTCAGTAGTGTGTAGCTGGTGTTGGACGCATCGGCGGGCGGGTTCTCAATGTGGTCTTTGCGCACGCGCAATGTGTAGCGATGGCCGGGTACGTGTGTGAACCCTGCGATGTTGCCAAACAGGGGTTCCCATTTTGGTGTTGGCTGGCCGGGCACGCGTTCGCGCACCATGAGGCATTGCATCTCGATCAAGCCGGTGCAGGTGCGGCGGTGGGGAGCCACCTCCAGCGTGATGGCACTGCTCATCCAGGGGCGTACGCATTGGTTCAGTTCTTTGTTCCATTGAAAGCCAGCAGAGCCTTTGCAGCCGTGGGCGTCCACGTCAGAGCCGACCATGGGCGTGGGCTGGGTTGTGCATTCGCCTTGAGACACCACGGTGGCTTTGGCTGCGTCCAACATGCAGCGGTTGGCAAATGTGCGAGGGGCGGGGTCACCAGCAACATGACCGCACACGGGGGCGTATTCGCGGGTGCAGATTTGTGCAAAGGATGTGCCGCAGTTGAGCAGGCCCATGAGGGCGATAAGGCTGGCGCAGAGCGCTTTGTGGGACATAAGTTTTTTCATGGTGCTGTGTGATGGCGTTAGGTCATCCATGCAAGGGGGTGCATGGTAGCCGCTTTGAGCTGATGAGATTTTTTGCCAATGTGAAGCAGTTGACCGACACCGAATGGGGCCTGTTGCAGCATTGTCTTGATGGAAAGCGTCTGGCAGGCGTGCCCCCCAAAAAAAGACGTGACAAAAGACGTGACAAAAGACGTGACCCATTGCAACACGGAAGATGCACCATTGAGCGCTATATCGGGTCAAGCCCACAGCATGGTTGATGTTGCCAAGGTGCAGCAGGCGGTGTTTCACCTGGATCACATTTCCAAGGTGTACCGCATGGGTGACAACGAGATCCATGCGCTGCGCGATGTGGATCTGGATTTGCAGCCAGGTGAGTTTGTGGTGTTGCTGGGGGCATCGGGCAGTGGCAAGTCCACGCTGCTGAATATTCTGGGTGGGCTGGATCGGCCCACATCGGGGCGGGTGCGCTACCGCGACCATGAATTGACTTCGGCCACGGTGGCCGATCTGACGCAGTTTCGGCGCGAGCATGTGGGATTTGTTTTCCAGTTTTACAACCTGATCCCGAGCCTGACCGCTTTTGAAAATGTGGCCTTGGTGACCGAAATCGCCGCCAGTCCCATGGACCCTGACGAGGCCTTGGGCCTGGTGGGCATGGTGGAGCGGCGCAATCATTTCCCGTCGCAATTGTCCGGTGGCGAGCAGCAGCGGGTGGCCATTGCCCGCGCCATTGTCAAGCGCCCGGATGTGCTGCTGTGTGACGAGCCCACGGGGGCACTGGACTACCCCACGGGCAAGCTGGTGCTCTCGGTCCTGCAGCACGTCAATCAAACGCTGGGCACGATCACGGTGGTGATCACGCACAACGCGGCCATTGCGGCCATGGCAGACCGGGTGATCCGCATCAGCAGTGGCCGCATTGTCGAGGTTCAGCGCAATGCCACCAAGGCGTCGCCCGAGGAGATTTCGTGGTGAACATGCTGGGCCGCATGCTCTGGCGTGACCTGTGGCATTTGCGCGGGCAATTGGTCGCAGCGGCTTTGGTGGTGGCCTGTGGCATTTCGGTGCTGCTGGCCCTCAGGGGCACTTACCAGTCACTGTTGCTGGCGCAAACCGATTACTACCAGACGCACCGTTTTGCGGATGTGTTTGCCCACCTGCGGCGTGCCCCCGATTCGCTGGCCGAGCAGATGCGCCAATGGCCTGGGGTGGCCCAGGTGCAGACGCGCCTGGTGGTCGAGGTGACGGTGGATGTGCCAGGACTGGCCGAGCCGGCTATTGCCAAGCTGGTCTCGGTGCCCAGCACGCACAGGCCTTTGCTCAATGATTTGCAGTTGGTGCGTGGTCGTTACCTGGATGCAGGGGCCTCGGATCAGGTGCTGGTCAGCGAGGTGTTTGCAACGGCCAATGGCTTGCAAGTGGCAGACAAGCTGGGCGTGTTGTTGCATGGCCGAAAAAAGGAGCTGGTGATTGTGGGCATTGCCTTGTCGCCCGAGTTTGTTTATGAGGTGGGCCACGGGATGGTTTTTCCCGACAACCGGCGTTATGGGGTGATGTGGATCGCACACGAGACGCTGGCCCCGGCGTTTGACATGCAGGGGGCTTTCAATGATGTGAGTTTGTCCTTGTGGCGGGGTGCGAGCGAGCAAGCGGTGATGGCTGCGCTGGACGGCTTGCTGCTGCGTTATGGTGGCCTGAATGCCCATGGCCGCGATACCCAGCTGTCGCACCGTTTTCTGACCGACGAATTGGGTGAGCTGGGTGTCATGACCACGGCTTTGCCGAGCTTGTTTCTGGCGGTCTCGGCTTTTTTGTTGTACGTGGTGCTGTCGCGCCTGGTGGCCACACAGCGCCCGCAGATTGGCTTGCTCAAGGCCTTTGGCTTCACGGACTTTCGCGTGGGCCTGCATTACTTCCAGTTTGCTTTGGTCACCGTGGTGATTGGCTTGTTTCTGGGCGTGCCGCTGGGCCTGGTGTTGGGACAGAAGTTTGTGGACATTTACCGCGCTTTTTTCCACTTTCCGTCCTTGCGCTTTGTGGCCGATCCCGCGCTGATCGGGCTGTGTGTGGGCGTGAGCTTGTTGTCTGCGGGAGCGGGGGCCTGGCTGTCTGTGCGCAGGGCGATCTTGTTGGCACCGGCCGAGGCCATGCGGCCTCAAGCGCCTGCAAGGTATCGGGCGGGCACTTGGCTGCAGCAGCGCTGGGCCCTTGGCTTGCCCGCTTCGGTGCGCATGATTGCGCGCAATCTGGTGCGGCGCCCCTGGCGTGCCCTGGGGTCTGTGTTGGGCATCGCGTGCGCGATGGGCTTGCTTCTCATGGGGCGTTTTGCCATGGATGCGCCCAATCACATGTTGTCGGTGCAGTTCAACCAGGTGCAGCGATACGACGTGATGGTGACCTACAACGAGGCCCTGGGCCCTCGGGCCTTGATGGCGATGGGGGGGATGGATGGGGTCATCCAGGTGGAATCCTTTCGTGCACTGCCCGCCTGGCTGGTGCATGGCCATCGGCGCAAATGCATTGACGTCATGGGGCTGACGCAAGGCAAGGGGCAACACCAGTTGCTGGGTGCCGATGGGCATGCTGTCGATCTGCCACCGCAGGGCCTAGTGCTGTCGGCCAAGCTCGCCGACATTCTGGGTGTTGTGCCAGGTGATCGGCTGACCCTGGAGGCCCTGGAGGGGCGCAGGCCCGTGCTTGACATTCCGGTGGTCTCGGTGGTCGACGAGATGCTGGGGCTGGGGGCCTATATGGATGCACGGGCTTTGGCGCGCTTGCTGGGTGAAGACAACACCAGCTCGGGAGCTTTTTTGCGCATTGAGGCCGACAAGGCGCTGCAGGTGTATGAGCGCCTCAAGCGCATGCCTGTGGTGGCGGGCATTGCCGTGGCGCACGCGGTCCAGCAAAGTGTGCGCCAGACCATGGAGCGGGCCTTCTTTTTCTTCAGCAGCATCTTGCTGGTGTTTGCCTGCGTGATCATTGCAGGCATGGTCTACAACAGCGCGCGCATTGCCCTGTCTGAGCGGGGCAACGAGTTGGCCAGTTTGTCTGTGCTGGGTTTCACCCAGCGCGAGGTGGTTTTTCTCTTGTTGGGTGAACAGCTGGTGTTGCTGCTGCTGGCCATTCCTGCAGGCTTGGCCATTGGCTACGGTTTGTGCGCGATGCTGGTGCCGATGTTTGACCGGGACATGTTTCGGGTGCCCTTGGTGCTCACGCCATGGTCCTATGCCTATGCGGTGTTGGCGGCGCTGGTGGCGTCGGCTTTATCGGGTGTGCTGGTGGCCAGGCGCATTCGGCAACTGGACCTGATCGCGGTCCTCAAGACAAGAGAGTGAAGAGGGGGGTGAACATGATCTGGAAGCGGATGGGTTTGGTCTTTGCCGGTGCTGTCAGCGTGGCGGCGGTGGTGTTGGTGCTTTGGCCTGCGCCTTTGGCGGTGGATGGCGTGGCTGTGCAGACTGGGCACATGCAGGTCACGGTGGACGATCTGGGGGAGACGCGCAGCCATGATCGGTTCTTGCTGTCTGCGCCTGTGTCAGGACGCCTGGCGCGCATTGCACTGCGCGATGGCGATTGGGTGGATGAGCAACAGTTGCTTGCGCGCATTGCGCCCCTGCCTTTGTCCGAGCGCGAGCGCATCGAGTTGACGGCACGCGTGGCCTCTGCACAAGCCCTGCAGCGTGAAGCGCAGCAGCGCGTGCGCCAGTCTGCCGATGAGCTGAGCCAGGCGCAGCGTGAATTGCAGCGTATGCAGCAGCTGCAGGCACAGGGCTTCATTGCGCCGCAAGGCCTGGAGCAGGCCACCCAAAAAGAGAGGTCGGCCACTTCGGCACTGGAGGCGGCGCGGTTTCGTGCCCGTGCGGCAGCGGCCGATGTCCAGCTTGCGCAAGCGGCCATGGACGCCATCCGAGCTGCACAGGCAGGCGCGCAGGGTTGGCTGGAGGTGCGTGCTCCCAGGGCCTCGCGGGTGCTGCGCATCATCGACCCCAGCGAACGGGTGGTGGCCATGGGCACCCCCTTGATGAGCCTGGGCGATGTGGCTCATCTGGAGGGCGTGGTCGAATTGCTGTCGACCGAAGCGGTCAAAGTCGCGCCCGGCATGCCGGTGCTGATCGAAGGCTGGGGTGGCCAGCAGGTCCTGCACGCCCGGGTTCGCCGGGTGGAAAACTATGCCTTCACCAAGGTGTCGGCTTTGGGCATTGAGGAAAAGCGCGTCAATGTGATCGTTGATTTGGATGACCCGCCGCCAGCTTTGGGCGATGGTTTTCGATTGACGGCGCGCATTGTGGTCTGGCAGGCCGACAAGGTGCTCAAGGTGCCTGCCAGCGCCTTGTTTCGATGCGGACAGGCCTGGTGTGTTTTTGTGATTCAAGATGGCCGGGCACGCCAGCGCGCCCTCACGCTGGATCACCGGAATTTGCAGGAAGCTGAGGTGACCGAAGGGCTTGTGCCGGGCGAGGTGGTGGTGCGTTACCCTGGCAATGAACTCCAGGATGGGGCCAGGGTTCGTTGGCGCAAATCATGATGGGCGTGGGCCTGCAAACGTGCTTTGGCGTTCAGCATGGCTTGTACGGGTGATGGCTGGCCAGATTCAAGCGCTCAGCGGGGCATGCCGGTGGCAGCTGACCAGGTGGTCGTTGACCATGCCGGATGCTTGCATGAAGGCATAGCAAATGGTGGAGCCCACAAACTTGAAGCCTGCCTTGCGCAAGGCTTTGCTCATGGCGTCCGATTGCGGGGTCTGGGCGGGCACTTCGCTCAGGCTGCGGCGCTGGTGTTGCAGGGGCTGGCCATCTACAAACTGCCAGACAAATTGGCTGAAACTTTGGCCGCTGGCTTGCAGCGCCAAATAGGCCTGGGCGTTGCTGATGGTGGCGGCCACCTTCAGGCGGTTGCGCACGATGCCGGGGTTGGCCAGCAGTTCGGCCACTTTGTGTGCGTCGTAGTGGGCGATTTTTTCCGGGTCAAACTGGTCAAAGGCTGTGCGATAGGTCTCGCGCTTTTTCAGCACCGTGGACCAGGACAGCCCGGCCTGTGCGCCTTCGAGGTTGATCAGCTCAAACAAGGCCCGGTCATCGCGCAGGGGCACGCCCCATTCGGTGTCGTGGTAGTGGCGGTAAAGCTCAAAGCCTTCGCACCAAGGGCAGCGTTGCATACATCTCCTCAGGTTGAGGTGGAGTTTACCGGGGGTGTTATTGGACAATCTTTCTTTTTGCGTGACTGTTGCCAGCGGGTCTCTTGGCACAATGCGCAGACAAATTTCAGGGAGCCGTTTTGAGTGTGACGCCAGACATGGAATCGGCCTTTGCCGATTATTTTCGAGACCCCGATGCCGTGGCAGATTCGCCCCTGGCGTATCAAATTGAAAACAACGCCGCGCTGGTGGAGGCCTTGCGCAGCCTGTTTCAAGGCCCTGGGGGCCTGGTGCGGCTGCGGGTCTGGGTGCTGCTGACCTTGGTACAGCAAGGCAGTGCCTACTTGTCGCGCGAGGTTTTGGACCAGTTGTTTTATGCCGTGCGCCCTGAGGCGCTGGACAGTGTGGTCAAGCGCTTGCGCGAAGCGGCTTTGCTCAGCTGGGACGAAACCCAGCGCCACTATGGTTTGACGGCGCTGGCGCAGCAGGTGGCGACCATGTTGGCGCCTTTGACGCAGCAGTCTGAAGACGAGCTGAGTGGTTTATTGGGCCAGGTGGTGGGCGCTGACCGCCTGGGCACGCTGGACGGCGCGCAAGTGCAGATGCTGCAAGCCCAGCTGGGCCGCCTGCACCATGAGTTTGCCGATGCGATTGCCAGCGGCTCGGAGTTTCGTCTGCGTGAGGCGCGCAAGCGTTATGACCGGGCCTCGCGCCTGATTGACAAGGCCTCGGACACGATCACCGCCATCATTGGCAATGCGCGCGGCCAGCTGCGCATGGAGCAAGCTGCACGCGGGCTGGGGCAGGCGCAGTCGCGTCTGTTGGCCATGGCCAGCCAGTTCAACCGGGCTTTGCAACAGGTGGACCGCCAGCGTGTGACCCTGGGCACCACTGGCATCACCAGCACCGATGTGAAGCTGTGGCTGCAAACCCAGGCCGGGCTGGAGAGCCTGATGGAGGCGGCCATCGCGCAGCCTGTGGGTTTGAGCGTGCTGTCGCCGCACGACATGCTGGATGTGACCGAAGCCGAGTTTGAGCGCGACCGGCCAAAGGCGCAGCTGGCCGAGGCCTTGCCCACGGCGCAGGCCGCGCCCGTGGGCGATCTGACGGCCGTGGCCTTGCCGCAAGAGCTGGGCGCCTTGTCGGATTTGCTGGCGCAGTGGGGCGTGTTGGCCGGGGCTGAGCCCGGTGCACAGGGTTCAGATGCAGCCCCGGTGCATTGGTACGACATCAGCCAGGCGGTGCTGCACCCGCTGGACGGAGAAGACCATGCCCGCTACGCCCAGGTGGCCTACAAAACCCAGCTCATGCCGCTGTTGGGCGATGCGCAGGCCCAAGACTTGCCCGGCCCCACCGGCCAACTGGCCCGCCAGCCCTGGCGCGTGCAGTGGCAAACCGAGGTGCAGGCGCTGGACCACCCGGCGGTGTCGCACCTGAGCGCAGGCCTGCTGCGCAGCATCCATGCGCCCGATACCCCTGAAAGCGCCGCGCCCACAGGGGAAGCCGCCCCAAACACGCCCGTCTGAACACTTTGCATTTTTTCCAATCATGACCCTGAACACCCTCACCGACGATGCGGCCTTGCTGATCGCCGAGTTGCTCTCTCGCAAATACCTGCCGCGCCAACACCCCAGGGTCAGGCGGGCGCTGTCCGATGCCGAGCTGTTTGCGCTGGTGGAGCAGCGCCTGGCGCAGGTGGGCCTGCGCTGGGTAGACAACATTTACGCCGACCATGTCTGCCTGGCCTTGCTGCCCGCGCCACAAAACCATGTGCTGGGCGAGGCGGGCCTGAACGCCAACAACAACCTGGACTTGCCCCGCGACGCGGTGGCCTTGCTGGTGGTTTTGTGGGCCTTGATCGTGCTGCCCAAGCGCGAGCGCCAGACCAGCCGGGTGGCGCCCGATGCCCCGCAAAACGAAATGTTTGCCAGCAGCAAACCCCTGCCTTCGGCGCAAAGCGTGAGCCCGGTGCTGTCGTACAAGGCTTTGCTTGAAGACTATGGCACCCAGCTGGGCAAAAAGATGCGGCTGGACGGCAACCTCAAATTGCTGGAGCGCCACGGCTTCATCGTGCGTTCAGGCGATGACATCAAGGAAGGTCCCTTGCTCGATGTGCTGCTGGACTATGACGTGATGGCCCCACGTATCCTGAACGGCGCCCTGGCCGATGTGCTGGCGCGTGAGCATGCGCTACAGGCTGCTCAGGATGCCGCGCAGGATGTGGTTGCCCAGACAGACCCTGCTGCCCAACCCGATTGATTGCACCATGTTCCATTTGCAAAACCTTGAACTCGTCCATTGGGACTATTGCCAGCGCGTGAGCTTGCCGCTGGACGCGTCGATCATCACCATTGCCGGGCCCAACGGCTCGGGCAAAACCACCTTGCTGGACGCGATGCGCACCCTGCTGGGCCTCAAATGCTCGCAGCCGCGTGACTACAAAACCTATGCCCGCCATGCCGGTGCGCAAGTGGCGTGGCTGCGCGCCGTGGTGGACAACAAGCCGCACACGCGGCAAACGTCCAGCCGCCCGTTTGCGCGGCAGTTGCTCTACAGCGATCAGGTCACGCTGGCCTGCCGCATCGAGCGCAATGGCGGCGACTGGCAGCGCCGCTACATGGTGGTTGAAGGCGATGTGAGCATCGAGCAGCTCAGCGAGCGGCCCGACAAAGAGCTGCGCACCATGGGCGTCGAAGCCTGGGCGCGGGTGCTGTCTGACGCGGGTTTGTCGCCCGCCATTGCCAAAGTTTTGTCGCTGGAGCAGGGGCAGACCGACCGCCTGTGCGAGTACAGCCCGCGAGAGCTGCTGCGCCTGGTGTTTGATGTGTTTGGCGATCAGGAAGTGTTGAACGCCTATGACACCGCTCGCGACCACCAAAGCCAGTTGAGCCGTGAGATGCAGCAGGCCGAAAAAGAACTGGACCACAGCAAAGCCCAGCTGGCCGAATTGCAAAACAAGGTCACGCTCTACAAGCAATGGCAGCACAAGGTGCAAGAGCGCGAGCGCCTGGCCACCGAAGTGATTCCGGTGCTCGAATGGCAGGGCAAACGCCAAAAGCTGACCCAAAGCAGCCGCGAATTGCACCGCGACCGGCTGCGCCTGGCCGCCCACAAGGCAGAGCGGGCCGAACAAAACGCCCAGCTGCTGGGCTTGCTCAAGGCCCGCACGCAAGCCGAAGCCGATGAGCAGCGTTTGTTGGTCGAGCGAGACGCCGCCGCTGTGCAGCGCGACCAGACCCGCGACCTGGAGCGGCCCCTGGAAGACTTGAACAAGCGCGAGGCGCAGCTGCTGGCCCTGGTGGACAAGGAAAGCGATGCCGAATCGCTGCATGCGCATTTGCAGGATTTGCAAACCCGCATGCAAGACGCACAGGCCCGGCGCAGCGTGGTGCTGGACAAGAAAACGCAAGCCGACAATGCTTTGCAGTCGCTGGACGGCCAACGCACGCCCCCGCACCCACCAGACGCCCGCGCATTGCGCCAGCGTTTGCAGGCCCAAAATATCGGCCACCGATTTCTGGCCGAAGTGGTGGATGTGCACAACGAGCATTGGCGCGCTGCGGTCGAGGGCGTTTTGCGGCCTTTGCGCTGGGTGGTCTTGCTGGACCAGCCCGGTGATGTGGCTGCTGCCGATGCGCTGGCCTCTGAGCTGCGTTACCGCCACTACATCGTGGAGCCCGGCGAGGCGCTGCCCAAGGCCGACCCGCAAAGCCTGCTGGCGCAGGTGCGTGTGGACGGCAAGCTGCCGCGCTGGCTGGCCCAGCAACTGAACAACTTGCGCTGCGTGGACAGCCCCCGCGAGGGGCGCCAGTCGGCAGGCAACTGGATCACACCCGAGGCCTACACCTTTGATGGCCGAGGTGCCCGTTCGGTGTGGGTGGAGCCGCGTGACCACCAGTTGGGCGCAGCGGCCTTGCAGTCGCAGCGTGACGCCCTTGAAAACGATGTGCGCCGCCTTGATGCCCAGCTGGGGCCACTGACGCAAGCGCTGATGGACCTCAAGCGCCAGATCAAGGACTGTGAGCAGGCCCTGGCGGGGCACTCTGCCGCCGAGGAGCTGGCCCGGCGCGCCGAAGAGTTTGCCGACGCCCGCCAGGCCTGGCCAGCGGCCAAGCAAGCGCGCATGGCCGCCAGCATGCACTGGCAAAAGCTCGACAGCGCCTATATGCAGGCCAAAAGCCAATACCAGGTGGCCGACAGCCAATACCGCCAGCAAGAGCAAAGCCTGCGCCACAAAAACCAGGAAGCCGATCGCCTGGCCGCAGAAGTGCTCCAGCGCCGCCAGCAACTCACGGCCGAGGTGGATGCCTCGCAGCACCGCAAACGGCAAATTCCGCCGGGCTGGCGCTCGGCCGATGCCTTGCAAAGCCTGCTGGACAAATACGACAACGAAAGACAAGCCAAGTTGCGCATGGAGTCGGTCGAAGCCGAGCTGCAACTGGACACCTGGGAAAAAGACGCCACTGTGGAAGAGCGCTACCGCCGCATGGAAGCCAAGGTGCGCGAGCAGACCTTCAGCCTGCAAGACCACCAGGTCAAAAACGCCCAGGCCGCCACCGCCGTGCTCAACGCCCGCGAGAGCTACATCGAAGTCTTGCGCAGCACGGTGCGCCGTTACCGCAGCAACATCCAGGAGCTGGGCAGCCTGGCCGGGGTGGAGGTGTCGGCCGATTTGCCTGCTTTGGAAAACGAAGACTCGGTGCTGGCGCAGGCCGGGCTCAAGGTCAATTTCAACTTTGATGGCAAGGGCAGCATTGGACTGAATGACGGCGAAGCCTCGGGCGGTCAACAGGTCATCAAATCGCTGATTTTGCTGGTGGGTTTGCTCAAGGACGAAGAAAGCGCTTCGGGTGGCTTTGTGTTCATTGACGAGCCCTTTGCCCACCTGGACGTGCGCAACATTCAATTGGTGGGGCACTTCTTGCGCTCGACCCAGGCGCAATACGTGTTGACCACGCCCATCACGCACAACCTCGAAGTGTTTGAGCCCGCCGAGATCACGCTGGTCACCAGCAAAAAGCCGCGTGACAGCCGCTGGGCACCCCCGATTGCCGTGGCCAAGCGGCGCGGACAACCGGTGCTGGTGCCCGTGTAAGGAGGATGCTGGTGACGGCGTGGCACATCGAGATGCGTGGCAAGCACAAGCGCACGCGGCAAAGTTTTCAAAACTTCGTGACCTTGCCAGCCCTGCGGCCGGCGCAGCTGGCGGTGCTGCAGCGCTGGCTCAAGTCGCATGCGCAAGAGCGGGCCTGGCAAAGCCTGCTGGATGCAGCGGGCATGGACGCACTGGACAGGGTGGATGACTTGCGTGACGGCTTGTTGGCAGCCGGGGCGCTGGCGGTCAAGGAAGAATTCAAGTCGGGCCAATGGCGTGTGTCCAGGATCGTGTGGCGTGATTTGCCCGCCGTGCAGCAAGCCGCAGGCGTGACCACGGCCGCCCAACACGCCGCCCAGCGTGATGACCTGGCTGCGCAGTGGCGGGCACTGGCCGATGAACACCCTTGGCTGGCCGCTGCCGCCCAGGCCGCAGCCCAAGGCAACGCCACTGTGCAAGCCCAGCGCCTGCCCCTGTTGCTGGCGCTGCTGGAGTGGCAGCAGGCCCAACGCACCGGGCTTCGGCAAGACTTCGCCTTGGCGGCGCGCGGCCACACCAAGGGCATCACGGCCTCCGAATGGGAATGGCTGGACGCGCACCTGTCGCTTGAAAACCTGGGCATTGGCCGATTTGAGCCTTTGTTGTGGCTGGCCGGCTCATTGGGACTGCAGAAAAAAAGCACGGAAACACAAAGCGTTCAGGTGCTGGCCTTGCAGCACATGGGCTTTGTGGGCGTGCCCTGCCGCCAATGGGCCGCCCCCTGGTCGGTCTGTCAGGCGCCCAAGCGTTATTGGCTGGTGGAAAACCGCGCCAGTTTCGAACGTCAGGCGGCGCAGCTGCCAGCGGGGGTGTGCCTGGTCTGGCTGCCCGGAAGACCCTCTGATGCATGGCTGCAGGCCATGCGCTGGTTGCTGTCGCAGGCGCCTGCACCCGCAGCCATCAGCTGCGATCCTGATCCAGCGGGCATTCAGATCGCTTTGACAGCCGGGCAGCTGTGGGTCGATGCGGGCCTGAGTTGGACGCCCGAAAAAATGTCACCCGATGTCTGGAAGGACGGCATCACGCGTGCGTTGAATGACTACGACCGGCGGGTGTTGGCTCAGTTGCAAGAGGCCGCCCATTTGCCTACGGCTTTGGCCGATTTACGCGATTTCATGCGTGACTCGGGCGTGAAGGCCGAGCAGGAAGGATGGGTTTGAAGGATTCCCATCCTTTGAATGTTGTGCAGCTTTTTGTGAGCTGCACTGCTTTCAGGCCGTGGACGATTTCAAATTCAGTGTCAGGAGTCTGCTCAAGGCCAACAAATTGATGCCAATGGAGATGAGTTCTACGGCCAACAAAATTCCCAAAATGGTCATGGCTGATTCTGGGTAATTGCTGAAAATCAAAATCGCCAAAAGTATGGACAGGACTGCTGAAAGCAAAATGCCCCAAAAATAAGGAGTCCCTTTGAAGCGCAAAGCCAGGTAGGCCTTCAGCAAGCCTTCCACCAGAATGAAGACCGCCACAATCATGGTCAGGGTCAAGGCACCAACGACAGGGCGGTAGACCAAATACATGCCCAGGAAAAAACACAGTGCCCCCAGAAGTCCCAGACTCCAGCGGTTGTCTGCGGCTTTCTGCTTGAAAGCAGAAACCATTTGCCCAATCCCCACCAGCATGAGCGACCAAGCAACGATCATTTCAGCGGCAATCGTGGAGGCCACGGGGTTCAACAGTGCAAGGAAACCCAGCACCAATGAGACAACGCCCAACCACATCAAATAATTTGAATTCACCATGGTCGATTGATCCTGTGTTGAACTTTCATGTGGCGGGTTGCCCATCCATGTGATGACCATGAAAGTGCGGCCATTGTGGTGTGAGACGGGGTCATTGACAAACTGATCAATGGGCAGGGTTGATCAAAATCAGTCGGTACTGTGGTCCTGTTCACACATGGGGCATATGACCGTCGGTTTGGAGTTCTGCTGCTCCCCTGAATGCTGTATAAATACACAGCATGCAAGCAACCCCCATCACCGTCCCCATCAGCCAGATCAAAGGCCGTGGCAGCGCCACGCGCCTGGCGCATCGCTTTGAACGCGATGCCCGTGAGCCCTTTGATGACGGCTGGGCGGCCGAACCCGAAGAGGCCACGCGCATCGCCACCACCTGGACCTGGGAAGAGGCCAAAAGCGCCATCAGCCGAAACACCTCACCCGACATCGGCTTTGACCGCTCAATCAACCCCTACCGGGGCTGCGAGCACGGTTGCAGCTATTGCTATGCCCGCCCATCGCACAGCTACTTGGGCCTGTCGCCCGGGCTGGATTTCGAGACCCGGCTCATCGCCAAGCGGGGGCTGAAAGAACGCTTGATTCATGAGCTGGCCAGCCCGCGTTACAAGCCCGGCATGATGGCGCTGGGCACCATCACCGACGCTTACCAGCCGCTGGACCGTGAACTGCGCCTGAGCCGCGAAGTGCTGCAGGTGCTGCATGACTGCCATCACCCCATGTCGGTGGTCACCAAGGGCAGCGGCATTGAGCGTGACATTGACTTGCTCGCGCCCATGGCGGCACGCGGGCAGGCAGGCGTGTATGTCAGCGTGACCACCCTCGACGCCGACCTGGCCCGTCGCATGGAGCCCCGCGCTGCCGCACCCTGGCGGCGCTTGCGCACCATCCGCACGCTGGCCGATGCGGGCATCCCGGTGGGTGTGAGCGTGTCGCCGCAAATCCCCTTCATCAACGACGACATGGAGCAGGTGCTTGAAGCCGCTCGCGACGCCGGAGCCACCAGCGCGTTTTATGTGGTGCTGCGCCTGCCCTGGGAGCTGGCACCGCTGTTTCGGCAATGGCTGGACCTGCATTACCCCGACCGCGCCGCGCGCGTCATGGCCCGCATGCACGACCTGCACGGCGGCAAGGACTACGACGCCAGCTTTGCCACGCGCCGCAGCGGCCAGGGTATCTGGGCTGATTTGATCGCCCAGCGCTTTGCCAAGGCCTGCAGGCGCTTGGGCCTGAACCGCATGCGCCGCGACTGGAATGTGGATGGATTCAGGCCACCGTCAACGGTGGGGCAGATGGGTTTGTTTTGAGGGGCTCGCTCAAGTGCTTGTGGTTTACTCGGACAAACACCTGCAAAGCATTCTTTTCATGAGCACATTCCAAAACAGTCGGCATTTCGTTTTCACGCCTCAAGCCATTTTTGCCGCCATCCAGGCCCCTGAGCGGTTGGCCCGTTGGTGGGGGCCTAACGGGTTCAGCAACGCATTTGAGGTTTTTGAGTTTCGTACGGGCGGGCATTGGGTGTTTGACATGGTCGGACCCGACGGCACGCGTTATGCCAACACCTCGGTGTTTGCCCACATTGAACCCGACCGTCAGGTGGTGATCGACCACACCTGCGCGCCTTTGTTCAGGCTCACCATCACGCTCACGCCCGAGGGCGATGGCACGCGCGTGGACTGGCTTCAGGTGTTTGACGATGCTGCGTTCGCACAAGCCATGAAACACATTTTGGAGCCTGCCAACGCGCAGAACCTGGACCGCTTGGGCTTGGAGTTGGCGCGGGTCAATTGAGCAAAGCGCCCGCGTCTTCGTACCAGAACATCAGCGCGGCGTCGTAGCTTTCCCACACACAACCATTGCAGCCTCGCCCACAGCACGAGGTGGGCTCGGGGGGCGGTTCCCTGAAGTCGTGTCCAGCCGCTTGCAGACGCTCCTGAAATTGCGCAATGCCTCGGCGCACGGATGCGCGCTGGGCCTCGTTGGGGTCGATGATGGGGTGTTCTTCATTCGAGGTCATGCCGTATTGTCGATCAGCTCTTGCAGGGTTTTTTGTAGATCGGCGGTCGCAGACCCCAACTGTGGGTTTTCGTAGGTCGGTGGTCGAAGACCCCGACATGGGCCTGCTGAAGCCCGCAATAGTTGAATCAATATAGCGCCCAAGCGCGCAAACGTCGGACTCTTCGAGTACCGACCTACAGGGCAAGGCCTGTGGGTTTTCGTAGGTCGGCGGTCGAAGACCCCGCACTGACCTTTGAGCCAGGGCTCCCGATTTGGTTTCGGCTGAGGTGCTTGAGCCAGCAACGTCGGACTCTTCGAGTACCGACCTACGGAGCAGCCCGATCTTTCGTAGGTCGGCGGTCGAAGACCCCGACACTGAGCTTTGAGTCAGGGCTCCCGATTTGGTTTCGGCCGAGGTGCTTGAGCCAGCAACGTCGGACTCTTCGAGTACCGACCTACGGAACAGCGTGGCTCCCCGTAGGTCGGTGGTCGAAGACCCCGACTTTGACCCTTGAGTCAGGGCTCCCGATTTGGTTTCGGCCGAGGTGCTTGAGCCAGCAACGTCGGACTCTTTGAGTACCGACCTACAGGACAGCGTGGCTCCCCGTAGGTCGGCGGTCGAAGACCCCGACATTGACCCCAGAGCCTGGCCTCCTGATTTGGTTTCGGCTGAGGTGCTTGAGCCAGCAACGTCGGACTCTTTGAGTACCGACCTACAGGACAGCGTGGCTCCCCGTCCCGTAGGTCGGCGGTCGAAGACCCCGACATTGACCCCAGAGCCTGGCCTCCTGATTTGGTTTCGGCTGAGGTGCTTGAGCCAGCAACGTCGGACTCTTCGAGTACCGACCTACAGGACAGCGTGGCTCCCTGTAGGTCGGCACCGTCCGGTCCGACGCTTGGACGCTTCGGCGCAGGCCCATGTCGACTCTGTTGACGTCGACCTACTCGTTGATGTTGATTGGCTGCCCCTGCACCACGGTGTGCGCAATCAAGCGCTCATCGCCCAGCACGATCATCGCGAACAGCCATTCGGCCAGGGTCTCGGTTTGCGCCGTGCGCCGGGCCAGCAGGGGCGTGGCTTGGGGGTTGATCACCACAAAGTCGGCTTCGCAGCCGGGCAGCAGGTTGCCGACTTTTCCGCCCAGGTCCAGCGCGGCCGCGGCACCTGCTGTGTGTTGCCACCACAGGTGTTCGGGTGCCAGGCTGATGCCCGGACGGCCCACACTTTGCCGGGCCACGGTGTAGGCCGCGTGCATGGTGTGGAAGGGGCTGAAGCTGGTGCCGCCGCCCACATCGCTGGCGAGGCCGTAGCGCAGACCGGCTGCGTCCGAGGCGGTGTAGTCGAAGAATCCACTGCCCAGAAACAGGTTGCTGGTGGGGCTGACGGCGGCTGTTGCGCCCACTTCTGCCATGCGTCTGCGGTCGGTGTCGTCCAGGTAAATGCAGTGCGCATACACCGAGCGCTGGCGTAGCAGGCCTGCGCGGTCGTACACATCCAGATAACTGCGCGCCTCGGGAAAAAGTTCGTGCACCCAGCGGATTTCGTCGAGGTTTTCGGCCACATGCGACTGGATCCACACATCCGGAAACTGCTGCGCGATCTCGCCTGCGCCATGCAGTTGCTCGCGGGTGCTGGTGGGCGCAAAGCGGGGGGTGATGGCATAGCCCAGGCGATCCACGCCGTGCCAGCGGCGGATCAACTCTTCGGTCTGGCGCAGGCTCAAGGCGGTGTCGGTGTCGCGCAGGCCGTTGGGGCTGTGGCGGTCTTGAAGCACCTTGCCGGTGATCATGCGCAGGTGGCGCTTTTGCGCCTCGGCCATGAACACATCCACCGACTCGGGGTGGGCGGTGGCAAAGCAAAGCGCGGTCGTCACGCCGTGGCGCACCAGCTCGTCCATGAAAAATGCGGTCACTTCATGGGCGTAGGCAGGCTCTGAAAAATGCTTTTCGTGCGGGAAGGTGTAGTGCTCCAGCCAAGGCAGCAGGCCATCGGCGGGCGAGCCGATCACATCGGTTTGGGGGTAATGGATGTGCAAATCGACAAAGCCAGGCGCGATGCACAGGCCTGGCCAGTGGGTCACAGGCAGGTCGGGGTAGTGCGGGGCGAGATCGCGGTAAGAGCCGATGGCCTGAATGCGCACGATGCCATCGGCTTCGCGGGCTGTGACCAGCAGGCCATCGGTTTCGTGCTGGGCTTGCGCCTGGGTCGAGTCAGGAAACCACAGCAGGCCTGCGCGCCAGCCTTGGCATTCGGTCGGTTGGGGGGCGTGTTGCATGGGCAGGCTCGTGATCAAAACAGGTAAAAAAAAGGTTTGCAAAATTGGATGGGGATGTGACCTCAACGAACCTGTAGGAGCCCACCCCGTGGGCGATGGTTTTTGGGGCGTGTCCCAAGTCCATCGCCCACAGGGTGGGCTCCTACATCAAGGCGCGCCATTGACCTTTCGCTTAACCCCCCCAAAGGGCTGGGGGAGTCAAAGAATGATGTCCGTTCAGCGACTGTCATGGGGCAAGGATAGCGTTCAGCACGCGCTCGGGTGTGGCAGGGGTGTCGAGGTGGATGGGCGTGCGGCCAGGGCGCGTGGCGCCGATGGCGTCGCGCAGGGCCTCGAACACACTGATGGCCAGCATGAAGGGCGGCTCGCCCACGGCTTTGCTGCCGCCCACGTTGTCCTCGCGGTTGGCCTCGTGCCACAGGTCGATGTTGAGTTGCGCGGGCATGTCGGCGGCGGTGGGGATTTTGTAGGTGCTGGCGCCCTTGGTGAGCAGCTCGCCTTGGGCGTTCCAGACCAGCTCTTCGGTGGTGAGCCAGCCCAGGCCTTGGGCGAAGCCGCCTTCGATCTGGCCGATGTCGATCTCGGGGTGCAGCGAATGCCCCACGTCGTGCAGGATGTCGGTGCGCAGCACGCGGTACTCGCCTGTCAAGGTGTCGATGGCCACCTCGCTGCAGGCCGCGCCGTAGGCGAAGTAATAAAACGGCCGGCCGGTCAGGGTGGTGCGGTCGTAGTGGATTTTGGGTGTGGCGTAAAAGCCGTCGCTCCACAGCTGCACGCGCTGGCCGTAGGCGTATTGAACGGCTTCGGTGAAGCTGCGCTGGCGCACGGGGGTGATGACCTGCCCGCCTTCAAAACGCACGGTATCAGCGCTGCAAGCATCGGCCTTGGCGATGCAGGCGGCGATGTTTTGGCGCACCTGCAGCGCGGCGTTTTCGGCGGCGCGGCCATTGAGGTCGGTGCCGCTGGACGCAGCCGTGGCGCTGGCGTTGGCCACTTGGTCGGTGTCGCTGGCGCTGGCCTGCACTTGAGCGGCGGGCAGGCCCAGCACGCGGGCCACCAAGCCACACACCTTGGTGTGCAGGCCCTGGCCCATTTCGGTGCCGCCGTGGTTCACGCGCACGCTGCCGTCGGTGTAGACCGAAACCACCGCCCCCGCTTGGTTGAACTGCGTGGCGGTGAAGCTGATGCCGAACTTGACCGGGGTGAGGGCCAGGCCTTTTTTGATCACGCTGTGCTGGGCGTTCCAATCGCTGATGGCTTGGCGGCGTGCGCGGTAATCGCAGCGCTCGGCCAGTTGCGTCATCAGCGGGTGCAGGATGTTGTCTTCGACCTTCATGCCGTAAGGCGTGGTGTCGCGCTCCCCCACACCGTACAGGTTGGCCAAGCGCACATCGAGCGCGTCCACGCCGAGGTGGCGGGCGATGTCCCCCATGACGGTCTCGATGAGCAGCACACCTTGCGGCCCGCCAAAGCCGCGAAACGCGGTGTGGCTTTGGGTGTGGGTTTTGCAGCGCTGCGAAGTGATGTGAAGGTCGCTCAGGTAGTAGGCGTTGTCGGTGTGGAAGATCGCGCGGTCGGCCACCGGGCCGCTCAGGTCGGCGCTGTGGCCGCAGTGGACCAACTGCACCGAATCCAAACCCAGCACGCGGCCATCTGCATCAAAGCCCACTTGCCAGTCGTGGCTGAAGGGGTGACGTTTGCCGGTGATCAGGATGTCGTCGCCCCGGTCCAGCCGCATCTTGACCGGTCGACCGAACTTGTGCGCGGCCAGCGCGGCCCACACGGCCAAATGCCCGGCCTGAGTTTCTTTGCCGCCAAAGCCGCCGCCCATGCGCCGGCACACCACCCGCACCTGCGACAGCGGGATGTGCAGCGCGTGCGCCACCCAGTGCTGCACTTCGCCGGGGTGCTGCGTGCCGCTGTGTATCAGCCATTGACCGTTGTCTTGCGGAATCGCATAGGCGATCTGGCTTTCCAAATAAAAGTGTTCTTGCCCACCGATCTCCAACGAGCCTTGCAAGCGGTGCGGGGCTTGGGCCAGCCCCTGCGCTGCATCGCCGCGTTGCACCGTGACTTGGGGCAGCACAAAGCTGCCCGCTTGTTGGGCCTCTCGTGCATGCAGCAAGGGCGTGGCTTGTGTGGTTTGCAGCCGCATTTGGCGGGCGGCTTGCCGTGCTTGCGTGTGGCTGTGCCCCACCACCAAGCCCATCACCTGGCCCACATGCATGAGCTGCGGCCCGGCAAAAATGGTTTCGTCGTGCACAAAGGTCGCCAGCAGTGGGTCACCGGGAATGTCTTGCGTGGTGACCACCCCTGCCACGCCGGGCGCGGCCAACACCGCCTCTAGGTCCATGTCGATCAGCTGCGCATTGGCCACCGGGCTCATCAGCGGGGCGGCGTGCAGCGTGCCCTCCATCAGCGGCAGGTCGTCGATGTAGCTGGCGCGGCCTTGCACCTGCGCGGTGGCGCTTTCGTGGAAGCGGTGGGTGCTGCTTTGGGTGTTGGATGGCGTGTTCATGCGAGTGCCTCCAGTCGAATGGTCTTGTACCCTGTGCTCTCCAGCCAGGCGCGGCGCAGCAGTTGGCCCAAGATGGTTCTGCGGTAATCGGCGCTGGCGCGCAAATCGCTGAGCGGTGAAAACTCTTGTGCGATGGCTTGTTGTGCCGCTGCCAGAGTGGTTTCGTTCCAAGGCTGGCCGATCAGCGCGGCCTCGGTCTGCACCGCCCGTGCGGGCGTGGCGGCCACACCGCCTGCGCCGATGCGGGCTGTGGTGATGTGACCATCTTGCACATGCAGCTGCACCGCCAAGCACACGGCCGAGATGTCGTCTTCTTGCCGTTTGGACACCTTGTAAGCGCCCAGCCATTCGCCGGGGGCAGGGCGGGGCACCACCACCCAGGCCAGTACCTCGTCGGCGGCCAGCAGGCTTTGGCGGTAGCCGGTGTAGAACCGGTCCAGCGGCACATGGCGGTGCACGACTTTTCCCTTTCGGTGGGCCATGAGCACCACCTGCGCACCCAGCGCGATCAAGAGCGGCATGCTGTCGCCAATCGGCGAGCCGTTGGCCACGTTGCCGCCCAGCGTGCCCGACTGGCGCACCGGCCAGCCCGCGAAGCGCTCGCCAAAGGGCGCGACCACTGGCCGGTCAACGGCCAGCGCCTCAAACGCGTCTTGCAAATTCACCGCCGCGCCAATGGCGATGTGTTGCGGGTAGCGCTCCACCCGTCGCAGCTCAGCCACGCGGGTCAGGTCAATGATTTGCGGCAGGCGGCGCAGGCCCTGCGTGATCCACAGCCCGGCGTCGGTGGCCCCGGCGATCAGCTGCGCTTGCGGGTGCTGGGCGCGGGCTTGCAGCAAAGCGGGCAGGGTGATTGGGCGCAGGTAATCGCCATCGGTTTGGGGGGTGGCCGCCAGCTGGTGCAGCGCCGCCACGATGGGCTTCTCATCCACGGCCTGCGCGGCATCGGCCTGCAAGCTGCAAGCGGCCTGCACGATGGGCCGGTAGCCGGTGCAGCGGCACAGGTTGCCCGACAGAGCTTCGTGGGCGCTGTGGCTGTCGACGGCCTGGCCCTGCGCCACCGTGCGCTGGTAAAGCGCAAACAGGCTCATCACAAAACCGGGCGTGCAAAAGCCGCATTGCGAGCCGTGACACGCCACCATGGCTTGCTGCACCGGGTGCAGCGTGCCGTCGCTCTGGGCCAGATCAGCGGCCGTCCACAAGGCCATGCCATCAATGGCCTGTGCAGGCTTGATGCAACTGTTGACGGCGCGGTAATGCAAGCACCCGTCCACCGCCTCGGCCACCACCACGGTGCAGGCCCCGCAGTCGCCTGCGGCACAGCCCTCTTTGGTGGCGGTGAGGCGCAGGTCCTCGCGCAGGAGGTCGAGCAGGGTGCGGTCTGGGGGTATGTGATGGCGCTCAACCACCGCATCGCGGTGCCAAAAGCGCAGAGGTGTTTCAAAATTCGGGTGATGAAGGTTATTCATGAGCATGGTCCATAGCGTGCCGCATGCTAGTGCAAACCCTCTTGGGGAGTATGCAAAATTTCAGATATAGATTATTGAGTTTGAGGCATGGTCTGCAGTGTCTATAAACGATTTGGATGCCAAAGATTGTTGTTGCGTGCTCAACGCTTTTTGATCATCTGTACAAACTTGTTCACGACCGGCGACAGTTCATCTTTTCTGTAAAAAAGATACAGATCAGCTGAAGGCGCATTTTTATGGAGCCGTAGAAATTTCACTTTAGGCCATCTGATTTTGGAAAGTGATTGAGGCAAAAGCGTGATGCCCATCCCAGCACTCACCATGGCCAGTAAGGTTTGCGGTTCATTGGCATGTTGAAAAATATGTGGCTCAAAACCCTGTTTTAGGCAACAGCGGTTGAGATAGGCAGCGAAGTCAGAATAGGCGGTGTGCATGCTCAAAAAATTTTCGTTGGCCAAGTCCGACAGTTGAAGTCGTGACTTCTGACAAAGCGGATGGTCGTTGTTGACAGCCACATGAACCTCTTCTTGGGAGACCAGCACGCTTTCGAAGTGAGGGGCTTTGGTGTCTACGCCGCGCCAAAAGCCAATGTCTATCCGCTTGTCTTCCAATGCGGAAATTTGTCCTGATGGATTCAGTTCCTGGAGACCCCAAGCAACTTCCGGATAGCTTTGCGTGAAACGCTGTATCAAGTTGGGAAAGTCTCCCCACATGGCCGAACCAATGATGCCTATTTGTAGTCGTCCCAACTCGCCGCGTCCGATTTGTTGCACGGTATCTACAGCTTGCACCATACGTGACATGACTGCTTTGGCTTCTTGCGCGAGAGCTTGACCTGCATGGGTGAGTGTCACACCACGTTTGTGACGTTGTAGCAACTGGAAGCCAAGCTCATCTTCAAGTCGCTGTATCTGAAGGCTGAGAGGTGGCTGGCTGATGTGCAGGCGTTCAGCAGCTTTAGAGATGTTCAGCTCTTCAGCAACAGCGACGAAATAGCGCATGGAACGCAGATCAAAAGTCATGGTTTACCCGAATCGTCATAGTTTAAGAATATGAATGATAGACAAAAATAATATTTGTCGTATGGATTGCAGGGGGGCATCATCGACTGAAATTTTCAACCGACCCACAAGGAGACAACTATGAAATCAACTCGTCGCTATCTGATCAGTACGATCACATGTGCATGCATAACTGTTTCGCTGACATCTGTTCAAGCGCAGTCATTTACCCCAGCAGTCATCTTCGACATGGGCGGCAAACATGACAAATCTTTCAACCAGTCTGCGTTCGATGGCGCAGAGCGGTTCAAGAAGGATTTCAATGTGGCATACCTCGAAGCCGAAGTGACTGCAGACAGTCAGCGTGAACAAATTTTCCGCAATTTGATCCGGCGCGGTGCGACGGTGATTTTTGCTACGGGTTTCGCGCAGCGCACCATCGTAGGCAAGCTTGCACCAGAGTTTCCCGACGTCAAATTTGTGCTGGTGAATGTCAAACCAGAAGCTGACTACCCTAATGTTCAGAGTGCCATGTTCCGTGAAGAAGAAGGCTCATTTTTGGCTGGTATTTCCGCCGCGTCTTCGAGTAAGGCATCTAAGGTCGGTTTTGTCGGTGGTATGGACCAGCCGTTGATTCGTCGTTTTGGCTGCGGCTATTCGCAAGGTGCCAAATATTACAACCCCAAAATTGAGGTAATTACCAACATGGTGGGAACGACGCCTGCTGCCTTTAGGGACCCAACACGGGGTGGCGAGTTGGCCATCAGTCAATTTGACCGAGGTGTAGATGTGATTTTTGCTGCTGCTGGCAATACGGGTACGGGTGTTCTGCAAGCCGCTAAGGACAAGGGCCGTTTTGCCATTGGCGTTGATTCCAATCAGAACCACTTGCATCCAGGGACGATGTTGACCTCCATGGTTAAACATGTGGACACGGCTTTGTACGAGGCTTTCAAAATGGTACGTCAACAGCAGTGGAAGTCAGGCGTGGTGACTTACGGTTTGTCCAATAAAGGCATCAGTTTGGCGATGGATGAGCACAATCAAAAATTCATCTCCAAGGAGTTGGCTGCACGCTTGAAAAAAGCAGAAGAAGACATCGTCAGTGGAAAGATCAAGGTACACGATTACGTGACAAACAATGCGTGTCCTGTTTGATGCCTACAAGTGTTTTAACGCTCAGCCGGGCGTGAGCCACTGATCTAAACGTTCCTAAAGGTACTTCTGCTCCACCGATCCTCGCAAGAGGTCGGTGTGCTCATACGACGATGTCCAAAATTGAAAAATACCCTGCCATAGAGTTTGTTGCCATCGACAAACGATTCGGCGCAGTGCACGCCAATGCAGATGTGAATCTGAAAATTCAATCGGGCCATATCCACGGCATTGTGGGTGAAAACGGTGCCGGTAAGTCCACCTTGATGAACATCCTCTATGGGTTTTATGAGGCGGACTCAGGTGAAATCCTTATCGATGGGGAAAAGGTAAAAATCAAAACCAGCCAAGATGCTATAGCGTTAGGCGTTGGCATGGTTCATCAACATTTCATGTTGGTAGACAACTTCACCGTGCTCGAAAATATTTTGCTCGGTCATGAGGCTGGATGGCTTCTGAAAAAAGGCAAGCAAGTTGCCGTGGCCAGGCTTCAAGAAATCAATAACCAATTCAATTTGAGCGTTGATTTCACTGCGCTAACCAGCGATCTTTCCGTAGGGCAGCAGCAACGTGTGGAAATTATCAAGGCTCTTTATCGTGGTGCCGATGTTTTGATACTGGATGAGCCTACGGCGGTCTTGACCCCCAAAGAGGCCGAACAATTGTTTTCCATTCTGGATGTGCTCAAACAGCAAGGCAAAACAATCATATTGATCACACACAAACTCAAAGAAATCATGAGCGTGACGGATGCGGTCACAGTGATGCGCACTGGACGCGTGATTGATACGCTGGTAACGAAAAACACCGATACCGAAAAGCTTGCCGAACTGATGGTGGGCCGGAAAATTGTCAGTCATGAACCGGGACCCCTTTCGCAATCGTTGGGCAAGAAGATTTTGCATATCCACAATTTAGGTGTCCGTGATCGCCGTGGCGTGGATCTCTTGAAAGAGATCAGTTTCGATATCGCAGAGGGTGAAATTGTCGGTATTGCCGGTGTGTCTGGTAACGGGCAATCCGAGTTGTTGCAGGTTCTCAGTGGCTTGCGCCGCCCGACCAGTGGGCAAATCAGGCTCAACCAAAAAGACATCACATCATTGCTTGGGAAAGAGGGCTGTGCAAAGCAAATGCGCGCATTGGGCGTGGCACATGTTCCCGAAGATCGGCTGAGGGATGGCGTAGTCAAGACGTTTAGTGTTCATGAAAACGCTGTCCTCGGTTACCACGACGATGAAGATTTGCATCTCGGCTGGCTCAACACATACATGCCACCCAGCAAGAGCGTTCAGCGGGCCGAAGCTTTCATCAAGCAGTTTGACATTCGCCCCACCGTGACAGACATCAAAACCAGTTTGCTGTCTGGCGGTAACCAGCAGAAATTGGTACTGGCCAGGGAAATGGCGAGTGAGCCCGAGTTGTTATTGATCGGCCAGCCGACACGAGGGGTGGATATCGGTGCGATTGAATTTATCCATGAGCAAATCAAAAATTTAAGAGCGAAAGGCAAAGCCATTCTTTTGGTGTCGGTCGAATTAGATGAAATTCTCGCTTTATCAGATCGCATCCTGGTGATGTGTGCAGGAAAGATTGTCGGTAGCACCACCCGATCTGATGCGGATGAGCAAAAAATTGGATTGTGGATGGCAGGAGTTTCAACATGAGCAAGCAAAAATTGCCTCAACGTGCCGCATCAGAGAGTGGATTGGAAAAGCTCATTTTGAGCGTGGCTTTGCCTCTGGTGAATCTTTTGGCTGCCTTGGTGATCTCGGCGATCGTGATCTACATCATTGGTGCCAATCCATGGGATGCAGTCAAGGTCCTTGCGAGAGGGGCATTTGGATCGGCGGATGTGTGGGGCTATACGCTTTATTACACAACCAATTTTATTTTTGCGGGTATGGCGGTAGCCCTTGCATTCCACGCTGGTCTTTTCAATATTGGTGTCGAAGGTCAGGCTTACATGGCGGGCTTGGGTGTGGCCTTGGTCTGTTTAGCCTTTCCAACTTTGCCAGCGCCTTGGATTTGGCTGGTTTCGTTGGCTGTCGCAGCTTTGTTTGGTGCCGCATGGGCATACATACCTGGTTGGCTTCAAGCATACCGTGGCAGCCATGTGGTGGTGACCACCATCATGTTCAACTTCATTGCCAGTGCATTGATGAATTACCTGTTGGTGCGCGTGATGATTGCCCCAGGACAGCAGGCTCCTGAAACAGCAGAATTTTCGTCTGTCACCTGGCTGCCGTATCTGCATGACATCTTGAACTCTCTTGGACTTGGGCGTTGGCCGACAACACCTTTGAACATCAGTACTTTCTTGGCCATGGCCTTGCTGATCCTTTTTTATTGGTTTGTTTGGCGAAGCCGTTGGGGCTTTGTCATACGGACAGTGGGACAAAACGAAGCCGCAGCGCGTTATGCAGGCGTCCACGTCAAAAAAGTCATCGTGTTGGTGATGTGCTTGTCCGGCGCACTGGGTGGAATGATTGCCGTCAATGACATTCAGGGTGTGCATCACCGCTTATTGGTAGGTTTTACAGGCGGAGTTGGTTTTGTCGGAATAGCTGTTGCACTGATGGGACGCAACCATCCTTTCGGGATTCTTCTATCGGCATTCTTATTTGGTGCCCTTGCCCAAGGCGGGACTGAGTTGTCGATGGAGATACCCACCTTGACGCGCGAAATGGTGGTCATTATTGAAGGTTTGATCATCATTTTTTGTGGAGCTTTGGAAAACATGTTTCGCAAACCCGTTATCAAACTTATCCGCGCTCGCACATAAGGCCTCATCATGGATCTGATTTATTCATTGCTGGATTCCACGGTTCGTTTGTCAGTACCTTTGATCTTGGCATCCTTTGCTGGGATATTGGCTGAACGGTCTGGGGTGGTTGATATTGGCCTTGAAGGAAAAATGCTAGCAGCCGCTTTTGCTGCAGCAGCAGTTGCTGCAGTGACAGCCAACCCCTGGCTTGGTGTTTTGGCGGCGATGGTGGTTGCCGTTGCTCTTTCTGCATTGCACGGGCTGTCAGCAATTACATACAGCGGCAATCAAATGGTCTCTGGCATGGCGATCAACATCATCGCGGCAGGTACGACAGCCACATTGGCATCTGCTTGGTTCAATTTAGGAGGACAGACACCTGGTCTTGAAGGTGCAGCGCGATTCCAAGGATTGACTTGGCCCTTTGCTGATGCGATCAGTCAGGTGCCCCTGATAGGGCCTGTTTACACGCGGATGTTGAGCGGTCACAACGTGCTGGTTTACCTCTCTTGGCTGGCTGTTCCTTTGGTTGCTTGGATGTTGTTCAAGACTCGCTTTGGATTGCGTCTGCGTGCCGTGGGTGAAAACCCCCATGCAGCAGATACAGCGGGTATCTCTGTCGCGATCATTCGGTATCAAGCCCTTTTGCTCAATGGTGTTCTGTGTGGTTTGGCAGGTGCCTACTTGTCTACAGCACACGGTAATGCATTCATGCGCGACATGACGGCAGGCAAGGGTTTTCTTGCTTTGGCTGCATTGATTTTTGGAAGGTGGCAGCCATGGCCCACTTTCTGGGCATGCATGTTGTTTGCGTTGACTGACGCTCTTCAGTTTCGATTGCAAGGCGTGGCTTTGCCTGTGATCGGTGAAATTCCTGTTCAGTTCATCCAGATGGCACCGTACATCCTCACGGTGTTGGTGCTGGCCGGATTGGCTGGAAAAGCTGTCGCCCCCAAAGCCGTGGGCGTCCCCTATGTCAAATCACGTTGAAAGTGGAGCAGATGAACAATAACCAACCCTACGAAGCCCTGGAAGTTTTCCGCCGCCTCAAGCCGGATTTCACACCCCGCGTTGCCATGGTTTTGGGCTCAGGTCTGGGTGCCTTGGCGGAGCAAATTGAGAATGCGGTCGTCATACCGTATTCGGAGTTACCGGGCTTCCCGGTTTCAACCGTTCAAGGCCATGCGGGTGAACTGGTCGCCGGGAATCTGGAAGGTCTTCCAGTGGTGTGCATGCGTGGACGTGGCCATTTTTATGAGGGCAAAGGCATGTCCGTGATGACATCCGCTGTCCGAACCTTCAAGTTGATGGGCTGCGAATCCATGTTGCTGACCTGTGCTGCAGGATCTTTGCGTCCAGAAGTTGGGCCGGGTGAACTGGTGGTTCTGAACGACCACATCAACACAATGCCCGGGACACCCCTGGTAGGGCCGAATGACGACCGATTTGGCCCTCGTTTTGTGAGCCTGGCAAATGCCTATGACCGAGATTTACGAGCCAAGCTGAAAACTGCTGCTGAAGAATCCCAGGTTGACTGGCATGAAGGTGTTTATGTGTCATATGGCGGGCCTTGCTTTGAGACAGTGGCTGAGATCAAGATGATGCAGATCATTGGCGGTGATGTTGTGGGTCAATCGATTGTTCCAGAGGTTATTTCAGCACGGCATTGCGGCCTGAAAGTGGCTGCCATTGCCACGATCACCAATTTGGCCGAGGGTTTATCTGATGTTGAACTCTCGCATGAGCAGACTTTGAAATACGCAGCCATTGGCTCCAAAGGACTCACACGTTTGATCCTCAATTACCTCCGTTCTTTGAAAGCCGGTACGGCGGTGACTGCATGAGCCGTGCGATCATTTTGGTGCTGGACTCCCTTGGAGTTGGTGCGGCACCAGATGCTGACAAGTTTGGTGACCAAGGTGCCAATACCTTTGGGCATATAGCGTCTTATCGCTCGGCCAGAGGGCGACCCTTGAGCTTGCCTCATCTTGAACGATTGGGCCTGGGGGCTGCGATGCAATTGGCAACAGGCCTTTGGCCTGATGGTTTGAAGTTGCGTGACGGCTTCAGCGCTGCCTATGGGGCAGCTCAGGAATTATCTGTAGGCAAGGATACGCCCAGCGGCCATTGGGAGATGGCTGGCGTTCCTGTTCTTTCCGATTGGGGATACTTCCGTTCAGCCGCCCAATCTTTTCCTGAAAAGTTCCTTCATGACTGGATGCACGCTTGCCTGCTGCCTGGTGTACTGGGCAACTGTCACGCATCGGGAACTCAGATCATTGAAAAATGGGGCGACCGCCACATGGAGACAGGTGCACCCATTGTGTATACCTCGGCAGACTCTGTTTTTCAGGTGGCTGCACATGAAGATATTGTCCCTGTGAGTCGGTTGTATGAAATCTGCAATACAGCTTTTGAGTTGCTCCGGCCATACAACATTGCGCGTGTGATCGCACGTCCGTTCAGCGGAAGTTCAGGGTCATATCAAAGAACCTCGAATAGAAAAGATATTGCTGTAGCCCCCCCCGGTGTGACGCTGTTGGATCTGGCAGCTTGGGCGGGTCGAAGCGTTTACGCCATCGGAAAAATTGCTGATATTTTTTCAATGAGAGGTATTTCCTCGCATGCAAAAACTGTTGATAACGCCGATGTTTTTAATCGCACTCTGGACGCGCTTGCTGATGCACCAGATGGGTCGATTGTTTTTGCAAACTTCGTTGACTTTGACCAAAACTTTGGTCACCGAAGAGATGTCGAAGGGTACGCCAAAGCGCTTGAATATTTTGATAAGAGATGGCCTGAACTTGAAGCACGACTTGGCGTTGATGATTTGTGCGTATTGACTGCCGATCACGGATGTGATCCAACTTGGCCGGGCACGGACCACACACGCGAATACGTGCCGCAAATTTATTTTGGGAAAAATTTTCGAGCCGGCCCGATTGGTCGTCGCAACAGTTTTGCAGATATAGGTCAAACCCTGTCGGCGCATTTGGGCTTACCTCCTTTGCAGCATGGAGTCGCAATTTGAGCACCGTACACATATCAAGAAATCCTGGCATGTCGCTGGATCTGTCCTGGATAGAAAACCTGCGCGTTAATCACCCCGCGATTCTTCGGAGAACGCAGCACCTCAGCAACAGTCGTTCGTTGAAAAAAGAGTGGCAAGCGGCATGGCTGGTGCGTGCCATTGAGTGCATGGATTTGACAACGCTTTCAGGTGATGACACCGAGGGGCGTGTCAAGCGTTTGTGTGCCAAGGCAAGAAATCCGTTGAGGAAAGACATGCTAGACGCGCTTGGCCTTAAGGGCGGTTTAAAGACGGGGGCCGTTTGTGTTTATCACGACATGATCCCCACGGCCGTCGAAGTGTTGCAGGGGACAGGTATTCCTGTCGCAGCTGTGTCCACCGGTTTTCCTGCAGGCTTGTCGAGTCATGAAACCAAGCTCCGTGAAATCGAACTTTCCGTCAAGGCGGGCGCGGCGGAAATCGACATTGTCATCACTCGAAAACATGTTTTGCAAGGAAACTGGCAAGCGCTTTATCAGGAAATGTGCGACTACCGCAAGGCTTGTGGTGAGGCACATGTCAAAGCCATTCTGGCAACGGGAGACCTGCAGACATTTGAAAACGTTGCGAAGGCATCTTGGGTTTGCATGATGGCAGGTGCGGATTTCATTAAGACCTCTACCGGCAAAGAATCTGTCAACGCAACGTTGGACGTTTCTTTGGTGATGACGCGTGCAATTCGTGATTACGCGGCGTTGACCACACACAAAGTTGGTTACAAGCCTGCTGGCGGCATAGCCAGCGCAAAGCTGGCACTTCAGTATCTGGTGTTGATGAAGGAAGAGCTGGGTGATGAATGGCTGAATCCGCATTTTTTCCGCTTTGGGGCGTCCAGTTTGTTGACGGACATTGAGCGTCAACTAGAGCACCACATCACCGGTTCTTATTCCGCAGCGCATCGACATGCAATGCCATGACCATTCAATAAACATGCCTACAGTTACTGAAATTCTCCAAACCATGGAATATGGACCTTCTCCAGAGTCGGATTCACCAGCGCAAAAATGGCTTGATGATCACAAAAGGTCTTTTGATCTTTACATCAATGGCGTTTGGCTCCAAAGCGATGAGCGCATTCAATCCCACAACCCTGCGAATGGCACCTTGCTTGCTGAAATAGCGCAAGCCAATGCCAAACATGTGAATGATGCTGTTCGCGCTGCTGCGGATGCACTGGATGGCTGGCGAGCTTTGGGAGGCTTTGGTCGCGCCAAATACCTTTACGCACTGGCTCGGGCCATGCAACGGCACAGTCGTATGCTGGCCGTGCTTGAAACCCTGGACAACGGCAAACCTATCCGCGAGACCCGTGATGTCGATATTCCTTTGGCTATCCGACACTTTTATCACCATGCAGGCTGGGCACAGCTGCTGTCTGACCAATATCCTGAGCATGTGTCATTGGGTGTCGTCGGTCAGATCGTTCCTTGGAATTTTCCACTGTTGATGTTGGCTTGGAAAGTTGCACCCGCCTTGGCTGCTGGCAACACGGTAGTTTTCAAGCCTGCAGAACTGACGTCATTAACGGCTTTGTACTTTGTCAAATTGTGTGAAGAGGTTGGCTTGCCGCCGGGGGTGTTCAACCTTGTCACTGGTGGACCTTCGACGGGTGAAGCGATTGTGAGTCATCCCGATGTTGCGAAGATTGCTTTTACGGGGTCTACAGAAGTTGGGCGACGCATTCGTGAGTCCACCGCAGGCAGTGGTAAAAAATTGAGTCTTGAACTGGGCGGTAAGTCACCGTTCATCGTCTTTGCTGATGCCGATCTGGACGCCGCTGTAGAGGGGGTCGTGAACAGCATCTGGTTCAACCAGGGGCAGGTTTGCTGTGCCGGTTCACGTCTTCTTGTTCAAGAGTCTATTGAGGCTTCGTTTCTCAGTAAGTTGCGTGATCGAATGGCGCAAATTCGTGTCGGTGATCCCTTGGATAAATGCACCGATATGGGGGCGTTGATTTCCACGGAGCAGTTGCAACGTGTTCGCCAATACATCGAACTGGGAAGGCAAGAAGGCGGGCAGGTTTTCCAGTCAGAAGCTGCATCTTCAGAGCAAGGGTGCTTTTGTCCGCCGACCTTGATTTCAGGTCTGGAGACTTGTTCAACATTGATGCAGGAAGAAATATTTGGTCCTGTTTTGGTGTCGACCAGCTTCAGAACTCCCAACGAGGCCGTGGAATTGGCCAACAACAGTCGATTTGGTTTGGCCGCAAGTATTTGGAGCGAGTCCATTAACGTGGCTCTCGAAATGGCGCCGAGGGTGCAGGCGGGCGTTGTCTGGATCAACACCGCTAATCAGTTTGATGCTGCATGTGGTTTTGGTGGCTACAAGGAATCCGGATTTGGCCGGGAGGGTGGTCATGAAGGCATGTTGGAGTATTTGCGCCGTCGCTCTGACCCTGTATCTTCGGTGCCATCAAGATTTCAGAAATCACCCATCTCGCATACATCGCGCAAAGGCGTTGATCAAACCAACAAGCTCTTTGTGGGGGGAACGCAAACACGCCCCGACAGTGGTTACAGCCAAGATATTTTTTCTGGCGATCACTGGATTGGTAGCGTCTCACAGGGCAACAGAAAAGACATTCGCAATGCAGTAGAGGCTGCGCGCAAGTCCACTTCATGGACAAAGCAAACGAGCCATGCACGTGCGCAAGTTTTGTTCTTCATGGCAGAGAATTTATCCGACCAGCAATCGATTTATGTTGATTTACTAAAGACGGTTATGTCTGAGTCCGATGCCAAGGCTGAGGTAGAAAAAGCGATTGAACGTGTTTTCCTTTACGCCGCATGGGCAGACAAACTGGATGGTCGCGTCCACAGGCCACCAGTTCATGGCCTGGTGACTGCACTGCACGAGCCATTGGGTGTTATCGGTGTTGTTTGCCCCGATGAGTCTCCATTGGTCGCATTGGTTTCGCTTTGTTGTTCGGCAATTGCGTTAGGCAATCGGGTTGTGGCGGTGCCATCCACGGTGCTACCAACCATCGCAACGACTTTTTACAAGACCATTGAAGCATCCGATGTGCCTGGTGGGGTGATTAACCTCATCACAGGCGACCCTATGAGTCTGGGCGCAACCCTCGCATCCCACGCGGATGTTGACGCTGTTTGGTTCCACCAAGCTGATCGATCAGGGTGCGCTGAGATCGAGAAACTTTCGGCATCCACACTCAAGAGAACTTGGGTTGATGGGGGCCGAGGTCGTGACTGGTGGTGTGACAAGCAAGCAGCTGCAGATGAATTGCTTCGTCATTCCAGCCAGATCAAAAACGTGTGGGTGCCTTACGGCATCTAGTTTTCCATTTTTGTAATTTCATCAACGGGGGCACCCGAGGATCAGTCACGCCCCCACTAACCTCTGAAGGAGACATCATGCAATCGAAATTATTAAATACAGCGGTAGGCCGTCCGGTTACTCTGGGACGCGTCATGGCGGTGTGTGGCCTGGCTGTAGCAGCTTATGCCACTCCCCAATATGCTGCAGCCGACTATGCATTTGCCAATGTCGGCGTGCAGTATTTGGATTGGACCGACAAGACCGTCAGCAAAACAAGTCACAGCGGCTTGGGCAAGAAAAAGAGCTTCCCTTACATGGAAATTGAAGGCGGCATAGGCGGGAACTGGGGTGACATCTATGGCTTCATCGATTTCGAAAACCCTGGCAAGGATCCAAACAATGCGGCAGATCCAGCACGAGACAGTCGCACTGCCTTTAAGTTGGTCGGTCGCTACAAGATGGCCGAAGTGAGTGGTCTGCCGGTGATGCTTTATGGCCGGTTTTACAACTTCAATGACAATGGTTTCACCGATCAAGATCGCATGCTTGGCTTGGGGACCGATGTTTCGGCTGGCAAGCTCAGCATCAAGCCTTTCGTCGCTTTTCGCAATGAGTACAAGACCAATGTCAGTGGCAAGGCCAATGGCGGCATGATTGGCTTTACCGCCTCTTACCCCCTTCAGGTCTTGGATAAAAACGTTCGTTTGTCATGGTGGCACGATACCGAGTTTGGTCGTAAGGATCCATTTTTGGTTATGGCAGATGGCAACGGAAACCGAGTGACAGGCAGTTCGGTTGGCCACAACGGTGGTATCGGTGCTTTCTACAACATCAATAAACAGGCAACGGCTGGCATCTCCTACCGATACGCTTACAACAAGTTGGGGACCGTTGGCCTGTCTGATGGGTTGATTTACTCACTGAAATACAACTTCTGATCATTGATCCGATGCCGGTGCCAAGCGTTTGTATGCGCTCGGCACCGGATAGGATTAAAAGTGGAAATCCGTTTTTTCTTCAAGGTATTTGGGCACCAGACGGTGCCTTTTTTTTGGGGATCAATTTTTTGGAGCCAACAGGTGACGGCAATTGCGCAGACACTGTCTGCGGTATTGGCGTGTCTAATGACAGCGCTCAGCTTGGACTGCGATTCATCACAATCGCAAGTGTTACATTCGCCTGCATTCCAACAGCATTTCGGGTTGACAACGGTGCTGACTAACACTGAGAAAAACAGGGACAAAGCCATGGGCCTGAGCAATCCAATAGCATGGATGTTTACCAAATATTCCAGGGTTAACCCTGAAATGTGCGTGCGCCAAGGCATAAGGTCTATCTGGGTTTTCATATGAAGCAGCCGCATCTTTTCGACAAGATCGACCTTCAACTCATTCGTACCCTTCACACCTTGCTCACCGAACGCAGTGTCTCCAAAACCGCCATGCGCCTGGGCCAGCAGCAGCCGGCTGTGTCGGTGGCGCTCAAGCGCCTGCGCGAGCTGACGGGTGACCCGATCCTGGTGCGTTCGGGCACCGGCATGGTGCCCACCGATGTGGGCTTGCGCATGCTGGGGCCTGTCACGCAAATCTTGCAATCGGCCGAAAATTTGTTTTCGCCCGCTCGGGCGTTTGATCCGGCCCACGCGCAAGAGACATTTCGCATTGCCGCCAGCGACACGCTGGACCCGCTGTTTTTGCCCTCGGTCATGGCCCGCATCAAGTCATTGGCGCCGGGCTGCCGGGTCGAGGTGCATGCCTTGTCGGCGCAGGCCCAATACGCGCACGATCTGGGCCAGGGCCTGATCGACGTGGTGATTGGCAACTGGGCTCAGCCCAGCGAGGAGCTGCACCGCGCCCAGTTGTTTGAAGACGACATCATGTGTCTCGTCAGCAGCAAGCATCCAGCGGTGCGCCGGGGCTGGACGCAAGAAGACTGGTTGGCCTGCGAGCACATTGCGCCTATGCCGGCCTATCCGGGTTGGCGCGGCGTGATCGACGAACACCTGGACCGTCTGAACCTGTCGCGCCACATTGCCGCACGCTGCGCCCACTTTGGCCTGATGCCGCGCATGGTGGCATCGAGTTTGCTTGTGCTGACCACAGGGCGACACTACTGCCAGCGCTTTCTCGAGGGCGACCTGCCTTCGGGCTTGGCCTTGCTGCCATGCCCGGTGCCTTTTCCCAAGATGGTCTATTACCAGCTTTGGCACGAACGCAGCCACAACGCCGAGGCGGCCCGTTGGCTGCGAGAACAGGTGAAAATCAGCGCTTTGCAGTTGTCGCCCCCGACAGCTGCCTGAATCTTCCTGACGACAAAACCAACAAGAACACCCACAGACATGACCACACCCCTTTTGTCTTTGCAAGGCATCACCAAACGCTACCCGGGCGTGGTGGCCAATCAGGACGTGTCGCTGACCGTGATGCCCGGCCAGGCCCATGCTGTGCTGGGCGAAAACGGCGCGGGCAAATCCACCCTGATGAAAATCATTTACGGCTCGGTCAAACCCGACGAAGGCCAGGTGGTGTTCAACGGCCAGCCGGTCAATATCCGCAACCCGCAAGAAGCGCGCAAGCTGGGCATCAGCATGGTGTTTCAGCACTTCAGCTTATTTGACACGCTCACCGTGGCCGAAAACGTCTGGCTGGGTCTGGACAAGTCGCTGAGCCTGGCCGAAGTGACCGAGCGCATCGTGGCCAAGGCCAGCGAATACGGCCTGGACCTGGAGCCCGAGCGCCCGGTGCACACCCTGAGCGTGGGCGAGATGCAGCGGGTGGAGATCATCCGAGCCTTGCTGACCGAGCCCAAGCTCTTGATTTTGGACGAGCCCACTTCGGTGTTGACGCCGCAAGCGGTGGAGAAATTGTTTGTGGTTTTGCACAAGCTGGTCAGCCAGGGCGTGAGCATTTTGTACATCTCGCACAAGCTGCACGAGATCCGGGCGTTGTGCAGTGCCTGCACCGTGCTGCGCGGCGGCAAGCTCACGGGCGTGTGCGATCCGCGTGAAGAAACGAACGCCTCGCTCAGCCGCTTGATGATCGGCGCCGAGCCCCCGGCCTTGCAGCACGTGGCGCGTGCGCCGGGTGAGGTGGTCTTGTCGGTGCGGGGCCTGAGCCTCACGCGGCAAGACCCGTTTGGCGTGGACCTGGACGGCATCAGCCTGCAGGTGCGTGCAGGCGAGGTGGTGGGCCTGGCCGGGGTGTCGGGCAATGGCCAAAGAGAGCTGATGTGGGCTTTGTCGGGTGAAGACACCCGGGCGGGCGTGCAGTGTAGCGCGGCCAGTGTGAGCCTTGCGGGCCAGGCGGTGGCGGCTTTGGGGCCGGTGCCGCGCAGGCAGATGGGTCTGCATTTTGTGCCCGAAGAGCGCTTGGGCCGGGGCGCTGTGCCTTCGCTCAGCCTGTCGCAAAACCTGTTGCTCACACGCAGCGAGGCCGTGGGCGCGGGCGGCTGGGTACGCATGGGGGCGCTGGCCGATCAGGCCCGCAGCATCATCGATCGCTTCAAGGTCAAAGCGTCTGGCCCGGATGCCGCCGCGCAGTCGCTGTCGGGCGGCAATTTGCAAAAGTTCATTGTGGGGCGCGAAATCAGCGCGGCTCCCAAGCTGCTCATCGTCTCGCAACCCACTTGGGGTGTGGACGTGGGCGCGGCGGCGCAGATTCGCGCCGAGATTTTGGCGCTGCGCGACGCGGGTTGTGCGGTGCTGGTGGTGAGTGAGGAGTTGGAAGAATTGTTCGAGTTGTCTGACCGATTGCATGTGATCGCCAAGGGGCGCTTGTCCCCTTCGGTGGTGCGGGCCGAGGCCACGGTGGAGCGCATTGGCGAGTGGATGAGCGGCTTGTGGCCAGATTCCGTTTCTGCCGTTTCTGCCGCGACTGCCCAACAAGGAGCCCAACATGCTGCGGCTTGAACCCCGTCCCCAAGCTTCGCGCCTGTGGACTTATGCCTCGCCCCTGCTGGCGCTGGTGCTCACCGTGCTGCTGGGTGTGGTGCTGTTCATGGCGCTGGGCAAAGACCCGGTGCGTGGTCTGCAGATGTTTTTTTGGGAGCCCATCAAAACCAGCTACGCCCTGGGCGAGCTGATGGTCAAGGCCACGCCGCTCTTGGTCATTGCTTTGGGTTTGTCGGTGTGTTTTCGGTCCAACGTCTGGAACATCGGGGCCGAGGGGCAGTTTGTCATTGGCGCGGTGTGCGCCGGGGGCGTGGCCTTGTTGGCCGACAAAGACACGGGCCGCTGGATCGTGTTGGCCGTGTTGCTGGCGGGCGTGCTGGGCGGCATGCTGTGGGCGGGCATCACGGCGCTGCTGCGCGACCGCTTCAATGCCAGTGAAATTTTGGTCAGCCTGATGCTGGTGTACGTGGCCGACATGGTGCTGAGCTATTTGGTTTATGGCCCTTGGAAAGACCCGGCGGGTTTCAATTTTCCGCAGTCCAAAACCTTCGAGGCGGTCACGCAGATTCCGCGTTTGATGAGCGGTTCGCGCGTGAGCGTGGGCTTGCTCTTGGCGCTGGTGGGTGCCGGCTTGCTGTGGGTGTTCTTGTTCCGCACCCGGGCGGGCTTTGCCCAGCAGGTGGGCGGATTGGCCCCTGATGCGGCGCGGTATGCGGGCTTTTCTTCGCGCAAGGCGCTGTGGGTGGCGCTCATGGTCTCGGGCGGCGCAGCGGGTTTGGCGGGCGCTTTGGAGGTGGCTGGGCCCATTGGGCAGCTGACGCCCTATGTGCCTGCAGGCTACGGTTTTGCCGCGATCATCGTGGCCTTTGTCGGGCGCTTGCACCCGGCCGGCATGGTGCTGTCGGCCGTACTGATGAGCATGTTCTATATCGGCGGCGAGTTGGCGCAATCGCGCCTGGGCCTGCCCAAGTCGATCACGGGTGTATTCCAGGGTTTGCTGCTGTTTTGTTTGTTGGCGTGTGACACGCTGGTGGCCTACCGTCTGCGCTGGGTAGCGGTCAAGAAAGGGGGCGTGTGATGGAGTCGTATGCATTGCTGATCGCAGCCACCCTGAACGCGGGGACGGTGCTGGCCATTGCCGCTTTGGGCTTGCTGATCAATGAAAAAGCCGGGGTGGTGAACCTGGGGGCCGAGGGCATGATGCTGTGCGCGGCCATCGCGGGCTTTGCTGCCGTCGTACACACCGGCAACGACTGGTTGGGCTTTGCGGCGGGCATGGGCGCTGGCGCAGTGTTGGCGGCCATTTTTGGGGTGCTGGTCATTTGGTTGGGCACCAACCAATACGCCACAGGGCTGGCGCTGAGTCTGTTTGGCGTGGGTTTTTCTGCCTTTGTGGGCATTGGCTATGTGAAAGAAAAGCTACCGGACCGGCCCCATTTTGCGGTGCCGTATCTGGCCGACATTCCGCTGGTGGGGCCCGCCTTGTTCAAACAGCACCCGCTCGTTTATGGGGCGATGGCACTGGTTTTGGCCCTGATTTGGTTCCTGTACAAAAGCCGCACCGGTTTGGTGCTGCGGGCGGTGGGCGAATCGCCCGCTTCGGCACACGCTTTGGGCTACCCGGTGCGCCGCATTCGTTTGGCAGCGGTGGTGGCTGGGGGCGCACTGTGCGGACTGGCTGGGGCTTACATCTCGGTGATTTACACCCCGCTGTGGGTCGAGGGCATGGTGGCGGGCAAGGGCTGGATTGCGCTGGCGCTGACCACCTTTGCCACATGGCGACCGGCACGGGTCTTGCTGGGTGCTTACCTGTTTGGTGGTGTGACCATGCTGCAGTTCCATTTGCAGGGGGTGGGCGTGCAAGTGCCCAGCCAGTTGCTCACGGCACTGCCCTACATCGCCACCATCGTGGTGTTGGCCCTAATCTCGCGTAACCCGACCTGGATTCGCGTGAACATGCCGGCCTCGCTGGGTAAACCGTTTTATCCCGGTTCATAATTGTGTTTTTTCAACCCCTGTAACCCTGTTCAAAAGGACCTGACATGACAGACATCTCCAAGCGCTCCATCGTCAAGATGGTGGCCCTGACCGCTGTGGCAGCCGCCGCACTGGTCGGCTGTGGCAAAAAAGAAGAAGCCCCCAAGGCTGAAGCCCCGGCTGCTGCGCCTGCCAAGGCCGAGCCCCTGAAGATTGCGTTTGCTTATGTGGGCCCTGTGGGCGACGGCGGCTGGACCTTTGCGCACGACAACGGCCGCAAGGAAATCGAAAAAGCCTTCGGCGACAAAGTGGTCACCACCTTCGTTGAAAAAGTGCCAGAAAGCGCTGACGCCGAGCGCGTGATCCGCGACATGGCTGCCCAAGGCAACAAGCTGATTTTTGGTACCACTTTTGGTTACATGGAGCCCATGCTCAAAGTGGCAGCTGACAACAAGGGCGTGAAGTTCGAGCACGCCACCGGCTACAAAACCGCCGAGAACATGCGCACTTACGACAGCCGCACCTACGAAGGCGCGTACATGGCGGGTGTGATCGCGGGCAAGATGACCAAGACCAACACGCTGGGCGTGGTGGCTTCGATCCCAATCCCTGAGGTGGTGCGCAACATCAACAGCTTCACCATGGGTGCGCAGTCGGTCAACCCCAAGATCAAGACCAAGGTGGTCTGGGTGAACGAGTGGTTCAACCCACCGAAAGAAACCGAAGCCGCCACTTCGCTGATCAACGGCGGCGCGGACGTGCTGATGCAAAACACCGATTCGTCGGCTGTGCTGCAGACCGCCGAGAAAATGGGCAAGCGTGCCTTCGGCTGGGACTCCGACATGACCGCCTACGGCCCCAAGGCCCACTTGGGTTCGGCCGTGATCAATTGGGGCCCTTACTACGTGAAGGCCGTGGGTGAAGCCCTGGAAGGCAAGTGGAACGGTAATCAGGCTTCCTGGTGGGGCGTGAAAGAAGGTGCGATCGACATGGTCAACGTGGCCACTGACGTGCCAGAAGACACACAAAAGAAAATCGCTGAGATCAAAGCCGGTCTGAAAGACGGCAGCTTCTCCATCTGGAAGGGCCCGATCGTGGACCAAGCCGGTAAGGAAATGCTGGCCAAAGACGCGGTGGCCGACGACAAGTTCCTGGGCGGCGTGATGTTCTACGTCAAGGGCGTGGAAGGCAAGATCCCAGGCGGCAAATAAGTCGCATGGCGGAGCCACTGCGCGCAGTGGCCTCTGGATACAAAGGCTGCAAGGGCGAAAGTCCTGGCAGCCTTTTTTTCATGCGCTCAAGCATCGGCCTGTGGTGTTGGGCGTTGCCTGGATGGATGTGCTGCCCTCAGGCCCAGTCGCCCCAAATGGGGCCATGAAAACGTTCCGATGAAACGGCTCACGTCACGGGCGAAGGGGGCCTCAGTTGCGTTCGCTGGTGAAGGTTCGATCAAGGGTATAGACCCCTTGATCAATTGACCCACAAGCCCTGAGCCCGAAAAATTCAAGTTTGAAACTTTTGGTTGAAAGGCTGCCGATATGGCTCAAAAGCACTGGATTTTGACGGCCAACGCCTCCGTGGCCCGATTGTTTGAACGCACCAGCTTGTTGGCGCCATTGATCGAACTGGCCGACTGGATGCACCCGGAGGGCAGCATGCTGGCCAGCGAGCTGGAAAGGGCACCTTTGGGTCATTCGATGGGCGGTCGCACAGGGCTGGCACCGCGCATGGATCCCAAGCACCGCGAACGACTTGAATTTGCACACCAATTGGCGCTGTGGCTGCGAGAGGCTGTGTTGGCGCACCGCGTGCACGATCTGGTTTTGTTTGCATCCGATCCCTTCATGGGGGAGCTGTTGTCGCAATTGGACCCTGGCGTTCAAAAAATCATCTCGCTCAGGCATTCACTGGACTTGACCTCTTTGCCTGTCCAAGAGCTGGAGAAGAAGGTTCGCATCGAATTCGGGGTCTGAGAGAGTGCAGGGGTGTTGCATCTGCTCAGGGCACAGGCGCTACCATCCAGGGCATGGATGTTTCACAAGCCCTCGTTCCCTGGCCAAGTCATGCGCTGCGCCGCCTGGCAGGCTGCATGGCCTGGCTGCTGATCTTTCTTGGGGGCGCCACATTCAGTCACGCGGTAGGGGCCACTGCACCCCATACATGGGTCATTGACAAAGCCGAGTTGAGCAGCTTGGCCGGGCGCCGCGAGGTGACACTGCCCCATATTCTGGAGCCACAGGATTATTTGCCCGCAGGCAGCCGTGTGCGCTATCGCATGACCTTGCCCTTGTCGCAATTGCCACCCACGCAGTTGGGGGTTTTTGTCAACAAAATGAGCTTGTCCGGCGCGCTCTACATCAATGGCCAGTTCTCCCACAGTTGTGACCAAGGCCAATTGGAAGAGCTGCGTTGTTTGCACAAAGTCAATCTGTTTGCTCCACCGCCCGGGCTTTGGTATGCCGGTGACAACATCATCGAAGTGGAGATCTATGCCACAGAGCGGCAAATGAATGGTTTGTCCAAAGTTCAGGTGGGGGATCTGGTTGAGCTGCATGACGGCGCTTTTTGGATGTCTCAATGGCTCAAGAGCGAATTTCTGAGCGGCCTGGCATGGGTCAGTGCTGTCCTGGGGTTTTTGTCACTGGCGGTGAGCTTGGTGTTGCGCAAAGAATCTGCTTACCTTTGGTTTGGGATTGCCGCCATCGCCCATGCGCTGAGTTTGCTGAACCTGACGGTGAGCAACCCTGTGGTCAGTGTGGATGTGTTCACTTGGATGGTGTTTTCGTCACGCCTGGTGGCTACCCCCATGGGCTTGCTCACCATGCTGTCATTGTTTGACAAATTGCGCCGCTGGATGGTGCTGGTCTTGGTGGGTTTTGCCGTGGTGGGGCCCATGTTGCTGGGGCTCAGTGGCAACCATCGCCCCGTGATGATTGCCTTTTTCCTGCCCTTTTTCCTTGCAGCCATGGTCTTGTTGGTGGTCTCGGTTCGATGGGCCATTCAGTCGCGCAATCCCATCAAGCTCATCACCATTGGCATGGCGCTGATCTTGGTCTTGTCGGGCATGGTCGATTGGCTGCGGCTGACAGGCCGGGCCGACTTTGAGGGGGGATTCCTGTTTCCCTACACCTACAGTGCCATGCTCATGACCATGGGCACCTTGCTCTTTCGCAATCTGGCGACAGCGCTCAAGCAGTCGCGCATTGACCGTGAGCTGCTGGAGATGCGTGCCGCAGAACGCATGGCGTATGAGGTCACGGAAAACATTCCGGTGGGCACCTACACCCTGGTCTATCGCCCGGGTGTCAAGCGAGGGAAATTTCTATTTGTCAGTCAACGGTTTTTGGAGCTGACCGGGCTGGACCGTCAAAGCATTCTGGCCGATCCTCAACCTCTGCTCGACATTTTGCATGTGGACGATTGGGCTGCCTGGCGGCAGCTCATCACCCGCTCTGTGGATCAGCGTGACACATTCAGCATGGAGTTCCGGATTTCTCATTTCAGTGGCGAGATGCGCTGGGTCAGCACCGAAGCCGTGGCGCGAACCTTGCCCGACGGGGCAGTGCTCTACGAGGGGGTCCTGATCGACCAGACCGCCATGGTGTATGCCAAGCGCGAAGCCGAAAGTGCGCGTGCCACCTTGCTCAAACAGCAACTCGAACAGTCCCGACTGCAAGAGCGCGAACAACTCATGCGCGACATGCACGATGGATTCGGTTCGCAGTTGGCGGGCGTGCGCATGCTGGCCGAAAAGGGCCGCATTCGGCCCGAGGAATTCCCCCAGTTTCTGCACGAAATCACGGCCGATTTGCATTTGGTGGTGGATACATTGGGGCAACTGCACATCACCCTGGACGAGGCGCTGATTGACTTGCGTCACCGACTCGAGCGTCGGTTTTCTGGCAACGGTCCTCGGCTGCATTGGGACAGCCAATTGGCGGGTTTGCCTGCCTTGCCGCAACGCCAAATTTTGCAAACCCTGCGCCTGATTCAAGAAGCCTTCAACAATGCCTTCAAGCATGCCCGCGCACAGAATGTGTGGTTTTCAGCGCACTACGATGCCCCCACCGATGTGCTCACGGTCTCGGTGCGTGACGACGGACATGGCCTGCAACTGCCCAAGGTTCGGGGGCGCGGCCTGAACAACATGCAGTACCGGGCGCGCGAGATCGGCGGCAAGTTCCAGCTGATTGAGCGTCACCCCGGGGTCGAAGTGATCTTGCAGGTGCCGCATGTTTGGATGGCGGCGCAAACCGATTCAACGTAAGACTCAAAGCAATTGGTAGCTGCGCGCCATGCTCACCGCCTGGGATTGCGATTTCACATTCAGCTTGCGGTACAGGCTGCGCACATTGGACTGCACCGTTGACAGCGTCACCCCCATGCTTTCGGCCACCTGCTCGTAGCTCAGGCCCTGCGCAAGCCCTTGCAAGGTTTCATGCTCTCTGGGTGAGAGCTTCACGGGTTGACGTTCCTCTGGCTTTTCGCTGCAGACCGACAGGTGCTTGAACAAATAGCGCGCCAGTCGGGGGCTCAGGGGATACACCCCTTTGAGCACTTGCTCGATCCCCTTGGTGATTTCTTCGATGGATTCGTCTTTCAGGATATAGCCGTTGGCACCGGCCTCGATGGCCGCCAGTACGGCCGTTTCCGAAGCGACCACCGAAATCACCACAATGGGCATGTCGGCAAAGTGTTCACGGCAAGCGCGGATCACTTCAATACCACTGACATCGGGCAAGCCCAGATCGATCAGCGCCAGGTCAAAAGGCTTGAGCGCCACGCCGACAAATGCTTTGGCCTGCAGACCTTCGCTGAATTCCAGCACGTTCCAACGGTCTGGCAGACCGCGCATGGCATCGGTGATCTGCTCGGCAAAAAGCGGGTTGTCCTCCACCAGCAAAAGCTGTCGCAAAGGGGGCGTCTGTTCGTTGGAAGGGTTGGCTTGCATCGGGCGATGATACAAAACTGAATTCCAATGTCACACAGACGCGTTCAATTGTTCATTGCGGCACAGGCCCTACGTCGAGGCTGACGCCTCCGACCTACGAATGCTCACCCTCCCCGTAGGTTGGCACCCTCAGGTCCGACGTTTGATTGCTGCGGGACAGGCCCATGTCGGGGCTGATGCCATTGACAACCTCTTTAGATGTTGAACTCTTCACCGGGCCGAACCTGTGAGCGAATGTCCATCAGACCTGTGGCGGCAAGTGCTCCCTCAGCACGGCCACAGCCTCTGAGTCTTCCACTGCGGGAAAGTGCCTGTAAAACTGTGCCACGGCCTGAAAGTCGTCGGGCGTGGACAGGCAAATGGTGTCGTCTGCCAGCGCACGCACTTGGCGCAGCGCGTGTGCACTGGCCACGGGAATGGCGCACACCAATTTGGCAGGTGCCTGCCGGCGCACGGCCTGGAGGGCCGCCAGCATCGTGGCGCCGGTGGCCAGACCGTCGTCCACCACGATGACCAGGCGGCCCTTTGGATCAATCGGTGTGCGCACTGGCGTGTACAAGGCCCGGCGCTGGCGCAGGGTGTGCATCTGACGGGCTTTTTCAAGGTCCAGATAGGCGGCGTCGGCGCCCACTTCATGCGCCCACGGGGCGATGAAGGCGTTGCCGTGTTCATCCATGGCGCCCACGGCCAGTTCATCCTGATGAGGCGCGCGCAATTTGCGCACCAACACCACGTCCAGCTCGCCCCCCAGTTGCCGGGCGATCCATTGCCCCATGGGCACCGCCCCTCGGGGAATGGCCAGAATCAGGGGGTGTTGACCGCGATATCCAATCAGCGCGTGCGCCAATTGCTGCGCGGCATCCAGTCGGTCTTTGAACATGGCATGTCCTGTGTGATGGGCAGACGTGCATTGTTCAGGAAAAGCCGCAAAAAAAGCCGCGATCCTTTCAGAAAGCGGCTGGTGCTGGCAAGGTGTGTGAGCGACTTCACACACCGGCCCACACACGCGTCTGTTTACAGCCCGGCGGCCGCACGCAAGGCGGCTGCGCGATCCGTGCGTTCCCAAGTGAAGTCAGGCTCGTCACGGCCAAAGTGGCCGTAGGCTGCGGTCTTGCTGTAGATGGGGCGCAGCAGGTCCAGCATCTGGATGATGCCTTTGGGGCGCAGGTCAAAGTGTTCGGCCACCATGGCAGACAACTTGTCATCAGCGATCACGCCAGTGCCTGCCGTGTTGACGGTGATGTTCATGGGGCGTGCCACGCCAATCGCGTAAGCGACCTGCACTTGGCACTGGGTGGCCAGACCAGCGGCCACGATGTTCTTGGCCACATAGCGAGCAGCGTAAGCGGCCGAGCGGTCCACTTTGGACGGGTCTTTGCCCGAAAACGCGCCACCACCGTGGGGGCAAGCGCCGCCGTAGGTGTCCACAATGATTTTGCGACCCGTGAGGCCGCAGTCACCCTGGGGGCCGCCAATGACGAAGCGGCCTGTGGGGTTGATCAGGTATTTGGTGTCTTGCAGCCACTCTTTGGGCAGCACGGGCTTGATGATCTCTTCGATGATGGCTTCGGTGAAGCTGGCCTTCATCTTGGTGGCGGTTTCCGACTGGTCGGGGCTGTGCTGGGTGGACAGCACCACGGTGTCGATGCTGTGGGGTTTGCCGTCCACATAACGCATGGTCACCTGGCTCTTGGCGTCGGGGCGCAAGAAGGGCAGACGGCCATCTTTGCGCAGCTGGGCCTGGCGCTCCATCAGGCGGTGGGCGTAGTAAATCGGGGCGGGCATCAGCTCGGGTGTTTCGCTGCAGGCGAAGCCAAACATCAGGCCCTGGTCACCCGCGCCAATGTTCAAAAAGTCGTCGGACGCGTGGTCCACGCCCTGGGCGATGTCGTTGGACTGCTTGTCATAAGCCACCAACACAGCGCAGCCTTTGTGGTCGATGCCGTAGTCGGTGTTGTCATAGCCGATGCGTTTGATGGTGTCACGCGCCACCTGGATGTAATCCACATTGGCTTGCGTGGTGATTTCACCAGCCAACACGACCAGGCCGGTGTTGGTCAGGGTTTCGGCGGCCACGCGGCTCAGAGGGTCTTGCGCAAAGATGGCGTCCAGGATCGCATCAGAGATCTGGTCGGCGACTTTGTCGGGGTGGCCTTCCGAGACGGATTCGGAAGTAAAGAGGTAGTCGTTGGACATGAAAAAGGCTCCTGTTTTCAAAGGTTTGTCGGCGTTGCCGACCCTGAAAACCCGGAGCCTGGCGAACGCTTTAGCAGAATTTGTGAATCGCCCTGCAAGTAGTTCAGTTAACTCGGCGATGCGCGGATTGTATCAACTTGGCAGGGCGCCCATGTCAGGGGCTTTGACCGGCAAATACACGGCCCCCGTATGTCGGTACTCGCAGAGTCCGACACTTTTGGCGTAACCTCTGCGTGCGTCAAAAAATCAGGTCCAATACAGCCCATGGACATACCCACCCCTATTGAAAACCGCCTGGTTGATCTGGAAATCAAGGCGGGCTTTACCGAAGACCTGCTGGACCAGCTCAATGCGCAGGTGTACCGCCAGCAGCAGCAAATTGACGCGCTCATTCAGGAACTGCGCCAGATGCGCGAGCGGCTGCCCGAGTCGGGCGGTGGCGCTGAAGTGCGCAATTTGCGTGACGAGATTCCGCCGCATTACTGATGAACTTCCACAGCATTCAGGACATTCGGGTCCATTTGCGTGCCCTGGGCGCCAACGAGCGGCACGAGCAGCGCGTGCTGCGTCTGTGGACCCAAGCCAAACCGCAAAACAGTGGGCGCAGGCCGCTGGAAAGCTTCATGCCCACGGCGGTGCGTGAGGCGCTGCCTGCTTTGAGTGAGGCCCTCGCAGCCTTGGTCACCTTGCGCGAACAGCACCCGGCTCAAGATGGCTCGGCGCGCTTGCTGGTGGGTCTGCAAGACGGCCAGACGGTGGAAAGCGTGCTGCTGCCGCGCGATGGCTTGTGTGTTTCCAGCCAGGTCGGTTGCGCAGTGGGCTGTGTGTTTTGCATGACCGGCCGTGAAGGCCTGATTCGCCAGGTGGGCAGTGCGGAGATCGTGGCGCAGGTCGCTTTGGCCCGCATGCTCAGGCCCGTTAAAAAAGTGGTCTTCATGGGCATGGGAGAGCCTTCGCACAACCTGGATGCGGTGATGGACGCCATCGACCTGCTGGGCACGGTGGGCAATATCGGGCACAAGAATCTGGTGTTTTCCACGGTGGGCGATGCACGCGTGTTCGAACGTTTGCCGCAAGGCCGCGTCAAGCCTGCCTTGGCTTTGTCTCTGCACACCACGCGTGCCGATTTGCGAGGTCAGCTGCTGCCGCGAGCCCCGCGCTTTGACCCACAAGATTTGGTGGAAGCCGGTGAGATTTATGCCCGCGCGACGGGCTATCCGATCCAGTACCAATGGACCTTGATCGAAGGCGTCAACGACAGCGCCGAAGAGGTCGAAGGCATTGTGCGTTTGCTGAAAGGCAAATACGCGCTGATGAACATGATCCCCTACAACGCAGTGCCCGATCTGCCTTATGCCCGGCCGAGTTGGGAACGCGCCGCCGACATCGCCCGCACCCTTCACCAGCGTGGTGTGCTGACCAAACTGCGCCAATCCGCAGGGCAGGATGTGGACGGCGGCTGCGGCCAGTTGCGCGCCCGCGATGTGCAGCGCGGACAGCCCGTGAAAATGTTCATGTCAGGCTCGAAGCCTCAGGCCACGCACCACGCCCCGTAGGTCGGCACTCGCAGAGTCCGACGTTGTTGGTTTTGCGAAGGCCCCATGTCGGGGCTGAAGCCGCCGACCTACAAATGCATGGCCCCCCGCTCAACGCCCCGGCAGTTTGACCAGCCCGCTGGACAGTGATGTGCCCAGCAAAATCACCGCGCCGCACAGCAGCATCCAGGCGGTGACGGTTTCGCCTAGAAACAGCACGCCGTAAGCGATGGCAAAGACGGGCACCAAAAACGTGACCGTCAAAGCGCGTGCTGGCCCCGCCACTTCGATGAGTCTGAAATAGAGGATGTAGGCCACGCCGGTGCACAGCACGCCAACGGTGATCAAGGACCACCAGACCGAGGCGCTGGGCCAGTGGTCGGGGCGCCACCACAGCGCTGGCAACAGCAAAGCCAAGGTGGCCCCGATTTGGCTGCCGGTGGCGGTGACCAGCGGGGGCAGGCTGGGGATGTGTTTTTTGGTGAAGCTGGCCGCCAGCGCATAGCAGGTGGTGGCCGCCAGACAAGCCAGCACCGCCCATGCGGGGGCTATGCCCGAGGCGTTGGGTTTGAAGCTGGCCTGTCCACCGGCCAGCAGCACCACGCCGCCAAAACCGATGGCCAGACCCACGGTGCGTGACAGGCTGGGCTTGTCGCCCAGCCAGAGCCAGGCCACCACTGCGCCAAACAAAGGCACGGTGGCGTTCAAGATGGATGAAAAACCCGTGGTGATGTGCATGACCGCAAACGAATACAGGGCAAACGGAATGCCGCTGTTGAGTGCGCCCACAAACAGCACGGGTTTCCAATGACGGCGCAGCTCAGCCCAGTGCCCTTTGGCCAGCATGATAGGCAGCAAAAAAACAGCGGCAATGGCCACCCGAATGGCGGCGGTGGGCAAGGCACCCAATTCGATGGCCGCCATGCGCATGAACAAAAAGGACGAGCCCCAGATGGCCGACAGAATCAAAAAGTCGGCCAGCCAGCCTTTGGCGTGAGAAGTGGTCATTCAGGAAAGAGGGAAGCAGAGGAGGGCAGGGCGATGGGGTGGCCTTCAAGTTGGAGCAGCGCCTGTTTGCGCCACAGCCCGCCTGCATAGCCCGTGAGCTGGCCATCGCCGCCCAGGATGCGGTGACAGGGCACGATGATACTCACCGGGTTGCGCCCCACGGCAGCGCCCACCGCCCGGACTGCCTTGGGGTTGCTCAGCTGCCGGGCCAGGCCGCCATAACTTTGGCTTTGGCCAGACGGGATGCCCAGCAAAGCCCGCCAAACCGATTGCTGGAATGCGGTGCCGGCCGACAGGTCCAGTGGCAGATCAAAGCGGTTCAGATCGCCTGCGAAATAGGCCTGCAATTGCGCGCAGGCGTCTTGCAGCAGCGGGTGTGCGGTGACGCTTGTCCAGCCGCGCAGGCGTTCATCGCTGGGGCCATGCCGCTGGCCTTCAAACCAGACGCCGCACAGGCCCAAGTCTGAAGCGGCCAGGATCATCGGCCCCAAGGGGCTGTTCCATTGTTGGGTCAACAGGGGTGTCATGGTGCGGGGTGGTTGTGGTTCTGGTTGTGGGGCTCGGGGTGATCGGATCGCTCGGGTTGAGGGGCCGAGCGCTGCCAGGCCGCGATCAGGGCATAGCTGCGGCAGGGCCGCCAGGCCTGGCCCAAGGCTTCCAGGGCTTGGGTGGGACGCGGGTGCTGACGCACGCCCAAGGCGGTTTGCAAGGCCACGTCCTGCACGGGCCAGGCGTCTGCCCAGCGCAGGGCGCGCATGGCGATGTAGTGCGCCGTCCAGGGGCCGATGCCGGGCAAGGCCATGAGCGCCTGCAAGGTGGGCTCCAGTTTGGCTTGGCGGCTGAGGTCCAGGCTGCCCGATTCGACCGCCCGCGCCAGGGCCTGTATGGCTTTTTGACGTTGACGCACCAAGCCCAGGCTGCCCATGTGTGCGGCGTTTTCTTCTCGCGCCAAAGTGGCCGGGCTGGGAAACGTGCGGTTCAGCTCGGGCCAGGGGGTGTTGCAGGGCTCGCCCAGTGTGTTGACCAGCCTTTGCCCCAGCGTGCGGGCGGCTTTGACGCTGATTTGCTGGCCCAAAATGGCCCGCACGGCCAGCTCGAAACCATCCAGACAGCCGGGCAGACGTTGGCCCAGGGCTTGCGGAAAATCACGCCCAATGACCTGTGCGATGCGGGCGGGCTCGGCGTCCAGGTCCAGCCAGTCCCGCACCTGCGCCACCACCTGGGGCAACACGGGGTCCAATGAGGCGCTGGCAAGCAGGTGCACCACGGCTTGCGTGCGGTCCCAGCGCAGTTCCAGCCAGCCGGTGATGGCGTGGCTTGCATGGGGACAGCGCACCGTCCTGCGCAACACGGCGTCCGGGCCTTGGCCCTCCCAGCTTTCCATGCCGCTCAAGCTGCGGTCTCTCAGAAACTGCCAAAGCGTGGCGATTTGACAAGGCGGGCGGTAGTGCAAAACCAGCGCGGTGCCGGGCTGGGGGGCCTTGCGCTGCTGCACGCTTGTGGTTCGAAGTTGCCCCGGGCTGAGTTGGTAGTGCTGGGCAAATGCGGCGTACAGGCGCCTGGCCGAGCCAAAGCCACTGGCACGCGCCACATGGGCCACCGACAGGGGGCTGTCTTGCAGCCACTGTTTGGCGTGCAGCAGCCTTTGGGTTTGCAGGTATTGCAGGGGCGAGACCTGCCAATGGCGCAAAAACAGGCGCCTCAGGTGCCGGTCGCTCACGCCCAGCTGCGCCGCCAATGCGGCCATGCTGGGCGGCTTGAGGCCTTGCTGAATGGCCGATTGCAATTGTTGGGCCGCGCATTCGGCCAGCACCGCCTGGGCGTCGGTGGTGGACCAAAAGCGACGTGCGGGTGCCAGTTCCGGGCGGCAGCGCAGGCAGGGCCTGAAGCCCTGCGCTTCGGCTTGAGCGGCTGTTTCAAAAAAGCGGCAGTTGGCTTGGCGGGGCAGTTTCACCCGGCAAACCGGGCGGCAATAAATGCCGGTGGAGGTCACACCGGTGAAAAAAAGCCCATCCCACGCCGCATCCTTGTCGGCCATGGCTTGGTAACAGCGCTGCGCGTCCAGGCCTGATTCACTGGCAGCTTGTGTGGGTGGGGGAGTTTGAAGGGGCCGCATTGACGGTCATGTTATCGGCAAACGGGTGTGCACAAGCGGCGGGTTTGTGCTGTTTTCGGACCCATGGTGATGCCCTGTTTGGCCAGCCCTTGCCGCCTACAATGCGCATTCAATTCATAAACCAAGCCTGATGGCTTTTGATTGGTTCATCCCATGCAAGTCACCTCCTCCATCTTCAAAGCCTACGACATCCGCGGCGTGGTGCCGTCCACGCTGAACGAGCAAGTGGCCGAAGGCCTGGGCAAGGCATTTGGCACCCAAGCGCTGGCCGAGGGCCAGACCCAGGTGGCTGTCGGGCGTGATGGCCGCCTGAGCGGGCCTGGCTTGTCGGCCGCGCTGATTCGCGGTCTGGTGGCCGCAGGCATACAGGTTATCGACATCGGCATGGCCACCACGCCCATGCTCTACTTTGCGGCCAACACCGCCTGCCAAAGCGGCATCCAGGTCACCGGCAGTCACAACCCCAAGGACTACAACGGCTTCAAGATGGTCTTGGCGGGCCGTGCCATTTACGGCGACGAAATCCAGGCCCTGCGCCAGATGATGGAAGCCGAAACCTGGCAGCTCAAGGCCGGTGGCAGCGTGTCGCATTTGGATGTGCTGGCCGACTACACCCAGCGCATCGTGGGCGACATCCAATTGGCCCGTCCCATGAAGATCGTGGTGGACTCGGGCAACGGCATCGCAGGGGCCTCGGCGCCCGGCATTTTCCGCGCCCTGGGCTGCGAAGTGATCGAGCTGTTCAGCGAGGTCGATGGCGAATTTCCCAACCACCACCCCGACCCCAGCAAGCCCGAAAACCTGCAAGACCTGATGAACGCCCTGAAAACCTCCGGGGCCGAGTTGGGCCTGGCGTTTGACGGTGACGGCGACCGCCTGGGCATCGTGACCCAAGACGGCAACAACATTTACCCCGACCGCCAGATGCAGCTGTTTGCCCAGGACGTGCTCAGCCGCGTGCCCGGCGGCACCATTTTGTTTGACGTGAAGTGCTCGCAGCGCCTGGCCCCGGCCATTGAGGCCGCTGGCGGCAAGGCCTTGATGTACAAAACCGGCCACTCCTTGATCAAGGCCAAGATGAAAGCGATTGAGGCCGAAGGCGGCCAGGCCCCGCTGGGCGGCGAGATGAGCGGACACATCTTCTTCAAGGAGCGCTGGTACGGTTTTGACGATGGCACTTACGCCGGTTGCCGCTTGCTGGAAATCGTCAGCAAGAGCCCGGATGCCAACGCCGTGCTCAACGCCTTGCCCACCAGTTTCAGCACGCCCGAGTTGAATGTGAAGTGCGCCGAAGGCGAGCCGCACAGCGTGACCCGCGCCCTGCAAGCCAAGGCGGCCAGCGCCTTCACTGCGCCCGCCAAGGTGTCGGACATCGACGGGCTGCGCGTGGACTGGCCCGATGGCTTTGGCCTGATCCGTGCCTCTAATACCACCCCCGTGCTGGTGCTGCGCTTTGAAGGCCAGACCGAAGCGGCGCTGCACCGCATCGAAGGCGAAATGCTGGCCCTGCTGCGTTCGGTCAAGCCCGATGCGCAGATCGAAGCCTCTGCGCACTGAACACGCCTCCTTCCAGAAAGCTCTCCTCATGAATTCCGCCAGCTCCGTGCTCAGCCCCGACCCCGAGGTCATCGTTTTCAATTTGAAAGAGCGCTACACCGGCGTGTCGGCCACCATCAATGCGCTGGTGCCTTTGCAGGCGCAGCAATGGCGACTGGGGTTTTGCGGAACGCGCATGTCCAACGGCATTGACGGCATGAGTTTGCGCGAGGCCATCAAAATCTCGCGCAAGCCGCCCGAGGGCCGGGCGTTTCGCATCTGGCATGTGCGCCGTGATCCGGAAATGGTGGCAGCCATTTTTGCGCGCGATGTCTTGCGCCTGCCCATCAAGCTGGTGTTCACCTCGGCGGCCAAGCATTTGCACAGCGCTTTCCCTCGCTGGTTGATCTCCAAAATGGACGCGGTTATTTCGACCACCCAAGAGGCCGCCGCCTTTGTGCCCAACACCACGGCGGTGGTGCCGCATGGCATTGACCTGTCACGTTTTTCGCCACCGGCAGACAAGCGCACCGCCTGGAAGGAATCGGGCTTGCCGGGTGAATACGGCATTGGCGTGTTTGGCCGCATTCGGCCCACCAAGGGCACCGATGTGTTTGTGGACGCCATGATCGAAGCCCTGCCGCAATTGCCCGGCGCCACGGCAGTCATCACCGGCATGGCCTTGCCCAAGCACAAGGCGTATCAGGACGCCTTGATCGCCAAAATCGCTGCCGCAGGGCTGAGCGAGCGCATCATCTTTCTGGGGCAATTGCCGACCAGCGATATCCACCTGTGGTACCAGCGTTGCCTGCTGTGTGTGGCCTGCCCGCGCTATGAGCCCTTTGGCCTGACCCCGTTCGAGGCCGCATCGGCGGAATGCGCCCTGGTGTGCTCGCGCACCGGCGCTTTTGATTTGATCACGGTGCCCGGACTGACGGGTGAGATGGTGGAGCCCGGTGACGCCCCGGGCCTGGCGCAAGCGGTGCTCAAGGTCTTGCGCGATCAGGACCAGGCGCTGGCCATGGGCCGGGCGGCGCGTGAGCGGGTGATCGCGCAATTTTCTCTGGCCAAAGAAGCCCAGGGCATTGCTGACGTGTACACGCAGCTGTTTACCCGGTGATGGCTGGCAGAGCCCAGCCGCTCAGTGCGTGGGGGCGTCGCATGCAGCACCTCCAGGAAAGCTTCACGCTGGGCGGCTACGCACTGCTCATGCAGGCCTTGCAGCCCCTGTTGCGCCGCAAATTGCAGCGGCGTGGACGCACCGAGCCCGGCTATTTGCAGCAGGTGCCTGAGCGCTTTGGGCATTACGACACCCCGCCTGCGCAGGCCGGAGCGGTGTGGGTGCATGCCGTGTCTTTGGGAGAAACCCGCGCCGCAGCCCTGTTGATCGACGCCTTGCGTCAGCGCCTTCCGGGTATGCGTTTGTTGCTGACCCACAGCACCGCCACCGGCAGGGCGCAAGGCCAGGCGCTGCTGCTGCCCGGTGACGCGCAAGTCTGGTTGCCTTGGGACACGCCAGAGGCCACGCGCCGTTTTTTGAAGCACCACCGCCCCTGTTGTGGCCTGCTCATGGAAACCGAAGTCTGGCCCGCCTTGGTCCGCGCCTGCCAACAGCAAGCGGTGCCCTTGTACCTGGTCAATGCCCGTTTGAATGACAAATCCTTTCAAGCAGCAAAGCGTTGGCCCAGCCTGTCAGGGCCTGCTTACCGGGGCTTGAGCGGTGTTTTTGCCCAATCGGATGCCGATGCCCAGCGCTTGCAGGCTTTGGGGGCCAAGGTTTTGGCGGTTTTAGGCAACCTCAAATTCGACGTCAAGCCGCAACCCGAGGCGAAAGCGCTGGCCCTGCAATGGCGTGCCGGTTTGAAGGCGCAAGGTTCGGCCCGGCCGGTGGTCATGCTGGCCAGCACCCGAGAAGGCGAAGAAAACCTGTGGCTGGACGCTTTGGCGGCCAATGTGGACCGCGCGCAAGCTTTCAAGGCGATGGGCGTGCTGTGGCTCTTGGTGCCGCGTCACCCCCAGCGTTTTGAGGAAGTGCACCAACAGGTGCAGGGTCGCGGCTGGGCGGTTTTTCGGCGCAGCGCCTTGCCCCCAGCGCCTGAGCCCTGGCCCGCAGCGGCCCTTAAGGCCGACGTCTGGCTGGGCGACAGCCTGGGCGAGATGCCGGTTTACTTTCAGATGGCCGACATGGCCTTGCTGGGCGGCAGTTTCATGCCCTTGGGCGGGCAAAACCTGATCGAAGCGGCTGCATTTGGCTGTCCCATCGTCATGGGGCCGCACACCTTCAACTTTGCAGAAGCTTCGCAACAGGCTGAAGAGGCTGGCGCGGCAGCGCGAGTGCGCGATATGGACGGCGCCTTGAATCAGGTGCTGGCCTGGCTGGAAGCACCACAAGCCTTGGCTCAGGCCCAACAGGCAGGCCTGACCTTGATCGCCCAAAGCCGAGGTGCTGCCGACCGCTACGCCCAAGCCATGCTGAAGGAATAGCCTCCTCTCGGCCTATAGGGGGTGTGTATTTGTAGGTCGGCGGCTTCAGCCCCGACAAGGGCTTTCGCCGAAGCCAGCAATGTCGGCTCTGTTGCTGCCAACCTGTGGGGTGACGCTGAAAAAAATTCAAATTCCAGCGTGCAGGACCAATGCCTTCAATGGGCAGTCAGCAGGCTGTGACGCGCCCATGCACCGTCGCGTTGCAAGCGCATCACTTCGGCGCGCTGCGGGGGGTGGTCCAAGGACCAGTCGCTGAGCACATGCCTTTGAGCGCTTCCCAAAGGATGCTCGGCAGGGCGATGGGTGTGGCCGTGGATGAGTCGGTCGGCTTGGGTTTGGGCCAGCCAGGCCAGGCTCATGGGCAGGTCGGCATCGGCAAAGTGCATGCCTGGGTGTTTTTGTGATTCACTCAACTGGCGCAGGCTGCGGGCGAATGCCATGCGTTCTTCCAGAGTCTTGGCCAGAAAAGCTTGCTGCCACTGCGGGTTGCGCGCCTGCAGGCGAAAGGCTTGATAGGCTTTGTCTTCCAGGCACAAGGCGTCGCCGTGGGTCAGCAAGAGGCGCTGGCTGCCCAGGCAGAGCACGGTCGGGTCGGTCAATGCCTGCACGCCGCAGGCTGAGAGAAAGTCGGGGCCAACCAGAAAGTCCCGGTTGCCGGGCATGAAGCCCACATGCAAGCGACGCGAAGCTTGCCGCAGCACCTCAGCGCAGCGTTGCAAAAACGGGTCCAGCGGCACGGCATCGTCGCCCACCCACACCTCAAACAGATCGCCCAGGATCAGCACCGATTGGGCGGGCGTGGTCGCCATGAAGTGTTGCCACGCCTCGAAGGTGGCTGTTTCACTGGCTTGCAGGTGCAAGTCGGAAATCAGGTCCACGGTGTGCCATGCCGCTGGGGCCTGTAACAGACCCCAGTTGTCAACTGTATGAACGTCGTTGCCTGGCGCCTGCTTGGGCATTTGAGCAGAAAGAGCGGCGGACATGACAGCGGGCACGCGCAAAGGACGGTGGAATCAGAGGGCCACGGCCTTCTCGATGACCACGTCTTCTTTGGGCACGTCACCGTGGCCACCACGGTTGCCGGTTTTCACGCCCTTGATCTGGTCCACCACTTCGGTGCCCTTGACCACTTTGCCAAACACGGCATAGCCCCAGCCTTGCATGGAGGGGGCGGTGTGGTTCAAAAAGCCGTTGTCGGCCACGTTGATGAAGAACTGGGCTGTGGCCGAGTGGGGGGCCGAGGTGCGTGCCATGGCCACGGTGTATTCGTTGTTTTTGAGACCGTTGTTGGCTTCGTTCTCAATGGCCGCGTCGGTGGGCTTTTGGCTCATGCCGGGCTCAAAGCCACCACCCTGGACCATGAAGCCGGGGATCACACGGTGAAAAATCGTGTTGTTGTAGTGGCCTTTGTTCACATAGGCCAGAAAGTTTTCGGTTGACTTGGGGGCTTTTTCAGCATCGAGTTCGAGGGTGATGACGCCGTAGCCGGTGATGTGCAGTTCTACTTGTGGATTGCTCATGGTCTTACTTCAACAAAGTGATGGATTGGATGACAACCGGCGTCCGGGGAACATCGGTCGGGAAGGGGCCGCCTGCGCCGGTTGGCGTGTTGCGGATTTTTTGGACCACGTCCATGCCAGACGTGACTTTGCCAAAAACGGTGTAGCCGTAAAGCTGGGTGGCCCCCAGCAATTGGGCACGGGCCACGTTTTCATACACGCGGCCCTGGTATTCAAATTTGGCAACCGGGTCGCCGTCAGGGATGGGGGTGGGATCCAGAAAGGCGTTGTCCACCACGTTGATGAAAAACTGCGCGGTGGCCGATTGCGGGTCGTTGGTGCGGGCCATGGCCAGTGTGCCGGTGGTGTTTTTCAAGCCTGTGGCCAGCGCCTGGCGGCCTTCGTGGGGCACTGGGGGGCGGGTTTTCTTTTCTTTGTATTGCGCGTCATAGCCGCCGCCTTGCACCATGAAGCTTGAAATCACGCGGTGAAAAATGGTGCCGTCGTAGTGCTTGTCTTTCACGTACTGCAAAAAGTTGGCCACTGTTTTAGGGGCTTTGTCGGCGTACAGCTCGGCTTCGATGTCACCAGCGGAGGTGCTGATGCGCACCTTGCTGACGTTGCCCGTGTTGGCCTGGCTCGGCCATGGCGCCATCAGGATCAAGGGCAAAGTGAGGGCCAAAGTGCGCAGGAATTGGGTGCGTTTCATGGGATGGGTGCCGTGTTGTCAGCCGAGTAGAAAACCGTGTGCAGGGGTGTACTGCCCGTCAAGGGGCGGCGTTTTTGATCAGTTGATCGAGCGTCAATTGTTTGTTTTGGATACGCGTTTGCGCCGGTGTTGCTTTGAGGGCGTTGGCATAGGCCTCGCGGGCCAGTGCAACATGCACATCACCCAGATTTTCCAGGGCGATGGCGTAATCGGGCCGGGCCAGAATGGCCGCTTGCAAGGCCGTCAAGGCTTCGGTGTACCGGTTTTGCCGCACCAGCAATGCGGCCAGATTGTTGTGCGGTTCTGGCAATTCGGGAAAGTTTTGCGTCAGGGCTTGCAAGGTGTCCAACGCCTCATCGGTTTGGCCTTGTCCGTCCTGGATGCGGCTGAGCAGAAGTCGCATTTGCGGGTCTGTGGGGGCGGTTTTCAGGCGCGATTGAGCCTGCTCGAGCGCTTTGTCCCAGCTTTCAGACTGGATCAATCGGTTCACATCGGTGTAGATGTCGGCCCGAGCCAATGCACTGAGCGACCACAAGCCACAAAACAAGATGAGCAAATTGAGCAGGCGCATGCAGGGAATGGGTCGAAGGCGTGATCAGGACGGATCGGGGCGGTGGGCGATTCAGGTGTTGAGGCCACCTGTCGGGGATATACTGGAAGGTCATTGTAGCGGAGGCCCGAATGCCCCCAAGCTGCACAACAGTGGGTGTCACAGCGTCTGGAGCGCACCCTCTTGGTATCCGTTTTGAGCCCCATCCCCTGTGATTTTTGCTGAATGGCCTGCCTGTGTGGCTGATGGGCTGCTGTGATGGTTTTTATATTCCGAACCTTGTTTTGACATGAGTCTGCGCATTTTCAACACACTGACCCGCAGTGTTTCCGAGTTTTTGCCCATTGAGCCTGGCCATGTGCGCATGTACGTTTGCGGCATGACGGTGTACGACCTTTGCCATTTGGGCCATGCCCGCTCGATGATCGCGTTTGACGTGGTGCAGCGCTGGCTCAAGGCCAGCGGCCTGAATGTGACGTATGTGCGCAACATCACCGACATCGACGACAAGATCATCAAACGGGCCTTGGACAACGGCGAGACCATCCGCAGCCTGACCGACCGCATGATCGACGCGCTGCACCAGGACGCCGACGCCTTGGGCATCGAGCGCCCCCAATTCGAGCCCCGGGCCACCGATTACGTGCCCCAGATGCTGGGCATGATCCACACCCTGGAGCAAAAGGGCCTGGCCTATCGCGCAGGCAATGGCGATGTCAACTACGCTGTGCGCAAATTTCCGGGCTACGGCAAGCTGTCGGGCAAGTCGCTGGACGAGTTGAATGCGGGCGAGCGTGTGGCGGTCAACACCGAAGAGGGCGGCAAACACGACCCGCTGGACTTCGTGCTCTGGAAGTCGGCCAAGCCCTCCGAGCCCGAAGATTGCAAATGGGACAGCGAATTTGGCATGGGTCGCCCGGGCTGGCACATTGAATGCTCGGCCATGAGCTGCCAGCTCTTGGGTGAGACCTTCGACATCCACGGCGGCGGCGCAGATTTGCAGTTTCCTCACCATGAAAACGAAATCGCGCAAAGCGAAGGCGCAAGCGGCAAGCTCTTGGCACGCTTTTGGATGCACAACGGTTTCATCAATGTGGACAACGAAAAGATGTCCAAGAGCCTGGGCAACTTCTTCACCATCCGCGATGTGCTCAAGGAATTTGACGCCGAAACCGTGCGCTTTTTCGTGGTGCGCAGCCACTACCGCAGCCCGCTCAATTACAGCGATGTGCATTTGAACGATGCCAAAGGCGCTTTGAAGCGCCTCTACACCGCACTGCAGGCTGTGCCGCCTGCCCCGGTGCAGATGGATTGGACAGAGCCGATGGCGGCCCGCTTCAAGGCCGCCATGGACGAAGACTTTGGCACGCCCGAAGCGGTGTCTGTCCTGTTTGAGCTGGCCAGCGAGGTCAACCGCAGCCAGTCTGCCGAACGCGCAGGCTTGCTCAAGGCGCTGGGCGGTGTGCTGGGCTTGCTGCAAACCGATCCCACCACCTATTTGCAAGCCGGTGCCGGTCTCGATGAAGCGGCCATTCAGGCGAACATTCAGGCCCGTGCCGATGCCAAGAAAGCCAAGAACTTTGCCGAGGCCGACCGCATCCGCAACGACTTGCTGGCCCAAGGCATCGTGCTCAAGGACTCCGCAAGCGGCACGACCTGGGAGGCCGCTCAGTGAGTGCTGTCGCCACTGCTGTGACCCCGGTCACGCCCGACTATTGGGCGCAAGCGTGTACCCACTTGTCCAAAAAAGACCGGGTGATGAAAAAACTCATCCCCCAGTTTGGCAGCGCCATTCTGGAGACGCGTGGTGATGCTTTTGTCACGCTGGCGCGCTCCATCGTGGGCCAGCAAATCTCCGTCAAGGCCGCGCAGTCGGTCTGGGACCGCTTTACGGTCCTGTCCAAGAAATTGACGCCTGCGGGCGTGCTCAAGCTCAAGGTGGACGACATGCGCGCGGCCGGTTTGTCGGCACGCAAGGTCGAGTACCTGGTGGATCTGGCTGTGCACTTCAGCTCGGGCACGGTGCATGTCAAAAATTGGCAAGAAATGGACGACGAGGCCATCATTGATGAGCTGGTGGCCATCCGTGGCATTGGCCGCTGGACGGCCGAGATGTTCCTGATCTTTCACCTGATGCGTCCGAATGTGTTGCCGCTCGACGATGTGGGTCTGATCAATGGCATCAGCCAGAACTATTTTTCGGGTGAACCCGTCAGCCGCAGCGATGCCCGCGAAGTGGCCCAGGCCTGGAGCCCCTATTGCACCGTGGCAACTTGGTATATTTGGCGCTCGCTGGACCCCGTGCCGGTGGCGTATTGAACTTGGGGCAGCTGCCCTTGAGATGATTAACTGAGGAGTAAAACTTGGCCAAAAGAACATTTCTCGACTTCGAGCAACCCGTTGCCGAACTCGAAGCCAAGATCGAAGAGCTGCGCTATGTGCAAAGCGAATCGGCGGTGGACATCACCCTTGAAATTGACCAGCTGAGCAAGAAAAGCCAGCAACTGACCAAAGACATCTACAGTGACCTGACTCCCTGGCAGGTCACCAAAATCTCGCGCCATCCCGAGCGCCCTTACACGCTGGACTACATCAACGGCATCTTCACCGACTTTGTCGAGATGCACGGGGATCGTCACTTTGCCGATGACTTGTCCATCGTGGGTGGGCTGGCGCGTTTCAATGGCCAGGCTTGCATGGTGCTGGGGCAGCAAAAAGGCCGAGACACCAAAGAGCGCGCCCTGCGCAACTTCGGCATGAGCAAGCCCGAGGGCTACCGCAAAGCCTTGCGGCTCATGAAGACAGCTGAAAAATTCAAACTGCCCGTGTTCACTTTTGTGGACACGCCCGGTGCCTACCCCGGCATCGACGCAGAAGAGCGTGGCCAGTCCGAAGCCATTGGCCGCAACATCTTCGAGATGGCCCAGCTGGAGGTGCCCATCATCACCACCATCATTGGCGAAGGCGGCTCCGGCGGAGCGCTGGCCATTTCGGTGGCCGATCAGGTGCTGATGCTGCAGTATTCCGTTTATTCGGTGATCAGCCCGGAAGGCTGCGCTTCCATCTTGTGGAAAACCAGCGAAAAAGCCGAGGTGGCTGCTGAGGCTTTGGGCATCACGGCGCACCGCCTCAAGGCTTTGGGTCTGGTGGACAAAATCGTCAACGAGCCTGTGGGCGGCGCACACCGAGACCCCGCGCAAATGGTCTCTTTCCTCAAACGTGCCTTGGGCGACGCCTGGCGCCAATTGGCCGACCTTAAGCCCAAAGAACTTCAAGAGCGTCGGTATGAGCGCCTGAACAGCTATGGGCGCTTCACCGACACCAAAGCGGGCAAGTAAACGCTGAGCTGAGCCTTCGGGCTGCACACATGGCGCAATCCCTGGAACAGGCCCTGGCTGCATTCAGCCCAGGCCTTCCTTTTGCGGTGGCCTACAGCGGCGGGGCTGATTCCACCGCCTTGTTGTTGGCCTGCGCTCAGCGCTGGCCGGGGCTGGTGAGGGCGGTGCATATCCACCATGGCCTGCAAGCGGCCGCCGATGATTTCGAGCGCCATTGCCAGGCGCTTTGCCAGCAAATGAAGGTGCCCCTGGCTGTGCGTCGGGTTCAGGCCGCAAATGTCCCCGGGCAAAGCCCCGAAGACGCGGCCCGCAAAGCCCGTTACCAGGCGCTTGCCGAAGCGGTGCATACCGAATGGCCCGAGGTCCGGGACATTGCGCTTGCCCAACATGCAGACGACCAAGTGGAGACTTTGCTGATTGCCTTGTCTCGTGGTGCCGGTTTGCCGGGGCTGGCCAGCATGCCTGCGAACTGGCAGCGGCTGGGCCTGCATTGGCATCGGCCTTTGTTGGCAGTGCCAGGTGCCGTTTTGCGCCAGTGGCTGACCACGCAAGGCCAAGCCTGGATCGAAGACCCCAGCAACACCTGTACGCAATTCACGCGCAACCGCATCCGAGCGCAAGTGCTGCCTGCACTGGCCGAAGCCCTGCCTGCTTTTCGCGACACCTTTGCCCGCAGCGCTGCCCATGCGGCGCAGGCCCAAGAGGTTTTGAACGAGGTGGCGGAGCAAGACTTGGTACTCTTGGGCGTGCCGCCGCGCATTGCCGCCTTGCAGTTGCTCAGTCGCCCGCGCCAGGCTTTGGTGCTGCGCCACTGGCTGCGCAGTCAACATGCCACTACCCCCAGCACGGCCCAGCTCCATGAACTGCTCGACCAGGTGGCCGCATGCACCACCCGGGGCCATCGCCTGCACCTGAAAGTGGGGCAGGGCTTTGTCAGGCGAGAGGAGGCCTTTCTGGTTTGGCATGCAACTTGATTGCCGGGGTCATGGTTTGTCAGCAAAATCTGTGTGTGCGGTTGCTACAATCTTTGGGTTTTGCTGGGGCCAAAGCCCTCTCAAATTTTTGCGGTGCGGGCTTTGAAGGCGTGCACCCGCTGTCATCCTCTATTCATAAACGACACATGGCTTTGATCGTTCACAAATACGGCGGCACCTCGATGGGCTCGACCGAGCGCATCCGCAATGTCGCCAAGCGCGTGGCCAAATGGGCCCGTGCTGGCCACCAGATCGTGGTGGTGCCCAGCGCCATGAGCGGCGAAACCAACCGCCTGCTTGGACTGGCCAAAGATCTGGCCCCCGCCAAACCCGGCGATGCCTACAGCCGCGAACTCGACATGCTGGCCTCTACGGGCGAGCAGGCTTCGTCGGCCTTGTTGGCCATTGCGCTGCAATCTGAAGGCCAGCCTTCGGTCAGCTACGCGGGCTGGCAAGTGGCCATCAAGACCAACAGTGCCTTCACCAAAGCCCGCATCGAATCGATTGACGATGCGCGCGTGCGCGGTGACCTGAATGCGGGCAAAGTCGTGATCATCACGGGCTTTCAGGGCGTGGACGACAACGGAAACATCACCACGCTCGGCCGTGGCGGCTCTGACACCTCGGCTGTGGCCGTGGCTGCTGCCCTCAAGGCCGACGAATGCCTGATCTACACCGATGTGGACGGCGTCTACACCACTGACCCCCGCGTGGTTCCCGAAGCGCGCCGCCTGCACACTGTCAGCTTTGAAGAAATGCTCGAGATGGCATCGCTCGGCTCCAAAGTCCTGCAAATCCGCTCGGTGGAGTTTGCGGGCAAATACAAAGTGCCCATGCGCGTGCTGTCGAGCTTCACGCCCTGGGACATCGACATCAATGAAGAAGCCGCATCCGGCACCCTGATCACTTTTGAGGAAGACGAACAAATGGAACAAGCCGTCGTTTCCGGCATCGCATTCAACCGCGACGAAGCCAAAATCTCCGTGTTGGGCGTGCCCGACAAGCCCGGCATCGCCTACCAAATTCTGGGCGCTGTGGCCGATGCCAACATCGAAGTGGACGTGATCATCCAGAACCTGAGCAAAGACGGCAAGACCGACTTCAGCTTCACCGTGCACCGCAATGACTATGCCAAGACCATTGATCTTTTGAAGGAAAAAGTCTTGCCCGCACTGGGCGCCGCCGAAGTGGCGGGTGACGCCAAGATCTGCAAGGTGTCCATCGTCGGCATCGGCATGCGCAGCCATGTGGGCGTGGCCAGCAAGATGTTCCGCAGCCTGAGCGAAGAGGGCATCAACATCCAGATGATCTCCACCTCGGAAATCAAGACCTCGGTCGTGATCGATGAAAAATACATGGAATTGGCAGTGCGCGCCTTGCACAAAGCCTTCGACTTGGACCAAGCCTGAGCTATAATTTGACCTGCTGGAAACGTGACCGAGTGGCCGAAGGTGCTCCCCTGCTAAGGGAGTATGGGGTGTAGAGCCTCATCGAGGGTTCGAATCCCTCCGTTTCCGCCAAACATACCCCGCTGAATGCAATTATTCAGCGGGGTTTTTTGTTTATGGATAAAAGCAAAAGCTTAGGTCACTTTGTTGGTCTTTATTGGCGCACGAAAACGACGTCTTCTGTGTGTGGGCTATTGCCAGGGGTTCTTTACAACATGCCGCGCGGATCGACCCATTCATCAAACTGCTGCGCCGTGACCGCGCCCAACTGGAGCGCAGTCTCGCGAAGCGTGGTGCCTTCTTGCTGGGCCAGCTTGGCAATCTGTGCCGCGCGGTCGTAGCCGATATGGGGGCTCAAGGCGGTGACCAGCATCAGTGACCTCTCCAGGTTATGGGCCAGTTGTGGCATGTTGGCTTTCAGGCCTGCCAAGCAATGCACGTTGAAACTGTGCATGGCATCGGCCAGCAACCGGATGCTGTCGAGCACATTCATGGCGATCAAGGGTTTGTAGACGTTCAGTTCCAGCTGGCCTTGGCTGGCTGCAATGCCAATCGCCACGTCATGCCCCATGACTTGAGCGCAGACCATGCACAGGGCTTCGACTTGGGTCGGGTTGACTTTGCCCGGCATGATGGAACTGCCGGCTTCATTTTGCGGCAGCAGCAGCTCACCCAGGCCTGCGCGTGGGCCGCTGCCCATGAGGCGGATGTCGTTGCCGATTTTGTTCAAAGCGATGGCCAGCATGCGCAGGCTGCCATGCAGCGCCACCAGCGCTTCATGTCCGGCCAAGGCTGCAAACAAATTGCTGGACTGGCGCAGTGGCAGGCGAAGTTGTGTGGCCAGCAAACTGGCCACGCGGCTGCCAAATTCCGGATGCGTATTCAGACCCGTGCCCACGGCCGTTGCGCCTATGGCCAGCGCACACACCCCGTCCAAGGCATGGTGAATGCTGTCCTGACACAGGGCCAGTTGCGCTGCATAGCCACTGAATTCCTGACCCAGTGTGATGGGGACGGCATCTTGCAAATGTGTGCGACCCACTTTGGCCAGATCCTTGAAGGCCACGGCTTTTTCCAGCCAGGCTTCATGCAAAGCATTGAGCGCAGGCAAAAGCTTGCTGTGAGTCAGTTGTAGCACGGCGATATGCATGGCCGAGGGAAAGACATCGTTGGATGACTGGCCCAGGTTGACATCGTCGTTTGCGTGCACGGTCACTCCGGCTTGTTTGGCGAGTGTGGCGATGACTTCGTTCACATTCATGTGACTTTGCGTGCCGGAGCCGGTTTGCCACACCGAGAGGGGAAAGGCGTGATCGAGTTGCGCTGCGGTAATGCGCTGAGCGGCCGCCGTGATGGCCAATGCCTGGGTCTCATCAAGCAGGCCCAGCTGCGCGTTGACTGTGGCCGCCGCCGCCTTGATGTGCGCCATCGCGTGGATGATTTCCAGCGGCATGCGCTGCGTGCCGATATTGAAAAAGCGCAAGCTGCGCTCGGTGTGCACACCCCAAAGTGCATCGGCTGCAATCTCCAGTGCGCCGAAGCTATCGGATTCTGTGCGGGTGGCCCTCATGCGTCTTGCTGGCGCTCCAGCTCCTCAGCTTGTTCAGGGTCATCATGGCGCTCTGGAAAATCGGGCTCTTGCGGGGTCACTGGGGCTTGACCAGGCTGATCACGCTCGGGCGTCGGTGTTTCGGTGCCTAAATCAGGGGCAGGTTTTGGGGTTTGCATGATGTCATTGGCGCATTGCTCAAACTGCAAGTCGGTTCGCTGCCGCACGGTGCCTATGAACGCTCTGTTGCAGAGTGAGGCTTTTACTCAGCGAGAAGATCATGTCGAATAAATCCAATATCACCGAGATCAAGGACATGCGCCGCGAGGCCCGCAAACATCTTGAGCAAGGTGCCGTGACGGCAGATTACGAAGCCGACCGTCTTGAGTTGCTCAAACAACTCAACCAGTCGCTGGCCACAGAGTTGGTGTGTGTGTTGCGTTATCGGCGCCATTACTTCATGGCCAGGGGTATCCACTCCCGTGCAGTGGCTGATGAATTTTTGGCGCATTCCAACGAGGAACTGGCCCACGCCGACAGCCTGGCTGCGCGCATCGTGCAGCTGGGGGGTGAACCTGACTTTGCGCCGCAAAATCTGGAAGATCAAAGTCATGCCGAATACAAAGTCGGCGCCGACTTGGAGGACATGATCCGCGAAAACCTGGTGGCCGAACGCATCGCCATTCACAGCTACCGCGAGACCATCCAAAGCATTGGCGATAAAGACTCCACCACCAGCGACATGCTCAAGCGCATCCTCGCCGTGGAAGAGGAGCATGCCGACGATTTGGCCAGTCTGCTCAGCGGCATGTAAGCCGTCCGATTGCATGGCACAGGACCTCTCCATGAACACCCTCTACATTGCCGTCATTGTCGGCAGCCTTCGTCGCGATTCGCTCAATCAAAAGTTGGCTGATGCCTTGGTCCAATTGGCGCCGACTGACTTCAGTTTCACTCAGGTCAAATTCGATGACTTGCCGCCATACAACCAAGACGATGACGACCACCAGGCCGCTTCGGTCTTGCGTGTGAAGTCGCAAATCCAGTCGGCGCATGGCCTGTTGTTTGTCACACCGGAATACAACCGTTCGATTCCCGGTGTGCTGAAAAACCTGATTGACCATGCATCACGCCCCTATGGCCAAAGCGTGTGGGACGGCAAACCAGCAGGCGTGCTCGGAGCCTCTGTGGGTGTCCTGGGCACGGCACTGGCGCAGCAGCATTTGCGCAATATTCTGGCCTATCTGAATGTGCCCACGATGGGGCAACCTGAAGCCTTTATCCACGCCAAAGAAGGCTTCTTGACAGAAGATGGTCACATCGGTGCCGCCAGTCTGGGCTTTGTGCAGGGATGGGTGGATCAGTATGTGGCTTGGGTGCGAAAGCATGTGCAGCGCAAGACGCTGTGAAACGGGTGGCACAGGCATGCCTCGAGCTTGGCCACGGCTGCGGTGGTCAGCGCCGTAGCATCTGGGCGAGTCCTGAGCTGGCTGCCAATTTTCAGTCATGACTGCCCGGCCGCAGTTGTCCATCAAGGTACGGCAATGCGCACACCTGTAGCAAGGATTGACCATGGAACTGATTGAAAAGAACATGCATACCCTGTTTGCGCAACTGGGTGAGGCCAATGATGACGCCAGTATCGACCGCTTCATTGCCACGCATATGATCATGGACGGCACCACCTGCTTGCACGACGCGCCCTTTTGGACGCCTTCGCAGGCCAGCTTTCTGCGTGAGGCCTTGGTGCTGGATGCCGCTTGGGCGCCTGTGGTCGACGAACTCAATACCAAGCTGCACTGCTCACCTGACGTCCGCTCGTCCTGAAAATCAAGCGTCTGCTCTGTGTTGGCCTGGGCGCACAAGCGTGTCGGGGCTGAAGCCGCCGACCTACAAATACAAATACCAATACCAAAGGCCCCGGGTCCTGCGTCACCTTAAATTTGATAACAAATCAAAAATCGCACAAAAAAGCAGAAAAAATTAGGAGCACCCCAATTGGGGGTTATTTGTTTTCGTTTTTGACGATATCTTCATGTTTGAATTGGTAAAAATATCAAAAACCAATCAAATTTGAAACCGATAAATATGACGAAAACCGGCTTTAAAGCGCCGAAATCATGAGTGAAAAGTGAATTTCGGATGCCATCACCAGCGGGGCACCGCACGGCCTTCTACAGAAGGAAGTGCGGTGCTTTGGCGCGTCGGTTTGCGGGGTTTTTCGAGCCATGCAAGGGGGCAATGCGCAGCGCTTGAACTGCAGACCAAAACAGTCATGACCGCAATAACAAGAAAACAAGCAATGACCACCACCACAGGACGGCCATGACGATCAACAGCCACAACATCACGCTTGAATTAGGCGCATATACAACACAGCCCCTCACCCTCGCGGGCGCGGATTTGGCGGCGGCCAACACCTTGCTCCAAGCCGGGCAAAGCCTGATGCTGGACGCGGCCATCCGCAAATCGCTCAGTGCTCACATCGTCATGCTGGGCGCTCAGCCGGGCATGGACCCGAAACAGGCCGTGCAAGAACTGCTGGACGTCGCGGCCAACGAACTGGCCGCTGCCATGCCCGCACTCTTGTTGGCCAAGCCCGACACCGCGCAGGCCCTGGTGCAGCTGGGGGCCGACAAAACCAGCGCCCTCATGGTGCAGTGGCTGGGCTTTGCCGACCACGTCATCTCCACCTTGCAAGCGCAACAAAGCGACCCCGCGCTCATCACCACTTTCCAAAATGCCTCGCCCAACGACGCGCTGCTCAGCACCTTCAGCACCGACGCCCTGTGGCCCGTGCTGCCCAACACCCCTGTCCCGTTTGACCCCTCCATCCTGCGCAACACCACCTTGCCCAGCCTGAACGACCTGATTGCGATGAACACCATGGTCCCCACAACAGACACCACAGACAGCCCCGCGATGACACCCCGCACCACAGTCGTCCCCACCAACACCCCCAGCGTCACCAACAGCGCAAGCAACACAACAACAGCAGCAGGAAACACAGCCATGAACGACAGCACCAACCCCTTCATCGCCATTGCTGCCAGCAAAAACAAGCTGGCCATGGGCGAAACCGCCACCCTGTCGTTCACCCTGTCCCAAGCCAGCACCAACTTCACAGCCTCTGACGTGACGGCCATTGGTGGCACGCTCAGCAACTTCACCGGCTCGGGCACCAGCTATTCAGCCACCTTCACGCCCAGCGCCAACGTCTCCAGCGCCTTCGTCATGGTCGGCAGCGACACCTTCAGCAACGCCACAGGCACGCTCAACAAAGACGGCGCAGACGCCAACAACGCCGCGTCGTTCAGCATCGGCCTGCTGTGCAACACCAACGCCCCCGCAGACAGCACCGCCCCCAGCGTGATGATCAGCAACACCAAAACCCGCGTGAGCCCTGGTGAAACCGACCTCATCACCTTCACCCTGTCTGAAGCCAGCAGCAACTTCACGCAAAGCGACGTCACCGTCATCGGCGGCACGCTCAGCGGCTGGATGCAAAGCGCCACCAACCCGCTCGTCTACACCGCCACCTTCACGCCCAACGCCAACGCCCTGAGCGCGGCCCTCTTCATTGCCAGCGAAAGCTTCACCGACGCCGCAGGCAACTTCAACCAGGACGGCATGGAGCTCAACAACATGGCCTCGATCGCCATCCAGTGCAAGATCGACACCACCCCACCCACGATTGCGGTCACCGCAGACAAAGCCACCTTGGCAGGAGGGCAGTCCGCCCTCATCACCTTCACCCTGAGCGAACTCTCCAGCAACTTCACCGCCGCTGACGTCACCGTCTCCGGCGGCACGCTCAGTGGTTTTGCCCAAAGCGCCACCAACCCCCTGGTCTATACCGCCACCTTCACGGCCTTTGACGTGACCGTCTTGGGTGGCTTGCAGGCCCCAACAGGCGGTGTGATCAGCGGCAGCGTCACCGTGGCCAGCAACAAATTCACCGACGCCTCGGGCAACCAGAACGCCGATGGCGCAGACGCCAACAACACCGCCAACTTCACGATCAACCTCGACGTCACGCCGCCCACCATCATCGTCAGCACCGACAAAGTTGACCTGCTGGTCGGCCAGACGGCCACCATCACCTTCACCCTGTCTGAAGCCAGCAGCAACTTCACCCTGAGCGACATCAGCGTCAACGGTGGCTCGCTCAGCAACTTCCAGGGCTCGGGCACCCGCTACACCGCCACCTTCACCCCCACCACCGGTGCCAGCAGCGCCATGATCGTGGTGTCCAGCAACACCTTCACCGACGCCGCAGGCAACCTCAACAAAGACGGCGCAGACCTGAACAACGCCGTCAGCCTCAAAACCAACTGCCCGCCAGAAACCACCCCCGACACCATCGCCCCCACCGTGGCCATCAGCAGCAACAAAACCACGCTGGCCACAGGCGAAACCGCCACCATCAGCTTCAGCCTGTCCGAACCCAGCACAGACTTTGCCGTGGGCGACGTCACCGTGGTCGGCGGCACGCTGAGCAACTTCCAGGGCTCTGGCACCAGCTACACCGCCACCTTCACCCCCACCAGCGGGGCCAGCAGTGGCACTGTCATGGTCAGCAGCAACACCTTCCGCGACGCCGCAGGCAACAACAACCAGGACGGTGCCGAATCCAACAACACCGTCTCGCTGAGCATCGGCAGTGCGCAGCCATCAGGTACGGGCACCCCCACGCCACCTGCCGACACCACCGCCCCCACGGTGGCCATCAGCAGCAACAAAACCATGCTGGAGATGGGTGAAAGCACCACCGTCACCTTCACCTTCTCCGAAGCCACCAACGACTTCGCCCTGAGTGACATCACCGTCATCGGCGGCACCATGAGCAACCTGGTGCGCAACCCCACCAACCCTCTGGTCTACACCGCCACCTTCACCCCCTTTGCCACCACCATGGGGGCCATGGTTCTCGTCAGCAGCGGCCAATTCAGCGATGCCGCAGGCAACTTCAACCAAGACGGCGCCGATCTGAACAACGCCGTCTCGCTGGGCTTCAACTGCACGCCCACCGACACCAGCGTTCCCACCATCGCCATCAGCGCCCCCAAAACCGCGCTCGGCGTCGGTGAAGTCACCACCGTCACCTTCGTGCTGAGCAAAGACAGCACCGACTTCAGCCTGGCCGACATCACCTTGCTGGGCGGCACGCTGACCAACTTCGTGGGCAGCGGCAAGGTCTATACCGCCACCTTCACCCCCGCACCCACCGCCAAGAGCGCCATGATGTTCGTGGCCAGCGACAAATTCACCGACGCCGCAGGCAACTTCAACAAAGACGGCGCCGACACCAACAACGCATGGTCCTTCGGCCTGCAATGCACACCCATCACCCCAGTTCCCGTGGCGCCCGCAGCCCCCGGCGCCATCCTCAATGCCATCAGCGACAGCGGCACACAAGGTGACAACACCACCACCGACAACACCCCCACCTTGTCTGGCACCGGCACCCCCGGCAACACCATCGCCATCAAAGACGCTGCTGGCAACGTCATTGCCACCGCCATCGTCGCGGCCAACGGCACCTGGATGGCCACGCCCGTCAACCCGCTGCCCCAAGGCCTGAACAACCTCAGCGTCATCGAAACCAACCCGGCGGGCCTGGCCAGCGCCGCCACCGCACTGCCGCTCACCATCCAAAGCGCAGTCGTTCCCGTGGCGCCCGCAGCCCCCGGTGCCATGCTGAACGCCATCAGCGACACCGGCACACAAGGTGACAACACCACCAGCGACAACACCCCCACGTTGAGCGGCACCGGCACCCCCGGCAACACCATCAGCATCAAAGACGCTGCTGGCAACGTCATTGCCACCGCCATCGTCGCGGCCAACGGCACCTGGATGGCCACGCCCGTCAACCCGCTGCCCGTGGGCCTGAACAACCTCAGCGTCATCGAAACCAACCCGGCCGGTCTGACCAGCGCCCCCACCGCACTGCCCATCACCATTGCCACTGGCGTTGTGCCCGTGGCCCCCGCAGCGCCGGGCGCCATCCTCAACGCCATCAGCGACAGCGGCACACAAGGTGACAACACCACCAGCGACAACACCCCCACCTTGTCCGGCACCGGCACGCCCGGCAACACCATCGCCATCAAAGACGCCGCTGGCAACACCATCGCCACCGCCGTGGTCCAGCCCAACGGCACCTGGATGGCCACCCCGAGCACCGCGCTGCCCCAAGGCCTGAACAACCTCAGCGTCATCGAAACCGGCCCCACGGGTCTCGCCAGCGCCGCCACCGCGCTGCCCATCACCATCGACAGCGGCGCCCCCACCGTCATCGTCAGCGCCCCCAAAGGCCTGCTGGCCGCAGGAGAGGCCACCACCATCTCCTTCACCCTGTCTGACGCCACCAGTGACTTCACCGTGGCCGACATCACCGCCATCGGCGGCACCCTGAGCGGCTTTGCCCAAAGCGCCACCAACCCGCTGGTCTACACCGCCACCTTCACCCCCACCGTCGGTGCCCGCAGCGCCATGGTCTTCGTGGGCAACGACAAATTCACCGACGCCTCCGGCAACCTCAACAAAGACGGCGCCGACCTCAACAACCTCGCCAGCTTCAGCATCAACGCGGCTGTTACCCCTGTCGCCCCCGCAGCGCCTGCCGCCATCCTCGACCCCACCAGCGACAGCGGCGCCAAAGGTGACCAACTCACCAACGACACCACCCCCACCCTCAGCGGCACCGGCACGCCTGGCAACACCATCGCCATCAAAGATGCCGCTGGCAACACCATCGCCACCGCCACCGTGCAGCCCAACGGCACCTGGGCGGCTACCCCGGTCAACGCACTGCCCCAAGGTCTCAACAACCTGAGCGTGGTTGAAACCAGCCCGGCCGGCCTGTCCAGCCCCGCCACACCGCTGCCCATCACCATCGACAGCGTGGCCCCATCGCCCCTGGGCGCCATCCTCAACCCCATCAGCAACAGCGGGTTGAGCACCGACAACGTCACCAACGACACCACCCCCACCCTCAGCGGCAGCGGCACGCCCGGTGACACCATCGCCATCAAAGACGCCGCTGGCAACACCATCGCCACCGCCACCGTGCAGCCCAACGGCACCTGGTCTGCCACCCCGGCCAACCCACTGCCCCAAGGCCCCAACAACCTGAGCGTCGTCTCCACCAGCCCCAGCGGTGCCACCAGCACCGCCCAGCTGCCCATCGTCATCGACAGTGGCGCCCCCACCATTGCGCTCAGCACCAACGCCACAGCGCTCACCACCGGCCAAACCGCCACCGTCACCTTCACCTTGAGTGAAGCCAGCTCAGACTTCACCACCTCTGACATCACCGCCGTCGGCGGCAGCATCAGCGGCCTGACGCAAAGCGCCACCAACCCGCTGGTCTATACCGCCACCTTCACCCCCGCAGCCGGTGCCAGCAGCGCTGCCGTGCTGGTCACCAGCAACAAATTCAGCGACGCCGCTGGCAACATCAACCTCGACGGCGCCGACACCAACAACGCCCTGTCCTTCAGCATCAGCTCGGGCATCACCATCACCCCCCTGAGCGCCAGCCTGGCCAGCACCAGCGACAGCGGCACCCTGGGTGACGGCAAAACCAACGACACCACCCCCACGCTGACCGGCACCGGCACGCCTGGCGACACCATCGCCATCAAGGACGCTGCTGGCAACACCATCGCCACCGCCACCGTGGCTCCCAACGGCACCTGGACAGCCACCCCGGCCAACCCACTGCCCCAAGGCCTGAACAACCTCAACGTGGTCGAAACCAGCCCCAGCGGTGCCACCAGCAGCCAGCCGCTGCCCATCACCATCGACAGCGCTGCCCCCACAGCCCCCGGCGCCATCTTGGCACCCAGCAGCAACAGCGGCTTGTTGACCGACACCATCACCACCGACACCACCCCCACGCTGACCGGCACCGGCACACCCGGCGACCTCATCACCGTCAAAGACCCCCAGGGCAACACCATCGCCAGCGCCACTGTGGCCCCCGACGGCACCTGGGCGGCCACACCACTCAACCCCCTGCCACAGGGCCTGAACAACCTGGCCATCACCGCCACCGACCCGGCTGGCAACACCAGCGCGCCCACCGCGCTGCCTGTCACCATCGACAGCCTGGCCCCCGCTGCCCCCGCAGGCACACTGGCCGCCATCAGCGACACCGGCATCCAAGGTGACAAAACCACCTCGGACACCACCCCCACCCTGAGCGGCACCGGCACCCCTGGCGACACCATCACCGTCAAAGATGCTGCGGGCAACACCATCGCCACCGCCGTGGTCGCCCCCAACGGCACCTGGGCCGCCACGCCCACCACCGCGCTGCCCGAAGGCCTCAACGCCCTCACCATGACCGCCACCGACCCGGCCGGCAACACCAGCCCCTCCGCGCCGCTGCCCGTCACCATCGACAGCAGCACCCCCAGCGTCATCGTCAGCACCAACAAATCATTGATGGCTGCCACCGACACCGCCACCGTCACCTTCACCCTGAGTGACGCCACCAGCGACTTCACTCTTGCAGACATCACCGTCATGGGCGGCACCCTGACAGGCTTTGCCCAAAGCACCACCAACCCGCTGGTTTACACCGCCACCTTCACGCCCGCAGTCGGTGCCCAAAGCGGCATGCTGTTCGTGACCAGTGACAAATTCACCGATGCCACAGGCAACGCCAACAAAGACGGCGCCGACATCAACAACATCGCCTCCTTCAGCATCAGCGCCACCCCCGTTGCGCCGCCACCTGCAGCGCCCGTCGCCATCCTCGACCCCACCAGCGACACAGGCACCCAAGGCGACAAAGCCACCACCGACACCACCCCCACCCTGAGCGGCACCGGCACAGCCGGTGACACCATCACCGTCAAAGACCCTCAGGGCAATGTGATTGCCACCGCCACCGTGCAGCCCAACGGCACCTGGCAAGCCACCCCGCTCAACCCGCTGCCCCTGGGCCTGAACAACCTCAGCGTCACCGAAACCAACCCGGCCGGCAGCACCAGCGCGCCCACAGCACTGCCCCTGACCATTGAGTCCGCCGTCGGAAAACTCATCATCCAGGGGGGCGTATTTGCCGGTCTGGTCACTCCCACCACCGACAGCAGCGGCACCGGCACCGCGCCCCCCCCGGGCGCCAGCAACGATGGTGGCCTCACTCTGACCGACCCCGGCACCAACACACCCACCGTGGGCAGCGACACCAGCGAGGTCACCTTGCTCACGCCCGGCCTCGACAGCAACCCCGTCACCACCAACGCCACGGGCGGCGCCACCGTGTTTGTCTATGACAACACCGGCGCCCTCCTGGGCCAAACCACGCTCGCAGGAGACGGCACCTGGCGCCTCGATCTCGCCAACAAACAAGACTACCGGGGCGCTGTTCTGGTCAAAGTGGTGGACGTCAACGGCACCGCCACCAACTACATCGACGAAGTCAGCGCCACAGGCAAATCGTTTGACACCACCTTGCGCGCCCTGGGCGTGGCCGAAGTCGGCCAGCCCAACTTCGAGGTGCCCAACGCCCTCAACTCGGTCCTGACGCTGTACATCACGCCCGTCACCGAACTGGCCGTGCGCACAGCCGGTGTGGCCGACACCGCCACCACCCCCGTCAGCGTCACGGCCATCAGCACCGCCAACGCCGACGTGGCCAAAGCCCTGGGCATGGACGGTGTGGACATCACCGCAAAACCCATCGTCACCAACAGCTTCGAATTCACCGCCAGCGACCGCTACGACGCCAACGGTTTCGTCGAGCTCACCGACGGCGAAAAATACGGCCTCGTGCTGGCCAAACTCTCCGGCCTTGACAGCGTTCAAGGCAACATCGACGCCAGCCTGGATGCCCTGCAAACCCAGGTCCAGCCGGGCGGAACCCTGACTGCCGCAGGCGCCGCGCTGATGGACGAAGGACGTGTTGTTGCATTGGAAGCCCTCAAAGGCGCCACCGACGGCAGCGCCCCGGAAAACACCTTCACCGTGGACACCCCACTCAACCGCTGGTTGCTCGGTGATGTGACCATCGTTGAACAAACCATCACGCCCACCGGCGCCATGCTCACCGGCGCTGCGCTGCCCGGCAGCACCGTCAAAGTGACCCTGCCCAACGGCAGCACCACCACCGCCGTGGCTGACGACACCGGCACCTTCACCGTGCCGCTGACCACAGCGCAAATGCCGACAGCAGGCCAGGCCATCACCTTCACCGGCACAGACGGCCTGACCCAGCCCACCGCCATCGTCCACGTATTGCCCGAAGCACCCACGGCTGCCATCGCCCTCATCAGCGACAGCGGCACCGTGGGCGACGGCAAAACCACCGACAGCACCCCCACCCTGACGGGCACCGGCACACCGGGTGACACCATCACCATCACCGACCCCGAAGGCAACGTCATTGCCAGCGCCGTGGTCGCCCCCAACGGCACCTGGAACGCCACCCCGGTCAACCCTCTGCCACAGGGCCTGAACAACCTCGGCGTCACCCAAACCGACCCCGAAGGCTTCGTCAGCCCCACCACACCGCTGCCCGTCACCATTGAAGCCGGGACAGGCCCAGCCGCACCGGATGCCGTGCTCGACCCGAGCAGCGACAGCGGCAAACTCAACGACAACACCACCACCGACAACACCCCTGTGCTGTCCGGCACCGGTACCCCCGGCGACACCATCACCCTCAAAAACCCCACAGGCCAAGTCATCGGCACCGCCGTGGTCGACGCCCAAGGCGACTGGGCCATCACGCCCACCACCCCCCTGGCCGAAGGCCTGAACAACCTCAGCGTCACCGCCACCGATCCCGAAGGTCTGACCAGCCCCGCCACCCCGCTGCCCATCACCGTGGACACCACGGCCCCCGCAGCGCCTGCTGCCGTGCTCGACCCCACCAGCGACAGCGGCACAAAACTCGACAGCACCACCAGCGACAACACGCCCACGCTCAGCGGCGCAGGCGCCACGCCCGGTGACACCATCACCATCAAAGACCCCACAGGCGCCGTCATCGGCACCGCCGTGGTCGCGGCCAACGGCACCTGGGCCGTCACGCCCACCACCGCGCTGCCTGAAGGCCCCATTGCCCTGAGCGTCACCGCCACAGATCCGTCTGGCAACACCAGCGCGCCCACGCCGCTGCCCATCACCATCGACACCACGGCGCCCGCAGCCCCTGCTGCCGTGCTCGACCCGACCAGCGACAGCGGCAAGCTGCTCGACAACACCACCAGCGACAACACGCCCACGCTCAGCGGCGCGGGTGCCACGCCCGGTGACACCATCACCATCAAAGACCCCACAGGCGCCGTCATCGGCACCGCCGTGGTCGCGGCCAACGGCACCTGGGCCGTCACGCCCACTACCGCCTTGCCAGATGGTTTGATCAACCTGGCTGTGACTGCCACCGACCCGAGCGGCAATGTCAGCGCGCCCACGCCGCTGCCCATCACCATCGACACCACGGCGCCCGCAGCGCCTGCTGCCGTGCTCGACCCCACCAGCGACAGCGGCACCCTGGGTGATAAAACCACCAGCGACAACACGCCCACCCTGAGCGGCTCGGGCGCCACGCCCGGTGACACCATCACCATCAAAGACCCCACAGGCGCCGTCATCGGCACCGCCGTGGTCGCGGCCAACGGCACCTGGGCCGTCACGCCCACTACCGCCTTGCCAGATGGTTTGATCAACCTGGCCGTCACCGCCACAGATCCGTCAGGCAACACCAGCGCCCCCACACCGCTGCCCATCACCATCGACACCACAGCGCCCGCTGCCCCTGCAGCCGTGCTCGACCCGACCAGCGACAGCGGCACCAAACTCGACAGCACCACCAGCGACAACACGCCCACGCTCAGCGGCGCAGGCGCCACGCCCGGTGACACCATCACCGTCAAAGACCCCACAGGCGCCGTCATCGGCACCGCCGTGGTCGCGGCCAACGGCACCTGGGCCGTCACGCCCACCACCGCCTTGCCAGATGGTTTGATCAACCTGGCCGTCACCGCCACAGATCCGTCTGGCAACACCAGCGCGCCCACGCCGCTGCCCATCACCATCGACACCACGGCGCCCGCAGCCCCTGCTGCCGTGCTCGACCCGACCAGCGACAGCGGCAAGCTGCTCGACAACACCACCAGCGACAACACGCCCACGCTCAGCGGCGCGGGTGCCACGCCCGGTGACACCATCACCATCAAAGACCCCACAGGCGCCGTCATCGGCACCGCCGTGGTCGCGGCCAACGGCACCTGGGCCGTCACGCCCACTACCGCCTTGCCAGATGGTTTGATCAACCTGGCCGTCACCGCCACAGATCCGTCAGGCAACACCAGCGCCCCCACGCCGCTGCCCATCACCATCGACACCACGGCCCCCGCAGCGCCTGCTGCCGTGCTCGACCCCACCAGCGACAGCGGCACAAAACTCGACAGCACCACCAGCGACAACACGCCCACCCTGAGCGGCGCAGGCGCCACGCCCGGTGACACCATCACCATCAAAGACCCCACAGGCGCGGTCATCGGCACTGCCGTGGTCGCCGCCAACGGCAGCTGGGCCGTCACGCCCACCACCGCGCTGCCTGAAGGCCCCATTGCCCTGAGCGTCACGGCCACAGATCCGTCTGGCAACACCAGCGCGCCCACGCCGCTGCCCATCACCATCGACACCACAGCCCCCGCCACCACCGGCGCAGGCGCGCTGACTGCTGTGCTCGACCCCACCAGCGACAGCGGTGCTCAGGGTGACAAAACCACCAACGACACCACGCCCACCTTGAGCGGCGCTGGCACGCCCGGCGACACCGTCACCATCAAAGACGCCACTGGCAACTTGATTGGCACCGCCGTGGTCGATGCAGCGGGCCAATGGGCCATCACGCCCACCACCGCGCTGCCCACCGGCAACAACCCCTTGGTCGTCACCGCCACCGACCCGGCGGGCAACACCACCGCCAGCGCACCGCTGGTGCTCAACATCACGCTGGACACCGCTGGCCCTGCCGCCCCCGCTGCCGTGCTCGCTGCCACCAGCGACAGCGGCACAAAAGGCGACGGCACCACCAACGACACCACACCCACCATCACCGGCAACGGCACACCGGGTGACACCATCACCCTGAAAGACCCACAGGGCAACGTGATCGCCACGGCCACCGTTCAACCCGATGGCACCTGGGCGGCCACGCCCACCACCGCGTTGCCCGAAGGCCCCATTGCGCTGGCCGTCACGGCCACCGACCCGGCAGGCAACACCAGCGCGCCCACAGCGCTGCCCATCACCATCGACACCACAGCCCCCGCCACCACCGGGGCAGGCGCGCTGACCGCCGTGCTCGACCCCACCAGCGACAGCGGCACCCTGGGTGACAAAACCACCAACGACACCACGCCCACCTTGAGCGGCGCTGGCACGCCCGGCGACACCGTCACCATCAAAGACGCCACTGGCAAGCTGATCGGCACCGCCGTGGTCGATGCAGCGGGCCAATGGGCCATCACCCCCACCACCGCGCTGCCCACCGGCAGCAACCCGCTGGTCGTCACCGCCACCGACCCGGCGGGCAACACCACCGCCAGCGCACCGCTGGATCTGAACATCACGATCGACACCGCTGGCCCAGCCGCCCCGGCTGCCGTGCTGGCTCCAACCAGCGACAGCGGCAAGCTGCTCGACAGCACCACCAGCGACACCACACCCACGCTCTCGGGCGCAGGCGCCACGCCCGGTGACACCATCAGCATCAAAGACCCACAGGGCAACGTGATCGCCACGGCCACCGTGCAAGCCGATGGCACCTGGGCGGCCACGCCCACCACCGCGCTGCCCGAAGGCCCCATTGCGCTGACCGTCACGGCCACCGACCCGGCAGGCAACACCAGCGCACCCACAGCGCTGCCCATCACCATCGACACCACAGCCCCCGCCACCACCGGCGCAGGCGCGCTGACCGCCGCACTCGACCCCACCAGCGACACCGGCACGCTCGGTGACAACACCACCAGCGACAGCACCCCCACCTTGAGTGGCGCGGGCACCCCTGGCGACACCATCACCATCAAAGACGCCACTGGCGCCGTCATCGGCACCGGCGTGGTCGATGCAGCGGGCAAATGGTCCATCACGCCCACCACCGCGCTGCCCCAAGGCAGCAACGCCCTGAGCGTCAGCGCCACCGACCCGGCGGGCAACACCATCACCAACCCGCTGCTCGTCACCGTCGTGGTTGACACCGCAGGCCCTGCAGCCCCCACCGGCATGCTCGACCCGATCAGCGACACAGGCGTCCTGCTCGACAAAACCACCAACGACACCACGCCCACTTTGAGCGGCAGTGGCACCGCCGGTGACACCATCACCCTCAAGGCGCCCGACGGCAGCGTGCTCGGCACCGCCGTGGTCGACGCCGCTGGCAAATGGTCCATCACGCCCACCACACCGCTGGTCGAAGGCCCCAACGACCTCACCGTCACCGCCACCGACCCGGCAGGCAACACCAGCGCCGCTGCGCCGCTGCCCGTCATCATCGACACCACAGCCCCCGCCACCAGTGGTGCAGGCGGCCTCACGGCCGTGCTCGACCCCACCAGCGACAGCGGCGCTTTGGGTGACAAAACCACCAACGACACCACACCCACTTTGAGCGGCACCGGCACGCCCGGCGACACCGTCAACATCAAAGACGCCGCTGGCAATCTGATCGGCACCGCCACCGTGCTGACCAACGGCACCTGGGCCATCACGCCCAGCACCGCGCTGCCCACCGGCAACAACCCGCTGGTCATCACCGCCACCGACCCGGCGGGCAACACCACCGCCAGCGCACCGCTGGTGCTCAACATCACGCTCGACACCGCTGGCCCCGCAGCCCCCACAGCCACACTCGCGGCCACCAGCGACAGCGGCGCCAAGGGCGACGGCACCACCAACGACACCACGCCCACCCTCACCGGCAACGGCACACCGGGTGACACCATCACCCTGAAAGACCCACAGGGCAACGTGATCGCCACGGCCACCGTGCAAGCCGATGGCACCTGGGCGGCCACGCCCGCCACCGCCCTGCCCGAAGGCCCCATTGCGCTGGCCGTCACGGCCACCGACCCGGCTGGCAACGTCAGCCCACCGGCCACACTGCCCCTGGTCATCGACAGCCTGGCCCCCGCCGCTCCCGTGGCCAAGTTGGCTGACGCCAGCGACAGCGCCACCGTGGGCGACAAACTCACCAACGACAACACCCCCACCATCGACGGCACAGGCACGCCTGGCGACACCATCACCCTCAAAGCGCCCGACGGCACCGTGCTGGGCACCACCGTGGTCGCGCCCGACGGCACCTGGGCCATCACACCCACCACCGCGCTGCCCGAGGGCCTGAACAACCTCTCCGCCACCGCCACAGACCCCGCAGGCAACACCAGTGCACCGGCCACCTTGCCCATCACCATCGACACCAGCGCCCCCGCCACCACCGGCACAGGCGCGCTGACCGCCGCACTCGACCCCACCAGCGACACCGGCACCCTGGGTGACAACACCACCAGCGACAGCACCCCCACCTTGAGTGGCGCGGGCGCCCCTGGCGACACCGTCACCATCAAAGACGCCACTGGCGCCGTCATCGGCACCGCCGTGGTCAACGCCGCGGGCACATGGTCCATCACCCCCAGCACCGCACTGCCCGAAGGCAACAACGCCCTGAGCGTCAGCGCCACCGACCCGGCGGGCAACACCATCACCAACCCGCTGCTGGTCACCGTCGTGGTCGACACCGCAGGCCCCGTCGCCCCAGCGGCCAAGCTCGACCCCATCAGCGACAGCGGCAAACTGGGTGACAACACCACCAACGACAACACGCCAACGCTTTCCGGCAGCGGCACGCCGGGTGACACCATCACCGTCAAAGACGCCCAAGGCAACGTCATTGCCACCGCCTTGGTCCAGCCCAACGGCACCTGGGCGGCCACGCCCACCACCGCGCTGCCCGACGGCATCAACAACCTGGCCATCACCGCCACCGACCTGGCGGGCAACACCAGCGCGCCCGCATCGCTGCCCCTGGTGATTGACACCACGCCGCCTGCCCCCGCAGCCCCTGGCGCCGTGCTCGACCCCGTCAGCGACAGTGGCACCAAACTCGACAACACCACCAACGACAGCACACCCGTGCTGTCGGGCACCGGCACCGCCGGTGACACCATCACCATCCAAGACGCCAGCGGCGCCGTGGTCGGCACCGCCATCGTCGGCGCCAACGGCCAATGGAGCATCACGCCCACCACTGCGCTGCCTGAAGGCCCCAATGCGCTGAGCGTTACCGCCACCAACCCCACCGGCCAGACCAGCGAACCCACCGCGCTGCCCATCACCGTGGACACCAGCGTGCCCACCGGCGTGGTGGCCAACGACCAAAACGCCAACCCCGATGGCGTGGTGCTCAGCGGCACCGTGCCCGCCAGCTACACCGTCGGTGACGTGCTCACCGTCACCGTCAACGGCGCCACCTACACAGTCACCCCCGACGCGCTGGGCAACTGGACGCTGAATGTGACGGGTGCCAACGCCGCCACCCCGACCAGCGGCACCTTGGGCGCCTTCACCAGCGGCCAGACCTACCCCGTCACCGCCACCCTGACCGATGCCGCAGGCAACGTCGCCACCGACCCCGCCACCCTCAGCGTCAACGACAGCATCCCTGTGGTCAGCCTCAATGCCGTGGCCGACACCGGCACCCAGGGCGACGGCATCACCACCGACGCCACCCCCACCCTGAGCGGCACCGGCACCCCGGGCGCCCTGATTGAAATCAAAAATGCCGATGGCGTGGTCATCGCCAGCGCCGAGGTGCAGCCCGACGGCGCATGGACGGCCACCCCCACCACCGACCTGCCGCAAGGCCTGAGCCAGCTCAGCGTCACCGCCACCGTAGGCGGCGTCAGCAGCCCGGCCACCACCTCGCCCGTCACCGTGGACAGCGTCGCGCCAGCGGCCCCCACAGGCGCGCTCGACCCAGCCAGCGACAGCGGCAAAACAGGCGACGCCACCACCAACGACACCACCCCCGTGCTGTCCGGCACCGGCACCTTTGGTGACCTCATCACCATCCAAGACGCCAGTGGCGCCGTCATCGGCACCGCCATCGTTGATGCGGCTGGCCAATGGAGCATCACGCCCACCACACCGCTGGCAGAAGGCCCCAACGCCCTGCAAGTCAACGCCACCGACCCGGCTGGCAACGTTGGCCCCTTCGGCCCGCTGCCCATCACCGTGGACACCACCGCACCCGCAGCCCCTGCGGCCGTGCTCGACCCCATCAGCGACAGCGGCAAAACAGGCGACAGCACCACCAGCGACACCACGCCCACACTGTCTGGCGGCAGCGCCACGCCGGGTGACACCATCACCATCAAAGACCTGCTGGGCAACGTCATCGGCACCGCCGTGGTTGACGCGGCAGGCAAATGGTCCATCACACCCACCACAGCGCTGCCCGAAGGCACCAACGCCCTGAGCGTGACCGCCACCGACCCCGCAGGCAACACCAGCGCAGCCGCGCCACTGGCCGTCACCATCGACACCACAGCCCCCGCCACCACAGGCCCGAGCGCCCTCACAGCCATGCTCGACCCGCTCAGTGACAGCGGCACCGTGGGTGACAACACCACCAACGACACCACGCCGACCCTGAGCGGCAAAGGCACACCCGGCGACACCATCGCCATCAAGGACGCCACAGGCGCCGTCATCGGCACCGCCATCGTTGCCGCCAACGGCAGCTGGTCCGTCACGCCCACCACACCGCTGACCAGCGGCAGCAACGCCCTGAGCGTCACCGCCACCGACCCAGCAGGCAACACCATCACCAGCCCGCTCACCGTCACCGTCGTCATTGACCCCAACGCACCAGCAGCGCCCGCCGCCGTGCTTGACCCCACCAGCGACAGCGGCAAGCTGCTCGACAGCACCACCAGCGACACCACGCCCACCCTCAGCGGCACCGGCACACCGGGTGACACCATCACCCTCAAAAACCCCCAAGGCGCCATCCTTGGCACCGCCGTGGTCGATGCCGGCGGCACCTGGGCCATCACGCCCACCACAGCGCTGAACGAAGGCCTCAACAACCTCAACATCACGGCCACCGACCCGGCAGGCAACACCAGCCCATCCACCACCTTGCCCGTCACCGTGGACACCACCGCCCCGGCCAGCCTGACCGCCGTACTGGACCCCAGCAGCGACACCGGACTGCCTGGCGACAACACCACCAGCGACAACACCCCCACCCTCAGCGGCAAGGGCGAGCCTGGTGACACCATCACCATCAAAGACGCCCAAGGCCAAGTCATTGCCACCACCGTGGTTGCGGCCGACGGCAGCTGGTCGGCCACGCCCAGCACCGCGCTGCCCGAAGGCATCAACGCCATGAGCGTCATCGCCACCGACCCGGCAGGCAACACCAGCATCAACCCGCTGGTCATCACCGTCGTCATCGACACCCAGGCCCCCGTGGCCCCGGCGGTCAAACTCGACCCCACCAGCGACAGCGGCACCCAGGGCGACAACAGCACCACCGACACCACGCCCACCTTGAGCGGCTCGGGCACACCGGGCAACGTCATCACCATCAAAGACCCACAAGGCACCGTCATCGGCAGCGCCATGGTCACGCCCGACGGCAGCTGGTCCATCACGCCCACCACGCCACTGCCCGTGGGCACCACCCCTCTGGCCGTCACCGCCACCGACCCGTCGGGCAACATCAGCCCTGCGACAACACTGCCCATCACCATCGAAGGCGAAGCCGTCACCCCAGCCGCGCCTGCTGCCATGCTTGACCCCACCAGCGACAGCGGCACCAAAGGCGACGGCAGCACCACCGACACCACGCCCACCCTCAGCGGCGCGGGCGCAGCGCCAGGTGACACCATCACCATCAAAGACCCAGCTGGCACCGTCATCGGCACTGCCACCGTGGCGCCAGACGGCAGCTGGGCCGTCACGCCCACCACAGCGCTGCCCATGGGCCTCAACAACCTGAGCGTGACCGCAACCAGCCCGCAAGGTCTGACCAGCCCGGCCACGGCACTGCCGGTCACCATTGTGGACAGCTCCCTCAATACGGTCAGCTTCTCCAGCATGACCAAGGACTTCAGCACCGGCACCGCCCACGCCGACTGGACCACCAACGACGCCAGCGCAGGCCGCTTGCTGTCCGGTCACATCGACAGTGCGCTGTCGGCTGGCGAGACGGTGCAAGTGTTTGCAGACGGCCAACTCATTGGCAACGCCGTGGTCAACGGCACCGAATGGGCCATCACCGACACCAACGGCTACAGCGCCAACTGGACCTACACCGCCAAGGTGGTGTCAGAAGCAGGTGTGGCGGGGCCTGTGACCACACAACGGGTCACCACTGACTTGGTGGAAAGTGCACCGGTCATCACCGAGGTCAAGGACTCGGCAGGTGTCAGCGTCGGCGTGAACGGCACGAGCGACACGACGGGCACTGCCAACACCCTGGCGAGCGTCAGTGGCTCAGGGACTGCGGGCTCGACGATTTATCTGTACGACAACAGTTACACCAACCTGGTGGGTACAGCCACTGTCGCCTCAAACGGCACTTGGACAGTGAGCAACCTCACGGGCATCCATCTGGGTACAAACAGCTTTGCCGCCATGCAGATCGATGCCAACGGCAACGGCAGTGCCATGTCCAATATCTGGACCGTTCAAACGCCCAGCAACATGCTGACCAACGGTGATTTTGAATCATCAGGTGGCTTCACGACCGCATTGACACAGGTTGCCGGTAACGTTTTCACCAGCGGCACGGATACCTACCGCATCTTGACGGCCGCAGAAGCCAACGTGGGCCAAACGCCATTGAATGTCACCACGGGTATCAACTCGACCCCTGTGGCTTGGGGCAATGGACTTGGCACATGGAGCAAAGTTTTCAAAACAGGGCAGAACCAAGCTGAGGCAGGTAATCCCAACGGGTTCATCACAGGCAATGTGCTGCAAGGTCAGGTTGGCAGCGGTGAAAAAGAGATTTGGGCCACGACGGTCACGGTAGAAGCCGGCAAGACTTATCAGTTCAACATGAACTATGCGAGCCACTTTTTCGTTGTGCCGATGAATCTGACCATTGATGGGTCCACCATCCACTTTGTCTCACCATACAACGTTGCACCGTCAGAGGCTGGCCGCTTGACGGTCACGTACACCGCACCCAGCAGCAAAACCATCACCCTGAGCGTGAAGGCTTCGCACTCAGCAGCATCTGGCGGTGATTTTGTGATCGACAATTTCAGTTTTAACCAATCATCTGAGCCCAATATGCTGCTGTCTGGCGGTGTATTCGGTGGTGCCACATCCAATCCCGACACGCTGTCCTATAAAGTGGGTGCACTCGACGCGTTGGAAGGTAACGACGCCATCACCGTCACAACCAGTAACCTGCAAACGGTGCTGGCCAATGGCGGTTACATCGACGGTGGCTCGGGCCTGGACACCCTCAAGCTGGTCGCTGGCACCACCCTCGACCTGATCGCCCTGACGAACAACCAAACTGTCAAGACACTCCAGGAAATCGAAGTCTTTGAGCTGCAAGGCACCAGCACCGTTACGCTCAACGCCAACAATGTGCTCAGCCTGGGCGGCACCGAGCTGACGGGCTTCAGCTTCACCGCCACTACCCAAACCGCGCTGGGCAACATCGCCGCCACCGGCAGCACCAGCAGCGCGGGCAAAGTGCAGTTTGTGGTCAACGGCACCCTGACCGACACGGTGGACATGACCGGCCTGGCCGTGGACGGCGTCACCGGCACCGCAGGCGTGCAAGGCAACACGGGCCTGACAGGCCAGTGGGACTACAAAGGCCAAGTGGCTCTGGGCAGCAAGACCTACAAAATCTACGACCACAGCACCACACAAGCTCAGCTGCTGATCGAGCTGCCCATCAACACGGTCATTGCAGGCCCCGACGCGCCCAAGGCCATGCTCGACCCCACCAGCGACAGCGGCGACCAAGGCGACAGCAGCACCAAAGACAGCACGCCCACCATCAGCGGCACCGGCACCCCGGGTGACACCATCACCGTCAAAGACCCCAGTGGTGCCATCATGGGCACAGCCGTGGTCGCCACCAATGGCAGCTGGTCAGTCACCCCCACCACAGCACTGCCTGAAGGCCCACAGACCCTGAGCGTGACCGCCACCGACCCCGCTGGCAACACCAGCGCACCGGCCACACTGCCCATCACCATTGTGGACAGCTCTCTCAACACGGTCACGTTCTCCAGCATGACCAAGGACAGCAGCCTGGCCGCTGCCCACGCCGACTGGACCACCAACGACGCCAGCGCAGGCCGCCTGCTGTCCGGTCACATCGACCGTGCGCTGGCCACTGGCGAGACGGTGCAAGTGTTTGCAGACGGCCAACTCATTGGCAACGCCGTGGTCAACGGCACCGAATGGGCCATCACCGACACCAACGGCTACAGCGCCAACTGGACCTACACCGCCAAGGTGGTGTCAGCCGCAGGTGTGGCGGGGCCTGTGACCACACAACGGGTCACCACTGACTTGGTGGAAAGTGCACCGGTCATTACCGAGGTCAAGGACTCGGCAGGGGTCAGCGTCGGTGTTGACGGCACGAGCGACACGACGGGCACTGCCAACACCCTGGCCAGCGTCAGTGGCACAGCCGTGGCAGGTGCTGCGGCGGCGGGTTCCAAAATTTACCTCTACGACAACCTCTACAGCAATTTGGTGGGCACCGCCATCGTGGACGCCAACGGCAAATGGAGCGTGACCTCGTTGACAGGCACCTACCCCGGCAGCAACACGTTTTCTGCGATTCAGGTTGACGAACAAGGCAATCAAAGTCTGGGCTCCAACCTGTGGACCGTCAAAGCCGGGGCCAGCGAATTGCTGACCAATGGCGATTTCTCGACCACGACCGGAAGCCCCGGCTTTACCAGCGATCTGGTCAAAACTTCAAGCTACCCCTTGGGGGGGTGGAACGCCTATTCATTGGGCGATTGGCTGCCCACCAGTTCGGGTGCAACAACCTCCTCGAGCGGTCTGAAACCTTATTCATTTGGCACCTGGTCCACCCAGTACGTGGCAGGCAATACCAACCCCGACGGCACCATGACCAACCCCGTCATGCACGGCGAGTATTCCAACGCGACTGTGGGCACCATTTGGAAAACCACAGTGCCGGTTGTGGCAGGGCAAACCTACACATTCAAGCTCGATTACATCAACACCAATTTCCCCAATCGCTCCGACCCCAACTACTGGTGGGTAATCGCAGAAAAAGCGCAGCAGTTGGGCATGGTGATCGATGGCGAACTCATCGAGTTTGTGACTGGCAATGCCAACGGCTTCAATGAAAGCGGCCATTTGACCGTGACCTACACGGCGCCCACCACCAAAACACTCGAGCTGTCCATCACCGCCAAGAGCAACGGAACATCCAATGGTGCCGATTTCTGGCTGGACAACCTTTCCTTCCAGCCCGCAGCACCGGCCAACACCTTGGTTGCAGGGGGCGCGTTTGAGGGTGTCACAGACAACCCGGACACGCTCACCTACACCGGTGGCATGCTGGACAGCCGTGACGGTTCAGACACCATCAGCGCAGGCAGCAACCTGCAAACCCTGCTGACTTCGGGCGGCATGCTCGACGGCGGCGCCAAGGTCGACACCCTCAAGCTGGCCGCTGGCACCACCCTCGACCTGATCGCCCTGACGAACAACCAAACCGTCAAGACCCTCCAGGAAATCGAAGTCTTTGAGCTGCAAGGCACCAGCACCGTCACGCTCAACGCCAACAACGTGCTCAGCCTGGGCGGCACCGAGTTGACCGGCTACAACTTCACCGCCACCACCCAAACCGCCATTGGCAACATCGCGGCCACCGGCTCCACCAGCAGCGTGGGCAAGGTGCAGTTTGTGGTCAACGGCACCAACACCGACACGGTGGACATGAGCGGCCTGGCCGTGGACGGCGTCACCGGCAGCACGGGCGTGGAAGGCAACACGGGCCTGACGGGTCAGTGGGCCTACAAAGGCCAAGTGGTGCTGGGCGGCAAGACCTACAAAATCTACGACCACAGCACCACACAAGGTCAGCTGCTGATCGAGCTGGCCGTCAACACCGTGATTGCAGGCCCCGACGCGCCCCTGGGCAGGATCGACCCGGCCAGCGACAGCGGCACCCAAGGTGACAGCACCACCAGCGACACCACACCGACCCTCAGCGGGGCGGGTGCTACGCCCGGTGACACCATCACCCTCAAAGACCCAGCTGGCACCGTCATCGGCACCGCCACCGTGGCGTCAGATGGCAGCTGGTCCATCACGCCCACCACGGCGCTGCCTGAAGGCGCCCAGACCCTGAGCGTGACCGCCACCGACCCCACAGGCAACACCAGCGCGCCGGCCGCACTGGCCATCACCATCGACACCAGCGCACCTGCAGCACCGGTCGCACCGGCCTCCAAGCTTGACCCCGGCAGCGACAGCGGCACCACAGGTGACGGCATCACCACCGACAACACGCCCACCATCAGTGGCACCGGCGCAGCCGGTTACGTCGTCACGGTCGTCATGCCTGTCACCGGTGAGGTGCTCACCACCACCGTTGCAGCCAACGGCACCTGGAGCGTCACCCCCACAATGGCGCTGCCCGTGGGCACCACAGACGAGGCCACCGTCACGGTCACCGACCCTGCGGGCAACACCAGTGCGCCTGCCACCGTGCCTTTGACCATCGAGGCCCCCGTGGGGCCCATGGTGATCATCACCAGCATCACCAACGACACCGGCACCAGCAGCGCCGATGGCGTCACCACAGACACCACGCCCACCATCAGCGGCAGCAGCGACCAGCCAGGCCGGCCCATCACCGTCACCATCGGTGGCGTGACCTACAACACCATGACCGACGCCAGCGGCAACTGGAGCGTGGACACCGGCGTGGCCACGCCCGCATCGGGCACCTTAGACAAAGCCGTGGGCTTTGCCGATGGACTGCAAGCCATCACCGTCACCCTGACAGGCACAGATGGTGTCACCAGCACCGTCACCGGCTCGGTCACCATTGACAACACCGCGCCCACCGTGCTGGTCACCAGTGTCTTTGGCGACGCCGTGGGCGAATCCGACAAGGGCACCTTTGACGGCACAGAGCGTGGCTACGACACCACCACCTTCACCCTCAGCGCCAGTGTCAGCCCGCTGCCGGTCATCAGCGGCACCACCACCGCCGAAGACGGCCAGACGGTCACCGTCACCCTGGACGGCAAGACCTACACCGCAGAGGCCAGCGCTGGCACCTGGTCGGTCAGCGTGCCCTCGGCAGATGCGGTGCAGCTCAACCATGGCAACAGCTACGCCATCACCGCCAGCGTGAGCGACAAGGCCGGCAACGCCGCCGTGTCCGACACCAACAACGGGGTGATCGTGAACGTTGCCACGCCCGACCTGCCCACCGTGATCGAGCAGATCACTGCCAGCACCACGCCCACCTTGACCGGCATGGCGCAAAAGCTCGATGGCGCCACCGCCATCAACCTGGCCGCTGGCGACTTGCTGACCGTGGTCATCAAAGACACGGCAGGCACCGCTGCACTGGGCACCTACACCCTCACGGTGGGTGGCACCAGCAGCCCCGCAGGCCTGAGTTACGACACCACCACCGGCGCCTGGAGTCTGTTGGTGCCCACGGGCGTGCTCAGCCAGGGCAACAGCTACAACGTGGACGTGACCAGCACTGCAGCAGCCGTGACGCGCCATGACATCAGCAGCAGCGAACTGCTCATCGTCAAGCCACCGGTCATCAGCAGCATTCCCGAAGCCCCCACCGGCAACGCACTGAGCATGACCGAAGTCGCCAGCACCGACAGCGGCCAGACCGCAGGCGGAACCGTGGTCAACGTCAGCATTGCAGACACCGGCGCTGTGGCCGGTCAGACCCTGACCTTGGCCTGGGGCGCTCAGACCATCAGCCATGTGCTGACGGTCGCTGATGTGGCCGCCAAGACCGTGGCCGTACTGGTGCCCACGGCCACCGTGCAGGCCGAAACACCGGTCAACACAAGCGAAACCATTACCGTCACGGCCTCACTGGGCGCAGGCATGACCAGTGCACCGGTCAATGCCCTGATCGACCTCAGCTCGCCCACGGCGCCCACCATCAGCAACTTGACCTGGGCCGCCACGGGTGCTGGCAGTACCAGCGACCTCAAAGGTATTCCTGAGGCCTTCTACGACAAGCACGCAGCAACCTTCAGCGCCATCACCGGCACCGCCAACGACATGACGCTCTATTTGAGCGAAGTGAGCAACACGGCAAACGCAGGCACCATCGTGCGCGTGCAGCTGCCCACAGTGGCAGCGGGCGCCAGCAGCCCCACCGTGGCCGGTGATGCGCTGGCCCTCAAGTGGGGTGACCAGATCATCCAGGTGGGCACCCTCACTGCGGCAGACATCACGGCCAAATACGTCGATGTCACCGTGCCTGTGAGCACCCTGGAGACGCAGCCGTTTGGCATCGTGCCGGTGGTGGCACAGGTCACCAGCGCGGCAACGGGCAATACTTCTGATGCAGCGCCGCTCAACGTCAAGTGGGCCTATGACCTGCCCACCACCGAGTTGACCAGCTTGGCCAATGGCTTTGCCATCAATGGCCGGGTAGGCGGCGAACAACTCGGCTCCAACGGCAACCAGCAGGCATCGGTCAATCTGGGTGATGTGAACGGCGATGGGTACGATGACTTCTCGCTGACCAACCAAGGGGCCACGACGCGCTACATCGTCTATGGCCGCCCCGGCTTGACCACGCTTGAATTGTCGACTTTGGAGGCCGTGGGCAATACCAATGGATTCATAATCACCAACGTCGGCAACTCGTTCAACACCACGGCTGGCGACGTCAACGGGGATGGCTTGAACGACATGGTGATGGGTGGTTCAGACACCAGCTATGTGGTGTTGGGCACCACCAGCAGCCCGGGTCTGACCACACTTGCCGCCTTGGTGCCAGCAACTGCCAGCACCACGGGTTTCAGAATCAACGTTGGTGCGACGATCGACTACGCCTATCACTTCCTTGAATCACGCAGCGTTGTGCGTGACGTCAATGGTGACGGCTTTGACGACATGCTGTTGAACTTCAACTACAAGAACAGTTTCCTGATGTACGGCAGCGCCAGCGGTGCCAACACAGCCATACCCGATGTCACCACCGGAAGTTTCTCCAATGGGTTCTTCATTGACGCTGGCAACTTCGTCTCGGGCGGCAAGGACGCAACAGAAAGCGGTGACTTCAACGGTGATGGTTACGGTGACTTCTTGCAAGTCACCTACGACTTCAACTCTGGTGCATTCAACAAAGCCTATGTGGTTTATGGTGGCGCCAGTCAGTCCGGCTTCAGCCTTGCCAGCCTCAGCACCGCAGGCAGCAGCCGAGGGTTCATGATCAGCGGCATCACTGATACGGGCAACCTGCCCACCATCAGTTTCCAGGGCACAGCCACCGGCGATGTGAACGGTGATGGTCTTGACGACATTATCTTCAACGATGGCACGAGATCCACCTATGTTCTCTTTGGCAAGACCGACAGCGAACCTGTCAACCTCAGTGCTGTTCGTGCAGGCAGTGGTGGTTTTGTCATCCATGGCTCTACAACGGCAAGCAACAACATGGACGTGGACGTTGTGGGTGACTTCAACGGAGACGGTCTGGCCGACATGGTGGTGGGCCACCCCAACATGACCATCAACGACAAGACCACCGGCGGTGCCTACCTGGTCTATGGCCGCACCAGCGGAACGCCGCTGACCATGACCGATCTGGCGGCCTCAGAGGGCTTCCGCATTGATGGCGGCACCGTGTCTGTGCAAATGGGCATGTCGGTGAGCGCCGCAGGTGACGTCAACGGCGACGGCTTTGCTGACCTGATCGTCAACGCACGCCTGGACAGCCCCGACGCTGCACGCGCTTCGGGCGGTGTCTCGCGGGTCATCTACGGGGGTGTGGACCGACTGGAGCCCATGACGTTCCAGGCCGCCAACGGCGACGCCATTGGCACCACTGGCGCCGACACCCTGACCGGCACCACGGGCAACAACCAGATCGTGGCCGGTGACGCCAACGACACCCTCATGGGTGCAGGCGGGGCCGACGTTTTGTATGGCGGCCGTGGTGACGACACCATCGTCATCAACGCCGATAACGTGACCATGCTGATGCGCAGCAGCGGCAATGGCAGTCAGGCCATCGCCCGCATAGATGGCGGCAACGGCATCGACACCGTGCAACTCGACAGCGCCGAGCTTGACCTGTCAAAAGTTGGACAGACGGTTATACAGAGCATCGAACGTTTCAATCTGACGGGCACTGGCACTGTGCTCAAGATGTCGGCACTGGATGTGATCACTCTGTCCGAAAAGAACAACCCCTTCAACACGACCACGGGCTGGACGGCCACAGCCACGGGTGGCCCCGTCAAGTGGGGTGCGGTCAACACCGGTGCTCAAGTGGTGGTGGACGGCACCGCCACCAGCGACCTGTACCTGGCTGGCAGCTGGGTCAACGTGGGCACTGTTGAGCACACCGAAAACGGCGAAACCAAAATCTACAGGGTGCTGGAAGACACCAGCAAGGCCATGGCGCAGGTGCTGGTGGAGAGCAGCGTGCAGCTGCGCCTGACGCCCAACATCCTGAGCAATGCCAATGAGTTGGCAGGCGGCCTGAATGCGACCGAAGCCAACAGCAACGGCGGCACGCCGATTGCCATCAGCCTGAGTGACACCGGCGCAGTGGCTGGCAACACCCTGCAACTGAGTTGGGGCGGCCAGATCGTCAGCTACACACTGACGGCTGAAGACATTGCCGCAGGCACCGCCAACGTGCCTGTGCCCACAGCCACACTGACCGCTGTGACGGCCATGGGTGCAACCGGCAATGTGGTGGCCAGCGTGACGTTGCTCGATGGCAGCACCACCGTGTCGGCAAGCGATCCGCAGACGATTGCGGTGGACTTCATCGTGCCCACGGCGCCCACCATCAGCGCCACGGCCTGGGCTGCTACGGGTGCGGCCAATACCAGCTCGCTCACAGGTATTCCAGAGGCCAACTACTGGTTGCAAACCACGACCATGCAGACCACTGTGGCCAACAACATTGGCACAGACAGCGCGCTCTTTAACTCCGAGATTTTCCTCAACGGCACGGTGCTGCGTGTGCAGTTGCCCATTGGCACCGGTTCGGCTGTTCCACCCAAGGCGGGTGATTCGGTCTTGTTGGCCTGGGGTACGGCCACCCCCATCAGCTATACGCTGACTGCCGCAGACATCACGGCCAAATATGTGGACTTCACGGTGCCAGAGGCCACGATCCGCAGCCAGGGCTATGGTCAGGTGAACGTGACGAGCCGCATCGTCGCGGCCACGGGGGGTGAATCCGCTTTGGCCTCGGTCATGGTGAACTTCGCCTTTGACCTGCCACTGGCCATGCCGGGCAATCCCACCAGCCCCATGTACGGCTACGCCATCAATGGCAACGGACCGCGTACAACCACAGGGGCGGCCAACAACGAATGGTATGCCTCGGGCGCCACCGTGGTGAATGCGGGCGACATGAACGGCGACGGTCTGGACGATGCACTGGTCACTGACAGCACCAACTTCAAGTCCTATGTGGTGTTTGGCCAAACAGGTTTGCCCAAGGTGGACTTGTCGGCCATTGAGGCAGGTGGCAGCACGCAGGGCTTCATGATCGACTCGCCCACTTATTGGGGCTATTACAACTATGGCGCGGCCAGTGTTGACATCAACGGCGATGGCCGCAATGACCTCATGCTCAGCATGTCTCAGCCCGCCTATCCGGATGGCAAGACCAACCGTGTGTTTGTGGTGTATGGCAAGTCCGATGGGGCTGCGGTGCAGGTGAGCAACCTGGAAGCCGGTACAGCCACCAGCCAGGGTTTCATGATCAAGGACAGTGAAAGATTCGCCGGCATGGCTGGACAGTTTTACTACGACTTCAGAAACGCTGCTTACCACCCCTTGGGCGGTGGTGGCTCACCCGCCACCACCGGCATGTTTGATGCCGGTGATGTCAACGGCGACGGCATTGACGATTTCATCGTGGGCGAAAACATGGCCTCGTCGTCATTGGGTCGTGCCTTTGTGCTGTTTGGTTCTACAGGCAATCAGGGCAACATCCTCTTGCCGGCGATGAGCACCAACCCGACATCGATGAGCAATGGTTTCTTCATCAACGGGAGCACCCAGTTTGGCTATAGCACCCAGTACGAATTCGGTACGGTGGTGGGCGGCGGCGGTGACATCAACGGCGACGGCCTGTCCGACTTGGTGGTGTCCCAAACATCCTCCAGCAACGGCGGCTCAGTCTTTGTGGTCTTTGGAAAAAAAGATGGCAACACGCTCAATGCATCTTCTTTGACGGCAGCCGATGGCACCAGTGGTTTCAGGATCACCCAAGCCGTGCAGGGCTTGAGTGCCGACGGTGAAGATGCCACTCCCAAGGTGCAAATTCTGGGCGACGTCAACGGCGATGGCTTGGCCGACATGGCGATCACGCAATTCAACCGGGCCGTGGTGGTGTTTGGCAAGTCTGATGGCGCGGCCATCAGCGCCAGTGCCATTGCCGCCGGTGCAAGCAGCCAAGGTTTTGTCATCACGGGCACCAGCAACGATTCGAGCCTGGGCACCATGGTCAATGTGGGTGACATGAACGGTGACGGCTTGGATGACCTGGCACTGAACACGGCCCGTGGCCATTCATTCATTGTGTTTGGCCAATCCGCTGGCGGCGTCACGGTTGACCTGGGCGTTGCCGATCTGAACAAGTTTGTGCGCCTTGCCAACGAAAATGGCAGTGTCGGCCAGTCCATGGTGGCCGCCGCTGGCGATGTCAACGGTGACGGTTTTGATGACCTGTTGGTGGGCGTGGCCACGGCCGATGGCAACACCGCACAGCTCTATGCCGAAGGCAAGACCTATGTGGTCTATGGCGGTTTCTCTGAAATCACCAACTCGGTCATTCAGGCCAGCAACGGGGACTTGTTGGGCACGACTGCCGATGACTTGCTGACCGGCACGACGGGCAGCAACCAGCTGATTGCCGGTGCGGGTAACGACACCCTGATCGGTGGCGGTGGTGCGGATGTGATGTATGGCGGCCGAGGTGACGATGTGTTCGTGATCAATGCCGACAACGTGGCCATGCTGGCCCGCAATGCGGGCAACAACGCACAGGCTGTGGCCCGCATAGATGGCGGCAATGGCATCGACACACTTCGACTCGATCAAACCAGCCTGGATTTGACCGCTGTTCGCACGCAGGTGATTGATGACATCGACCGCATCGACATGAACGGCAGCAGCAACACCCTGAAAATGGGCAGGCTCGATGTGATCGACCTGGCCAGCGAGAACAACAACTTCAACACCACCACCGGCTGGGTGGCCAGCACCACAGGCGGTGCTGTCAACTGGGGCGCCATCAACCGCTTTGCACAAGTGGTGGTGGATGGTGACAACACCAACTTGCTGACGCTGGGCGGCACCTGGAACAACATTGGCACCGTCGAGAACAATGGCAAGGTCTATAAGGTGCTGCAAAGCGCCATGGGCAGCGCTCAAGTCATTGTTGGCAAAGATATCGGTGTGCTGATGGCCCCTAGCGTGATGACCAGTGCCAATGAACTGGCCAGCGGTTTGAATCTGACCGAAGCCAACAGCAGCAGTGGCACACCGATTGCGGTCAGCCTGAGTGACACCGGCGCAGTGGCTGGCAACACCTTGCAACTGAGTTGGGGCGGTCAGATCGTCAGCTACACACTGACGGCTGAAGACATTGCTGCGGGTACGGCCACGGTGCCTGTGCCCACAGCCACGCTGACCACCGTGACCGCTGTGGGGGCTGCCAATACCGTGGATGTCGGTGTCACGCTGCTCAATGGCAGCACCACCGTGTCGGCATCAGATGCACTGCCAGTGGCCGTCAACTTTGTCGTGCCCACAGCACCGACCATCAACTCGGTGGTCTGGGCGGCTACGGGCGCTGGCAACACCAGCGCAGTCACGGGTATCCCCGAGGCGTCTATCAGTGGTTTTGGCGCCACCTTTGCGGGCATCACCGGTCTGGTGGACAACAAGCTGTACTACAACGAGGTGAGCAATCCCACCAATTCCGGCACCATCATGCGGGTGCAGTTGCCCACAGCCGGTGTGACCGGTGTGACCAATCCGGTACTGGCGGGCGATACGCTGACCATCACCTGGGGAGACCAGGTGATCAAGGTGCCAACGCCGATTGCGGCCACGGACATCACCAACAAATATGTGGATGTGACGATCCCGTTTGCCACCATCGACAGCCAGGCGTTTGGCGATGTGGTGGTGACCGCTGCGGTGACCAGTGCATTGACGGGCAACACCTCGCCAGCGGCCACGGTCACGGTGGACTGGTCCTTTGACTTGCCGCTGGACAGCCTGACGGCTCTGAGCGCTGGCTTTGCCATCAACGGCCCGGCGGCCAACTACCTGCTGGGTTATGTCAACGCAGGGCAGGGCGCCATCAATGTGGGTGATGTCAACGGTGACGGTTATGGAGACTTTGACCTTGTTGACATCCTTGGCTACCACTATGTGGTGTACGGCAAGGCCGGTTTGACCACCGTTGAGTTGTCGAGCATGTCGGCCGTGGGCAATGCCATTGGCTATACCTTCAACAACACGGCTTATTACAACGGACCGGCGGGTGACATCAACGGTGACGGCCTGAACGATGTGGTGATGCAAAACAGCACGACCACCGCTTATGTGGTGCTGGGCAACACCAGGAGCCCTGGTCTGATGACCACGACCACGGCTGGTTTCACGATCAGCAATGGTTACACCATCACGTCGCCCACCACGAACATTTCGGGCATCAGTGTGGTGGGAGACGTGAACGCTGATGGTTATGACGATGTGTTGATCAACTTCAACGCCGCGCCGAACAGTGCGTTCTTGTTGTATGGCAGCTCAGCCAACGTCAACACCACGTTGCCGACGGGTTCTTCGGGCACGTTCAGCACTGGCTTTTTCATCAACAACGGCAACGCCTCCATTCCCTCGGGTGGCGTGCTGGTGTCGGCCAGTGGCGACTTCAACGGCGATGGGTATGCCGACTTTGTTCAGATGAACAACGTGGCCAACACGGCGGGCACTGCCTATGTGCACTTTGGTGGCAGTGCCCTCACAGGCGTCACGTCCAACACGATGAGCGTGGCGGGCACAGGCCGGGGCTTTGCGATTCAGGGGCTGACAGCGACCACGGGCGTTTACACCACGACAGGCGGCGATGTGAACGGTGACGGACTGGATGACATTCTGGTCAATGACGGCGTGAACGCGGCGTATGTGGTGTTTGGCAAGACGGGCGATGCACCTGTGTGGGTGTCAGACCTGGCGGCAGGCAGGGGCGGCTTTACGCTGGCAGGGCAGGCGACCAACGGCATCACCGATGTGGCTTTGGTGGGCGACTTCAACGGCGACGGTCTGTCCGATATGCTGGTGTCGCAGTTCGGCATGCCGCTCAACAGCACTTCAGGAATTGGCCTGGGTTATCTGGTGTATGGCCGCACGGGCACTTCGACCGTGGTCCTGAGCGACATGGCGGCCTCTGAGGGCTTCCGCATCAACGGCGTGTCGCCCAACGGCTATTCGGGCTACACCATTGGCGCTGCGGGCGATGTGAACGGCGACGGCTTTGCCGATGTGCTGATTTCAGCGCCCTTGGACGATCCCAGCACAGGCTCGCGCACAGACGCCGGTATCACCCGTGTGGTGTACGGCGGTGTGGGCCGCATCAACGATATGGTGGTGCAGGTGAGCAATGGCGACGCCATTGGCACCGAGGGTGCCGAGACTTTGACGGGCACAGCAGGCAACAACCAGATCGTGGCCGGTGACGGCAACGACACGCTGGTGGGCGGCGGTGGTGCAGACGTTTTGTACGGTGGACGCGGTAACGACACCATCGTCATCAACGCCAGCAACATCACGGCACTGGGCACCAACACGGGCAACAACGCACAAGCGATTGCGCGCATCGACGGTGGCACGGGCACGGACACGATCGAGTTCACCAATGCGTCGCTGGATTTGACGCAGTTGCGTTCAGTGGCCATGCAGAGCATTGAGCGCTTCAACATGACCGGCACGGGCGCGTCTTTGACGATGAACCTGCTGGATGTGCTGAACTTGTCCGAGAAGAACAACCCGTTCAACACGACCACAGGCTGGACGGCCAGCGCCACAGGTGGCCCGGCCAACTGGGGCACGGTCAACGTGGGTGCGCAGGTGGTGGTGGATGGCACCACGACCAGCGATTTGTACCTGCGTGGCGCATGGGCCAGTGTGGGCACCGTGGAGAACAACGGCAAGACCTACACCGTGCTGGAGGACATGACAAAAGCAATGGCCCAGGTGCTGGTGCATGGCGATGTGAAGTTGCGCCTGACCCCCGCCATCTTGAGCAATGCCAATGAGTTGGCGGGCAGCCTGAACCTGGCCGAGGCCAACAGCGATGGGGGAACGACTGTGCCGATCTCCTTGATGGCTACGGGTGCCGTGGCAGGCAACACGCTGCAACTGAACTGGGGCGGCCAGACCATCAGCTACACGCTGACAGCGGCAGACATTGCCGCTGGCACGGCTAGTGTCTTGGTGCCCACGGCCACGCTGACCGCTGTCACGGCCATTGGCACCACAGCCAATGTGCCCGCCTCGGTGACCTTGCTGGACGGCAGCACAACGCTGTCAACCAGCGATCCGCAGTCGATCCCGGTGAGCTTTGTTTTGCCCACAGCACCGACCATCAATACGGTGACCTGGTCTTCGACGGGTGCAGGCAGTACCAGCACCGTGCAGGCTATTCCTGAGGCATATTTCGACAAGCAGAGTACGACCGCCATTGGCGTGACTTCTTCCTATGTGGACAACAGCCTGACTTACAGCGAGGTGATCGCCAGCGGCAATCCGGGCACGGTGCTTCAGGTGCAACTGCCCACTGCAGGCGTGACGGGCGTGGTCAATCCTGCCCAGGTGGGTGATTTTGTTGTTCTCACATGGGGCAGCTCAAGCATCCGTTCTGCGGCGTTGACGGCCACCGACCTCACCAACAAGTTCATCCAGTTCACAGTGCCTTTGTCGGTCATTGAAAAGGAGGCTTTTGGTCAGGTCACGGTGAATGCTCAAATTGAAAGTGGGACTTCGGGCAATCTGTCGGCTGGCAATCCTGTGGTCGTCAACTGGGCCTATAACCTGCCTGTGGGTGATTTGACCAGTCTGAGCGCCGGTTTCGCCATCAATGGCATGAATGCAAACGAGGGCACAGGGTATGACAACCAACGCTCTGGCGTGGTCAATGTGGGCGATGTCAACGGCGATGGCTACGACGACTTCAGCATCACAAGCGTTGCGGGAGCCAATAAATATGTGGTGTATGGCAAGACAAGTCTCGCCACGGTTGAATTGTCCAGCCTGACGGTTGCGGGCAACACCCATGGCTTTGTGATCAGCGGTACGACCAGCATCAATACCCGTGGTGGTGATGTCAACGGCGATGGCTTGAGCGACATCGTTGTGAAGCAAAACGGCACCACCAGCTGGGTGGTGTATGGCAAGACCAGCAGCCCTGGCCTTTTCAATATCACCAGCCTGGCGGCCAGCGATGGCTTCAAGGTCACGATGGCCGATGTCGGGTCCTTCGGTCACAGTGTTGTGGGTGATGTGAACGGCGATGGCTACGAAGACATCTTGTTCAATCTCTCCAGTGGCAATTACTTGCTGTATGGCAGTTCCAGCAGCGGCACCGTGGCCTTGCCCACTTCGCCAGCTGTGGGCACCACCTATACCAACGGCTTCTACATTGCTCCTGCATCGGGCTTGACTTCTGGCGGTGTCTTGCCCACGGCCAGTGGTGACTTCAACGGTGACGGGTACAGCGATTTCGTGCTCAATGACTACACCACAGGAACGGCCAAGGGTTATGTGTTCTATGGTGGATCAGCGTTGACCAATGTATCGACGGCCTCACTGGATACAGCGGGTAACGGGCGCGGTTTTGCCATCTCCAACTTGAGTTCTGCCAGCACCGCGTATTACGCCACCAACGCGGCTGACGTGAATGGTGACGGCATGGACGACTTGATCGTCAACGATGGCAATGCAAACACCTATGTGATTTTGGGCAAGACTGACAGCAGTCCTGTCAATCTGGCTGCGCTGGGTTCTGGTGGCTTCACCATTCAGGGCAATGCTGGAGGTTCGACCGATTTCGTGAGCGATGTGGATGTGATCGGGGATTTCAATGGCGATGGCCTGGCCGACCTGCTCATCAGCAACACCAACCTGACCGCACAAGGCGTGAAGGTGGGGGGTGCCACGGTCGTGTTTGGCAGGACTTCGACGACCAACGTTGTGCTGAGCGCGTTGACCCCCGACCAGGGTTTCCGTATTCAGGGCATTTCCAGTGACATCAATCTGGGGCAGTTTGGTGCCAGTGCCATTGGCGATATCAATGGAGACGGTTTTGCAGACATCGCCATCACGGCTCGGGTGGATGACCCCGATGCCAGCCGCGCGGATGCAGGTGTGACGCGTGTTGTTTATGGCGGCGTGGACAAGCTCGACAGCATGACGTTCCAGACGGCCAATGGCGATGCCTTGGGCACCACTGCAGCCGACACACTGACGGGCACCGCAGGCAACAACCAGCTGGTGGCCGGTGACGGCAACGACACGCTGATTGGCGGCGGCGGTGCGGACGTGCTGTATGGCGGCCGTGGCGACGACACCTTGGTGCTGAACGCGGACAACTTGGTGCAGCTGGGCATGTCGGGCACGAGCCAGAACATCGCGCGCATCGACGGCGGCACGGGCATCGACACCATCAAGCTCGACGGCACAGGCCTGGTCCTGGACCTGACAGCGGTGGCTGCGACTGCGGTGCACAACATCGAAAAGGTTGACCTGACCGGCAGCGGCGACAACACGCTCAAGCTGAACCTGGGTGACCTGCTGCAGCACGCCACCACCTCCAACGCGTTCAACGCCAGCAACACCACCAGCGGCCTGGCCACCACAGTGAACCGCAACCAGCTGATGGTGGACGGCGACACCGGCGACAAGGTTGTCCTGTCTGACCTGACCAACTGGACCGCCGACGCCACCAACGTCGTCGCGGGCGGCCACACCTACGTGGCCTACAACCACAACACCAGCGCCGTCCAACTGCTGATCGACCAGCAATTGACAGTGACCCAGGTGTAAAGGCCCCCGTGCCCCCGCACGGACCTTTCCAAAGCCCGCCCACCGTGGCGGGTTTTTTTTACCCCGCCACCGCCCTGCCCCTTGCAGGTCGGTGGCTTTAGCCCCGACATTGAGCCTTCACACCATGCCCATTCACCCGCCCCATCCCATCAACCTAAAAATACCTTCTATTGATCCGGCCCTGTGAAGTTTGCAGGGTGACTTCCATCTTGCACCTTGTGGACGCTAGCCCTGCTGGCGATCAGACACATGTGGACCACAGGCTTTTCGCTTGGCTGACAAGCTCCCACAAAATCTTCCCAACGGGCAACACACGGCTCAGACTTCATCGGGCCGATCCTGCACCTTGTGGGAGCTAGCCCTGCTGGCGATCAGACACATGTGGACCACAGGCTTTCGCTTGCAGGGCAAGCTCCTACAAAATCCTCCCAACGGGCAACACACGGCTCAGACTTCATCGGGCCGATCCTGCACCTTGTGGGAGCTAGCCCTGCTGGCGATCAGACACATGTGGACCACAGGCTTTTCGCTTGGCTGGCAAGCTCCTACAAAATCCTCCCAACGGGCAACACACGGCTCAGACTTCATCGGATCGAATCCATAACAACTTTCGCGATTGACGCCTTAAGTATCCATCAAGATTCCTAAAAATAACCTTCAATAGCAATTTCTATTGTTTTAATTTGTAAACACCCGCCAATCCACTAACAAACCCAAAACCGTCACAAAAAATCCGCAAAGACCCCGTAGGTCAGCTGTTCGTAGGTCAGCACGCGAAGAGTCCGACATCTGCCCGATCACCCCCAGATCGTTGATGGTTCAAAAACTTCCCATTCAATTACCCAATTGGGGGTTTTTACTTGGCATCTTTGTCGATATCTTCAGCATCAAATTAATTTAATCACCAAAAAGCCAATTAATTTCATTTTCTGAAATTTCATGCAATTTTGCGTTTTATGTCAATTTATGGACAAAAAAGACAAGGTTGTGGCGTTTTGCGAGGTGATGACTTGGTATGAAGGGATGTGAATGACCATGATTTCGAGTGCGGGGTTTCCAAGATGAAGCCTTCTATTTATTACGCCTGTCGTTTGCCGGTGGCTGCCGGAGGCGAGTTGGTGAATTTTCAGCATGTGGCCACTTTGCGACGCAAGGGGTGGCGGGCTTTTGCGCTGCTCGATGACGGCTCCAAAGTCGCGGTGCCCAGCCGCCCTTATGCGGTGCCGATGGTGCAGATGGGCGAGTCGATGGTGTTTCAGCCTGACGATGTGTTGGTGTTGCCCGAGATCACGCCGCCTGCATCCTGGGAAAAGTTTGCGGCCATGCCTTGTCGCAAGGTGATGCACAACCAGAACCCGTATTACACGTTCCAGAGCTTTGGCGCGATGCCGGCGCTCAATGCCTATGGCCTGGCGGGGGGGCTGTGTTGCAGCCGCTTCACAGCGCAGATGCTGGGGCGTTTGGGCACCCAATTGGATTGGCAGGTGGTGCGGCCTTTTGTCTTGCCAGTTTTTTCGCAGATGGCGGGCAAGGACAAGAAGCGCCAGGTGGCGTTCATGCCGCGCAAGCGCCCGGTGGACGCGATGCTGATCAAGCAGGTGTTTGCCAATCTGTACCCGCATTTGGCCGATGTGCCATGGGTGGAGATCAGCAATATGGCGCGCCCGCAGGTGGCGCAGGTGCTGGGCGAGTCGCAGGTGTTTGCCAGTTTGAGCCAGTACGAGGGCTTGGGTTTGCCGCCGCTGGAGGCCATGGCTGCAGGTTCTTTGGTGTGCGGTTTTGACGGTCAAGGTGGGCAGGAATACGCCACGCCGGACAACGGTTTTTGGGTGGCTGATGGCGATCTGGAGGGTTTTGCCCATGCGGTGGCCAAGGCCCTGGAGTTGCCTGCCGATGAGGCGCAGATGCGGGTGCTCAATGGGCAGGCGACGGTGTCGCATTTCACCGAGTCGCGTTTTGAACAGGAGCTGGAGCTGGCTTGGCGTCATGTGCTGGGTGATCAGTGCCGGGATTTCATGTTGCCCCAGCCTGAAGGAGCAGTGCATGCGAATTAACCATTTGATTCAGGCGGATGTGACCAGTCCGGTGGTGTCTGCCGGGGCAGATGTGCGCTTTTGGATGGATTCGTGCGGTGGCCGCGATCAGGTGGCCCAGCAGATGCAGCGCGATGGCTGGCAGGCGTATGAGGCGCCTTTGCCCGATTTGGTGGCGCGTTGGTGCCATGGCTTACAGCCTTTGATGATCGACATCGGGGCGAACACGGGTTTTTACAGTTTGATGGCCGCCGCTTGTGGTGCGAAGCATGTGCATGCGTTTGAGCCGGTGACGGAAATCGTCGAGGTTTTGCAGGCCAATGTGGCGATTTCGGAGTTGTCCCGGCGCGTGACGCTGCATCAGGTGGCCTTGGGCGCGCAGGCGGGTGAGGGCTTGTTGTTCATGCCCACGACCGAGCACGGGCTGGTGGAGACATCGGCTTCTTTGAATCCGAAGTTTCGCACTCAGCATTCGGGCCAGCGGCCGGTGCCCGTGCGCAAGTTGGATGACTTGATGCCCAGCCTGACGCAGGGCTTGGCGCCCGGTCAGCCGCTGCTCATGAAGATTGATGTGGAGACGGCCGAGTCGGAGGTGTTGACCGGTGCGATGCAGGTATTGCACCATTGGCGCCCAGCATTGGTGTGCGAGATTTTGGAGGGCACGGATGTGCGGTTTTGGCAGGGCTTGGTGCAGCGTTTTGACTATGTGCACTTTGTCATGAAGCCGCAGGCGCCCTGGCTGAGTGCCGAGCTGCAGGTGGTGCCCAATGATCGCGCCCGCGACCATGTGTTTTTGCCCAAGGAGAACTTGGTGCAGTGGATGGCCTGTTTGTGATGCGGGCCGCGAAGATTTTCAAGGATTGAACAAACCATGAATCAAGGAGTGAATGAGATGACGCAAGAGATGCAAGAAGTGACGGATGTGATCCCGAAAGAGATCAGCGCTTTGGTTGACCAAGGTGTGCAGCTGCGCCGCGAAGGCAAGGTGCAAGAGGCCTTGGTGTTCTATAAGCAGGCGGCGGGTATGAGCGGGGCACCGGGTGCGGTGTTTTTCAATCTGGGCAATGCGTTGATGGACACGGGCAATCTGGTGGATGCACGCAAGGCATTTGAAGAGGCTTTGCAGCGTGACCCGACGATGGAGCCTGCGGCTTTGCAATTGGCGCGCTGCGCGGTGCGCATGAACGATCCCAAGCAGGCGCGTGAATTGTTTGCACAAATCCTCAAGGGCAATCCGAAGCATTTCACGGCTTGGCTGGAAGCGGGGCACTTGTGCCGTCAGCTGGGCATTCCTGAGCAGGCCTTGATCAGTTATCAGCGTGCGGTGTTGGCTGCGCCAGACCGTTGGGAAGGCTTGTTGTCGTTGGCGCGTGAGCTGGAAGATGCGGGGCGATTTGAAGAGGCTGCTTTGCATTACCACCGTGCATTGCCGCTGGCCTCAGAAAAGCCCGGCGGCATTCGTCAGGTGCACCGCCTGATGTCTCGCTATCGGCTCGAGCGTGGCGATACGTCCCGGGCCTTGGAGTCGCTGCGCCAGACGCTGGGCATGATGCGCATCGAAAAGCCCGAGCCCGATGTGAACGAGCGCGCCGATGTGCAGATTGACTTGGGCGAGATCTTGATGCGTCTGGGTTTGCACGCCGAAGCACACCGCGCGTTTGAGCGCGCTTCGGTGGCCACGTCCGAGGCGGTGTTGTCGCGTTTGGCGGCGCAGTCGTTTCAGAACAATTTGTGGGTGGAGGCACAAGAGGTGCTCAAGCGCAATGTGGAATTGCACCCGAACAGCGCCCCGGCGTATTGGAATTTGGCGCACTCGTATGCCGAGAGCTGGATGATGGAAGAGGCCATGGAAGCCCTGGCCAAGGCCGAGGCGATTGCGCCGCAGCCGGGCGCCAAGTCGATGCGCGCTTCGGTGGCCGGTCGCCTGGGTGATGCGGACACGGCCATGCGCTTGTACAAAGAGTTGTCCGAAGAAGAAGGCCCGCGTTCAGCCATGCGTTCGAGTGCGGCGATGAGTTCTTTGTACAGCGATGCGATGACGGCCGAGGAAGTGGCCCAGTTGCACCGCGAATTGTTTGCACCGTTGGGCGAGGGCGCACGCGCAGCCAGCAGTTTCAAAAATGAGCGTGATCCTAAAAAGCGTTTGAAGTTGGGTCTGGTCAGTGGCGATTTCCACCACCAACATCCGGTGAATATTTTCATGCAGCCGGTGTTGGCGCGCTTGGACAAGTCGCAGTTTGAAGTGACGATTTACCACACAGGTGTCTCGCATGATGACCAGACGCAGTTGGCGCGCAAGCGTGTGGACCATTGGGTCGCTTGTGCCAACTTGAGCGAGGTGCAGATAGTGCGCCGCATTGAGGCCGATGGCATTGACATTTTGATGGACCTGGCAGGCCACACGTCTTTGCAGCGCGTGGGCATGTTGGCGCAGCGCACTGCGCCTGTGCAGGCCACGTTTTTGGGCTATCCCGGCTCGACCGGCGTGCCCAACATCGACTGGATGCTGGCCGATTCGGTGGTGGTGCCGCAGGGCGCCGAAGCCTTGTGCACCGAGCAGGTCATGCGCCTGCCCAACACGGTGTTCTGCTATGCGCCAGAAGCCAATTACCCATTCCCGACTTACACCGAGGAACACGCCAAGCGTCCCTTGACGTTCGGCTCGTTCAACAATGTGCCCAAGCTCACGCCGCACACGCTCAAGCTGTGGGCGCAGGTGCTCAAGGCGGTGCCCGATTCGCGCTTGCTGCTCAAGGCGCCCAGCTTCAAGGACGAGTCGGCCATCAAGGTCTTCCGTGAACGTCTGGAAAAAGAAGGCGTCGATCCCGCACGCCTGGAGTTCCGTGGCCCGGTCGGCCTGACCGACATGATGGCCGAGTACGCCGATGTGGACATCGCCTTGGACCCCGTGCCCTACAACGGTGGCACCACCACGCTGCAAGCCATGTGGATGGGCGTGCCAGTGGTGGTCAAGGAAGGCAACAATTTTGTCTCGCGCATGGGCGCCAGCTTCATGCGCGCCGCAGCCTTGCCCGAGTGGGTGGCCAAAGACGATGCCGAGTATGTGCAAATCGCCGCCCGCATGGCCAAAGACCGAAAGGCCTTGCTCAAGCTCAAACAGGGCCTGCGTGACCGCCAGTTGGCCTTGCCCGCCTGGAACGTCGACACCTACACCCGCGACATGGAAAAAGCCCTGCGCAGCATGTGGACGAAGTTCTGCAAGAGCAAATAAACCAGGCCTCTTCAAGTGCCGACCTGCTGGACCCGGCAATCCAGCGGTGTCGCTTGCTCAAGCACCGACGTCAGCACGAGTTGAGTAGCTGGATTGCCACGCTTGGCTCGCAATGACGGAGTATTTGCGCACTTACCAACCCAACCCCAACTTTGAAATACAAAATGAACACCATCACTTACCAAAATGAACAAGAGATCTCCGAGGGCCTGACAGACATCATGGAGCAACACCAATTGCAAGAATTGTCTGGCGCCATGAGCACGGCTTTGTTGGCCCGCATCATCCAGGCCAGCGCGCCATCGGGCGGCGTCACCTCCAAAGACCTGTATGACACCTTGGTCTCGGCCTGAAAAAAACTCAGGTGGTCGGCCCCTGACAAAGCGACGCCAAGCCATTTGGTCTGCGGTTGAGGTCCCGCACATCTGTGTGCGCTTACACGCTCAGTTGTTGCCGGTCGTCCTTGCTCAAATTGTGCGAGTTGACGCACAGCGCATGCAGGATGTTCTTTCGATGATGGGCTTTTCAACCACTGGAGAAAAGCATGAAACATCCACCCATGAGTCAAGCATTGATCGCCAGCATTTTGGCGGTCACGTCCTCGTCTTGGGGGCAAACATCTGTGGCATTGGGGCGCGCTGATTTCAAGGACAACTGCGCCAGCTGTCATGGCGTGTCAGGCAAGGGCGATGGCCCGGTGCAGTCCTTTTTGCTCAAGCGCCCATCTGACTTGACCACGATTGCCCAACGCAACGGGGGCAAGTTTCCGCAAGACCTGATGTGGGAGGTGATCGACGGCCGGTGGTCGGGCGATGGAGGGCCGCATGGTTCGCGCGAAATGCCGGTTTGGGGCAACGAATTCAAGGCCCGCGCCATGGGGCAGCCCGGCGATTCGTCCAACACCGCCGAGTGGTCAGCGCGTAACCGGATCGTGTCTTTGTTGAAGTACCTGGAGTCGATTCAGGTGCCATGAGGTTTGAGGCGATTGACCACGCTGTCTGCGTGAATGTGGAGCCGGCATGTTGGAGACTGAAAGGTTTGCATCCAGTCACCCCGTAGGTCGGTGGCTTTAGCCCCGACATCTACCCTGTGATCCAAGCAGTCCTGTCTAAATCGAAGTCAGTGCCCCGCAACTGTGCGAGGTCGGCGCATTAACCTTGCTGTATCAGTGCCTATTTCTGGGCTGTGGGCAACGCAAACTCGCTCATGAACGAACATGGCGTGTTGTTGAGGAGACACCTATGGCTTGGCTGGACTTTTTGAAAAATGGCAATGAACTGAGCGAACTCTTGATCGAGGGCTGCAATCCCTACGGTGACAGTTTGCTCAAACAATCCGATGTGGACCAACTGCGCGCTCACATCCAGCCCGATGAACGGGTCCTGGCTTATGTCTTGGGCCGTGTGGTGCTGGCCGGTCGTGGCCTGTGGTTGTTGACCGAGCAGAACTTGCTGATTTCAGAGCACGACACGGGCACAGAAGTGCACACCTTCGCTTTGAAGGACATCACCCAGGCCGAGTGCGTCAAGGGCAAGTACGGTTACACCTTGCGTGTGATGGTGGCCGGTCAAGTGCGCAGTGTGTATGGCGCATCGGCCCACCTGGCGGCTGTCTTTTACCAAGCACTCGGTCAAAAGGTGCCTTGCAGCCCGGTCTTCAAACCTGCCACTTTGGACGCTGACGACCTGGCCCAAGCAGCGCACAACTTCGCGGACGCCGCACAACGCCTGCAAGCCGGGGTGCCGGTCAGCGCGGTGCGAGAAACCGAAGCGGTGCACTGATATTGACCTGCGCCAAGCCAGTCAGCGTCGGCGCTGAAGCTGCCGTCCTACGGGAACTGACTGTCGTTGGTCGGTGGGTTTAGCCCCGACATGTTTTAGCGAAATTTCCTCAAGGCAGACTGGGCGCGATCCGTTTCAGGTCGAAGCCCCGGTCCTGCAATTTGGCCAGCAGGGCTTGGTAGGTGGCGGCAGGCATTTGCGGTGTGCGCGACAAGATCCACAAATACTCGCGTTGGGGCTCGCTCACCACCACCCATTGGTAGTCGGGGTCGAGCTCAATGATCCAGTAGTCACCCCAGACCATCGGCAAGAAGGACAGCCACTCGGGGGCAAAGCGCACCTTGAGCCGAGGCGAAGTGGGCCCACCCATTTGCCGGGCCGCACCCAGCGCCTCGCTCCATTCGCCCTTGTCGGTTTTGCAGCGGTTGAGCACTTGCACCCGCCCATCGGCTTGCAGGCTGTAGGTGGCTTGTGTGCTGCTGACGCATTTGTTTTGAAACCAGTTCGGGTATTTGGCAATTTCGTGCCAGGTGCCCATGTACCGTGGCACGTCGACCGAGGGCACGGTTTGCAGCGCAGGCACCTGCGCGGGTGTGGCCACGGCGCTGAGTGTCCAACTCAGCAGCCCCACGCTTGCGCATTGGCGGGCGATGCAGAACAGGCGTTTGCTGTTGATGGGGCTCAAAAATGTATGCATGGATTCCTCCTTGTCGGCGCGGCGCCATCGCCGCGATAGTTCCTCGTAGAGCACCAGCCATCGCCGCGCGACCAGGCTGGCACCCGGCCCCGCTGTTGGGCTGGGCTCAGACCACGATGGGGTTGAGCGCGCCATCCATGCTCATGCAAATGCCGGTGACGTAGCTGGCTTTGGATGAGGCCAAAAAGAGCACGGCGTGGGCGATTTCTTCGGGCTCGGCCATGCGGCCCAAGGGGATTTTGGCAACGGCCTGGCTCATGGCTTCTTCGGGGCTGATGCCTTGGTTGCGGGCATCAGCGGCCATGCCTTCTTTCAGGCGGTCGGTGCGCGTGAGGCCGGGGTTGATGGCGTTGACGCGGATGCCTTGCGGGCCGTAGGCAGCGGCCAGGCCTGCGCTGGCCAGCATCAAGGCAGCATTGGCCGCGCCGCCGGGAAGGTGGATGGGGCTGGCCACTTTGCCGCCGTTGCCGACCACGTTGACCACCGTGCCTTGGCCGCGTGCGGCCATGCGCTGGATGCTGGGGTTCATCATGTGGATGTAGGTGAAGTACTTGGCCTGCATGGCGTCGGCCCAAGCTTCGGGGGTCAGCTCGGGGGCAGGGGTGCGTTTGGCAGCGCCGGCCGAATTGACCAGCACGTCGACGGGGCCGAATGCGGCTTCGGCCGAATCAAGGGCAGCGAGCGCGGCCAGTGCGTCGCGCAAATTGGCGGCCACGGTGTGGATGCGCTCGGCGGGGAAGGTGGCTTGCAGCTGGGCGCGTGCGGCGTTCAGGTTGGCGCTTTCTCGCGAGACCAGGCTCACTTTGGCGCCCTCTTGCAAGAAGGCGTGGGCACAGGCCAGGCCAATGCCTTTGCTGCCGCCGGTGATCAACACATGTTTGTCGCTGAGGTGCAGGTCCATGGAATTTTCTTCTGCTGAATGGAGGCAATTGAGCCGCAGATTTGAACATCCTTTTGGAAAGCCGTGCCTTCATGAACACAAAAACCTCTGCCTTGCGCGCACGTTTGGATCAACCGGGTCTGGTGGTGGTGCCGGGCGTTTTTGACACGGTGTCTTTGCGTCTGGCCGACAGCTTTGGTTTTGATGCGCTGTACATGACGGGCTACGGCACGGTGGCGTCGCACATGCGTTTGCCCGACGCGGGGCTGGCCACTTACAGCGACATGGTGGGCCGCGTGACGGCGATGGCGGGCATGGCGCGCACGCCCTTGATGGCCGATGGCGATACGGGCTATGGCGGCTTGCTCAACATGCGCCACACCGTGCGTGGCTATGAGGCCGCAGGGGCCTGCGCGATTCAGCTGGAGGACCAGGAGTTTCCCAAGAAGTGCGGCCACACGCCGGGGCTGACCCGCCCCGAGTTGGAGGCGCTGGGCTACAAGATCGCGATTTTTCCGGTGACGGCGCTTTTGGCCAGTGTGCAGTCCATGACGCAGGTGTACCAGCAGTTCAAGGACACGGGCTCGTCGGCCGCTGGCCAGACGGCTTTGTATGACTTTGCCGATTTGACCAAGCTCATGGGTTTTGAAGACGTGTGGGCGTTTGAAAAACGCTACGCCGAAACCGAATAAGCTCGGCGCGAAGCACGACCCGATGCGGCCCATAAACCATCGCTTGCAGGGCAAGCTCCTACAACAAATCCTTGTCCGTCAATCGCTGCTGCCCCCCCCCCAAGCCACGGCCTATGTAGGAGCCAGCCCTGCTGGCGATGGGCTGACCCCCCAATTCACGGCCCTTGTAGGAGCCAGCCCTGCTGGCGATAGGCTGACTTGGCCCCATTCATCAGGAGATCTGTATGTCCAGAATGAACGCTGCACCCCGCCGCCAATGGCTGAAAACCCTGCTGACCACCAGCGTGACCGCCTGCCTGGCGCTGGGCGCAGGCACAGCCTCTGCGCAATCGACTTACACCAGTCAACCGATCCGCCTGGTCGTGCCCTTTGCCACGGGAGGGGTCACCGACACCAGTGGCCGACTGATCGCCGAGCAGCTGTCCAAACGCTTGGGCCAGCAGGTGATCGTGGACAACAAGCCCGGTGCCTCGGGCAACATCGGCACACAAATGGTGACCACGGCCGAGCCCGATGGCTACACCTTGCTCTTGGGTTTTGACGGCACGATGGTGCTCAACCCGCATGTGTTTCCCAAAGTGGGTTTTGACACCGCCAAAGACTTTGCCCCCATCGGCAAGATTGGCGACGCGATTTTGATTCTGGTGTCGCATCCCGGTGTGCCGGCCAAAACACTGTAACAAGTGATCGCCCTGTCCAAGACCCAATCAGGTGGCCTGTCCTATGGCACCTCCGGCAAGGGCGGCACGCCGCACATTGCGGGTGAATTGCTCAAGCAGCGCACAGGTCCCAACCTGACACACATCCCCTACAAAGGCGGTGGCCAGGCCATGACCGACTTGCTGGGCGGCACCATCCCGCTGGTCTACACCGCCGTGGTGGGGGCGATCCAGCACGTCAAGGCGGGCAAGCTGCATGCGGTGGCCGTGTCCAGCGCACAACGCGCCCCGTCCATGCCCGATGTGCCCACCTTCATCGAAGCGGGCGTGACCGATTTCGTCATCAACTCCTGGGTCGGTTTGCTGGCCCCGGCCAAAACGCCCCGGGCCATTGTGGACAAGCTCAACACCGAACTGAACGCCGTGCTGAAAGACCCGGCAGTGCGCGAGCGCCTGAACACCTTGGGCATCACCGCCAGCCCCTGCGGCCCTGAAAAATTTGGCCGCGATATGGCGCGAGACCTGACGCGCTATGCGGCAGTGGTCAAAGCGGCCAACATCAAGGCCGAGTAAGCGTCTTCGTCACAAGCTCATGTCGGGGTCTTCGACCACCGACCTACAGGGAACCCTGGGGGCCATCTCTTCGTAGGTCGGTACTCGAAGAGTCCGACGTTTGCCCGATGGGGCACCCACACGCATGCACGAAGCGCTTATTTGCGCAGACCCTTGATCAGCGGTTGCGCCAGGCGTTCGCCTTCTTGTTGCCAGAACGTCGGGTCGGCTTGCTGGATGCGCACGATGGCATTGCCCATGTGGGCGGCGGCGGCTTGGCGGGCGGCGCTGGGATTGCCTGCTTCGACGGCTTGCAAGATGGCTTGGTGTTCGGTTTGCACTTCGGCGGCAAAGTCCACGCGGCGCGCTTCATTGGCGCGTGTGACTTGCGTGGCCCCGTGCAAGAACTGTCCGAGGTATTCGAGGGTCTGGATCAAAAACGGGTTGCATGCCGCGTCGGCAATGGCGCGGTGAAATTTCACGTCTTCGGCCACCCCATTGCCGCCTTCTTTGACGGCTGTGTCCAAAGCCTTGGCGGCTTGACGAATGGCGTGCAGGTCGCTTTCGCTGCGCCTTTGTGCGGCCAGTGCTGCAACCTCGGCTTCCAGGGCGCGACGCACCTCGACCATTTGCACCACGGCGTCTTTCGAGGCGGCGTGGCGGGCTTCAAAATTGAGCGGTGCAAAGGGTTGCTGTTGGCTGACAAACACGCCGCTGCCCTGACGTGATTCGACCAGACCCAAGGATTTCAGGCGCGAGACGGCTTCTCGCACGACGGTGCGGCTGACGGCAAACTGCTCGACCAGGCGCGCCTCGGTGGGCAGTTTGTCGCCGGGCAAAAGGCGTCCTTGGCGAATTTCGGCGGCGAGTTGTTCGCCCACTTGGTCAGACAATCGGGCGCCGCTGGTGACGGGGGTGAAGTGGTGGCTCATGACTTGTCATACAAAAGACAAGTTGCCAAGCATAGCCGCAACGCAACGGCTGCGTGTGTGGCGCGCTGAACTTGTGCTGTGGGTGGCGGTCTGCAGTCCACGGACCTGCGGTGAGTTGGTATGTGTAGGTCGACAGCTTCAGCTCCGACGTTGGTGGTTTGGCGCAGGCACTTGTCGGGGCTGAAGCCGCCGACCTACGGGGATGCGGTATGTGTGTAGGTCGACAGCTTCAGCTCTGACGTTGGTGGTTTGGCGCAGGCACTTGTCGGGGCGAAGTCGTCGGTTTACAACTTTGTTTAAAATTACGAATAGGTAAATCTATTTATCTATAGTAAATTATCGGTTGTTGCACCAGAGGGTGCTTTTGAAGAGATCGGAGACCGTTCATGGGTGCCTACATCAACCCGATTTATCCCTACAAGTCGCCCGCCGACCTGATGGCCACGCCGCCGTTGCGCAAACCTTTGATCGTGATTGGCGCAGGGCCGGTGGGCTTGGCCGCCGCCATCGATGCCCGCTTGCAGGGCCTCG
>NZ_CXOO01000025.1 GCF_001269385.1 Limnohabitans sp. DM1 | reverse complement strand
GACGGCAAACTGCTCGACCAGGCGCGCCTCGGTGGGCAGTTTGTCGCCGGGCAAAAGGCGTCCTTGGCGAATTTCGGCGGCGAGTTGTTCGCCCACTTGGTCAGACAATCGGGCGCCGCTGGTGACGGGGGTGAAGTGGTGGCTCATGACTTGTCATACAAAAGACAAGTTGCCAAGCATAGCCGCAACGCAACGGCTGCGTGTGTGGCGCGCTGAACTTGTGCTGTGGGTGGCGGTCTGCAGTCCACGGACCTGCGGTGAGTTGGTATGTGTAGGTCGACAGCTTCAGCTCCGACGTTGGTGGTTTGGCGCAGGCACTTGTCGGGGCTGAAGCCGCCGACCTACGGGGATGCGGTATGTGTGTAGGTCGACAGCTTCAGCTCTGACGTTGGTGGTTTGGCGCAGGCACTTGTCGGGGCTGAAGCCGCCGACCTACGGGGATGCGGTGTGCGTGTAGGTCGGCAGCTTCAGCTCCGACGTTGGTGGTTTGGCGCAGGCACTTGTCGGGGCGAAGTCGTCGGTTTACAACTTTGTTTAAAATTACGAATAGGTAAATCTATTTATCTATAGTAAATTATCGGTTGTTGCACCAGAGGGTGCTTTTGAAGAGATCGGAGACCGTTCATGGGTGCCTACATCAACCCGATTTATCCCTACAAGTCGCCCGCCGACCTGATGGCCACGCCGCCGTTGCGCAAACCTTTGATCGTGATTGGCGCAGGGCCGGTGGGCTTGGCCGCCGCCATCGATGCCCGCTTGCAGGGCCTCGATGTGCTGGTGCTGGACGACGACAAAACCGTCTCGGTCGGCTCGCGGGCGGTGTGTTACGCCAAGCGTTCGCTCGAAATCCTGGACCGCCTGGGCATTGCCAACGAGGCCTGCCAGCTGGGCGTGAGCTGGAACATCGGCCGCACCTTCCTTGAAGAAGACGAGGTCTACCAGTTCAACCTGGTGCCCGATGCGGGTCACAAGCGCCCCGGCATGATCAATTTGCAGCAGTACCACGTCGAGGAGATGCTGATCGCCCGCGCCCTCGAATTGGGGGCCGACATCCGCTGGCAGCACAAGGTCACGGCCGTCACGCGTCACGACACACACGCCACGCTGACGGTGGAAACGCCCGAAGGCAACTTTGACATCGAGGCCGAATGGCTGGTGGTGGCCGATGGCGCACGCAGCCCCATTCGCCGCCACCTGGGGCTGGACATCGAAGGCCGCGTGTTCCAGGACCGATTCTTGATTGCCGACGTGATCATGAAAGCCGACTACCCCGCTGAGCGCTGGTTCTGGTTCGACCCACCGTTTCACCCCAACCAAAGCGTGTTGCTGCACAAGCAAAGCAACAACGTCTGGCGCATTGACTTTCAGCTCGGCTGGGACGCCGACCCCGAAGAAGAAAAGAAGCCCGAAAAAGTCATCCCGCGCCTGAAGGCGATGCTGGGCGACGAGCGCCCGTTTGAGCTGGAGTGGGTCAGCATCTACACCTTCCAGTGCCGCCGCATGACCGACTTTCGCCATGGTCGTGTGCTGTTTGCGGGCGACGCGGCGCACCAGGTCTCGCCCTTCGGTGCACGCGGGGCCAACTCGGGCTTTCAGGACGCGGACGATTTGATGTGGAAACTGGGCCTGGTCATCAAGGGCCAAGCCAGCGAGAAGTTGCTCGACACTTACGCGATGGACCGTCAGTTTGCGGCCGACGAGAACATCATGAACTCGACGCGCTCGACCGACTTCATCACGCCCAAGAGCCGCACCAGCAAAACATTCCGCAACCAGGTGCTGGCGCTGGCCAAGCACCACCCGTTTGCGCGCAAGCTGGTCAACTCCGGCCGCCTGTCGGTGCCGTCGTTTTTGACGCAATCGGTCCTCAACACACCCGACGCAGACGCGTTTGAAGGCCAGATGGTGCCCGGCGCACCGATGGACGACGCCCCCGTGCAATTGGACGGCCAAGACGCCTGGCTGCTGGACCAGGTGGGGCGCGGCTTTGCGGTTTTGCACTTTGTGGATGCTGCGCCCGATGCCCAGACGCTGGCCACGCTGCAAGCGCTGAAACAAAACGCGGTGCCGGTGGACAGCCTGATCGTGTCGCGCCAGGCCCTGCAGGTGCCCGGCTTCCGAGTCTTGGTGGACGCGCAAGGCTGGATGACCAAGCGCTACGGCGCCCAGCCCGGCACCACCTATTTGCTGCGCCCCGACCAGCATGTGCTGGCCCGCTGGCGCAGCCTGGACAGCGCCCGGCTGCAAACGGCCATGGCCCGTGCCTTGGGGCAAGTGGGCGAACAGGCCTGAATGGAAGAGAGAACAGACATGCCCACAGACACCCCCACAGCACTGAACACCGCGCCGAATTTTCATGAAGCTGGACGCCGCTTCTTCCGTGACTTCTCACCCGGCGACGAGTTTTATGAACACCTCATCGACGCGCACAACGGCCTGAGCGACGAACAAAGCGAGGCGCTCAACGCCCGTCTGATCTTGCTGCTGGCCAACCACATCGGCGATTTGAAAGTGCTGCGCGAGGCGCTGAAAGCCGCGCGGGCAGGGGCTTGAGCGTAAGCAGTTGAAGGGTTTTTGTAGGAGCTTGCCCCGCAAGCGAAAAGCCTGCAAACCACACAAGCGCGCAATCGCCAGCAGGGCTGGCTCCTACCACAGAGCGTCCGTGGCGATGCCGTGCAGCCTTCAACGCCGGTGCAAGACCCACTGGGCAAAGGCGGCCAGCAGGCTGAAGGCGAGCATCATCCAGCCCAGGTTGACGGCGCCTTCGTGGCTGACCAGCCCGACCAGATACGCCCCTGTGGCGCCGGTCAGTTGCTGCATGAGGCCCGCCACTGCGGCGGCTGATCCGGCCAGCGCAGGCACCACGCCCACGGTGCCTGCCAGCGCAGGCGGGTTGAGCAGGCCATGACCGAAGCCCAAAAGCAGCAAGGGCAGGGCCACGGCCAGCGGATTTTTCAGACCCGCCAGGCCCAGGGCCAGCATGATCACCAGACCCGTGAGGGTGAACACCTGGCCTGCGGCCATCATGCGGCGCTCGCCCATGCCTTGAATCAGGCGCGAGGTCATGAAGTTGCCCACGATGTAGGAGATGGGCACGGCCATGATGAACCAACCGATGCCGTCAGGGCCGATGCCATAGCCCTTGAGCACGATGGGCGCACCGCCCAGGAACACGTAAAAGGTGGCCGTGGTGGCGGCGAGGATGACCACATAGAGCAGGAAACGCGGCTCACGCATGAGGCGCCGGTAAGCGCTGAACATGGCGCGCAGCCAGTGGCTGTCGCTGGTGACGGGCGGCTGGCTGCTGGGCAGGCCCCGCCAGGCGGCGATCGCCAGTGCCGGGGCCAACAGGGCCAGCACCCCAAAATTGGCTTGCCAGCCCCAACGCACATGGATTTGCCCGCCGAGCAAGGTGGCCAGAGGCGGAATCAGACCCAGTGACATGCCCACATAGGCCATGACCCGGGTGCGCTGGTGTCCTTGAAACAGGTCTTGCACCAACGAGCGACCGACCACCATGCTGGCGGCGCTGCCCGCACCTTGCAAAATGCGCGCGGCCGTGAGCCAGCGGATGTCGGTCGCGAACACGGCCAGCGCCGAGGCCACGCCCGCAATCAAGAGCCCCACGAGCAAGAGCGGCTTGCGGCCATGCAGGTCGGACAGGGGGCCATAGACCAGTTGCAGGCCGCCATAGGCCACCACGTAGCCGCTGAAGGTCAGCTGCACATGGGCCTGGTCGGTGGCGAAGATGGCGCCCCATTCCTGCATGGACGGCAGGCACAAGGTCATGGCCAGCAGCCCAAATGCGATTTGGGCCAGCAAGTTGGCGATCAGCCAGGGGGAGTGGCTGCGGGCATGGGCGGGGTGATCGGTGTGCGAAGCAGATGGGGTCATGAAAGGCCAAAGAGGGAGGGCGCATGACCCACAGGATCAGCCCAGGCAAGGGCTCAAGGACGCTGCAACTTGAACACTGCTGTGCCGGCCATGAGGTTGGGCAAAAACCGCACTTCGTGGCCGTGTTGCAGGCCAAACGCATCGAGGATGCGCAAATCGTTCTTGCCGGCCAGGTCGGCAAAGTCGGCATAGGTGCCCACGCGGATGTTGGGCGTGTCGTACCACTGGTAGGGTAGGCGCTTGGTCACCGGCATGCGGCCACGCAGCACGCTCAGGCGGTTGAACCAGTGTGCAAAGTTGGGAAAGGCGACGATGCCGATCTTGCCCACGCGAGCGGTCTCGCGCAGCATGGTTTCGGCGTTGCGCAGGTGTTGCAGCGTGTCGATCTGCAGTACCACATCAAACGATTGGTCGGCAAAAACTTTCAGGCCCTGGTCAAGGTTGAGCTGCAACACGTTCACGCCACGCTGGGCGCAGGCCAGCACATTGGCGTCGTCGAGTTCGACGCCGTAGCCGGTGCAGCCGTTGTGCTTTTGCAAATAGGCGAGCAAAGCACCGTCGCCACAGCCCAGGTCGAGCACGCGTGCGCCTTGCGGCACCAGGCGGGCAATGGCTTGCATGATCAAAGGGTCGCTCATGCGGCACCTCCCAGGCTGTTGGCGATCTGGCCGAAGTAGGCCCGCACCACGTTCATGTAGCGCTCGTCGTCGAGCAAAAAGGCGTCGTGGCCGTGCGGGGCGTCGATCTCGGCATAGCTCACGTCACGGCGGTTGTCGATCAGGCCTTTGACGATTTCGCGGCTGCGTGCCGGCGAAAAGCGCCAGTCGGTGGTGAAGCTCACCAGCAAAAACTTGCAGATGGCACGCTCCAGCGCTTGCGACAAATCACCGCCAAAGGCGCGGGCGGGGTCGAAGTAGTCCAGAGCCCGGGTGATCAACAAATAGGTGTTGGCGTCAAAGTACTCGCTGAACTTGTCGCCTTGGTAGCGCAAGTAACTTTCGATCTGGAATTCCACTTCTTGCGTGGAGTATTTGTAGCCAGTCGCGCTGTTGACGGCATTGCGCAATTCGCGCCCGAACTTTTCGTTCATCACATCGTCGCTCAAATACGTGATGTGACCAATCATGCGGGCGATGCGCAGGCCACGCTTGGGCACCACGCCTTGCGCGTAAAAGTGGCCGTCGTGGAAGTCCGGGTCGGTCACGATGGCGCGGCGGGCCACTTCGTTGAAGGCGATGTTTTCGGCGTTCAGGTTGGGCGCGCTGGCCACCACCACCGCGTGCTTCACGCGCTCGGGGTATTGCAGTGTCCAGCTCAGGGCCTGCATGCCGCCCAGACTCCCGCCCATCACGGCGGCCAGTTGTTCAATGCCCAACGCGTCGAGCAAGCGGGCTTGTGCGTTGACCCAGTCTTCTACCGTGACCACCGGGAAGTCCGCGCCATAGACGCGGCCGGTGTCGGGGTTGATGTGCATGGGGCCGGTCGAACCAAAGCACGAACCCAGGTTGTTCACGCCGATGACAAAAAAGCGGTCGGTGTCGAGCGACTTGCCTGGGCCAATCATGTTGTCCCACCAGCCCAGGTTTTTGGGTTGGTCGGCATAGACCCCCGCCACATGGTGCGAAGCGTTGAGCGCGTGGCAGATCAGCACCGCGTTGGATTTGTCGGCGTTGAGCGTGCCGTAGGTTTCGTAGCTCAGCGAATAACCACGGATGGACGCGCCACTTTGCAAAGGCAAAGGGGCCTCAAACAGCATGCTTTGGGATTCGGCAATCAGCATCGAATGTGTTCAGGTGTACAAAAAACAAAACCCGGCTTCGCAGTCAGCTGGGCCGGGCTTCAAAGGGGGATGAAACACACGCCATTTAGCTGAATTTCGGGACTCGGAGATCCCGGCGCCCGCAATCGGGTTCAAATCGGCGCAGTGGAGCAGTATAAATCCAAGTGTCCGCCCACAAAAAAGCCCACCACAAGGGCGGGCTCATGGTCATCAGGGGGCCTGTCAAGCCCCCGATGGTGTTTCAGGCGGCTGCGAGCCAGTAACCTGCGTTGAATGGGCTGCTCATGCGCAGCGCCAGGGGCGAGACATCCACCAGTTTGTCGGTGGGCATTTTTTCACCCTCTTCAACCGAATCGGCCATCACGGCGACTTCGGTTTGTGCCTCATTCGCCCGTCCTGCTTGGCTGTTTTGCGCAGAACGGGCTACAGAAAAGAATAGAAGCATCGGAAGGGTATTTTCCGGTCTCCCCAGTAATCGGCTGTGTCGCGGAAAATGTCCAGCAATTGCTCGCGGGCTTCCTTGTCGAACTTGGCGTGTGCGGGAATTTGCTCCAGTACCACGATGAAGCCAGGCTGTGGGCCAGACTTGTGCAAAGGATCGGTCATGCAGTCGTACAAGGCATCAAAGTTTTTGCCAAAGTGCGAGGGCAATGTGAACTGCGCACCAATGAGGTCCAGCACGTCTTGTTTGCTCTGGGCTTCAGCCAGGTTGGCGTACAAAAAGTGGTGGCCCAGGCCTTGGGCAGCATCTTGCAAGTCGCTCACGCGGTAAGCGCGGATCGACTGCACGATGTTGGACCGCACGCCCTTCAGGGGCGCCTCTTGGTCATGACGAATCGGCGTGTCCATCTCCGTGGTCTTTCTTTAAAGCTAAAAAATCAGTTCTTGTCGACAATCATGCGAAAACTCGCGTAATGGTCTGAGGTGTAGTAACAGGCTTTGGGTTCTTGCGGGACGGGTCCGCCGCAGACGATGCGGCGAGCTCCTCGGTCTCGTGAGCCGGGTGTCCTGACGGTGTATTCGCGGTAAAACCCTCGCGCCTCGCGGGGCAGGAGGCGCTCGCGATTGCCAAAAACCGTACCATCCTTTTCATAGCGAAAAGGACCACCCTTGAGGATGAGTTGGTAGGTTTCCTGACCTTCGCGGGGCAAATCTTGCACCGACAGAGTCGATAAAGTTTGCGTTTCTGGGGTGGATCTGGAATGCACCGAAACAGTGCAAGCCATCATTGCCAAGCCAAGCAACACTGCTGCGCAGTGTTGAAAAAACCCGGTTTTTTGCGCGACCCTCATGAAAACACCTTTCAGGAGCTCCGGGTTAACCCGAAAACTCGAAGGCGCTAGTGTGATGCAATTGTCATAAAAATGCAAGTGCTTGTCTGTTGAACAGGTAAGCACTTGAGGGTTATGGACCCGACATCAGGACGGGATCAGGACAGATGTGCTCAGCGCGCAGCGTTGGCGTCGGCCACTGTCAGCGCCGTCATGTTCACAATTCGGCGCACCGTGGTGCTGGGCGTGAGGATATGGACCGGCTTGGCCGCACCCAGCAATACAGGCCCCACCGCGATGTTGCCACCGGCTGCGGTCTTGAGCAGGTTGTAGGCAATATTGGCGGCGTCAATATTTGGCAAAACCAGCAAATTGGCGTCGCCCATCAAGGTGCTGTTGGGCATGATGGCTTTGCGCGAAGCCGCGTCCAGTGCAACGTCGCCGTGCATTTCGCCATCCACTTCCAGCCAGGGCGCGTTTTGACGCAGCAAGTCCAACACCTGCCGCATCTTGACGGCGCTGGGCTGGTTGGACGAGCCGAAGTTGGAATGTGAAAGCAAAGCCGCCTTGGGCTGGATGCCGAAACGGCGCATTTCTTCGGCGGCCATGACGGTGAATTCGGCCAACTGCTCGGCCGTGGGGTCGTAGTTCACATGGGTGTCCACCATGAAGACCTGGCGACCCGGCAGCATCAAGCCGTTCATGCAGGCGAAGGTGTTGACCCCTTTGCGCTTGCCGACCACCTGGTCGATGTAGTTCAGGTGCATCGGGTTGGTGCCCCAGGTGCCGCAGATCATGCCGTCCACATCGCCTTTGTGCAGCAACATGGCGCCAATGAGCGACAAACGGCGGCGCATTTCGATCTTGGCGATCTGCTGGGTGACGCCTTTGCGCTCGGTCATGCGGTGGTAGGTCTGCCAGAAATCGCGGTAGCGGTGGTCCATTTCGACGTTGACAACGTCGTAGTCCAGCTCTTCCTTCAGGCGCAGGCCGAATTTTTCGATGCGCTCGGCAATCACGGCCGGGCGGCCGATCAGCGTGGGGCGGGCAATGCCTTCGTCCACCACGATCTGGGCGGCACGCAGCACGCGCTCTTCCTCGCCCTCGCTGTAGGCGATGCGCTTTTTCAAGGCGCGTTTGGCGGCCGTGAAAATCGGCTTCATCATGGTGCCCGAGGCGTACACAAAGCCTTGCAGGCGTTCGCGGTAAGCGTCCATGTCGGTGATGGGGCGTGAGGCAACGCCGGATTCGAATGCGGCTTGGGCCACCGCCGGGGCGATCTTCATCATCAGACGTGGGTCAAAGGGCTTTGGAATCAGGTACTCGGGGCCAAAAGCCAGAGGCTCGCCCACATAAGCGGCGGCCACGACTTCGCTTTGCTCGGCCTGCGCCAATTCGGCAATGGCGTACACGGCAGCGATTTCCATCTCCAGCGTGATGGTGGTGGCTCCGCAGTCGAGTGCGCCCCGGAAGATGTAGGGGAAGCACAGGACGTTGTTGACCTGGTTGGGGTAATCGGTGCGACCCGTGGCCATGATGGCGTCGTCGCGCACGGCTTTGACGTCTTCGGGGTTGATCTCGGGGTTGGGGTTGGCCAGCGCAAAAATCAGCGGCTTAGCGGCCATGGACTGGACCATGTCTTGCTTGAGCACACCGCCTGCCGACAGGCCCAGGAACACGTCAGCACCGGCAATCACTTCGCGCAGGGTGCGGTGCTCGGTTTTTTGCACGAACTGGATCTTGTCTTCGTCCATCAGCTCGGTGCGGCCTTCATAGACCACGCCCGCCAGGTCGGTGACCCAGATGTTCTCGCGTGGAATGCCCAGCTTGACCAACAGGCCCAGGCAAGCCAGGGCCGCAGCGCCCGCGCCCGAGGTGACCAGCTTGATCTGCTTGGGGTCCTTGCCCACGACTTTGAGGCCGTTCAGGATGGCCGCACCCACCACGATGGCGGTGCCGTGCTGGTCATCGTGAAAGACCGGGATCTTCATGCGCTCGCGCAGCTTGCGCTCGATGTAGAAGCAATCCGGTGCCTTGATGTCTTCGAGGTTGATGCCGCCAAAGGTCGGCTCCAGCGACGCGATGATCTCGACCAACTTGTCCGGGTCTTTCTCGTTGATCTCGATGTCGAACACGTCGATGCCCGAGAACTTTTTGAACAACACGCCCTTGCCTTCCATGACCGGCTTGCTGGCCAGCGGGCCGATGTCACCCAGGCCCAGCACGGCCGTGCCGTTGGTCACCACCCCCACCAGGTTGCCCCGGCTGGTGTACTTGAAAGCATTGGCCGGGTCTTTGACGATTTCCTCGCAAGGTGCGGCCACGCCGGGGGAGTAGGCCAGGGCCAGATCGTGCTGGTTGACCAGTTGTTTGGTGGCCGCGATGGCGACTTTGCCGGGGGTCGGAAACTCATGGTACTCGAGCGCCGCTTTGCGCAATTGGGCGCGTTTTTCTTCGGCTTGAACCTTGTTGGTCATGGATGTGCTCCGCTGTAAGTTTTTTCCAGTGGGCTGCTGGGGTTCAGCAGCCTTCTTGTGTCCGTTCGAACACATGGGTGGGCGTGTCGAATCGGTGGTCGTTTCATTGTAGGCCCCGGATTAGGGGATCAACACTGCGTAAATCTGCGTAGCAAGTGAGTTGGCTTTTGACTTTTTGGCACAAATGAGGGTCGGCATGGCGGCTGTTCAGCGTAAATGCTTCCAGGCTTTGTGCTGCAAAGCCTGCGCCACGCTGACCGAACGTTGCCCTGGAATGATCTGAAAAGACGCGCCGGCTTGCAAACGGCCCGTTTGGTCCACCGCCAAATAAAAGCCACAGCGCCCGCTTTGCACCATGTCCTTGGCGGCCTGGGCGTAACCCATGACGGCGTTGAACTTGCCGCAGGGCTCGCGCGGCTGGGTCACGCGCAGGACCACGTCGCCAAAGTCCAGGCGGTCGCCCACGAAAAGGTCTTGTTCGCGCACGCCTTGCAGGCTCAGGTTCTCACCCAAATAGCCCGGTGCCAAAGCTTCTTCAAACATCGTCGCGCCCTGGGCCTGCCGCTGGGCCTGCCACCAGACCAGGTGCTCTGATGGCAAGGCGTACACCGCTTTGCTCAGGCCCCCATGCACCGACAAGTCGGCCTGTTCGTCACCGGCCAGACCCAAAACGGCGACCTCGATGGGGCCAGAAACAGCGGTTTTGCCAATGGCCGACACCAGTTTGCGCCCGCCCACCATGAGGGGGCGAACCTGGCCGATTTGGATGGCCAGCAGCGTGCCCGACAAACCGGACTGCAAAGTGGATTGCATGGGCCTTTCAGCCGCGCATCAAGGCTTCGATCTCGTCGGCCTTGACCGGCACACCGCGCGTGATCAACTCGCAACCCGTGGCGGTCACGATGGCGTCGTCTTCGATGCGGATGCCGATGTTGTGGAACTTTTTGGGCACGCCGGGTGCCGGGCGCACATACAAGCCCGGCTCGATGGTCAGGACCATGCCGGGCTGCAGGATGCGGCTGGGGCGGTCCTTGATGATCTCGCCGCTCAGCGGGTCTTTGCGTTCGTTGATCTGGCCCACCTGCGAGGGCTCGACATAGCTGCCGCAGTCGTGCACGTCCATGCCCAGCCAGTGGCCGGTGCGGTGCATGTAAAACTGGAAATAGCTGCGGTTGGCGATCACGTCTTGCGCGTTGCCCACCTTGTCCTTGTCGAGCAGGCCGACATCGAGCAGGCCCTGCGCCAGCACAGCCACGGTGGCCTCGTGCGGATCGACAAAACGGGCACCCGCTTTGGTGGCGGCCACGGCAGCGTCTTGCGAGGCCAGCACCAAGTCGTACAAAGCGCGTTGTGGCCCAGTGAATGTGCCGTTGGCCGGGAAGGTGCGGGTGATGTCGCTGGCGTAACCGTCCAGCTCGCAACCGGCATCGATCAGCACCAAGTCGCCGTTTTGGATCAAGGCGGTGTCGGCGCGGTAATGCAACACGCAGGCATTGGCACCACCCGCCACGATCGAGCCGTAAGCCGGGTACTGCGAACCGCTTTGGCGGAACTCGTGCAGCAACTCGGCGTCCAGGTGGTATTCGCGCACTTCTTGCCCCGCTCGCAGCATGGCCGCGCTGCGCTGCATGGCGCGGATGTGGGCGCGGGCGCTGATGGCGCTGGCGCGGCGCATGATGCCCTGCTCGTGCGCGTCTTTCACCAGGCGCATCTCGTCGAGCAAGCTGCACAAATCGCGCTGCTGCTCGGGGCACAAAGCGCCGTAACGCACCCGCGCACGCACCGACTGCAACCAGCCGTTCACCAGGCTTTCCAGCCCGGTATGGATGGCAAAGGGGTACCACACGGTGCTGCGGTTTTCCAGCAGTTTGGGCATGTGCGCGGCCATCTCGCCAATGGGCAAGGCACGGCTCACGCCCAAAGCAGCGGGTGCCGCGTCTGGCCCCAAACGGATGCCGTCCCAGATTTCGCGCTCCAGGTCTTTGGGCTGACAAAACAGCGTGCACTCACCCTCGGCCGTGATCACCAGACTGGCGTGGGGCTCGGTGAACCCGGTCAGGTAATAAAAGTAACTGTCGTGCCGGTACAGGTAATCGCTGTCGCGGTTGCGCTGGCGCTCGGGCGCGGTGGGGATGATGGCGATCCCGCCTGCGCCCAGTTGGGCAGCGAGGCGGGCACGGCGTTGGGCGTAGAGGGCGTTGGAAGTCATCGGGCCATTGTAGGAGAGCCGTCAAAACGCCAGTGATAAGCCAGCCATTTGCCTGTTAAATGCACGCACAGAGGCGGGCCTTTGCGCCACCATGAAATGGGTACGACCTGCGCGCGCTGGGCTGCCATTCACCCCGGTTTTTGAGCGGAGGGTTTCGGTGAGACTTTATATGTTGCAGCCAGCCAGCCAGCCAGCCAGCCAGCCTTGACGGTGGCGGTGGCGGTGGCGGTGGCGGTGGCGGTGGCGGTGGCGGTGGCGGTGGCGGGGGCGGTGTCCACAGCCTCCACTTCACCCTTCCACTTGGCCACATCGCCCGCAGGGTCGCCTGCGAGTTTGCTGGCTGGCACCAGAGCAAAAAACACAGTGGCGCGTCAATATTGGCTTTGGTGTCTTGCATGGATGAGAGCTTTTGCAACTCTGCACGAGCGTTCGCCATGTCCATGTCCAGCTGAGAGCAGTCAAGGTCGGCGTATTTTCGTGGGACACGTAGGAAGCGGAGCCAAAGTTTTCCATGCGCCAAGATGTTGTAGGTCGGCGGTCAAAGACCCCGAAAAGGGGCATGTGCCCAAACTCATTACGTCGGACTCTGCGAGTGCCGACCTGCGAGATGGCACATCTCACACATTTCAAACTTCAGCGTGCCGGATCCATAAAGAAGGACAGAGCGGGTCGGCGCAAGAGCTTTTTTGGCATTTGCACAGTCGTTCCACAAGGGATTGTGACAAGTGCCATGAATGCGTTTAAACTGAGCAGTCACAAAATGGATTTAAAAGTAAAAATCAATCCCGCCATGCTCCACAGATCCTTGCTTTACCTGTTTTTCGTCTTGGCCACGGTGGACGCACACGCCGCTACACCTTCCTGCCCTGCCTTGCTCAACCACACGGTGGAACGCTTGCAAGACGAAAAGCCACAGTCTTTGTGCCAATACAGCGGCAAGGTCTTGCTGGTCGTGAACACGGCCAGTTTTTGTGGATTCACCTCGCAGTACAAAGGGCTGGAAGCGTTGCACAGCCAATACCAGAGCAAGGGCCTGGTGGTGTTGGGTTTTCCTTCCAACGATTTTTCTCAAGAAACAGGCAGCAACCAACAAATTGCCGAGTTTTGCAACAACACTTTCGGGGTGAAGTTCCCGATGTTCACCAAGACGGTGGTTTCAGGGGCCGGCGCCTCGCCTTTTTACAAACAACTGTTGGCCGAATCGGGTCAAAAACCGCGCTGGAACTTCTACAAATACCTGATTGGGCGTGACGGCAAAGTGGTCGACAGCTACAGCAGCATGACCGGGCCAGACAGCAAAAGCTTGATCGCGGCCATCGAAAAATCACTCCAAAAAACTGCACCATGAGCGCACGCATGAAATTGGCCATCGTCGGTTCAGGCATTTCAGGCCTGGCTGTGGCCCACACCCTGAAAGGCCAGGCAGACATCACGGTGTTTGAGGCGGGTCATTATTTTGGTGGGCACACCCACACTGTGGACATCACTTTGCCCACTTCGCAAGGGCCCCTCACGCATGGGGTGGACACGGGGTTTTTGGTGTTCAACGAGCGCACCTATCCGAACCTGATCCAGTTGTTTGAAGACCTTCAGGTGGAAACCGCACCTTCAGACATGTCTTTTTCAGTCAAGGTGCCTGGTGCTTTGGGCGGGCGGGCACTGGAGTGGAGCGGCAGCGATCTGAACACCGTGTTTGCGCAGCGCCGCAATCTGGTCAACCCCCGCTTTTGGCGCATGCTGGCCGATGTGCTGCGATTCAATGCCTTGTGCACCCGCATCGCCAAGGCGCAGCGCGAAACTGAGCTGCAACAGCCTTTGATCGAATTTTTGCGGCAGCACAAGTTCAGCGATGCATTTCGTGACTGGTATTTCCTGCCCATGCTCGGCTGCATCTGGAGCTGCCCCACCGATCAGATGTTGCAGTTTCCCGTGGCCACCATGATCCGGTTTTGTCACAACCATGGGCTGATTCAGGTCACCCAGCGCCCCCAGTGGTTCAGCGTGGTCGGCGGCGCCCGTCATTACGTGGACAAGATTTTGGACGGTGTGCCGGACAAGCGCCTGAACACCCCGGTGCGCCTGATTGAGCGCCATGACGCAGGGGTGCGCATCTTGACAGACCATGGGGCCGAGCCCTTTGATGCCGTCGTGGTGGCCACCCACACCGATCAGGCCTTGGGCATGCTGACTGAGCCCAGCCGTCTGGAGCGCGAGGTGCTGGGGGCCATCCGCTACCAGGACAACCATGCGGTGCTGCACACCGATGCCTCTGTCTTGCCCGCCAACGCCAAAGCCTGGGCCGCCTGGAACTATGAGCGCGCAGCCAGGGATGACCGCGAATCATCACGCGTGTGCCTGCATTACCTGCTCAATCGCCTGCAGCGCATTCCTTTCAGTCAGCCGGTGGTGGTATCGCTCAACCCCGTGCAAGACATTCGCGCTGACACCATCCTGGGTGAATACGACTATGCGCACCCGGTGTTTGACATGCCGGCCATTGCGGCGCAACAACGCCTGCCCTTGCTGCAAGGCCAGCGCCACACCTGGTTTGCCGGGGCTTGGGCGGGATACGGCTTTCATGAAGATGGGCTCAAGTCGGGCATGCAGGTGGGGCGCGCACTGCTGGCCAAAATCAAGGCGAACAAGGGCGCATGAACAACACGGGCGCAATGATTGGCTGGGGGCAGGTGCGCCACACACGGCATCGCCCTGCCCATCATGTGTTTGCCTACCCCACGGCTTTTTTGATGTTGCCCATGCGTCAGTTGCAAGCCCATCCGGCTGGCGCTTTGGCGGTCAACCGCCGCGCCTGGTTTGCCTTTCACGATGTGGACCATGGCGATGGCCGCAGCGCTGCCCAAGGCGGTGCCTTGGCCTGGCTGGATGAACTTTTGCAGCGTGAAGGCATTGCCGATGCCAGCGGCGAAGTGTGGTTGCAGTGCTTTCCCCGTGTGCTGGGACACGCCTTCAAGCCCGTGAGCTTTTGGTATGCACAGCGCCAGGATGGCACGCTGGCGGCCATCGTGGCCGAGGTCAACAACACCTTTGGTGAGCGGCACTGCTACTTGTTGCCCGCCCCTCAATATGGCCACACGCAGCGGACCGATAAAGTGTTTCACGTTTCGCCGTTTTGTGATGTGCAAGGCCACTACGAGTTTCGTTTCATGCGCACGCAGCACCTGGGTCAGCCCCGTGTTGTGGCGCGTGTCGATCACGCCGACGCCGAGGGTCTGTTGATACAGACCAGTTGGAGCGGCACGCTCGAGCCGGCGAGCCGCAACGCCTTGCGCCGTGTGATGTGGCGATTTCCGCTGCTCACACTGGGCGTGGTGTTTCGCATCCATTGGCATGCACTGCGTTTGTGGCTCAAAAAAGTGCCGTTTTGGCGCAAGCCGCAAGCACCCCAAGAATTTGTGACCCGATGACCACAGGAGAGAGCCTTTTGGACAGTACCGCAACCCCCCCTGAGTTGAGCCGGACCTTCAAGCCTGCCAGTTTGCCCAAAGCGGCACGTCAAGTCATTCGCTGGCTAGAGCGCCTGAAAGTGGGCACGCTGAGCCTGCACGGACCCGATGGCTCGCAACAGGTTTTTGGCACACACCAGGCGCCCTTTGCCGCCTTGCACATCCAGCGCTGGGAGGTGTGCGCTGCGGTGCTCAAGTCGGGCGACATCGGATTTGCCGAAGGCTATATGGCCGCCGACTGGAACACGCCTTCATTGCCCGATTTGCTGCGTTTGTTCATTGCCAACCGGCGGGAACTCGAAGGTGCCATTTATGGCCACTGGCTGGGGCGCTTGGCTTACCGCGTCAAGCATTGGCTCAACCGCAACAACCGCACCAACAGCCGTAAAAACATCCATGCCCACTACGACCTGGGCAACGCGTTTTACGAAATCTGGCTGGACAGCACCATGAACTACTCGTCGGCTTGGTTCGACGGTGACAAAACCCAGCCCATGGCCGATGCGCAAAAGGCCAAGGTACGCCGTGCCTTGCGCATGGTCAACGCCCAGCCGGGTGACCGGATTCTGGAGATCGGCTGCGGCTGGGGGGCATTGGCCGAATCGGCCACCACCGAATTTGGCGCGCACCTGACGGGCGTCACGCTGTCAACGGAGCAACTGGCATTTGCGCAGACACGCATGAAATGGCAGGGCTGCACCGATCGGTCCGATCTGCGCCTGCAGGACTACCGCGACATTCAGGATGCGCCCTTTGATGCCATCTGCTCCATCGAGATGATTGAAGCGGTCGGCCAAGCCTATTGGCCCACCTATTTTCAGACAGTGAGTCGCTTGCTCAAACCCGGTGGCCGGGCGTGTATCCAGAGCATCACCATCGACGACAGCTTGTTTGAGCGCTACGTGAATTCGACCGATTTCATCCAGCAATACATTTTTCCGGGCGGCTGCCTGCCCAGCCCCAGCGAGTTTCGCAAGCAGGCCCAGGCGGCTGGCTTGCAGGTGGTCGATGAGCTGAAGTTCGGCCCCGACTACGCCGAAACCCTGCGCCGCTGGCGCGACAGCTTCATGGGCCATTTGAACGATGTGCGTTTGCTGTCATTTGATGACCGCTTTGTGCGCCTTTGGGAGTTTTACCTGGCCTATTGCGAGGCCGCGTTTGACGAGGCCAACATCGACGTCATCCAGTTCACCTTGGTCAAGCCGAACTGACAACCCGGACCACAGCGATGCACCCCTACCCAGATCAGCCACAGGCAGTTCACCCGCAACTGCCCACTCAGTTCATGCACTGCGCAAGCGGCGCTGTGTACGCGCAGCCGTGGTCACTTTGGGCTGGGCGAGTGCTGGGGGGCGCGGTGCTGTGGGCGGCTTTCAGTGGTGCAAGCTGGGCGCAAGCGTCTGGCACGGCAAACACCACGTCAAGTAACACGACAACCGAGGCGAGCAGACCCGAAGTCACCGCCCTCAGTGGCGTCAAGCCCTCTGCCTTGGTGCGTTTGCGGGTCTGGGGGTTTGAGGTGTATGACGCCCGGCTGTGGACGCCCTCGGGTTTTCGATACAACGCCTACGCACAGCAGCCTTTTGCACTGGAATTGCAATACCTGCGGCGGCTGGAGGGGGCGCAGATTGCCAGCCGCTCCATTGATGAAATGCGCCGTGTGGGCAGCTTCACGGATGCCCAGGCACAAACTTGGCTGGCTGAAATGCGCGCCCTATTTCCCAACGTCGGTGCGGGTGACCGCATCACGGGTGTGAACCAGCCCGGCCAGGGGGCTGAATTTTGGGTCAACGGGCGGCGTGTGGGCCGGGTCAACGACGCACTTTTTGCGCGCCTGTTTTTTGGCATCTGGCTGGACGAACGCAGTTCGGAGCCAGAGATGCGCACCAAGATGCTGCAAGGCCTGACGCCATGAGTGCCCCCATGGCCTTGCAGCCCCGAGACGAGCGCATGGCTGCGGCCTCATATGGTCTGTTGGGTTTGCCGCTGGCCTTTGTGGCCCTGCCCGTTTATGTGCACTTGCCCAATCTGTATGCCCAGCAATACGGCGTGCCCCTGGCCGCTTTGGGGGCGGTGCTCTTGTTCAGCCGAGGTGTGGATGCCGTGGTCGATCCCTGGCTGGGGCGCTGGGGGGATCGCTTGTACCGTCGCAGTTGGCAGGCGGTTTGGGTGGCCGCCCTGTGCCTGGCTTTGGCGCTGATTTCAGGGTTTGTCGCCTTGTTTTTCCCACCCGCCGAACACCTGAGCACCGCGCAGTTGTTGCTGTGGGTGGCGGGGGCGCTCACGCTGAGTCACCTGGCTTACAGCGGGCTGGGCATCTTGCACCAGGCCTGGGCAGCGCGGCAGGGAGGTGGCGGTTTGGCGCAAAGCCGCTGGGTGGCTTGGCGCGAAGGCTTTGCCTTGGTGGGGGTGTTGCTGGCGTCCGCCTTGCCTGCTCTTTGGGGCTGGCCGCTCACGACCAGTTTGCTGGTGCTTTTGTTGGCCTTGGGCTTGTTGGCCTGGCGGCGCACGGCCGGTTTGGCTGCCGAGCGCGAACGCCAACAGGCGCAATCATCACCCGCTGAGGACCGCGCTGCTGAGTCAGGTGTGAGCCTGTGGCAGCCCTGGAAATACGCGGATTTTCGCCGTTTGTTGGCCGTCTTCATGCTCAACGGACTGGCCAGTGCCGTGCCTGCGACCCTGGTGCTGTTTTTTGTGCAAGACCGTTTGCAAGCTCCCAAGGCCATGGAGCCCTTTTTTCTGGGCCTGTACTTTGCGGCTGGTGCCTTGTCTTTTCCTGTGTGGCTCAAGGTCATAGGCCGCATCGGTTTGCTCAAGACCTGGGCGCTGGGCATGGGGCTGTCCGTCTTGGCATTTGTCAGCGTCATCGGCCTGGGGGCGGGTGACACCAGCGGTTTTTTGGTGGTGTGCGCAATGTCGGGCATGGCATTGGGTGCCGATCTGACCGTGCCCGGCGCATTGCTCAATCAGCTGATTGACCGCTGTGGTGAACGCGGCCGCAGCGACGGCGCCTTCATGGGGTGGTGGAACCTCGCCACCAAACTGAATTTGGCCTTGGCGGCGGGCCTGTCTTTGCCCCTGTTGGGGTTGTGGGGCTATGCCCCGGGCCAACAAGACGAACAGGCCTTGCTGGCGCTGGGATGGGCTTATGGCGTCCTGCCCTGTGTCCTCAAGTTGCTGGCGGCAGGGGCTTTGTATGTCGCGCTGATGAGGCGCCGCGAACACAGCGCTGGGGCCGAAGTCACTACACGTTCAGAGGAGTAGAGCTGGATGCGCGCATATAGGCATGATGCCACCATGACACTCAACAAGGGAGCCAACACATGAGCACCATTATCGATCGTCGCAACGTTTTGGGTCGTCTGGGGGCTTGCGGCGCCCTGGCCGCCACGCCCTTTCTGTCTGGTTGTGCGGGGCCGCAGGTGCAAAGCTATGCACAAGAAAAGCCGCAACTCGATTTGCGCACTTACTTCAACGGCACCATCGACGCCTGGGGTGTTTTCACCGACCGCAGTGGTCAGGTGGTCAAGCGCTTCACGGTGGTCATGGACTGCAGTTGGCAAGGCGATGAAGGCGTGCTCGATGAAGCCTTCGTGTACTCAGATGGCACAAAACAGCGCCGGATTTGGCGACTCAAGGCGGGTGCAAATGGCGCCTACACCGGCCAGGCCGATGACGTGGTGGGGCAGGCCACTGGGCAAGTGAGCGGCAACGCTTTTCGTTGGGGCTACACCCTGGCGCTGCCTGTAGACGGGCGCGTGTGGCAAGTGGACTTTGACGACTGGATGTATTTGATGGATGCGCGGGTCATGCTCAACAAAGCCACCATGAGCAAATTCGGCATCAAGCTCGGAGAGGTGACCTTGTCCTTCACGCGCCGCACCCCCTTGCCAGGCTTGGCCGGGAATCAGCCATGAACGCCGCATCGCCTGTTTTGGTGCCCAAGGCGTCACCCGGCGTGGCCCACGCGCAAACCCCTGCAGCGCGCCGCTGGTACCAGCTCAATCCACCCATGCGCAGCTGGGCAGGGCAGCGCGTGTGGCTGGTGGGGGCCTCGTCGGGCATTGGGCTGGCGTGTGCCCAGGCACTGCGCGCTGCGGGTGCTGTGGTGTTGGTGTCCGCCCGTCATCCGCAGGGGGTGCAAGACTGGGCCGCGCAAGACCCCGGTGTGCAATGGCACCCGCTGGATGTCACGGTACATGCCGATGTGCAGGCCACTGCACGCCGCATCCTGGCCGATGGGCCGATTGATTTGCTGGTGTACGCAGCCGGTTACTACCGCGCCCAACGCGCCACAGCGCTGAATTTGCAGGATTTGTTGCAGCACGACCAGGTCAATTACCAAGGGGCCTTGTTGGTCCTGGATGCCGTGCTGCCTGACATGCTGGCCCAGCAGCGCGGACACATCAGTGTGCTCAGCAGCGTGGCGGGCTGGCGCGGCTTGCCCAATGGTCTGGCCTACGGCCCCACCAAGGCGGCGCTGACCCATTTGGCTGAAACGCTGTACATGGATTTGCAGGACCAGGGCATCGGTGTGAGCGTGATCAACCCGGGCTTTGTGGCCACCCCGCTGACGGCGCAAAACCAGTTCACCATGCCCGCCTTGCTCAAGCCCGAACAGGCCGCGCAGGAAATGCTGTGGGGTTGGGCGCGCGGCCAATTTGACATCCATTTTCCGCGTCGCTTCACGGTGTGGCTCAAACTGCTCCGGTTGCTGCCTTACCGCTTGTATTTCCCCTTGGTGCGCAAGTTCACAGGGCTGTGAGAGACAGGCCCGCGTGGACCCTCCAAACTGATCGACAACCATGAACTCACGACAAGCCACCCAGGACCTGGTCACGTTTTTTGAAACGCTGTCGCCCGACAGCTTGGGGCAATTGCACACGGTCTACGAGGCGCAAGCGCGTTTCAAGGACCCCTTCAACGAGGTGCAAGGGCTGCCCGAAATTGAGAGAATCTTTCGGCACATGTACGTGGCCCTGGGGCAGCCGCACTTTGTCATCACCGGGCAAGTGGTCGATGGGGATCAGGCCTTTTTGACCTGGGAGTTTCGCTTTCGCTTCAAGCGCTTTGACACGCACACGCTTCAAACCGTGCGTGGCGCCAGCCATGTGGTGTTCAACGGACAGGGGTTGGTCACCTTGCACCGTGATTACTGGGATGCGGCCGAAGAGTTGTATGAAAAACTGCCGGTGCTCGGTGGCTTCATGCGTTGGCTCAAAAAGCGCGCGAACAGTGTGTGATTCGGCGCCGTGATGTTCACGCTGCCGTGGGCGCTATTGATTCGGCCCGATGAAGTCCAAGCCGTGTGTTGCCCGTTGGGAGGATTTAGTGGGAGCTTGCCAGCCAAGCGAAAAGCCTGTGGTCCACATGCGTCTGATCGCCAGCAGGGCTAGCTCCCACAAGGTGCAAGTTTGAAGTCACCCTGCAGACTTTACTGGGCCGGATCAATAGGAGCGGCGCACCGCCTCGATGAAATCCCGCAGACCACCACCCATCACCCCGAGGGCGATGATGGCCATAAATTCACGCGGAGCTTGCGCCAGCTTTAAACGGCTACGGTGTCGATGAAGCTTTGGCGTTGCGACAGTTTGTCGTGGAGCCTGTGCAAATTGGGGTAGTCGCCGCGCCAGTCAATGCTGGCAAAGCGCAAATCCAGATAGCCCAGGGCGCAGCCCACGGCAATGTCAGACAGACTCAGGTGAATGCCCGAGCAAAAGGGCTTGTCACCCAGGCCTTGGCTCATGGCGCGTAAAGCGTGCTGAATCTTGTTCAGCTGGCGGTCGATCCAGGCTTGGCTGCGCTCGCTGTCCAGACGACCCGCCCAAGCTTGTTCCATGCGGGCCAAATAGGCAGCATCGGTCAAACCATCGGACAGGGCTTCCCAGGTTTTGACTTCGGCGCGCTCACGCCCAGCCGGGGGAATGAGTTTGCCCACAGGGGACAGCGTGTCCAGGTATTCCACGATGACGCGAGAATCGAACACAGCCTCATGGCCTTCCATGATCAGGCAGGGCACTTTGCCTAAAGGGTTGGATTCGTGGATGGTGGTTTGATCGGACATCACATCTTCGATCACGAATTGGTAGTCCAGTTTTTTTTCGGCCATGACAACGCGTACTTTGCGCACATAAGGACTGGTGACGGAGCCGATGAGTTTCATAAAAATTTAAACGGGTGATTCTGTAAAAAGAAACAAACTTGATTCTAGGTGAAGGCAGCTGACAATTTTGGGGTCCCCCCCTTTTTGGAGAGGGCGCGACGGGTCTCAAGTGGTGGGAATTACAATCCAATGATGAATTTTTCCCCTATTTCCGCCCTGTCACCGCTGGATGGCCGTTACGCCAGCAAACTCAACAAGCTGCGCCCGCTCATGAGTGAGCAAGGTTACATGCACCGGCGCGTGCAGGTCGAGATCGCCTGGTTTATTGCCTTGTCTGATGCCGGTTTTGTGGAGTTCAAGCCTTTGTCGCTCGGCGCGCGCGCTTACTTGACCGCTTTGGTCAAAAATTTCAACCAAAGCGATGCCGAAGCCATCAAAGCGTTTGAAAAGGTCACCAACCACGACGTGAAGGCCGTGGAGTACTGGATCAAATCCAAGTTTCAGGACCGTCCCGAACTGGAAAAAGTCGCCGAATTTGTGCACTTTGCCTGCACCAGTGAAGACATCAACAACACCAGCCACGCCTTGCAGCTCAAGGGCGCGCGCGCCCAAGTGATCTTGCCCGGGCTGGACGGCTTGATTGCCAAATTGCGCGAGATGGCGCACAGCTTTGCCGAAGTCCCCATGCTCAGCCGCACCCACGGCCAGACCGCCAGCCCCACCACCGTGGGCAAGGAAATGGCCAACGTGGTGATGCGTCTGAAGGGCTGCCGCGACAAAATCGCAGCCGTTGCGCTCATGGGCAAGATGAACGGTGCTGTGGGCAACTACAACGCCCACCTGTCGGCCTGGCCTGACTTTGACTGGGAAGCCTTTGCACGGAAAGTGGTGGAGACGCCCGAGCTGGGTGAGACGCAGGCGAGCCAATGGGGCTTGGGGCTCACTTTCCAGCCCTACAGCATCCAGATCGAGCCGCACGACTACATGGCCGAGCTGTTTGACGCTGTGGCCCGCAGCAACACCATCTTGATCGACCTCTCGCGTGACATCTGGGGTTATGTGAGTTTGGGTTACTTCAAGCAGCGCTTGAAAGCCGGCGAGATCGGGTCTTCCACCATGCCGCACAAGGTCAACCCGATTGACTTCGAAAACGCCGAAGGCAACCTGGGCTTGGCCAACGCCGTGCTCAAGCACCTGAGCGAGAAGCTGCCCATCAGCCGCTGGCAGCGTGACCTGACCGATTCCACGGTGCTGCGCAACATGGGCGTGGGCCTGGGCTACACCGCATTGGCCTATGCCTCGCTCATGACGGGCCTGAACAAGCTCGAATTGAACGAAGAGGCGCTGGCCGCCGACCTGGATGCGGCCTGGGAAGTGCTGGCCGAACCCATTCAGACCGTGATGCGCCGCTATGGCGTGCAGGGTGCCTATGAAAAGCTCAAGGAAGTCACGCGCGGCCGGGCCGTGAGCGCTGCAGACCTGCATGGCTTGATTGAGGCCTTGGAGATCCCGCAAGCCGACAAGGACCGCTTGCTGGCCATGACGCCGGGCAGCTATGTAGGCAAGGCTGCTGAACTGGCCCGCCGGGTTTGAGTAGATTGAAACAGGTCACCATGATGTCAAGGTGGCGACTGGGGCGATACTTATACAAATTGAACATCAGATCTTCAATTTGTATAAACGGATGCTTCGCCGATTCCGGCAATTTGTATTGATTTACGGCGGCGAATTGTCTGGCCTGCGCAACGGCGTTCAGCTGTTGAGCTGGCGGATGCTGGCCCGCAAAGACTGAAAACCATGGCCCTCAAATCCACCATCTACAAAGCCAACCTGTCGATCGCCGACATCGACCACAGCTATTACGAAGACCACCAGCTCACGCTGGCGCGGCACCCCAGCGAAACCGATGAGCGCATGATGATCCGCCTGCTGGCGCTGGCCATCAACGCTTACAAGCTGCAAGCCGTGTGCAAAGGTGATGGCAAGCTGGCCTTTGGTGCGGGTCTGTCCGACCCGGATGACCCGGACGTCAGCTTGCGCGACTTCACGGGCCAAACACGGATGTGGATCGAGGTGGGCCAGCCCGAAGACAAGCCCATCATGAAAGCCTGCCAAAAGGCCGATGAGGTGCTGCTGTACTGCTTCAACCACGCAGCCGAAGTGTGGTGGAAAGGCATCGAGACCAAGCTCACTCGCCTGGACAAACTGCAGGTCTGGCGTGTGCCCACCGAAGGCTCGCAAGAACTGGCCAAACTGGCCGAGCGCAGCATGCAGCTGCAGGCCACGGTGCAGGAGGGTTCGGTCACTTTCAGCAGCGATAAGGGCAGTGTGCACATCGAGCTGGTTCGCTGGAAATAAAAATCCCGCAACATGGCGCCAGTAAGACGCGGACGCGCTTGCCGTTCAGCGTTGTGTTTGCATCTCGCGCACCAGCGCCTGAACATGGCGCAGGCGGGTGTCGACGATGGAGGCTTCGATGTGATCGCCTGCGACCAAGCGGTGGTTACGGGCCCAGTCTTGCGCTGCTCGAAAGCGGTCCAGCGCGCCGGTCCAGTCCATGCGGGCCATTTGCGCTTCACCTTCGGCCCGAAGTGATGCCAAGGCCATGCCCTGGGCGGCCAGCAAGCTGGCCAGGGTATTCCAGGCTTGGGCGTCCTGGGGGGCTTGCTGCACCAGTTCGCGCAAGGTGCCGATGACCTCGTTGCGCATGGGCTGCGGCGGCAGGCGCACCAAGGCCTGCGCGGTCGCGATCAGCTCCGGGCGCGCCAATGCCGTGCCCGGTGAAGAGGGCTGCAAGAGGCTCAGCACTGCTCCAAAGCGTTCTTGCCGTGCGGCCATTTCCGCTTTGAGCAAGCGCACCAGGCGTTTGGCAGGCTCTGCATCAGAGGCCTGCACCCGTCGCTCCAGGTGTTGCAGGCTGCGCTCGGCTGATGCCGCATCGCCAAGCTGCAGGTGGGCCAGCGTGGCGGCATACAAAGCGCCCACCTGTTGGGCCGGTGTGGCCTGGGGCGAGTTGATTTTGCTGTCCTGCGTCCAGGCCTTGAGCGCATCGACGTTGTGGTGTGACATCACCCGCGCACGGGCGGCCAGCATGCTTTGGGTCAGGTCAGGCGCCACGGGTGACGCAGCGTTGTTCAGTTGCTGGCGTGCTTGCATGTCGGCGATGCGCTCGGTCGTCAAGGGGTGGCTGCGCAGATAGGGATAGGCGCTGTTGTCGTTCATGCCCGCAGCCTGCTGTAGTTTGGCAAACATGCTGACAAACCCCCGAGTGTCGTAGCCTGCATCGCTCAAAATGCTGTAACCCACGCGGTCAGCTTCGCGCTCCATGTCACGTGAATAACTCAGCTGTGACTGCACCGCCGCTGCTTGCCCGCCCACAATCAGGGCCTGCGCACCCTGGGCGCTTTTGCTGGCGGCCAGAACACCCAAGATCATGGAGCCAATCACCCAGGGCGTCATCTTGCTTTGGTCGTCCATCGACCGTGCAATGTGGCGCTGTGTGACGTGACTGAGCTCATGCGCCAGAACCGAGGCCAATTCGTCATTCGAGGTGACCACGGCAATCAAGCCCAGATGCACGCCCAAATAGCCCCCGGGCAGCGCAAACGCATTCACCGAGCGGTCGCGGCCCAACAAAATGCGCCATGCAAAACGCTCTTGCAGATCGGGTGACAACTCGCCGCGTGCGGCGGCTGCCTTGACCAGTGGCACCCACAGGCGCTGGATGTATTCATCGAGCACCGGGTCTTCCAGAAAATCAGGGTCGCGGTACAGCTCGCGTGCAATGCGGTCACCCAGCTGGCGCTCGGCGCCCAAGGAGATGCTTTCGCCGTGGCCCAGGGTGGGCAGTACCTGCGGCCAAGCGGGTTGCAAACAAAGGGTGGCAGCCAGCACAGACAGCAGCAGTGGCGGTCGGAAAAATTTGTGTTTCACGTCAGAAAGTGTGCCATTCAATGGCCGTATGATGCGCCATTCTCGTGAATGATTTGTAAACAGAATTGAGCACCCTTGCGATGACAAAGCCCTCTGAAGTCTTGACCCATTTTGATGCCCAAGGCCAAGCCCACATGGTGGATGTGGGCGCCAAGACGGCCACTCGCCGCATTGCAGTGGCTACGGGACGCATCGAGATGCTGCCTGCCACCTTGGCGCTGATCGAGTCGGGCACGGCGAAAAAAGGCGATGTGTTGGGCATCGCACGCATCGCAGGCATACAGGGCGCCAAAAAAACCAGCGACCTGATTCCCTTGTGTCACCCGATTGGCCTGACCCGCGTGGCCGTCGATTTTGAAATCTTGCCTTCGCAGCATGCCGTGGCCTGCACGGCCACGGCCGAAACGGTGGGCCAGACGGGCGTCGAAATGGAAGCCCTGACTGCCGTGCAGGTGGCTTTGTTGACGATCTATGACATGTGCAAGGCGGTGGACCGGGGCATGTCCATCAGCGGCGTGACCTTGTTGGAAAAGCACGGCGGCAAGTCGGGCAGTTTTGTGGCCGCCCGATGACCCTGGTTCTGACCGTTTTCGCTAGCGGTTTCACCGGCCACCGATCCCGCACGGCGAAGGTGCTCTGAGTTGTTCACTTTTCATTTGCCGACGGCTTATTTCATTGCAGGCCTTTTGTACTTGGTGATGCCACTGGGTGTCTGGCTGGCATTGATCAAACAGCGTTCGGCCATCATCAATTTGTGGTGCAGTGGCGGCTGGGTTTTTGGTGCGGGCTTGGTTTTACTGGGTTACCGTGCTCATTTGCCCGATTGGCTGACTTATGGGGTGGCCAATACATGCTTTTTTGTGGGCATTTCTTTGCGTGTGATCGCCTTGCGCCATGCTTTGCACAAGCCTTTGTATCTGACCCGTATATTTATCGGTGTGGTGCTTGCTGCTTTGGTCTATGCGTATTTCCACCATGTGCTGCGCAGCGAACAGCTTCGTTACAGCTGGGGCTCGGGCATCACCGCCGTATTGTTGTTGTGCTTGGCTTGGCTTGGCTTTGCGATTGGGCGGCAAGAAAAGAGCACCAGCGCGCGTTGGCTGGCTTCTTCGTACTTGGTTTTTGGCCTGGTCTTGAGCGTGCGGTCTGGGGGGGTGGCTCTGGACATATCCCAGGGTGACGCATTGAATGAGGATGTGTTGACCATGGTGATTGTTTTCCTGGGGGTGATGGGCGCCATCGTCGGCAACATCGGCTTCATGGGTATTTTTCTGGAGCGTCTGACGCGCCAGACGGGCCAGATGGCCATGGCCCAGGCACGCAATGAAGAAAGCTCCCGGCTGAGCCACCAGATCGCGCAGCTTGACCGCCGACGCAGCGTGGGCGAGATTGCCGCATCCCTGGCGCACGAGCTGAGTCAGCCGCTCACGAACATCTACCTCATCACCGAGCGCGCCCATCTGGAGGTGGAAAAAACCGGTGCCCAATCGGTGGATAAATACCTGAGCGACATTGAGCGCAATACCCAAAAAGCTGTCGATATCCTCAACCGCATCCGCAAATTCATTCAGTCCAAAGAGACCCAGTTTGAGCGGGTCAGCCTCAACCAGGTGGTCAAGGACATCATGGATCTGACCAACGATTGGATTCAGAAAGAAGCCGTGGATGTGAGCCTGCACCTGCCTGTGCAAGCGGTTTGGGTCATGGGCGATCCGGTACAGTTGTCACAAATCCTCATGAACATCTGCCGCAACGCCATCCAGGCCACGCAAGGGCAGGCCTATCGCCACATCGACCTGCGCATCTGGCGAGAAGCCGATCAGGCGCACTTGAGCATCAGCGATAACGGCATGGGACTCGCGCCCGAGGTGCTTGCCCAAGTGAGTACGGCGTTTTTCAGCACCAAAAGTGACGGGCTGGGCGTGGGCCTGTCCATCTCCAAGTCCATCGCCACGCACCATGGCGGCAGCCTGACGATCAGCAACGCCCCCCAAGGCGGCGCCGAGGTTCACCTCATCTTGCCTGCGGTGGTCTGACGGGCACCTGAGCGCTTAACCGCTCATGTCGGGGTCTTCGACCGCCGACCTACGAAGCCCCATCTTTTGTAGGTCGGCACTCGCAGAGTCCGACGTTGCGGATCAGCCGTTGAAGATGGACACCGTCTTGGTGTTCAGATAGGCTTCCAGTGCTTCCGGGCCGCCTTCTGAGCCGTAGCCTGAATCCTTGATGCCGCCAAATGGCAGCTCGGGCCAGGGCGCTGCGGGTTGATTGATCCAGAGCATGCCCACTTCCAGGCGCTGGCTCAGCAGGTGCGAGGTTTTGAGTGAGTTGGTGAAGGCATAACCCGACAGGCCAAAAGGCAAGCGATTGGCTTCGGCGATGGCGTCTTCGATCTTTTCAAACGTGCGGATGGCGGCGATCGGGCCAAAGGGCTCGTTGTTCACCACGTCTGCGTCCAGCGGCACATGCGACAAGACCGTGGGCGCAAAGAAATGACCCTGCGTGCCGATGCGCTCGCCGCCCGTGAGCACCTTGGCACCTTTGGCGCGGGCGTCCTGCATGATGGCCTGCATGGCCACCAGGCGGCGCTCGTTGGCCAAAGGGCCCATCTGGGTGCCTGCGCTCAGGCCATCACCCACCTTGAGCGATGCGGCATGCGCGGCCATCAAGGCTGCAAATTCATCGGCAATTGTGTGGTGCACCAAAAAGCGGGTGGGCGAAATGCACACCTGACCCGCATTACGGAATTTCGCAGCGCCTGCGGTTTTCACGGCCAAGGCGATGTCGGCGTCTTCGGCCAGGATGACCGGGGCGTGACCGCCCAGCTCCATGGTCACGCGTTTCATGTGCTGACCGGCCAGTGCAGACAGCTGCTTGCCCACGGGAGTGGAGCCGGTGAAGGTGATTTTGCGGATCAGCGGGTGCGCGATCAGGTAGTTGGAAATGTCCGCCGGTGTGCCGTAGACCAGACCGATCACACCCGCAGGCACGCCCGCATCGTGAAACGCGCGGATCAGCTCGGCTGGGGATGCGGGGGTTTCTTCGGGGGCTTTGACCAGGATGGAGCAGCCAGCTGCCAGGGCCGCTGACATTTTGCGCACGACTTGGTTGACCGGGAAGTTCCAGGGGGTGAACGCGGCCACAGGCCCCAAGGGTTGCTTGAGCACCTGCTGCTGCACGTTGATGTTGCGAGGCGGCACGATGCGGCCATAGACGCGGCGGCCTTCTTCGGCAAACCACTCGATGATGTCGGCGGCCGACATGGCCTCGACCTTGGCTTCGGCCAAGGGCTTGCCTTGCTCCTGTGTGAGCAGTTCAGCAATTTGCGGGGCACGCTCGCGCATCAGGGCGGCGGCCTTGCGCATGATGGCGCTGCGTTCGTTGGCGGGGGTGTCGCGCCAGATCTCGAAGCCCTTTTGCGCGGCTTGCGCGGCACGCTCCAGATCAGGAATGCCTGCGTGGGCCAGGCGTCCAATTTCAGTGCCGGTGGCGGGGTTGAACACAGGCAGGGTGCGGCCATCTGCGGCATCGCACCACTGGCCACTGATGAAGAGTTGGGTGTTGGGGTAGGTCATGCTGTAGTCCTGAAGTCGGGTTGCTGAGAACCCATGCCGAGGGAGGGTGAAGAATCAAAGAGTGAACCTGTGTGCGGATTGTGGCCGGATTTTGAGCCAGCCCCGTCAAGCCCGTGACAGACTGAGATCCCCGGTGGCCGTTCAAGCCGGACGCAAACTGTTGGCCAAATGCTCCAGCAGCACATTGACCCGGTGAGGGATGTAGCGGTTGCTGGGCAGCACGGCATAAATGCCCAGGGGCGGCGGCGCGAAGTCTTGCAGGATTTGCAGCACCTCGCCCCGCGCTAAAAAGGGCTCGGCGATGAAGTCCGGTTGCACGGTGATGCCCATGCCCCGTGCGGCGGCCTGGGTCAGGGCCGAACCGTTGTTGGCGCGGATGCGGCCACGCACCGGAAAGTGCTGCAACTGGCCCTCCACACTATAGGGCCAGGTCGCCGCACTCATGGACATCGAATACACCAGGCACTCGTGATGCACCAGGGCCTGCGGATGGTTGGGCTGGCCGTGTGCGGACACATACGCAGGCGAAGCCAGCGTCAGCAAGTGCGCCTGCCCCAGTTGCCGCACGATGTCGCCCGGCTGCAAATCGGCGGTGATGCGGATCGACAGGTCGATGCCTTCTTCGATCAGCTTGGAGCGCTGGTCCGAAAAATCCATCATCAGCTCAATGCGCGGCTGCGCCTGCGCAAAGGCGATCAGGGCGGGCATGAGCCGCTCCAGGCCAAAGCTGATGGGCAAACCCAGCCGGATGCGGCCTCGGGCTAGGGCTGTGTCTTCGCCCAGACTGGCCTCGGCGGCGTCCACCATGTTCAGGATGACCCGGCACTTTTCCAAGTAAGCCGAGCCTGCAGGCGTGAGCGTCAGGCTGCGGGTGCTGCGCGTGATGAGCTTGACGCGCAGCTGCTTTTCCAGCGCGGCGATCTGGCGGGTGATGGCCGAGCGCGCCACCTGCAGTTGCTCGGCCACGGCGGTGAAGCTGCCCGCTTCGGCCACCCGTACAAAAATTTGCATGGCATCGAGTTTGTTCATTGTTGCCAATTTTGCAACAAATATTTGCACATTGGCCACTTTTTCTTAGCTACTGAAGGCCCTACAGTTCAACACATCGGCAGCCCTTGCACCTCCATCAAGGACTCCCACAGTCACCCAACACCTTCACCGCAAGCCCCATGTCTGCCCGCCGCCCCGTTCTTTTTGTGCCCCATGGCTCACCCATGTTTGCCCTGCACCCCGGTGCAGCGGGCGCAGCCATGAGCCACGTTGCGACCCAACTGGGAACGCCCCGCGCCATCGTGGTGCTCAGCCCGCACTGGGACACGGTGGTGCCCACCGTGGGCTTTGCCACCCGGCCCGAAACCATTCACGACTTTGGCGGTTTTGACCCCCGGCTTTACCAGATGCACTACCCCGCCACAGGCTGCCCCGAAGTCGCCGCTCAGGTCGTCATGGCTTTGCAGCATGCCGGTTTGCCCGTGGCACAAGACGCCCAGCGTGGCCTGGACCACGGGGCCTGGATGCCGCTGCGCCAGATGTTCCCGGATGCCGACATCCCGGTGGTGCCACTGTCGGTGCAAAGCCGCCTGGGCCCGGCGCACGCTTACCGGGTGGGCCAAGCACTGGCCTTGCTGGCTGCGCAGAACATTCTGGTCATGGCCTCGGGCAACATCACCCACAACCTGCATGACTTCATGGCGGTCAGCAGGCATGGCGGCGGCACACCGGCTTATGTGCAGGCCTTTGCCGACTGGATTCACACCCACATGATGGCCCGCGATGTGCCCGGCTTGCTGGCGTACCGCCAGCACGTCGAAGGCCAACGCGCCCACCCCAGCGACGAGCACCTGTTGCCCTTGTTCACCGCACTGGGTGCTGCGGGTGCTGACGCACAGCCTGAGGCGTTTTTCCGGGGTATCAGTGACCACGTCATCGCCATGGATGGCTACAGCTTTCACTGAAACCCTCAAGGAGCACACACCATGCACACGCCCCACTACACGCGCACTGCCCAAAGCCTGCACTGGCTCATGGCCCTGATGATTTTTGGCCTGCTGGCGCTGGGCTATTACATGAGCGACCTGCCCCTGTCGCCTGAAAAATTGCAGTACTACTCGTGGCACAAATGGGCGGGTGTGAGCGTGTTTTTCCTGGTCTGGCTGCGCCTGCTGTGGCGCGTCACGCACCGCCCACCGGCCCTGCCGGACAGCATGCCCCGCCATATGCAGATGGCAGCCCATGCAGGCCACTTCCTGCTGTATGTGCTGATGATCGCCATCCCTTTGAGTGGCTGGCTCATGAGTTCGGCCAAGGGCGTGCCCACAGTCTGGTTTGGCGTGCTGCCGATTCCTGACCTGATTGGCAAAGACAAGGCACTGGGCCGCAGCCTGGCCGAGTTGCATGAGGCCTTGAACATCGGCTTGCTGGTGCTGATTGCAGGCCATGCCGCAGCCGCGTTTTTCCACCACTTCTTTCACAAAGACGACACGCTGCGCCGCATGTTGCCTGCACGTTGATTCACCCCTTGCTTTGAGAACACGCATGAAAACTGCTTTGAAACACATCGTCACCCTGTCGGCGCTCGCGCTGGCTGCGCAAGCCCAGGCCGCGCCTTACACGTCCATCGTGCCTGCCAAGAGCAGCGTCACCTTCAGCTACAAGCAAATGGGCGTGGCCATGGACGGCCGCTTCAAGAAATTTGCCGCCCAGCTCCACTTGGATCCCGCCAAGGCCGAACAGGCCAAAGCCAGCTTTGAAGTCGATCTGACCAGCGTGGACACCGGCTCGGGCGAGGCCGACGAAGAAGTGGTCACCAAATCGTGGTTCAACACCGCCGCCTTCCCCAAGGCCCAGTTTGTGGCCCAACAGATCAAGCCAACCGCAGCCAACCAATATGAAGTGCAAGGCACGCTCAGCATCAAGGGGATGACGCGCGAGGTGAAATTTCCCATGAAACACAGCGCACAAGGCAAGGACGGCCTGCTGACCGGCGGCTTCACCCTCAAACGCGCCGACTACAGCATCGGCGAAGGCATGTGGGCCAAGTTCGATGTGGTGGCCAATGACATCCAGGTCAACTTTTCCATCACCGCTCAATCGGGCAAATAAACCGGGCCTTGGCCTTTTACTTTTTCACACAGGAGCTTTCCCATGACATCTTTGAAAAAACTCGCCGCCGCTTTGGCTTTCGCATCGCTGGCCGCAGGCTCGGCCTTGGCCGCGCCCGTGACCTACAACGTGGACAGCTCGCACACCTTCCCGCGTTTTTCGTATTCGCACTTCGGCCTGTCCACGCAGCTGAGCAGCTTCAGCAACACCACCGGCAAAGTGGTGTTTGACGCCGAAGCCAAAACCGGCTCGGTGGACATCGTGATTGACCTCAAATCGGTGAACACCGGCTCAGTGGACTTCAACGGCCACATCCAAGGCGAAGACTTCCTGCACACGGCCAAATTCCCCACCGCCACTTTCAAATCGACCCAAGTGGTGTTTGAAGGCGACAAGCCCAAAGCCATCGAAGGTCAGCTGACCATCAAAGGCGTGAGCAAGCCCGTGACCCTGACAGTCACCAGCTTCCAGGCCATGCCCCACCCCATGATCAAAAAGCCAGCGCTGGGCGCCAACGCCTTCACCACCATCAAGCGCACCGAGTTCAATGCGGGCAAATACGCACCTTACGTGGGTGATGAAGTGCGCATCGACATCGCCATCGAAGCCGTGGTCCAGTAAGCCCAGTTTCAAAAGTTGAATAGGCAAACCACCCCGGAAAACCAGGGTGGTTGGTTGCGATATTTTGCAGGTCGGTGGTCGAAGACCCCGACGTGGGCCTGTGCCGAAGCCACCGACCTGCGACGTCGCGGGGCCTGCGCCGGGTATATAACTTCCGGCATAGCCCCATTGATCGAAAGATGGCTGTTGCCGCGACAGACATGTCTCTAGCATGGGAATTGATTGACACCATGCAATCAACCCATGCGGCCAGAGGCGTTCGACAGGACGCTTCAGGCACTGCAACATTTACTGGAGACCACCATGTCCTTGTTCAAGAAAATTCTCGTGCCCATTGATGGCAGCAACACGTCCAACAAGGCGCTGGACTACGCCATCAAAATGGCCCAATCAGAAAAAGCGCAGATTCGCATGGTGCATTGCATTGATGAGTTGTCCTTGCTCGGCGGGCATGAATACACGGGGGAGCTGATCGGGCTGGCCCGTGACAATGCCGAGAAGATTTTGAAAACCGGCTTGGTGGCTGCCAGTGCCGCCAACGTCACGGCCGACACTTTGGTGATTGACCGCGTGGGTCAGCGCCTGGGCGAGTCGGTGGCCGATGCCGCAGGCGACTGGGGGGCTGATCTGATCGTGATCGGGACACACGGCAGACGGGGTATTGGACGTGTGTTGCTGGGCAGTGGTTCCGAGCAGATCATGCGCATGTCGCCCGTGCCTGTGTTGATGATTCGGGGATTTGATTGAGCAGGATGGACGCTCAGTCGATCTTCGCGCCCGAGGCCTTGACCACCTGCGCCATGCGGACATAGTCGGCGGCCAGCAGCTTGCCGAAGTCGGCGTTGCTCAGGTCGCGTGGCTCAATGCCTTGCTTGTCCAGGCGCTCCAGAATCACCGGGTCCTTGAGCAGCTTGCTCACCGCCGCATGGATGCGGTTGGCCTGCTCTGCGGGCACGCCTGCGGGACCCAACAAACCAAACCACGAATCGAACTGGTAACCTGGCAAGCCGCTTTCGGCAATCGTGGGCAAATCAGACAGGTATTTGCTGCGCTTGGGCGAAGTCACGCCCAGCAGACGGATGCGGCTGTCCTTGGCAAAGGCCAAGGCCCCAATGCTGGCGGCAATCACCGCCTGGGCGCGGCCGGAGATGACCTCGTTGATCGCCTCGCCTGTGGCTTTGAGTGGCACATGCACCACATCGATACCGGCCAAGCCGTTGAAGTAAGCCATGGACAAATGCGTGGCGCTGCCCACGCCCGCCGTGGCGTAGTTCATCTTGCCGGGGTTGGCCTTGGCGTAGCGGATGTATTCAGCGGCCGTCTTGGCCGGCACGTCGGGGTGCACCATGAGCACATAGCTGGCGCTGCCGATGTGGCCCAGTGGCGCAAAGTCTTTTTGCGGGTCATAAGCCAGCTTGGTGTAGAGCGAGCCCGCAATGTTGTGGCTGGCCGCTGCCATGACCATGACCGAGCCATCGGCTTCGGCTCGGGCGACAAAAGCGTTGCCAATGGTGCCCCCCGCACCGGCGCGGTTTTCCACGATCACGGTTTGACCCAGAGCCGCCCCCATCTCGACCGAGAACGAGCGAGCCAGTATGTCTTGCACACCACCGGGTGCAAAAGGCACCACGATTCGTACCGGTTTGCCCGATTGCGCTTGCGCCATGCCCACTGCAGACAACAAAGCTGTGCCCAAAGTGGTCGTCAAAATTTCACGCCGTTGCATCATGAGAGTTTCCTTGTGATGGGTTCAAAACATTGAAAATCAGACGGTGTTCAGGCCACACACACCCGGTCGGCCAGGCGACGCATGAAGCGCTCGCACCACGCCAGCTGGTCCAACGTGACCCATTCGTTGGGCTGGTGAGCCTGTGCGATGTGGCCGGGGCCACACACGATGGTGGGCACACCCGCCTGGTGGAACAGAGCAGCTTCCGTGCCAAACGACACCTTGCCCGCGCCGCTGGCCGGGTCGACCTCGGCGCAGTAAAAACACAGCTGCGCGATCTCGCTGTCGGCCGCCGTGGCAAAACCGGGCAGCACCGATTTGAGCTCGTGGGTGATGCCCGTGTCCGGCGCGACCGCTTGCATGGCGGGCACCAAGCTCTCGCCAAAGGCTTTGGCGCGGGCAAACAGGTCTTCCGGCGTGTTCATGTGGTGGTGGCGGATTTCCCAAGTCACCTCGCACTGACGCGGGATGATGTTGAGCGCGGTGCCGCCAGCGATGACGCCCGTGTGGATGGTGGTGTGCGGCACGTCGTAAATCGGGTCAAACGGGCCGTTTTGCACCAACTCGCGGTGCATGCTTTTGAGCTTGGCGACAAACTCGCAAGCGATCTCGACCGCGTTCACGCCCAGCGGCGTGAGCGAGGAGTGCGCCTCAAAACCGTGCACCGTGGTTTGGTACGAATGCTTGCCCTTGTGCGCAATCACCACCTGCATGCCGGTGGGCTCGCCCACGATGCAGCCTGCAGGCTTGAAGCCCTGGGCCTGCATGTCGGCGATCATGCGGCGCACGCCGATGCAACCGACTTCTTCGTCGTAGCTGAAGGCCAGATGGATCGGGCGCTTGAGTTTGCGCTTGAGCAGCTCAGGCACCATCATCAAACAGATGGCCCCAAAGCTCTTCATGTCGGTCACGCCCCGGCCGTACATCTTGTCGCCTTGGATCACGACCTTGAACGGGTCGGTGTCCCAAGGCTGGCCGTCCACCGGCACCACGTCGGTGTGGCCCGACAGCACCAGGCCGCCCACTTTGGTTTCGCCGTCGTGCGCAGGCAGCGTGGCCCAGAGGTTGGCTTTTTGACCGCTGTCGTCGTAGGTGCGGCTGCAGTGGATGCCTAAATCGTTCAGGTAAGCCTCGGTCCAGTCCAGCAAGGCCAGGTTGCTGTCGCGCGAGACGGTGGCAAAGGCGATCCATTTTTCGATGAGGGGCAGAGCGGCCAAGTCTGCGGCCTGTGTGGCGGCTGGTGCAGGGCCTTGTTCGGGCGACAAGGCGGTGTGCGAAAGAGGGGCGTTCATGAGGGGACTCCATCCAAAAGGCCCATGGCGGGCGGTTTTCATCTTACAGGGGCCGGTGGCCGTTTGCGTCACCTTGCCGACAAGCCGAGGGGGCGTGTGCGCCTAAAGTGAACTGTCTATTTCTCTCACCCTTGGAGCTTTCATGGCCATTTACGAGCTGCGCACCTATTCCGTGATCGTCGGAAAGATGTCCGACGTCATCTCGCACTACAAAAACGAGGGCTGGCCTGCGCTGGCCAAGCACCCGCAAAAACTGGTGGGTTATTTCACGGGCGATGTGGGCGCGATCAATGAGCTGATCCATGTCTGGAAGTTCGACGACGACGCCGACCGCCGCGCCTTTTGGGCCGGGGTGTTTGCCGATCCTGAATTCATGGCTTTTGCCGCCAAAATCCGACCGCTGATGCGCGAGCAAAACAACAAGCTTATGTTGTCCGCGCCTTGGGGCCCTCAGCCCTGAGCGGGCGCAAGAGGGGCGCCGCGCAGGGCCCCTCGCTTGGGCCTCACTGGATCAAATAACCCCCGTCCACCGGCAAGACCACGCCCGTGACAAAGCGCGCCGCCGGGCTGGCCAGAAACAGCACCGGACCCGCCACGTCTTCGGGTTGGCCCCAGCGGCCCATGGGTGTGCGGCCCACGATCTGGGCGCTGCGTGTGGGGTCGTCCTGCAGGGCTTGGGTCAAAGGCGTGGCGATCCAGCCCGGGGCCACTGCGTTCACGCGGATGCCGTCGGCCGCATAGGCAATGGCCAGCGACTTGGTCAGTTGCGCCACGCCGCCCTTGCTGGCGCTGTAGCCGGGCGTGAGGCCGCCCCCAAAAAAGCTCAGCATCGAGGCGGTGTTGACGATGCAGCCTTGGCGAGCTTTGAGGCCTGCACGCGCCGCAGCGCACACACGCATGGTGCCGTTCAGGTTGATGTCCACGGTCTGTGCGAACACCTCCGGGTCGTGCTCGGCGTTGCGCTGGATGATGCCCGCGCAGTTGACCAGCACATCCAGCTCGGCAAATTCACCCAGGACCTTGTTCACATGCGCAGCTTGCCGCACATCCAGCACATGGAAGGCGATCAGGCGGTTGGCGCTTGAGGCTTGCGCCGCCGCCACTTCGGCAGGCGTGGCACCGGTGGCGGTGACGCTGGCGCCGGTGGCGGCAAAGGCCCGTGCAATGGCCGCGCCAATGCCGCTGGTGCCGCCGGTGATGAAAACTTGTTTGACCATGTCCATGAAACTTCTCCCTTGCTGTTGTTAAAAATCCAGGCTAATCACACCTCCGGCCTGCTGGGCGCGTGAGCAGCACAAGATGATTTTGTGCTGCCGCTCTTTGTGGCTGAGCACAAAGTCGCGGTGCTCCACCGCATCAGAGGCTTGTGCATCGTAAGGCAGGGCGCACACGCCGCACAGGCCGTCGCTGCATTTCACACTGATGCCCACACCCGCCTCGGCCAGCACCTCAGTGGCGCTGCGCTCGGCAGGCACCTGCAGGCGGCGGCCAGACTTTTGCAGCAGCAGCTCAAAGGGCTGGTTCACCCAGGCGTCGGCCTCGGGCACGCTGAAGTATTCGCGGTGCAAGGCGTCACTTGGCCAGCCGTGTGCAGTGGCCGCTTCGAACACGCCATCCATGAAGCGTGGCGCACCGCAGGTGTAGACATGTCCCCCCGCAGCAAAGTCGGGCAGCAGTTGCATCAGGTCGGCGCGTTGGCCTTCGTCCTTGAAGTGGTACTGCACCTGATGGGCCCACGGTACCTCGGCCAAGTCTTTCAAAAAGCCCGCCGTGTTTCGGCTGGCCGCGCTGTAATGAAAGTCAAAGGGCTTGCCCAAAGCGTGCAGCCTGTGTGCCATGGCGATCATGGGCGTCACGCCAATGCCGCCTGCAAACAGCCAGCTGTGCGTGGCGTCTTCGTGCAGCGCAAAGTGGTTGACCGGGCGCGACACAAACACCCTGCGCCCTTCGCGAAAAGCCCGGTGCATGAGCGCCGAGCCCCCGCGCCCGCCAGACTCGGGCGGCTCGCGCAACACACCCAGCACATAACGGCTGCGGTCCGCCGGGTCACCCGCCAGGCTGTAGGGGCGCTGGTATTCGGGCGCGATCACCACGTCGATGTGCCCGCCTGCCGTGAAGGGCGGCAACTCGCGGCCATCGGGCGCTTTGAACTCGTAACGCGCCAGGCCCTCGGCCATCTCTTCACGTTTGTGCAGCACCACCGGAAACACGGGCGGTTCGGCCGGCAAAGGCTGCGGCCCCGGGGCCAAGCCCTCGGTCTGGCCTGCTGCCAAGCGGGCTTGGTATTGCTCGGGCGTGAGCAAGGCCTGGTAGCGGGCAATGCCTTCTTCGCGGTTGACGGGGTAGGTTACCGGGTAAGGCTGCGGCATTTTGTCGGCCGGGTACACGGCCAGGGTCTGGTCTTCGTAGCGCAGGTCCAGGTCTTTTTGCAGGGTGCGCTGGTGGGTTTGCGCCGCTTGCACATAGCGGCCCGTGCGCTTGTCCAGCTCGATGTCCCACCACCACTTCTTGACCGGGTTGATGCTGCCGCGATCGAGCAGGTCATCGAGTCGCGCGAGCGCCGGTGCAGCGGCGGGCAGCTTCATGGCCACTTGCCGCCACAGGCTGTCGGCCAACAGGCCTTCCAGGTTCCAGGGGCAGGTTTTCATGCAGCGCCCGCACATGCCGCCTGCCGCGTTGGTGATGCGGTATCGGGCACATTTTTCGGCGTCGCTTTTCCAGATTTCGTAGCCGTTGTACATCAGCTTGGGGCCTGCGGTGATGGCCCCGGAGGGGCACTCGCGGGCGCACTTGTTGCAGCTTTCGCAAAAGCTTTGCAATCCAAAGTCGATGGGCTGGTCGGGGGCCATGGGCATGTCGGTGGTCACGCTGCCGCTTTTCAGGCGAGGCCCCAAAAACGGATTGAGGATCACCTCGCCAATGCGGCTGACTTCGCCCAGGCCCGACAGCAGGAGCAAAGGCGGCTGCAGCACGTCGCCGTCCAGCACCGAATGCACCCGGGCCGAATAACCCAGCCGCCGAATCTGCTCGGCCAAGATGCCGCCCATCAGCGAAAACCGCAAATAAGCCCGCATGCTTTGCGCCACCGAAATCCAGTCGTCGCCGCTGGCGCCCTCCATGGTTTCGTGGCCTTGGTCGATCAACAGGTTCAGCGCGTTGGCGTGGTAGGCCGGCATGGGGTTGCCGCCCGCGTCGTGCGAGTAATAGGCCCACTCGGGCACGGCGCACAGGCCCACCGCGTCCACACCCAAATAGTAAGAAGCGGCTTTCAGCTTGTCGGCGTTGCGTTGAGGATCAAGCGTGCTGGCGGCCACCGGGCCACGCGCCGGGCCAAACTGCAAGAGCAGCAATGCGCCCAGCGCCCGACGCGCGCAAGCCCCGATGGGGCTTTTCATCACATAGTGCGCGTTCTTGGCGTCGTCTTGCACCGTCTTGCCCAAGTCGCCAAACAAGGCCCGCGCAAAAAAGTCGGCCCGCTTCGGGAATCGAGGCACCCGGTCGTGGTCGATGAAGGTGGTGGGCGTGTCCTGGCGCTTGAGCGTTTCAAACGGGTGCGCCCCTTGGCGAAACTCGCGCCGGGCATACGCGTCGCGGTGGAAAGCCCCTTTGAACGTGCCCTGCCCCAGCCACCAAGCCGGGCCGTGGCTTTGCCAGCGGTTTTGCTGCGGGGCCAGGGCCTGATCAGGGGCGATGGCCAGCGTGGTGCTGACCGCGGCCAGGGCATAGCGTTGGCCCACATAGGGGTTGCCGCCATCGGGCAAGGTCAGGCCTGCGGCCAGGGCCAGGCGGGCCAAGTCCACATCGCTGCAGCTGGCGCTGTGGGCGCGGGCCTCGTGGCCCAGCATGCGCAAATAACTCGACAGCAGCACGGCTGTTTGCGCCGCCAGCACAGCGGCGCGGGGTTCTTGTGTGCCGGTCAGCCAGTCGCAACCGGGCTCACCCGGTTTGGGGTCCCGCGCAAATTCCACCAGGATCACGATGGCGTGGCTGTGGTGCCCAATCGGCCCATGCACCGTGCGGGCCGACTCGAGCACATCGGCCAGGATCATGTCCATGCCTGCCGCAAAACTGGCCGGTTGGCTCTGCGCCAACTCTTCGCCCAGCGCAGGCACCGCCGGGTTGCGGATCGGCTCGGGCAGCCAGGCGCTGGCAGGCAGAGCGCAGATGCCCATCATGGACGCGTCAAAGTAATAACCTGCGGCCTTCAGGTGCAGGGCGCGCTCGTCGGGCTCGGCCGGGATCTCCCCGATTTGCGGGTTCACGGCCCCGTCGCGCATCAGGTCGAACATGGCCATGTAACGCGCCATGGCGTGGGCCATCGATTCGGGGTCATCGTGCTCAAAACGCAGCGCCTGCATGGGCGGCAGGGCACTGTCGTCGGGTGTGTGGATCGTGCGGCGCAGGCGTTCCAGCGGGTAGGGCCCCAAGTGCACGGGGCGGTCGCGGTACGAAAACAAGCGCATGTGCAAGCCCTTTGAAGCCCAGTGAATGTGGGGCACTTCCAAAACCACAAGCTTACAAGCGCAGACGGGCTGCGCGCTGTCGCCCATGTCCCAGTAGGGGGCGTCTCATGCTGTGCGCCCAGGGGTGCTGAATGTGCGGTGACCTTTTTGTGACGCCAGACTGAATACTTGAACAACTGTGATTTCATACAGTATATTTGGCGCATGCCTTCTCCCTTGAATTTCACGCCGATCCCTGTTGTTGTCCCGGACACCCCGCTGTGGCTGCAGATGTGCGCCTGGAAGGTGCAGGCGGGGTTTCCGTCTCCGGCGGCAGACCACACGCGCAAGCGCATCGACCTCAATGAGCACCTGATCCGCAACAAGGAGGCGACCTTCATCTTTCGGGTCAAAGGCGATTCGATGAACGGCATCGGCATCTACGAAGGCGATGAGCTGCTGGTGGACCGCTCCATCGAGGCCGTGCACGGCAACATCGTGCTGGCCGTGCTCAACAACGACTACACCGTCAAGCGCCTGTACCGACGGGGCGGCGTGATCAAGCTGATCGCCGAAAACCCCTTGTACCCCCCCATCGTGCTCAAGGATGGCCAGGAGCTGCTCATCTGGGGTGTGGTCACGCGCAACCTGCACAAGCTGTATTGAACCCATGGCTGAACACACATCGTGCGCCCGGCGGTCCTGGATGCTGGCGGGGCCAGCCGGGCATCGCACCCACGGGAGCGACACGCCATGACGCAGCAACTGGCCCTGGTTGACTGCAACAATTTTTACGTCAGCTGCGAACGCATTTTCAGGCCCGATCTTGCCCGGGTGCCGATGGTGGTGTTGTCCAACAACGACGGCTGCGTGGTGTCCCGCTCCAACGAGGCCAAGGCCCTGGGCGTGAAGATGGGGCAGCCTTGGTTCGAGTGCAAAGCCCTGGCCGAGGAGCACGGCATTTTGGCCATGAGCAGCAATTACGCGCTGTATGCCGACTTGTCCAACCGGGTGATGAGCATCCTGAGCGAGTTTTCGCCCCGGCACGAGGTCTATTCGATCGACGAGTGCTTTGTGGACCTGACGGGCATGCCCCAACTGCGCGAACTCAGCTATCACATGCGCGAACGTGTGGGCAAGTGGACGGGCATGCCGGTGTGCGTGGGCATTGGCCCCACCAAGACCCTGGCCAAATTGGCCAACCATGTGGCCAAAAAGCATCCCCGATCTCAAGGCGTTTTCAACTACAACGCGCTCACGGCGGAACAAAAAAACCGCTTGCTCCAACGCCTGCCCGTGCAAGAGGTCTGGGGCGTGGGGCGCAAGCTCAGCCAAAAACTGGCGCTGCACGGCGTGCTGAGTGCCCATGACTTGCGCGAGGCGCACACGCCCACGCTGCGTGCCGAGTTCGGTGTGGTGATGGAAAAAACCCAACGCGAACTGCAAGAAACGGCGTGCATTTCGCTGCAAGAGCAGCCCACCGACAAGCAGCAAATCATCTCCAGCCGATCCTTTGGCAGCATGGTCACCGATTTGCCTGTGCTCAAGGATGCCCTGTCCATATTCGTCGCCAATGGCTGCGCCAAGCTCAGGGCGCAAGGCAGCCACGCGCGAGTGATTCAGGTGTTTTTGCAGACCAACCGGTTCAGAAAAGACCTGCCGCAGTACATGCCCAGTCTGACCGTGCCGCTGCCCTATCCCACGCACGACACCCTCGAAGTCAACCGCTGGGCCGACTACCTGTGTGAGCGCATGTTCAAACCCGGCTATGCCTATAAAAAGGCCGGTGTCATGCTCAGCGAAATTACGCCGGTCTCGCAGCGCCAAGGCGACTTGCTGGAGCCCGAAACCACCAGCAACACCCGGCTGATGCAGGCCGTGGACGCGTTGAACCAGCGTTACGGGCGCGGCGCAGTCAAGGTGTCCACGCAAGGGGCCTACAAGGACTGGCAAATGCTGCAAGCGCGCAAATCACCCCACTACACCACCGACTGGCAAGAAGTGCCCCTGGTGTGAGGGGGGTGTGACAGGGGAGGGCGGTGCGATGGCCCTGATCGCCGAACGATGCAAGCCCAGTCGCTATGATCCCCAGTGCGTTTGAGCGGTGGTGTGTGCGGTGGTCTGGGCCTTGCAAGCCCAGTGCCCGCGACTTTCAAAACCTGGGTTTCCATGCGTCAACGGGCTGACACCACCGCGGGCCTGCATGGGCCATTTCAAAAGAAAAAGCAGATGAGTGATCACGCATTGAATGTGCTCGGAACCCCTTTGGTACCTTGCTCCTACGATCCACTGACGGGTTATTACCGCGACGGGTGCTGCAACACCGACGGGCACGACCAAGGCAGCCATGTGGTTTGCGCCAAAGTGACGCAGGAGTTTCTGGCGTTCTCGCGCCAAAAGGGCAATGACCTGAGCACCCCGATCCCCGAGTACCGATTTGCAGGTTTGAAGCCGGGTGACCGTTGGTGCTTGTGCGCTGTGCGCTGGAAAGAGGCCTTCGATGCGGGCGTGGCACCCCCCGTCGTGCTGGCGTCAACACATGCCAAAGCCCTCGAATTCATCAGCTTGGATCAGCTGCAGGCCCATGCCCACGTTTGATCCCCAGGCAGTGCGCCCACAAGCCGTGCACTGTTGCACAGCCCCGCATGGCCGGTGCAGGCACACTGGCATCATCCCGATCCCCGATCAGGCTTTCTGAACATGCCGCATGAACTTGTTTGACCCCCTCACGCTGCCCAATGGCACACGCTTGCCCAACCGCATTGCCAAAGCGGCCATGGAAGAAAACATGTGCGACGCCGAGCACGCGCCATCGGATGCCATGCTGCGCATGTACCGCGCCTGGGCCGAGGGTGGCGCTGGCCTGATTTTGACCGGCAACGTCATGGTGGACAGCCGGGCCATGACGGGGCCGGGCGGGGTGGTACTCGAAGACGCGCGGCACCTGGCGCGCTTCAAGCAGTGGGCGCAGGCCGCAGGCAGCGGTGGCGCTCAGGTGTGGATGCAAATCAGCCACCCCGGCCGTCAAATGATGGCCGCGCTGGGTCAGACCACCCGCTCGGCCTCGGCCGTGCCTTTGGACATGGGCAAGTTGTCCAGCAAGTTCTCCGTCCCCCAAGCCATGACCGAGGAAGACATCGCGGCGCTGCAGCGGCGCTTTGTGCAAACCGCGCAATGGGCGGAGCAAGCGGGCTTTCACGGCGTGCAGATTCATGCAGCCCACGGTTACCTGATCAGCCAATTTCTCTCACCCCTGTCAAACCAGCGCCAAGACGCCTGGGGCGGCAGCATCGAGCACAGGGCCCGCTTGCTGATCGACATCGTCAAAGCGGTGCGCAGTGCGGTGTCCGCGCAGTTCGCCGTGGCCGTGAAACTGAACTCGGCCGACTTTCAGCGCGGGGGCTTCAGCGCTGATGACGCCAAGCGGGTGGTGCAGATGCTCAATGGTTTGCAGGTCGACCTCGTCGAACTCTCGGGCGGCAGCTACGAGGCGCCCGCCATGCAGGGGCAAGCACGCGACGGCCGCACGCTGGCCCGGGAGGCCTACTTTCTGGAGTTTGCGCGCGACATGCTGGCTGTGGCACGCATGCCGCTCATGGTGACTGGAGGCATTCGCCGCCCAGCCGTGGCCGAGCAGGTGCTGGCCAGTGGCGTGTCCATGGTGGGCATGGCCACCGCCTTGGCGATTGCGCCCAACTTGCCACGCGAATGGCGCGCCGGTGCCCAGACCAGCGCGGCCTTGGCGCCCATCACCTGGAAAAACAAAGTGCTGGCATCGCTGGCCACGATGGCGGTGGTCAAGTTTCAGCTCAAGCGCTTGAGCCAGGGGCGTGCCACGCAGCCCAAGGTGTCGCCGCTTTGGGCATTTGCCCTGCAGCAATGGATGATGTTCAGGCAAACCCGCCAATACCGCCGCTGGATGGCTGGTCGTTCGCACGCGCCTTGAATGCGCCGGCTGGGTTGGCGGGCCGCCGATTTGGTGTCCGTCTGAAGGACGCTTGCTGCGCCAGGTTCAGCAGCAACCATGCTGCTGAAAAAGTCGCCCTGTAGATTCGGCACGCAGATGTTTGAATTTTTTGCACCGTCACCCCGTAGGTCGGTCGCTTTAGCTCCGACAAGTGCCCACGCCGAAACCAGCAAAGTCGGAGCTCAAGCGACCGACCTACAAAACCTTTGCCCTGTGAAGTTTTCAATGCTCAAAGATGTTGTAGGTCGGCGGTCAAAGACCCCGACATGGGCCTGTGCCCAAACCCATCCTGTCGAGCCGCGAGTTTAGAGCTGTGCCCCGCTGCGCCCCACGCCCGCCGCGAACAACTGGGCGCCGTGTGAGGCCTCGCCGCTGGCCAGTGTTTGCAAGCCCAGCGCAAATTCGTGGGCCAGCGCTTCATCCAGGCCCATGCCGAATTGCGCATACGCCGAACGGCGGTCGTTGCGCAGGCAGGTCTGGGGCAAGGCCGCCAGTTGCTGCGCCAGCTCAATCGCTGCCTGCAAGGCCTGTCCGTCATCCACCACGCGGTTGGCCAGGCCCATGGCCAAGGCTTCGTCGGCGCCCACAGCACGACCCGTGAGGATCAAATCCAGCGCCCGCGACAAGCCGATGAGTCGGGGCAGGCGCACGGTGCCGCCGTCGATCAGGGGCACACCAAAACGGCGGCAAAACACGCCCAGAACGGCTGAGCGCTCCACGATGCGCATATCGCACCACAAGGCCAGCTCCAGCCCACCGGCCACCGCGTGCCCACCGATGGCCGCGATCACAGGCTTGGACAGCAGCATGCGCGAAGGCCCCATCGGGCCGTCGCCCTGCGGCTCCAGGCGGTTGCGGCGCTCGTCGTCGTTCAGCGCCTTGAGGTCGGCTCCGGCACAAAAGGTGCCATGTGCGCCATGCAAAACGGCCACGGCCGCCTCGGGGTCAGCGTCAAAGTCACGGAAGGCATCGGCCAGTTGCTGCGCCGTCACGCGGTCCACCGCATTGCGCGCCTGCAGGCGGTCGATCGTGACGATGGTGACCGGGCCCTGCCGGGTCACCTGAACTTCGGAGCTTGTCATGGGCATGCCTCAGGCCGGGTAAGCGCGTTGCAGGATGGCCTCCACCCCCAGCAATCGGGTGTCGATGCTGCCCACCACGCGGCCCCACTGAGGGTCAAAGCGCGTCTGGATGAAGGCATCGGCCACCGCTGTGGGCGCGAGGCGGCGCAGCAAACAGGCCTGGGCCAACAGCACCAGGCGCTCGGCAAAGCGCCGACCCAGCGCTTCGAGATGGTCGGGCGGCTCGCGCAGCATGGCCTGCAGGCTTTGTTGGGCGGCCACCAAGCGGGCATCGTCACCCAAGCCCTGCCCCAGGTCTTGCAGCAGGGCGTGGGCCAGATCGGGCTCCTTGCCGATGGCCCGCATCACGTCCAGACACATCACGTTGCCCGAGCCTTCCCAGATCGAATTGACCGGAGCCTCGCGGAACAGGCGAGCCATGACGCCCTCGTCCACATAGCCGTTGCCACCAAAGATTTCCATGGTCTCGCCCGTCAGTTCCACTGCACGCTTGCAGACCCAGAACTTGGCCGCGGGCGTCATCACGCGTTTCCAGGCTTTTTCAAGCGGGCTGTCATCGCGTTCATAAGCCTGCGCCAGTCGCATCATCAGAACCATATTGGCTTCGTTTTCCAGCGCCAGATCGGTCAGCACCGCGCGCATCAGCGGCTGGTCGATGAGCAAGCGGCCAAAGGCCTTGCGCTGGCGGGCATAGGCCAGGCCTTGCACCAAGCCCTGTCGCACCATGGCGGCGCTGCCGACCACGCAGTTCAGTCGGGTGTAGGTGGCCATCTCGATGATGGTGGGAATGCCGCGCCCCGGCTCGCCCATCAGGATGCCGTGCGCGTCCTTGAATTCGACTTCGCTGCTGGAGTTGCTGCGGTTGCCCACCTTGTTCTTGAGGCGCTGGATTTCAATCGGGTTTTTGCTGCCGTCAGGCCGCCAGCGCGGTACGAAAAAGCAGCTGGGACCGCCGTCAGCCGTGCGCGCCACCACCAAATGGGCGTCGCACATGGGGGCCGAAAAAAACCACTTATGCCCGCGCAGGCTGAATTCGCGCTCGCCCTGTCCGGTGGGGGTAGCCGTCGTGGTGTTGGCACGCACATCAGAGCCGCCTTGTTTTTCGGTCATGCCCATGCCGACCCACATGGACTTTTTGTCGGCCAGCGGCACATCGCGTTCGTCGTACTCAGAGCTGAGCAACGGGTCCTTCATGGCCGCCCACAGGGCGGGTTCGCGCTGAATCAGCGGAATGGCCGCCTGCGTCATGGTGGCCGGGCACAGCGTACCGGCCTCCACCTGACCGTGCAGGAAAAAGCCAGCAGCCCAGGCCGACCAACGCCCCGGGCGCTCATCGGCAAACGGCATGGCGATCAGGCCTTGCCCCCGGTACAGCGCCATCAACTCGTGCCAGGCGGGATGAAACTCGACCCGATCCACCCGGCGCCCACGGGCATCGAAGGATTTCAATTCCGGCGTGTGGCGGTTGGCCTGATCGGCCAAGGCATAAGTATCGGCTTGGCCCAGCGTGGTGCCATAGCTGTCCAGCTGCGACACAAAATCATCAGCCCCGGCCCGCGCCAAGGCTTCACGCAAAGGTGTGTCGGTGGCCAACAGCTTGTAGTTTTGCAGTTCGTCGAACTGGTTGGTGATCTCGTGGGTTTGCCAGGTCATGGGTCGTCTCCATACAGCCCTTGGGGCTTGTTGAGCAAGAGGGGGAGTCTAGGGCAATTGCCTGCACATTGCCTACCCATTGCGGCCTTGCAATAGGCTTGCAACCCCACTCTCAAGGCCTGAATGTGAAATCGGAACCTCATTGCAAGCGGTCAGTCCGAAATGCAGGTGTTATGGGCTTCGACTGCTTGGCGTGAGTGTTTGCAAGGGCTGCGGAAAGATGATTTCGTGCTCACGAACTGGGGCGGGTTGCGCAGTTGATCATCTGTGCTTGTGGGCCCGAGGCTTCATGCTTTTGAAATGGAGATTGAATATTCCAAGCGGCTTGCACTGAGCTGCAAATCCATTCATCCCGAAGTTTCAGTCAATCTTCTTGGTGGCATGTCAGGGGTAAGGGTTCAAACCGCCAGAACAATGGTTCCCTGTGCGAGGGCACACAGCTTTTCTGAGTCAACATCGACTGCATAGATCTCGCACTGGCAGATGGCCATCCGCTTGCCCACGCTTCGTGCCTGTGCCCTGGCGACCAAATGCAATCCCACGGCGGGACGGCAATAGTTGATTTTGAATTCCGCAGTCAGCGCATTTCCACCAAGTGCCAGACCACCCGCGAAGGTGATGGCATTGTCTGCAAGATAGCTGATCACACCACCATGGACAAAACCATGCTGCTGCTTGTGGTGGTCCTGAATGGCGAGAGTCAACTCTGCGCTGTCTTCACTGCTCTGCGTCAATTCAGCCCCGATGAATTGACTGAAAGGTTGGTTTGCAAAGACCTGCCGAGCGAATGTTTGGATATCGTCCATTTTTTTGACTCCTTGGTCGTGGGTTTTGATGCCGTCTGCCTCATTTGTTTGCTTGTGAAGTCTCTCACGAGCAAAGACTTCTTTGGTCTGCCAACATCAGTGGGATTCAGCAAGTGCTGCTCAAATTTTCCGTGCTCTCCAGCAATGACTTGTTCAAAGCGGCAGCACTGAGACCTGTTTGATGTCGCGCAACACGATGCTCGATCGCACATGCGCCACTGCGGGCAGCTTGAACAAGGTTTTCATCAGGAAGTGTTCATAAGCCTTGATGTCTTGCGCCATGATGGTCAACACATCGTCCGATTGGCCCGTGGTGGAGTAGCAGTGCACGATGTGGGGCGTGGCCTGCACGGCAGCCTCAAATTCGGCCACTGTTTTTTCGGTGTGCTGGGTGAGGTTGATTTCGGCCATCACCATCAAATTCAGCCCGACCTTTTTGCGGTCTACCTGAACGGTGTAGCCGGTGATGATGCCTTGGGTCTCCATCTCCTTGATGTGTTTCCAGCATGGCGTGGTGGACAGACCGACCCGCTCTGAAATTTGTTGCACGGTCATGCGCGAATCCAGTTGCAAGGCTTCAAGGATTTTCAGGCTGCAAACATAATTCATTCTTACATATTATTCATTTCGAGAAATTATTTCTCCATTACTGGCCTAATTAGATATTTATAAGTGTTCTATTCGCTAATGAGTAGCCTATTCTTACTCCACTAGTGTGGAGACACAAATGACACATAACCCTCTGACCGCCGTCACCCCGCCTGCGGATTTGCGCGATTACCAGCTCAAGGACAACGTCTGGGCGCCGCAAGGCGCGGTCTTTATGTCGGGCACGCAGGCGCTGGTGCGGCTGATGCTGATGCAGCGCCGCTGCGACGAAAGCCAGCAATGGAACACACGCGGTTTCATCAGCGGCTACCGGGGCTCGCCACTGGGGATGGTGGATCAAGTCATCTGGAAACAAGGTGACAAGTTCAAGGAAGCGGGGATCGAATTTGTGCCCGCCATCAACGAGGAGCTGGACGCCACACAGGTGCTGGGCACGCAGCGGGTAGAGTCAGACCCCGAGCGCACAGTCGATGGCGTATTCGGACTGTGGTACGGCAAAGGCCCGGGTGTGGACCGCGCAGGCGATGCACTCAAACACGGCAACGCCTACGGCTCATCACCGCACGGCGGTGTGGTGGTGGTGGCGGGCGACGACCATGGCTGTGTGTCGTCGTCTATGCCGCACCAGAGCGACCAGGTGTTTCAGTCCTGGCACATGCCAGTGGTCTCACCCGCTGATGTGTCGGAGTTGCTGAGCTTTGGTTTGTATGGCTTTGCCTTGTCACGTTATTCGGGTGCCTGGGTGGGCCTGACCGCGCTGTCAGAGGTGGTGGAAAGCAGTACGACGGTGGATCTGGACGCCATCAATGCGCAGCAGGGTCTTTGGAAGCGCCCACAAGAAGTGCAAGAGCTGACTGGACATGTTGCGCCTGCCGATGGCCTGCACTACCGCTGGCCTGATTTGCCATCCTTGCGTCTCGAATCGCGTCTGCACGACAAGTTGAGCGCGGTGGCAGCCTTTGCACAAGTGAACAGCATTGACCGCCAGGTGATCGTCAGCCCGCAGGCCCACATTGGCATTGTCACAGCGGGCAAGGCCCACCACGACCTGATGGAAGTGTTCAGGCGATTGGGCCTGAGCGAAGCCTCACTGGCCGCTGCCGGTGTGCGTGTGATCAAGTTAGGCCTGACCTTCCCGATCGAAACCACCCGCATGCATGCCTTTGCACAAGGCCTTCGAGAGATTCTGGTCATTGAAGAAAAAGCACCCATCGTCGAGCAGCAATTGCGCGATCTGTTGTACAACGCGCCTTCGCGCCCTGTCATCGTGGGCAAACGCGATGCACACGGCCAGGCGCTCTTGTCAGCGCTGGGCGAATTGCGACCCTCGCGCTTGATCGTGCAAGTGGCTGACTGGCTACAGCAGCACACGGGAGGGGTGCTGAATATTCCGCATCTGAAGGTTCTGGACTTTGTGCCCGCTGACATGCTCAGTAACGCCAGCGATGCGGTCAAGCGGCTGCCCTACTTTTGTGCCGGCTGCCCGCACAACACATCGACGAAAGTGCCCGAAGGCTCCACCGCGCGTGCAGGCATTGGCTGCCACTTCATGGCCAACTGGATGGAGCGCGACACCGCTGGCCTGATCCAGATGGGCGGCGAAGGGGTGGACTGGGTCTCGCACTCGCGCTTTACCCGCACGCCGCATGTCTTTCAGAATCTGGGCGACGGAACGTATTACCACTCGGGCTATCTCGCCATTCGGCAAGCGGTTGCGGCCAAGGCCCGCATCACCTACAAAATTTTGTTCAACGATGCGGTGGCGATGACAGGCGGGCAACCCGTCGATGGTGTCATCAGCGTGGATGCCATTGCACGCCAGGTCGAGAGCGAGGGCGTTGAAGCCCTGGCGATCGTGAGCGATGACATCGCAAAATTCAACGCCATCAAAAACCGCTTTCCGTCCATCGCCACATTCCATCCGCGTGAAGATTTGGACCTTGTGCAGCGCCAGTTGCGCGAAGTCACGGGTGTGTCGGTGCTGATTTACGAGCAGACCTGCGCCGCCGAAAAACGCCGCCGCCGCAAGAAAGGTGAGCTGAGCGATCCTGCGCGTCGCCTGATGATCCATGAAGGGGTATGCGAAGGCTGTGGTGACTGCGGTGTGCAAAGCAATTGCGTGGCGGTGCTGCCGCAGGAGACGCCATGGGGTCGCAAGCGCAAGATCGACCAGACGCATTGCAACAAGGACTATTCTTGCGCCCAAGGTTTTTGTCCGAGCTTCGTGAGCGTGATCGGAGGACGTCAACGTCGCCAGACGGGCGCATCGCCGCAAATGCGCCAGCAGTTCATGGCGCACGCGGCACGCTTGCCAGACATCCATCCCCGCAGCACCGATAGCCCCTGGGACTTGCTGATCACCGGAGTGGGCGGCACGGGCGTGGTGACGGTGGGCGCGGTCATTGCCATGGCTGCGCACCTGGAAGGGCAGCACGCCAGCGTGCTCGACTTCATGGGCTTTGCCCAAAAAGGTGGCTCGGTGCTCAGTTTTGTACGCATAGCGCCCACGCAAAAACTGCTCAACCAGGTGCGCATCGATACCCAACAAGCAGATGCCTTGCTGGCATGCGATGCGGTGGTGGCTGCCTCTGCTGAAGCACTTCAAACCATTCGCCATGGCCGTACACGCGTGCTGGTGAATGTGCATGAAACACCTGTTGCCGATGCTGTGCGCAACCCGGATGCGCAAGTGCAAACCGACTTGCTGGTCGAAAAAATACGCTTTTCTGCAGGCGATGCGCAGGTAGAAACCTTTGACGCACAGGTACTGGCTGAGCAGGTGCTGGGCGACACACTGGCCGCCAACATTTTGGCCATGGGGTACGCCTGGCAGCGTGGGCTGGTGCCCGTCAGCTTGGCGGCGCTGGAGCAGGCCATCCGCTTGAACAACGTCGCCGTGGAAGCCAACTTGCTGGCCTTCACCGTGGGTCGACTGGCAGCCGCAGATCCCATGGCATTGAGCATGTCCGCCAAAGCAGAGGCTTTGCCAGAAGACCTGCACGGCTTCATCGAACAGGCCAGCCAGCATCTCGCGGCTTACCAGAACAAGGCTTGGGCACAACGCTACACACGCTTGATGCGTGATGTTCAGCGGGCCACGCAAGCAGCTGGCTTGCAGGATGACACCTTGAACATGACGGTGGCACGTAGCCTGCACAAATTGATGAGCTACAAGGATGAATACGAAGTTGCCAGGTTGTTCAGTGACAAGGCCTTCCAAGCGCAACTGGATGCGCAGTTTGAAGGCGACTACCGCCTGGCATTCCACATGTCACCGCCCGCGTTGTTCAAAGCATCCGATGGAAAAGCACCCCGCAAAGTCACCCTGGGAGCCTGGATGCGCCCCGTGTTGGGGCTTCTGGCCAAGGCAAAGGTGTTGCGCGGCACGATTTGGGACCCGTTTGGCTACACGCACGAGCGGCGTATGGAACGTCATCTGATAGATGCCCACATCACACTGGTGCAAGAGTTGTTGCCCTTGGTCAACACAAAAATTAAAGACTTGATGCGCGACATCATGGCGCTGCCGCTGTCCATGCGAGGCTTTGGCCATGTGAAGGCCCGCAACATACGCGCCGCCCAGAGCCGTCAAGCCTGGCTGCTTCACCGGATCGATCCCACCCGTTACCCACGTCCGCCGCAAGACACTGGTTTGCAACAATTGCGAGGCGTTGCGATTCGAAGCATCTGAGATGGGGACCGCACCAGAGCGGTAGGTGTTACCTATTGATCCGGCACGCTGAAGTTTGAAATGCATGAGACATGTCATCTCGTAGGTCGGCACTCGCAGAGTCCGACGTTATTGGTTTCGGCACAGGCCCATGTCGGAGTCTTCGACCGCCGACCTACAACAACTTTGCGCATTGAAAACTTCACAGGGCCGAATCAATAGGCAGTTGCCCGTGCTTGCGAGCCAACTTTTACACGCTTGTTGAGTGTGATGTCTCCTCCCAAGTGGTCGATCACCACTGAACCCGTGGGTTTGACAGCGAACAGACCGCAGGCAGTCAGGGCGCTAACTTGATTCACCCTTTGCTCATTGGAGTGTGCATGCCGAAGACGAACGTCCCAATCAAGGCGTGGTGGGGGTTGTTCAAACAGGTTGCCAACGCCTGGCTCGACGACTATGTGCCGAGCATGGGGGCTGCGTTGGCCTACTACACCATGTTTTCGCTGGCACCGCTGTTGCTGATCGTGGTGTCGGTGGCCGGTTTGGTGTTTGGTGAAGAAGCCGCTCGCGGTGAAATCCAGGCGCAGCTGAAAGACCTCATGGGCGATGTCGGCGCGGGTGCCGTTCAAGGCCTGCTGGCCAGCGTGCGCGAACCCGCTGAAGGCTTGACGGCCACCGCCGTGGGCCTGGTGCTGCTGGTCGTCGGTGCGACCACCGTGTTTGCCGAACTGCAAGATGCGCTCGACCGCATCTGGGGCGTACCGGGACGCTTGCGAAAGAGCGGCTGGCTCACGCTCGTTCGCGCCCGTTTGATGGCTTTCGGCATGATTTTGGCCTTGGGATTTTTGCTCATCGTGTCGCTGGTCACCAGTGCCATGATCGCGGCCATGGGCCGAAGCCTCGACCCCGTCTTCGGCGGCTGGCAGGGTGTTGTGGAGGCGGGCAATGCGATCGGTGGCTTTCTGCTCGTGGCCATCATGTTCGGCCTGATCTACAAGGTCATGCCTCGCCAGCGTGTGCTGATCTCCGATGTGTGGCTCGGCGCTTTGATCGCGACCTTGCTGTTCACGGGCGGCAAGTTCCTGATTGGCGCCTACATCGGCCGCAGTGGTGTGGCGTCGGGTTTCGGCGCAGCGGGCTCGCTCGTGGTGGTGCTGCTGTGGGTCTACTTTTCAGCCCAAATCTTGCTGGTAGGTGCCGAGTTCACCTGCGCCTACGCCCGGACCTTCGGCTCCCACAAGAGGCCAGACGCCTGAGCCGCTGCTGAAGTTCGATCATTCAAACTTGTAGGCGTTGCTCATTGAGCCTTGTACTTTTATCGAAATTGAATCACTCAGATCTGTTTTTTCGGGCCATCTAAACAACGCATCTATTCACCTACTTTGGCGGGGGGCCGAATGACTCAGTTGCAGCGAAAGCGGTCCGTCGCTTCGCCGAACAGAGCCCCCCCAGTAGGAGCCCTCCAATACTCGACATATAGAACTCTCACGGGTCAGAAACGCCGCTTCTGCACCGCTTGAGAATCCACGACCCTCGAAAACCAACACCGAATAGTGGCTCTCACTCGCCACCTGGCGGCTTGAATCGGGAGCTCGTTTAGCGCATTACGCAAGATCATCGAAAACGGGCCCGTCGCTCGGCCCTGGCGGCGGCGCAATCAAAGGTCTGGGCGGATAGAACCCTTGCCGTCCACGGGTGTAGTCATCGGTGAACTCGATAGCGCCCAAAGCGCGGGCCGTGACTGCATCCACCACTTCATTTTCAAGAACGATGATTTGGCCAGGGCCTTTGAAGCGCGACAACCAGCCGTAGAAGCTAGCGTTCACAGTGGCCGTAGGAATGTCCCGGTCCGTGTCGTCAGCCGACTCTTTCTGGGCGTAGGCCTTCAGTGGTGAATCCAGCACGACCACGCCAAGGTGGGGATGGCCTTCCTTTAGCGCGTGCTGCATTAGCGCGATGGTCATGGCCGTGAGAAACAGGCCGCGCTTGCCGGCACCATAACTAAGGCGCCTACGGCCATCGACAAGCAGGTCGCAGGACGTGGCGTCAAGATGCACCGACTGAATTGACGTGAACCCCCAGTCGTTCAGCATTTGGCGCGCGATAGCACCGACCTTATCGCCGTGGGATCCCACGTTGCGAACAAGGGCGATCCTCTTCTGCTTTGTGGCCTCCTCGAGGCGCGCAATTTCTCCTTTAAGCCGGGTGGATTCATCGAATGCGTCGATCAGCGATGACAAGCGTGTGTGGGACTCAGCAAGCTCTCGGGGATCCGCGTCAAACTCCTGCGACGCGGCCCGCAGGACCATCGTCTCCTGCTCTTCTAAGAGCTTGAGCGACGCTGTCAGACGTTTCACATCGACGGAGGCAATGGAGATCCGCGCTTGCTCTTGAGCAAGGGACGGTTGAAGTCCACGCCGAAGCTCACGAATTTTCTCGGCTTCCGCAGCTATGGCGTTCCGGTACTTGGACGGCGCCCTTGGGTTGAGATTGCCAGGATCTAAATGCTGCTCCACCGCTGTGCCGCAGAGTGGGCAAGGTGTCTCCTCTAACGCTTGAAAGAACGCAGTGCCCTCGTCCGCGGCACCTAGCCGAGCAAGGTCGCTCGAATACTTGAGGTCAAGCATCGTGAAGCGCTCGCGCATCGATATCGCGCTGGCCAGTTGGGTCGATGCGGTGGTGAGCGCCTCGCCTTCAATGGCGATCTGCTGGCGCAGCTCCTTCAAAACCGACGAACGCGCCTTGAATTGCGTGACGACCATGTCGAGACGCTCATCGACCCTCGCCAGAGCCTGAACTGTAGATGCCCGATCAGCATCAGCTGGAATGAGGCCCTCTAGGCGCGCCAACTCTGACTGCGCGACAACCAGCATGCCTTTGGCCTGATCCTTCTCCGAAGCGCTTTTGTACAGCTCGACCGCCGAATCATCGAGCCCGCTCAAAAACAGCGAGTAAGAAGAAACATGCTTGTCCGAACCGTGCCCAGATCCCTTGGTCGCGTCCTCGGAAATCATGCGGGGCTGGGAAAGCAGCGCCCAATGCCTCAGGTCGTCGCCAGTGATAGGGCCTTTTTCACTCCGCGTGCGAAGCACCAGTTTGCCCGCGGCACCAGACAAACTGACGAGCAACTCCCCTAAATCCTGCGCCAAGTCTTCGAGCGGATTCGGTACACCGTCTGCGACCCAAAGATCATCCTGACGTACCAGAACGCGCGCGGCACCGCCAGACATCGCCTTGCGCACAAGGTATTCATGTTCGCTATGTAGGAAAGCGAGTTCAAGTGAGTCATATCCCTGCGACTCAGGAAACTGTTCGAGTGAAGCTGTGCCACCCAGGAGGAACCAGATGCACTTCCAGATATGCGACTTGCCCGTTTCACTGGGGCCTCGGATAAGAGTTCGACGCCCCTCGAACACAACCACTGCGGGCGATAAGCCCGGACCGTGCACCGACAATTGCTTCAGCGTTATTGCCATTGGTGCCCCCGCCCGTTGACGCCTTCAAACTCGGCACCCCACAGGTGTCCTTGCTGGGCGAATCGTTCGGTCATGTCTCGTGAGCTAAGAGTCGCGAACATGGCAGCCGCCCACCGGCATCGCCCTTCCAATTCACGTAAGTAAGGGGAGGTCAGTGCACCCACCATGGATCTTGCGGTGTCACCTGCGAAGTAGGTGATGCCGGTTTCGTCCATGGTCACCGCGACGAGTCCACGAGTACTCATCAAGTACAGGCCTTGGGCGATGAGGTCGCGACGACTCAGGTATTCGCTACCGCGGTAGGGCACCGGAGTGTGAAGACTGGGCGGCCCGCCAAGATCGTCGGAATACACGATAGCGTAATCGAGCAGGACCAACTTCTGCAGGTCGGCGCCTATCGGCTGCAGGGAAGTGAGCAGGTACACCATCCGTACACCCAGTTCGAACGGTGAGTTGAAGGCTGCGATGGACTCGGACTTCTTCATTTGACCCACATTAGCCTCCCGTCATTGGCCAAGTGATGGCAGGTGCCGGGCAAGTCACCCCCGCGAAGCTGGGGCGACAAGCGGCTCTCTTGGACCTGCAGTATTGATGCCTTCTCAACAGCCGCGTCGACTCGGTCCATGCCTGTCTTCAAGCGGAGTTGGGTGACAGTGGGTCGGATGCCTGCATAGACCATATCGAGCAGCCGCTCGAATTCACGCTCGTTAGGGTATATGTCGCGGCTAAACCGCTGCAGGCCCTCGGCACAGTAGAAGGTCTGTCGATGCGAATCGAAGTGATCTTCGTATTTACTGCCCGGTAGGTCAGCCAGGCCGACGGGCGACGTATTGTCCTCGGTGTAGACGCGCAGGAGCTCGTTGACATAGATGCTCTCGTACCCAGTAGGCTGGGCTGGCATAGGGTCATCGTCACCGCGTTCGGGCACGATGCCGAACAGGCCATGGTGGGCTGCCTTGTCAAGCGCGTGCCAGGCCAGCAGATCGTGCACCGTGCACTCGATGAAACGGTCGAAGTCGAAATCGTCGATGGCATCTTGGACGTCCTGCGTCAGCTCGGCGGCTCTGCCTTTCATGCCCGTGTGTTCGTTAGTCCAAGCATCCATGAACTTTGCCTTGAAGGTAGCAGACCCCGAGGCCATCGTGTTATGGAGCTCGTTACCAACCGCAAGCGGGCAGCAGAAGTAATAAAAATTTGGCCGGGGGTAGGTCTTCGAGGCCAGCTGCTTGAAGAACTTCGCCATCTCCGGGAAGGCGTCACTTTGCGTAAGGCCCTTGCCGTAGTGCTTGGCCTGGTACAGATCCCAGCCGTCACGAACTAGCGCCTGGCCATACCGCGCTTCAATGTCCCTGCCACCGTCGCCAGCTCCGCCCAAGCGCTTGACGACCGCATAGTGGCTTCCGCCGGGAAGATCGCGCTGTCGCGCGGAGGCCAAAATGAACTCTTCCCACTGATCGTGATTTAGCAGAATGACTTGCGAAGAAGGTTGTATGACGCCGCCCTTGGCGACGTGCCTAGTCTTCCGCAGTTTACGGGTTGTGCCTGATTTTTGTGGCATGGTCTTGTGCTTATCCCTGACGTGAGATTCTCAGTGACCAGCAGGAACAGAGTCTGCGTGGTTGCACCTAGTGTAATCAGTGTCCCCTAGCTCTTGCTGCAGACTGGCAGCGACAGTCGCTCCGTACAGGAACTACTGGTCTATGTCGAGGTGGCGACAACCAAGATCAAAACCCACGTGTTGCAGATGGGCGGTGGTGCGCAGACCGCTGGACTCGTTGTCCAGCACTTAGGTGTAGCAGAGCCGTAGCTGGTGACCTTCTGCAACCAGCCTTTAGGAGGTCATCAAAAATGGGGCTCTGATGAATTTCAAGTGGGTTGCCCAGCATGAGGATTGATAGCGTGGAAGTCGAGTCTCCCGGCGATCAAGAAGATGACAGTCTTGATCGTTGTGATTCGCGTAAACCCACGCGCACGACGCTTGGATGCCTGGAACAAACCGTTGATGGCTTCGAGGAATCCGTTGGTCTGGCGTGTCTGCGCCCAGGCCACGATGCCTTCCATATGAGCGCGGATCATCTTGGCAACGTCCTTCATCGGTTCGACCTTGGAGCGCATCACGCATGTGCACCAGTGATCCAGCATGGTTCGCACAACGTTGATCTGCTTTCGATCAAGGATCTCACGCAACTGCTCTTTGTAGGACCACGCCCTGGCCGTGCGTTTGACGGTCATCTTGGCCATCAACGCATCCAGTTCAGCTGCCGCCTCCGGTTTGAGCTTGGCTGTGTCTTTGAGCAAAGTCCAGCGCATGCCCTTGAGAGACTTGTCGGTCTTCTGCTCGATCCGGCGCATCTTGTCCACTGCAGTGCTTGCGTGACCGATGATGTGAAACTTGTCAAACGTGATCCGGGCGTTGGGCAAATGCTGGGTAACCCCCGAGATGAAGGCGGGCGACATGTCGATGCTGGTCTGGATGATGTTTTCGCACGGGCAGCCATGGTCTTCCAGGTAGGACGCCAGTTCCTTGATGGTTTTAGCATCGCGCCCTTCGGTTACAAACAACACGCGCCTGGCAACGGCATCAGCGGCCAGCGTGACGTAGCTGTGTCCCCTGGCACGCGAAGTCTCATCAATCGCCAGTGCCGTGACATCCGAGTGATCTGCCAAGCCACAGGCCATCTCAACATACTTTTCGCACACGGCCAGAACCTTGTGCGGCGACTCCCCGACAAGACGCGAGACGGCGGCAAATGGCATCTGGCCAGACAGCATCAGAATGAAGGCTTCAAACAGCAAGGTGAAGCCATTAAGTCGCCCGGCAAAATCAGGCTCGACCAACCGCACCGAACCGTTGGGAAGTTTCACGCGAGGCGTGCGAACTTGCAGATGGCACTCGTGTTGAAAGAAGTTCAGGTGCCGATACGTCTTGGCCACCGTGTCGTGCACACCATGCAGCCCATCGTGACCCGAGACTGCAAAGCGACTGCCGACTTTGAAGTCAATCAATATCGTCAAGGTCTTGGCACCTTCGTCGAACTCAACCGAGGCAACGCACCACGGGTCAGTGATGCCCAGGGCAGATTCAAACAGCTTGGCAGTCATCAATTCACGCTCAAAAGTTGATCAATATGGCAGAAGCTTACCCACTCAAATTTCAAGAGAACCCTTTTTATGATCCTCGAACTCGCCGACATCCGCATCCACCCAGGTCAACAAGCCGCCTTTGAACAAGCCATCGAACGCGGACTTCAGACCGTGGCCAGCCAGGCCAAGGGCTTTCGTGGCGCCAAAGTCAACCGCTGCATCGAGACGCCTGAGCGCTTTGTGCTGCAAATTTTCTGGGACACCCTGGAAGACCATACCGTGGGCTTTCGCGAATCAGATCTGTTCACCCAATGGCGCGCTATCGTGGGGCCATTTTTTGCAGGCCCACCCCACGTTGAACATTTCGAATTGACTTACCAGTCTGCTTGAGCCGACCATTTTGCTGCTCGGTTGATTGAAGAGACGCCTGTCTCTGCAAATGCCGAACAGCAAGAAAACTGCCCTGCTCACTCAATGGCTTCATGGCCTTGCACCAAGCGGGCCAGCAAATCCACAAAGAGGGCCTGCTCATCGGACGAAAGGGGCGACAGAATTTGTGCCTGAACCTTGGCCACCTGCCCTTGCATGCGGTGCAAAGCCTGCGCGCCTTCAGGGGTGACCACCAGCAATTTGCGTCGGCGATCCGCCGAGTCGGGCTGTCTGCGCAACCAGCCCTTCATCTCCAAGCGCCCGATGACCGAACCTGAAGTTGCGGCATCAAAGGCCACGCGTTTTGCCAATGAAATCTGATCCATGCCCGGTGAATCCAGCACAGCACTCAAAATTGCAAACTGCACCGGCGTCACATCGGCCGCAGCCAGCTGCTCTGCAAAAATGGCCACGGCTATTTGATGCGCACGCCGAATCAAATGCCCTGGGGCTTTGGCCAGATCAATGCGCGTCGTCATCTTGGTTCATTCTTTGTAAAAGCAAGGGTTTCCACGAATCAACAAAACTGACCCGAAGCCAGCCAGAAGTGTATCGAAAGGGCTATCTCGGCTTAACATCACCATCCCAACGTTCAAAGGATCCTCATGAGTTTTGTGTTTCAACCCATGCCCGTTGTCTCCGTACCCATTGCGGGCCAACCCGAACGATTCCCGGTACACCGCATTTACTGCGTGGGCCGCAATTATGAAGAGCATGCCAAGGAGATGGGCTTCACCGGGCGTGAGCCGCCTTTCTTCTTCCTCAAGCCCACCGACAGCCTGGTGGTGGTCGAAGCGGGCCAGACCGGCACCATGCCTTACCCCAGCCTCACACAAAACCTGCACCACGAAATCGAACTCGTGGTGGCCATTGGCCAAGGCGGGCGCAACATCTTGGCCGCCGATGCGGCCAAGCACATTTATGGTTATGCGGTGGGCCTGGACATGACACGCCGCGACCTGCAAAACGAGATGAAAAAGCAAGGCCGCCCCTGGTGCATCGGCAAAGCCTTCGACCACTCGGCCCCCATCGGCCCGATCACGCCGATTGCGCAAGCCGGTGACGTGAACCAAGCCGAGATCAGCCTGCAAGTCAACGGTGCAGACCGCCAGCGCAGCAACGTGGCCAAACTCATCTGGAGCGTGGCCGAAACCATCGAACACCTGTCCGCCGCCTGGGAACTGCAGCCCGGTGACCTGATCTATACCGGCACCCCTGAAGGTGTGGCCGCCGTGGTGGCGGGTGACACCTTGGTGGGCCAAGTGGCCGGGTTGGGCAGCTTGCAAATTAAAATTTCCTGACCTGAAAGGTGGTCAGAACGCAGTTGGGCCTGCCATAAAAGCACTTTTGTTCATTGAACAAAAGTGCACACGCCCCGCAACACAAAGGGTTAACCCCTAAAAATAGCCTCCAAAGTTGCAACTTAATTCATATACATTGCAATTCAAGGGACTTTAAGGTGACCCAAGCTGAGCACCACGGGCGTCATTCTTTTCATTAACCGACCGCTCGGTTGGTTTATCATTTCGTTTTTCAACCCATGATGGAGACAAGTCGATGAAGAAGTTCTTACAACAAACGGCCTTGGCCGCAGGCCTGATGGCCGTAGGTTTTGGCGTTCACGCACAGACCATCACCCTGAAAGTGCACCACTTTCTGGGCCCTCAGTCCATTCAGCACACCACGATGTTGGGCGATTGGTGCAAAAACATTGCTCGCGACTCCAAAGACCGCTTGCAGTGCCAAATCTTCCCGGCCATGCAGTTGGGCGGCACCCCACCGCAGCTGTATGACCAAGCCAAAGACGGCGTGGCCGACGTGGTCTGGACCGTGGCCGGTTACTCGGCTGGCCGTTTTGCCAAGACCCAAGTGTTCGAGCTGCCCTTCACCATGACCAATGCCGCCGCCACCAGCCGCGCCGCATGGGACTTCGTGCAAAAGAACGCCATGGACGAGCACAAGGATGTGAAACTGCTGGCCGTTCACGTGCACGGCCCAGGCGTGATCTTCACCCGCGACAAGCCCATCACCAAGATGGAAGACTTCAAGGGCATGAAGATGCGTGCCCCCACAGCCAACGTGACCAAGATGCTCGCCAAAATGGGTGCCACACCCGTGGGCATGCCCGTGCCTCAGGTGCCTGAAGCTTTGTCCAAGGGCGTGATCGATGGCGCAGTGATTCCCTACGAAGTCGCGCCCGGCCTGAAGGTGCATGAGCTGACCAAGTTCAGCGCCGAAACAGACAAGAGCTTCCCAGCCCTGTACACCACCGTGTTCGTGGTGCCCATGAACAAGGCCAAGTACGAGTCGCTGCCTGCTGACTTGAAAGCCGTGATCGACAAGAACTCCGGTCGCGAGTTCTCTGCTTTCCTGGGTGGCACACAAGAGGGCAACGATGTGCCTGGCCGCAAAGTGTTTGCCGACACCAAAACTCAGACCATCTCGGTGATTCCACCGTCTGAGCTGGCACGCTGGAAAAAGGCCACCGACGAGCAGGACAACGAGTGGGTGGATGGCATGAACAAGCGCGGCCTCAACGGTGCCGCCATGCTCAAGGATGCCCAGGACCTGATCAAGCAATACACCAAGTAAAGACCTCGGTCTTGTTTGGAATTCCATGGGGTGAGCTGCGGCCCACCCCATTTTTTTGTCCCTAGGAGAAGCCCCTTGGCAGAAGCCGTCCATGTTTTATCCACACGCCAGTACCAAGGATTGGGCTGGGTGTTGGACCGTTTGAGTAAATTTTTAGCCGTTTTGTCGGGCTTGACCTTGTTGACCATGGCCTTCATGTCCTTGCGCAGCATCGTCGGCCGTTCCTTTTTTGATGCCCCACTGCTGGGCGACTTTGAACTGGTGCAGTTTTTGTGCGCGGGCGCTGTGGCCATGTCGCTGCCCTACACGCACTGGATCTCGGGCCATGTGATTGTGGATTTCTTCACCGCCAATGCGCCCGCCCGGCTCAACGCCGTGCTCGACACTTTGGCCAACTTGTTGCTGGCGTTTTTCTCTGGCCTGATCAGCTGGCGTGTGACTGTAGGCATGCTCGATTTGCGGGGCAACTTTGACGCCTCGATGCTGCTGGAAATTCCCACCTGGTGGGCCTATGTGCCGCTGGTGCCCTCGTTTGCGCTGTTGTCCCTCACGGCCTTGTACCGTGCCTTCGAAAAAATGAAAGAGATCCAATCATGAGCGGCATCGAATGGGGTAGTTTGATGTTTGCGGTCCTGCTGCTGCTGTTGGCGCTGCGGGTCCACATTGGCGTGGCCATGCTGCTCACGGGCACGATGGGTTACACCTTTGTCGCGGGCTGGGACCCGTTGATGAGTTTTTTCAAAAATGCGGCCTTTGCCCGCTACTCCACTTACGACCTGTCGGTGGTGCCCCTGTTTTTGTTGATGGGCCAATTTGCCACCCAAGGCGGCCTGTCCAAGGCCTTGTTCAAGGCGGGCAACGCCATGATCGGCCACTGGCGCGGCGGCATGGCCATGGCGGCTGTGACTTCGTGCGCAGGCTTTGGGGCGATTTGCGGCTCTTCGCTGGCCACCGCAGCCACCATGGGCCAAGTGGCTTTGCCTGAGCTCAAAGCGCACAACTATTCCGAACGCTTGTCCGCCGCCGTGATCGCAGCGGGCGGCACCTTGGGCATTTTGATTCCGCCCTCCGTGCCCTTGGTCATCTACGCCATCATCACCGAGCAAAACATCGCCAAGCTGTTTTTGGCGGCCTTTGTGCCGGGCATCATCGCCGCCATTGGTTACATGGTGGTGATCGGCATCATTGCCCGCGTCAGTCCCAAAGATGCCCCACGGGGTGACCGTTTCAGCTGGACGCAGCGCCTCACAGCCCTGGCTGAAACCTGGCCAGTCTTGTTGATTTTCATGGTGGTCATTGGCGGCATTTACGGCGGCTTTTTCACCCCCACCGAAGCCGCCTCCATCGGCACGGTGGCCACAGCCTTTGTGGCCTGGAAGTCGGGTGGCCTGCGCGGCCAGGGCTTCATGCAATGCCTGTATGGCGCAGCCGCAGGCACGGGCATGATCTTCCTGATCTTGCTGGGTGCGGACGTGTTGAACGTGTTTTTGGCGCTGACCCAAGTCAACACCGAACTGGCCAAGTGGGTGGTCAGCATGGACTTGTCACCGCTGGCCGTGCTGTTCACTATCATCGCCATCTACCTGGTGCTGGGCTGCGTGATGGACAGCTTGTCCATGCTGCTGCTGACCATCCCGATTTTCTTTCCCATCATCATGGGCATTGATTTGTGGGGCATGGACCCCGAGTCCAAAGCCATCTGGTTTGGCATATTGGCACTGATGGTTGTGGAGATTGGCCTGATCACGCCACCCGTGGGCATGAACGTGTTTATCATCAGCAGCATGACGAAAGACGTGCCCATGAAGGACATCTTCCTTTACGTCATGCCTTTCCTGGCCTCTGACCTTTTGCGCATCTTGCTGATCGTCTTTGTGCCCTCCGTCGTTCTATTTGTCTTGAAACTCTGACCATGTACACACGAGAAGCCATTCGACACTGCCGCCAGTGCGGCGCATCGGTGGCTTACCGTTTGCCCGACGACGGCGACACCAAGCAGCGCGCCATTTGCACCGTTTGCCACACGGTGCACTACGAAAACCCTCTGAACGTGGTGGGCACCGTGCCCCATTGGGGTGACCAGGTGCTGCTGTGCAAGCGCAACATCGAGCCGCGCAAAGGCAAGTGGACCTTGCCCGCAGGCTTCATGGAGCTGGGTGAATCCACCGCGCAAGGCGCGGCCCGCGAGACCACCGAAGAAGCCGGTGCGCAGTTCATCATGGAAGACTTGCTCACCGTGATGAGCGTGCCGCGTGTCGGCCAGGTGCACCTGTATTACCGCGCCCGCCTGACCAGCGACGTGTTCGACCCCGGGCACGAAACCATGGAAGCACGCTTGTTCAAAGAAGACGAAATTCCTTGGGACGAATTGGCCTTTCGCACCGTCAAGGAAACGCTGGAGCATTACTTTGCAGACCGCCGTGCAGGACGCTTCAGCACACACGCCTTCGATATCGAGTGATGCGCCTATGAAGCTTTGAGCGTTGGGCTGCATCATCAAATCTTCATCTGAATTTCATGCAGACGTCACGTCAAGAACAGAAACTTCGTCTGTTCTTTACATGGAGTTTGAACAATGAAATTCTCGAAAACCTTCATCGCCACCGCAACCCTTTTGGCCATAGCCCCCTTGGCACAAGCCCAAGTCAAAGTCGACGGCCTGCTTGAAATCTACGGTCGCGCCAGCTTCTCGGTCGACCAGTTGGACGACGGCGCGAGCTACAAGCGCAACAACCTGTCCAGCAACGCTTCGCGTCTGGGTTTCAAAGGCAGCAAGAAAATCGGCAACCTGACCGGTATCTGGCAAATCGAACAGGAAATCCAACTCAACCTGAGCAACGCCACAGGTGACACCAACAACCGTTTGGGCTCACGCGACACCTTTGCAGGCTTGCAGGGCGATTTCGGTACCGTGCGCGCAGGCAAGTTCGACACCCCGTTCAAAACAGCACGCGAGCCCTTCAACCTGTTTGGCGACCAGCTCGGCGACATGCGCAACCTGACCCGTGTGGGTGATGCCAAGTTCGACGAGCGCCTGAACAACATGTTGGAGTACCAGTCGCCCGTGATGAACGGTTTCCAAGCCAAGGTGGCGTATTCGTTCCACTCCGGCACCAGCGCGACCAACAACGGCGCTGTGGAAAACAAAGAAGACGCGACGAGCGCCTCATTGGGCTACAAAGCCGGCGGTTTGGAGGCCACATTGGCTTTCGAGAACTACGGTGCAGGCACAGCCACCACCCGCAAACGCGAGGCCACACGCGCCGCCATCAGCTACAAGCTGACACCCGTACTGCGCGTGATGGGCTTTTACCAAACGGCTGACTCGATCACCTCTTCAGGCAACAAAAATCAGAGCGCCGATGTCACAGGCTTGGGTATGGAGTACATGGTTGCGCCAAATATCGCCCTCAAAGCCCACTACATGGACCGCAAAGCCGACGCAGCAAATGCCAACGCCAGCATGTACACCCTGGGTGGCGAGTATCGCTATGACAAAGCGCTGCGCTTTTATGCCAACTACGCCAGCGTAGACAACGATTCACAAAGCACAATTAACCCATGGAAAGAAGGCCGCACGGCTGCCCCCTCTTCAACCATTGGCAAGACTGCATCAGGCGTGTCCATCGGCATGCGCTACGACTTCTGATCAGTCTGACGCACCACCGCCCTATTGGGTGGCGGTGCTCTTCAAGGTGAAGTAGGCCCTCGCAAGGAGCCTCTTTTTTCGTTCAAACGTCAATCGCCGCTGCAGACCCCGCCTGCTTGCGCAATTCAAACTTCTGAATCTTGCCCGTGCTGGTCTTGGGCAACTCGCCAAACACCACAGCCCGCGGCACCTTGAAGCCCGCCAAATGCTGCTTGCAATGCGCCACGATCTGCTCGGCTGTGACCTGGGCATCGGCCTTCAGCTCCACAAAGGCGCAAGGCGTCTCGCCCCAGCGCGCATCGGGCTTGGCCACCACGGCAGCCGCCAGCACAGCGGGGTGGCGGTACAACACGTCTTCCACCTCGATCGATGAAATGTTCTCACCACCCGAAATGATGATGTCTTTGCTGCGGTCCTTGATCTTGAAATAGCCGTCGGGGTACTGCACCGCCAAGTCGCCGCTGTGGAACCAGCCGCCCGCAAAGGCCTCTTGCGTGGCCTTGGGGTTCTTGAGGTAACCCTTCATGGTGATGTTGCCCTTGAACATGATCTCGCCCATGGTCTCGCCATCTTGTGGCACGGGCTGCATGGTTTCGGGGTTGAGCACCCGCACATCACGCTGCAGGTGGTAACGCACGCCTTGGCGGGCATTCAGACGTGCGCGGTCACCAATGTCCAGCGCGTCCCACTCGGGGTGTTTGGGGCACACGGTGGCCGGGCCATAGACCTCGGTCAGGCCGTACACATGGGTCAAGTCAAAGCCCATCTGCTCCATGCCCTCGATCATCGAGGCCGGGGGTGCCGCACCCGCCACCATCGCCTTAATGCCTGCGGGCACCCCCGCCTTCATCGCGGCCGGGGCGTTGACCAGCAGGCCGTGCACGATGGGCGCACCACAGTAATGGGTGACACCATGGTCGCGCATGGCATCAAACATGGCCTGCGCGTCCACCTTGCGCAAACACACGTTCACGCCCGCACGCGCCGCCACCGTCCACGGGAAACACCAGCCGTTGCAATGGAACATGGGCAGCGTCCACAAATAGGCCGCATGCTTGGGCATGTCCCATTCCAGAATGTTGGAGATCGCGTTCGTCGCCGCGCCCCGGTGGTGGTAGACCACGCCTTTGGGGTTGCCCGTGGTGCCACTGGTGTAGTTCAGCGCAATCGCGTCCCACTCGTTGGCGGGCAGGCTCCAGGCAAAGTCGGCGTCGCCGCTGGCCACAAAGTCTTCGTAAGTCACCGAACCCAGCTTGTCGGTGGGGCCGGTGTACAGCGCATCTTCCACATCGATGACCAACAAGGGCCGAGTGGACTGGCGCAGCGCCAGGGCTTTTTTCATCACCCCCGCAAATTCCGGGTCCACGATCACCGCCTTGGCCTCGCCGTGGTCGAGCATGAAAGCCACGGTCTCCGGGTCCAGCCGGGTGTTCAGGGCGTTGAGCACCGCCCCGGCCATGGGGATGCCGAAGTGCGCCTCCACCATCGGCGGCGTGTTGGGCAGCATCACAGCCACCGTGTCGTTTTTGCCAATGCCCGCCTGCGCCAGCGCACTGGCCAGCTGGCGGGTGCGGCGGTAAGTGGTGGCCCAGTCCTGCGCAAATCGCCATGCACGATGGCCAGACGCTGGGGGTAGACCTCGGCCGTGCGCTCGATGAAGCTCAAGGGCGAAATCGGCGCGTGGTTGGCGGGGGTTTGGGGCAAGTCTTGGTCAAAGATGCTGACTTTGGTATCAGTCATGAACGGGTCCTGTATCGGCTAACGGTTGGATGTTGAACAGTTTGCCTGACCCAGCGCTGAAATCCATGCTGGTTTGCCCCGAAACCTGCACGGGATGAACCGCCCTTATCGGCGAAAATAGCCCTCTTATGGCCATCCCCCAGTCTTTCATCCAGGAGTTGCTGTCCCGCGTCGACGTGGTCGACATCGTGGGCAAGTACGTGCAGCTCAAGAAAGGCGGCGCCAACTTCATGGGCCTGTGCCCTTTCCATGGCGAAAAATCGCCCAGCTTCAGCGTCAGCCCCACCAAACAGTTCTTCCATTGCTTTGGCTGCGGCAAAAACGGCAACGCCATCGGCTTTTTGATGGAGCACGCGGGCATGACCTTCATCGAAGCGGTGAAGGACCTGGCCCAGCAAACCGGCATGGTGGTGCCCGAAGAACAGCAGTCGCCCGAAGACCGCGCCCGCGCCGCAGCCGCCAAGGCCAAGCAAGACAGCCTGAGCGATGTGCTCGAAAAAGCGGGCGAGGCTTACCGCGACCAGCTCAAGATCACACCGCACGCCATCGACTACCTCAAGGGCCGGGGCCTGTCGGGCCAGATCGCCAAGCGCTTTGGCCTGGGCTACGCACCCGAAGGTTGGCGCTCACTGGCGAGCATCTTCCCCAAATACGACGACCCGCTGTTGGCCGAGTCGGGCCTGGTGATCGTGAATGAAGAAGACGACAAACGCTACGACCGTTTTCGCGACCGCATCATGTTCCCGATCCGCAACATCAAAGGCGAGTGCATCGGCTTTGGCGGGCGGGTGATCGGCAGCGGAACGCCCAAATATTTGAACTCACCCGAAACCCCGGTGTTCCACAAAGGCCGCGAGCTCTATGGCCTGTACGAAGCCCGCGAAGCCCTGCACAGCGCGGGCTATGTGCTGGTGACCGAGGGCTACATGGACGTGGTGGCACTGGCGCAACTCGGCTTTGCCAACGCCGTGGCCACGCTGGGCACAGCTTGCACGCCCGACCATGTGCAAAAGCTGTTCCGCTTCACCGACTCGGTCGTCTTCAGCTTTGACGGCGACGGCGCAGGCCGGCGCGCAGCCCGCAAGGCGCTTGACGGGGCCCTGCCCTACGCCACCGATGTGCGCAGCATCAAATTCTTGTTTTTGCCCGCCGAGCACGACCCGGACAGCTACGTGCGCGAGTTTGGTCAAGAGGCATTTGCCGAGCAAATCAAGCAGGCCATGCCCCTGTCGCGCTTTTTGATCGAAGCGGCCAGCGCCGACTGCGACCTGCAAACCGCCGAAGGCCGCGCCCGCCTGTCGAGCCAGGCCCGCCCGCTGTGGCAGCTGCTGCCCGAAGGCGCGCTCAAACAGCAACTGCTGTCAGAACTGGCGCAACTCATCCAGCTGGAAACGGCCGGGCTGGAGCGCCTGTGGGGCCAGCAAGCGGCGACTGATCAACGTTTTGCCCCCGCCGCCCGCAGTGCCACGGCCTCGCCCCAACAGGCCAACGCGGCTTTCGGCCAGGCCGCGGCCAGCAGCGATGAATACCCCCACTTTGAGCCCCACTATGGCGAGCCGCCTGCCTGGCCCGGCGGCTCTGCGCAAAACCCGGCGGCTGCTCGCAGCCATGGGGGGCAAAGTGGCTATGGCAATGCGGGTGCTGGCGGCAACAACTGGCCACGCAAAAATCCCAACTGGACACCCGGCTTCAAGGGCAACAGCCGCTTCAAGCGTGATCAGCCGCCTGTCTACACCGGCCCGCGCACCCAACCGGCCAGCCGCGCCGACCATGCGGCCCGCCTGCTGCTGGGCAATATGGCGCTGTGGGAAACCCTGGCCGGAGAAGACCACGCCATGCTCTGCGCACAGCCTGCGCCGCATGGCCCCTTGTTTGCCTGGCTCGAATCACAGTTTCATGAGCAAGGGGCTTTGGGCTGGTCGGCCTTGCAAGCGGAAATGCAGGGACAGGCCTTTGCCGACGATGCCAAGCGCTGGATGGCCCAGGACAATCTGGGGGTGACACCCGGCCAGGAAGAGGCCCCACCACCCGACCCGCAAGAAGCCCGGCAAGAATTGCGTCGCCTGCTCAACATGATGCTGATCGATCGCCTCAAGCAGCTCGAAACCGAAGCCCTGTCGCAGGCCAGCACCGGGCAAGACCCCGAAGCCCAGCAACGCTGGCGCAGCCTTCACGAACGGCGCAAGGAATTGATGGCAGCTGCGGCGGCAATCACAACCGTTCATTGATGTTGATAGCGCGAAGACATGGACCCGTTCATCCAGCTGAGCGCTTGTAAATGGCTTAAGCGGCCGATCAAGCTCAGAGGCTGGATTGCCACGCTTCGCTCGCAATGACAGGAAGAAATGACGGGAAAAAGCACGAAATGACGAAGGAAAGCGTCGCATTGACGCGGAAAATTCTTTCCCGCCGAGCCTACTTACCCACCAGCTGGTTGAACTTGTCGGCCTCGAAGGTTTCGCAGGTGGCGGCATCGCGGGGCACGTGCATCTGCTGGTGCGCACCCAACTGCTCTATCGCTTTCCAGAGCATGGTAATTTGATGCTCTTGTCCGGCCGCGTTGTCGATCAAACCGCGCAAGGCCTGGCTCAGCGGGTCGTCGTTTTGCGTCACGCCATAGGCCGAGAAACCCATTTTGGAAGCCACTTCTTCGCGCTTGGCGTCTTGCTCGGCCTGGATGATGCGGGCCGGGTTGCCCACCGCCGTGGCCCCGGCGGGCACCGGTTTGGTCACCACCGCGTTCGAGCCCACCTTGGCACCATCGCCCACCTCAAAACCGCCCAGCACCTTGGCCCCCGCCCCGATCACCACATCGCGGCCCAACGTGGGGTGGCGCTTGGCCCCTTTGTACAGCGATGTACCGCCCAAAGTGACGCCGTGGTAGATGGTGCAGCCCTCGCCAATTTGGGCCGTCTCGCCAATCACGATGCCCATGCCATGGTCAAAAAACACCCGCTCGCCAATCTGCGCACCGGGATGGATCTCGATGCCCGTGAGCCAGCGCGACACATGCGAAATGAAGCGCCCCAGCCACTTGAAGCCATGGTTCCAGCACCAGTGCGCCCGGCGGTGCAGCACCAAGGCATGCAGCCCCGGGTAACAGGTCAGCACCTCCCAGGCGGTGCGCGCTGCGGGGTCCCGGTCAAGGATGCATTGGATGTCGGAGCGAAGGCGAGAAAACATAGGCTTTGAGTCTATCGCTTGGCGATGGCGTTTTGGATCATGGCCTTGGCCACCCCGCGCAGGATGTGGATTTCTTCCGGGCTCAAGTCGGCCCGGTTGAACAACTGGTTCAGGCGCGGCATCAACTTTTTGGGCGCGGCCGGGTCCAGAAAGCCGATGTCGGTCAGCGCCTGCTCCCAGTGGCCAAGCATGCCCGCCACCTGCTGTGCATCGGCCTTGTCAGCGGGCGATACCGCGTCCTGCACAGGAAAGCCACCCAAAGCGACCCGCCAGTCATAAGCAATCACCTGAATGGCCGAGCCCAAGTTGAGCGAGCCGAACTGGGGATTGGTTGGGATCGACAGCGCCACATGGCAGCGGTAAACGTCCTCGTTTTTCATGCCAAAGCGCTCGGAGCCGAACAAGAAGGCCACGCATTGCTCGGGCGCACCGGGCCGGGTCAGCTCGGCAAAATGCTCACGCGGCGAGCGCGTGGGCGGGCCAAAGTCGCGCGGGGTCATGGCCGTGGCACACAGGTGGGTCACGCCATCCAAAGCCTCGTCGAGTGTGCCCACCACGCGGGCCTTGGTCAGCACATCGTTGGCCCCGCTGGCGCGCTGGATGGTTTCCTCTTTGCGCAGCACATTGGGCCAGCGCGGCGCCACCAGCACCAAATCGTCAAAGCCCATGACTTTCAGGGCCCGGGCGGCAGCGCCCACGTTGCCGGCATGGCTGGTTTCTATCAAGATGAATCGCGTTTGCATGCCCCGATTGTCCACGCTCCCATACGCTGAGCCTGGTGCAGCCCTTCAAGCTTGGTTTTGCTAAACTGATCTGATCGAACAGACTTGCAGGAAAACCCATGAAATTTGACCACCTGAAAGACTTGCCCAAAGCGGAAAGCTTGCTGGCCATGGAAATTTTGTGGCAGTCCTTGTCTCAAAACCCATCCGAAGACCTGCCCCCCCCCTGGCACCAACAGGTGCTTGCCGCACGATTGGAACGCCTGAAGTCAGGCCGGGAAAACTGCCTGCCTTGGGATCAAGCCAAAGAGCGCTTGCGCACCCTGACCCGCCCAACCCCAAGCCACTGAGCCAGGCAAGCCATGAATGGCTGCGAATCTATTGAGATCACGCAGGCGGCACAAGACGACTTGCTGGCGGCTTATTGGTTTTACGAACACCAGCAGGCTGGCATAGGTGCTTACTTTTTAAACAGTTTGTAAGCCGACATTGACGCCTTGCAAATCAGTGCCGGTGTTCATATCAAAGTTCAACCAAGCGGCGCGTTTCGAAGCTTGGGAAGCCGCTTTCCCCTTTGCCATTTACTATTTGCTCGAAGGCAAAAAAGCCACTGTATCGGCCGTGCTGGACACCCGCCGTTCGCCTGAGTGGCTGCGTGAACGTCAATGCTTATGACGCGCCAGCGACGGCTTGCTGGGCTTTTCATGAGAAAATGCACCCCCTGTCGCCGCGATCGTGCGTGCGTTACACCCGTTCTTCACACAATTCATGTCGTCCAATCTCCACCCCATGCTCAACGTGGCCATCAAGGCTGCGCGCGCCGCTGGCGCCATCATCAACCGCGCCGCGCTCGACGTTGAAGCGGTTCGCATCTCGCAAAAGCAGGTCAATGACTTCGTCACCGAAGTCGACCACGCCGCCGAAAAAGTCATCATCGACACCCTGCTGACCGCCTACCCCGACCACGGCATCCTGGCCGAAGAGTCGGGCCGCGAATTCGGCAACCCCCTCGCTGACCACATCTGGATCATCGACCCCCTGGACGGCACGACCAACTTCATCCACGGCTTCCCCGTTTACTGCGTGAGCATTGCCCTGCAAGTGCGCGGCAAGATCGAGCAAGCCGTCATTTACGACCCCACCCGCAACGATTTGTTCACCGCCACCAAAGGCCGTGGTGCGTTCATGAACGACCGCCGCCTGCGCGTGAGCAAGCGCATCCGCCTGCAGGAATGCATCATCTCCACCGGCTTTCCCTTCCGCAAGGGCGACAACTTCAACCAGTACCTGCGCATGATGGGCGACGTGATGCAACGCACCGCCGGCCTGCGCCGCCCCGGCTCTGCCGCGCTCGACCTGGCCTATGTGGCCGCAGGATTTACCGATGGTTTCTTTGAAACAGGTTTGTCTCCTTGGGACGTGGCTGCGGGCTCGCTGTTGGTCACCGAAGCCGGTGGCCTGATTGGCAACTTCACGGGCGAGTCCGACTTTCTGGAACAAAAAGAATGCCTGGCTGGCGCCCCCCGCATTTATGGCCAGCTGGTCACCATCTTGGGCAAGTACAGCAAATTTGCCAGCGCGGGTGACAAGGCCAACGTGCGCACCGCCGTGGACGCCCTGAGCCGCGAGCGCACAGGCGACACGCACAACCCGGACGCCGAAGCCACTGACACAGTTTCCGGTGACAGTGCCGAGGGCAGCGACGAGCGCAAAGACGCGCCGTTTTGATCCGGCCGCAGGCGCTGCACAACATCAAACATCACGACTTGGATTGCGCTGTCCCTGCTGATTTGGCCCTCGCAAAGTCCGAAAGCGGCGCCAGCATGCCCCCCGCAGGTCGGTGGCTTCAGCCCCGAATGCTGCCTGCACCGAAGCAGGTATTGTCTGAGCTGATGCTGCGACCTACGAAGAGGCTCACCGCCTGCGCACTTGCTCTTGTTTGATATTGCGGTCAATCGTGCCCACCAGCATGTTCAGCTCCAGCGCCAACACTTTGAGCACATCGTCCATGGTAACGATGCCCACCAATTCGTACTGTTCACCGACCACAGGTACACGGCGCACACCGTGTTCACGCATGACCCGCATCAGGTCAAGCAGTGAGTCGGTTTCCTTGGCGGTCACTAGGCGATCGGACATGATGTCTTCCAACAGCAAGGGCTCGGGGTCCAGGCCTGTGGCCACAACGGCCATCACGATGTCACGATCAGTGACGACCCCACGCACAAGGCGGTGGCCGTTTTGATCTGCTACCACCACCAAGGCACCGACATGCTCTTCGCGCATGAGTTGAGCTGCAGCCACGAGACTGGTGTTCTCGTAAGCCACTGAGACTTTGCGTTTGCAGATTTCGCCCGCTGTCAATTGTTTGCTCATGACGGCTCCTTCAAAAAGTGGAAATTGCTTGTCGCCCGACATGGACATGCCGGAAAAAGAGCCCGACGCCCTGACAGCCAGAAGTCAAGCCAGCATGTCCATGGTGGGTGCATCCATCAGTGAATCAGTGAGTCACCGACCCCATCGGACACGCTTGAAACGAGGTCGGCACCCAAGCCACTTCATCAGGAAATTTTGAGGGTATGACTTTGCTCGCTGGGTTTTTTGGGCAACGTCAGGTGCAAAACACCGTCTTCGTATTTCGCAATGGATGCAGCCTGATCCACGCTTTCATTGAGCGTGAAACTGCGCGTCACACTGCCATAGTAGCGCTCAGAGCGAATCACTTTGGCGCCTTCTTTTTCTTCCGTTTCCTTTTTGACTTCGGCGCACAGGGACACCTGGTTGCCTTCCACAGACACCTTGATGTCTTCTTTCTTGACACCTGGAATTTCGACTTTGACAAAAAAGTTCTTGTCGTCTTCCGTCAAATCCAGACGCATTTGGGGTTCGCCCTCCAGCATGCGGTAAACCGGACGCAAGGCAAAGCCTTTGAAGAAATCGTCGCTGAAAGGGTCCCGCAGTTCGCTGAAAGGGTTGAATCGTGCGAGGTTGCTCATGGTGTGATCTCCATTCAATGAATCGCAGCAAGATCGCTGCATGACAGGGTGCGCGCAGGAATGCCCCATCGCACACAGGGCCGTCTCCAAACAACAGCCCCATCCACACTGTCGTATCTGCTGGCGTGGGTGTCTGTTGCCTCATTCACACACCACGGCGACTTGAAGGCCACGGCTGCGCTGTGTCTGTTTCTTTGCGCTAACGCACAGAAAACCGGGCATTTTCTGTTCAGCATGCGTGATGGGACATCCCCGATTCATCTGCGCAAAGGAAGCACCATGAAAGCCAAGCACCTGATGTTTCACGACGAAGCCAGAGACAAAATCCGTCGGGGCGTGGACGCCCTGGCCGAAGCCGTCAAGGTGACGATGGGGCCTCGCGGTCGCACCGTGATTCTGGAGCGCGAATGGGGCTCGCCGCAAATCGTGAACTCGGGCGTGCTGGTGGCCAAAGCCATTGACCTGGAAGATCCTTTTGAAAACATGGGCGCGCAACTGCTGCGCGAAGTGGCTGTACGCACCAGCGAAATGGCAGGTGACGGCACCACCACCGCCACCGTGCTGGCGCACGGCATGGTGCACGAAGGTCTGCGTTATCTGGCCGGGGGCATGAATCCGATGGACCTCAAACGCGGCATTGAGCGGGCCATTGAAGCCGTGGTGGCCGAACTTCAGCGCACGGCACAGCCCTGTGCGCACTCGCAGGACATCGCGCATGTAGCCACCATCTCGGCCAACAACGACCGCTCCATTGGCGAACTGGTGGCCAGCGCCATCGACAAGGTGGGCCGCGAAGGCGCCATCTCGATCGAGGACGGATCGGGCCTGGTCAGCGTGCTTGAAGTGGTGGAAGGCCTGCAGTTTGGCAATGGCTACCTGTCACCCTATTTCATCAACAACACCGAACGCCTGAGCGCCATGCTGGACGATGTGCGCATCCTGCTGTGCGAGGGCAGGTTGTCCTCCCTCAAAGAGCTGCTGCCCTTGCTGGAAGAAGTGGTCAAGTCCGGTCAACCCTTGCTGGTGATTGCCGAAGATCTGGACAACGACACCCTGGCCGCACTCGTCATCAACAACATCCGGGGTTCGATCAAGACCTGCGCCGTCAAGGCCCCCGGTTTTGGCGCGCACCGCCAGGCCATGTTGCAGGACATGGCCATCCTGACCGGCGGCAAAGTGGTCAGCGAGACCATGGGTTTGAGCCTGTCCAAGCTGCAGATGAGCGACCTGGGCCGTGCCAAGCGTGCCGAAGTGGGCAAGGACAACACCACCCTGATCGGCGGCGCAGGCGACCCCCACAAAATTCAGGAGCGCGTTGCCGTCATCCGCAAAGAGCGGGAAGCCGCCGAGAGCGATTACGACCGCGAAAAACTCGACGAACGCGCAGCCCGACTGGCCGGTGGCGTGGCGCTCATCAAGGTGGGCGCGACCACCGAGACCGAATTGAAGGAACGCAAAATCCGGGTGGAAGATGCGCTGCACGCCACCCGCGCCGCCATTGAAGAAGGCATCGTGCCCGGCGGCGGCGTGGCCTTGCTGCGCGCACGCAAAGTGCTGAGCGCACTGCAAGGCGAATCGCTGGATGAAACCTCGGGCATCCGCCTGGTGGAGCGTGCACTGGAAGAGCCCTTGCGGCGCATCGTGAGCAATGCAGGCCAAGAACCCTCTGTGGTGGCGCAGCGGGTGGACGATGCCACCGACCCGAATGAGGGCTACAACGCCGCCACCCGCCAATATGGCAACTTGCTGCAAATGGGTGTGATCGACCCGGCCAAGGTGACGCGTCTGGCGCTGCAAAACGCGGCCTCGATTGCCGCCCTGATCCTCACAACCGATTGCATGATTGCGGCTGTACCGCAAGCTGCCAAATCCGCAGAGACGCCCATGGGGCCTGGCATGGGGCAGCAGATGGACATGTTTTGAAGACCTCAGGGCTTGACGGGCAGATGCTGCACAAACCATTGGGCCGCATGGCGCGCCACAGCTTCGAGCGTGCCTGGCTCCTCGAACAAATGCGTGGCTCCGGGCACCACGGTCAAATGCACATCGGCATGCATCTGCCGGGCCGCCTGGCGGTTCAATGCCAACACCTCTTCGTCAAGACTTCCGACCAGCAACAAGGTCGGGCAAGTCACTTTTGCCAACAGGCTCGGCCCCGCCAGATCGGGCCGTCCGCCGCGTGAAACCACGGCATGCACCTGAGCCCCCAATTGGGCGGCTGCACGCAAGGCAGCTGCCGCGCCCGTGCTGGCACCAAAGTAACCCAGGGACAGATGTTTTGTCAGTCGTTGATGGTGCACCCAGTGCGTGGCGGCGACCAGACGCTCGGTCAGCAAGGCAATGTCAAACCGGGCCGAAGGGTCCTGATCTTCCTCGGGGCTGAGCAAGTCCATCAGCAAGGTCCCCACCCCATGGTCACCAAGCACCTGTGCCACAAAGTTGTTGCGCGGGCTGTGGCGGCTGCTGCCACTGCCATGGGCAAACAAGACCAAGCCTTTCGCATCGGGAGGTACGGCCAAAATACCCTCCAGCATCAAGCCGTTGATCTCGATCTGAACCTGATCTTCCAACAGGATTTTCATGGTCTGCCTTTCAACATGACACGGTCATCTGTCGCCAAAGATTGGACCGCAATACGGGCATGGGGTTTGTGCTGACGCACACAGACCCGTCGCCGCAGGCTGCAAACAATCAGATGCATGCAAACGCACACCACCCTGTGCCTGGCTGGTGATGTGATGACCGGGCGCGGCATCGACCAGATCATGGCTCATCCATGCAGCCCCGAGCTTTACGAAAGCTGGGTACGCGACGCCCGCGAGTATGTGAAATTGGCTGAAAAAATCCACGGCCGCATTCCTCACCCCGTTCCCCCCGAACACATCTGGGGAGAGGCACTGGCCGCCATGGTGCGACGTCAAGTCGATCTGCGGCTGGTGAATCTGGAAACCACCATCACCACACACGGCCACCCCTGGCCCGCCAAAGGCATCCACTACCGCATGAACCCGATGCATGTGAATGCACTCCAGACTGCGAACATCGACGTGTGCAGCCTGGCCAATAACCATGTGATGGACTGGGGCGTCGACGGCCTGCGCGAAACGCTGAACGTGCTGCACAGCGCGGGCCTGCGCACTGTGGGTGCAGGTATCGATCAGGCATCGGCCGAAATACCGGCTGAGTGGCATGCCCCTACCGGCGAACGCTGGCTGATCTTCGCCTGGGCCACCACCGACAGCGGCGTGCCCCAGCCATGGCGGGCGACGCCCCAACAGGCCGGCATTCAGTTGCTGGACACCTTGAGCGAACACAGTGCGTTGCAGCTTGCACACAGCGTGGCCCGATACCGCCAAGCCGGTGACCGGGTGATCGTCTCACTGCACTGGGGCAGCAACTGGGGCTGGGACGTACGCGCAGAACAACAGCAATTTGCACGCTGGCTTATCGACTGGGACGTGGCCGACCTGGTGCACGGTCATTCATCACACCACCCGCGCCCCATCGAGATTTACCAGGGCAAGCTCATCCTGTACGGCTGCGGTGACCTGATCAATGACTACGAAGGCATTGACATGCACGAGCCGGGCAACTTGGGCATGGCGGCGCTGTTCTTTGCAAACATCTCGAACCGCACCGGTGAGCTTTTGCGACTGGAAATGTGCCCTTGGCAATTGAAAAAGTTCCGCCTGGTGCGCGCAGACGACAACTACGAAGAGGCATTCAGGACGCTGTTCAACGACAAGTCTTCGGCTTTCAAAACCAGGATGCAGGTTCAGACCCCAGGCGTATGGACACTGAGCTGGCCCCCCGGCCTTGCCGATGACATGAGCTGCCCATGACCACCTCGGCCGAGTCACGCACCTGCCTGTTCAATACCGCCGAGCTGAATGCCGTGCTGGACCGCATGGCCAGCCAGGCCATGGCGCTGCTGCCCGGCCACTCGCCCGTGGCCGTGATTGGGATCTTGCGCCGGGGCGCGCCCTTGGCCGATCTGCTGACCCAGCGCATGGTGAGCGCGCACGGCCTGCAGCCCCCGCTGCGGCTGGACCTGTCGGTCAAGCGCTATGCCGACGATTTGACCTTGCTGCATCCGGACACCTTGCTGACCGAACAAGCGCAGCATGCAGCACTGGACCTGAAGGGCTACACCTTGCTGCTGGTCGATGACGTGTTTTATACCGGTCACTCGATCCTGAAAGTCTTGCCCTACTTGTTGAAGAAAAATCCCGTCGCCATCCGGGTGGTCTGCCTGGCAGACCGTTGCACAGCCAGTCTGCCTGTGCATGCCGATGTGGTGGGCGTGCACCTGGCCATTGCCCCGGCTGACATCCTTGAATGCCATGTGCCGCCTTACGAGGCTGATTTCAAAATCGAGTTGGTGAAACCGGCCCGCACCCCATGAGGACCAGCCGCCTCATGCGCATACCGCGGACCGACTCACTGCGCCATCACTGACCGTGTGAACTACCGCACAGCCATGCAAAGCCCGCCTGATTAGGCTGCCCTGACTTATTGCGCCCACAACACACTGCCACAACCCGATGGAGATGAGTCATGAAGTCAGCATTTCAACGCTGGATCGCCGTGTTCCTGATGCTCAGCACCTTGAGCTTGACAGGTTGCGGCTACAACCAATTCCAAACCAACAACGAGCAAGTCAAAGCCAGCTGGTCCGAAGTGCTCAGCCAATACCAGCGCCGGGCCGATCTGATTCCCAATTTGGTCAATGTGGTCAAAGGCCAGGCCGACTTTGAACAAAGCACCTTGCAAGCTGTGGTCGAGGCCCGTGCCAAAGCCACTGCCGTACAAGCCTCGCCCGAACTGGTGAACGACCCGCAAGCCTTTCAAAAATTCCAGCAAGCTCAAAAGGACTTGTCCAGCTCCTTGTCCAGATTGCTGGTGGTGTCAGAAAACTACCCTGCCTTGCGAGCCAACCAGGGTTTCATTGACCTGCAAGCTCAACTCGAAGGCACCGAAAACCGCATCGCCGTGGCGCGCAATCGGTATATCAAAGCCGTTCAGGAATACAACGTCACGGTGCACACCTTTCCTTCCAACCTGACCGCCTGGGTGTTGGGCTACAAGGAAAAACCCAACTTTTCGGTGGACAATGAAAAAGCCATTGCTGTTCCTCCTCCCGTCAACTTCGGCACAGGCGCCACACCACCCAAAGCCCCCAGCTCCAACGCGGTGCAGTGACCATGTGGCGGTCAATGGTGGCCTTTGGACTGCTGCTTTGCGCCCTGCTGGGTTTTGCTGCACATGCGCAAGTGCCCACATGGGTGCCCGTGCCGCCATTGACGGGCCATGTCATTGACCAAACCCACACCCTCACCGAAGAGCAAAAAACCCAGATCGAACAAGCCCTGGCGGCATTCGAGCAGCGCAAAGGCAGCCAACTGGCGGTGTTGATGGTGCCCAGCACCCAACCCGAAACCATTGAGCAATATGCCCTGCGGGTGGCGGAGCAATGGAAACTGGGGCGTCAAAAAGTGGACGATGGCGCGATTTTGCTCATTGCCAAAGACGACCGCACCGTGCGGATCGAGGTGGGCTATGGGCTCGAAGGCGCCTTGAACGACGCCACCGCCAAACGGATCATCGAAGACATCATCACCCCCAACTTTCGCCAAGGGGACTTTGCTGGCGGCATTTCTGCGGGCATGAAACGCATGATGCGCGTCATCGACGGTGAACCCTTGCCCGCCAAAGCGGCAGGCCAATCCGCCAGCCCCTACATCGACATCACCTGGATCATTGTGGCGGGCGCGCTCCTGGGCTTTGTCCTGCGTGCCGTCCTGGGCCGATTTCCGGGGGCCATCATGACCGCCGCCATCGTGGGCACCGTCAGCTGGCTCTTGCTGGGCGTGCTGTCCATGGCCCTGATTGCTGGCGGCATCACCATGGTGACCACTTTGCTGGGCATCACCGGCTTGCTCAGGGCCCGGTTCGGTGGACGGGGTGGCCCCGGCGGGGGCTTCAAGGGGGGCGGTGGTGGTTTTGGCGGCGGTGGCTCATCGGGCAGGTGGTGAACCCGCCTGATCGTTGCAGGCCTTCAAGCACAGGCAAAGTGCAGGGTTGACCCCCCGGAACAATAAATTTTGAGCCGCAAATTTATCGTTGGCATTTTTAAAGATAATTTGATCAGCCTGAATCACCCTTATCCCCGGGATATTTTCTTGCGCAGCCTGATGCCGTCGCGGAAAAATTTGGCCACTCATTGATGCAAAACGATATCCCCCACGCCCCAAAGCCCGCACTCGACCTGTCAGCCCACACGCCCATGATGGCCCAATACCTGGGCATCAAGGCGGAGTTTCCAGACACGCTGGTGTTCTACCGCATGGGCGACTTTTACGAGCTGTTCTTTGCCGACGCCGAAAAAGCCGCAGGCTTGCTCGACATCACCTTGACGCGCCGGGGTCAGTCCGCTGGCCAGCCGGTGCTCATGGCGGGCGTGCCCTTTCATTCGGTCGAGACGTATTTGGCCCGCCTGATCAAACTGGGCGAATCGGTGGCCCTGTGCGAACAGGTGGGCGACGTGGCCACAGCCAAAGGCCCGGTCGAGCGCAAAGTGGTGCGCGTGGTCACCCCCGGCACCCTCACAGACACCGAGCTGCTGTCCGACAAGAGCGAAGCGATTTTGCTGGCCGTGCACCAAGCGGGCAAAAACCGCTGCGGCCTGGCGTGGCTGAGCGTCACCCAAGGCGTGGTGCACTTGGCCGAATGTGCACAGGACGAGCTGGCCGACTGGGTGGACCGCATCGCGCCCAGCGAACTGCTGGCCAGCGCGGGCATGACCCCCACCTTTGAGCAAAAACTGCGCGGCCTCAAAACCGCAGGCCGGGGCAGCTGGTCCTTTGCCATGCGGCCCGATTTCCAGTTCGACGCAGGCCTGGGCCAGCGCAAGCTGCTCGAGCAATTGAAAGCTGCGTCGCTGGCCGCCTGGAACGCCGATGCGCTGGCCGACGCACACGCCGCAGCTGCAGCCCTGCTCACTTATGCCGAACACACCCAAGGCCGCAGCCTGCCGCATGTGCAGCGGGTGCAGGTGCAACGCTCGGACGCACTCATTGACCTGCCCGCCAGCACCCGCCGCAACCTGGAGCTGACGCAAACCCTGCGCGGCGAAAGCGCGTCGGATTCACCCACATTGTTTGCCCTGCTCGACACCTGCATGAGCGGCATGGGCAGCCGCCTGCTCAAAAGCTGGCTGCTCAGCCCGCCGCGCGAGCGCCAAGCCGCGAGGGACCGCCTGCAAGCCCAAGCCGTATTGCGCGGTGAGAGTGGCTCAGGTCCCTGGAGCAGCCTGCGCGAACAGCTCAAAGGCGCGAGCGACGTGGAGCGCATCACCGCCCGAACCGCGCTGCGCCAGGTGCGCCCGCGCGAACTGGTGGCGCTGCGCCATGCGCTGGCGCGTGCGGCTGCACTCTCGGTGCAACTGCAAGCCCTTCAGCCTGAGCCGGGCAGCTTGTTGGCAGGTATGGCCCGCTGGCTCACACCGCCCACAAACTGCGCCGAGCTGCTGCAAATGGCCTTGCTCGAAGAGCCCGCTGCCCTGGTGCGCGACGGCGGCGTGATCGCCGACGGCCTGGACGCCGAGCTGGACGAATTGCGCGGCATCCAGACCAACTGCGATGCGTTTTTGCTCGACCTGGAAACCCGCGAAAAAGAGCGCACCGGCATTGCGAACCTGCGCGTGCAGTTCAACAAGGTGCATGGCTTTTACATCGAAGTCACGCAGGGGCAACTCGACAAGGTGCCTGACGACTACCGCCGCCGCCAGACCCTGAAAAACGCCGAACGTTTCATCACGCCCGAGCTGAAAACCTTTGAAGACAAGGCCCTGTCGGCGCAAGAACGCGCCTTGGCCCGCGAAAAGTGGCTGTATGAAGGCCTGCTCGACCAACTGCAGCCCTTTGTGCCCGCGCTCACCGCACTGGCGCAGGCCATGGCCAGCCTGGACGTGCTGTGCGCCCTGACCGAGCGCTCGCTCACCCTGAACTGGTGCGCCCCCGAATTCACCAAAGAGCCTTGCATCGAAATCCGCCAAGGCCGCCACCCGGTGGTCGAGGCGCGGCTGGCTCAGATGTCGGGCGCGAGCTTTATCGCCAACGACACGGTGCTGGGCAGCAAGCAGCGCTTGCAGATCATCACCGGCCCCAACATGGGCGGTAAATCGACCTACATGCGCCAGGTGGCGCTGATCGTGCTCTTGGCCAGCATCGGCAGCCATGTGCCCGCCAGCCGCTGCCGCCTCGGGCCCATCGACGCCATCCACACCCGCATCGGCGCAGCCGACGACCTGGCCAACGCCCAATCGACCTTCATGCTGGAGATGACCGAGGCCGCGCAAATTTTGCACAGCGCCACACCGCACAGCCTGGTGCTGATGGACGAAATTGGGCGCGGCACATCGACCTTTGATGGCCTGGCTCTCGCCAGTGGCATCGCCACGCACCTGCACAACAAAACACAAGCCTTTGCGCTGTTTGCCACGCACTACTTCGAGCTCACCGAATTCCCGGCCACGCACACCGCCGCCGTGAACATGCATGTCAGCGCCGCCGAATCGGGTGCATCCATCGTCTTCTTGCACGAGCTGCAACCCGGCCCCGCCAGCAAAAGCTACGGCGTGCAGGTGGCGCGCTTGGCGGGCATGCCTGCCGCCGTGCTCAACCACGCACGGCACGCGCTGAGTGCTTTGGAGGCCGGGGCCAATGAAAGCCGCCAACAGGTGGACCTGTTCGCCGCGCCGCCCGAGTCCGAAGCCACAGGCCCGAGCCCCATCGAAGTGGCGCTCGCCCAAATCAACCCCGATGCGCTCAGCCCCCGTGAAGCGCTCGATGCCCTGTATGCCTTGCAGCGCCTGCTGCCCAAACATTAAACACATGCAGAAGCCACCCCGCATCATCTTCTCGCACGGCAACAGCTTCCCGGCCAGCACCTACCGTGTGCTGTTCGACAACCTGCGCCAGCGCGGCTTTGAGGTCCATGCCGTCGAAAAATTCGGCCACGACCCGCAATACCCCGTCACCAACAACTGGCCTAACTTGGTGCAGCAACTGGCCGACTTTGCGCGTGAGCAACAAGGCGATGGCGAACCCGCCTTCCTGGTCGGTCACTCATTGGGCGGCATCTTGAGCCTCATGTGCGCCGCCCGCCACCCCGAGCTGGCGCGTGGCGTGGTGCTGATCGACTCGCCCGTGCTGGGCGGCTGGCGGGCCACCACCTTGGGCCTGGCCAAACGCACACCCCTGATCGGCGCCCTCTCGCCCGGGCGCATCAGCCAAAAACGCCGCCACCACTGGCCCGACGCGCAGGCTGCGCTCGAGAGCTTTGCGCACAAAAAATCCTTTGCCCGCTGGGACCCGCAGGTGCTGCGGGACTACATTGAGTTCGGCACGCACGACGAAGGCGGCCAGCGCGTGCTCAGCTTTGACCGCGACATCGAAACCGCCATCTACAACAGCCTGCCGCACAAACTCGACAGCCTGCTCAAGCGCAAACCCCTCAAATGCCCCGCCGCCTTCATTGGCGGCACGCACTCGGCCGAGATGCGCCAGGCTGGCACCGACCTGACCCACCAGGTCGTCAAAGGCCGCATCATGATGCTCGACGGCTCCCACCTCTTCCCCATGGAAAAACCCATCGCTACCGCAGCAGCGATCGAGGCCACCTTGCGCAATCTGGGCGTTTGAAACCCATCGTGTGGTGGGGGCTCGGTCCTTGCGCCCCCACCGCACAGGTGACAGTGCCCGGTCAGCGCCTTGCACATAATGCTGCAGCAACAATTTCAAGATCAACAGCATGCCATCCACCAAACCCCTTCGCGGCGTTCGCGTCGTCAGCCTCGCCCTCAACCTGCCCGGTCCTGCCGCCCTGATGCGCCTGGCCCAAATGGGTGCCAGCTGCACCAAGATCAACCCGCCTTCAGGCGACCCCATGCAGCACTACACCCCCGACGGTTACGCGCTGATGCACAAGGGCGTGAAACACCACACACTCGACCTCAAAACCGAGGCCGGACAAGCCGCCTTGCACAAACTGTTGCCCAAGACCGATGTGCTGCTGACCTCATTCCGCCCCTCTGCCCTGACCAAGCTGGGCCTGAGCTGGAAAACCCTGCGCAAGCAATACCCCGCACTCAGCCTGATCGAAGTGGTCGGTGCACCCGGCCCGCTGGCCGAAATTCCCGGCCACGACTTGACTTACCAGGCCGAAGTGGGCCTCGTCAACGGCATGGACCTGCCACCGAGTTTGTTTGCCGACATGGGCGGCGCGCTCATGGCCAGCGAAGCCACACTCAAAGCCGTCATCTCGCTCAAGACCACAGGCAAAGGCTCGCGCCACGAAGTGGCCCTGTCCGACGCCGCCGCCTGGCTGGCCCTGCCCCGCCAGCTGCGCATGACCACGCCCGACGGCGCGGTGGGCGGTGCACACGCGGGCTACCGCATCTACGCCTGCAAAAACGGCCGAGTGGCCGTGGCGGCCCTGGAGCCGCATTTTGCGCAGCGCCTGTGCGAAGCCGCTGGCGTCCCACTGGCCCACCCGGTCAAAGACCTGTTCAAGCCCGCCACACGCCAAGCCATCGAGGCCTTCTTGGCCAGCCAGACCCGCGCTCAGCTCGACAAGCTGGCGGCGGCCAAAGACATCCCGCTGATGACGCTCAAGTGAGTCAGGCGGGGGCAATCCCCTGCTTCTGCCCCTTATGGAACCGGCCCCTTGAAGTATTGAGTGACAGGCGAGGGACAAATACTTGTAGGAGCCCACCCCTGTGGGCGATGGGCGTGGCACACGCCCTTGATTTGGCTCTGCGCCGGCCAGGCAAACCATCGCCCATGGGGTGGGCTCCTACAAAAACAAACACATAGCCGACCTACTCAGAGGCAATTCAAGCTTGATGGAGTCGAATCGACATTCCGCACCAAGCCTCATCGGCCCGTAAATTGCGGTGCGCGTTTTTCCATGAAATGCGCCACCCCTTCGCGAAAGTCATCGCTCGCAAAACTGCGGGCCATTTCAGCATTGGCCTGGCGGGTGTTTTCTGCCAGCGTCTGAAACGGCGCGTCGTACTGCTGGCGCTTGATCACCGCCATCGAGCGCGGCGACACGTTGTCCACCAAATCACGCGCATAGGCATAAGTTGCGGCGGCCAAAGCATCGGGCGCAAACACCTTGTTGACCAAACCCATGGCCTGCGCTTCAGGGGCCAACACTTTGCGGGCCGACAGCAGCAGGTCCATCGCATTGGCGTGGCCCACGATGCGGGGCAGCATCCAGCTCAAGCCATGTTCGGCAATCAAGCCGCGCCTTGAAAACGCGGTGGTGAACACCGCGTTGTCGGCCGCAAACCGGATGTCGCAATACAAGGCGTGCACCAGTCCAATGCCTGCGGTTGCGCCGTTGAGCATGCCAATCACCGGCTTGGGGATCGCCGGGTAAAACCCGTAACGCGTTTGGTAGTCCAGCCGCTGGTTCACATCAAAAGGCCGCGTCCAGGTGGTGGCCGTGATGTCGCTCGGGTCCAGGCCCTTGAGCAAATCCATGTCGGCCCCCGCGCAAAAGCCCCGCCCTGCACCCGTGATCACAATGGCGCGCACGCCCTCGTCAGCGGCTGCGGCGTCCATGGCCTCGCGCACCTCGCGCTCCATGACGGCGGTCCAGGCGTTGAGCTTGTCCGGGCGGTTCAAGGTGATGGTCGCGATGCGGTGCTCCACGCTGTAAAGGATGTCTTGGAAACTCATGGCCAGGCCTTTCAAAGAAGGATTGAACAAATCAAACGGTGCGCTTGCCACGGGCCAAAAATGCCTGGGTCGCAGGCTGGTCAATCAACTGCTGACTCCAGCGCTTGAGCACCTTCTCCAGGCGCGGCGCCGCCACCCCCAGCTGCACCATGGCCACGCCGCCATTGACCGATTCGCTGTAGTCGCAAATCAGCCCGTCACGCAGCTCAAAGCGGCTGATGCCATCGATCACCACCTGCCGTCCCGCAAACTCGGGCACCCTCGAGGTGAAGCTCGACAAAGACCGCGCATAGGCCACCTGCCCATTGCACACGGGCTCGAACATCTCCCAACGGTAGTCCGGCCCCGCATCGCGGTGGAACAAGTCATTCATCATGTGGGCGATGTCGGCACGGCCCGTGTGGTCGCCGTAGATGTAGTCGTGGTAAACGCCATCGGGCGTGAAGCACTGCGCAAAGGCCTCGCCATCACCCGCTTCGGCAGCGGCTGAAAAACGCTTGAGCAATTCTTCAAATTCGGCTGGATGCATGCGCTGGTCTCCTTCGTTTTTTTAATTCAATCGGGCAAAGGATCGGGCAGGCGTTTGAGCGTACGCACCTTGGATGCGGTGATGATGACCGCTTGCACCCCAAAGCCCAACACCACGCACCACAGGCTCACCGAGGCCGGAAAATACACCCCCAACAAGCCGCCCAGCGCCGCGCCTAAAGGCCGTGCGCCCGTGCTCGCCACGATGACGATGGATGTGACCCGCCCGATCATGGCGCGTGGCGTGACGGTCTGGCGCAAGGTGGTCGAGGTGATGACCCACAGGATCGGGCCCGCACCGTACAAAAAGTAAGACAAAGCTGCCACCCAACCCTGGGGCCAAAACAGCGTCAAGGCCATGGTGACTGCCGCCAGCACCGAAAAATAAGGCCCCAGCAAAATCGCCTGCCCAAAGGGCAAGGCCCGCACCACACGCGGCGCCAGCAATGCCCCCAAGATCATGCCCACGCCATACAAAGCCAGCGTTATGCCCACGCCACTGGCGTCCAAGCCCAGGTCGTGGATGGCATAGGGCACATAGGCCGCTTGCAGCATGAACCAGGAAATGTTCCAGGCAATGGAGCAAAACATCATGGGCCTGAGCAAATCGCTTTGCCACACCCACTTGGCACCGTCTTGCAACTCCAGCAAAGGGTGGCGCGCTGGCATGGCGGCGCGTGCAGGTTCGACGATGCCACGCAAGCACAACACCGCCGCCACCGACAACATGCCCGACAGCACAAACGCCGCCGACGCCCCGGTCCACGCGATCAAGGCGCCCGCCAAAGCCGGGCCTGCCGCAAACGCCGCGCTGCGCGCCAACTCCAACCGCCCATTGGCCCGGGCCAGACCCTCGACCTGCACCAGCGCAGGCACCAACGAAGGCGCAGCCACACTGAAAGCCACCGTGCCCACTGCCGCCATGAAACCAATGATGGCCAAAGCCGCAATCGACACATGGCCCGTGACGATCAGCGCCAACAAAAGCAGCAAAGCCAGCGCCCGCAAGGCCTCGGCGAGCGCCATCAAGCGCGTGCGCGAAGTGCGGTCGGCCAGCAGGCCCAGCGGCATGGACAACAACAAAAACGGCAGCGATTGGATGGAGGCCAGCAAACCAATTTCACCGGGCCCCGCCTTCAGCAGCAGCACCGCCACGATGGGCACGGCGGCCAGGCTCAGCTGCTCGGCCGACTGCGCCAGCAGGTTGGACCAGGCCAAGCGCCTAAAGGATGCAGAAAACGCTTGGGTCATCAAAAACCTTTCGATGAAGACATCCTAAAGCGTCAACGGCCCACAACGAGTCACGTTGGCTCACCGGGTCTGCCTTGCGTGGGTCAGGCTGTCTCCAAGACGGCTGCGTATGACCATTTCTTGGATCTGGTCGAGGATTTTTTGTGTGGCCGCGACACCCAAAATGGATGCGCCACGCACGATGGTCCGCATTGGGCGCGTCACGCCAGGCACGCCCATGTCTATGGAACTCGGTCAAATGCTCGTCAACGATTTATCCAAACATGAGCGTGTCGTGTGTGATGGTTTCCCCGCTGCGCCCGAACACCTGAGATTGATTCCCCCAGGATCGAGCATCGTGTTGGTGTTCTGTGAAGAGGCCATGCGCGAGGAACGATTGAATCAAAGGGCATTGGACACAAGTCGCGCCTGGACGCCTGGCATGACCAGTGAGCGTGATGGATTGGTGGGAGACGTTTTCTCAGCCGCGAGGGGCTTGCCATTGACGCTCTCAGTGTTTGACAACAGCGGTCCCATGCCATCGGGGTTAGAGATTTTGTCGCGTCTTGGACGCATCGCACGAGTTTAAAAATTCGGATTTGCGTTCCACTACTAAGATGCTAATCTTTAAGAACAAGGACAGCAATTGTGCTTATCCAAATTGCATAGGTTGGTTCAACATGAAAAATTTGACTCTCATTGCTTTGGCCGTTTCTTCTTTCTTGACCGCTTGCGGTGGTGGTGGTGGCGGCACGAACAACACTCCCGCGTCAATCAGCGGCACAAGTACCGGCTCGACCGCTAAAGGCGCAAGCAACTACGTGTCTGGCACGCTCAAAGTCACTGACCCAGATGCTGGGCAAGCAGTGTTCAAGACGCCCTCGTCTTTTGTGGGTACGTATGGGACATTCACGTTCAATGAATCCACCGGTGCTTGGACTTACCTGATCGACAACGCCAAGGCCGCTACTCAGGCTTTGTCCTCAACTACGGTGGCCACTGACACGCTGACTGTGACATCCAGTGATGGCACTGCGACGCAGGACATCAAAGTAACGATCAATGGTTCATCCACTGGGGGAAGTGGCGGCGGGACTGCGCTTGTCACAAGCGTGCCAGCTCCTGTTTATCCTTCCACTGATCCGTATGCAGCTGAAAAAGTGGCTGTGTTCAATCGCCTCAACGACGACCGCGCCCTTTGTGGTTTTGGAAGAATGACTCAGAACGCATTGCTTGACAAAGCGGCCCAGGCACATGCTGACTATCTTGCCATTAACAAGCTTGAAAACAGCCATTACGAGACTCTTGGTACGCCCGGTTATGTTGGCTAAGATCCTACAGAGCGCGTATTTACATACGCAGCATATCCAGGAAGTTATTCTTCAGAAATACTCGCCCAAACGAGTTGGGGAAGCTTGGTTAACTCTGGGTTAAATCCAGTTGGCTATTCATCGAATCAAATTAGTTCCACGAATATTTTGCGCATTCTTTATTCGACCGTTTACCATCTCGCTGGTGCTTTAGGTAAAACGACTGAATTTGGAATTGGTGTATCTAATTATTCATTGAATCAACAAAATACATTTAATACCAAAACACTGGTTATTGATTCTGGTTTGCCTTCATCGACAGGGTCTATCAGGCTGCTGAACTACTCAACGATTCAGAGGGGCCACCTTGCCCCGAAGATGCATTTTCAGATTTTCATTTCGCATTTTGAAATTCCAGTGGTTTGGAACGCTTCAAAACCGCGTTTTGACGCACCTATCCCTGCTTTTTTCGCTCATCGGGCACCTTGCAGACGCACCTGTTCCAGCGTGCGCAGTCGCGTGAGGTTGTAGGCCGTCATCGTCAGCACAAACATCTGATCGACTTTCTCCAAACCTCGCACCAACACCTGGCGCATGTGGCCCACAGTCTTAGCCCAACCAAAGCCTTGTTCGATGCGCTTGCGTTTTTCCCGCGACATGGCGTAACCCTCACTGTCGGCCACTGCATCGGGTACGGCCGATTTACGCCCTGATTGGTTCTGCGCCACATGCGGCAACACGKTCATCTGCTGCAAGGCCTTGATGAATTCTTGAGCGGCGTAGCCTTTGTCTGCCCCCAGCGTGAGCGTTGTCTGTTGCACAGGCGGCTGGTGCACAGCGT
>NZ_CXOO01000024.1 GCF_001269385.1 Limnohabitans sp. DM1 | reverse complement strand
GCTTTGGTTGGGCTAAGACTGTGGGCCACATGCGCCAGGTGTTGGTGCGAGGTTTGGAGAAAGTCGATCAGATGTTTGTGCTGACGATGACGGCCTACAACCTCACGCGACTGCGCACGCTGGAACAGGTGCGTCTGCAAGGTGCCCGATGAGCGAAAAAAGCAGGGATAGGTGCGTCAAAACGCGGTTTTGAAGCGTTCCAAACCACTGGAATTTCAAAATGCGAAATGAAAATCTGAAAATGCATCTTCGGGGCAAGGTGGCCCCTCTGAATCGTTGAGTATTTCAGCAGCCTGTTAAGCGTGCCCAGCGGTGCCGTTGCCGGGCGTCAACGTTTGGGCGAAGAGCCTTTGGCACATTTGTTTCGCCTGCTTTGTCAGGGGTGGACAGCCTGCGAGTGCATCTGTCAGCGCGTGCTGGGCCTGCGCCTTCTGGCCGTTGATGGCGTTGTCTGGGCGACACCCGATACCCCAGACAACCGTTTGGCCTTGGGCAGCAGCAGCAATCAACATGGCTCGGGTGGGTGGCCTCAAATTCGAGCAGTCTGCCTGATGGATACGTACAGTCATGAGTTGCTCGATGCACGCATGGGCGCCATGAGTCAGGGCGAGCTGACGCTGGCAGCAGATTTACAAAACATCGATCAGTCCCTGACCGTGTTTGATCGGGCCTACTTCTCGGCAGCCTTTTTGCTCAACTGGCAGTCGCAGGGACAAGACAGGCACTGGCTGATGCGAGCCAAAGACAACTTGCGCCACGAAGTGATCGTCCAATACGATGAGCATGACTGTTTGGTCAGCATGCCAGTGTCGCCGACTGCCAGAAAGATCGATCCGCAATTGCCAAGCCATTGGCAAGCCCGTTTGATTGAGGTGCAGCTGGGTGGGCGCAAGCGCCGGTTCATCACATCGCTGACGGATGCGAGTCGCTATCCGGCCAAAGAACTGGCCAAGCTGTACATGCAGCGCTGGGAGATTGAGTTGGGATTTCGGGAGATCAAGCACTCATTGCAAAGTTCGCAATGGACGCTGCGCAGCAAACAGCCGCAGCTGGTGCGACAGGAGCTGTGGGGCGTGCTGATTGCATATACGTTGTTGCGCAGATTGATGCGCCAGATGGCTGCACACGTGAGGGTGGAGCCATTGCGTATGGGCTTTCACGTTGCGAGTATGGCCATCATTGATCTGTTGCGTTTTGCGCCCCTGGAGTCGGCTGGGACGTTGCCCAAACGGTTGCAGCTGTTGTTTGACCAGGCACATTTATTTGTTTTGCCGCCAAGGCGTAAACGTTCATACCCTCGGGTTGTAAAAACAAAGGCAGCCAAATAATACCCAGCAAAAATGCCAGTCAGCTCTTAACTGACTGGCATTAGCCCTCGGGCCGTTTTTTGCTACCTTGTTGCGTCTTACTTTGTGGGTGTTTTCCGTCTGAATCCATCGGTATCTGACCCACCGCGAGTCAGCTCACGCTGACTACGCGCCAGCGCTCGACGATCTGAGTGTTTCGCTCCAACTTCTGCTGCGGGAATTAAATTTCCAGCATGGGCCGATTCAAGCCCCCCGCGAACCTGATGACAAAACCAGACGCCATGAGCGCGCAATCAGCGTGCCGATTGCCTTGCGTAAGCCTCTAACTCCAACGGCGACCGGGCATAGCCCATCATTTCCAATTCCGCCAGATAACGTCGCAAAAAAGCTTCTCGCCCCAAACGATCGTGCTGAGCAACATGCACCAATTCATGCGCAATGACCGTCGGGTTATCCGCCAATTTGGGCTTGAGCATGATGGCATATCCCATGGCACGCCCACCTTCCAATGCCCCACCCAAACCCAATTTCTCGGCCTCAGTGGCCAATTCGTGATTCGATGGCATTGGGAATTTTTCAAGCACCACAATTCGAACATTTTCGGGAAACTTCACACCCAAGCGTTGTGCAAGCGCCTTCTCTTGATTCGAAAGCATGCGCCCCTGCGCAAGCAGCTGGCGCTCAACCTCTTCGTACCACGCCAAAGTCAGGGGATAAAACCTGTCCAGCTTGGCCTGCACAGCTCTGGGCGGCTGATCCAAAGCACGCAACTCAGTTTCACTGGGTTTACGCACCACCATGCAGGCCGTCACAACGCCACACAACACCAGCAAGAATAGGCGTTTGGTTAATTGATAAATTGGTATTGCTTGCATCCGATTTCCTGAAATTAATTAAAAAGAAATCATAACTGCACTGCCAAGCTGAAAAATGCCATCTCTTGCAGCAAGCGCTGAACGCGCAGACAACACGCAGCGCCGGGTTGGGGCCTGAGCGGATCGGCCGATTTGGCGAGCGAAGCGAGTATGAGGCCGACCGCTCAGGCCAAAATACGGTGCGGCAAACCACCACGAACCCAAGTCTCAAATCACCACAGGCTCAGGCTCGAGCCGAATCCCAAACCGCTCGTACACGCTGGTCTGTATCGCCTTGGCCAGCGTCATCACCTCACCACCCGTGCAAGGGTTCTCGCGTCCACCCCGGTTCACCAGCACCAAAGCCTGCTTTTCATAGACGCCGGCGTGGCCCACGGTCTTGCCTTTCCAGCCGCAGGCGTCAATCAGCCAGCCCGCAGCCAGCTTGATCGTGCCGTCGGCCATGGGGTAGTGCACCACCTTGGGGTCGCGGGCGATGATGTCGGCGCACTGCTCAGGGGTTACCGTGGGGTTCTTGAAGAAGCTGCCAGCGTTGCCGATCACAGCCGGGTCGGGCAGTTTGGCGCGGCGAATGGCCACGATCCAGTCAAAAATCTGCCGGGCATCGGGGCTGTGGATGCCCGTCTCGGCCATCTTGCGCTCCAGATCCAGGTAGCCCAGCTCGGGCTTCCAGCGCTTGGGCAGCGCAAAGCGCACCCGCAAAATCACCGCACGGCCTGCCAGGCCCAGACCTTCCGGGCCGCCTGAAGCGTGTTTGAACACCGAGTCGCGGTAGCTGAATCCGCATTGCGCGGCGTTCAAGCTGAACATCTCTGCGGTGAACATGTCCATGGCGTCCAGCGAATGGAACCTGTCTTGCAGCTCCACTCCATAGGCACCAATGTTCTGGACGGGTGAGGCGCCTACGGTGCCTGGAATCAGGGCCATGTTTTCCAGACCGGGGTAGCCGTTGTCCAGTGTCCAGGCCACCAGCGCGTGCCAGTTGACGCCCGCGCCCGCCTCGATGACCCAGTGCTTGTCGGTCTCACTTGCCAGGCGAATGCTGGGCACCTCCATCTTGAGCACCAGCGCCTTGACGTCGCCCGTCAAAACGATATTGCTGCCGCCGCCCAGCACCTGCCTGGGCAAGGTGGCCAATTGGGGGTCGGCCAGCACGGCCCGCAGGTCGGCTTCTGAGTGCACACGCACCAAAGCTTGGGCCTTGGCGGCGATGCCGAAGGTGTTGTACGGCTGCAGAAGGACATTTTTCTCAAGGAACATGGGAGAATTGTCGCATTCTCAACCTTCGGATTTTTACCGCCATGCCCTCGTTTGATACCGTTTGCGAACCCAATATGGTCGAAGTGCGCAACGCCGTTGACACTTCCGCCAAAGAAATTGGCACCCGCTTTGACTTCAAAGGCACCTCAGCCAACATCGAACTCAAGGACAAAGACATCACCATGTTCGGCGACGCCGATTTTCAGCTCACGCAGGTCGAAGACATCCTGCGCAACAAGCTGACCAAGCGCAATGTGGACGTGCGCTTTTTGGACATTGGCAAGGTCGAAAAAATCGGCGGCGACAAGGTCAAGCAGGTGATCAAAGTGAAAAACGGCATCGAAACCGAAGATGCCAAGAAAATCACCAAGTTGATCAAGGAAAGCAAGCTCAAGGTGCAAGCCTCTATCCAGGGCGATGCCGTGCGCGTCACGGGCGCCAAACGCGATGACCTGCAAGCGGCCATGGCCCTGCTGCGCAAGGACATGACCGAGCTGCCGCTGTCGTTCGACAACTTCCGCGATTAAGGTCAATCGCTTGCAGGGCAAGCGCCCACAGAGAGCGACCCTCAAAAGCCTGATGCGTCAGGCTTTTTTTGCGCCCAATTTCGACTCGGTGCCCGCCAGCAGGCGGTTGATGTTTTCGCGGTGGCGCCACACCAAAAGCAGCGCCATGACCGACAGGCACAGCACCTCGGCCCCCACTGCGTTCCAAGCTGCACCATCACCAAACAGGTAAAACACCGGCGCAAACACCGCCGCCACCATGGATGCCAGCGAAACATAGCGGCTGAAAAACACCACGATGGCAAATGTGCCCACGGTGGCCAGCGCCAGCAGACCGTTCACACCCACCAGCACACCCACGGCCGTGGCCACGCCCTTGCCGCCTTTGAAACCAAAGAACACCGGGTACAGGTGCCCCAGAAAAGCCGCCAGCCCCGCCAAGGCCGCTGCGCCAGCGCCCAAGCCGTAGGGCTGCCCAAAGGTCAACACAGCCGCCACGGGCAACCAGCCCTTCAGCGCGTCCAACAGCAGGGTCAGGATGGCCGCCTTTTTGCTGCCCGAGCGCAACACATTGGTGGCACCGGGGTTTTTGCTGCCGTAGCTGCGAGGGTCGTTCAGGCCCATCAGGCGGCTGACAATCACAGCAAAACTGAGCGATCCGACCAGATAACTGGCCAGCACCGTGCCCACTTGAATCCACAACTCCATCACGGTCTCCCTTGTTTTTGAATTGGCGTCATTCTGCCAGCGCGCAGTTCACCGGCTGGGCGTCCAGCAACTGCACACACACCTGCGGGTCAATGCCCACCAGATAACCGCGCCGCCCGCCGTTGATGCAGATGCGCGGCAGGGTCAGGATGGTTTCTTCGATGAACACCGGCATGGCCCGCCGCGTGGCAAAGGGCGAGGTGCCACCCACCAGATAACCACTGTGGCGGTTGGCCACCTCGGGGGCGCACGGCTCGATGGATTTGAGCCCCACTTGCCGCGCCAGGTTTTTGGTCGACACCTTGCGGTTGCCATGCATCAGCACCACCAGCGGCTTGGCGTCCTGGTCTTGCATGATCAAGGTTTTGACCACGGCAAACGGGTCCATGCCCAGCACTTGCGCGCTGTGCTGGGCACCGCCGTGCTCCAGGTATTCGTAAGGGTGCTCGGTGAACGCCACCCCGTGCTGGCGCAACAGCGCCGTGGCCGGGGTTTCACTGACTTTGTCTTTTTTGGCCATGCGCCCGCGCCCCGCTCACAGGGACGGATCGCGGATTTCCCAGCGGATCTGGTCAATGGCCTGGAGCACCTCGGGCGAGAGCTGCACCGACCAGGCGGCCAGGTCTTCGTCCAGCTGCGCCACCGAGGTCACGCCGATGATGGTGCTGGTCACGTTCCAGCGGTGGTAGCAAAAGGCCAGGGCCATTTCGGTGGGCGTCAGGCCGTTGTCACGCGCCAATTGGTTGTAGCGGCGTGCTGCCGCCAGGGACTCGGGGCGCGACCAGCGCTGCTTGCGCACCGACTCGTAACGGGACACGCGGCCATCGGGGGCACCGGGGCCTTCAAAGCCGGTTTCGTCGTACTTGCCCGTGAGCAAGCCAAATCCCAGCGGCGAATAAGCCAGCAAGGACACATTCAGGCGGTGACAGGTCTCGTCCAAACCGTTGTCGTACACCCGGTTGACCAGCGCATAGGGGTTTTGCACGGTGGCCACGCGTGGCAAGCCGTGCTGCTCGGCCAGGCGCACGAATTCGTGCACGCCGTAGGGCGTTTCGTTGGACAGGCCGATGTGGCGCACCTTGCCCGCCTTGACCAGCTGAGCCAAGGCTTCGAGCTGCTCGTGGATGGAGGTGGCCGACTTGTCCTTGCTCGGGTCGAAATAATGGAAACCCAGCGCCATCACATGGCGCTCGGGCCAGTGGATCTGGTACAGGTCAATCACATCGGTCTGCAGTCGGCGCAAACTGCCTTCGCACGAGGTCAGTATGTCTTGCGCCGTCATGCCCGCCCCCTCGCGTACCCAAGGCATGCTTCGCGAGGGACCCGCCACCTTGGTGGCCAGCACCAGTTTCTGGCGGGCGCCGGGGTTCTTGGCAAACCAGTTGCCAATGTAGGTTTCGGTCAGGCCACAGGTGTCGGCCGTGGCGGGCACCGCGTACATCTCGGCGGTGTCGATGAAGTTGATGCCAGCGGCCAAAGAGCGGTCAAGGATGGCGTGGGCGCCCTCTTCGCTCACTTGCTGACCAAAGGTCATGGTGCCCAGACATATGGGGGTCACCTGCAGATCGGATTGGCCGAGTTGGACAAGTTTCATGGGGTTCCTGTGAAGTTTTTTTGTTCGATCACTGCGGGTACACGGTGCGCCCGGGCAAGCAGTTGGGAGCCAAGCCACCTGGGTGGACCTTATGCAGTGGGCCTTATTTTGTCATGCCCACCGTCAGACCAAGCGCTGATGGTGATCGATTCGGCCCCATGAAGACGGCGGTGTATTGCAAGTGGGGAGGATTTTTTAGGAGCTTGCCCTGCAAGCGAAAAGCCTGTGGTCCACAAACGTCTAATCGCCAGCAGGGCTGGCTCCCACAAGGTGCAAGTTGGAAGCCGCCATGCAAACTTCACAGGGCCGAATCCATAGCGCCCGTGGCCCTCGCCTCCTCTTGCAAGCGCAGCACGCGGCGCTGCACCTTGCCGGTGGTGGTCATGGGCAGTTGGTCGATGAACTCGATTTCCTTGGGGTACTCATAGGGGGCGAGCAAGGCGCGCACATGCAACTGAAGCGACTGGCGCACCTCGTCCTCGAACTTTGCACTGCTGGCCGCAAATGAGCGCTGCGCCAACGCGTCGGGCGACAGCACCACATAAGCCTTGACCAACGCCCCCCGGTCCTTGTCGGGTTTGGGCACCACAGCGGCGTTGGCCACGGCCGGGTGCTTGACCAGGCAGTTCTCAATCTCGCCCGGCCCGATGCGGTAGCCCGCCGCCTTGAACATGTCATCGGTGCGGCCTTGGTACCAGAGGTAGCCGTCTTCATCGCAGACTGCCATGTCTCCCGTGCGGCACCAGTCGCCCGTGTATTTGGCCTGGGTGGCTTTGTCGTTATTCCAGTAGCCCAAAAAGAACACCGGGTCGGGGTGGCCATGCACGTCAAAGCGGTTCACCGCCACTTCGCCGGGCGTGCCTGCGGTGCAAATCTCGCCCGCCTCGTCGATCACCGCCACTTGGTGGCCCGGGTAGCCCTTGCCCATGCTGCCGGGTTTTGCGGGCCACAGGCGGGCGCAGTTGCCCACCACGTAGTTGATCTCGGTCTGGCCGAACATCTCGTTCACCGTCACGCCCAGCTGCTGCTGGCAATAGGCAAACACCGCGTCACCCACCGCCTCGCCCGCACTCATGATCGCCTGCAGCTGGAGGCGGTAGCGAGTTTTCGCATCAGGCACGGCCTTCATCATGGCCTTGAGCGCGGTCGGGAACAAAAAGGTATGCGTGACGCTGTGGCTTTGCAAAATCTCGAACGCCACCTCGGGTGAAAAACGCCCGTTGAAGGCCACGATGGGCCGGCCAAAGTACAGGCTGGGCAGCAGCGCATCCATCAGCCCGCCCGTCCAGGCCCAGTCCGCAGGTGACCAGAACACGGCTTTAGAGGGGCGCTCGGCTTTGAAAGGGTCAAAGCCAAACCAGTTCTGGCTGCACACAAAACCCGTGAGGTTGCCGATCATGGCGCGGTGCGGGATCAATGCCCCCTTGGGGTTGCCGGTGGTGCCGCTGGTATAGATCAGCACGGCGGGGTCTTCGGCGCGAGTGCTCACGGGCTTGAACCGGCCTGACTCGGCGGCCAGCGCCGTGTCGTAGTCCAGATCGGCCTGCACGGCGGCCTGGCCCACGCCAATCAGCGTCTGCAAGCCCGGGCAGTCGGGCCGCGCCTGCAGCACCGCCGCCACCGCAGCCTCGTCGCAAATGGCCACCAGAGCCTGGCTGTCGTTGATGCGAAAAGACAGCGCCTCCGGGCCAAACAGCATCGACAACGGCATGGCCACCGCGCCCATTTGCAGCACCGCCATGTAGGCCACGGCGGTCTCAAAGCGCTGGGGCATGACGATGGCCACCCGATCACCGCGCTGCACGCCCAGCCGCATCAAAACCTGGCTCAGGCGGTTGGCCGCCTGCTGCAACTGGGCAAAAGTCCACTGCCGCGCGAGTGCGCCCTGCACATGTTCGCGCACCGCCACGCGGCGGGCGGCATCTGCTTGTGCAGCCCAACGCCCAGAACACACCTGCGCAATGTTGAAGTTTTGAGGCACCGTCCAGCCAAAACCCTGGTGCACGCTGGCGTAACGGTCATGGGTGCGACTCTTTTTCATGATTTGTCTCCGTATGATTGGGCTCTTATGTACCAAGTTTTAAGAGAATCCACGAGCACTTTTGTGTCACTGCGCGGCTGCCGCTACCACGTACGCCACTGGGGCAACCCCGCTGGCTCGGCCACACCGCTGGTGCTGGCCCACGGCTGGATGGACGTGGCCGCCTCCTACCAATTCATGGTCGAGGCCTTGAGCGAAGCCTTTGTCCAACAGCGCCCCATCATCGCCTTTGACTGGCGCGGCTATGGCCTGACCGAATCACCTCCCACCGACAGCTACTGGCTGCCCGACTACTTGGGCGACCTGGACGCGCTGCTCGACCACTTCTACCCTGGGCAAGCGATCGACCTGGTCGGCCACAGCATGGGCGGCAATGTGGTGATGATGTACACCGGCGCCCGCCCCGAGCGGGTGCGCCGCTTGGTCAACCTCGAAGGCTTTGGCCTGGCCGTGGCGCACCCCGCACAAGCACCCGGGCGCATGGCCAAGTGGTTGGACGAACTCAAGGCGCAACGCGAAGGCCGCAACGAACTCAAACCCTACGCCGATGCCGCCGGTGTGGCCGCCCGCCTCATGAAAACCAACCGCCGCCTGCCACAGGGCAAAGCCGACTGGCTGGCGCAGCACTGGGCCAGCCAAGGCGCAGATGGCCAGTGGCGTATCCTGGGCGACTCGGCCCACAAGGTGACCAACCCCTACATCTACCGGGTCGAAGAAGCCCTGGAAATGTACAAACGCATCACACCGCCCCTGCTGGCGGTCGAGGCCTCTGACGACTCGCTGAGCCAATGGTGGAAAGGCGCTTACACCCTGGCTGAATATCACGAACGCCTGAAAGCCGTGCCTCAGGTGCGGCTGGAGGTCATCCAGGACGCGGGGCACATGATGCACCACGACCAGCCCGAGGCGCTGGCGCATTTGCTGGAAGAATTCCTGGCCTGAAGCTGTGCAGCGGTTTGCCTGCCCGCCCTGACGGCTTGCACCACATTGACCGCACCGCTTGCAAGTAACGCACCACAAGCTGATGCAACGAAATGAGCTCACCAACGAACGCGGTTGATGGCTCGGTGAGCCACTAAAATCATCACTTTGTTTGTCTGGGAGTTCAGGGTGCGATTGATCACAACTTGGGGTTTAAGCCTGTTGTTAATGCTGAGTGCCGTTGCAGCACAAGCCGAACCCAACCGTTACTACTGCCCGGACTTTCTGGCTGTGCAAGGCGCACCAGAACCCACTCACAAAGGTGAGTTCACCTTCTCCCCGTTCACGCACCACTTCAGCTCCAGCCCCGATCACAAACCTGTGGTGATGGTCGCAGTGGACGAGCAACTGCCCGGTGGGCGCCTGTGCGGCGTCAGTTTTTTCAGCAATTCCTTTGGTCAGCCCACGGTCTATGTGTACGCTGGCCAACAATTCAACGGTTTGCTGGGCAATCCCAACGTTTTCCTCAAGGTCACTGGCGGCATGCTTTACGGCTACGTCGGCAAGTACCAAAACAAAGTGCCCTTGAACAACAACGGTTTTTCGCCCGCCGTGATCCCGTCCATTGGCTACAACTTCAATGAACACGATTCGGTGCAAATGAAACTGCTGGGCACTGCGGGCCTGATGTTCTCCTACGGACGCAAGTTTTAAAGTCCTGCGCCGCCAAGGCCCAAGAGGCAAGTCATGAGAAAATCGACGGTTTACTGAACCGTATAGAAGAGAATCCTCATGGACGCAGAACACATCAACCAAATCGGCGCAACCCTCACGGACCTGAGCGCCAGGACCCAGGAATTACGGGGGTATCTTTGACTACGATGCCAAATCTGAACGGCTGAGAACCGTCAACGCATCGCTCGAAGATCCCACGGTCTGGAACGACCCCAAAAAAGCCCAGGAGCTGGGCAAAGAAAAAAAAGCCCTGGACGGCGTGGTGGTGACCATCACCAACCTGACCAGCGAGTTGGCCGACAACCTCGAGCTCTTTGAGATGAGCAAGGAAGAAGGCGACGATGCAGGTCTGCAAACCATCGAAGCCGAAGCCGCCAAACTGGCCAAGCTCGTGGAAGACCTCGAATTTCGCCGCATGTTCCGCCACGAGGCCGATCCGCTCAACTGTTTCATCGACATCCAGGCCGGCGCAGGCGGCACCGAAGCCTGCGACTGGGCCAGCATGCTGCTGCGCCAGTACCTCAAATACGCCGAACGCAAGGGCTTCAAAGCCACTGTGGAAGACGAAACCCCGGGCGACACCGCGGGCATCAAGGGCGCGACCATCAAGATCGAGGGCGAGTACGCCTTTGGCCTGCTGCGCACCGAAACCGGCGTGCACCGTTTGGTACGCAAGAGCCCTTTCGATTCGTCAGGCGGCCGCCACACCTCGTTCGCTTCGTTGTTTGTTTATCCCGAAATCGACGACTCGATCGAGATCAACATCAACCCGTCGGATGTGCGCACCGACACCTTCCGTGCCAGCGGCGCGGGCGGCCAGCACATCAACAAAACCGATTCGGCCGTGCGCCTGACGCACATTCCCACGGGCATCGTGGTGCAGTGCCAGGACGGCCGCAGCCAACACAGCAACCGTGACGTGGCTTGGCAACGCCTGCGCTCGCGCCTGTATGACTTCGAGATGCGCAAACGCATGGAAGAGCAGCAAAAGCTGGAAGACACCAAGACCGATGTGGGCTGGGGTCACCAGATCCGCAGCTATGTGCTGGACAACAGCCGCATCAAGGATTTGCGCACCAACGTCGAAATTTCGGCCACCCAAAAAGTGCTCGATGGCGACCTCGATGCGTTCATCGAAGCCTCACTGAAACAAGGCCTCTGAGCTGCTCAGACCTCAACCAAAACGGAGTTAGTGATGCGTGAAGGACAACCCACCGCGATTCACCGGGCCGCTTATGCCGCCCCGGCTTTCTGGATCGACACGGTCGATCTGACCTTTGACCTGGACCCAGCCAAAACCCGCGTGCTGAACAAGATGCGACTGCGCCGCAACCCCGATGTGGCGGCCCAGCCGCTGCGTCTGGACGGCGAAGACCTGAATTTGGCCCGCGTGCTGGTCAACGGCGGTGGCACCTCGTTCAAGATGGACGGCAACCAACTGGTGCTGGAGAACTTGCCCGAAGGTACGGACGCCTTCGATCTGGAAATCTTCACCACCTGCAACCCCGAGAAGAACACCCAACTGATGGGCCTGTACGTCAGCCAGGGCACGTTCTTCACGCAATGCGAGGCCGAGGGCTTTCGTCGCATCACCTACTTCCTAGACCGCCCCGATGTGATGGCCAGCTACACCGTCACGCTGCGTGCCGACAAGGCCAAGTACCCGGTGCTGCTGAGCAACGGCAACCTGGTCGAACAAGGCGCGCTGGAAGACGGCCCCAACGGCCCGAGGCATTTTGCCAAGTGGGTCGATCCACACAAAAAGCCCTGCTACCTGTTTGCCCTGGTCGCCGGTCAGCTGGTCGCGCGTGAGCAGCGCATCACCAGCCGCAGCGGCACCGACCATTTGCTGCAGGTGTTCGTGCGCCCAGGTGACCTGGACAAAACCGAGCACGCGATGAATTCGCTGATGGCCAGCGTGGCCTGGGACGAAGCACGCTTTGGCCTGCCGCTCGATCTGGAGCGCTTCATGATCGTCGCCACCAGCGACTTCAACATGGGTGCGATGGAAAACAAGGGCCTGAACATCTTCAACACCAAGTACGTGCTGGCCAACCCGAACACCGCCACCGACATGGATTTCGGCGGCATCGAAAGCGTGGTCGGCCACGAGTACTTCCACAATTGGACCGGCAACCGCATCACCTGCCGCGATTGGTTCCAGCTCTCGCTCAAAGAAGGTCTCACGGTCTTTCGCGACCAGGAGTTCAGCCAGGACATGGCGGGCGAGGCCAGTGCCCGCGCCGTCAAGCGCATTGAAGACGTGCGCGTGCTGCGCACGGTGCAGTTTGCCGAAGACGCCGGCCCCATGGCCCACCCGGTGCGCCCCGACAGCTACGTCGAGATCAACAACTTCTATACCGTCACCATCTACGAAAAAGGCTCCGAAGTCGTTCGCATGATGCAAACCCTGGTGGCCACGCCCGCTGACTTGCAGGGTCGTGACGGTTTTGCCCGGGGCATGAAGCTCTACTTTGAGCGCCATGACGGCCAAGCCGTGACCTGCGACGACTTTGCGCAAGCGATTGCCGACGCCAACCCTGGCTCGGCATTGGCCCAGAACCTGAGCGCTTTCAAACACTGGTACAGCCAGGCGGGCACGCCTCGCCTGCAGGCCAGCGGTGTCTACAACGCTGCCGAGCGCAGCTACACCCTGACCCTCAGCCAAAGCTGCCCCGCAACACCGGACCAGACCGACAAAAAACCTTTTGTGATCCCGGTCGCTGTTGGCCTGCTCAGCCGCGACGGTGCTGCCCTGCCCTTGCAATTGGCAGGTTCCAGCGACACGGTGATGCAGCAAACCTTGGTGCTGACCGAAGACAGCGCCAGCACCACCTTTGTCAACATCGACAGCGAACCCGTGCCCTCATTGCTGCGCGGCTTCAGTGCCCCCGTGGTGCTGGAAGATGGTTTGTCGGCCGACGACTTGCTGATTTTGTTGGCCCACGACAGTGACCCCTTCAACCAATGGGAAGCCGGCCAGCGCCTGATGCTGCAAAGCGCCTTGCAGGCCATCCAGCAAAACAAGGACCTGACGGGCCAGCCCGTGCTGTCCGAGGCCCTGGTGGCCGCTTTGCGCAATGTGCTGCGCCACCCCACGCTGGACGCAGCCTTCAAAGACTTGGCCCTCACACTGCCGTCTGAAAACTACATCGCCGACCAGCTGGACGTGGTGGACCCGCAACGCGTGCACGCCCTGCGCGAGAACATGCGCCTGCAACTGGCCACCGCCCTGCAAGCCGACTGGCAATGGGCCTGGGACGCGCACAAAGACAACGGTGCCTACACGCCCGACGCCAGATCAAGCGGCCGGCGCGCTCTGGCCGGTCTGGCCATGACCATGCTCTGCGTGGCTGCCGTGCACAGCGGCGAGGCGGTCACGCCAGGCCGCGTGTACCAGCAGTTCAAGGACGCGGGCAACATGACCGACCGCTTCAACGCCTTGTCGGCCCTGGTGGTGAGCGGCCACGCGCTGGCGCAAGACGCCTTGGCCTTGTTCCACAAAATGTTCCAGCACGAAGCCTTGGTCATCGACAAATGGTTTGCCCTGCAGGCCGGTGCCCCCGACCGTGCTGGCGACGTGTTGCCGCGTGTGCGCCAGCTGATGCAACACGCCGACTTCAGCCTGCGCAACCCCAACCGCGCCCGCAGCCTGATCTTCAGCTATTGCAGCGCCAACCCGGCAGGTTTCCACCGCGCCGACGCGGCAGGTTATGTGTACTGGAGCGAGCAGGTGCTGGCGCTGGACGCCATCAACCCGCAAGTAGCCGCTCGCCTGGCCCGCGCCATGGACCGCTGGAGCCGCCTGGCCGAGCCCTACCGCAGCGCAGCCAAAGTCGCCATTGAGCGCGTGGCCGCCAAAGCAGACCTCAGCAACGATGTGCGCGAAGTCATCAGCCGTGCGCTGAACGCCGCTTGAACCGATCAAGGAAATCCCATGAGCAAAATTTCCCTCTCCCGCTACCTGGTGGAGCAGCAACGCGACAAAGGCCACATTCCGGCTGACTTGCGCTTGTTGCTCGAAGTCGTGGCCCGCGCCTGCAAAAGCATCAGCCACGCTGTGAACAAAGGCGCTTTGGGGGGCGTGCTGGGCAGTGCCGACAGCGAAAACGTGCAAGGCGAAGTGCAAAAGAAGCTGGACATCATCGCCAACGAAGTGCTGCTTGAAGCCAATGAATGGGGTGGACACCTCGCGGCCATGGCCTCCGAAGAAATGGACAGCATCTACCTGGTGCCCAACCGCTACCCACAAGGCGAATACCTGCTCATGTTTGACCCGCTCGACGGCTCGTCCAACATCGACGTCAACGTCAGCATTGGCACCATTTTCAGCGTGCTCAAAAAGCCCGAGGGCAACCAAGGCGTGACCGAGCAGGACTTCCTGCAGCCGGGCAAGCAGCAAGTGGCCGCAGGCTACTGCGTCTATGGCCCGCAAACCACGCTGGTGCTCACCGTAGGCGATGGCGTGGCCATGTTCACCCTGGACCGAGAGCAAGGCTCATTTGTGCTCACACAAGAAAACCTGCAAGTGCCCGCCGACACCAAAGAGTTCGCCATCAACATGAGCAATATGCGCCACTGGGACGAGCCCGTGCGCCGCTACATCGACGAGTGCCTGCAGGGCAAGGAAGGACCGCGCGGCAAGGACTTCAACATGCGCTGGATCGCCAGCATGGTGGCCGATGTGCACCGCATCCTGACGCGTGGCGGCGTCTTCATGTACCCCTGGGACAAACGAGAGCCGCACAAACCCGGCAAGCTGCGTCTGATGTACGAAGCCAACCCCATGAGCTGGCTGATCGAACAAGCCGGTGGCGCCGCCACCAACGGCAAACAGCGCATCCTCGACCTGCAACCGAGCCAATTGCACGAACGCGTGAGCGTGGTGTTGGGCTCCAAAAACGAAGTTGAACGCCTGACCAGCTACCACGCGCAGGTATAATTTTTGAAGGTTAGCCGGTGTAGCTCAGTCGGTAGAGCAGCTCATTCGTAATGAGAAGGTCGGGTGTTCGATTCATCTCTCCGGCACCAGTAAACATGAGGGTCAGCAGATCAAGATCTGCTGACCCTTTTTTGTTTTCACGCCCCATGTATGCCCTGTGCAGATCTTGTCATCAGGCTCAGAACGACATCATCAAGACAGCCTATTTGACTGCTCAAAAATAGAACCTCACGCCGACATGTCTGAAATCGACCGCCTGTACCGCTACAAAACCTTGCTCAACAACCGACGGGCCATGCCGCGTCAGGACATCCTGAAAGAGCTGGAAATTTCTCCGGCCACCTTCAAGCGAGACCTGGCCAAACTGCGCGACCGGCTTAACTCGCCCATCGTGTTTGACCGCGACCTGGGCGGCTACCGGCTTGAAAAACCCGACAACGCCACCGAGCTGCCAGGCTTTTGGTTCAGGCAGGACGAAATCCTCGCGCTCATGACCATCCAGAGCATGATCGAACAGCTCAACCCAGGCTTGCTCGGCCCCAAGCTGCAGCCCCTGCGCAAGCGGCTTGACGACATGCTCACCCACCAAGGGCTCGACCCGCAACTGCTCACGCAACGTGTGCGGGCTGTGCATGCGGGCAAGCGCCACCTGCCGCTGGCGGCTTTCGAGCATGTGGCCAAAGCCACCTTCGAGCGCAAACAAGTGCGTATCCAGCACCACAACCGCCTGAGCGGCCAAACCATCGAGCGCGACATTTCACCCCAGCAACTCATCCACTACCGTGACAACTGGTATGTAGACGCCTGGTGTCATCTGCGCAAAGAATTGCGCAGCTTCTCGATCGACGCCATCCAAAACGCCACCGTACTGGACCAAGACGCCAAAGACATCGACCTGCAAGCCATGCGCCAACAGCTGGACGGCGGCTACGGCATCTTTGGCGGCAGCCCCAAAGACTGGGCCGAACTGCGCTTCAGCGCTGCCCGCGCTGGCTGGGTGCAGCACGAAAGCTGGCACCCCCAACAACAAGGCCTGCTGCACCCCGACGGCAGCTACACCCTGCGCCTGCCCTACGCCGACGAACGCGAATTGATGGGTGACATCCTGCGCTTTGGTGCAGAGGTTGAGGTGCTCAAACCCACCGCCTTGCGCCACAAGGTGCAAGCCGAAATCGCCCGCATGAGCGCGCTATACGGCCTCTGACTCGCTCTGCGAGGAACCCAGTGAAGCGGGCTGCGACATGACAAGCCCTGCAGCCTCCAGCGCCCCCGTGTAGAGATCCCGCAAATAATCGCTGGCCACACACAAGCGCAGGCACTGCAAGTGCGGCGCCATGTCCTCTGCACGCGAGAGCACCTTGGCCATGATCTGAGCCGCCAACTCGGGCGGAAACGCAAACACCCCCGTGCCAATCGCCGGCAAGGCCAGAGTGCGGATATCGTTTTGGTGCGCCCCCTGAATGGCCGCTTGCAGCGCCTGCTCCAAAATGGCTGGCGCATCGTCGTGGTGGGTGTACGAAGCCGCATGCACATGAATCACCCAAAGATTGGGCAAGTTGAAACCTGGCGTGACCAAAAATGCGCCATAGGCCAGCGGCGCAAAGGGCTTGCAATACACCTCCAGCTTGGGGCCAGCCGCGGTATGAATGGCGCCCGCCACGCCCGAGCCCAAACGCAAATTGGCATTGGCACTGTTGACCACAGCCTCCACATCGGGCTGTTTGACGATATTGCCGACAACGACTTTGATCTTCATGGTTAGACTCCTCTGAACGATCGAATCTTGAACGGCCAGAGGCTCAAGGCGTGAGCCATGCCATCCCTTTACGCCAAAAGGTCATGCCAGAATAAAACATGGCCCGAATTCACCCCAGCTTCCCACTGCACGCCCCTGCCCACCTGGGTAGCTACCGAGAACGCGATATTTTGCGCACACTGCAAGACGGTTTGCCCGATGCGTTTGACGTGTTTCACAACCTACCCTGGTCGGGCATGCAAGGCCATCAGCAAAGCTTTGGCGAATACGACTTCGTCATCGTCTCGCCCGGTGGGCAACTGCTCATTGTCGAAGTCAAAGCTGGGGACGTGAACGACAGCGAAAACGGTCTGACCAAACACTACGCACGCCAAGGCCCCAAAGACATCGGCCACCAAATGCGGCGCATGCATTCAAGTTTTCTGCAGCGCATGGACAACGGCGATCTGCCACAAGTCCATGTGGGCGCCCTGCTGGTGCTGCCCGACTTTCGCATGCAAGGCCCCATCGTCGGCTACCCGCCTGAGCGCATTGTCGATGCCACTCGGATCGATCAGCTGTGCCACACCATCCGCCAAAGCTTTGCGCCCCACACACTGCCCGCCCCCCCCGTGCCAGAATGAACTGCTACACCTTCCCCTGTTAGTTTAGAGAGCAACGATGTAGGTATGAAGATCATCAAACAACCCAAGGCACAGATGCATGCAACCGTAGATTCAGTTGAAGCAGACGCATCGCAAGCAGCCAGTAGGCACACTGTAGGCGCGCCTGTATCGGCATTGCCACTGTCACCTGGCAACAATTCTGAAGTTGTGGCCACTGCCAAACGTCGGCTCATTGCCAATGCTGACAAGCGCCGCATTGTGCTCGCCGCCGCCGCGTGCACCAAGCCCGGTGAAATTGGCGCACTGATGCGCCGCGAGGGCGTGTACTCATCTGCACTGGCCACATGGCGACGCCAATATGCGGCAGGTGAGTTGAGCGACGCGACATCCAAAAAACGTGGCCCCAAAGCCGACTCTGCCCGAGCCGAGCTCAAGCAATTGGCGCTGGTCACGCGTGAGCGCGACAAGTTGCGGGTGCAGCT
>NZ_CXOO01000023.1 GCF_001269385.1 Limnohabitans sp. DM1 | reverse complement strand
TGTGGTTTTGGGTGGTGTGGGTGTTTCTGTCTAGTCCCGATATTGGGGCCCTTTATAGCTGGCCCAGTTGTTCTGGACATCGCCACGCATGGCATTAATTTTGGCTTGCAGAGCGACCCAAGGTTTCGGGTTGACTTCAAAGCTTTGTGTGGGCGCAGCAACGCCCATGGCTTGCCAGACGCTGTGGTTTGCGGCGTAGGAGGGGCTGGCGGGGGTGTATGTGCAACCGTCACAGTTACTGCCCGACTCTGGGAAAAAAGCGTCGGGGCCATCGTAAATGGCTTTGAATTTGACATCGCCATAAGCGCTGCTGCGCAGCACCAAAACCTCGTTATTTACGAACCTAAAAAACCCATCTTGGACTGCGGGTCGCCAACCCACATCTTTGCTGTCAACAATGCCTTTGTCGGTGGTGTATTGCGACACCGTCTGCGAGGCAAGCGGCTTGAGTTCATAGGTCAGGCTGCTGGCCAGGTTGCGAACGCTTGCAGCGGTGATCTTGAGGTCGCTGCCCGCTTCCAGGGTGGCACTGTCGTTGAGCACGTCGTTGGCCCGGCCTGTGGCCTGCCAGTTGGCGTCCAGCGTTCCACCAATGTTGATGGAGGCCATGCTGTAGATCAGGGCATTGTTGGTGTTTTTCAGATCCCTGATGCCTATGTCCAATCTTTCGCGTGCAGCGATGGTGGCAGCTTTGGTCACACCGTCGATGGTTTCGTCCGTGTTGTTCAGGGTGTTGGCACCCATGGCCAGCCGATCACCATAAATACGCCCAGTGCCCAGATTGCTCAATGTGTCGGCCCGCAGTTGGGTGTCCGCGCCGTCGATCACCCCCCGGTTGGTCAGTTGATGGTTGGCCAGCAACCGTGTGGTGCCTGTGCTGATGAATTGACCATTGCTGTTGTTCAATATGTTTTGCGCCTGCGCCGTGAGGTGACGCCCAGCTTGCAGCAGCCGATCATTGCTCAGGGTGCCGGTCACCTTGAGACTCATGTCTCGCCCGGCTTGCAAAGTCCCATCGGTGCGGTGGTCTCCCTGCAGGTCCAGAATCACATCTCTTTTGGAGATGACCTGACCTGAGGCGTTGTTCAGTTGGCCAGCCCGGATGTTGACCTCGCTGTTGCCCACCACCAGACCACGGGTGTTGTTCACGGCCAGTTGTGGCGCGCTGGCTTGTCGGGCACCCATTTGCAGTTGTGCGCCAGCGTTGAGCAAACCGTCGGTGTTGTTGATTTGACCGTCGGACAACAGGGTCAAATTGTTGGCTGTGCGAACGGCCCCTTGCGTGTTGTCTATCTGGTCGCTGACCAGCTTGACGTTGTCAGCCTCAATGCCTTGATCGACGCCCGTGGTCTGGGTGTTTTGGATGCGCGAGGAGGTCACGCCCAGTTCACTACCCGCACGGAGCAAACCTTTTGTATTGGTCACTGTGTCGCTGGCCTGGAGGGTCAATGCACCGACGGCCAGGATTTTGCCGCCGTTGTTGTCCAGATTGCGCAATGTCAAGGTGCTGTCTTTGGCACTGAAAATCAAGGCGTTGGGCGCATTGTTGCCCACGTCATTGGCTTGAACATTGAGGGTGCCTTGCGTTTGAATGAGGCCGCTGCGGTTGTTGATGTCTGCCGCCTGGATGCGCAGGTCGCCCGTTGCAATCAGCCCCAGTGGACGCGTGCCGTCGTTGCTGTGGCTGTCTTGGTTGGTCAGGGTTTGGCCATGGGTGTCGATATGCAGTGCGCCACCTGTACTGATCAGGCCAGCGCTGTTGTCCAGCGCGCCTGAAGAGATGTGTGCCTGTCCGCTGATCGACTGGATTTTTCCGCCCGTGTTGCGCAAACTGTTGCCGTTGCCCTGCAAGGTCAATGTCAGATCTTTGGCGAGCTGGATACGCCCATCTCGGTTGTCCAAACCGCCTTGTGAGGTGGACAGTTGCAAATTGCCTTGTACTGCAGCCAGGGTGCCTTGTTGGTTGTCAATACTCCAGGCCTGGATGTCCAAGTCTTGTGCAGCGGCCAGGAGGCCTTGATTGCGTAGCGTGTTTGCGCTGACCGTGACCTTGCTTGTTTGGCTCTGGATACCGGTGGCGGTTTTGAGCGTGCCGCTGCTGGTGTTGACCAGGTCTGCGCTGCTGAGGCTCAGTTGGCTGGTGGCCGAGAGCAGGCCGTCTGCATTGGTGACGTTGCCGCTGCTGCGGATGTTGACGGACCCGTTGCCCACCCATTGGCCCCGGGTGTTGTCCAGGCTCGCCACGGTGGCGCTGAGCGTGCCCGTGCCTGCGTGCCCGATGCGGCCATCGGTGTTGTTGAATGCGCCGGTTTGCAGCGTCAAGTCCTGGGCGTTGGTGGTGATGCTGCCCCCGGTGTTGTTGAGCGCGCCGGTGCGCAGGCTCAGTGGGGTGGTGCCTGTTTGTTCCAGCGTGCCTCGTGTGTTGTTGATTTGCCCCACGCTGATGTCCAGTTGCCGGGCGCTGATGTGGCCTTGGGTGTTGTCCAGGGTTTGCAGGGGCGTGTTGTTGGCCGTGATGCGCAGTTGGCCTGGGGTGCTGATTTGGGCCAGAGCTGTGCGTATGTCGCCGCTGCTGGCGGCCAGGCGCACATCGGCGATGGTGCTGCCTGTGGTGCTGCCGCTCAGGTCCAGGCTGGCGCCGTTCAGCTGCACCAGGCCTGTGGCCAGGTTCTGGCCTGCGCTTTGCAGTGCGCCTGTGGCGTCGACCGTCAAGGCACCCGTGCCCGTGAGCTGGCCATTGGCGGCCATGCTGGCGGCCAGTACGCCGGTGCTGCTGCCACTCAGGCTGGCGGTGCTGATCGTGAGGTCTTTGGCTGCGGCAATGGTGCCGCTGTTGCTGAGGGCTTTGCTCAGCCTCAGGCTTTGCTGGCCGGCTGCATAGAAGCTGCCTGCGTTGTTGACGTTTTGAGCGGTGGTGCGCAAGTCTTGGGCGGCATAGATGCTGCCGGTGTTGCTGAGGTTTTGCGCATTGAGCTCGACATGGCTTGTTTGGCTCTGGATGCCGGTGGCGGTTTTGAGTGTGCCGCTGCTGGTGTTGCTCAGGTCTGCGCTGGTGAGGCTCAGTTGGCTGGTGGCCGAGAGCAGGCCGTCTGCATTGGTGACGTTGCCGCTGCTGCGGATGTTGACGGACCCGTTGCCCACCCATTGGCCCCGGGTGTTGTCCAGGCTCGCCACGGTGGCGCTGAGCGTGCCCGTGCCTGCGTGCCCGATGCGGCCATCGGTGTTGTTGAATGCGCCGGTTTGCAGCGTCAAGTCCTGGGCGTTGGTGGTGATGCTGCCCCCGGTGTTGTTGAGCGCGCCGGTGCGCAGGCTCAGTGGGGTGGTGCCGGTTTGTTCCACATGGCCTGCAATGTTGCTCCAGTTGCTGGCGAGCAGATCGAGTTGTTGGGTTTGAATCTTGGCGCCGTCTGTTTGCAGGGTTTGTGGCGTCATCAATTGCAGGGTTTGGGCGATGTTGATGTCACTGCCGTTGGCCCGAAGATCACCTTGACTGGCTTGTAGCTGTGCTTGCTGTGCAGTGATTTTTCCTTGAGAAACATCTACGGCTGCACCGTTGATTTGCAGTTGCTTGGATGCCAGTGTTTGGCCATTGAGTTGGACCTGGCCTTGGGCTTGTATTGTTAAATTTTGTCCTGCGACGAGGACGCCATCCGTCTGGATGCCTGCGGCAATGAGTGCTTGCCGCGTGGATTCAATGCGGGTTCCAGCTTGCACAAGGACCTGACCCAGGGCTGCGGCTGTGCCGCTGTGTTGCTGATCTGTGCCACTGGCAAGTTGCAGTTGGCCGCTGGCGTACACGGTGCCATTGTTGCTCAGCGTTTGCCCCGTTTGCACGACCACATCACCGCTGGCCTGCAAGGTTCCGCTGTTGCTCAGCCAGCCTTCATGGTTGAGGGTGAGTGCCCCGGCGTTGGATTGCACCGACCCGGCATTGCGCACCCCCACGCCAGCCTCGGTGCCCAGAAGATGGATCTTGCCTGCGTACATGCCGCCGAGTTGGGCCACATCAAGCGCATAGCTTGGCGCAGCGCCCGCACCATCAATTCGGCTGGTTTGTGGTGTGCTGTCTGGCCCGAGACTACCGGCCTGGATTTGGTTGGCACCGGTGACCACTTGCAGCTGTTGCGCCCAAATGCCTGCATTGACCTGGAGTGCTCTGCTCAGGATGGCGGTGTACGTCATGCCTCTGGTGTCCAAGCCTTGTCCGTCAATTTGGATGGCTCCGCCTTGGACGCGATAGCTGTCCAATGATCCCGCGTTCATGATGGGTGTGCCGGTTGTCAGGGTGACTTTGCTGGCATTGATGAAGCCGCCCCCGTTGACAGCAATGCCTGCCGGGTTGGCCACAATGACTTCGGCTTTAGGGCCTGCGACCTCCACATAGCCTTGCAGGTAGCTGGGTTTGGTGGAGTTGACTTCGTTCAGGATGACCCGCGCACTGCCTGTGGCCAACCAGGGGTTTGCTTGCACCCATCCGCCTTGTTGGGTTTGCACGCTGGTACGGCTGTTGTTCAGGATGGCACCTTCACGTCCCACATCGAATTGACTGTACGTGTTACGGCTGACACCTGCAGCGCTGGGTGTCTGAATGTCAACTTGCACCGTGCCATTGGATGTGCGCACCACGGTTGCTTGCTGAGCTCTGTTCGCATTGGGGTCTGCTGCAATGCGTGTGGCCACGGTTTGTGCGTGCATAGGCGTTATCCACATGAACGTCCCCAGCAGCAGTCCGTAACTCATCCACTTTGAGGCCATCGCTATGTCACTGAACGACTTCATCACGCTAACGTGTGACACGGTGACTTTGCGGCGGCTGCCCGTGCATTCCCCTTTCGCACTTTTGCCGTTGGATGTGGTGGCCTCGGCCACAGCCATTAAGCAGCCCCTGGCTGCATTGAAAATGATGCGGTAGGTATTCTTGTTCATGCCCTTATCCCCTTGTTGTCACTGTCAAATAGTCAATTCAATGGCGAACGCGAATTTCGTGTTCGCCTTAAAAAATGGATGCCGTCACCGATGCTTGTCAAAAACTCAGGCTGGCATTGAATCCCGCCGTATAAGACGCAGAGTTGAATTGCTCTGGTTTTGACAAGGGTTGGCCAATGAATGCGTCGTACTGGAGTTTGTGGAATTGCCCTCGCAAACCCAGGACAGCGCCTGTCAACCGAGTACCGACCAATTTGTCTGCCGTTGCGCCACCGACTTGTCCGTGATCAATGCCCAGATAAAACTGATGGCCTCGGACAAGGGGGGTGACCATTTCGTTGCGCAGCACCCAGCCGCGCTCAGCACTGAGCACGCTCAAGCCATCAAACCCGCGCACGCTGAATCGACCACCAATGGCCATGCGGTCTTGCGGGGTGAGGGGGGTGTTGTTGTATTGGGCGCGCAACTGGCCGTTGTAGTTCCAGGCTCTGCCGCCCAGCATGAGTGGGTGCTGCAAAGTGCCTTCTGCCAGCCAAAGCCGCATGCGTGAAGTGCCTTCACCAAAAGCTTCTTCTGGCGCCGGCAATGAACCCCAGTCGCCTGTGCCCTGTCGGTAGCTCAAGCTGCCTTCTGCACTGCCTTTTCCGATGGAATGCTTATGACCCAAGCTCCATTCAAAGCCACCCACAACACGTCGCTGAACCTGGACTTCTGTGTCGTCAATGAAGTTTCTTGATTGACGCTGAAATCCTTTGACACTGATTGTGGTTTTTCCCACCGCGTCGCGATGAATGATGCGAGAAAGTTTGACTTCAGTGTTTCGACTGGTTCCGCTGTACAGGTAATCCTGTTGAGCGCCTGCAACGGTCTGGTGATAACGGTTGTAGCTTTGGGTCGTTGAGAAAAGCCAATAGCCCAAGGGCAATGAGTAATGCACGGTGTATCCCTTGGTGCCGCGTGCGCCAGGCTCCGCCCCACCGAGATCACGGTTCAAGGTGACGTAAAACAAATCACTCAGGGTCCACCAGTTGTCGTAGCTGAGGGTTGTGCTGCCTTGGTATTTGCCTGTGCTCGGCATGCCGCTGTCATCGGCAGAGATGTTGAGGCGAAACGGAAAGGGCTGGCTGTGTTGAATGCGAATATCGCTGTAGCCGGGTTCTGAAGCAGGTGCAATTTGTATGTCTGCTTCGGCAGTTGGGACGCGCTTGAAATTCTCCAAAGCTTGCTCGATGTCTCGCAAGTTAAGAATGTCACCGGGTTGTATGGGAACCGTATTCCATTGTGTGGCTCGGTGTTGGGCACCCGCTTGAGGGTCTTGCCACTGGATGCTGTTGACCTTGCCATAGACCAATTGAAGTGCCAACGTGCCGGTTTGCAGATTTTGCGGGCTGGCCAGAATGCGGCTGGTCACAAAGCCTTTGGCGATCAATTGGTTTTGAAGTCGGTCAATGATCAGTTGGATGCCTTTGGCACCTATGCAACGCCCCACCGGGTTATCCGGCACGCCATGGGCGGTTTTTTCAAGGCCATGCATCAAGCTCAATGCAAGTGGGTCCAGCCCGGCATCGAGGGTGATGAGTTGAATGTTAAAGCAGGGACTTTCATCTGTCGGCAACAACGCCTCTGGCAATGACGCTGGAGCAGGGAGCTTCACATCCCTTGTTTTTTCCTGGGCCTGCCTTTGTTGCGTGATTCGGTCTTGTGCACGCCGCTCTTGTTCGGTCGATAAATCATTGACTGCAGGGGGAGCTATTTGCGCATGGGCCCAAATGCAGTGCAAGGTCAAGAGCGCCGAGCTTGTTAATTTTTTTGCCGCTGAATTATTTTTTGTGTGCTTGATTCGCATTGCTTACTCTTCGTGATTTCTGACCAAACGTCTGCCAGAAAATGGAAAGATGGTAACGAAAAAAATTACAAAAAAAATCTAAATTTTAATTAAAAATTAATTTAAATGTTTACATTAGAAAAGCGTAGAACGCGTATCGCCTGAGATGTTTGATGGGCTTGCGCAGTCGACGTCTTCACCTTGTCGCATGGACAAGCATGGCGCCTTGACTCAAGGATGTTCGTCATGGCAACGCGCCTTTCCCGTCATTGCTCAGCCACTCGCGTCATTGAGATCGAAGCGTGTAAATCCAGTTGATGTGGTCGATTGGTCACCCAAGTGTTTGGCTGCAGCAATGGGCAAAAACCAAACAAGCCTTCATCGACGGAAAGCCCAAAACCGGCTGAAGACAAAGGTCTGTCCTGCCGCGATCACCATGGCCAGAAACAACGCCAGCAGTGAAGGCCAGTTCAGCAGTCGGTAAAACAGCACAAAGGCGGCTTCATTGCAGGCAAAACCCGCCAGGGCCGTGAGCGCAAAGCGGCGAAAGCTTTGCCCCAGGGTGGTGGCGCTGCCTGCAAAGCTGAGCCAGCGGTGGCCTACAAAGCTCAGGCCAAAAGCCACCACAAAGCCCGCCACATTGGCCAGCTCGGGCCACCAGTGATGGCGCAAGAGCGCAAACACGCCCATGTGGGTCAGGGCGGCGCCGGCACCCACCAGCCCAAACCAAACGCCCGAGTGCAGCCCATCTCGCCTCACGCCGCGTCCTGTCCAGGGGGGGCCTGCAAGCCAGCGCCTGTGCGGTCCTTGAGTAAATAGTTGGGGCGGCGCTTGACCTCGTCATAAATGCGCCCCACGTATTCGGCCATGAGGCCCAGCGAAAACAGCTGGATGCCGCTGAAAAACATGACGCTGACCACAATCGTGGCGTAACCTGGCACCCGTATGCCCCATAAAAAATACTCGGCCACCACCCAGGCGCCATAGCCCATGGCCGTGAAGGCCAAAATCAAGCCCACCGTGGTCAGCAAGCGCAAGGGCACCGTGGAAAACGCCAGCATGCCCGTGAGCGCCAGCGAAAACGCCCCGCGCAGGCCAAAGCTGCTTTGCCCGGCTTGACGCGGCAGGGGCTCGTAATCGACCGCCACACTGGGAAAGCCCACCCAGGCATAAAGCCCCTTCATGAATCGGTTGCGCTCGGGCAAGGCATTGAGCGCCTGCACCACCCGCTGGTCCATGAGCCGGAAATCGCCCGCATTGGCCGGAATCTCGACCCGGTTGCCCCAGTTGATCAGGCGGTAAAACCAGCCGGTCAACCAGCCATGCAAAGCCGATTGGTCCTCGCGGGTACGGCGCACGGCATAGACCACATCCAGGCCTTCGCGCCACTTTTGCAGCATCAGGGGCACCAGCTCCACTGGGTGCTGGCCGTCGGCGTCCATCAGCACCACCACGTCGCCACGGGCCGCTTCCAGCCCGGCAGTCAGGGCCGCTTCCTTGCCAAAATTGCGCGACAAGTCGAGCAACACCACCTCGGGCCATTGGGCACACAGGTCTCGGGCCACCTGGGCCGTGTTGTCACGGCTGCCATCGTTGATGAGGATGATTTCGACCCGCGCCGCCAAGGTCTTGAGCACTTGCAGCACGGCGGGCACCACCTGGGGCAAGTTGCGGGCCTCGTTGTAGGCGGGCATGACGCACGACAGCGTCAGCGAATCTTGGGTGCGGGCCAGACGGGACATGCCACATTTCTCCAGAATTGACAAAAGACCGAACGGCGCCCGTTTCCACCAGAAACGAACCCCATTGAACGCCGCAAAGCATAACCCCAGAACGCCGACGCAAATGCCAGGGTCTTTGACCACAGACAAATACCACCCCGTAGGTCGGCACTCGAAGAGTCCGACATTACCGGATACCGCCACACGCCCCGTAAAATGGCCGTCTATGCTTTCTGTCAAACAACATCTGCTCGCCGCTTTGTCGGCTGAACTTGAAAAACTCCAAACCGGTGCCGGTTCGCGTGCCGCCTTTGAATCTCCCAAAGTGGCCGCCCATGGCGACCTGGCCTGCACCGCTGCCATGCAGCTGGCCAAAGCCCTGAAGCAAAACCCCCGGCAACTGGGCGAAACGCTGCGTGCCGCCTTGCTAACCACCCCCGCCTTTGAGCGTTGGGTGGAAGCCATCGAACTGGCGGGTCCGGGCTTCATCAACATCCGCCTGAAAAACACCGCCAAGCAGGCCGTGGTGCACGAAGTGCTGCAAGCGGCCGACTGTTTTGGCCAGCAGCCCGCTCAATCGGGCAAGGTGCTGGTCGAATTTGTATCTGCCAACCCCACCGGCCCTTTGCATGTGGGCCACGGCCGCCAGGCGGCATTGGGCGACGCCATCTGCAACTTGCTGGCCACGCAAGGCCAGCAGGTTTACCGCGAGTTCTATTACAACGACGCGGGCGTGCAAATCGGCACGCTGGCCAAGAGCACACAAATGCGCGCCCGTGGCGTCAAGCCCGGCGACGATGGTTGGCCAATTGACCCCGAAAACCCCGAGAGCAAAGCCTTCTACAACGGCGACTACATCCAGGACATCGCTAACGACTTTCAGGCCAAAAAGACCGTCAAGTCCGACGACCGAGAGTTCACCGCCAGTGGCGATGTGAACGACCTGGATGGCATGCGCCAGTTTGCCGTTGCCTACCTGCGCCACGAGCAGGACCTGGACCTCAAAGCCTTCGACGTGAAGTTCGACAACTACTACCTGGAGTCGAGCCTGTACACCAGCGGCAAGGTCGACGCGGCCGTGCAAAAACTCAAGGACGCAGGCAAGACCTACGAGCAAGACGGCGCCCTGTGGCTCAAATCGACCGACTACGGCGACGACAAAGACCGCGTCATGCGCAAGGGCGACGGCACTTACACCTACTTTGTGCCCGATGTGGCCTACCACATCACTAAGTGGGAGCGCGGCTTCACCCGCGTGGTGAACATCCAGGGCACCGACCACCACGGCACCATCGCCCGCGTGCGTGCAGGCCTGCAGGCGGCCCATGTCGATATTCCCGAGGGCTACCCCGATTACGTACTGCACACCATGGTGCGCGTGATGCGTGGCGGCGAAGAAGTCAAGATCTCCAAGCGCGCAGGCAGCTACGTGACCTTGCGCGACCTGATCGAGTGGACCAGCAAGGATGCGGTGCGTTTTTTCCTGCTGTCGCGCAAGCCCGACACCGAATACATCTTCGACATCGACCTGGCGCTGGCGCAAAACAACGACAACCCGGTGTATTACGTTCAGTACGCCCACGCACGCATCTGTTCGGTGCTGAATGCCTGGGGGGGGGACACCGCCAGCCTGACGCATGCAGACCTCTCTGCCCTGCAAAGCCCGCAAGCCCACGCGCTGATGCTGGCCCTGGCCAAGTACCCCGAGATGCTGACGTCTGCCGCCAACGACTTCGCGCCGCACGACGTGACCTTCTATTTGCGCGACCTGGCCTCACAGTACCACAGCTACTACGATGCCGAGCGCATTTTGGTGGACGACGAAGCGGTTAAAAAAGCACGTCTGGCGCTGGTGGCGGCCACCGCGCAGGTGCTGCGCAATGGTTTGAAGGTTTTGGGCGTGTCTGCGCCCGTCAAGATGTAATTCACGATGAACACACACACTCAACGCGGCGGTACTTTTCTGGGCTTCATCATGGGCCTGGTGCTCGGTCTGGGCCTGGCCCTGGCCGTGGCCATTTATGTGACCAAGGTGCCCACGCCCTTTTCCAGCAAAAACCAGCCCCGCACCACCGAGCAGGACAACGCAGAAACCCAGAAAAACAAGGACTGGAATCCCAACAGCGTATTGCAGCCCAAGCCTCCGGCTGAGGTGCCCGCCACACCGGCCACACAGCCCCCTCGCGCCGAAGACAACCCCAGTGACAAAGCGGCCGAAAAACCCGTGGAAAAAACAGCAGACAAATCGGCAGAAAAATCTGCTGACAAGCCCCACAGCGACAGCGCCAAAGGAGAACCCCGTCCAGCCGTTACCGCTGACCCGCTGGGCGATCTGGCCAAATCCAAGGCAGGCTTGTCCACACCTGCGGCGACCAGCACGCCTGCCAACGATCCTTTTGACTATTTCGTGCAAGTCGGCGCTTACCGCACCAGTGGCGACGCCGATGCCCAAAAAGCCAAACTGGCCCTGATGGGGCTGGACGCCAAAGTCTCTGAACGCGATCAGGCAGGACGCACCGTGTACCGGGTGCGCTTGGGCGCCTTTGCCGACAAAAATGCTGCTGAGCGCGTGCGCAAGCAGCTCGACGGCGGTGGCATTGAAAACACCTTGGTGCGCGTTCAGCGCTGATTTCCGTAGAGCCCCTTCATTTTTTTGGAGCCCCCCATGAAACGCCGTCTCTTTTCTTCCGCCCTGTTCGCCGCCGGCACAGCCCTCAGCACCTCTATCGCCTGGGCGCAAGCCGCCTTGTTCAAGTCGGGCAAGGACTATCTGACGCTGGACCGCCCACTGCCTACCGAAGTGGACAAAGGCAAGATCGAGGTGATCGAGTTTTTCTGGTACAGCTGCCCGCACTGCCATATGTTTGAGCCCAGTTTTGCCCAATGGGTCAAAACCGCCCCCAAGGACGTGGTGGTGCGCCGCATCCCCGTGGCTTTTCGGGAAGACTTTGCCCCACAGCAACGCCTGTTCTTCACACTCGAAGCGATGAACCTGCTCGATAGCCTGCACGCCAAGGTGTTTGTGGCCGTGCATGCTGAAAAGCAAGCCCTGAACACGGACGCCAGCATCCTGGCCTGGGTCGAAAAACAGGGCGTGGACAAAGCCAAATTCAGCGAGATTTACAAATCTTTTGGCGTAGCCAGCAAGCTCAAGCGTGCCGTCCAGCTGCAAAACGATTTCAAGATAGAAGGCGTGCCTTCGCTGGGTGTGGCCGGCCGCTACTACGTGGACGGCACCCTGGCCGGCAGCATGGAGCGCGCACTGAAAGTGGCCGAGTCCCTGATCGCGCAGACCCGTCAGGCGCGCTGAGCCCCTGGTTTCAGGCCTCAAGGCCTGTGCGCTGTGCGCAAAGCTGCTGCAGGGTGGGCTTGTCGGTCGGCACTCGAAGAGTCCAACGTTGCTGGCTTCGGCACACGCCCCTTGTCGGGGTCTTCGACCGCCGACCTACGAAAATGACGGGCTTGCCTAGTCGGTCGATGGCTTCAGCTCCGACATACCTGGCTTTTTTTCGGCTCCGAGCCCCTCTGAAGGCCTGAATCCAGACCCTTGCGCCTACAATCAAAAATTGTCACGAGCAAGATTCATGCCCTCAAAGTCCACCCTCCACCCCATGTGCCTCCTGGCCTTGAGCCTCGGCCTGCTGTGTGCGCCCGTCTGGGCCGAAAAGGCCGACCGGGACAAGCCCATGCACATTGAGGCCGACACCATGCGCCACGATGAAACCAAGCAGCTGACCCAGTTCAATGGCGGGGTGGTAGCGGTCAAAGGCACGCTGGTGCTGCGCGCTGACCGCATGGAAGTGCAACAAGACACCCAAGGCAAACAAGTCGCCAAACTCTGGGCTGCACCCAATGAACGGGTGTTTTTTCGCCAAAAACGCGAAGGCCTGGATGAGTTCACCGAAGGTGAAGCCGAAATGGCCATCTATGACAACCAGGCCGATGTGGTGACCCTGATCCAGCGCGCCGAAGTGCGCCTGTTGCGCGGCGCCCAGTTGGCCGACCAGATCCATGGCGAAAAAATCGTCTTCAACAACACCACCGAAGTGATGACCGTGGACGGCCAGAAACAGGTCCGCCCCACAGCTGGACAAACGGCCGGGCAAGCGACCGAGCGCAACCAACGCGTGCGCGCCGTGCTCACCCCGCGTCAAAACGCCGCCACACCACAGGCAGCACCCACAGCGCCCACCGCACCCACACTGCGCACCAGCCCGAGCGTTGGCGAAAGCAAAAAACCATGAGTGATACCGCCCCTGCCAGCCGCCTGGAGGCTCGCCATCTGAAAAAAGCTTATGGCAGCCGCAAAGTGGTTCACGATGTCTCGCTGCAAGTGGACAAGGGTGAAGTGGTCGGCTTGCTGGGCCCCAACGGCGCGGGCAAGACCACCTCGTTTTACATGATCGTGGGCTTGGTGCGCGCCGACGGCGGACAGATCCTGATCGACGGACAGGACGTGACGCATTTGCCCATCCACAAACGGGCACGCATGGGCCTGTCTTATCTGCCGCAAGAAGCCTCGATTTTTCGCAAGCTGTCGGTGGCTGACAACGTGCGCGCCATCCTTGAATTGCAAACCGACGCCCAAGGTCGCCCCTTGAGCGGCGACGCCGTGGAACAACGCCTGAGTGAATTGCTGGCCGATTTGCGCGTAGACCATTTGCGCGACTCGGCAGCGGTGGCCCTGTCCGGGGGTGAGCGCCGCCGGGTCGAAATCGCCCGGGCGCTGGCCACTGACCCGCGTTTCATCCTGCTCGACGAGCCTTTTGCAGGCATCGACCCGATTGCCGTGATCGAAATCCAGCGCATCATCGCCTTTCTCAAGCAACGTGGCATTGGCGTGCTGATCACCGACCACAACGTGCGCGAAACGCTGGGCATTTGCGACCACGCCTACATCATCAGCGAGGGCCGGGTGCTGGCCGAAGGCACACCTGACGAGATCGTGGCCAACGCCGATGTACGCCGGGTGTACTTGGGTGAACACTTCCGCATGTGATGCCCGGCATGCTGTGTCCTGACATGAAAGCCCCGGCATGAAACCCAGTTTGTCGCTGCGCATGTCCCAGCACCTGGCGCTTACGCCCCAGCTGCAACAATCCATCCGCTTGCTGCAGCTGTCCACGCTGGAGCTGTCGCAAGAAGTCGACCAGATGCTGGACGACAACCCTTTTTTGGAACGCGCCGCAGAAGAAGCACCGCAAGAGGCCTTTGGGATTGACCAGGCCGATGCGCGGGTGAGCCTGGGTGACCGCGTGAGCGAAAGTGCCAGCACCGCCAGCAGCAGCGATGACAGCGCCAGCGAAACCCGTGACGAAGCCGTGACCGACGTGGCCGAAAGCTGGGACGGTGACGGCAGCGTGGACATGCGCCCCGACGACAGCGAATGGGGCGGTGACGCCCCCGCCCGCCACAACAAGGGCGAAGAAACCGCCGACGCCGTCGAGCTGGCTCGCAACACGGGCTCACTCACCGACTTTTTGCACCGTCAGGCCTTGTCATTGCGCCTGTCCGAGATTGACCGGGCGGCGCTGCGCTTTTTGATCGAATCACTCAACGACGATGGTTATTTGACCGACTCCTTGCCCGAGTTAGCTGCCAGCCTGGCCGGTGAAGAAGACGTCGAACAACGCGATGAATTGGTACACCGCTTCACCGTGGCCCTGGGCTTGCTGCAATCGCTCGAACCGGTGGGCGTGGGCGCCCGCGATCTGGCCGAATGCCTGCGCATCCAGATCAAGGCCCGGCTTGCCGACGAACCCGGGGAGGAAGTGGCCCACACGGCCTTGGCCGTTTGCACACACCCGCTGGAATTGCTGGCCAAACGCGACTTCAAACGGCTGGCCGTCTTGTGCGGTCTGAGCGAAGCGCGCATCAAAACCGCCATCACCTTCTTGGCGCGGCTCGAACCCAAACCGGGCAGGCCGTTTGCGCTGGCCGAGCAAAACATCATCATCCCGGACGTGCTGGTGGTGAACACCCGCAAAAGCGGTGCCCCCCAATTTCGCATCCAGCTCAACCCCGACGTGATGCCCAAACTGCGCGTGCACGACATCTATGCCAACGCCCTGCGCGGCGGCAAGGGCGACAACCATGCGGGCTTGCAGCAGCGCCTGCAAGAGGCCCGCTGGTTCATCAAGAACATTCAGCAGCGCTTTGACACCATCTTGCGCGTGTCCACCGCCATCGTGGAGCGACAAAAGAACTTTTTGACGCACGGCGAACTGGCCATGCGCCCGCTGGTGTTGCGCGAGATTGCCGACGAGCTGGGCATGCACGAGTCCACCATCAGCCGGGTGACCACGGCCAAATACATGACCACGCCGCAAGGCACCTTCGAGTTGAAATATTTCTTTGGCTCGGGCCTGGGCACCGACAGCGGCAGCGCCGCATCCAGCACCGCCGTGCGGGCCCTGATCAAACAGTTTGTCGCGGCCGAAAGCACGGCCAAACCACTGTCCGACAACCAGATTTCGGAAATGCTCAAAGAGCAAGGCATTGACTGCGCTCGCCGCACCGTGGCCAAGTACCGCGAAGCCTTGCGCATTGCCCCGGCCAATTTGCGCAAAAGCATGAGCGGCTGAAACCGTCAGGGTCTTCGACCCCCGACCTACAACGGATGCGCCTGGGTAGACATCCAGGGTCAGTGAAAGTGCCCTTCAAAGCAGTGCCGAACCTCATGGCCTAACACTTCATACGGGGCATGCGGCTCGGTAATGATGGTGCAGACATTGGTTTTGACATTCCACACGGCGCACGCCTGACTCATGCGGGCGCCCGTGGACAAGTCACACAACAAACGGCTGTTGGCCATGCGCCGGTGCTCGATCTTTGGTGCAGCCAACACGCGGTCTACTGGCGCAACCGGAATAAAACTCTTGTGCGGTAAGAGTAGCGGATTGTCCACCGCACAGCCCATCAGGCTCGCGCAGCAGCACAGTGCCCATTTCTTAAGCACGCAAGCCCCGCTGACAGGCTGAAAAAAGAACACCCAACACATGGTGCGAGGCTTTGTCCGGTTTGGTGACCAGCGTGCAGCGCCGCTCTTGCTGCACCCAGTAGCTGCAGGCATCGGCTTCTGTGTGCGTACCATCTTTGCTGGCCCGCGCGCACAAACCGGCGGGATTGTCATTCAAAACCCAATTGAATTGCGGCCCCTTGGCATCAAAAGGGTTCTGCGGCGTGTCTTGTGCCAGCACAAGCCCTGCCGACAAGCACAGCGCCAGCAAGGCGGCCATCACCTCGCAAGCCAACCGTCCAAACAGAACCACTGTGCGCCGTGTCACCCATTGGAATGTGCCGCTGGACATGAATCAACCTTTTTTGAGTCATTTGATTTTCAAATGTAACCTTTATTTGAGTGCTTTTTAACTTATGGTGAACCATGAGATTTGCAAAACAATCACGTCTCTTCGTCAATCCGGCACCAGTAGAGGAAAATCACCGATTCTTTTCTCGTTTGGACTGCTTTGAACGCCTTGACACTTTTTCTTCCCTGCGCCGCCGGCATCGAGGGCATCCTGGCCGATGAGGTCCACCACATCACGGGCCTGACGGGCCACGACCTGATGAGCGGCCGAGGCGGCGTGATGGCCCGCGCCTCGTGGCGCGACGCCCTGCGCATCAACCTGCACAGCCGCCTGACCCAGCGCGTGCTGGTGCAGCTGTCGGTCACCGATTACCGCAATGAGAACGACCTGTACAACGCCGCCAGCGAAGTGGCTTGGGAAATCTGGTTCACGCCCAAGCAAACTTTCAAGATCGACATCACGGCGCAGCACAGCCCGCTCAACAGCCTGAACTTTGCCGCGCTCAAGATCAAGGACGCGGTGGCCGACCGCTTTCGCGCCAAACGCGGCGAGCGCCCCAGCGTCGACACCGCCTGGCCCGATGTGCGCATCTACGCGCACCTGACGCCCGAAACGGCCACGCTCTACATCGACACCTCGGGCGAGCCGCTGTTCAAGCGTGGCTGGCGCACCGACAAGGGTGACGCGCCTTTGAAGGAAACCCTGGCCGCCGCCATGATCGCGGCCAGCGGCTGGGACGCCACCGTGCCCCTGTACGACCCCTGCTGCGGCAGCGGCACCATCCCGATCGAAGCGGCGCAAATCGCCTGCGGCATCGCGCCCGGTTTGCAGCGCCGCTTTGGCTTCGAGAAATTACTACCCTTCCAGAACCACGTTTGGCAAGGCCTGATCGAAGAAGCCCGCGACCACGAACACGAACCCACCGCGCCGATCTTTGGCAGCGATGTGGCCTTCCGCATGGTCGACTTTGCCGAGCGCAATGCCGAACGCGCAGGCGTGTCGGGTGTGATCGAGTTCCGGGGCGGCGACGCGCTGCAACGCATGCCCCCCAGCGAGACACCAGGCGTGATGCTGCTCAACCCGCCTTATGGCGAGCGCATTGCCGCAGCGGGTGTGGCCGGGCGTGGGCGTGACAACTTCCAGCCGGGTGCCCTGGCCAGTTCCCGAGCTGCCACCCCAAGCCACCACCGCGAGACTGCCCAGACCGACGACGGCGGCGACTTCTTCGCCCAACTGGCCAGCCACTGGAAGAAAAACTACAGCGGCTGGAGCGCCTGGATGCTCACGCCCGACCTGAAGCTGCCCAGCAAAATGCGCCTGAAAGAATCGCGCCGCGTGCCCATGTGGAACGGCCCCATCGAATGCCGCCTGTTCCGCTTTGACATGATCAAAGGCAGCTTGAAGCGCGTGGCTGGCGACGGCACGAGCAGCCCAGCGGGCACGCCCGGCACCGACACATCGGGAACATCTGCACCATGAGCCTGGAGGTGGGCGCTCAGGGGCGCATGGAGGTGGCCGCGGCCTTGAATGAAGGTCCGGGCGCAGACTTGGCCCAAGCCCCCGTGCGCCGCGTGCTGGACACCAACATCGTGCTCGACCTGTGGGTGTTTGACGAGCCCCAAGCCGAGGCCCTGCGCACCAGCGTGGAGCTCGGCAGCACCCAGTGGCTGGCCACAGCCGCCATGCGCGAAGAACTGGCCCGCGTGCTGGCCTACCCGCAAATCGCCAAACGCCTCATGCACCGCCAATTGCCCGCCAGCGCCGTGCTGGGCCACTTTGACCGCTGGGCCCAACTGCAGCCCGACGCGCCCAAAGCCCCCTACGCCTGCAAAGACGCCGACGACCAAAAGTTCATCGACCTGGCCGTGGCTCACACCGCCACCCTGCACAGCAAAGACGCGCAAGTGCTCTGCATGAAAAAACGCCTGGAGCGCTGCGGCGTGGTGCTGAACCCCCACCTGCCATCCCTGGCTTAACCCCTCTGTCAGTCTCAACCGGATCAGGGGGCCATGCCTTCGGCTGTTGTGCCCCCCCATCTTATTGATTCGGCCCTGAGAAGTTTTCAAGGCTCAACAAAGATGTTGTAGGTCGGCGGTCGAAGACCCCGACATGAGCCTGCGGCGAAACCCATCATGTCGGACTCTGCGAGTGCCGACCTACGAGATGACATGTCGCACACATTTCAAACTTCAGCGTGCCGGATCAATAGTAGCCCCTCACGCCGCCACCCACACCACAAAGCGCTTGCGGCCCGCCGCCAGTTGCGGGTACCACACGTCCCAATAGCGCACGCGGCAATGGGGCTGCAAACCTTCGCGCCATGCGGTCCACACTACAGACTGAAGGTTGAAGCCGCCCGGCGCATGCACGCGCACGGAACGCACGCCATCCCACGCCAAGGCTATGCAGGTGTCGCGCACCGCCCGAACTGAATCGATCTGCCCCATCGGACCCTCCTGAAAATGAAAGGCCGCTCACCCGAGCGGCTCAATACGATTTTCAGAATGCCCAAGACATCTTGCGTCGCAGAGGGGCAAGTTCACATGGCGTGTCTGGAACTTATTGGCCAGCCTGCGTGGCTCAAGATGCCGGAGCGATGGAAATTTTCAGGCCCGTGGCTTTGAGCACAGCGGCCAAAGTTTTGATGGTGGGATTGCCCCGGGCTGACAAGGTGCGATAAAGCGTTTCTCGCGACAGCTGCGTCTGCGCAGCCAACGCCGTCATGCCACAACGCGCCTCCACCACCTTGCGCAAAGCGGCCAAATACGTCTGGGGATCGTCATCCTCATTGGCCGCATTCAAATACTCGGCAGCAAATTCGGCATCCTGGAGCTGGGCAAAAAGCCAGTCATCATGTTTTACGGGTTGGATCATTCGAACTCCTTGTTTGCCAGTCAATCCATCGCTCCACGGCCCGGTCGATATCGGCTTGCTGCGAGCGCTTGTCGCCGCCTTCGCAAAGCAGCACCACTTTTTTGTCTGCCAATGCGTAATAAACACGGTAGCCAGGGCCCCAATCGATACGCAGCTCCCAAACACCCGCCCCCACAGGCTTGCAATCGCCAAAATTCCCGTTTTGCAATCGCAGCATGCGTGCCGAAACTTTGGCTCGGGCTTGTTTGTCGCGCAGCGCATTCAGCCACAAACCAAACAAGTCCACCCCCTGTGGGCTGACATAGTGCTTCAATAGAAACATGTTGATTGTAGCTTTAAAGCTACCCTCCTGATGTATTTTTATCCCGCCAAGTGAGCCACTGAATGCATCAAATATCAAGCCCTTGATGAATCGGGCCGCTTGGCCTGTCTAGGCAAAGCCAACCTCCGCGCATACAGCCCATCAAACACCCCATCCAGCCCCGGGTGCACGCCGCGCAGGCCTGCGACCACGGCGGCGGCCCAGTCGAAGTAAGCCTGTTTGCGCTCAGGCGACCAATCGGCGGGTGGCGAGGCCAGGGTGTCGCGCACATTGCTGATCTTGTCGGCCAGCTTGACCAACTGGGCCTGGGGCGAGATGTGCGGCGCGTGCTCGATCTGCAGCTGCTTGCGCAGCAGCACAGCCACGCGGGTCATGTCGCGCTTGAGCTTGTCGGCACTAGGCAGCGAAATTATGGGTTTGACAGGCTTAGCGGGAACGGGGCACATCACAAGCTTGACGCTCTCTGTCGTGCGCTTGTTTGAAAAACGATTGAATCATGTGGATGAATGACCAAGATACCGACCCAGACCAGCAACACCAACAAATTTCATTAATTGGTTGTTTTTAACGAATTGCATCAAAAATAAGATGCTTTTAAGCCGAATATAACAACCAGAAATTGCAATAATGTGTACAGAAAATCACAAAAAAACTTACCGGAAATCACGCCGCAGCGCCCAAGCGCTGCACCGTTTTCAGGTCATCACTTTCAACCCATTTCCAAGCTGCTTACCCCATGTACTTGACCGTCAAACAAGCCTGCACTCTCAACGAAGGCGCATTGCACATCCGCATCAACGACGCCATTGAACACATCGGTCAAGAAACACTGCAAGAAGAAGAGGGGCGCAAATTCCTCAAGCAGTCTTACCTCACACACGGCATGCAAGAGCTGGTCAAGGAAGGCTTCAAGCGCTTGTCGGGCACCAAAGGCGGTCACCCGGTGTTCAGGCTCAAGCAGGCCATGGGCGGCGGTAAAACCCACCTGATCAAAACCATGGCCTTTCTGGCCCGCCACCCGGTTTTGCGGTCTGAGTTTTTCAGCGCCACCACCAGCCAGTACAACTTTGGCGCGGCGCAGGTCACCTTTTTTAACGGGCGCGAACAACCCAACGACTTCTTTTGGGGCCGCATCGCCAGCGAGCTGGGGCATCCGCAGTTTTTTGCAACTGGCGCACAAGCGCCCGGCCTGAACCACTGGAACGAGCTGTTTGCCAAACTCACCGGCCCGGCGCTCATCATGCTGGACGAAATGCCGCCGTATTTCGCCTACTACCGCACCCAACAAGTGGGTGCAGGCACCATCGCCGACGTGGTGCAAACCGCGCTGTCCAACTTGATGGTCGCCGCACAAAAGTGCGCCAACGTCTGCGTCATCATCACCGACCTCGACGCCTCACACGCCGACGGCACGGCCATGATCAACTCGGCCCTTGAGAACGCCAAGCTGGAGCTGGGCCGCACCGCCTTCAACATCACCCCGGTGGACCTGGCGGGCGACGAAACCTACGCCATTCTGAAAAAGCGTTTGTTTGCCGAGCTGCCCGACGAAAACCAGGTTCGCAACCTGGCCCAGCAATTTGCCAAAAGCGTGGAGCAAGCCCAGCGCTCGCGCCAAGTCAACCAGCAAAAAACGCCCGAGCAAATCGCCGCCGAAATTGAGCAGACCTACCCGTTTCATCCGCAGATGAAACACATCTTCTCGCTGTTCAAAGAGAACAAAGAATTCCAGCAAACCCGGGGTCTGATGGAGCTGGCCTCGCGCCTGCTCCATTCGGCTTGGACCCGCAAGGCCGACGACGTGCTGCTCATTGGTCCGCAGCACTTTGACTTGTCCATCGAAGAAGTGCGCAGCAAAGTCTAGCAAATCTCCCGCCTGGAGATCGCTGTCTCCCGCGACATCTACGGCACCGACGGCAGCGCCCATGCCCAAATCATCGATGCCAACACGGGCAACGACGCCGCCACCCAAGTCGCCAACCTGCTGCTGATCTCCAGCATGTCCACCGCGCTCAACCCGGTCAAAGGCCTCACCAAATCCGAAACGCTGGAATGCCTGGCTGCCCCCAACGTGGACCTGAGCTTTTTTGAAGCCGCGCTGGAAGACCTGCAAAAGTCGGCCTGGTACATGCACAAAACGGGTGAAGGCCGCATCTACTTCGACAAGCTCGAAAACCTCACCAAGATGCTGGCGGGCTTGGCCGAACGTGCACCCGACCCCAAAGTCAACGAGCTGATCGCCAACCGCTTGACTCAGATGTACGAGCCTCGGCGCAAATCGGCCTACAGCAAAGTGCTGGCCCTGCCCAAGATCGACGAAATCCAAGCTGCCGTGGCCACGCACCGCGTACTCGCCATCGTGCCGCCCAACTCCAACCTGCCGCCCGAAGAAATCGGCAACATCTTCAGCGACGGCATCACCCGCCGCAACAACCTGCTGGTGCTCTCGGGCGAGCGCTCGTTTGAAATGGGCAAACTCCAAGAATCTGCCCGCATGGTCTACGCCGCCGAGCAAGCCATTGCCCAGCGCAAGATCGAACCCACAGGCCCGCAGTGGGCAGACTTTCAGGAGCTGCAAAAACAGTTCGAGCTGAGCTTCACAGGCGTCATCAAAACCCTGTTTGACAAACTGCTCTTCCCATTTCAAGTGGGCCAAGGCAAACCCATGCTGCAGGCCAAAAACCTGGAGCAGGCCGAAAACTCCAGCGACGGCGAAGCCCGCGTTGAACTCACCCTGACCAAAGACCCCGTCAAGCTCTACCTCGACTGGCAAGATGCGACCAAATTCAACGCCGTGCGCAGCCGCATCGAGCGCCTGTTTGGCCAGCAAGACGAAGCCTCCTGGGCCGACATCAAGGACAAAGCGCAGACCGATTGCTCCATGTACTTTTTGCCTGCGGGTGATCTGGAGCGCATCAAAACCCGTGCCTGCACCGAAGGCAAATGGGAAGACCTGGGCAACGGCCATGTGACCAAAAAACCCAAGCCCAAGCAAGCCAGCGTGCAAGTCAGCCCCGTGGGCCGCATGGACGACCAAGGCGTCACCACCTTGTCGGTCAGCGTGTTGAACGCCAAAGCCGCCACCACCCGCATCCACTACGCCGAAGACGGCGAAGTCTCCGACGCCAGCCCGCGCCTGACCGACGACACACTCAAAACCAGCGCGTTGCGCGTGGCCTTCTTGGCCATAGACAGCTCTGGCCAGTGCCCATCAGCCCCGCCCTACATCTGGACCAATAAGCTGAACATCCAGTGGCACTTGTCGGAACCCGTGCAAGGCCAGCGCACCGTCACCCTCAAGGCGCTGCCACGCACCGACGCGCTGCGCTACACCCTCAACGGTGTGGAGCCACGCAACGGCACCGACTACAGCGCCCCCTTCCAGGTCGGTGCCGAAGGCTGCAAGCTGCTGGTGTTTGCGCAGGCCGACAACATCGAAGCCAAAGGTGACTTCACCATCCCCAAACTGCACACGGGCACTGGCACCGACACCACAGAGACAGACACCCTGCCGCTCACGCAGCCCGTGGCCTGGCCCACCCAAAACAACGCCCAATTCAACGCCCGCGACAAGGTGTTCGCCGCGCTCGACAAAGCCAAAGAGCGAAACATCGTCTTCACCGAGGTGGAACTGCGCATCAGCGAAGGCAACGCGTTTGGCCAGTTCGCCATCGCGGGCCAAGACCTCAGCGCCGAGCAAGTCACGCAGGCGCTGCAAAACCTGGTGCAAAACTTCCAGCCCACCACCGCCATAACCATGGGCTTCCGGGCGCAATTCCAAAGCGGCCAAGACCTCAAAGACTTTGCCCAGGCCTTTGACTTCAACTACACCGGGCAGTGCAGAGCCATATGAACACCCCCACCAGCAGCACCCACAGTGCCGGCCTGCAAGCCCCGGCCCCCTTAGGGCGAAAAATCCTCACGGTGCGCAAAGTGGCCAAAACCCAGCCAACACCGACCACCACAACAGTGGCAGCCCCCAAGGCTGCGACCACCACGGCACAAGCCAGCCAAGGTGAACCTGCTGCCAACAAAATCGCCACCCCGCGCAAAACCACCGTGGCCCCCACCATCAAGCTCACAGGCTTTGGGGCCAGCGCCGCCTTTGGTGCGCATGTGTTCAAGTTGGACCTGCCCGCAGGCAATGCGGGTGATGTGGTCCTGACCGAAGAATTTGGCTACCTGGCGGGCCTGAACGGCATGCCCGAGCGCGAAACCCGCGCCTGCTTTCCCCGCAGACACTGGAAGCCCTTGGGTGAAGCTGCGCTCAAAGACTTCAACGCGCGATTGCGTGAACGCAAGGCCAGTATTGGCAAATGGAACATCGGCGAAACCCTGCTCGACCGCATGTTGGGCAAAGAGTTGTGCGTGTTGCTATGGGCTGCCGAACACGCGCATCCAGAACAACTTGATGCCATCTGCCTGCGGTGGACTACGCTGCGCCCCGAAGAACGCTGGTGGTTGTACGCCATGACCGCCGCCCAAGGCGGCCAGGCGCAAGACGGCGAACGCGGCTGGCGCAAAGCCTTGTTCCACGCCCTCTCCGACATCGGCATGAGCGGCCAGCGCCAGCTCATGGACACGCCGCAAACCTTCAGTCTTTTTGACACGCCACGATGAACACCCAAGCCAGCCCAACGCCAGCCGCGCACAACGTCACCCCCTTCAGCCTGCAACACGCCCCCGCCCTGATCGAACAGCTGCTGCCCGTGCAGCGCTTGTCCATCGACGTGTACAAAGAGCGCATGGCCGGATCGGGCCAAACGCTGACCGCGTTGGGCTCTTACTGGAAAGGCCGCAAACCCCTGGTACTCAACCGTGCCTGCGTGCTGGGTGCCCTGTTGCCCGCCACCGACAACCCCAAAGCCGACCTCGAAATTTTCGAGCTGCTCATGGCCATGGACGACACCAGCTTGTCTAAACGCAATGGCCTGCCCAAGCCCAAAGACATCGTGGCGCAACTGGACATCGACGATGTCTGGCAATGGTTCACCACCAACCCCGAAGAGGCCCGCAGCGGCCTACCCACATCAGCGCCCTTTGATCTGGACGATTACGAATACGAAAACGACAAAGGCAAGACCGTCCCCATCCGCTTGAGGTGGCGCAATGACCTCACCGAAGACCAAAAACACGCCCTGGCAGTCCAGCTGTTGCCCCAGCAGCCTTACCGCCAAACCGCCAGCAACGTCCTGCGGGCCGAAGAAATCGCCGACACCGTGCACACCCACATTTGGCCCCACGTGAACGCTCACTTGGGCACACAGGCCAGCAACTTCCCCGAGTTGGTGGAGCAGCTGGGCATCATGCGTTTTGGCCGCCGTCCCAAGGTGGGAGACACCTTTTCGGGGTCTGGCCAAATCCCTTTTGAAGCCGCCCGCCTGGGCTGCGACGTGTACGCCTCCGACCTCAACCCCGTGGCCTGCATGCTCACCTGGGGTGCCTTCAACATCGTGGGGGCCAGCCCAGAAAAGCGTCTGCAAATCGAAGCCGGGCAAAAGGCCCTGGTCAAAAAAGTCAAAGAAGAGATCGACGCCCTGGGCATCGAGACCGATGGCGCACCAAAAGGCAAAGGCTGGCGTGGCAAGGTGTACCTGTATTGCCTGGAAGTCACCTGCCCCGAGACGGGCTGGAAGGTGCCCGTGCTGCCCACCTTGGTGGTGAGCAAGGGCAAACGCGTGGTGGCCAAGTTGGTGCCCGACGCTGCCCACAAGCGTTACAAGATTGAGCTGACCAGCAACGCCAGCGATAAACAAATGAAAGCCGCCGAGAAAGGCAGCTACCAAGATCAGTGCGTGGTGCACACCGTCGATGGTGTGGAGCACCGCACCAAAATCAGCACAATCCGGGGCGACTACAGCGAAGTGGTGGACGGTGTGCGCGTCAACAAAAACCGCCTTCGCCAGTGGAGCGTGTCAGACGTGGTGTTCCGCGACAACGACATCTTCAACGAGCGTCTGTACGCCGTGCAATGGATCAAGGACGACGGCAGCAGCCGCCCCGAAACCGAATTCCGCAGCGTGACCCCCGAAGACGAAGCCCGCGAGGCCAAGGTCACAAATTACATACAAAAGCACCTAGCCGAGTGGCAAGCCAAGGGCTGGCTGCCGGACATGCGGATTGAAAAGGGGGATGAAACCGAACGGCTCTATCGGGAACGCGGTTGGACGCATTGGCACCATTTGTTCAATCCAAGGCAGTTGTTGCTTGCAAGCTTAATCAATGCAAACAGTACTGCAATTGAAAAAATCAGCATGGCTAAGAGCCTCAATCAAAACTCAAGACTAAGCCGATGGGATAACGGTAGCGGCGGTGGTGGCTGCGTGCAAGCGGTTTTTGACAACCAAGCACTCAACACGCTTCTAAATTACGGAACACGCTCAAGCACATACACACTGAATAGTCTTGCAAGCAAAACAGCAAATTTTCCTACTCTATCGGAACATTTCATCAAACCACTGCCAGCAGCCAATATTGACTTCAATGCCGATATTTTTGTAACTGATCCGCCATACGGTGACGCTGTTAAATATGAAGAAATCTTAGAGTTTTTCATTGCATGGCTTAGAAAAAATGCACATCCTGAATTTGCCAATTGGGTGTGGGACAGCCGGCGCAGCATGGCCATCAAAGGCGAAGACCATGATTTCAAAATCAGCATGGTGGACGCTTACAAACGCATGGCCGAGTGCATGCCCGACAACGGCTTGCAGATCATCATGTTCACGCACCAGTCCGAGTCGATCTGGGCCGACATGGCCAACATCGTCTGGGCCAGTGGCCTGCAGGTCACGGCCGCTTGGTACGTGGTGACCGAAACCGACAGCGCCCTGCGTGATGGCCAGTACGTGAAAGGCACCATCTTGCTGGTTCTGCGCAAGCGAACCCAGGCGCAGGACACCGCCCGCGACGAACTGGCCTACGAGCTGGCCGACGAGGTGAAGAACCAGGTGGCTTTGCTAACTGGCCTGAGCAAGGACGTGAAAGACCTCTACCACGACGAAAACCTGTTTGAAGATGCCGACCTGCAAATGGCCGGCTACGCCGCCGCGCTGCGCGTGCTCACCCGCTACCAGACCATCGACGGCAACGACATGCCCAGCGAAGCCCTGCGCCCCCGCATCAAGGGCCAGAAAACCATGGTCGATGACCTCATCGAGTTTGCGGTGGACATCGCCAACGGCTACCTGCTGCCCGAGGGCATGAACGCCCGGGTGTGGGAAGCCTGCACAGGCATCGAACGCTTCTACCTCAAGATGCTCGACATGGAAGCCAAGGGCCTGCATGTGCTGTCCAACTACGACAACTTTGCCAAGGCCTTCAAGGTGCGCCAGCGCGACGAAGTCATGGGCGAAGTGCGTGCCAACAAAGCCAGCCTGAAAAGCGCTGCCCAACTGGGCCAGCGCGGTATGAACGCCACCGACGAGTTTGGCCCCACCGTATTGCGCAGCGTGCTGTATGCCGTGCACCTGCTGCAAGCAGGCAAGGTGGAACCGACAGACGTGTTGCACCAGCTGCGCGATCTGGTGCCCCGCTTCTACCCCGAGCGCGACCGCATGGTGGCCATGGCCGACTACATCAGCCAAAAAACCGCCGCCCTGCGCCCCGAAGAAAGCAGCAACGCCCGCGTGCTGCGCGATTTGATCCGTCAAGAAGGTACTTAAAGGAAAACCATGAGCAGCCCATTTACAACAAAACTCTTTGCACCTTCTGGTTCGTCGGATGGTGTCATCGTGGCTTCACGCGACGATTGGACAGGTCGCGCCATCATCTTCCCGCGTGAACTGGTGGGTGAAGTCAAAGGTCGCAAGGAATACTCGGAACCTGCCGTTTACCTGCTGGTCAGCGCCCGCAAGATGTACATCGGCGAGGGCGACCCTGTGGGTGCACGGATTGATAGCCATGTGGCCAACAAAGATTTTTGGCGCCGTGGCTTGATCTTTACGGCTGAAGGTCGGCGTCTGAACAAGGCGCACATTCAGCATCTCGAAAGCCGCCTGGTCAGCTTGGCCAAAGAAGCGGGCCGTGTTGAGTTGATGAACGGCAACCAGCCCAAGCCACCTGTGCTTTCTGAAGAGGAACTGGCATTTTGTGAAAACTTCTTGCAGCAAATGTTGCTGACTCTGCCGCTCCTCGGCTTTTGGCAATTCAGAAATGAATTGGAAGTGGATGAGGATGAAGAGGAGGCAGCAGCAATTCAAGAGGAAAAAGCGCTGGCCGAGGCATCTGTTGGTAAACGTGCTCAGCTTTATGCCAGCTTGCCACAGGGAATTCAATTCAACTTGAACACTAAAGGGATTAAGGCCAAGCTGGTTACCACCGAAAACGGTGTCACCGTCTTGAAAGACAGTCAAGCCGTGAATGACATCACTGCCAGTTTTGAGCTGCACAACCCAAACTACGCTGCGCTTAGAAAGCAGCTGCAGGATGCTGAAATCCTTGTTGTGATAAATGGTCAATTGACTTTTTCGCAAGACCAATTTTTCTCGTCTGGTTCGGCCGCCGCTGCCATCGTGCGTGGCGGTGCCAGCAGCTCAGACTGGTGGAAAGCGGATGTCGGCAGTAAAACCCTTGGCGATTACATCCGGGAAGTCAAAGATAAACCGTGACTTCCATTCAGCGCTTTTCTTCGTTGCGCCAGCCTCTGGGCAAGGTGTTTCTTGCCGATCGCTTGCAAGGTGCCAAGTCCTACAAGCGCATCGCGGGTTATTTCCGCTCGTCTATCTTGGAGTTGGTGGGCGAGCAGATTGAAAACATCCCCGACGTGCGCATCGTCTGCAACAGCGAACTGGACCCGCAGGATGTGCTGGTCTCGCAAGCGGCCCGCGACGTGGCCCTGAAAGAACGCTGGAACCAGGAGCCGGTTGAAGGCGAGGCGTTCTTTCACGCCGAAAAGTACAGGCGCCTGTACGCCTTGCTGACCAATGGCCGGGTGCAGATTCGGGTGGTCCCAAAAGACAAGGTGTTTTTGCATGGCAAGGCGGGCGTGATCACCCTGGCAGACGGCAGCCGCACCAGCTTTTTGGGCAGCATCAACGAGAGCAAGTCGGCTTTTTCCAGCAACTACGAAATCCTTTGGGAAGACACCTCGCCCGCTGGGTGCGACTGGGTGGACGAGGAGTTTGAGCTGCTGTGGAAAGAAAGCATTCCGCTGCCCGATGTGATCATTCAGGAGATTGGCCGCATTGCCGAGCGGCAGGTGGTGACGGTGGCGCAGGTGCCTGCCGCCGATGTGCCCGCTGCGGCCATGGTGGAGTCGCCCATTTACCGGGGCGGCGAGCAGTTGCAACCATGGCAGCGTTCGTTTGTGTCCACGTTTTTGCAGCACCGCGAGATCTACGGCAAAGCCCGCTTGCTGATCGCCGACGAAGTGGGTCTGGGCAAAACCCTGTCGATGGCGACGGCGGCGCTGGTGGCCTCGCTGTTGGGCGATGGCCCTGTGCTGATTTTGTGCCCAGCCACATTGACCCTGCAGTGGCAAACCGAACTGAAAGACCGCTTGGGCATTCCGAGCGCGGTGTGGGTGAGCAACCAAAAGCTTTGGCTGGACCCAGAAGGCCGCAAGATCATGACGCGGGGAGCAGAAGACATTGCCCGTTGCCCGTATCAGGTGGCGATCGTGTCCACGGGTTTGATCGTGCACCAGTCGCCCGAAGCCCAGGTGCTCAAAAAACTGCGGCTGGGCACTTTGATACTGGACGAGAGCCACAAGGCCCGGCGCAAAGGGCAGCTGGGTGCACAGACGCCGCCGCCCAACAACTTGCTGGCCTTCATGCTGGAGATGGCACGCAATGCCCAGCATGTGATTTTGGGCACGGCCACGCCGATCCAGACGCAAGTGAGTGAGCTGTGGGATTTGCTGGCCATCCTGAACCAAGGTGCCGACCATGTGATGGGCCGCGACTCGGCTTCGCGCTGGCGCTTTTGCGATGAGACGCACCCATTTGTGACTGGCGAAGCCAAGCCAGCGGATGAGTTTCTGGCTTGGGATTTGTTGCGTGCGCCCTTACCCGCCAAAGACACGCCCATGATGGACGCGGCTTGCAACCAACTGGTGCGCAGCGTGCGCAACGAACTGAACCTGGCCGACAAAAAGTTTCTTGTGACCGAATCGGTGACCAGCCTCGGGCCATTCACCCGCCGGGATGTGCAGCGCACTACGCAGACGGATTTTTTCAGGCGCAACAACCCCTTTGTGCGGCATGTGGTTCTGCGCAAACGCCGTTCGCTGGAAGACTTGAACCTGCTGGACCGAATAGCAGTGAATGTGCACCCGGACCCGCAGTTACCGCTGGGCAGCTACAGAGGCGTGACCTTTGAGGGCAAGGGCTTGATGACCAACGCCCCCTTTCGTGTGGCCTACAAAGAGGCCGAGCACTTCATTGAGCTGCTGAGCCAGCGGGCACGCGGTGCGCAGTTGCTGCGCTCGGTGTTTTTGCAGCGCATTTGCTCGTCCTTCATGTCGGGCCTGATGACGGTGGAGCGCATGCTGGAGCGGCGCGTGGATGACACCGCCGACGATGAGCAGGCCGAGAAGCTGGAGCTGGGCGTGCTGCAAACCTTGACGGACGACGAAGTGGAGTGCCTGGAAGCGATCCGCGATGAGCTGGCCCGCAAAGCGCTGGTGGACCCAAAGCTGAACGCCGTGCGCTGGTTTTTGAGCCAGTACGAAAGCGATGGCAAACCCTGGCACGAGCTGGGTTGCATCATTTTTTCGCAGTATTACGACACGGCGCACTGGGTGGCGAGTGAGCTGACCAAGGACTTTCCGGACAAGGTGGTGGCGCTTTACGCCGGTGCCGATCGCAGCGGCATGTTCCGAAACGGTGTGTTTGAAAGCTTCAAGCGCGAAGAAATCAAAAAGCGGGTGAAAAGCCGCGAAGTGCAACTGGTGGTGGCCACCGACGCAGCCTGCGAGGGCTTGAATTTGCAAACGCTGGGCACGCTGATCAACATCGACCTGCCGTGGAACCCTTCTCGCCTGGAGCAACGTCTGGGCCGCATCAAGCGCTTTGGCCAGGCCCGCACCAGCGTGGACATGCTGAACCTGACCTACCACGAGACTCGGGACGAGGACGTTTACAACACCTTGTCAGAGCGGATGCAAGACACCTACGACATCTTCGGCGGGCTGCCCGATTGCATTGATGACGACTGGATCGAAGACATCACCGCCTTCCAAACCATGGCGCAAACCCACCTGCACATGCGGGACTTAACCGGCAACATTTTTGACGAGACCTGGGGCCGAACTGTGACCGACGCCACCCCAGTTTGGGATCAATGCACGAGAGTGCTCTCGCGCAAGGACATTGAGTTGGTGATGGCTAAACCTTGGCGAGGGTGAGCGCGTGGACTGATTTCATAAGGAGGAATCAATGGCGGTTTTGGTTGAAGGTATTTCGGTCATCGTGCGTATCGATGCGATAGACACTTTGCTCCACGGCGGGTGGGATCATTTTTTAACACTTGTGCCCAATGACACGCTGTGCCATGACGATCATTTGGCACGGGTCGGATTCATGGCTTCCGCTGATGTAGAGCGATTTGTCATTGAACTGCAGTCTTGCGGATTGAAGTTCATTGACGCGGGCAAAGCTGTGCACATGGTTGTCGTCGATCAACACCAGGGGACTACGGTGCCAGCCAACTGGCTGCAATTTGCGCGATTCAAATTGGAATCCCCGCCAGTTTTGGTTTCCACTTGTTGGCTGGTGACTCCGAATCTTTTCTCCAACAAGCCTCCACACAATCTGTTTGTGGATGTTGTGACGCCCGACAACTGGGAATACGCCAGTTCGCTTTCCTCCAGCTCTAATTTCATCCCAAATCAACAGATTTCTGAAAATCTGACTTTTGTTCGGCATGAGAACGGCAATGACTTTTACATAGATCAACGTACTGGCCATGAAGTCGTGATCTCCAGGTCTTGAGCGCCCAAATAATGCACTAATAACTTATCAATACAAAATGACAAATAATATTAAATGGGATAAATTAAGAGAACTTCAAAATAAGAGCAAGCATGGAATTGATCCAGCTTTAGATGCACGCTTAACCTTGGATCAATCGAGCGCGCAATACTGGGACCACGGGGGTGATTGGTGGGCAAATAGAATTCACATGGCCGATCAATGGATCGACATCATTGATACAAGAATAATTCAGTTAAATAAACGTGAACTTGGCCAAGTTATTCCAATTTGGCAACATGATAAAAACAAAGCCTCCCACACAAACCGAAAGCAATCAATTTCATTAGACAGCTGGCTTGTCAAGTACACCAATAAAGTCAAGGGACTACAAATAAAATGGAAGAGTTTTAAAAAGACAATTTTGTTTTCAGAAACATCTCAAGATAAAATAAATCAAGGCAAAAAAGAATTTTTAATCATATACAAGCAAAGCCTTGATTTAATTTATGGCCCCGAAAACCAATTTGAAAAACACATTTTTTAATAGTACTCGGGGGCCAAAATAAGCGGTTTACTCCCACCGCTTACGCAGTGTGCCAATTCGTGCGTCCGACCTAAGCGGCTGCTTGTCTGGGCCACAAAGTTGAACCGAGCCTTCTGGTAGGCCAAAGATGGTTTCAATCGTTTGCCGTATAGTGCCCACTGAAGCCGTCTTTCTGGCCGCACGCATGCGCAAAGGTCGTGTCACTTTTTGTATTTCAGCGATATCCCCTTCGTCTTCTAAGTCTGCATGATATTCGTCATCGGCTTGGAGGTCATCAGCTGTTTCAACCTCTTGATTATTTTCCGCTGAGCCTAGTGACTCCAATTCATTAATGGCCATCCAGACGCCATCCCCCTCATATTTCCAAATATCATCTTGTTCAAGGTGGATCATTTTTTTGGAATGACTTGCAGGAATAAATTCGCCAAGCCGAACTTGCACATCTTGTATTTTTCTAAAGTGTGCAAATAGTACATCCAATGCATTAATCGGACCTGCCACCCCAATAAACAACGAATTGCAACAATCCCCAAAATTAATGCTGACGGACTCTCTCAAATAGACAGTAATTTGTTTTTTCGTAGTTCTTTTGAACTTCAATGCTTCACAAATTTCATCCAGGTAAAAGTTTTTTCCAGCTTTTTCCAGGCTGTCCAAATTTACTTCGACTGTTGGGAACATACCATTGCCTTGCACAAATGACAATTCGTTTTCCATTTTGGTTTTTTTATCCATACTTTCTCCTTTTATAGGTTAATAAATGCTTCAAGGCGATGTCAAGCGTCCATCGGAACTTTTTCGACGTGTTGAATTTGCCCACCAAAGCTGTTGATCCGCAGCGTATGCACCACGGCGGCGGTGATGTGGTTGCCGTCGTCGTCGTAGCGGGCCCCGTCAAAGTCGGGGCGCGCGAAGGTGAGCGTGCTGGCCTTGGCGCTGTGGTCGCGGTACAGAGCCATGACGCGGTGTTGTTGGCGCTCTTCTTTGGCCTTGGTTTGCTTATCTTGGTTGAGGTTCATGGTTCCACCTCGTTCAAATCACCGTCATTCACATCCAACGCCAAACCATCACGCCCCGTCCAGCCTTGCAGACGTGCAGCAATTTGCTCAGGGCTGGGCAGGTCGGACTGGTAGCTGGCGGGCAGTTGCGGGGTGACGGTGTAGGTGGCAATGCCCAGTGCATGGCTGGCTGTGCGCAGGGCGTACTCGACCATGGTTTTGGTTTTGCTGCGGCAAATGACGATGCCAATCGGCGGGTTTTCACCTTCCAAGCGGTGTTGTTGGTCCAGCGTGTCCAAATAGAACTCGATCTGGCCTTTGTGCTCGGGTTTGAAATCGCCAATCTTCAACTCAATGGCCACCAGGCAACGCAAGCGACGGTGAAACAGCAGCAGGTCAACGAAATAGTCTTTGCCATCCACCTCCAGCCGGTACTGGTTGCCCACAAAGGTGAACGCGCCCCCCATTTCAATCAAAAAGCCGCGCAGGTTGCGCACCAGGGCTTGCTCCAGCTCGCGCTCGGAGTGCTGTTCGGACAGACCTACAAAATCAAAGGTGTAGTGGTCTTTGACGGCCAGCATCGCCTGGGCCTTGATGCTGTCGGGCACAAGCGCGTCAAAGTTGGTCTGCCCCAGCAGGTATTGGCGGTAACTGTGGTTGTCCAATTGGTGCTGCACCACACTTTTGGACCAGCCGAAACGGGCGGTGGCCCGCAGGTAAAACTCGCGCTCCAGGTCGTCTTTGCAGCGGGCCATGATGAGCAAGTTTTTAGACCAGCTGATTTCTCTAACCAGTGGTTGGAGTTTTGGCTTGTCACGGTATTCGTTGTAAAACTGGCGCATGAACCACAGGTTTGGGGCTGAAAACCCGTTGCGCCCCGGGAACTCTGCTTGCAGGTCTCTTGCCAGGTTTTCGACCACGGCCTTGCCCCAGCCGAGTGCGTTTTGTCTTTGGCTGATGTTTTCGCCCAGCCACCAGTAGAGCGCCAACAGTTCGTTGTTGACAGCTCGCAGGGCCTGGAGCTGCCGCTGGCGTATCTGGGTTTTGACTTCTATCAGGAAGTCGGTGTAGCCATTTGGAGCCAGTGAAGCCGTTTTCTGCTCAACACTCATTCCTCACCCCCCTCGGTTTTTTGGATCTGTCTTTTCAAGAGACCGGACAACTGTCGTGGCTGAGGTGGAGGCTTCGATGTGCGCCCCCACGGCTTGCGAGTGGTCGTGCATGGCTTCGGCCTCGGTCATGCGCCCGCCGGAGTTTTTTGCATGTTCTGGATCTGCCCACCAAAGCTGTTGATCCAGCGGTTGAGCAGCAGCGTTTGCACCACGGTGGCGGTGACTTCGTAATGGGTGTCTTTGTCCACCACGGTTTGGTCGGCCGACAGGGGTGACTCCAGCAGGTGCAGGCCGGGGCGTTTTTCGATCTGAAAGCTCAGACGCACCTTTTGGCCGTCGCCCACGCCAAAGCGACCGTCGGCGTCGTAGCGGGCCAGGTCGAAGTCGGGGCGCTCGAAGGTGAGCGTGCTGGCCTTGGCGCTGTGGATGCGGTGCAGGGCCATGCTGCGTTCGTTGTCGTAGCCCTCAAAGCGGCACACCAAATAGATGCGCGGGCCTTGCTGGGCCAGGCCCAAGGGCATGACGCGGTGTTGTTTGCGCTCTTCTTTGGCGTTGGTGTAGTCCAGCTCCAGCCATTGGTTGTTGTAGAGGGCTTGGCTGGTTTGTTCCAGTACGCCTTCGGCAATTTGGGGCGGCAGCAGGGGCTGGGTTTCGCTGACGACGCGCACTTTTTGGAGCCACTGTTTTTCGAGGGTGGCGTTTTGGTGCGGGGCGAGGTTGGCACGGGCTTGTTCAAAAAATCCGTTCATCGATTGCATGACGCTGGGCGGCAGCAGGGGGCGCAGATGTTGCTCGGCCAGCGTGAGCATGAGAGATTCTTGTTTGCTGAGGGCGGGCAGCATGAAGCCGGCAGCTTTGCTTTTCCATTCGTAGCCGAAGGGGATGCTGCGCTCGTCGCGGTCGATGTCGAATGCCTCGCTCAGGGTTTTGAGCAGGCGCTGGATGCTGCGTTCGTCGCGCTCAAAGCCTTCGGCGGCCAGGGCTTCGCGCAGTTCGCGGCTGTTGACTTTGCGCCCACGCGGGATGCGCCGCAGCAAAGCCAGGGCCAGCAGCGTGGTCTCCATGGTTTTGGGTTTGGTCTTGGGGCTGGTCATGGTGGGCGGGCGGTTAAAAAAGCAGTGACAAAGTATCACTTGCAAATGTGTACTTCCTGGGGATGGATATCCCTTATTTGATGCAATTTGGACTTTTTTATGGGCGGGAGTGGGGCGTGTGCCACGCCCTTTCGCCCACGGGCTGGGCTCCTACGAGGAGGGGGACCCGTGGGGGAATGGGCGCGGCTCAGGCGATGAAGCCGATGCTGCGGGTTTGTGCGCCGGGTTTGAGGGCGCACTCTTCGGCCAGGGCTTGCACCATGTGGCTGGCGCTTTGGATGGGGCGCAGGCGGCTTTGGCGCACCACGGCAGCGTAGTCTCCGGGGGTGAGTTGGCCCAGCGAGGCCAGGGCCTGGCGGTCTTGGGGCGTGGGTTCGCCCAGGCCCATGTGTTGGCAGTGGCGCTGCAGCAGTTGCAGGGCTTGCGGGGTTTTGAGGTAGTCAAACTTGAGCTTGAGGTCAAAACGGCGCAGCGCGGCGCTGTCGAGCCCGGCCATCAGGTTGGTGGACGCGATGAACACGCCGCCAAAGCTTTCCATTTGTGTGAGCATTTCGTTGACTTGGCTGACTTCCCAGCTGCGCTGGGCGCCTTCGCGGTTTTGCAAGAAGGTGTCGACCTCGTCAATCAGCAGCAAAGCGTCGGCTTCTTCGGCCTGGGCGAAGGCTTTGGCCAGATTTTTTTCGGTCTCGCCCACCCACATGCTGATGAGGTCAGAGGCGCGTTTGACGTGCAGGGGTTTGCCCAGTTCTAGAGCCAGCCAACGGCCGTAGGCGGTTTTGCCTGTGCCGGGCGGGCCGTACAGGCAGATGCGCCCGGTTTGGTGTTGGCGCATTTGGGCGGCCATGGCCAGAAGGTCGGTGTCGGTGTTAACGAAGGCGGGGTCGTACACCTCGGGCAGGCTGTTGGGGTTGTGGCGGGCCAGTGTGGGGTGGCTTTGTGCTTGCAGGGTTTGGTTGATGAGCAGTTCCAGGGCGGGGGTGACCTGACCATCGGGCAGTTGCGTGGCGATGCTTTGGATGACGCGGCTGGTGCGCGTGACCACAGCAGGGGCCAGGGCTTCGGATTGGGCGATGCGCTTGACGGCGGCTTCGCTCAACAGGCCACCACTGGCGCTGCGGATGATGCGTTCGCGCTGGGTCTGTGGGGGCACGGGCATTTCCAGCACCACGTCGAAGCGGCGAATGAAGGCGGCGTCCATGCCCATGAGCGAGTTGCCGATCCAGACAGTGGGCAGTTGGTTGGTTTCGAGTAGGCGGTTGATCCAGCCTTTGGTTCGGCCGGGGGAGCGCTTGAACATGTCGCTGAGCTTGGTGTCTGTCTCATCGGGGCTGTTGAAGGCATCTTCGATTTCGTCAAACATGACGAGCGCTTGACGCCGCGCAAACAGGCTGTGCGTGGCGCTGAGGGCTTTGATGCGTTTGCGCCCCGAGATGGGTTCCTCGTCTTCGTCTTCGGTGGTGACTTCAAACAGCTCGCAGCCCAGGTCTTTGGCCAGCAGTTTGACCAGCTGGGTTTTGCCTGTGCCGGGCGGGCCGTACAGCAGCACGTTCACGCCGCGCTGGCCTTGGTCCAGCGCCTGGCGCAGGTAGGGGCGCAGCACCTGCAGGGCTTTGGCGCAGTGGACGTAGTCGTCAAAGTCCAGGTGGCCGGGGCCGCTGGGCACGATCATGTCCTTGAGCCAGTCGGTGGGCTGCATCTCGGACTCGATCAGGCGGTGAGGCAGTTTGTTGCAGAGCAGGTCAAATTTGCAGTCCAGCGAGCGGCCGGACCGCATGTCCACCGTGACCAGGCCCGTCTTGGCGAGCAAGCCGTCGCTGCGCAGGGCCTGACGAATGTCTTCAGAGCTTTGACCCAGAATGACGCCCAAGGCGTGCGCCAAGCTCGGGGTGTCGAGGTTTTTAACGTGTTCGCAGGCTTGGTTCAAATGCTGGTTGCCGCGCATGAGGAGGACAAACTCCAGCACGCGGCACTCGACATCCGACAGGCCAACCAGCGCGGCGATGCGGGCCACGTTGCTCGCCAAGGTGGTCGGCACTTGAATCTGATGGACGCGGCGCTCGGCCTGCGCCAGCATGCGGGTCAGGGTGAGGCGGGTTGGCGTGGGTTTTGGGGCTTCGTCCTCTTGCTCTTCGGTCAAGGTGTCGAGCAGCCCAAGCCAACGGGCCAGCTCTTTTTCGTCGAAGCCGTAAGGCGTGATGAAGGTGCGGTGCCCCTTGAGCGTGACCAAGAGGCGCAAGACCCACAGCCGCGCGATGCTGAAATCTGCGTCGTAGTGGTCGGTTGTGCTGGCGTGGGTGGGGGTGTTGAGGCGTGTTTGGGTTGACATGTTTTCCTCCTTGTTGTGAAGAAAAGATTGTCCGGATCAGAGCGACAAATGGTGTCGTGGTGGCGCTCCAGTCAGGGCAATTTGAGGCTCTCAAGCTGAATCCTGCGCGCTTCGACACTGGCCCTATGTCGGGGCTGAAGCCACCCACCTACAATCTCGGCCTGCAAAACAGGAACACCCCATGAACACGACCGCTGGCTTGGAAGCCGAAGACTTTGACACCCTGGACAACATCCTGGACGACCTGCGCGAGCGTTTTGAAGAGACGCCGCAGTGGGAATTTTGTGAGGGCTTCATGGCCGCGCTGGTGTGCTGCCGCCGCGCCATTCCCGACAGCGAGTGGCTGCCCATGCTGCTGGGCGTGGATGAGGACGAAGAAGGTGGCAGCTTTGCCGACGACGCCCAGCGCCAGCAGTTCATGGCTTTGTGGCAGCGCCGCTTTGACGAAATCAAGCTGGCTCTGGACACCCCTGTGGAAGCGCTGGACGACGACAAAGCCTATGCCCCCGAAGTGATGGACGTGCGCGGTGCGATTGCATCGCTGCCCCCCGAAGAGCGCGAAGAAATTGAAGACAGCGAGATCCCCTCGTTTGCGCAGGTGTGGGCCTTGGGCTTCATGTTCGCGGTAGAGAACTGGCCCGACGAGTGGGCCACGCCCAAAGACAAAGACGCCGCCAAGTGGCACGACTTGTCGCTCGAAGCCATCGTGGCCTTGACCGAAGACGACACCGATGAGCCCACCTTGTCGGCCCTGGCCGAAGACGGTCCACCCAGCGTGAGCGAAGAGCGCCTGAACGCCTTTGGCGAGGCGCTGTGGGCGGTGTACGACCTGCGCGAGATCTGGCGCAACATCGGTCCGCGTGTGGCGCAAGTCATCAAAGCCGCCACGCCCGGCCGCAACGATGCATGTTCTTGCGGCAGCGGCAAAAAATACAAAAAGTGCTGCGGGGCCTGATCACCCAAGGGGTGGGCTCGACATCCGCCGACTATTGATCAGGCACGCTGAAGTTTGAAATGTGCGAGGAGTGTCATCTCGTAGGTCGGTACTCGCAGAGTCCGACATGAGGGGTTTCGCCGATCGGCCCATGTCGGGGTCTTCGACCGCCGACCTACAACATCTTGAGCCTTGAAAACTTCACAGGGCCGAATCAATAGGCGGGCGTTTGTGTTCTAAATCCGAGCCCGTTTCAGCGCCCGGTGATGTGCAGCACCACGCCTTGCACGCCGGTCTTCACGCCCGGCAGTTCCACCTGAAAATCACCCGCTTGCTTTTGCGCCGAACCGGTTTTGGAAATGCGGGCCACCAAGCGCACTTGCGCCAGCGATGACAAGACCGGCGGTGCGCCCATGCCCATGCTGTCGCTCAATGCAAAGCGCACCGGCCACGATGTGGGCGTGCCGCGCCAGATGGCCACGGGGCGGCGCGAGCCCTCTTCGGCCAGGGCGTAAACAAACAGGGTCGAACCTGCCGCGATTTGGCTTTGCACCTCGGGCGAGACACGGACCTCGCCCTGAATCAGGGGCTTGGCGTCGCCCGCCGGCGTCGCCGCCGACAAGGGCCCGGCCCCCGCTGCTGCGGTTGCTCTAGGTGCCGCCGCCATCGCGGCCACCATCTCGGCCGCTTTCGCCAGCGCCTGCTGCAGGCCTTGGCCCGCCTCACTGTCAGCAGGCACCAAAGCCAAGGCACGCTTCCAGTAGTCTTGCGCTGCGGCGTGCCGTTTTTCAGACAAGGCTGCGCTGCCCGCGAGCACCAGCGCATTCAGGTGCTGGGGCTGATCGCGCAGCACGTCTTGAATCCACTGCCAAGGCTCTCCGGCGTAGACGCCGCCTGCACTCAAGGCTTTCATCTGCGCCCGCTCGATCCACAGATCGGGCTCGGGCGACAAGGCCAGCACACGCGCCAGGGCCTGCTCGGCCGGGGCATGGGCGTTTTGGGCGGCGTGCAACCGCGCCAAGGTCAACCAAGCCTGGGCATCCTTGGGCCGCTCTTGCGTGGCTTGTTGCCACACGCGGGTTTGCGCGGCCAATTGCTCGGGCGTGGTGGCGCTGATCTTGACCTGCTGGCTCAAGGGCACAGGCCACCAGCTTTGCGGTGCGCCCAGCTGCCAATAGCTCAGGCCACTGAGCAAGACCAAGGCCCCCACCAGCCAGGCCCACCGCACCTTTTCCAGACCCTCAGCCCTTGCCTGATCACGCCTGGCGCCGCCAGCCTTTGCGTGCACCACGGGTGTTTTCTCATCGGGCTGCGCCAGCGCCGCATCCTCCAGCACAAGGCGCATCAACTCGTCACGGGCCGCTGCATGTTGTTGGGCATTCAAACGGCCTTCGGCCAGGGCGCGGTTCAGGTCGGCCAGGTGCTGCTGGTGAATGCGGCGGTTGGTGCGGGATTGAACATCGACGCCCAAGCCTTGGGCTGACGCAGCAGCCAAGGGCTCATCCGGCAGGGCTGACGCATGATTTTTCAGGCCACGCTTCAAGACCCCCGCCGCCAGCGCCCCCAAGGCCAGCAGCACCCACAACAAACCCAGCCAAGGCGGCAAAAAGGACATCAGGACTCCAGCAATTGGCGGGCGCGCTCGCGCTCGCGGTCGGTCAAAGGCGCGAGCGCGGCAGTCGTGCGGCGCATCAGGCGCAGCGCCAGGGCCAACGCGCCCAACAACAATACAAAAGGACCGAACCACAACAGCCAGGTCACAGGTTTGACCTCGGGCTTGTAAAGCACAAAGTCACCGTAACGGCTGACCAGAAAGTTGCGGATGTCGGCATCGCTTTGGCCCTGCTCGATCAGGCTGCGCAGCTCGCGGCGCAAGTCCAGTGCCAGCTCGGCATTCGACGAAGCCAGGGATTCGTTTTGGCACACCAGGCAACGCAACTCGGCCGCGATGTGGTCCCAGCGCGCCTGCACAGCGGCCGACATGGGCGCATCGGTTTGGAGTGCGGCTGCGGCCTGAACCGCTGGCAATGCAGCGGGTGCCGAGCCCGACACGGCTTGCGCAAAGGGGCTTGCTTGAACGGCTGTTGAGGGACTTTGAATGGCGTTGACCGGCAAGTTGGGCGAGGCCACCGCCGCCCCCGTGACCAGGACAGCCATACCGATCGGAACCCAGGCCCACACCAAGGCGCGCAGTGCCATGTGAGTGTCAGTCATGCCACCGTCCTTGTCCCTGTAGGAGCCCACCCCGTGGGCGATGGGCGTGGAACACGCCCATCGCCCACGGGGTGGGCTCCTACCAAAAATGTCGCGCGCATCAGTTCACCCCCCGCAGCAAGGGCAGCAGTTTTTGCTGCACCACATCGGGCGTCAAAGCCCCTGCGTGCTTGAAGCGCACCACACCTTCGCGGTCAATCAAATAGGTTTCGGGCAAGCCGTACACGCCAAAATCCATGCCCACCCGGCCGTCCATGTCCAGCAGGTTCACGCCAAAAGCCTGGCCGTGTTTTTGCAACCAGGCCTGGCTGCGGGCCGTGGCTTTTTGCACCGATTCGGCGCTCAGCGGGTCTTGGCCCGGCAGCTCAGAAGCCTGCAGTTCTTTGTAGTTGATGCCCACCATCTTCAGGCCGGGCTGGCGGGCCAGCGCCATCAAAATCGGGTGCTCTTCTTTGCAGCCCGCGCACCAGGTGGCCCACAGGTTGACCAGGGTGCGCTGCCCCTTGAACTGCGCCGCGTTGAACACGCCCGGCCCGCCCACCACCGGCAATTCAAAAGCCGGTGCGGGCCGCCCAATGAGTGGCGAGGGGATCTCTTGCGGGTTGCGCGTGAGGCCCACCGCCAAAAACACCACCATGCCCAAAAACAGCGCCAGCGGCACAAACACCCAACGCGGCATGCGGCGGCTTGGGGCCTTGGCAGACAGCGCGCTCATGACACAGCACCTTTGACCACAGACACAGGCGCTGCAACTCGCACACCAGACGCACCCATGCCCATGTCAGCCTGAGCGCCAGGCGCACGCGCTGCCGATGGCACCTGCCGATAGCGCCGATCAAACGCCGCCAAGCCACCGCCCAGCACCATGAACACCGCACCCAGCCAGATCCACGACACAAAAGGCTTGTGGTAGACCCGGAAACTCCACTGCGGCGGCTCGCCCGCCAAGGGCTCACCCAAAGACACATAGCGGTCACGCCACAGGTTGCGGTCAATCGCCGCCTCGGTCATGGGCATGGCGCTCGACACATAGCGGCGTTTTTCAGGCTGCAGGGTGCCCACCTGGCGCTCGTCGCCAGGCTCGCCTTCAAACATCTTCATCTGGGCACGCAAGGCGAGGTAGTTGGGCCCCAGGTGCTGGTCCACGCTGAGCAGTTGGTAACGCACACCGGCCACTGTGACCGAGTCGCCCAAGCCCAGACGCACATCGCGCTCGACCTGAAAGGACTTCACGCCCGTGATGCCCAGCACCAGCACCGCCACGCCCCAGTGCGCGACCTGCATGCCCCACCAGGCCAATCCCGGCGATCCGGGCAGGCGCAGGCGCTGCACGATTTGCCAAGCGCCCGACAGCACGATCCAGCCGCCCAGCGTGCAGCCCATCACCGTGAGCCAGCCGCCAGCCGTGGTCGTGCTGCCCTCCCCCATGGGTGCCCCGCCCCAAGTGGCCCAAGCACTGGCCAGCAAAAGCGCCAAAGCCCCTGGAACCAGCACCGAGCGCACCGCCGCCCAGCGTGCCACATGCCAGGGCACCACCGTGCCCGGCACCATGGCCAGGAGCAGCGGCACCATCAGGGGTACGAACACGCGGTCGAAATACGGCGGGCCCACCGAGAGCTTGCCCAAGTTGAGAGCGTCGATGATCAATGGGTACAAAGTGCCCAGCAGCACCGCCGCCATGGCCACCACCAACAGCACGCTGTTGAGCAGCAAAAACGATTCGCGGGAACCGGCCACCGGCTGCGATGCATTGGCCCAGTGCGGCGCGCGCCAGGCAAACAAGGCCAACGACACACCCACCACCACGACCAAAAACAGCAAGATGAACACGCCCCGCCCCGGGTCGGTCGCAAAGGCGTGCACCGAAGTCAGCACGCCCGAGCGAACCAGGAAAGTGCCCAGCAAACTGAGTGAAAACGCGCCAATGGCCAGCAGCACCGTCCAGGCCTTGAACTGCCCGCGCTTGTCGGTGACCATGAGCGAATGGATGAGCGCCGTGGCCACCAACCAGGGCATGAGCGAGGCGTTTTCCACCGGGTCCCAAAACCACCAGCCGCCCCAGCCCAATTCGTAATACGCCCACCACGAACCCAAAGCGATGCCCAGCGTCAAAAAGCCCCAAGCCGCCACCGTCCAGGGCCGCGCCCAACGCGCCCAGGCGGCATCGAGCCGCCCTGACAGCAGCGCCGCCATGGCAAAAGCAAAGGCCACCGACAAACCCACATAGCCCATGTAGAGCATGGGCGGGTGGATCACCAAACCCGGGTCTTGCAACAAAGGCGTCAAATCACGGCCCTCGGATGGAGCCGGAAACTGCCGTGCAAACGGGTTGGACAACGTGAGGATGAAGGCCAAAAAACCCACCGACACTGCGCCCATCACGCCCAGCACCTGCGCCACCAGGGCCTGCGGTAAACGTTTTGAAAACGTGGCCACCGCCAACGACCACAGCGCCAGCATCAAGACCCACAAGAGCAGCGAGCCTTCGTGCCCAGCCCAGATGGCGGACAAACGGTAGGGCGTGGGCAGCAAGGTGTTGGAGTGGTGGGCCACGTACTTGACGCTGAAATCGTGCACATAAAACGCATGCCACAAAGCGCCAAAGGCCAGCACGATCAGCGCCAATTGCAAGACCGCCAAAGGCCTTGCCAGCGCTTGCCAGCCCGCACGCCGCGCCGACAAGCTGCCCCACAACGGCAGCACCGCCTGCGCCAAGGCGACCCAGGCCGCCATGATCAAGGCCAAATGGCCAGCTTCAGGCCACATAGACAGCTCCGATCCATTCGTTCTCGCGACCGTGCCCATTTGTCGTTGGCACCTCAGGCATGCCACGGCACTGGTCCTTGTAGGAGCTCACCCTGTGGGCGAAGGTTTGCAGGGCGTGTGCCACGCCCAATCGCCCACAGGGGTGGGCTCCTACAGGAAGAGGGTTCAAGGCAGCTTCGGACAGATCGTCAACCGTCCTGGTGTAGGAGCCCACCCCGTGGGCGAGGGTTTGCAGGGCGTGTGCCACGCCCAATCGCCCACAGGGGTGGGCTCCTACAGGAAGAGAGTTCAAGGCAGCTTCGGAAAGATCGTCAACCGTCCTAGTGTAGGAGCCCACCCCGTGGGCGATGGTTTGCTTCATCGCACCACCGCCGCGCCCATGCGGGCTTTGGCCGCCTCGTCCAGCGCGTGCTGGGCTTCGGGCGGCATGTAGTTTTCGTCGTGCTTGGCCAGCACCTCGCTGGCCACAAACAGGCTGCCTGCGTCCAGGCGGCCTTGCGCCACCACGCCCTTGCCCTCTTTGAACAAATCGGGCAGCAGGCCCACATAGCGCACCGGCACCTCGCGCTGCGTGTCGGTCACCACAAAGGCCACCGCCATGCCGTCGCGCTGGATGCTGCCTTCCTTGACCAAACCGCCGACACGAAAGTGCCCCTCTTTGGGCGCTTCGCCCGCTGCCACTTGCGTGGGCGTGAAGAAAAAAACCAGGTTGCTCTGGAAGGCATTGAGCACAAAAAACAGCGCACCACACACGAGCAGCAAGCCCAATGAAATGCCAAATAGTCGCTGATGGCGGCTTTTCATGACGCAGCTCCTGGGGTGAAATGAACGGGGCGCGATGGCCGGGCTGGGCTGGCCTGTAAAGCGCCTGGGGTTTCGGTATCCAGGGCTTGGGCGTCCATGGCCTCGCACACCGCGTCCAGCGCTTGTCGCCTGCCCACGCGTGCGAGCAGCACTTCCAAAGCCAGCAAAGCCGCACTCACGCCCATGCTGCCCCACACGAAAACGCCATAGCCGCCCATGGCCCAAAACTCGGCAGCGCTTGTCCACATCATGCGGCACCTCTCAATGCGCTTTGCGCGCGGTGCGCCAACACTTCGGGCAGTTGATGCACCCAAGCGGCGTGGCTGTCGCGCACCAAAATCAAACTGCGCACGCGCCACAAAGCGATGGCCGCCGCGTAGAGCCACACCGCCAAGCTCATGAGCAGCATGCCGGTCAGCATGATGCTGGCCATGCGCGGCGACTGGGTGAAGGACACCGAGGCGCCTTGGTGCAAGGTGTTCCACCACTTGACCGAAAAATAAATGATGGGCACGTTGACCGCCCCCACCACCGCCACCAAGGCGCCGGCCCGGTCCGAGCGGCGCGGGTCTTCGATGGCCGAGGTCAAGGCGATGTAGCCCAAATACAAAAACAGCAAGATCAGCATTGAGGTCAAGCGCGCATCCCACACCCAATAAGTGCCCCACATCGGCTTGCCCCACAAGGCCCCGGTCCACAGCGACAAAAACGCCAGCAAAGCCCCGGTGGGCGCAAGCGCACGGGTCATCAGACCCGACAAACGTGTGTTGAACACCAGGCCCAGCACGCTCCAGAACGCCATGGCCAGGTAAATGATCATGGCCATCCACGACACGGGCACATGGATGTAAATGATGCGGTAGGCCTGGCCCTGCTGCGCGTCAGACGGCGCGACCATGAAGCCCACCCACAAACCCGCCAGCGCCAGCACCGTGGCCAGCAGCGCCAGCCAAGGCCAGATGCGCCCGGCCAAGGGGTAAAAGTGCTGCGGCGCGGCGTAGTGAAAGAGCTTCATGGTCCGTTCCTCTTCATTCCAGCGCCAAGCGCAAAGCCGCTGCACAGGCCCAGGGGCTGAGCGCCGCCGAAGCCAGCAAGAGCGCCAACAAAATGGACACATGCGCCTCGGCCCCGAGGCCGCGCATCTGCGCATCGACCGCGCCCGTGCCAAACACCAGCACCGGCACATACAAAGGCAAGAGCAAAAGCGACTGCAGCACCCCGCCGCCGCGCACGCCCAAAGTGAGGGCCGCGCCAATCGCGCCCAGCAGTGACAGCACGGGCGTGCCGATCAAGAGCGTGAGCGCCAGCATGGACAAGGCCTCTGGCCCCAAACCCAACTGCAGCCCCAAGAGCGGCGACAGCAGCACCAAGGGCAAGCCCGAGATCAGCCAATGCGCCAGCAGCTTGGCGCTGACCAGCCAAGGCAGGGGCGCGGCCGACAGCGCCAGCTGCTCCAGGCTGCCGTCCTGGTGGTCGGCTTCGAACAAACGGCCCAGGCTCAGCATGCTCGCCAGCAAGGCCGCCACCCACAACACCCCCGGCCCGATCAGGCGCAGCGTGCCCGGCTCGGGGCCGATGGCCAGCGGAAACAAAGCCGCCACCAACACAAAGAAAAACACCGCACCCAACCACTCGGCCTTGCGCCGCAGGGCCAAGCGCAGGTCGCGCCGCAGCACGCCGCCCATGGCTTGCCAAGGGCTGGGCAGCATGGGCTGAGCCGCAAGCGCTGACACAGGGACGGTCATGGCGGGGGTGTTCATGCGCGGCCCAACTGCAAGCGTGCACCCAGGCCTTGCAGGCCCACGTCGTGGTGGCTGGTCATGACCACAGCGCCACCCGCATCCACATGCGACTGCAGCAAGGCGCGGGCCGTGGCGGTGGCCTGCACGTCCAGGCCCACCAGGGGCTCGTCCAGAATCCAAAGCCGCGCCGGGCTGGTGCGCAAACGCGCCAAGGCCACGCCTTGCCGCTGGCCTTGCGACAAGACCCGCACAGGCAAATGCGCCCGGCTTTGCAGACCCTGCGCGGCCAGCGCTTGCACGGCGTGCTCGCGGCTGAGCGCCAAGCCGCTGACCTCGGCATCGGCGCACAGGTTTTCACAAGCGGTTAGTTCAGGCTTGAGGCCCAGCGCGTGGCCGATGTAATGCAGCACCGAACGATCGGGGCGCGAAAGCGAAGAAGAAGAAGAAGAAGAAGAAGAAGAAGAAGGCCACAGCACCTGGCCGCGTGCCGCCGGGGACAGGCCGCACAGGATGCGCAGCAAACTGGTCTTGCCGCAGCCGTTGCCGCCTTCGATGTGCAACCAGCTGCCTTCGGGCACGGAAAAGCTCACGCCCTCGAACAAGGTCCGCTGGGCCTTTTGGCAGGCCAGGTCCATCGCTGTGAGCACCCAAGACGCCATAAAAGGGCTTTCCGGTCGGTTGAAGACAAGGCAAAGTGTAACGATGGATTGACACTTTGTGTGTTCAAAGCCTTGATTCAGACTGGTAAATCAGGGTATGCCCTGAGTTTGGGGTCGGAAATGGGCGCAAAAAAACCGCCCGACGGCGGTTTTGGGGGTCTCAGCGGGGTGAACCCCGCTGGGATCGACTGGACATTAAGCCTTTTTGGCCCAAGCAGAGCACCAGCCCTTGGCGGCCACTTGCTTGCTTGCAAACAAGGGGCAGCCACCGGCGGCAGCACCGGCCTTGGCCTGGAACAGGGCGCAGTTGGCGCAGTTTGAACCGGCTGCGAACTTGGGGTTCTTGGCTTTGTCGACCTTGCTGGCGTCGGCCTTGTAAGCCAAGCCCACAGCTTGCGGGTCTTTTTCATCGACCATGGCCTGAGCGGAGGCCTGGCTCATCACCAGCAAGGCGGTAGAGGCAGTGGCCACTTGCATCATGAACACACGGCGAGTCGAAGACTGGGAGGAAAAACGTGACATGGGGAGCTCCTTGAAGAGATGGTCAGAAAATACTGAGTAGTTCATTGTGCGCCACAACAGTCACCTTGTCATGCGGCCTGGGATACTTGAGCAAATCACACAGGAAAGCCCTGGTTTTTGAATGTCAACCGCGATGGACATGCCCGTGTCAGAATGCGGCTCAAACTCACACCTCACTTGCAAAGGTTTAGACATGCTGCAACTGCTGATCGGCTTGGCACTATTTTTAGGCATCCACTCTCTGCAAAGCCTGGCCCCGCAGATGCGCCAAAACGGCATGGCCCGCTGGGGTGCGTTGGGCTTCAAGGCTGTTTATGCAGCGGTGGCGGTCCTTGGCCTGTACCTGCTGGTTCAAGGTTACGGCCAGGCAAGGCTGGACCCGGTGGTCCTGTGGACACCACCTCGCGGCATGCAACACGCCACCATCTTGCTGATGTGGGTGGCCATGGTTTTGCTGGTGGCCACCTATGTGCCTGGCAACCAGATCAAAGCCAAACTGCGCCACCCCATGACCTTGTCAGTCAAGGTCTGGGCGCTGGGGCATTTGTTATCCAACGGCAACCTGGCCGATGTGCTCTTGTTCGGTGGTTTCCTGGTCTGGTCGGTACTGGTGTTCCGCGCCGCCCGCAAACGGGACCGCCAAAGCCTGCACTCCGCGCCCGAAGGCAAGCTGCTGGGCACTTTGCTGGCGGTGGTGGTGGGCACCGGCGTTTGGGCGGCTTTCCTGATGGGCGGCTTGCACGTCTGGCTGGTGGGCGTCATGCCTTTCACCCGCGCTGGTTGATGGCCGACTGACGTGCAAGCCACTGGCTCGCCTTCATCCTTAACGGCTGCTGCTGCGGCACCCGCTCGCAAGCTCTGCACCGACTGCGGCCTCTCGCGCACGGATGACCCCAAACGCTGCGGCCAGGCCTGTCAGTTCATCCAGCCCGATTACCCGGGCTTGGAGCAGCGGGTCCACGGCCGCGTGCGCCGACAGGGCAGTGCCACGCACCCAGCCCAGCCCGACGAGTTGTTCTTTGGGCCTTACCAACAGATCCTGAGCGCACGCCTGGACCTGCCCACCCAAGGCGCGCAGTGGACCGGCATCACCACCCGCCTGGCCGAGGTGCTGCTCGAACAAGGCCTGGTGGACGCCGTGATCGCCATGGCCGCCGACCCGCACGACCGCTGGCGCCCGCGCCCGGTGCTGGTCACCCGCGCCGAGGACATGGCGCAGTGCCGGGGCATGCGCATGGGCTACGCGCCACTGCTCAGCCTGGTGGAGCCCGCGCTGGCCCAAGGCCACAAGCGCTTGGCGGTCATCGGCATCCCCTGCCAGATTTACGCCCTGCGCGCCATCCAGCCGCAGCTCGAACGCGAGCAAGGCCTGGAGCAGCTCTATGTGATCGGCACGCCGTGTTCGGACAACACCACCACCGAAAACTTCCACCAGTTTTTGGGCCTGATTTCGGACCGCCCACAAGACATCAGCTACGTCGAATTCCGCGCCGATTACAAGGTCGAGGTGCGCACCGACCAAGGCGACCAACGCCTGATCCCATTTTTGAACTTGCCGCTGTCCACCCTGCCGCCCGACTTTTTCCCACTCACCTGCCGCACCTGCGTGGACTACACCAATGTGCTGGCCGACATCACCGTGGGTTACATGGGCGGGCACGGCCAGCAGTGGTTGCTGGTGCGCAACGCACGCGGGCAAGCGGTGCTCGACGGCATTCAGGCGCAATTGGTCACCAGCGCGCCCATCAGCCAAGGCAAACGGGATGGCCCGGTGCGCGGCTTCATGGCCAACACCGAGCGCGCCGCCGGCGGCCTGCCGCTGCGGCGCATGCCCGCCTGGATCAAGCCGCTGGTCAACTGGCTCATGCCGCGGGTGGGCCCGCGGGGCCTGGAGTTTGCGCGCGCCCGGGTCGAGATGAAGGCCATCGAGTCCATCTTGCACCTGCGCCGTGAGGCGCCAGCGCGCATCAAAAACATGCTGCCGCAGCATGTTTGGGATTTGGCGGCGCGTTACGGCCTGAAGCCGGAAGCACGACCCGAATCTGACCCAGTGGACAGCGCCACACGCAAAAGCTGAACGCAAGAGTCCATTTAAAGTGTAAATTTAACTTGACACTTTGACTCGTCTTTTGGATGATGGGCCGAGAACAGTTTTCGGAACGCCCCATGGCATTGACCTTCCCTTTCGCGGCCATCGTTGGTCAAGATGAAATGACCCTCGCCATCCAGGTGGTGGCGGTGGACCCGTCCATTGGCGGTGTGCTGGTCTTGGGTGACCGGGGCACCGGCAAATCGACTGCTGTGCGGGCTCTGGCCGACCTGCTCCCTCCTATCCAGGTGGTCAAAGGCTGCCCTTACCGCTGCGACCCGGCCAAGCCAGCAGGGGCCTGCCCAGTCTGCCAAGCCCGCGACCCCAAAGCCAAAGTCGTGACCGAGCGACAGCCCGTGGCCGTGGTCGACCTGCCTTTGGGTGCGACCGAAGACCGCGTGGTCGGCGCACTCGATTTGGAAAAAGCCCTGTCGCAAGGCGTGAAGTCCTTCGCCCCAGGCCTGCTGGCCCAGGCGCACCGGGGCTTTTTGTACATCGACGAGGTCAACCTGCTGGACGACCATTTGGTGGACCTGCTGATCGACGTGGCCGCCTCGGGCGAGAACCTGGTCGAGCGCGAAGGCCTGAGCGTGCGCCACCCGGCGCGCTTTGTGCTGGTGGGCAGCGGCAACCCCGAAGAAGGCGAGCTGCGCCCGCAACTGCTGGACCGTTTTGGCCTGTCGGTGCAGGTGCGCACGCCGCAAGACCTGGCCTTGCGGGTGAGCATCATCAAACGCCGCGATGCCTTCGACAAAGACCCCGCCGCCTTCAAAGCGCTGTGGCACAAGGACAACCAAAAGCTGCAAAAACGCATCCTCAAAGCGCGTGACCTGTTGGACGAGGTCGAGGTGAGCGACGACATGCTGATGCTGTGCGCCCGCCTGTGCCAACAGCTGGGCACCGACGGCCTGCGCGCTGAACTCACCCTGCTGCGCGCTACCCGCGCTTATGCCGCGCTGCAAGGCCACAAGGCGGTGAAGGCCGAGCACCTGCAAAGCATGGCCCCGCTGGCCCTGCGCCACCGCCTGCGCCGCAACCCGCTGGACGACACCGACTCGGGCGCGCGCGTGCAGCGCAGCTTGCAAGAAGTGCTGGCCGCCTGAATTGGCTGCACGCATGGCCCGCGAAGCCCCAACACCGTCCACGCCTTCGGACCCGCTGGAGCGCTGGAACGATGCGCTGACGGCGCTGCAACTGTTGCAGCTCGACCCCTTTGGTTTTGGTGGTGTGTGCTTGCGCGCACCGCACGGGCCGGTGCGCGAGCGCTGGCTGCAAGCGCTGGCGGGGCTGGGCATTGGCTTGGTCAAAGTGCCTGGCTCGGTGGACAGCGAGCGGTTGCTGGGCGGCATCGACCTGGCCCACACCCTGCAAACCGGCCAGCTGCACAGCCAAGCGGGCTTGCTGCAACAAGCCGACCAAGGCTTGGTCTGCCTGCCCATGGCCGAGCGCCTGTCGCCCGCCCTGCTCGCGCCTTTGGTGCAAGCGCTGGAACAAGGCCAGGTGCCCCCCACCCGCCACAACGCAGCCCCCACACCCACCCGCTTTGGCGTGGTGGCACTCGACGAATCCTTGCCCGACGAGCCCGGCGTGGGCGCGGCCCTGGCCGAGCGCCTGGGCGTGTGGCTGGACCTGCACGAACTCTCACCCAGCGACATCCACGCGGCGTGGCAGGGCGACAGCGAATCGGACGGCCTGCAGATCCGTCTCAGCCCCGGTGCTTTGGCCCGCGCCCGCGAACAGCTGCCGCAAGTGCAAGCGAGCGACGAACACATGCAAGCGCTGTGCGCAGCCGCTTTGGGTCTGGGCATTGGCTCATTGCGCGTGCCCAGCTTGGCGCTGCGTGTGGCCTGCGGCCATGCGGCGCTGAACGGTCGCAGCACGCTGGACGCCGACGATCTGGGCTTTGCAGCGCGCTGCGTGCTGGCGCCCCGCGCCACACAGTGGCCGGCCGAGCCGACTGCGCAAGAATCAGAAGCAGCGCCACCGGAGGACGCCACACCACCGCCAGATCCGCCAGAACCCCCAGAAAATTCTGGCGAAGCACCTGACAACGACGCTGAAAAAGACAAGGAGCCGGACACGGCTCCACCACCCGAACAGAACGCCGAACAGAACACTGAACCGAGTGCCGAAGACCTGCAAGAGATGATGGTCGCCGCCGCCCTGGCCAGCTTGCCACCGCACATGCTCGACGCGCTGATGACGCGGCAGGGCGCGGCCAGCCACAACACCTCGGGCCGCAGCGGCCAAACCCGCACTGGTTCACAGCGCGGCCGCCCCCTGCCCCCACGCCCGGGCCGCCCCGGCGGTCAGGCGCGCCTGCATGTTCTGGCCACCTTGCGCGCCGCCGCGCCCAAACAGCGTTTGCGCCAAGCGCACAGCACCGGCCGCGTGGCCATCCGCGCCGAAGACTTCCACATCCAGCGCTACCAAGAGCGCGCCTCCAGCTGCCTGATCCTGGCGCTCGACGCTTCGGGCTCGGCCGCTTTGCAGCGCTTGGCCGAGGCCAAAGGCGCGGTCGAGTTGTTGTTGCAGCAATCCTATGCCCGGCGCGACAGCGTGTGCATCGTGGCCTTTCGGGGCGCACAAGCGCAATTGCTGTTGCCCATGACGCGTTCGTTGGTGCGCGCCAAACGCGCCATGACCGGCCTGCCCGGCGGCGGCGGCACGCCCTTGGCCCTGGCCCTCAAAATGGCGCACGAACAAGCGGCGCAGCTGCAGCGCCAAGGCGTCACGCCCATCTTGGTTGTGCTGAGCGACGGCCGCGCCAACGTGACGCTGCAAGGCCTGGGCGGCCGCGCCCAGGCGCAAACCGATGCACAAAACTGGGGCATGCAGTGGCGCGCCAGCGGCCACCGCGCCTTGTGGATCGACACCTCGATGCACCCCGACGCACAAGCGCAGCAACTGGCGGCCACCATGGGCGCGAGCTACCTGCCCATGCCGCAGGTGCAGTCGCAGCGCATGGCGCACGCCATCGAACGCGTGCGCAGCCCGCAGGCTTGAGCCGCCATGTTTGAACACTTTTACCCCGGCATGGCTTGGACCGAGCACCAAGCCACTTGGCCACACGCGCAGCACAGTCGCTTCGTGCAAGCAGGCGGCATCCAGTGGCATGTGCAGCAAATGGGTCAAGGCCCGTGCATGCTGCTGCTGCACGGCACGGGATCGGGCAACTTCAGCTGGCGTGGCTTGCTGCCAACTTTGGCCCAGCACTTCACCATGGTGGCGCCCGACCTGCCCGGCCACGCCTTCACCAGCCGGGGCCCCGAAGGTGCGCTGTCGCTGCCCGGCATGGCCGAGGGCTTGCGCGCACTGATGCTGCAACTCAATCTCACGCCGCAGGTCATCGTGGGCCACTCGGCAGGCGCGGCCATTGCCGCGCACATGGCGCTGCACTTTGACAGCGCCTCGCGCAGCACCCTGATCGGCCTGAACCCGGCCTGGTTGCCGCTGCCGGGCGTGGCGTCCTGGCTGTTCGGCCCGGCGGCCAAACTGGCGGCGCTCAACCCGCTGTCCGCCTGGGCCACCGCCAAGCTGGCGGCCAAACCCGGTGCGGTGGCCGAGTGGATCGCACGCACCGGCTCCACGCTCGATGCGCAAGGGATCGATCTGTACACCCGCGTGCTGTGCGACTCCGGCCATGTGCACGGCGTGTTGTCGATGATGGCAGCATGGCGGCTCAAGCCCCTGGCCGCTCGCCTGCACGACATCCGCAACCCGGTGTTCATGCACATCGGCGCACAAGACAAGACCGTGCCCCCGGCTTTGGCCAACGACGCCTGCCAGCGCTTGCCGCAAGCGCGCCTGCACCTTCAAGCGGGCCTGGGCCATCTGGCCCACGAACAGGACCCGGCGGGCACGGCGTCATTCATCCTGCGCAGCTGCGGCATTTGACGCAAATCCACACGCGCTTTGCGGCGCCGAGCCTGTGGTAGCTTCAATGCATGGTGTTGTCGCTCGATTTTTTGTCTTTGCCTTTGTTGGCGGCTGCGGCGCTGGTGTTCATCAGTGTGCTGGCCGGGGTGTTTTCCGCCCGCATCGGCTTTTCTTTTCTTCTGATTTTTCTGGTGGTCGGCATTCTGGCGGGCGAAGATGGCCCGGGTGGCCTGGCTTTTGATGACTTTCGCTTGAGCTTTTGGGTGGGCAACGTGGCGCTGGCCGTGATTTTGCTGGACGGCGGCTTGCGCACGCAGATGAGCACTTTCCGCACCGGATTGCGGCCCTCGCTCTGGCTGGCCACGCTGGGCGTGCTGCTGTGCACGGCCATCACGGGCTTGGCTGCCCATTGGCTGCTGGATTTGTCCTGGCCTTTGGCCTTGCTGGTGGGGGCCATCGTCGGCTCAACCGATGCGGCGGCGGTGTTTTCCCTGCTCAAGTCCTCCGGCGTGCAACTCAAGGAGCGCGTGGCGGCCACGCTGGAAATCGAGTCGGGCATGAACGACCCCATGGCGGTATTCCTGACGATGACCTTCATTGCAATGGCCTTGTCTTCAGGAACTGCGCACACGCTGGAGGCCCAAGACGTGGTCTTGTCACTGGTGCAACAACTGGGCTGGGGCAGCTTGCTGGGTCTGGGTTGCGGCTGGGGATTGGCCGAAATGCTCAAGCGCTTGGGCCGTGGCGTGGATGGCGGTGGCGGCATCCGGGCGCTGCTGGTGGTCTCCGGCGGATTGACGGTGTTCGCATTCACCACATGGTTTGGCGGTTCAGGGTTTTTGGCGGTTTACCTCATGGGCGTCGTCGTCGGCAACCGCGCTCGGCTTCAGGTGCGCGCCATCCTGTCGGCCATGGATGGTTACGCCTGGCTGTCGCAAGCGAGCATGTTCTTGTTGTTGGGTCTGTTGGTCACACCGACCGATATGCTGCGCACGCTGTGGCCTGCGATCGGCGTGTCTTTGGTGTTGATGTTCGTGGCGCGCCCGCTCTCGGTATGGGTTTGCTTGGCACCGATGCGCTTTTCCGGGCGGGAAATTGCGTTCATTTCCTGGGTGGGTTTGCGTGGCGCGGTGCCGATTGTGCTGGCCGTGTTTCCGGTCATGGCGGGGGTCGAGGGCGCGCGCATCTACTTCAATGTGGCCTTCGTCGTGGTGCTGACTTCATTGGTGCTGCAAGGCTCCACCATCGCCTTGAGCGCACGCCGCCTGCATGTCGTTGAAAACGATCAAGGGCCCGATCAATAAGTGGAGCGAACCAAACGCTTGACGGCGCCCACGGCCTCCCGTGCATCCGTGAAGATGCCGTCCGCGCCCAGTGTTTGTGGACTGAATTCCTGCAGCAGGAAAATGGGTCCACCCAGCACCACCCGCACTTGCGGGTTGCCCGAACTGGCGCGCAAGTGCGCAATCAAGTCGGGCAAAGTTTGCAACTGCGCCTGCAGGGCGACCGAAATGCCCACCACGTCAAACCACTCGTTGGCCACCGCCCGCAACAACTCGGACTCGGTGGAGGAGATCTCGAGCACCACTTCTGAGCCTGCTTGTCGGAAAAAATCGGCCACGATGGTCAGGCCCAAAAAATGCTGCGAACCCGGTGCACAGGCCAACATGACCCGTTCACGCTCGCCCACATCAGGCTGCCCGGCGGGCGACTCATAACCCAGCCGGTAAATCATCTGGTGCATCATGGCCAAGCCGCAGGTGACTTGGGTGAAATCGCACAAATCCTGCTCCCACAAGACCCCCAAATGGCGGGCCGCAGGGGTGATCAGCTCCAAAAAAATTCGGTCATGTGCCAAACCCCTGTCACTCAAGGCATCCACGATCTGGTTGGCCTTCAAGGCATCACCACTGAGGCAGTGCTGAGTGAAAGCCTTGAATTCAGGCTGCTCATCGACAGACTCGGTTTCGCTTCTGGCCAGAGCCTTTTGGGCCTTGACTGGAAAAAATTGCTGCACATTGAGCAATCGGGGAATGATCTGCTTTTCAATCACGGCCAGCAGGGATTCTTTGCAATCCTCCGGCAGACTGTGAGTCCGCTTCAACCCATTCGATGGACCACCCAAGTCATTGAACTCAGACATGCACATTCCTGGCAACACGAGCGTGTCACCCTTTTGGAAGGTGAAAACCGGGGCGTCAATTCGCCAGCGACATAGCTTGCCGGTCCGCTGTTGCTGTTGGGTTTATAAATTCATTGACTTGCATCAACAAGCCTGAGAAACCCTAGGATTGACACGCTTGGAATTCTTTTTTTGGTTTGTGGGGCTCGCCCCACGCCCATCGCCCACAGGGTGGGCGCCTACCCCAAGATGGCCCAGAGGCCTTGCGCGCACGCCATGAGGCCTCGTTCATTGGGTGTCAAAACATCACAAAACCCCAGTAAAAGGCCCATTGAGTTGTACGGTTTGCAGGTTCAAAACTGCGGCGATGCTGACCCAGACCCAATAGGTGAGCAATAGCAAACTGGCCCAACGCGACAGCCGCCACAGGCCCACCATCAAGGCCAGGATGGACAGCCACAAAAACACCACCTCCAGCAGCGCCCAGTCCGGGCGCTGCAATTTGAAGTAAAGCGCACTCCAAAAGATGTTGAGCACGGCATTCACGCCAAACAACCACGCCACGCGCATGCGCAACACGCGGGTGTGAGCCGCTTGCCAGGCCAGCCAGCCGCTGATGGCACACAAGGTGAAGATCGTGCTCCAGATCACACCAAAGGCGGCGTCGGGTGGCTTCCAGGGCGGATGGCGCAGCGCAAAATACCACGGTCCCAACTCGGTCAGTGCGGCGCCAATACCAGCGGTGGCGTAACTCAGCACGAAAGCGACAAGCAGTCGGCTCAGGGCTTGCGGTATCCGGGGAAGATTCATGGACTTGATTGTCCGTCAGGCCTGAGCGCGGACTGTGCAAGCGCACGCACAGAAAAAGTGCACGGCCTTCGGGTTCGCAGTCTTCAGGTGCGCCATCTTCACGTTCGTGCCAAGCCCAGCAGGTGGGCCATGTCCTTGATGAAGATACGCACATGGGCCATCGGGTCCTTACGAGCGAGTTCCTTGTTCATGTAGGACTCAAACGTCAAGCGCTGCACATCGCGGTCTTCGCAGATCTTGACGAACTTTTCGCGGCGTTTGTCGTTTTGGTACCAGAAGTACTGCATCACGCCCAAGATCCAGAACACGCGGCCGTGCTGCTTCATGAAGCTCTTGCGGCCTTGCTTCAGGCAGGCGCTGTTGCCGGTTTTGAGGGCCTCATGGGCTGCCTTGGCCACGCGCCGGGCACAGTCCATGGCGTAGTAAATGCCTTCGCCCGACGACGGCGCCACCACGCCTGCAGCGTCGCCAATCACCACCACGTCGCGGCCGTTGTCCCACTGGGGCAAGGGCTTGAGCGGGATGGGTGCACCCTCGCGGCGCAAGGTGGGCGCATGGGTCAGTCCCGCAATCTCGCGCAAGCGCGCCGTGGCACTGCGCAGCGAATACCCTTTGTCGGCGCTGCCCATGCCCACGCTCATGGTCTTGCCGTGCGGGAAGACCCAGCCATAAAAGTCTGGCGAAACCTCGCCTTGGTAATACACGTCGCATCGCGCCGCGTCGTAGCCGGGCTGGCCCACAGGCGACTCGATGATCTCGTGGTACGCAAAAACATACTTGGTTTTGTGCGCATTGGGAATGGCTTGGCGCGCCACTTCAGAGCGCGCACCGTCGGCCCCCACCACCATGCGGGTCGACACCTTGACGGGTTGAGCGTGCTCCAGCGCCGCGTGTTCTTTGGGCGTGACCGGGGTGTAGTGCACCCACAACTGGCCGCTGTCGTCGTGCTGCAGCTTGTCAAAAATCGCCTGGCAACGCACCGCACCCGACTGGGCGGCGCGATCGCGCAAGTACTCGTCGAATTCGTCGCGGTCCACCATGCCGACAAAGCCGTTGTCGATCGGGATGTCGACTTTGTTGTCGGTGGGCGAGATCATGCGGGCACAACGCACCTTGGCCACCAGCAGGTGGTCGGGAATGTCAAAGTCCTGGATCAGGCGCGGCGGGATCGCGCCGCCGCAGGGTTTGGTGCGGCCCTGGCGGTCGAGCAACAACACGCGCCAGCCTTGGCGCACCAAATCGTGTGCGGCGGTCGCGCCCGAAGGCCCTCCGCCCACCACCACAAAGTCGTAATCGGTTTGGTTCATGAGCTTGACCCACCTTTGAGCAATACGGGACCGTCAAAACGCAAAGGCGCTCGCTGCCTTGCTGGCCCGGTGCGCAGGCGCGAAGCCACCGCCGCCGAGACCGCAAACATGAGCGCTTGCATGCCAAACACGGCTGCATAGGCCGTGCGTTGTTCCCCCAACAAGGCATGGGCCAGGTCGCTGGCAGCGGTGCCGAGCAATCCCCCCAAACCAAAGGCCGCAGCTTGCGCAGCGCCCCACAAACCCATGCGTGTGCCTTCACGGCCCGGGCCGCCTTCACCGGCCAGGCGCATCATGGTGGCAATCGCCGCGATCGAGAACGCGCCGTTGGCCACACCCAGAAACACCACATTGGCCTTGAGCGGCCAATCGACCGACAGCGCCGAGCTGACCAAACCCACCGTGGCCAGCGCCGACACGAGGCACCCGCCCACCATCCAGGCCTGCACCGAGCCCAAGCGCCCCGCGACCCAACGCGAACCGGCCCCGGCCACCGCCAGCATGCCCACCAGCACGCCCATGTGGTGCCAGCCCGACAGCTGCGTGGTCTGCCCCGGCGTGAAGCCGTGCACCGCGCCCGCGAAGGGCTCCAGAATCAAATCCTGCGCGCTGTAAGCCAGCATGGACATGAACACAAACACGGTGAAGGTGCGCGCCGCAGGCTCGGCCCACACCTCTTGGAAGGCCTCTTTGAAATTTTGTTTTTGCAGGCGCTCGGTGCTCACGCTCGGCGCCACGGCCCCTGAGGGGTCGCCGTCTTTTTCCAGGCCCCACAAACACAGGGCCGTGATGCAGGCTGTGACCAGGCTCAGCCCCGCCGAGACCTGCAGCAGCACCTGAGGGCTGTAAGGATCGATCAGCTTGCCCACCACCCCGGCAGTGACGGCAAAGCCCACAATCATCATCAGCCACACGGTGGTGGCCGCGGGCGCCCGGCGCTCATCGGGCACGCGTTTGGCCATCAGCGCCAGCAGCGATGTACCGCAGGCGCTCACGCCCAAGCCAATCAGGCTGAAAGACAACCAGGCCAGCAGTGCGCCATAAAAAGGCTGAGAGGCCATCCACACCGTGGCCCAAGCGGCCATGACGCCGCCCACACCCAGCACCAGCATGCCGCCCATCATCCAGGGCGTGCTGCGCCGCCCCTTGTCGGAACCAAAACCCATGCGCGGGCGCACCATTTGCACCGCGTAATGCCAAGCCACCAAAAAACCCGGCAGCAAGGCGGGCAGCGCCAGCTCGACCACCATGATGCGGTTGAGCGTGGACGTGGTCACCACCACCACCGCGCCCAAACAGGCCTGGATCAGCCCCAAGCGGATGATCTGGAACCAGCCAAAAACCTGTGCGTTCATCGGTGTGTTCATAGAACCCCCACGCTGCTGTGCAAGCCGCTCAACTGGCGCAAGCCCCAGGCGCTGACCATCATGCCGCTGACGAACAGCGGCACACCAAAGGCCGAGACATGCAAGGCACGCTCAATGGGTTGGCGCAAAAATTTCAGCATCAAAGGCCCTTGCAAGACCGCCAAAGCCAAGACAGCTGTGGCGTGCCATGGCAGCTGCCAGTTGAGCAACAAAACCGCCACCACCCCCTGCGGCACCAGCATGAACACACAAGCCATGCGCGCTGCACCGTGCGCACCCAGCTGCACCGGCAGCGAGGCCACGCCCATACGCCGGTCGCCCTCGATGGCCTTGAAATCGTTGAGCGTCATGATGCCGTGTGCCCCCACGCTGTAGAGCATCGCCAGCGCCACCGAATGCGACCCCGGCCAAGCCCCACCCAGCATCACGGCCGTGCCCGTGAGCCAGGCCAGTCCTTCGTAACTCAGGGCGCAAGCTGCGTTGCCCCACCAGCCGTTGTTTTTCAAGCGCACGGGTGGCGCGCTGTAGGCCCACGACAGCGCAATGGCCAGAGCGCAGGCCACAAAGCCCCAAGGCCCCATGAGCGTGGCCCAGAGCAGCGAGAACGCGGTCCATGCAATGGCAATGCCCAAACCCCAGCGACCAGGCATGCGGCCCGAGGGGATGGGGCGGTTGGGTTCGTTGATGGCATCCACATGCCGGTCAAACCAGTCATTCACCGCTTGGCTGCTGGCGCACACCAGCGGGCCGGTCAACACCAAACCCAAAAGCAACAAAGCCCAATGGGCACCGATGTCCTGGCCCGAGGCCACCACGCCGCAGGCAAAAGCCCACATGGGCGGAAACCAGGTGATGGGTTTGAGGAATTCGGCCACCGTGCGCAAAGCAGGCCGGTTCAGCGGTGGTGCTGTGGCCTGGGTGTGTGGCGAGTGGGCCAAGGGTGGGGTGTCCATGCCCCCATTGTGAAGAGAGTTTTTGAAATGTCAATTGGGATTGACACTTAATGTCAATCCAGCGTGACAACCCTCAAGGCGCGTCGGCTTCGGCCTCGGCCACCATGCCAAAGCGGCGCAGCTTGACGTACAGGCTCTGACGCGACAAACCCAGCATTTCCGCCGCCGAGGCGCGGTTGTTGTGGGTCAGCTCCAGGGCCGCTTCGATGCACAGGCGCTCGATGGTGTCCACCGTCTCGCCCACAATGTCCTTGATCGGGCGACGCCCCACCAACTGCGACAGGTCGGCAAACGGGTTGCTCTGGCTTTGCGCCACCGAGGCCCCGCCTTGCAAACGGCGGTCCATGTCGCGCACAAAAAAGGCGTACATCGGCTCGGGGCGCGCCAGGCACACGGCCGACACCTCGACCGGCAAGGTCATGCCCGACAGGGTGCGCACTTCGGTGGCGAAATTGCGCACCGGCAATTGCTGGCGCAAGCTGGTGTTGAGCACCCCCCAGTCCACCGCACCGCGCAACAACCAGCGCTCCAGACTTTGGCCCACCACTTGGGACGAGGCCGTCAGGCCCAACAAAGCCATGCCCTCTTCGTTCACGCTTTTGATCAAGCCCGAGGTATCGGTCAACAGCCAGCCATCCGGGAAGCGCTCCATGGCCTCGCTCAAAGCGGCTGAAGATCCGGCATCGTGCAGCGGGGCCGATGCAGCCTCGCGGGTGACCAGGCGCACCAGAAACTGTGCCCCGCCCTCCTGACGAAACACCGTGGCCGACACCGTCCAGGCCGAGGGCAAGCCCGCCACGCGGGCCGAGCACATCTCGATGCGGCCAGTGGCCAGCGCCATGCGCAGCAAAGACTGCACTTCGCCCTGGCTTTCGCCTTCAAAACATTCGCGCACATCGCGGCCCACCAGGCGTTTGCCCGCGTCTTTGAGCAAGGCTTGTGCGCCCACATTGGCTTCGAGCACGCGCTGAGTGGCGGCATCCACCATCAAGACAGCCTCAGACGAGGTATCAAACAGGACGCGGTAACGTGCCTCGATGTGGCGCAAGCGCAGGTAGTCACGCTCCATGGATTGCTGGGTTTCCACCAGGCGGCGCTGCAATTCAGCCAGACTTTCCAGGTCGCGGCCCATGGCCAGCAATTTGCCCCCGCCCAGCGGCAAGACCACATATTGCAAAGCCACCTCGCTGCCCAAAGCGGACAGATGGTTCACATGCCGCCAGCGCATGACGTCGGACACGCCTTGGGACTGCAGCATTTCCTGGATCTTGATGCGGCTTTCGCTGGTCACGGTGTCGATCCAGCGGCGGCCCACCCAGGCCTGGCAGCCCAAAGCGGCCAAGGTGTCTCGCCCGGTTGACACATCCTCGATCACACCTTGCGGGTCCATGACCAAGGTGAGGTCCGACACCACCCCCAGCAATTGGGAGAATGTGGACGGGTCCAGAGAGGGGAGCTTCATGTTGTAAAACAAACGGGTTGGATCATCAGGAAGTTGACACTTTAATTTGTCAAATAAGTATAGGGCGATGTCTGCCTGACAGCCCCAAAACCCCGGGAATTAAATGTAATAAAAGTATCTGAATTGTCATTTTATGTCACGCTTGCGGATCACAAAACCAGCAGTTGTGTGACACAGGCCACGGTTTTGGGCGCATCTTCGGCCACGAGTTGGGCGGCCAAGCCCTTGAGCGAATCGGGGGCCATGAATGCCATGGGGCCGCCCACGAACACCTGCAAATTCAGGTTATCCGACGCCTCACGCAATGGTGGCAACAGATGGGTCAGTGTCTGCAAGTGCCTGTCGGTGGAAACAGAAATACCGGCGGCATCGAACCAGTCCGACAAAAACAGATGTTTGAATTCGGCCACATCCTGAGGGACACCCACCGTCACAGCCCAACCGGCACGTTTGAAAAACTCGCTGAGCATGAACAGTCCCATGCTGTGCTGAGCGCCGGGCTCGGTCAATAACAGCAGACTCAGACCATTGCGCTGCTGGGGCGATTCCAGCAGAAACTCCGCACTGAAATCGTGCAACAGCTGCTGTAAATGGGACGACGCGATGGTCGTCATGGCGAAATCCAGCCGATCCGAACACCACCATTGGCCCAGCAAACGTGCACACGGGGTGATGCCCTGCAGATAGATGTCTTCGAGCGATTGCCCCTGGCGCTGCCAGCCAAACACCACGCGCCTGGCGGCGTCCAGCCCTTGCAAACAGGCCTGCGCCAAGTGCTGCACCTGGGCCAGGTCAAGCGCAGACTTGCCCGCGAAAGAAGTTCCGCCGACCAAACGGGGCCCAACAGGCACGCCCCGCCTCAAGGCTTCAGGCAACTGCGTCGCCAATCCGGCCGCCTGCGGTGGGAACTGGGAGTTTTCGACATTGAATTGCGCCATGACAAGCACCGATCATCTGTGGGATACACCAGCGGCAGGCTCCAACAGCTCGGAGTGTTCGTCGCAAGAGTTGCATTGAGCGGGACATCGCAATGCGCCTGCAAAACACAAACTTGAGTGTGCAGGGAATTCAATATCTTGCCTTCAGTGTAAACCCTTGAATCAATAAAATATGTCAATTTATGTTGACACACAGCAGGGCGCCCACTTACATTCATTCCAAGACGTCCACACCACAAGGTCCTCATGCCCGCATCCAGCCCCCAGGTTTTGTACACGCCAGCGCAACGCGCCCGGCGTGACGCGACCGCCTGGACGATGGTGCAAGGCATATTGGCCCCGGTGCAGTTCCTGATTTTTGGCATCAGCCTCTATTTGGTGATCAACAGCTTGCACACCGGCGAGCACACCGACTGGGCCCTGGCCTCGGTGGTGCTCAAGACCGTGGTGCTCTACGCCATCATGGTCACCGGCGCCATCTGGGAAAAAGTGGTGTTCGGCCAATACCTGTTCGCCCCCGCCTTCTATTGGGAAGACGTGGTCAGCATGGGGGTGATGGCCTTGCACACCGCCTATGTCTGGGCTTGGTGGCAAGGCGCTTGGAGCGCCAACGACTTGCTGTGGCTGGCCTTGGCCGCTTATGGCAGCTACGCCATCAACGCCGCGCAATACATCCGCAAGCTGCGCATGGCGCGGCTGCAAAAAACCGAAACCCCATCATTGCCCGAAACGGGCGCACAGGCCAGCACATGAGCACTGTCATCCCGATCCGCGCAGAAACATCCGCGCAAACCGCTGGTTGCACCGACGTCGTGCCCTTGGTCGAACGCGGCCAGCGCGAGGTGTTTTGCGGCTTGACCGGCATCATCTGGCTGCACCGCAAAATCCAGGACGCCTTCTTTCTGGTGGTGGGCTCACGCACCTGCGCCCACCTGATCCAATCGGCCGCGGGCGTGATGATCTTTGCCGAACCCCGCTTTGGCACCGCCATCATCGACGAGCGCGACCTGGCGGGCCTGGCCGATGTGCACGAAGAACTCGACCGCGTGGTCGGCCAGCTGCTGGCGCGCCGCCCCGACATCCGCTTGTTGTTTTTGGTGGGCTCTTGCCCGTCGGAAGTCATCAAGCTCGATCTGTCACGCGCCGCCGAGCGCCAAAACCAGATCCACCACCCCAAGGTTCGCGTGCTCAATTACTCGGGCAGCGGCATCGAAACCACCTTCACCCAGGGCGAAGACGCTTGCTTGGCGGCCATGGTCCCCGGCCTGCCCGCCAGTTCACCCGACACGGCCCCCGCCCTGATGGTGGTCGGCACCCTGGCCGATGTGGTCGAAGACCAGATGCGCAGCTTGTTTGATCGCATGGGTTTGCAGGTCAGCTTCTTCCCGCCGCGCAACAGCCAGGCCATGCCGGTGGTCGGCCCGAACACCCGCTACTTGTTGGCCCAGCCCTTCTTGGCCGACACCGCCCGGGCGCTGCAGTCGCGCGGCGCTCAGCATTTGCCCGCGCCCTTCCCGCTGGGCGTAGAAGGCACCACCGCCTGGCTGCAAGCGGCCGCCGCCGAGTTTGGCGTGGCCCCCGAGGTGTTTCAACAAGCCACCGCCGCGCCGCGCCAGCGCGCCGAAAAAGCCCTGGCCGTGCAACGCCAGATGCTGCAAGGCCAACGCATCTTTTTCTTCCCCGACTCGCAGCTCGAAATTCCGCTGGCGCGCTTTGTGCACCGCGAACTGGGCATGGATTTGGTGGAAGTGGGCACGCCCTATTTGCACCGCCAGCACATGGCCGCCGAACTCGCGCTCATCCCCACAGGCACCCGCATCAGCGAAGGCCAGGACGTGGACCTGCAGCTCGACCGCTGCATCGCCGATGCGCCCGATCTGGTGGTCTGCGGCCTCGGTTTGGCCAACCCCCTGGAGGCCCAAGGCATCACCACCAAGTGGGCCATTGAACTGGTCTTCACGCCTATTCAAGGCTACGAACAAGCGGCCGATTTGGCCGGCCTGTTCAGCCGCCCCCTCAAACGCCGCCTGAAGCTGGCGGCATAAGGCGCAGGAACACCCCATGCAACTGACGCTCTGGACTTACGAAGGACCGCCCCATGTGGGCGCGATGCGCGTGGCCACCGCCATGACGGATGTGCACTACGTGCTGCACGCCCCACAAGGCGACACCTACGCCGACCTGCTTTTCACCATGATCGAGCGCCTGCCGCGCCGCCCGCCCGTCACCTACACCACCTTCCAGGCGCGTGATCTCGGCGGCGACACGGCCGAACTCTTCAAAGACGCTGCACGCCAAGCCATGGCGCGCTTCAATCCTGCGGCCATGTTGGTGGGCTCGTCCTGCACGGCGGAGTTGATTCAGGACGACCCGGGTGGTTTGGCCCAAGCTTTGAAGCTGACCATTCCCGTGGTGGCCCTGGAGCTGCCCTCTTACCAGCGCAAAGAAAACTGGGGCGCGAGCGAGACCTTCTACCAACTTTGCCGGCACCTGGTGCACAAGCCTGCCGATGACACCGCCAAGGCAGCCAAGGCCAGACCCACTTGCAACATCCTCGGCCCCAGCGCCCTGGGCTTTCGCCACCGTGACGACGTCAAAGAAATCACCCAACTGCTGAACCTACTCGGTGTGGACGTGGCCGTGGTCGCGCCGTTGAGCGCGAGTGTGGCCGATGTGCAAAAGCTGGCCGAGGCCGACTTCAACGTGGTGCTCTACCCCGAAATTGGCCTGGCCGCCGCGCAGTGGTTGCAGCGTCAGTTTGACCAGCCTTACACCAAGACCGTGCCCCTGGGCAGCCACGCCACACGCGACTTCATCGCCGAAGTCTGCACGCTGACCGGCCTGCCCCAGCCCGCACAAGACCCGAGCAACGCCCACGCCCATTGGTACGCCAAGTCGGTCGACTCGACCTACCTGACCGGCAAGCGGGTCTATATTTTTGGCGACGCCACCCACGTGGTGGCCGCAGCCCGCATCGCCAGCCAAGAGATGGGTTTTGAGGTGGTGGGCATGGGCACATACAGCCGCGAATTTGCCCGCGAAGTGCGCGACTGCGCCAAACGCTATGGCGTCGAAGCACTGATCACCGACGACTACCTGGAAGTCGAAACCCAGATCAACGCGCTGCAGCCCGAGCTGATTTTGGGCACACAAATGGAGCGCCACATCGCCAAGCGCCAGGGCATTCCCTGCGCGGTGATCTCGGCCCCTGTGCATGTGCAGGACTTCCCCGCCCGCTACGCGCCGCAAATGGGTTTTGAAGGCGCGAACGTGCTGTTCGACACCTGGGTGCACCCCCTGATGATGGGCCTGGAAGAACACCTGATCGGCATGTTCCGCGAAGACTTCGAGTTCCATGCCGGTGCTGCGCCCTCGCACCTGGGCAGCACGCGGCCTGCGGCTGAGAACGTGGCACCTGCAGTGGCCGCCCCCGTTGCTACACCCGTTGCCTCACCCGTTGTGGTTTCAGCAGCGGCTCCCGCCCCCACCGACACACTGACCACCGACAGCGTTCAAAAGGTCGCCGCCCCAGCCCAAGCCGCTTCGAACCAGGCCACCTGGAGTCCCGAAGCCGAAAAGGAGCTGGGCAAGATCCCGTTTTTTGTGCGGGGCAAAGCGCGCCGCAACACCGAGCGATTTGCCCAAGACCTGGGCGTGGCGACCATCACCGTGGAGACGCTCTACGATGCCAAAGCCCACTTCAGCCGGTAAGTCCAGCAACACACCAACACCGCGCATGAGCGTGGTGCTGCTGACCATGGACAGCCACCTGGCCAGCGCCGCCGAGAGCGCAGCCGAGCGCCTGGCCCGCGACCTGCCCGGCCTGCACCTGCAAACCCACAGCGCCTCGGCCTGGCGTGACAGCGACAAGGCCCTGGCCGCGTGCTTGGCCGCCGTGGCGCAAGCCGATCTGGTCATCGTCACCATGCTTTTCATGGAAGACCATTTCCTGCCGGTGCTCGACGCCCTGCAGGCGCGCCGCGAGCATTGCGACGCCATGGTCTGCATCATGTCGGCCCCGCAAGTCACGCAGCTCACCCGCATGGGCAAGCTGGTCATGGGCCGCGAGTCGAGTGGCCTGATGGCCTTGCTCAAAAAGCTGCGCCCCAGCGCCAAAAACAAAGACACCGGCTCTGACACGGGCGCACCGTCCAGCGCCGGCGCCAAGCAAATGGCCATGCTGCGCCGCCTGCCCAAGCTGCTGCGCTTCATTCCCGGCACCGCGCAAGACCTGCGCCTGTTCTTCTTGACCATGCGCTACTGGCTGGCGGGCTCCGAGCACAACATCGAGCACCTGGTCAAAACCCTGGTGCACCGCTACGCCCAAGGCCCACGCGAGCCGCTGCGCGCCTTGGCCCAGCCCGAAGACCCGATCGAATACCCCGAGGTCGGCCTGTACCACCCGCAGATGAAAAACCGCATCAGCGAACAGCTGAGCGACCTGCCAGGCCACGGCCGCAAAGACCAGCCCGCCGTGGGCTTGTTGCTGCTGCGCTCGTATTTGCTGGCCGGCAACACCGCGCATTACGACGCGGTCATCCATTCACTGCAAGCGCGCGGCCTGCGCGTCATCCCCGCCTTTGCCAGCGGGCTGGACGCCCGCCCGGCCATGGACCGTTTCTTCAAGCAAGGCACGGGCTCAAACATCCAATCCTTGGTGTCCCTCACCGGTTTTTCATTGGTCGGTGGCCCGGCCTACAACGACGCCAGCGCCGCCGAAGTGGCCCTGAGCGAACTCGATGTGCCGTACATCGCCGCGCACCCGCTGGAGTTCCAGTCCATCGAGCAATGGGGTGACTCCACCCGTGGCCTGCTGCCGGTGGAAAACACCATCATGGTGGCCATCCCCGAACTCGACGGCTCGATCTTGCCCATGGTCTACGGCGGCCGCCCCGGCCCCGCCGGTCAAACCTGCCACGGCTGCGACAAGCGCTGCACCTTCCCCAGCGGCCCGCGCAGCCAGGACATGTTCACCTGCAGCGAGCGCACCGAAATGCTCACCGCCCGCGTCGAGCGCCTGGTGCGCCTGCGCGATAAACCACGCGCCGAGCGCAAGCTGGCCATCGTGCTGTTCAACTTCCCGCCCAACGCAGGCAGCGTGGGCACGGCCGCTTACCTCTCCGTCTTCCAGTCGCTCTTCAACACCTTGCAGCGCTTGTCGCTCGAGGGCTACCAAGTGACCTTGCCGGACAGCGTGGACGACCTGCGCAACCGCCTGTTGCACGGCAACGCCAGCCAGTACGGCACGCAGGCCAATGTGCTGCACGCCATCGACACCGGCCACCACGTCAAACACGAGCGTTGGTTGAACGAGATTGAAGCGCAGTGGGGCCCCGCCCCCGGCAAGCACCTGACCAATGGCCAGTCCATCTTTGTGCTGGGCGCAGACTTTGGCCAGGTGGTGGTCACGGTACAGCCCGGCTTTGGCTACGAGGGCGACCCGATGCGCCTGCTGTTTGAAACTGGCTGCGCCCCCACCCACGCCTTCAGCGCGTTTTACCGCTACCTGCGCGACGACTACGCCGCCGACGCGGTGCTGCACTTTGGCACGCACGGCGCGCTCGAATTCATGCCCGGCAAACAAACCGGTCTGTCGGCCCAGTGCTGGCCCGACCGCCTGATCGGCGCACTGCCCAACGTCTACCTGTATGCCGCCAACAACCCGTCAGAAGGCGCATTGGCCAAACGCCGGGGCGCGGCCACGCTGGTGAGCTACCTCACGCCCTCGCTCACGCATTCGGGCCTGTACAAAGAATTGGTCAGCCTGCAGCAATCCATTGAGCGCTGGCAGCAAATGGGCCCCGACCAAGCGCAGGACCGCGAGAGCCTGACCACGCTGATCCGCGAACAAGCGCAGAGCATCGACTTGTCCGTTCCAGCCCATCAGGCGGCAGATACCACCGCCTGGATCGAGCAGCTGCAAAACCAGCTGCTGGAACTCGAATACGCCCTCATCCCCGAAGGCCTGCACGTCATGGGCCAAGCCCCCACCCGCGAGCAGCGCTTGGGCACCCTCAAAGTCATGGCCGATGCCATGGGTTTGACAGCCGCCCAAAACGCCGCTTTGATGGAAGCCTTGGTCGACGGTGCCAGCGAAGCGCAACTGAACGCACAGTTCAGCACCGACTTGCCCGCTGGCGACAAAGCCCAAGCCGAAACCCTGCGTCAGCTGGTGCGCAGCAACCGCCTGCTGGGCGAAGACCACGAAATGCAAGGCCTGATGCGCGCCCTCGACGGCCGCTACCTGCAACCCGCCCCCGGCGGCGACCTGATCCGCAACGCCAACGTGCTGCCCACCGGGCGCAACCTGCACGGCCTCGACCCCTTCCGCATGCCGTCTGCCTTTGCGGTGCGCGATGGCATGCGCCAGGCCGACAAACTCCTGGCTCGTTACCAGCAAGACCACCAAGCCCTGCCCGAGACCGTGGCCATGGTGCTGTGGGGCACCGACAACCTCAAGACCGAAGGCAGCCCCATGGCTCAAGCCCTGGCCTTGATGGGCGCCGCGCCTCGCTTTGACAGCTACGGCCGCCTGGCAGGGGCCCAATTGATCCCCTTGGCCGAACTCGGCCGCCCCCGCATCGACGTGGTCATCACCTTGTCGGGCATCTTCCGCGACCTGCTGCCCATGCAAATCCGCTTGCTGGCCGAAGCCGCGTTTTTGGCCGCCAGCGCCGACGAACCGGTGGAACAAAACTTTGTGCGCCAACATGCCTTGGCCTACCTGGCCGAGCACGAAGGCAGCAACATGGAGTGCGCCGCGCTGCGCGTGTTTGGCAACACCGAAGGCGCGTACGGCGCGAACGTGAACCACCTGATCGACAGCAGCTGCTGGGAAAACGAAAACGAACTCGGCGACGCCTTCACCCAGCGCAAAGGCTTTGCCTATGGGCGCGAAGGCCGCCCGGTGCGCAACACCACCGTGCTGCAAAGCGCGCTGGCCAGCGTCTCGCTCACCTACCAAAACCTCGACTCGGTCGAGCTGGGCGTGACCAGCATCGACACCTACTTCGACACCCTGGGCGGCATCAGCCGCGCCGTGCTGCAGGCCAAGCACCAGCGCGACGGCAACGCCGCCGAAGCCCCGCCTGTGTTCATTGGCGACCAGACCCAGGGCGAGGGCGTGGTGCGCAGCCTGACCGAGCAAGTGGCGCTGGAAACCCGCAGCCGCATGCTCAATCCCAAGTGGCACGAAAGCATGCTGCAACACGGCTACGAAGGCGTGCGCCAGATCGAAGCCCACCTCACCAACACCATGGGCTGGTCGGCCACCACAGGGCAAGTGCAGCCCTGGGTCTACCAGCAACTGGCCCAGACCTTTGTGCTGGACCCTGCCATGCGCGAGCGCATGGCCCAGCTCAACCCCACCGCATCGGCCAAAGTGGCCAACCGCCTGCTGGAGGCCACCCGCCGCCAGTACTGGCAACCCGACGCCGAAACCATGTCAGCTTTGCTGCGGGCCGGTGAAGAACTTGAAGACCGCCTTGAAGGCATACACGAAGGACTCCCAGCATGATCGAAACCACCAGCATCCCGGTGAACAGCATCCAGAGGGTACGCGGCGCAGACGGAGAAGGCAGTGTGCAGTTCCAGATGGACCCCACCGTCAAGATTGGCACCGCCAAGGTGTTTGCGGTCTACGGCAAGGGCGGCATTGGCAAGAGCACCACGTCTTCCAACCTGTCGGTGGCCTTCAGCAAGTTGGGCAAGCGCGTGCTGCAAATCGGCTGCGACCCCAAGCACGACTCCACCTTCACCCTGACCAAAAAGCTCATGCCCACCGTGATCGACGCGCTCGAAACGGTGGACTTTCATGCCGAAGAGCTGCGCCTCGATGACTTCGTCTTCAAAGGCTACAACGGCGTGATGTGCGTCGAAGCCGGTGGCCCACCCGCAGGCACCGGCTGCGGCGGTTATGTGGTCGGCCAGACTGTGAAACTGCTGAAAGAACACCATCTGCTCGAAGACACCGACGTGGTGATTTTTGATGTGCTGGGCGATGTGGTGTGCGGCGGTTTTGCCGCCCCATTGCAACACGCCGACCGTGCCCTCATCGTCACGGCCAACGACTTTGACTCCATCTTTGCGATGAACCGCATCGTGCAAGCGATTGGCGCCAAGGCCAAGAACTACAACGTGCGTTTGGGCGGCGTGATCGCCAACCGCAGCGACGCGACCGACCAGATCGACAAATACAACGCGGTCACGGGCCTGAAAACCATGGCGCACTTCCCCATGCTTGACGAGATCCGCAAGAGCCGTTTGCAAAAGTGCACCTTGTTTGAGCTCGAGCCCACACCTGCCGTCAAAGCCGTGCAAGACGAGTACATGCGCCTGGCCGCTGCCCTGTGGCTGGGGGCCGACCCGCTGCCGTCCATTCCCATGAAAGACCGCGACATTTTTGACCTGCTGGGTTTTGACTGATCCGCACGCCAAAACTCGCACAGAAAGCACGCCATGAATACCACCGCCTACGAACAACGCCGCAGCCAGATCGAGCACTACTTTGACCGCACCGCGGCCGATGCCTGGGCGCGCCTGACCTCGAACGAGCCGGTGGGCCGCATCCGCGCCACCGTGCGCGCCGGGCGCGACACCATGCGCGAAACCCTGCTGTCGTGGCTGCCTCAAGACCTGCGCGGCCTGCGCGTGCTGGACGCCGGTTGCGGCACCGGCGCTCTGGCCCTGCAAGCGGCCCTGCGCGGGGCCGAAGTGGTGGCGATTGATTTGTCACCCACCTTGGTCAAGCTTGCTGCCGAACGCATGGCCGCAGAGCACCCCTCCCTGCCCGGCTCGGTGGAGTTTTTGTCAGGCGACATGCTCAGCCCCGACTTGGGCCACTTCGACCATGTGGTGTGCATGGACTCGCTGATCCACTACGACAGTGACCAAATCGCCGAAGCGCTGGCCGGTTTGGCCCAACGCACCCGCGGCTCCATGGCCTTCACGTTTGCGCCGCGCACACCCCTCTTGGCCCTGATGCACAGCGCGGGCCGCCTGTTTCCGCGCAGCGACCGCTCACCGTCACTCTCGCCCGTGGCGCACGCTGATTTGCTGCAGCGCATGCAAAACCACCTGGATTTGCAGGGCTGGCAAGGCGCGCGCATGCAGCGCGTGGCCAGCGGCTTTTACACCTCACAAGCCTGGGAGTGGACCCGCTCATGAAACTGCGTGTCCCCATGCCCCGCTGGTTCACGGCCTACGGCACGCGCTTCATGCCGTTTGCCGGCGCGGCCTCGCCTGAGCTGCCGATGGCGCGCTTGCTGCGCCTGTCGCTGTTCCAGGTGGTGATCGGCATGGTGACAGCGCTCTTGGTGGGCACACTCAACCGGGTCATGATCGTGGAGCTGCAAGTGCCCGCCTGGTGGGTCGCCTTGGCGGTCGCCATCCCCATGGTTTTTGCGCCGCTGCGCACCTTGATCGGTTACCGCAGCGACACGCACCCCTCGGCTTTGGGGCTGCGCCGCATTCCGTATTTGTGGACCGGCACCTTGCTGCTGTTTGGCGGCCTGTCCATCATGCCGTTTGCCTTATTGCTCTTGTCCGAACCAGAAGCTGCCAACCTGTGGGTGGGTCAGTTGGGTGCTGGCTTGGCTTTTGTGATGGTGGGCGCGGGCATCCAGGTCACGCAAACCGCTGGCATGGCGCTCGCCCACGACTTGGCCACAGACGACAAACGCCCCCGCGTGGTGGCCTTGCTCTACAGCATGCTCTTGGTGGGCATGATCGCCAGCAGCGCAGTGTTCGGCCTGGTGCTCAGTGACTTCAGCCCGCAAAAACTCATCCAGCTGGTGCAAGGCTGCGCGGTCATGGTGGCGGTGATGAACCTGGCCTCGCTGTGGAAACAAGAGGCACGGAGCGCCAAGCGCGGACGCCGCGAAGCCGGGGGCTTTGCCAGCAGTTGGAAAGACCTGATCGCCCAGCCGCAAATGCGCCGCTTTTTGTGGACGCTGGCTCTGGGCACTTTCGCCTTCAACATGCAAGACATCGTGCTGGAGCCCTACGCTGCCGAGATTTTGAAACTTGACGTGGGCGCCACCAGCGCCCTCACGGCCTTGAGTGCCGGTGGCGCTTTGTTGGCTTTCCTGGTGTCAGCCCGCTGGTTGTCAGGCGGCATGCACGCCTGCCGCCTGGCCAGTCTGGGTGTGCTGCTGGGCTTGCCCGCTTTTGCCATGGTGATTTTTTCGGGCCCGCTCGAAGCGGCCTGGATGTTCCGCATCGGCGTGGGCCTGATCGGTTTCAGCGGCGGTTTGTTTTCGGTGGGCATGCTGGTCACGGCCATGGGTATGGCGGCGGACGGAAGCCCCCTGGGCCACCTGGGCGGTCTGGTCATCGGCACCTGGGGGGCTGTGCAAGCCACCAGCGCGGGCGCGGCAATGGCACTGGGCGGGGCTTTGCGCGACAGCGTGTCGGTGCTGGCCATGTCCGGCGCTTTGGGCGAGGTGCTGGTCACCCCCATCACCGCCTACAGCTTCGTTTACCACCTGGAAATGTATTTGTTGTTTGTCGTGCTGGTGGCCCTGGGCCCCATGCTGCGCGCGAGCCGTTTGGCCGCACGCGCAGAAGTCCCAAAAACCGGCCCCCCCCAACCCTTTGGCCTGGCGCAACTGCCGGGCTGATGCACCGATTTTTTGAAGGAGAACAGCCATGGAAACAGGCGCAATCACCCAGTACATCGATGTGGCCCAAATCGTGTTGTACATGTTTTGGGCATTCTTTGCGGGTCTGATTTACTACCTCTTGCGTGAAAACCACCGCGAGGGTTACCCCATGGATTCGGGCCGCGAAAACGGTCCCAAGATCGAAGGCTGGCCACCCGTGCCCGAACCCAAGACGTTCAAAACACAAGACGGCCACACTTACTTGTCGCCCGATTTGGCACGACCCGATGGTGAGTACAGTGCGCAGCCCACCCACGGCTGGAATGGCGCACCGCTGGAACCCGTGGGCGACCCCCTGCTGGCAGGCGTGGGCCCAGGCGCCTGGGCCATGCGCGCCGACATCCCCGATGCGGACCCACACGGTCACCCCAAAATCGTGCCCCTGCGCGTAGCGGCTGACCATTCGGTGGCCAAACAGGACGTGGACCCGCGTGGTTTGCCCGTTTGGGGCGCTGACAAGGTGGTGGCGGGCACCGTGGTGGACCTTTGGGTTGACCGCATGGAGATGATGTTCCGTTACGCCGAAGTGCAACTGGCAGGCTCAGATAAACGCGTGCTGCTGCCCATGACGTTTGCGCGCATCAAAAAAGACGGCACGCATGTGCAGGCCATTTTGGGCCACCAGTTTGTGAATGTGCCGCAAACCAAATCGAACGAGCAGATCACCTTGCTCGAAGAAGAAAAAATCACCGCCTACTACGGCGCGGGCACCTTGTACGCCACCCCTGAGCGTCAGGAACCCATCATATGAAAGCCACCCACGAACACGAGTGGGAAGCCGCCCCAGGCCTGCCCAGCGCCCTGCCCCCGGGCGAGCGCGTGGTCTGGCAGGGCGCACCCGACTGGAAGCGCCTGGCCATCCACGCCTTCCATGTGCGCAAGGTCGCGCTGTACTTCGCGCTCATGCTCGCGGTGCAGGCCATCAACCTCACGGCGCCCGAGGGACGGGTGGATTGGAAACCTCTGGTCGTGGCCGCCAGCCTCTATGCCCTGGCCTTGGCGCTCCTCTTGGGCACGGCCTGGATGTCGGCGCGCAGCACGCTCTACACCCTCACCAACAAGCGCGTGGTCATGCGCATCGGCATCGTGCTCACGCTGACCTTCAACCTGCCCTTCAAACGCATCGCGGGTGCATCACTCAAGACCCAAGGCGCGGGCACGGGAGACATCGCGCTGGCCTTGCACCCCGAAGACCGCATCGGCTGGGCCCACCTGTGGCCACACCAGCGCGCTTGGCATGTGACACAACCCCAGCCCACTTTGCGCTGCGTGCCGGACAGCCAACAAGTCGGCGAGCAACTGCTGAACCTGTGGCGTGCCGAACGTGCGGGCCAAAGCCTGCACTTGGGAGACGTTCCCGTCAGCACCACCCATACACCCAAGCACGGCATGCTGGCATGAACACCCTGCCCCAACACGACTGGCAGCCCAGCCGCAAAACGCCTCAGGCCCAGGGCCTGAACCGGCCCATGGCCTGGATCGGCGTGATGCTGCTGGCCATGCTGGTGGCCGTGGGCCTGGCCCGCTGGTCGGGCCTGGACCCGCGCACACCCGACGCTGCCGTGCAGTGGCAGCGCGACCTGCAGTTTCGCGACCTGCCCAGTGGCGACATCGCCGTGATGGACCACCGCACCGGGCAAAAAGTGGCTGTGTTTTCTGGCGAGCAAGGCTTTTTGCGCAGCACCTTGCGCGCACTGGCCCGTGAACGCCAGCGCGAAAGCCTGGGCAAAGAAGCCCCCTTTTTGTTGATCGGCCGCACCGATGGCCGCCTGACCTTGCAAGACCCCAGCACCGGCCAGCGCATTGACCTGGAGTCCTTTGGGCCCAGCAACGCGGCGGTGTTTGCCAGTCTGAGACTGGCCGGCCCAACAGCCCCCTGACCTTGAATTTTTCTGCACCGGAGAACCCCATGACCGCCACCGTTGTCCACACCATCGAAACCGCTGAAGACGCCAACAAAAAAGCCGTGCACGACGACATGATCAGTCCGCGCTTTTACACCACCGACTTCGCTGCCATGGACCGCATCAGCGTCGAGCCGGTGCGCGCCGAATGGGACAGGATGATGGCCGAGTACGAGGGCGACAACAACCACGACCACTTCCAGCGCGACGAAGCATTTGCGGGCGAAGTCGCCTCTGGCATGGCCAGCCTGTCACCCGAAATGCGCCAGGAATTCATGGACTTTCTGGTCAGCTCCCTCACGTCGGAGTTTTCCGGTTGTGTGCTTTACAACGAGATCCGCAAGAACGTCACCAACCCCGACATCAAGCAGCTGATGACCTATTTGGCACGCGACGAATCGCGCCATGCGGGCTTCATCAACCTGTCGCTGCGCGACTTCAACTTAGGCATCGACCTGGGCAACTTGAAGCGCACCAAGAAATACACCTTCTTCAAGCCCAAATACATTTACTACGCGACCTACCTGTCGGAAAAGATCGGTTACGCCCGCTACATCACCATCTTCCGCCAACTCGAAAAGCACCCCGAAAAACGCTTTCACCCCATCTTTCGCTGGTTCGAGCTGTGGTGCAACGACGAGTTCCGCCATGGCGAATCGTTTGCGCTGATCATGCGCGCCAACCCCAAGTTGCTCAGCGGCGGCAACAAGCTCTGGATTCGCTTTTTCTTGCTGGCCGTGTACGCCACCATGTACGTGCGTGACCACACCCGACCCATGCTGCACGAAGCCATGGGCCTGGATTCGAGCGAGTACGACTACCAGGTGTTCCGCATCACCACCGAGATCACCAAGCAGGTCTTCCCTTTGGCGCTCGACACCGACAAACCCGACTTCCGCCGGGGTCTGGAGCGCCTGTTTGCCCTGTCGCAAGCCATGGCCAAAGCCAAGACCCGCGGCGGCGTGGTGGGTAAATTGCAGCAAGGCGTGTGCGCTGTGAAAGCCGCCGCCACCTTTGCCCGCCTGTACTTCATGCCCGTGATTGCCCAAGACCTGTCGCCCCAGGTGCGCATGGAACCGGCATGGTGACTGAAGTCGTTTGGGCCTGCGTGTTCACGGCCCTGTGCTGGTGGCTCGGCACGGGCGTGATCCTGTGGCTCGACCGGCTGCCTGCGCGCAGCTTCCGTTTCAGCCTGGCCGGCTGGACGGTGCTCTTGGCTTTAAGTTTTTGGGGCGTCGCCCACAGCATGCAAGAGGTCAGCGTGTTCAACGCCTACCTCGCCTTTGGCAGCGTGATTGTCATGTGGGGTTGGCACGAGCTGGCCTTTTTGACCGGCTGGATCACCGGTCCGCGCAAAACCCCATTGGACCCCGGAACCACGGGATGGCCGCGTTTTGTGCAATCTGTGCAAGTCATGCTCTACCACGAGCTGGCCTTGCTGGCCAACTTCGCCGTGCTCTGGTGGATGCAAGAGCGTCAGCCCAGCCATGTGGCCATTTGCACCTTTGCGCTGCTGTGGTGCATGCGCCTGTCGGCCAAACTGAATTTGTTTTTTGGCGTGCCACAAAACGGCGCGCAATACCTGCCCGATCACCTCAAATACCTCGCCAGTTATTTCCGAACCACCAGCGGCATGTCGCTGTGGTTCGTGCTGTCGATGGGCGTGGCCATGGGCACCTGGTTCTGGTTGGTTTGGCTGGCGCAACAAGGCGCGGTGGCCATCACCACCGGCTGGGTCATGCTGGCCACTTTGCTGGGCCTCGCGATCGTTGAACACATCATCATGATTTTTCCTTGGCCACTGGAGCGGCTGTGGGGTTGGGCCATGGGCCAGACCACCAAACCGGCTTTGACCACACCCCCTTGAAGGCCCACCATGAACACCATCACACACGCTTACCGCTCTGAAGGTTTCGGCATTCCAGCCGCACCCACGGGCACGGATCTGAGCACACCCTCCACGCTGCGCCAGCGCCCGGTGGCGGTGGTCATTGGCAGCGGTTTTGGCGGCCTGGCTGCAGCGATTCGCCTGAGCGTCAAAGGCTACGAGGTCAAGGTCTTTGAAAAACTCGACGCCCCCGGTGGCCGCGCCTATGTGCACCACCAGGACGGCTTCACCTTTGATGCGGGCCCCACCATCATCACCGCGCCTTTTTTGCTTGAAGAGCTGTGGGCGCTGTGCGGCAAAAGCTTTGCGGGCGACGTGAAACTGGTCGCCATGGACCCGTTTTACCGCGTGCGATTTTCTGACGGCACTTGGTTCGACTACAACGGCGACCCCGAGCACATGCGCGCCGAAGTCGCCCGCTTTGAACCCGATGACCTGCCGGGCTACGAACGCTTTTTGGAAGAAGCCGAGCGCTGCAAGACGCTGGGTTTTGAAGGCATGGGGGACATGGCTTTTGACAAAGTCAGCGACCTGATGGCCGCCATCCCCGACTTCTTGCGCATGGGCGCTTGGCGCAGCCTGTACAGCCTGGTGGCCAAGCACATGCGCAACGACAAGCTGCGCATCGTGATGAGCTTTCACCCGCTGCTGATCGGCGGCAACCCCTTTGCCGTGACCTGCGCCTACGCCCTCATCAACTCGCTGGAACGCACCTGGGGCGTGCACTCGGCCATGGGCGGCACTGGGGCGATTGTCAAAGGATTGGTCGGCCTGCTGGAAGAACGCGGCGTGCCGCTGCGTTGCAACGCACCCGTCACGCAAATTCGCATCGAAAACGGCCGTGCCTGTGGCGTCGAACTGCAAAGCGGTGAGTTCGTGCCCGCCGACATCGTGGTCAGCAACGGCGACACCGCCTGGACCTACAAAAACCTGGTGGCCCCCCAGCACCGCCGCGTGTGGACCGACCGCAAGATCGCCAACGGCAAGTACTCCATGGGCCTGTTCGTTTGGTACTTCGGTACCTCCAAGCAGTACAAAGACGTGCCGCACCACATGATGGTGCTGGGCCCGCGCTACAAAGGCCTGCTGCAAGACATCTTCAACAAGCACAAACTGGCGGACGACTTCAGCCTGTACCTTCACCGCCCCACCGCGACCGACCCCTCTTTGGCGCCCGAAGGCTGCGACACCTTTTATGTGCTCTCGCCCGTGCCGCACCTGGACAGCGGCACCGACTGGCCCGCCTTTGCCGAGACCTACCGCGCGGCCATTGCCGAGAGCCTGGAGGCCAGCGTGTTGCCCGGTCTGCGCGACTGCATCGTGACCAGCAAGGTCAGCACACCGCAAGATTTTCAGGACAACTTGTGGTCTTACAAAGGCGCAGGCTTTGGTCTGGAGCCTTTGCTGCTGCAAAGCGCGTGGTTCCGTCCGCACAACCGCAGCGAAGACGTGCCGGGCTTGTTTGTGGTGGGCGCCAGCACGCACCCGGGCGCGGGCGTGCCGGGTGTGCTCATGTCGGCCAAAGCTTTGGAAACGGTGGTCCCCCATGTCAAGGTCTGAACGCACCCCCAACGCCGTGAGTTTGCAAGAACTCGACTTCGACTCGCAAGACCTGCAGGCCTGCGTGGCCATGATGCAGGGCGGCTCCAAAACCTTTTTTGCCGCCAGCCGCCTGCTGCCGCCGCGTGTGCGCACAGCGGCCATCGCGCTTTACGCCTTTTGCCGTGTGGCCGACGACCTGGTGGACGAAGCCGCTGCGGGCGACACCCCGCTCGATGTGCTGCAAGAGCGCCTGGACGCCATCTATGCCGGCACCCCACATGACCATGTGGAAGACCACGCGCTCAGCCTAGTGGTGCAGCAGTACAAACTGCCGCGCCATTTGCTGGACGCCCTCATCGAAGGCTTTGCCTGGGACGCCGGCGGCCGCAGCTACGACAGCATCGAAGACCTGCACGCCTATGGCGCCCGCGTGGCGGGCAGTGTGGGCGCGATGATGAGTTGGATCATGGGCCCACAAAGCATGGACACGCTGGCCCGTGCCTGCGAGTTGGGTGTGGCCATGCAGCTCACCAACATCGCGCGCGACGTGGGGCACGATGCCAGCATCGGCCGCCTGTACCTGCCGCGCCGCTGGCTGGTGGAAGCCGGTGTTCAGCCCGAAGCCTGGATGGCCCAGCCCAGCTTCACCCCCGCCATTGCACAGGTGGTGGCGCGTTTGCTCGACGAAGCCGACCGCCTGTACAAGCAAGCGCATTCGGGCATTGCCGCGCTGCCGCCCGACTGCCGCGCCGCCATTTGCGCGGCCAGCATGATCTACGCCGAAATCGGCCACCAGCTGCGCCGCGAAGGCCTGGACTCGGTCAACAAGCGCACGGTTGTGAGCACCACACGCAAGCTCATGCTGCTGGCCAGCGCCTGGACCCAGGTGCACTGGATCCGCGTGGCCGACCACAGCCCCGCGCCGCTGGCCGCCATCGTGGGCCTGGTGCAAGGCTGCCGCGACGCCGCCCAGCAAACCGGCAACAAAGCGTACTTTCCGAACCGGGCCATGCCCCAACGCGTGGCCTGGATGCTCAACCTGTTCGAGCGCCGCGAAACCGAGCGCCTGGACCGCAACGCACTGCGTCAAAACCCATGAGGGTGCCCAGCCACAGCATCAATGTGCGCCTGCTGTACGTGAGCCGCGCCGTCGGCCCACAAACCACCACGATGACCACCACCATCTTGGCGCAAGCCCAAGCCCACAACGCCGCGCAAGGCATCACGGGTGTGCTGTGCCAAGGTCAAGGCTTTTTCTTTCAGGTGATTGAAGGCGAGCGCAGCAAGGTCAACGCGCTGTACCGCCGCATCAGTGCCGACACACGCCATCAGGACGTGGACATCCTGCACTACGAAGAAATCCACGAACGCCGCTTTGGCCAATGGTCCATGGCCCTGGTGCACCTGTCGGTGGACGACCCCATGGTCAAACTGCACCACCCCGACTTCGACCCCTACTCCGCCTCAGGCCCCCAAGTCATGCAGCAGGTGCTGGACTTGCTGGAGTCGGGGCAGCCGATTCGGATGCCTGCTTATTGAACTGTTCTGAATCAACAAACAGTGCGGCAGGCGTCAACTCCCCATCCTCAAAAATGTGTTGGATGTGCTCGCTGAGCGTGCCCTTGGTCTGATCGAGCAGCTCGGTCAGCTGCTTGTTTGTCTGTCAAAGAGTGGCTTTTTCAGCACCACCGTGATCTGGGTTTTGCCCCCTCGGTCTGGTCAATCAACAACTCGCTCATCACAGGCTCCGCAAGGTTTTGCGCCCGGCCAGCTGGTGATGGGCCTTCAGTACGGAAGGCAACACTTCGAGAACCCGGTCTGTTCCTGCGTGACGGACAAACGTCACAGGGCCAGGGCAAAAATGTAAAAAACCCGATTTGTGTGTCCGTCGGGTTTTTCAAAGTCTTCAAGCCAATCCCGATGCTGGTTATGCTCATCCCCTCATGTCTTTGAGGGGGCGTTCCAATGATCCACTTGCTGTTGTTTGTCGCCGGGCTGGTTTGTCTGGTGGTGGGGGCCAATTTGCTGGTGCGTGGCGCGAGCAAGCTGGCGCTGTCGTTTGGCATTTCGCCCTTGGTGGTGGGCTTGACCATCGTAGCCTTTGGCACCAGTGCGCCCGAGGTGGCGGTGTCGGTGGCCTCTGTGCTGGAGGGCAAGACCGACATGGCCATTGGCAACGTGGTGGGCAGCAACATCTTCAACGTTTTGTTCATCCTGGGCTTGAGTGCTTTGATCGTGCCACTGGTGGTGCACCGTCAGCTGATCCGCCAGGAAGTGCCCATCATGTTTGGCGTGAGCTTGCTCATGGCCTTGATGGCGATGGACGGCCGACTGAATTTGGCAGAGAGCCTGGCGTTGGTGACCTTGATGGTGCTTTACACCGGCTTTTTGGTGGTTCAGTCGCGCCGCGAAACCGCAACAGACAAGGCCTCAGCCCAATCTTCGGCGCAAGGCATTGACGAGTTCGAGGCCGAGTTGCAGGCCTCGCCTGCGGGCGCGTGGGATGCCAAGCTGCCCGCGCAGTTGGCGCTGATCGCCGTGGGTTTGGCTTTGCTGGTGCTGGGCTCGGACTGGCTGGTGGGCGCGGCGGTGGTCTTTGCCAAGGCGCTGGGCGTGAGCGATGTGGTGATTGCGCTGACCATCGTGGCGGCGGGCACCTCCATGCCCGAGGTGGCCACTTCAATCGCGGCAGCCCTTAAGGGCGAGCGCGACATTGCCGTGGGCAATGTGGTGGGCAGCAACATCTTCAACATTTTGGGATGCTTAGGGCTCAGCGGTGTGGTGGCGGGCGGCGCGGGCCTGGTGGTGGCACCGTCTTTGCTGGCTTTCGACATCTGGGTCATGTTGGCCGTGGCACTGGCTTGCCTGCCCATGTTCATCACCGGGGGCGAGATCGCTCGCTGGGAAGGTGGGGTCTTTATCGGTTATTACGTGGCCTATGTCGCCTACCTGATTTTGGCGGCGCAGCAGCACGACGCGCTGGGCGCCTTCAGCAACGTGATGCTGAGTTTTGTGTTGCCGCTGACGATCATCACGCTGGTGGTGTCGGTCGTGCGCAGGCGTGCCTGATCCGGCATGAAAGTCTTGCTTGCCTCACCCGTTGAATGCCCGATACATGGGGGCACGGTGCATTCAGGCTGACACCCGCACTGTCACAACTGCTTACAAAAAAGACCGCCCTGTACAGGCTCCAAAGGCGCGGTTTCGCGGGTTTTCCTTGTTTGTTACCAGGCGGTGGCGCCTTAACTTGAAGTCCCTTGCCTTTTTTTTCAGGAGTGAATACATGGGTATGCAAGACAAGATCGGTGCCGTGCTTTCGCAGGGTGTGCAGCGCGGCGATGTGCCCGGCGTGGTGGCCCTGGTGGCCAACCGCGAGGGCGTGATTTACGAGGGCGCTTTCGGTGAGCGGGCCTTGGGCTCGGGTACGGCCATGACCACCGACACGGTCGGCTGGATCGCCTCCATGACCAAGGCCATCACCTCGGTGGCCGCCTTGCAGTGCGTGGAGCGGGGCTTGCTCAAGCTCGATGAACCGGCCAAAAACGTGTGCCCCCAACTGGGCCAGGTGGGCGTGCTCACGGGTTTTGATGCCAACGGCCAACCCACCACCCGCCCCCCCAAACGCGACATCACGCTGCGCCAGTTGCTCACGCACTCGGCCGGTTTCAGCTACGAAATCTGGAACACCGACATGCAAAAGGTGCAGGCCGCGCAAGGCATTCCCAGCGTGACCGAATGCAAAAACAAGGCGCTGACTTTGCCTTTGCTGTTCGATCCAGGTGAGGCCTGGGAGTACGGCATCAACATCGACTGGGCCGGCAAGATGATCGAGGCCGCCAGCGGCCAGACCCTGGGCCAGTACCTGAAAGACAACATCCTGGGACCGCTGGGCATGAACAGCACGGCCTTTCGCATCTCGGACGACATGCGCCAGCGCCTGGCCTCGCCCCATTTGCGTGGACCCGATGGGCAGTTGGCGGTGTTTCCCTTCGAGATTCCGCAGGAGCCCGAGTTCGAGATGGGCGGCGGCGGCCTGTACGGCACGGCCGGGGATTACCTGCGCTTTTTGCGCATGGTGCTCAATGGTGGACAGTTGGGCGGCGAGCGCATCATCACCCCCGAGGGAGCGGCCTCGCTGGGCGTGAACCACATGGGGGACTGCCGCGTCTACAACCTCAAAGCGGCCATCCCCTTGACCAATGACGCCGAATTCTTCCCCGGTGTGCCCAAGAGCTGGAGCCTGGCATTCCAGATCAACCACGAGGCCGCCCCCACCGGTCGCCCGGCAGGCGGCATGATGTGGGCGGGTCTGGCCAACTCCTACTACTGGATCGACCCCACAAACGGGCTGGCGGGGGTCTACCTCACGCAAATCTTCCCGTTTGCCGATCACAAGTCGCTGCCGCTGTACCTCGATTTCGAGAAAGCGGTGTACGACGCACGCTGAGGACCGCACGCTTAAATGACAGGGGCACACCGCCAGGTGTTGCCCCTTTTTTAATGGGGTGCTGGGTCAAGACTTGAAAGCCGATCCAACCCAATTCGCCAGCACCCTCGAGACGAATCCGCCGAATCACCCCGCCCCCAACCTCCGCGCATACAGCCCATCAAACACCTCCTCTAACCCCGGATGCACGCCGCGCAGACCTGCGACCACGGCAGCAGCCCAGTCGAAGTAGGCCTGTTTGCGCTCAGGCGACCAATCGGCGGGTGGCGAGGCCAGGATGTCGCGCACATTGCTGATCTTGTCGGCCAGCTTGACCAACTGGGCCTGGGGCGAAATGTGCGGCGCGTGCTCGATCTGCAGCTGCTTGCGCACGGCCTTGTCGAGCGACTTGTCGTCGGTCACCTCCAGCACCACAGACGCCACCTGATCGCCAAACAAGGCCCGCAGCTCGTCGGCCGTGGTCTCGGTGTCCTCGATGGTGTCGTGCAGCACGGCGGCGCAAAGCACCGTCACATCCTGCACGCCGCCCTCGTTGGCCAACACATTGGCCAGCGCAATCGGATGGTTGATATAGGGCGAAGCCTCGGCATCTTTGCGCCTTTGGTTGCGGTGCTTGTCGGCGGCAAAGGCCACGGCTTGGATCAGAGCGGCCAGGGAGTTGGGGGGAGTTTGCATGGGCTCATCTTTTCAAAATAGAGGCAAATCAATTGTCGCCACAACGTCGCGACAATCGCGGAAGCAATTCGCATCGGGGTTGAAATGTTTAAATTAATTCCCTTGACGGAATATTCCATGAAAGTTATGTTGACGCCATGAAATGGGAAGTTGAATACACAGACGAGTTTGGCGATTGGTGGGCTGGATTGTCTGAAGAAGAGCAGATCAGCGTGGCCAGGTGATGCTCGCTGGTATGTCGTGAATGTCCCGCTGGCGGATCGTCTTTATGACGAACACATCGAACAACTTCGAAAGGAAGGAAAGACCCATGGCTAAGAAATTTTCTGATCTTCGCGCACAGATGAAGCCTGAGGCGCTTCAACGCGCCGATGCTGTGGCAAAGACCATGTTGGCCGAAATGCCCTTGAACGAACTGCGTCAGGCCCGAGGCTTGTCACAAAAGATGCTCGCCGAAGTGCTGCATGTCCAGCAGCCCTCCATTGCCAAGATCGAGAAGCGTACCGATATGTACCTCTCAACCTTGCGCAGCCACATCGAGGCCATGGGTGGGGAGTTGGATATCGTCGCCCGCTTTCCGGACGGCTCGGTGAAGATCAGCAACTTCGCCGATTTGGGCAAAACTGCGGCCCTGTGATGCTCGTGGGGCGATGGCGCCTCTAGCTGCACATGGCATAAAACCGAACCGCATCATCGACTCACATACACATCTTTGCCATTGGTCTGCAAAGACACCACCAGCGAGGCCACCACATCGGTGGCTTGCAAGGCCAGCAGCAGCACATACCACCCGGTGCGCACTGCGGGCCAAATGACCACCTGAATGCTGCACGCCAGCAGCAGCACGATGGACAGCAATTGCTCGGCCACCGAGCCGCAGGCGAACAAAGCGGTTTTGATGATGTCGATGCACAGTAGCAACACGCCCACCAACACCAGCACACCGCCGCCCGTCAAGCAGCGGTGCTCGACAAGTCAAAAAAACTTCACGTCAATGAAGTCAATGCCCGCAAACACGAAGAAGTTGTAGATCACAACACACACCCGCAACACGGGCAAGCCAGTTGATGGGCCCCGACTTCTTTGAAGCGCAAACCCGTGTCCACGGGCTGGGCCGATTGCCGCCAATAAGTCACCAGCTTGCCGCCACACAGCACATCCTCCATCAGTCCGCAGGCGGGGCATTGGTGCAGATCACGGTCGCCCACAAAGCCGCCTTGGGCCTTGACTTGGGCGCGGATGGCAGCCAGTTGCGCAACCAAGGCATTCAGTTCTTTCATGTCGTTGGGCTCTAACATTGGCTTTCCTTGGTCGTTTCTTTGGTAGTTTCTTGGTGTTTTCTTGTGGTTTTCTGGATGTTTTCTTGTGGTTTCCAGGGTAGTCGCTCTGGTTTCTGGGGTAGTTCCCATTATTTCTGGGGTAGTTTTTTGTCCAGTCTTCCGGCCAGTCTTCTGGCTAGTTTCCAGGCCAGTTTTTAGGCTAGTTTTCAGACCAGTTTTTTTTGACCAGTCACTGCACGATGACCAAAGTCACTAGAACAATTCCACCAGTCACCAAATCAAGCCCATCACGGGCCGAATAAGCACATTCAATGAACAACCCATCGTGGTCTTTCATCCAATGGACAAGGTTGCTGGCCTGGCCAATCGGCCTCAAACAATCCGATCAAACCTCTTTTTGGGCTCTGATGAATTTCAAGTGGGTTGCCCAGCATGAGGATTGATAGCGTGGAAGTCGAGTCTCCCGGCGATCAAGAAGATGACAGTCTTGATCGTTGTGATTCGCGTAAACCCACGCGCACGACGCTTGGATGCCTGGAACAAACCGTTGATGGCTTCGAGGAATCCGTTGGTCTGGCGTGTCTGCGCCCAGGCCACGATGCCTTCCATATGAGCGCGGATCATCTTGGCAACGTCCTTCATCGGTTCGACCTTGGAGCGCATCACGCATGTGCACCAGTGWTCCAGCATGGTTCGCACAACGTTGATCTGCTTTCGATCAAGGATCTCACGCAACTGCTCTTTGTAGGACCACGCCCTGGCCGTGCGTTTGACGGTCATCTTGGCCAT
>NZ_CXOO01000022.1 GCF_001269385.1 Limnohabitans sp. DM1 | reverse complement strand
CACGCAAGCACTGCAGTGGACAAGATGCGCCGGATCGAGCAGAAGACCGACAAGTCTCTCAAGGGCATGCGCTGGACTTTGCTCAAAGACACAGCCAAGCTCAAACCGGAGGCGGCAGCTGAACTGGATGCGTTGATGGCCAAGATGACCGTCAAACGCACGGCCAGGGCGTGGTCCTACAAAGAGCAGTTGCGTGAGATCCTTGATCGAAAGCAGATCAACGTTGTGCGAACCATGCTGGACCACTGGTGCACATGCGTGATGCGCTCCAAGGTCGAACCGATGAAGGACGTTGCCAAGATGATCCGCGCTCATATGGAAGGCATCGTGGCCTGGGCGCAGACACGCCAGACCAACGGATTCCTCGAAGCCATCAACGGTTTGTTCCAGGCATCCAAGCGTCGTGCGCGTGGGTTTACGCGAATCACAACGATCAAGACTGTCATCTTCTTGATCGCCGGGAGACTCGACTTCCACGCTATCAATCCTCATGCTGGGCAACCCACTTGAAATTCATCAGAGCCTTGCTTTATTTGTATGACTTTGGCGACGACTGGGAGCACGTCATCACCCTCAAGGCAGTGGTGGAGACCGACGCCCCGCTGCCGCACTTGCTCAAAGCGCAAAACGGTTGCCCACCCGAGGACTGCGGTGGCCCCGGTGGGGCAGAGTACTGGGCCGGTGTCTGGTACGACAAAGCCCACGCAGACCATCGCGTGGCACTGGAGATGTTTGGGGCGCACGAACCCGGTTGGTTGGACTTTGAGGCACTGCAAAAAGCGGTGACCAAGTTGCAGCCCAAATCGCGCCGAGTCAAATGAATTCGCACACTCAGGCATCCCAAGCTGTCAAACTGTTTGAGTCCACCCGCGTGCGCTCGCATGGGGATGCCGCGCAAGAGAAGTGGTATTGCTCTGTGGTGGATGTGGTGCAGGTGCTGACCGACAGCAGCATTCCCAAACGCTATGGGAGCGACTTGCGTCGCAAGTTGGAGAAGGAATCAGGCCAACCGTACGAAGAAATCGTACGGTTGAAAATGCCCCCTGCCGACGGACGTTTGCGCGAAACCGACGCCGCCGATGTGCCCACACTCTTGCGCCTGATCCAGTCCATACCCTCACCCAAGGCCGAGTCATTCAAGCGCTGGCTGGCCAAGGTGGGGCATGAGCGCATGCAGGAAATGGCAGACCCCGCGCAAAGCCTGGACCGTGCTCGCGAGAACTGGCAAAAATCAGGACGCGGCACCAAGTGGATTCAGCAGCGCATGACGGGGCAAGAAACCCGCAAGAAGCTGACCGATGACTGGAAAGAAAGCGGTGTTGAAAAGGCGGATGAATTCGCGCTGCTGACCCACATCATTCACCCAGAATGGACGGGTTTGAGCGTGCAGGCGCACAAGTGACGGGCAGTAACTTTTTACGGCCTGGCCAATCAAAGCCCGCACAACTCCCCGCCACACCCCAACGCAAAACCAATAATTCGCAGAAAAAAATGACCGATTTGCTGACCCCTGAAGCTTCACTTCAACCCGCCGCCCCCGAAGGCGACCACTTGGGCGCCTACGCTCAGCGCGCCTACCTCGAATACGCGCTGTCCGTCGTCAAAGGCCGCGCCTTGCCCGATGTGTGCGACGGCCAAAAGCCGGTGCAGCGCCGCATTTTGTATTCGATGGACCGCATGGGTTTGTCTTACAGCGGCCCCAACAACAACACCGCCGCCAAGCCGGTCAAAAGCGCCCGTGTGGTGGGCGATGTGCTGGGCCGTTACCACCCGCACGGTGACACCGCTGCGTACGACGCGCTGGTGCGCATGGCGCAAGACTTTTCGCAGCGTTACCCGCTGATCGACGGGCAGGGCAACTTTGGCAGCCGCGACGGCGACGGCGCGGCCGCCATGCGTTACACCGAAGCGCGCTTGTCGCGCATCACCAGCTTGCTGCTCGACGAGATCGACATGGGCACGGTGGACTTCATCCCCAACTACGACGGCTCCACCGAAGAGCCGCGCCAGCTGCCCGCGCGTTTGCCGTTCAGCTTGCTCAACGGTGCCAGCGGCATTGCCGTGGGCCTGGCCACCGAGATCCCCAGCCACAACCTGCGCGAAGTGGCCGACGCCTGCGTGGCCTTGATCCGCAACGACAAGCTGAGCGACAGCGAGCTGACGGCCATCATCCCCGGCCCTGACTACCCCGGTGGCGGTCAGATCATCAGCCCGGCCAGCGACATTGCCGACGCCTACCGCACCGGGCGTGGCAGCCTCAAGGTGCGCGCCCGCTGGAAGATCGAAGACCTGGCCCGGGGCCAATGGCAGCTGGTGGTGACCGAGTTGCCACAAGGCGTCAGTTCGCAGCGCGTGCTCGAAGAGATCGAAGAACTCACCAACCCCAAGGTCAAAGCCGGTAAAAAAGCGCTCAGCGCTGACCAGGTGTTGCTCAAAGCCAGCATGCTGGCCGTGCTCGATGTGGTGCGTGATGAATCGAGCAAAGACGCTGCCGTGCGCTTGGTGTTCGAGCCCAAGACCAGCCGCATCGAACAGCAAGAACTCATCACGGCCTTGCTGGCCCACACCAGCCTGGAAACATCTGCGCCCATCAACATGACCTCGGTGGGCATCGACGGCAAACCGATTCAAAAATCACTTCGCCAGATGCTTGTGGAGTGGATCAGCTTCCGCCAGACCACCATCACCCGCCGCAGCCAGCACCGCCTGAACAAGGTGCTGGACCGCATCCACATTCTGGAAGGCCGTCAGCTGGTGTTGCTGAACATCGACGAGGTGATCCGCATCATCCGCCATAGCGACGAGCCCAAGCCCGCGCTGATCGAAGCCTTCAAGCTCAGCGACCGTCAGGCCGAAGACATCCTTGAAATCCGATTGCGCCAACTTGCTCGTCTTGAAGCGATCAAGATCGAGCAAGAACTGAGCGAGCTGCGGGGTGAACAGGGCAAGCTCGAAGAAATTTTGGGCAGCCCTGCCGCGCTGCGCCGCCTGATGATCAAAGAGATCGAAGCCGATGCCAAAACCTTTGCCGACCCGCGCCGCACGCTGATCCAGGAAGAGAAAAAAGCCGTGGCCGAAGTCAAGGTGGTGGACGAACCCGTGACGGTGGTCGTCTCGGAAAAAGGCTGGGTGCGTGCCCGCACCGGTCACGGCCACGACGCCACCAGCTTCGCCTTCAAGGCGGGCGACGGCCTGTATGGCACCTTCGAATGCCGCACGGTGGACACGCTGCTGATTTTTGGCAGCAACGGAAGAATCTACAGCGTGCCCGTTGCCACCTTGCCTGGTGCCCGTGGCGACGGCCAACCGGTGACCACGCTCATTGAGCTGGAACCCACCACGCAAATCGCCCACTACTTTGCAGGCCCGGCCCACGCCACGCTGCTGCTCAGCGGCTCTGGCGGCTACGGCTTCATGGCCTCGGTCGAGAACATGGTCTCGCGCAACAAAGCGGGCAAGGCCTTCATCAGCCTGGGCGAGGGTGAAACCATCTGCGCGCCCAGCCATGTGAGTGGCAGCAGTGCCACCGTGCCCGCCGACAAGCAGCCCATGCCCACCGCCACCAGCGTCTGCTGTGCGAGCACCGGCGGTCGGGTGCTGACCTTTGAGATCAGCGAACTCAAGACCCTAGAAAAAGGTGGCCGGGGCCTGATGCTGATTGACCTGGAAGCCAAAGACAGCCTGGCCGGAGCTGCGGCCTACACCCGCAGTGTCAAGATCGAAGGCATCGGCCGAGGCGGCAAAGAGCGCGAAGAAACGCTTGAAATCCGCAGCCTGAACAACGCCAAAACCGCTCGCGCCAAAAAAGGCAAAGTGGCCGATCTGGGCTTCAAGCCGAATCGGGTGACGCGGGTGGAGTGATCCGGGCAGCGTGATGCTTTTTTAAGCACGCCCAGCCAGCCCTTGTCTGGCGGGGCTTTGGCGGCTTGTCCAAGCACTTGTCCACAGCTTTGGGCACGGCGATTGGGGACAGTTTCAGGGGACTTGCGCCCCTTGTGTGTGTTGGCTCACGCAATCCCTGCTTTGGAGGGAAAAGTACCGGTCCATGTTGATTGTTAAGCCTCATCGACTTCGATAGGATGAATCAGACCAGCTGCTTTGACTTTTTGTTAGAAGCGGCTCAAAAAAGCAACAAGGATCAACGGATGGGTGCTTCTCGGGGTCAACTTGTGATCATGGCGCCCTTGTCGGGTGTTTTGGTGGATTTGGAGTCGGTGCCCGATCCGGTCTTTGCCCAGAAGTTGGTGGGTGATGGTGTCTCCATAGACCCGACCTCAGATGTGCTCCTGGCCCCCGTCGCGGGCACCATCACTCAGCTGCACAAAAGCCACCACGCCCTGACCATCACCACAGCACAAGGTGTTGAAGTCTTGCTGCACCTGGGCGTGGACACCGTCACCCTCAAGGGCGAGGGGTTTACGGCTTTGGTGCATGTGGGTGATGCGGTGTCTGTAGGGCAAGCCTTGGTGCGCTTTGACATGGACTTTGTGGCCCGCAATGCGCGCAGCTTGTTGACGCAGGTGGTGGTTGCCAATGTCGACAAAGTGTCTCGCTTTGTGCCTGCCACTGGTTTGGTTGAGGCAGGCCAGTCAGTGGTTTTGACCTTGGAGTTGGCCGATACCGAACCCTCTTTGGAGTCGGTGTCACAAGACCTGGTCTTGGGCGATCCTGTGGTGTTGCCCAGCCCGGCGGGTTTGCATGCGCGCCCCGCTGCGGTGCTGGCGGCGCAGGCCAAACAGTTTCAATCCGATATTCGATTGGTGTTGGGGACGCAAGAGGCCAATGCCAAGTCCTTGGTGGCCATCATGGGCCTGGGCACGGCGCATGGCGATGTGCTGCACGTCAAAGCCCAAGGCGTCGATGCGGCAGAGGCGGTGCGCTGCGTCTCTGCCATGCTGGCCCAAGGTTGCGGGGAGGAGGCTGGGCAAGTGCCAACACCACTCATGCCCGTGCTCGAATCCGCTGCCCCCATGCTGGCCAGCACCGGAAAGACCTTGGGGGCTGGCACTGCGAGTGTGTTGGCGGGCGTTTCGGCCTCGCCCGGCCTGGTGGTCGGGCAGATTGTGCAGTGGCGTGCCCCCAGCGTGGAGGTGGTCGAGCAGGGTGGCACCGTTGATCAAGAGCTGGCCAAGTTGGAAGCCGCATTGGCGCAAGCGCATCAGCAAATTGATGCGCTCAAAAGCACGTTCAAGGATGCTGCGCAAGTGAACATTTTGGCGGTGCACCAAGCCCTGCTGGAAGACCCGGATTTGCTGGAGCAGGCGATACAAGTGATCTCGCAGCAAAAAAGTGCCGCCTTTGCCTGGCAATCAGCTTTTATCAATCACGCCGAGCGACTCGAAAATTTGCAGGGCAGCAGCAATGCCTTGTTGCGCGAGCGGGGCAAAGACATCCGCGACGTCGGCAGGCGTGTTCTGGGTTTGCTCGCGGGGGTTGAACGCCGGCAGGCCACGCTGCCAGAACAAGCCATTGTGATGGCCGAAGACCTCTCGCCCTCTGACATTGCAGGCGTTGACCGCAGCAAACTGCTGGGGTTTTGCACAGTCAGCGGCGGGGCGACCAGCCATGCGGCCATTTTGGCGCGCTCTTTTGGCATTCCGGCCATTTGTGGCGTGGACCAAGCGGCGCTGTCTTTGGCGCCAGGCACGACCGTGGTGCTCGATGGCGACCAAGGGCTGTTGTACACGCAGCCCAGTGCGCAAGTGCTGAGCCAGGCCCGCCAACGCATCGCTGAGCAAGCCGATTTGCGTGCCCAGGAAAAACGGGGGGCGCAAGCACCGGCCAGCACAACAGACGGGCAAGCGATTGACGTGGTGGCCAATGTGCGCAACCTCCAGGAGACGCAAGAGGGCGTGGCCCATGGGGCGCAGGGCGTTGGGCTGCTGCGCTCAGAGTTTTTGTTCGATGACCGCGCCAGCGCGCCCGATGAAAATGAACAAGCCGCAGCCTATATGGCCATCGCCCAGGCCTTGGGGCCGCAACGCAGCTTGGTCGTTCGCACGCTGGATGTGGGGGGCGACAAGCCCTTGTCCTATTTGCCAATACCCCCGGAAGCGAACCCTTTTTTGGGGATGCGCGGTATCCGTGTCAGCCTCGATCAGCCCGAGATGCTGCGCACCCAGTTGCGTGCCATTTTGAGGGCGGCACCGCTGGTGCACATGCACATCATGTTTCCCATGGTGGCCTTGGTGGAAGAGTTGCGCCAGGCCAAGGCCATCTTGGCGGAAGAGCAAAAGGCGCTCGGGCAGCCCCATGTTCGGGTGGGCATGATGTTGGAGGTGCCTTCTGCGGCCGTCATGGCGGAGCAGTTTGCTCGGGAAGTGGATTTTTTCTCCATTGGCACCAACGATTTGACGCAATACACCCTGGCGATGGACCGGGGCCATCCCAAGCTGGCCAAACTGGCTGATGGCTTTCATCCGTCGGTGTTGAAGATGATTGCCATGACGTGTGCCGGAGCCCGGCAGCATGGGAAATGGGTGGGCGTGTGCGGTGGCATGGCCTCTGACCGCATGGCGGTACCGGTGTTGATGGGCTTGGGCGTGCGCGAATTGTCTGTGTCTGTGCCCGCCATTGCGGCCATCAAAGCCTGGGTCCGAAGTTTGTCGTTGGCGACTTGCCAAGCCTTGGCCCAAGAGGTGCTGCAAATGTCCACCAGTGCCGAAGTGCGTGCCCGGTTGGCGTCGTTTGCAGAGGGGCTGTCCCCCATGCAAGCCTGCGATGAAAACAAGGAGTGATGCAGATGTTTGACAAAGCGCTTTCGCGGTTGAAGAACATCGGTCAATCGCTGCACAAGGCCCCAGCAGGCGGGCAAGAAGCGGCGGTGGCAGCGCATGCAGCAGCCCAATTGCAGGGCGCAGTCCTTGCAAAAACGCAGACATCCGATGCGGCCGCATTGCGCCAAACGGCAGATGCCATTTGGGCCTGCCTGGGCGGGCCAACCAATGTGCGTGCATTCGAAGCCGTGGCCGGTACAAGGCTGCGGGTGGAACTGGCAGATATCACCCAATTCAACCCACAGCAGGCCAAGCTGGCGGGTGTGTTGGCGGTGGCCCAAGTGGCCACACAGGTCATGCATTTGATTGTGGGGCCCCAGGCACCTTTGATAGCGGCAGATTGGCGTGCGCGCTGGCGTGTTCCATGAATTTCTCAATCGCTCATGTGTGAAGCCTCAGGGCATGCAGAGGGCATGGCCTGCTGGTTCAAGCATTTTGTCCATGTCGAAAAAGGGGAACTGTCATGAATATTCTGGGTTACCTTCAAAAAATTGGCCGAGCCCTGATGGTGCCCGTGGCCACACTGCCTGCAGCGGCCATCATGATGGGCGTGGGCTATTGGATGGACCCTGATGGCTGGGGCTCGGGCAATGTCGTGGCGGCCTTCTTGATCAAGGCGGGTGGGGCCATCATTGAAAACATGTCGATCTTGTTTGCGGTCGGGGTGGCTTACGGCATGTCCAAAGACAAGGATGGCGCCGCCGCTTTGACAGGGCTGGTGGGCTTTTACGTGCTGACGACGCTGCTGTCACCAGCGGCCGTGTCACAAATACAGGGCATTGCCTTGGACCAGGTGCCCCCAGCTTTTGGCAAGATCAACAACCAGTTTGTGGGCATTTTGACCGGCGTGATTGCGGCCGAGCTTTACAACCGCTACAGCCAAGTGGAATTGACCAAGGCCTTGGCGTTTTTCAGTGGCCGCCGCTTGGTGCCCATCCTGATGTCGTTTGCCATGATTGCGCTGTCGGTGGTGTTGATGGCTGTCTGGCCCTGGATTTACAACGGATTGGTGCAGTTTGGGTTGAGCATCAAGGACATGGGGCCTGTGGGGGCTGGTATTTATGGGTTTTTCAACCGTTTGTTGATTCCTGTCGGTTTGCACCATGCCTTGAATTCGGTGTTCTGGTTTGACGTGGCGGGCATCAACGACATTCCCAACTTTTTGGGCGGCGCCAAGTCATTGGCTGAGGGGCATGCTGTGCTGGGTGTCACAGGCATGTACCAAGCGGGATTTTTCCCCATCATGATGTTTGGCCTGCCGGGCGCTGCGCTGGCCATCTACCAGATGGCCCGGCCCGAGAACAAAGTGCGCGTGGCATCCATCATGGTGGCAGCAAGTTTAGCCTCTTTTTTCACGGGCATCACAGAGCCGCTGGAGTTCTCGTTCATGTTCGTGGCCCCAGTTTTGTATGGCTTGCACGCGCTGCTCACGGGCATCTCGGTCTACATCGCGGCCTCCATGCACTGGATTGCAGGCTTTGGCTTCAGTGCTGGCCTGGTGGATTTGGTGTTGTCGTCCAAAAACCCCTTGGCAACCCAGTGGCCCATGCTGCTGGTGCAAGGCTTGGTGTTCTTTGGCATTTATTACCTCGTTTTCCGTTTTGCCATTTCCACCTTCAATCTCAAGACGCCGGGACGCGAAGATGCCGAGATCTTGGCCACCTCAACGACCACTTCCACGACCAGTTCCTCTGGCATTGCACCTGCGAGCCCGGCCACTGCGCTCACGGCTGCGGCCGAGGCCCAAACGGCCCCTGCAACGAAGACCCGCACCATGGCCGAATTGGGCCAGGCCTATGTCGACGTGGTGGGTGGGCCCGAGAATTTGGTGAATATCGATGCCTGCATCACACGTTTGCGTTTAACGGTGGTGGACTCCGAGCGGGTCAATGCCGCCAGCGCCAAGACCTTGGGCGCAAGTGGGGTGATCAAATTGGACAAGCAAAACGTGCAAATCATCACCGGCACCCAAGCCGAACTGATCGCAGGGGAGATGCGCAAACATCTGGAGGGCCTGGCTTCTGGCAAAAGGACATGACATGACTCAAACAGTTGCGGGCTGCATTTTGACCCCTCAGGGCTGGGTGCGTGGAGACATGCGCTTCACGCAGCGCATTCAGGCGATTGAAGGCACGCATGTTGCCGAGCCAGCTTTTGACGAAGCATTGGTCTTGCCAGGATTCGTGGATTTGCATGTGCACGGCGGCGGCGGGGCCGATGTCATGGACGGACATGGCGCGATGGACACCATTGCACGCATCCACGCAGGCCATGGCACCACCAGTTTGCTGGCGACCACGATCACAGCGCCACGCAGCGATATTGAACTGGCCATGGCAGACGTCGGCCGTGCGATGCAAAACCCCATGCCCGGTGCGGCTCACATCCTGGGCATGCACTTGGAGGGGCCCTTCATCAGTCCCGCCAAATTGGGCGCTCAGCCCGATGTTGTTCGATTGGGCACCACACAAGAGGTGAGCGCTTTGAGCGCCTTGGCCCGCATCCGGGTGCTGACTCTGGCACCGGAAATGGCGGGGCATCTGGACTTCATCCGTGAGCTGGAGGGGATGGGCATCCTGGCTCAAATCGGCCACAGCAGTGGCAGCTATGAAGACGGTGTGGCGGCTTTGAACGCGGGGGCGAGCGGCTTTACCCATTTGTTCAACGCCATGAGCCCTTTGCACCACCGGGCTCCCGGCATGGTGGGCGCGGCCTTGGCACATGCGCAATTCGCGGAACTCATCCCCGACTTGCTGCATGTACACCCCGGCGCCATACGCGCTGCCCGCAGGGCGATTCCCAAGCTGTTTTGTGTGACCGATGCCACTTCAGGCACGGGCATGCCCGATGGCACCTATCACCTGGGTTCGCACACCGTCACCAAGTGCATGGGCGGTGTACGCCTGGCCGATGGCACTTTGGCCGGCAGCGTCTTGACCATGGACCAAGCGCTGCGCAACCTGGTGTCCATCGGAATACCGCTGCGCGAAGCGGCGCTGCATGTGTCGACCCATGCGGCTGACTATCTGGGCGAACACGAGCGCGGTCGCCTTCAGCAGGGGGCTTATGCGGATGTCATCATGATGTCACCCGACCTGCAGCTGAGCCATGTTTTTGCCCAAGGTCATGCCGTGAACTTGGCCGTCCAATGAATTTTTGCCTCTTGGCCCAATTGGGCCGTGAAGGTGTTGTTGTGGGAGCCCGCCATGGAAATCATCATTCAAGCCTCAGCCCAGGCGGCCACTGAGATCGCTTCACGCACCATTGCACATGTGTTGCGCCGTAAGCCCCATGCGGTGCTGGGACTGGCCACGGGCAGTACCCCCGTGCAACTCTACAAATTGCTCATTGACATGAACTTGGACTGGCGCCAAGTGAGCTCCTTCAACCTCGACGAGTATGTGGGCTTGCCCAAAGCGCACCCGCAGTCGTACCACAGCTTCATGTGGGCCAATTTGTTCAAACACATCAACATCGACCCACAAAACGTCCACATTCCCGACGGCAATGCACCAGATATGGCCTCGCATTGTTTGGCCTACGAGCAAAAAATCCGCCAAGCCGGGGGCATTGATTTGCAAGTGCTGGGCATCGGCACAGATGGGCACATTGGCTTCAATGAGCCCTCGTCCTCACTGGGCTCGCGCACGCGCATCAAAACCCTGACCCGACAAACGCGGCAAGACAATGCCCGCTTTTTTGGCAACGAAGACCAAGTGCCCAGCCACGTCATCACCATGGGCATAGGCACCATCATGGATGCTCGGCAACATGTGCTGCTGGCCTTTGGCCCTCACAAAGCCCGCGCAGTGGCCCAAACCGTCGAAGGCCCCATCACCGCAATGGTCCCAGCTTCAATCTTGCAGATGCACCCAGATACCCGTGTCTATCTGGACCCAGAAGCCGCAGAGCAACTTCAGCGGTCCGATTACTACCGCTGGGTTTTTGAACACAAACCACTTTGGCAGCGGGTCTGACAAGGGCTTGGGTTTTTATCGGTCACAGGTAGAAGACTTCGGTGTTAATGATTTTGTAGCATGTGCTGGTCAATCAGCAACTGGGCTGATGCGTCAGTGGTGCCGTTGAAGACGGCGTAGGAATGAGCACCCTGATTCACCACGGCTGCGGTGTCGGTCCACTCTCCTTTGGTAAGCATCAGCATGTCGTTGGCAGCGCCCGTCAGCATGAGCTGATGCACGCCGTTCGTGGCGGGCAGACTCAAGACATCGGTCATGGTCAGAGACACCATATTGGCAGCAGTGTCGGTAACCATGTCGATATGCTCGAGGCCCTTCACAATGCCACTCGATTTCATGCCCATGAGGACAGTGGTCAAGTCCAGGTTCTGGCCGTTGTTCAGCGAATAGACATTAGTGGTCAAAGCATCGGCTGTGGCTGGCAAGCCCAGCACCGCCAACTCTTCGTTACTCAATTCGTAAGGCTTGTTCTGCAGTATCGCCGCTTCTTCAAGCTGCGTTTTCTGGGCCTCCAACTCCCTCGGCTCGATATCCTCTTGCACCGCTTGGGTTTGGAACCAAACGTCCACAATGTCACGTGTCTGGCCGTCTGCCGTGGTGAACTTGGAAAAACCTTGCAAAGCATTGCCGTTTTGATAACTCACAGCGTTATCGTGGCCTAGATCAATACTGATCACTCCCGCGTCAGTCAAACTCTTCAATTCGCCTTCATCGGTGTAACCGTCGGTATCAGCATCGACCCAGACTCGCAATTTGTCAAAATCACGGTCTTTCGAATCGATTTTTCCGTCAAGGTTGCTATCCAAGTCGGCCAAAGCATCCCAACCTGTGCTGGCCAGCGTGCCATTGGCCAACAAGGTGTTGTTGCCAAACAGTTCAGTGCCATTGTTGATCTTGCCATCGCCGTTCAAATCCATCACCAGCAAACCATCTTGCTGACTCAGCCAGCTAACTTGCTGCTTGGCGCCTGAATTCAACAGATCAAATTCAACCGCACGATCCAAATCGAAGGTTTGAATACCATCGCCGTTCAAATCCAGGACCAACGGTGTCGCGTACTTAACCTCTGTGAGCAGCCCCCCACCTGAGCCAGAAACCGCTGGACTGTCATATCGCAGCCCCCCACCAATGACATAGGTAACGGTGCCTACAGTAATTTCAGCATGAACGACTTGTCCATTACCCGCTTCAATGGCATTGAAATTATGGCCGTTAAAGTTTCCAGTATCGGTTGTGGTCCCCGTGAACTTAAGCACATCATCAACATACAACTTGATGGTTGAACTGGCAAAAAGGCGAGGAGTTGTCCCGGACGGATCATTGAAACTCACTTTGACTTCCCCCTTTTGCGTGGAACTGTTCCACGTTTGGGCCGCGGAGAAGAGCTTTGCGTTGGATGCAAGAGTCACTCGCGAGTCGGCAGCGACGTTGAGTGCAAAAACATCGTTGACTGACAAGCTTCCATCTGAAGCCGTGACGGTCACGTTGAAATTGCCAGACGCAGTGGGTGTACCGCTGAAGGTTCTGGTTGCAGCATTAAACGTCAACCCTGCAGGCAGGCCCGAGACAGAGAAAGTCAGATTCGAGCTGTCCAAATCGCCAAAAGTTGTGGTCGGCATCACGAAAGTAAATGCCGTGTTTTGCGAAGCAGACATATCGACAATCGCATTGGTTACCGTTGGCGCATCATTGGCACCGGTCACACTCACCGTCAACCTGGCCGTGCTGGAAAGACCACCAGCATCTCTGACGGTGTAGGTAAACACATCATTTAAAGCTGCACTGTTTGTATTCAAGGCCTGCACCGTAGCGTTGGACTGATTCACTGCATATGTGTAACTGCCGTTGGCGCCGATGGTGAGCGTGCCGAAGCTACCCACAATGACCGTGCCGTTGGCACTGGTGGTGCTGGCGGTCACAGCTGTGCCAGCACCGTCGGCGGTGCCAGCCTTGATGTCCTGCACAGCTTTGGTGTCACCGCTGTCGGCGTCGGTGTCGTTGGCCAACACGTTGGGCGTGTTGGTGAAACCCGGTGTGGTGGAGCTCAAGGCAGCGCCCGCAATGGCGTTGGCCGCACCACCGGCTTCGCCGATGTTGGCCGTGTCGTTCACTGCAACGGGTGTGTCGTTGACGTTGCCGAAGTTGTAGGTATTGGTCACCACCGCCGACTCGTTGTGGGTCGCGCTGGTGTCCACCGCCTTGAACTTCAGGCTCACCGCACCATTGAAGTTGGCCACTGGTCTGAGTTCGACTTTGCCCGCGTTGATGTCCGCAATGGTGACCAAGGTGTTGGTGGTGATCGCCACGTTGTTGAGCAACAAGGTGGCCTTGGCCGCGTCAGGCAGCTCGGTAAATATCACACCCTTTTGAGCGTGGGCGTCATCGTCGGCGTAATTGAACTTGAGTGAGCCGGTGAGGATCGCGCCAGTGTCTTCGGTCAGACCGTTGGTCGTTCCGCCTGAGATGACGGGCGCATCGTTGGCACCGTTGATCGACACCGTGACCGTGGCCGTGCTGGTCGCACCGGCCGTGTCTTTGACGGTGTAGGTGAACACGTCATTGATGGCTGAGCTGCCCACCGCCAGGGCTTTGACCGTGGCGTTGGCTTGGTCCACCACGTAGCTGTAGCTGCCGTCAGCGCCGATCTTGATCGTGCCGAAGCTGCCCACCACTTCCGTGCCGTTGGCGCTGGTGCTGGCCGCAGTCACGGCCGTGCCTGCACCTGCGGCGGTGCCTGCCTTGATGGCTTGCACCGCTTTGGTGTCGCCGCTGTCCACATCAGTGTCGTTGGTCAACACGTTCAGGGCGCTCACGCCGCTGGTCGTGGAGGTCAAGGCAGCACCTGCTGTGCCGTTGGCGGTGCCACCGGCTTCGCCGATGGTGGCCGTGTCGTTCACGCCCGCAGGGGCACGATTGGTATCCACCGGCTGGATCACCGTGTCGGTCGCCGTCGAGAACGCGCTCGTGCCGCCGTTGGTGGTGGTGTTGAAGAAGCCCGCCTCGGTGCCTTGGGTTTGGTCCCAGCCTCGGATCGTCAAGGCGCTCACGGAGGTGGTGGTCAGGCCCGAGTTGGGTCGGTAGTACACGCGGTTGTCCGCGTCTGCACGCAGCAACAAGGCGTTGCTGTCGCTCAGGGTGGCGGTGACTTGGGTCCAGGTGGTGCCGCCATTGGTGCTGAAGAACAGCTGGCCTCGGGTGGTGTCCACACCGGTGATGGCGATGCCTTCTGGCACATTGGCACCGTCGGCATCGGTCACGCCGTCGGTCAAGCTGCTGACCAAGCTGCCCACCGCGCCCACAGGTGTTGCACCTGCGTTGCTGACGGTGGCCAGGTTCAGATCGGTGTCGGCCAACACCGGGGCCACGTTGGCTGTCACCGTCACACCCGACTTCACAATCAATTGCGATTTCGTGGTGACGTTCTGCCAGACCACGTAGTCCGATGTGCCGTCGTTGACCGTACCTGCATTCGTCCAATTGCCCGTGGTCAATCGGATCGACACGCTGTCAGCGCTGGTACCGTCCACTACCACTTGGTGGAATCGGGTGGTTGCTTCCAGGGCAGTACCCGATACATTGGTCCAGGTCTTGCCGTCGGCACTGGCGCTGGTGTTGATCACGTTAAAACCAGCCATATCGTTCACGTCGCGTGCCGTGATCGTCAGCGTGTTCGCTGCCGAGTCAGTGGCCAGGTCGATGCGCTCGATGTTTTCGAGGCGGCTCTTTTCCTCAAAGCCGGTTGCACCGATGTTGCTGATGGTGGTCAAGTCCAGGCTGGCACCACCGCTCAGGCGGAGGGTGTCAAAGCCTGTGCCGCCGTCGGCCATGGCGCGTGTCGTGCCCGTGTTGGCGGCCAAGGCCGTCACATCAGAGGCGGTCAGCACGATGGTGTCATCGCCCTTGCCTGCAGAGAATCGGTCGGTACCACCGCCACCGGTCAAGGTGTCGTTGCCCGCCGTGCCCAGCACCACTTCGTCGCCAGCGGTGCCCGTCAGGTTGGCCGCGTTGGTGATGAAGTTGGTACCGCCCAGGACGATGCTGTAAGAGCCTGATACATTGCCCAGCCAAGGTTGGCCCAAGATCAGATCGTTCAGACCATCGCCGTTGATGTCGCCAGCGCTGGAAACAGAGCGTCCCAACCAGGTGGTGGTCTGAGTGCCGCCATAGGTCAGCTTGAAACCGTCGCTGGCTGCAATGGTGCCGCTGCTCAGGTTCAAGCTCGTGCCGGTGGAGTTGCCGTAGACCACATACACCTCACCAATGGCACCGCTTTGGGTGCCTTCAACTGGGTTGCGGAACGAGCCGATGATCAAGTCGCCCAAGCCGTCGCCGTTCATGTCGCCAGCGCTGGCCACCGATTGGCCAAAGCCCGATTGTGTCTCGCCCGTGATCATGAAGCCCAGGCTCGGAGCGATGGTGCCGTTGCCACCCAAACTGACGGTGTTGCCCGTCGAGTTGCCGTAGACCACATAAGCCCTGCCCGCAACGGTGACGGTGCCGGGTGCGCCCACGACCAGGTCGGCCAAGCCATCGCCGTTGACGTCGCCTGCACTCGAGACCGACGTACCCAGCTCACCATCCGCTGGTGGGCTCGTGATGGCAAAGCCTCGGCTGGCGGCAATGGTGCCACTGGCCAGATTCAGGTTGGCGTTGGTTGCCCCGCCGTAGATCACAAAATTGCGCTCTTCAGAACCCACGATGACATCGGTAAAGCCGTCACCGTTGACATCGCCAGCACTTGAGACCGATTGGCCCAAGAATGAAACGGGGTTGCTCGCTCCACCTGAAACACCCGTGATCACAAAACCATCACCGGCGGCAATTGTGTTGCTGCTCAAGTTCAGCGGCATGCCACCCGTTTTGCCATAAATCACGTAGGCAGCACCTGACTGACCCGCAATATTTTGCGCGCCAACGATCAGATCAGCCAAGCCGTCGCCGTTGACATCGCCAGCGCTGGACACTGACCCGCCAAAAACTGACTGGTTGGTGGAAATGTTGCCAGTGGCCCCCGTGAGCTTGAAGCCGTCATTGGCCGCGATGGTGCCGCTGGACAAATTCACGGTGGCCCCCGCTGCCTTGCCATAAACCACAAAAGCCATGGGCGTGTTGTTAATCGGTCCACCGACGATGACATCGGCAAAACCATCACCGTTGATGTCGCCAGCGCTCGACACCGACCTGCCCAGGTTGATGTCAGAGAAGCCAATGATCTTGAAGCCGTCGCTGGCCGCGATACTGCCACTGCTCAGGCTCACCGCTCTGCCCTCTGCATTGCCGTAAACCACATAGGCTGCACCGGGGCTATCAGTTGTCGACTGCGCCTTGTAAGGAGCACCCACAATCATGTCTTCAAAACCGTCGCCGTTGACGTCGCCAGCACTGGACACGCTGAAGCCCAGACCCACACCCGTCTCACCCTCGTTCGGGTTAATCGGAATGCTGCCATCCGAGTTTTGCGTCGTGAAGTTGAACGTCGTGTTGTTGGTGATGCCCGCAAAGGCATTGCCCGCCAAGTCCTGCACCGCCGTGGTGGCCACGCGCACGTAGTAAGCCGTGCCGCCTGCCAGGTTGGCATTGGGGTTGAGCGTGAGGGTGTTGCTGTTGAAGCCCGTCAATGTGCCGCCTGCGCTGCCCACGCCGGTCGCCACGTTGAAGCTTTCAAACAAGGTGCCGTCAGCGCGGTAGACCTCGATCAGACCCGTGCCCGCTTTCACCGCTTCGCTGAAGGTCAGCGACAGGTTGTTGCCCACGTTGGCAAAGGCCACCGTGCTGTTGTCCACCGGCGATGTGCTCGTCAGGGTCGGCGCTGTCGTGTCGAGGCTCACCGCCTGGACCACGGTGTCGGTCGCTGTCGAGAACGCGCTTGTGCCGCCGTTGGTGGTGATGTTGAAAAAGCTCGCTTCGGCGCCCTGGGTCTGGTCCCAGCCACGGATCGTCAAAGCACTCACGCTGGTGGTGGTCAGGCCCGAGTTGGGTCGGTAGTACACACGGTTGTCCGCATCTGCACGCAGCAACAAGGCGTTGCTGTCGCTCAGGGTGGCGGTGACTTGGGTCCAGGTGGTGCCGCCATTGGTGCTGAAGAACAGCTGGCCTCGGGTGGTGTCCACACCGGTGATGGCGATGCCTTCTGGCACGTTGGCACCATCGGCATCGGTCACGCCGCCGGTCAAGCTGCTGACCAGGCTGCCCACGGCACCCACGGGCGTAGCGCCTGCGTTGCTGACGGCGGCCAGGTTCAGGTCGGTGTCGGCCAACACCGGGGCGGTGTTGGGCGTGGCGCGCAGGGTGAGCGTGTTACCGCTGTAAGGCGTGCTGCCGCCGTGCAATGCGCCCGACACGTTGATGACCGCGCCAGACGTTGGCGCTGTGGCAGCCGAGTCGTCCACCAAACGCGCCACCAAGTCTTGCTTGTTGATGGTGGACGTGTTGCTGCTGGACGGCACAAAGCGCACCAAGTCGCTCTTGGCCAGGAACACCGAGGTGCTGTCGCTCAAGCCCGAGGCCAAATCAATCCAGGTGGTGCCACCATTGGTGGAGTACTGGTACTTGCCCAGGTTGGTCAGGTCGGTGCTGCTGCCCGCTGAGGTGATGACCACGCCGCGCATGCTGTCCAAATCGGCATCGGTGTAGGTGGGGCCGAACAGGGCGTCGACGGAAAGCGCGGGAGTCGAGCTTGTTTCTTTGGCCGTTGTCAAGAGCGCATTGAAACCAGCAGCTGAACCTGTTACAGCGTTTTTGAGCGTGATGCTGTTGATGATCCCGCCGGGAACGTCCGCCGCATTGATGGTCAGATTGGCGCTTTTGATGATGTTGTTAAGTGGCGCGCCAAGGTGTCCCTCAGCGGTAATCACTGGCGTGATCGTTTGATCCGTGAAACTGATGACATTGCTCAAGTTTGACTGCTGCAAGGAGAAGGCAACACCGTTGACAAAAACCTGCAAGGTCTCACTGCCTTTGCCAGCCAACACCACCGATGAGCCCTCGATTGTGCCGTTCGGTGTGTTGTTCAGCGCGCCGATATTGAACGTCAAGGCGCTCATGGGCTGGCTGAAAGCCAACAGAACAGTTTCGACAACGTCGTTTTCACCAATCGTGGAACCAGAGCCATTGCCACTGACCGTCACGGTGGAACTTGTCCCAGGAATCGCATGCGCTCCGTTGGGTATAGCCACACCTGATCCTGTAGAAGTCAGCCCACCGAGACTTGCAGCACCCAGTGCGTTCATCACCACACCATCCGTGTCCGTGGACTCAGGCGCGCGGTTGACCAAATTCACGGTCACGGTGTCGCCATTTCCGCCGCTGTTGCCGCCGCTGAACGCGGTGCTGCCGCCGTTGACACTGGCGTCAATGGCGCTGCCGGTCGACGTGGCGTTGTAGCTGGCAGTACCAGTTTCGCCAGAGTTGTCGATCAAGCGCACCGTCAGGTTTTGCGGGTTGATCACATCCACGCCCGATGCGCCAGCGTATCGGATCAAAGCCGTTTTGTCGGCGTAAATGGCTGTGCCATCGGTCAGGCCACCTGCCACGTCGGTCCAGGTAACGCCGCCGTCTTTGGACAACTGGTAACGGCCCAGTGTGCCGATATCAGCGCTTGTACCGGCCGCCACAATGGCCACGCCCTTGAAGGCAGCGCTGGCTGTGCCGGCAGTGTTGGCATCGGTGAAGCTGAACAGCGCGTCGCTGGCACCATTTTGCGGGCCAAACAAGCCCTCAATGCTGATGGCTTGACTGAAAACAGGCGCAGCCGTGGCCGATGCCGTGGCAGTGACTACGCTGACCAAGCTGTCCACAAAAACGGTGGCGCCGCTGAGGCTGTAGGCCGTGTAACTGCGACCCGGTGTGAACTTGTAGTTGACACCATAGGTGTTGCTCAGGTTGGTGGCCGTGTCGGTGGCGCCCACGGTCCAGTTGGCCAAGTTGACGAACTGTGCAGTGTCTCCGGAGTTGCCACTGATTACCAGCAACTTGCTTTCATCAACGCCCAGCGTTTTGGCATTGTCTGTGCCACCAGACAAGGCCAAGACAGAGGTCAGGTTGAGTTTGATCGTGTTGTTGGTGGCCGTGCTGGTCGGACCAGTGATGTCAATGCTGTTGAAGTTGCTCAGCTTGCCAATGACGGTGCTGTTGGTCAGGTCCAGGGTCACGCCTGTGCCAGCCGTGGTGTTGGTGATGCGCAAAAAGTTCACGCCGGTGCCACCGTCCACAACCATGGTGTTGTTCGCGCTCAGGCTGTTGACGTTGTCGGTGTTCAAAATCACCGTGTCGTTGTTGGCGCCCGCATAAATCTGATCGGCCCCACCGCCAGCGGTGATGACGTCAGGGAAGTCGGTGCCATAAATGGTGTTGGCGGCTGTTGAACCCGTGACGGTCAAGCTCGCACCATCCGGTCCATACGTACCTTGTTTGATGGTTGAGTAGGACAGGAAGACCGTGGCAAAGGTGTTGTCAAAATTGTCGTACCAACCGGTCAGCTTCAGGGTGGAATTGAACACCACACCGCCATCGGCCGTGGCTGCGATGACCAATTTTTCCGTGGCCACCTGTGTGGCCCCAATGGGATAAGACCCACCGTTGGTCGTGTCATTCACAGCCCCGACAAGGCGTGGGTCTTGGTAACTTCCGGTCCACAACTGCTCGCCAGCGGCCGAGTACTTGCGGATATAGACCTGGTTCTGCTCGGTCGTCGTATTGTTGCCGGACACACCATTGGGGTTGGTCCGGATTTTGACTTCGCCTTCGAGCCAACCCACGGCATACGATCCATCGCCGTAGCCGATCAGCTGTACCTTGGTCTGGTTGAAGCCACGGTCAAGTGAGACTGTGGCACCTTTGGGCGAACCATCGGCGTTGAACTGCTGAATGTGCACGCGCGGGCCGGCATTGTTGCTGCCCAACCAGGCCACCACATAAGAGCCATCTGTGCCCGTGCTGGCCACCTGTGGCTCTGTGTCTGCCGTACTGGTGTTGCCAATGGCTTCGAGCTTGGTGGCTGCACCATCACGCACACCACCGACATTGAATTTCTGGACATAAACGCTGGTGTCACCGTTCTCATCCACACCCGACCAGCTGACCACATACGCGCCAGAGTTGCCCACTGCAGTGACCTTGGCCAAGGAGTCAGCACCGTTGGTCACACCATTGGCCTCAAGTTTCACAATCGGATTGCCGGTCACCGAGCCCGTTGGCGAGAGTTTTTGCACAAAGACGCTGTTGTCGCCGTTGCTGTCCACACCCGTCCAGGTGATGACCGCCGAGCCGTCGGCCGAGATCGCGGTGATCTGAGGGTCGAAATCAGCCGCCGAGGCGCTGGCCGCATCGCCATTGAGCGTGACCTGCGGATTGCCGGTCAAGGTGTTGTTCGCGTTGACCACCTGGACCTTGATTGAATTGCTCTCTGCCCAAGTCACCACATAGGCACCGCTGGTGCCCAGGCCTGCCACTTTGGGTGCGGCGCTGGTGTTGGTCGAGATGCGCAGACCATCGTTGAGGAAAGCGCCGCTGTAGATCCCGTTGACCGGTGTGCCATTGGCGTCGAACCGCTGAGTCAAGATACCCCGGTTCAAGCTGCTCCAAGCCAACACATAAGAGCCATCGCTGCCAACTTCGGCAAAGTCGGGGCTCTTGTCCCAGACTTGCGATGTATTGGTCGCGTTGGGGGTGTTTTGCGTGGAGATCAGTGCGCCGCTGACCGCCAACCAAGGTGTGTCATTCCACGCTGGTTCTGCGGGGTTATTCGTCCGACCTGCAGCAGATACCACCTTGCCGGTCGACAAGGTTTTGAGCAATGCATTGTCTTCGGTGATGTCGTGTGAATCGAACCCACCCACCGAAACAGAAGGTGCTGTTTGTGTGCCATAGGTTTGCAAGCCTACGCCGCCTGTGCCTGCCATACCCATTTCATTGGTGTAGCTCTTGTCGGCCAGGGTCAGCACCGTGGTGTTGGCGCCTGTCGTCGGTGTTTGGGCGCGGACCGTCCATTCGGTGAAGAAGTCCACACCATTGACCGTTGTCTTGGTGCCCGCCACACCGGCCAAAGAGCCTGCCACCAGGCTGCCATTGGTCACGGTCAAATCGGATTCGGTCAAGCTGGATGCCCGAATCGGCTCGCTGAATTTGAGCGTGAAGGTCACGGCCGTGTTGTTGGCCACACTCGAAGCCGCTTGGTTGTCCGTGATGCTCACGGACGGTGCAGTGGCCGCAATGCCAAACACGTTGCTCAGCACCGTGGGGTTGGCCACCGGGGCGATGTTGCCATCCAGGGTGTAGGTAAAGGCGCTCGATGTGGCGCTGGTGTTGTTGGCCGCGTCCACAGCTTGCGCCGTGATGCTGTAGTTGCCGTTGGCTTGCGCCGCCGTGGGCGTGAAGCTCCACACGCCCGCGCCGTTGGCCGTGGTCGTTCCGATTTCAACGCCGTTGTTGAACAGCTTGATGGTCGCGCCCGCTTCGGCCGTGCCGGACAGGGTGGGCGTAGCATCGTCGGTGCTCACACCGCTGGCAAAGTTGCCGGTGGTGCTGCCCACGTTGTCGCCCAAGCTCACGATGACCGGGGTCTGGCTCACGATGTCCTTGAGCGTGATGACGTTGCCGCTGAAGGCGGTTTCGCCGCCGTTGACGGAGGCGTTCACCGCTGTCGCGCCGTTGGCCAGGCTGCCGGTGCCGGTTTCGCCGGAGTTGTCGACCAGACGGGCCTTGAGCTCGTGCTGGTTCAGGCGGGCCACACCCGCTGCCGCCTGGAAGCGGATCATCGTGGTGGGGGCCAGGAAGACCGAGCTGCTGTCGCTCAGGCCTGCGGCCAGGCTGGTCCAGTTTGTGCCGTCGGTGGACCACTGGTACACGCCCATGGTGCTCTGCTCGTTGGTGTCGCCCGCGTCGGTGATGACCACGCCTTTGAACTGGCCCTTGGCCACGGCGCTGCCGTCGCTGTCGGTGAAGCTGGGGCCGAACAAGGCTTGCACGGTTTGGGCTTGTGACACCAGTTGCGCAGGCGCGCTGGTGCTGGTGGTGGTGCTGGCGTTGCCCATGGCGGTGTTGACGTAGACCGTCACGCCGTTGAGGGTGTAGGCCTTGTAGCTTTGACCCGCGGTGAAGCCGTATTGGCTGCCCAGCTGGGCGGCCAGGTCGGCTCCTGCTTCGGAAGTGCCCACCGTCCACTGGCTCAGATTAGCCAGTTCGACGAAGTCGCTGGTGTTGCCGTTGACCACCAGGAGCTTGGCTTCGTTCACGGCCGTGTTGGCCACGTTGGCACCGCCGGTGATGGCGTTGACCGAAGCCCAATCGAGCTTGAGCCCGTTGGGACCCGAGCCGGTGATGTCGATGACGCTGAAGTTGTCGAGCTTGCCCGCCACGGTGGCGTTGGTCAGGTTCAGCAGTTGGCCTGTGCCGTCGATGCGCAAGGTGTTCACACCCAAGCCGCCGTCAATGAACATGCTGTTCGTCGCGGCCAGCGCAGCAAAGTTGTTGGCGTTGACGATGACCGTGTCGTTGCCTGCACCGGCAATGACGGTGTCGGTTCCGCTGGCGGTAGTGGTGGCGGCTGTGGCGATGTTGAAGGTGTCATCGCCGTCGGTACCTACAAAGTTGTCTGCGCTTGCCGAGCCTGCTTGGCTCAACGTCAGCGGCGTAGTGCCTTCTGCAGCCAATGTGGAAATTTGAGCTGTTGTCAATGAGTCAACAACGATGTAACCGCCACCTGGTGATGTGCTCACACTGTCATTAAGGCCGTTGATTTTCAAGACCACCGGCATGCTGGTAGCGGTTGCGGTAAATGTGAACAACGCTGTTTGCCAGCCGTCTGCGACATCATCGCTGCTGAAGACTTTGCTGACACCATCGACTCGCATCTCCAACTGGCCACCAGAAAATTGCTGGCCGCCCACTGCATTTGACGTCAATGTGGCTTGTTGCCATTGAACACCATAGGTATAGGTTTGCCCAACAGTCAAGCCTGATATGTTGGCAGTCATTCCCTCATCATTTGCCGGATTGGCATTTGACACCATTTGTGCAAACGTCCCACCATTAAGAGAGGTGCCATTCAGGTTTGTTAACGTATGTGATGTTGAAAGTGCTGAGTTTGACGCATCGTTCATGTCGGGCGTACTAGAACCCAAATCACTCCAACCCGAAGACGTCGCTACAGAACCCTGCGAAACACCACCGTTGATCGCTGGTGCAGAGGCTGTGCTGATGGATCCATAAGTCTGCGTTGCCGTAGCGCCAGAACCCGCCACACCGCTGACGCTGGTGTAGCTGCCGTCGGCAATGCGCAAACTCGTCACGCCATTGCCCGATGGGGCCTCCACCGAGATGGTGTACTCAGACGCGTTGACTCGGGTCAGCGCCCCTTTGGTGCCGCCATTGCTCACCACAACGTCCGCCGCCGTCAGGCTCGCCTCGTCAATCGGCTCGCTGAACTTGAGCGTGTACGTCACCGTCTGGCCCGCCACCGTCGCGTTGCCCGCCAAGTTGTCCGTGATCGTCACCGTGGGCACGCTTTGCTGCGCCAGGCTGTTGACCATCGTCGGCTCGGCCACGGGGGCCACGTTCGGGTTCACAACGTTGATCTCAAACGTGTCGCTCACGCTCAGGCTGCCGTCGCTGGCCGTCACGCGCACGCGCAGCAGCCCCACGTCGCTGGACGTGGGGGTGCCGCTGAAGGTGCGGGTGCTGGCGTTCAGGCTCAACCAGCTCGGCTGCGTGGCCAGGGGCGTGCCGCCACTGTCCACCACCGTGAAGGTGTAAGTGAGGCTGGCGTTGTCCACGTCCGCAAAGCTGTTCTCTGCAAACTGGTAGCTGAAGGCGCTGCTGGCGCTGGCGCTTTGGTCCACCAAGGCGTTGGCCACCGTGGGTGCGTCGTTGGCCCCCGTCACCGACACCGTGATGGTGGCCGTGCTGCTTGCACCCGCTGCGTCTTGCACCGTGTAGGTGAACACGTCGCTCAGCGCGGTGCTGTTGGTGTTGAGCGCCTGCACCGAGGCGTTGTTCTGGTCCACCACGTAAACGTAGCTGCCGTTGGCGCCGATGGTGAGCGTGCCGAAGCTGCCCGCAATGGCCGTGCCGCTGCTGGTGCTGGTGCTGCCCGCAGCCACAGCCGTGACTGCGCCACCCGTGCCCGCCTTGATGTCTTTGACGCTGAGCGTATCGCTCGCGTCCACATCCGTGTCGTTGGCCAACACGTTCAGGGCGCTCACGCCGCTCGTGGTCGATGTGAGGGCGCTGCCCGCCGTGGCGTTGTTCGTACCACCGGCTTCGCCAATGGTGGCCGTGTCGTTCACGCCCACCGGCGCGTCGTTCACGGCCGTGACGTTGATGGTCACGGTGTCCACATCGCTTTGTGCGCCGCCGCTGCCGGTGTTGCCACCGTCGTTGGTGGTCATGGTGAGCGTGGCGCTGCCGTTGAAGTGGGCTGTGGGCGTGTAAGTCACGCCGCTGGCCAGGCCCAGCAAGGTGTTGATGGCCGAGACGGTGCCGCTGAGCGTGACGCTGGCGGTGCCGTTGTTGGTGATGGTGACGCCCGTGCTGGTGGCTGCGGTGATGACGCCATTGGTCACGGCCAGCGTCACGGTCACGGCGCTGCCGCCCGCGTCCACGTCCGCAATGCTCAGGCCCGTGATGACCTTGGCCGTGTCTTCGGCCGTGCTTTGTGTGCCTGGCACGGTGTTGACCGGTGCGTCGTTGACCGGCGTGAGCGTGATGGCCAGCGTGCTGCTGGTGCTGTTGCCCGCCGCATCGGTCACTTTGTAGGTGAAGGTCTCCACCGCGTTGGCCGTGATGGCGTTCAACTGGCCGCGCTTGGCCTCGTCCACCGTGTAGGTCCACGCGCCGTTGCTGCCCAGCGCCAAGCTGCCAAAGCTGCCCGTGGCGCTGCCGCTGAGGCTGTAGACCTCGGTGCTGTCTTTGTTGGTGTCGTTGGTGCCCACGTTGCCGCTGAGCGTGGTGATGTCTTCGTTGCCGCTGGCCGTGTCGGCCACAGCCGTGGGCGAGACGATGTCGATGAACACGTTTTCTGTGTCGCTGGCGCTCAAGCCAAAGGCGTTGACCACACTGGCAGTGGCAATTTTTTCTGCATTGGCGTTGGCCAGCGCCGTCACCTCAGACGCCGGGATGGTCAGCGTGAAGGTGTTGGTGCCGCCGCTGCCTGCCAGCACCGTGGCCGTGCGCTGGGTCGCATCCAGCCCCGTGATGGTGACGGTGGAGCCCACTTGGGCGTTGGTGGTGCCGCTGATCACCAGGGACTGGCCACTTTCGGCGGCGTTGATGAAGCCGTCGGTGGAGATTTCCGCCAAGGTGATGGTGGGCGCTGTGGTGTTGATCACCAACTCGCCCGAGCTGACGTCTGTCTTGGTCACGCTGCCTGCCGTGACGCTGACCGCCACGTTGTTGGTCGTGCCGTTGCTCAGGCTCAGCGTGCCGCTGGTGGGGGTGGCCGTGGCGGTGTTGATCGACCACTGGTTCGTCGTGGTGTTGTAGCTCAGCCCCGTGGGCAGCCCGTTGTTGGCGTTGGCCGTGTTCAGCGTGCCCGTGTAGGTGGCCCCGCCCACGGTGACGCTGATGGTGTCACCCGTGGCCAGCGTCACAAATGAGTTCGAGCTCGGTGCAGTTTCCTTGAGCGCCTGACCGGTCAGGGTCGGCGTGAGGGTGCCGCTGTTGAGGTTGTTGACCGTTGGAATGTCGGCCGGCTGGATGTTCACGCGCACACCGTTGTTGGTGTCGCTGGCGATGTTGCCCGCCGCGTTGCTCACCTGAGCCGTGATGGCAAAGGTGTTGCCGTGGTTCAGGGTCAGCGCGTCCGCACTGGTGATGGTGGCAGACCAGGTGCCGTCGTTTTGCACCGTGCCGGTGTAGCTCTTGTCCACGCCGCCAATGTTGATCGTGGCCGTGACCACGCGGCCCGCTTGCACGTTGCTGGTGGTGCCCGAGATGACGGGCGCAGGCGTCGCAGTCGTGCCGCGCTCGGTGGCGTCGTACAAACCGTTGAGCGCATTGGTGTCGTTCACCGCATCACCGGCCACCGAGGTGACGGAGATCGAGGGCAAGCTGGTGACGATGGTGGCGCTGTAGGCGCTGCTGACCGGGCCCGACAGATTGGCCGCGTCCAACACTTTGGCCGTGTATTGCACCGTTTGGTTGTTGGTCAAGGTGCGCGGATCGGCAAAGGTCCAGTTGGTGCCGTTGACCACAGCCGTGCCCACCAAGGTGGCGCCGTCAAAGATCTGCACCACTTCGCCTGCCGCCAAGGCGGCGCTGAGCGTGCCTTCCAAGTCCAGTTTGGTGTCGTCCGTGGTGCCTCCGCTGCTGACGGTGCCCTTGACGTCGCCCACGTCGTCCTTGATGGCCGAGATGGTGACGGTTTGGGTCGGCGCTGTGGTGTCCAGTCGGGCACTGTCGCTGACCGTGCCATCGGTGGCCGGGTTGCCCGCCGCGTCCAGGTACTGGGCCGTGACGGTTTGGGTCTGGCCCTCTGCCGGGTTGGCAAAGCTCACCTGCACAAAGCCGGCCGTGATGTCACCTGCCGTCAGCGTGTGCGTGATGCTGGCCAAGGCGGTGGTGCCATTGGTGGCGTTGAACACGATCTTGTCACCGGCCTTGGCGTCGCTGTCAAAGCTGGCGCGGCTGGTGAAGCTGCTCGCACCATTGAGCTCGGCAGGGCTGACCACCCCGTTGTCCGAGGTGTCGGTGGTGATGCGCAAGGCCAAGGCCACAGAGGCGTTGGTGGGGTCGGTCGTGTCGCGCTGGGCCGTGTCGCTCGCCTCGGGCGTGGCGTTGTTGGCCGCGTCCTTGAGCGTGGCCCGGACCGTGATGCTCGCGCCTTCTGCAGGCGCTGCAAACGTGGTCGTCACTTTGCCCGCTGCCTTGGCCGCCGCGTCAACGGTGATGTTTTTGCTGGTCGTGCCGTCCGTGACGGTGACCACGTCGCCCACCGCCACCAAGGCGCCATTGAAGGCCGCGCTCACGCTGACCGTGGTGCTCGATCCCAGCTCCACTTTGTTGATGAAGCCGTCGTTGTTGCCGTCCGTGTCAATGGTCAGCGCCAAAGCGTTGCCGCCGTTGGGCACTGTGGTGTCAATCACCGCGCTGTCGCTTCCAACAGCCGAGGCGTTGTTGGCCTGGTCCACCAACTGCGCTTGCACGCTCAGCGTGCTGCCGTTGGCAGGCGCCGTGACCTCGCGCGTGATGCTGCCCGCAGTGATCTGCGACTGCGTGAGCGTCACGCTCTCTTGCACACCGTTGACGGTGATCTTGAGCGTGTCGCCTGGCTTGGCCGCCGTGGGGATCGAGATGTTCACGCCCACCGTGCCTTGCAGCTCGCTGGCGCTCACAAAGCCGTCCGCGTTGGTGTCTTCGGTGATGGTGACCACAGGCGCCCCAGCAATGGTGCTGCGGATGGTGGCGCTGTCGCTCGCGTCCGGCGTGGGGCTGGCGTTGTTCGCCGCATCCCGGATGCTGGCTGTGACGTTGAACGTGGTGTTGTCGCCCGTGCTGGTGTAGTCGGTGATGACCACCTGGCCCGCGCTGATGTGCGCCGCCGTGAGCGTGATCACGCGGTCGGCGTTGCCGCTGGCCTTGAGGGTGAGCGTGTCACCCGCCACCGCTGCTGTGCCCGTGCCAGTGGGCAGGAGCACCGTCACTTTGACGCTGTTGCTGGTGCCTGTGAGCTCGGCCACGCTGATCTGGCCGTCGTTGTTGCCGTCGGTGTCGATGTTCACGCGCACGGCGCTGATGCGCGGGCCGCTCGGGTTGGACGGATCCACCGTGCTGAAGTCGGTCAAGTCGAGCTTGGCGCTGTCGGTGCCAGCGTTGCTCACGTTGCCCGTGGCCGCCACCGTGAGGGTGGACGACACATTGAACGTGGCGCCGTCTGCAGGCGCTGCAAAGGTGGTAGTCACGCCGCTTGTGAGCTGCGCTGCGGTCAGAACAAAGGTCTTGACCGTGGTGCCGTCGGTGATGGTCAAGGTGTCACCGGCCACCGCTGTGGACGGAGGTGTGGCTTTGACGTTGATCTCGCCATTGAGTTCGCTGCGGTTGATGAAGCCGTCGTTGTTCACGTCCTCTTCAATCGTGACCGTGGGCGAGCCCGGCAAGCTGGTGTTGACTGTGGCAGCGTTGGTGACCCGGGCGCTGATGTTTTTAGCGATGTCGCTCAGCTGCGCTGCGGCCACAAAGTTGGTGCCGTTGGCGGGCGGCGTGAACTGCACCAACACCTCTTTGGCCGCCACTTGCTCGGCGCTCAGCGTGATGGTCTGCGACGCGTTGCCCGTGCCTTCGACCACCAAGGTGTCGCCCGCGCGGGCGTCAGCCGACAGGCCCACGCGCACGTTGATGCGGCCACTGGACAGCTCGCTGGTGTTGAGCACTGCGTTGTTGTTGGCATCCGAGGTGATCGCGATGGTGACGTTCTTGTCCGCGTTGGCCGGGTCCACGTTCGGGTCGACCGGGCCAAAGTTGGAGGTGTCGCGCCGCGCCGTGTCCGTAGCCTCGGGCGTGGTGTTGTTGGCCGCGTCCTTGAGCGTGGCTTTCACATCAATGCTGCTGCCCTCGGCAGGCGCCGTGAACGTGGTCGTCACTTTGCCAGCAGTCTTGGCCGCCGCATCGATGGTGATGTTTTTGCTGGTCGTGCCGTCCGTGATGGTGACCACGTCGCCCACTGCCACCAAGGCGCCATTGAAGGCGGCGCTCACGGTGACCGTGGCGCTGCCGTTCAACTCGCTGCGGTTGATGAAGCCGTCGTTGTTGGTGTCCGTGTCAATGGTCAGCGCCAAAGCTGCGCCGCCGTTGGGCAGCGTGGTGTCGATCACCGCGCTGTCCGTGCCTTCGCTGGAGGCGTTGTTGGCCTGGTCAATCAGCTGGGCCTTGACTTGCAGCGTGCTGCCGTTGGCAGGCGCTGTCAGCTCGCGCGTGACGCTGGCTGCGGTGATGTTCGCCGCCGTCAGTGTGATGTTCTCCACCACCGTGCCCACGGTCACGCGCAGCGTGTCGCCCGCCTTGGCCGCTGTGGGGATCGAGATGTTCACGCCCACCGTGCCGCTGAGCTCGGCGGTGTTGATGAAGCCGTCGTTGTTGGTGTCTTCGGTGATGGTGACCACCGGTGCGCCCGCAATGGTGCTGCGGATCGTGGCGCTGTCGCTCGCGTCCGGCGTGGGGCTCGCGTTGCCCGCCGCATCCCGGATGCTGGCCGTCACGTTGAACGTGGTGTTGTCGCCCGTGCTGGTGTAGTCGGTGATGACCACCTGGCCCGCGCTGATGTGCGCCGCCGTGAGCGTGATCACGCGGTCTGCGTTGCCGCTGGCCTTGAGGGTGAGCGTGTCACCAGCCACCGCTGCTGTGCCGGTGCCTGTGGGCAAGAGCACCGTCACTTTGACGCTGTTGCTGGTGCCTGTGAGCTCGGCCACGCTGATCTGGCCGTCGTTGTTGCCGTCGGTGTCGATGTTCACGCCCACTGCGCTGATGCGCGGGCCGCTCGGGTTGGCCGGATCGACCTTGCTGAAGTCGGTCAAGTCGAGCTTGGCGCTGTCGGTGCCAGCGTTGCTGACGTTGCCAGATGCAGCCACGGTGAGGGTGGACGACACATTGAACGTGGCGCCGTCTGCAGGTGCAGCAAACGTGGTGCCCACACCGTTGGTGCGTGCATCGTCCACCTTGGCCTGGGTGTCCAGCACAAAGCTTCTGACGGTGGTGCCATCGGTCACGGTGAGCGTGTCACCCACGGCCGTGTTGGTGGGGGCCTTGACGTTGACGTTGATCTGGCCATTGAGTTCGCTGCGGTTGATGAAGCCGTCGTTGTTCACGTCCTCTTCAATGACCACGGTGGGCGAGCCCGGCAAGCTGGTGTTGACGGTGGCAGCGTCGGTGACCCGGGCGCTGGTGTTTTTAGCGATATCGCTCAGCTGCGCTGCGGCCACAAAGTTGGTGCCGTTGGCAGGGGGCGTGAACTGCACCAGCACCTCGCGCGCGGCCACTTGCTCGGCGCTCAGCGTGATGGTCTGCGACGCGTTGCCCGTGCCTTCGACCACCAAGGTGTCGCCCGCACGGGCGTCCTCTGACAGGCCCACACGCACGTTGATGCGGCCGCTGGACAGCTCTGCTGTGTTGAGCACCGCGTTGTTGTTGGCGTCCGAGGTGATCGCGATGGTGACGTTTTTAGCCTCATTGCTGTCGGGACCGAAGTTGGAGGTGTCGCGCCGCGCCGTGTCGCTCGCCTCGGGCGTGGTGTTGTTGGCCGCGTCCTTGAGCGTGGCTTTCACATCCATGCTGCTGCCCTCGGCAGGCGCTGTGAACGTGGTCGTCACTTTGCCCGCAGCCTTGGCCGCCGCGTCGATGGTGATGGTTCGGGTTGTGGTGCCGTCGGTGATGGTGACCACGTCGCCCACCGCCACCAACGCGCCATTGAAGGCGGCGCTCACGCTGACCGTGGTGCTGCCGTTCAACTCGCCCCGGTTGATGAAGCCGTCGTTGTTGCCGTCGGTGTCAATGGTCAGCGCCAAAGCTGCGCCGCCGTTGGGCACTGTGGTGTCGATCAACGCGCTGTCGCTTCCAACAGCCGAGGCGTTGTTGGCCTGGTCCACCAACTGCGCTTGCACGCTCAGCGTGCTGCCGTTGGCGGGCGCCGTGACCTCGCGCGTGATGCTGCCCGCAGTGATCTGCGACTGCGTGAGCGTCACGCTCTCTTCCACACCGTTGACGGTGATCTTGAGCGTGTCGCCTGGCTTGGCCGCCGTGGGGATCGAGATGTTCACACCCACCGTGCCTTGCAGCTCGCTGTCGCTCACAAAGCCGTCCGCGTTGGTGTCTTCGGTGATGGTGACCACCGGCGCTCCAGCAATGGTGCTGCGGATGGTGGCGCTGTCGCTCGCGTCCGGCGTGGGGCTGGCGTTGCCCGCCGCATCCCGGATGCTGGCCGTGACGTTGAACGTGGTGTTGTCACCCGTGCTGGTGTAGTCGGTGATGACCACCTGGCCCGCGCTGATGTGCGCCGCCGTGAGCGTGATCACGCGGTCTGCGTTGCCGCTGGCCTTGAGGGTAAGCGTGTCACCGGCCACCGCTGCTGTGCCCGTGCCTGTGGGCAAGAGCACCGTCACTTTGACGCTGTTGCTGGTGCCGCTGAGCTCGGCCACGCTGATCTGGCCGTCGTTGTTGCCGTCGGTGTCGATGTTCACACGCACCGCGCTGATGCGTGGGCCGCTCGGGTTGGACGGATCCACCGTGCTGAAGTCGGTCAAGTCGAGCTTGGCGCTGTCGGTGCCAGGGTTGCTCACGTTGCCCGTGGCCGCCACCGTGAGGGTGGACGAGACGTTGAACGTGGCGCCGTCCGCAGGCGCTGCAAACGAGGTGCTCACGCCGCTTGTGAGCTGCGCTGCGGTCAGCACAAAGCTCTTGACCGTGGTGCCATCAGTGATGGTCAGGGTGTCACCGGCCACCGCTGTGGACGGAGGTGTGGCTTTGACGTTGATCTCGCCATTGAGCTCGCTGCGGTTGATGAAGCCGTCGTTGTTGGTGTCTTCTTCAATGACCACGGTGGGTGAGCCCGGCAAGCTGGTGTTGACGGTGGCAGCGTCGGTGACCCGGGCGCTGATGTTTTTAGCGATGTCGCTCAGCTGCGCTGCGGCCACAAAGTTGGTGCCGTTGGCGGGCGGCGTGAACTGCACCAACACCTCTTTGGCCGCCACTTGCTCGGCGCTCAGCGTGATGGTCTGCGACGCGTTGCCCGTGCCTTCGACCACCAAGGTGTCGCCCGCGCGGGCGTCAGCCGACAGGCCCACGCGCACGTTGATGCGGCCACTGGACAGCTCGCTGGTGTTGAGCACTGCGTTGTTGTTGGCATCCGAGGTGATCGCGATGGTGACGTTCTTGTCCGCGTTGGCCGGGTCCACGTTCGGGTCGACCGGGCCAAAGTTGGAGGTGTCGCGCCGCGCCGTGTCCGTGGCCTCAGGCGTGGCGTTGTTGGCCGCGTCCTTGAGCGTGGCTTTCACATCAATGCTGCTGCCCTCAGCAGGCGCGGTGAACGTGGTCGTCACTTTGCCCGCAGTCTTGGCCGCATCGTTGATGGTGAGGGTGCGGGTGGTCGTGCCGTCCGTGATGGTGACCACGTCGCCCACCGCCACCAAGGCGCCATTGAAGGCGGCGCTCACGGTGACCGTGGCGCTGCCGTTCAACTCGCTGCGGTTGATGAAGCCGTCGTTGTTGGTGTCCGTGTCAATGGTCAGCGCCAAAGCTGCGCCGCCGTTGGGCAGCGTGGTGTCGATCACCGCGCTGTCCGTGCCTTCGCTGGAGGCGTTGTTGGCCTGGTCAATCAGCTGGGCCTTGACTTGCAGCGTGCTGCCGTTGGCAGGCGCTGTCAGCTCGCGCGTGACGCTGCCTGCGGTGATGTTCGCCGCCGTCAGTGTGATGTTCTCCACCACACCGCCCACGGTCACGCGCAGCGTGTCGCCTGCCCTGGCCGCTGTGGGGATCGAGATGTTCACGCCCACCGTGCCGCTGAGCTCAGCGGTGTTGATGAAGCCGTCGTTGTTGCCGTCTTCGGTGATGGTGACCACCGGTGCGCCCGCAATGGTGCTGCGGATCGTGGCGCTGTCGCTCGCGTCCGGCGTGGGGCTGGCGTTGCCCGCCGCATCCCGGATGCTGGCCGTCACGTTGAACGTGGTGTTGTCGCCCGTGCTGGTGTAGTCGGTGATGACCACCTGGCCCGCGCTGATGTGCGCCGCCGTGAGCGTGATCACGCGGTCTGCGTTGCCGCTGGCCTTGATGGTGAGCGTGTCGCCCGCCACCGCTGCTGTGCCGGTGCCTGTGGGCAAGAGCACCGTCACTTTGACGCTGTTGCTGGTGCCGCTGAGCTCAGCCACGCTGATCTGGCCGTCGTTGTTGGCGTCGGTGTCGATGTTCACACGCACCGCGCTGATGCGCGGGCCGCTCGGGTTGGCGGGGTCCACGGTGCTGAAGTCGGTCAGGTCCAGGCGCGCGCTGTCGGTGCCAGGGTTGCTCACGTTGCCCGTGGCCGCCACCGTGAGGGTGGACGACACATTGAACGTGGCGCCGTCTGCAGGCGCTGCAAACGTGGTGCTCACGCCGCTTGTGAGCTGCGCTGCGGTCAGCACAAAGCTCTTGACCGTGGTGCCGTCGGTGATGGTCAGGGTGTCACCAGCCACCGCTGTGGACGGAGGTGTGGCTTTGACGTTGATCTCGCCATTGAGCTCGCTGCGGTTGATGAAGCCGTCGTTGTTGGCGTCTTCCTCAATGACCACGGTGGGCGAGCCCGGCAAGCTGGTGTTGATCACGGCGCTGTCGGTGACCCGGGCGCTGGTGTTTTGCGCCACATCGCTCAGCTGCGCTGCGGCCACAAAGTTGGTGCCGTTGGCTGGGGGCGTGAACTGCACCAACACCTCGCGCGCAGTGATCTGCGCCGCGCTCAGCGTGATGGTCTGGGACGCGTTGCCCGTGCCTTCGACCACCAAGGTGTCGCCCGCGCGGGCGTCAGCCGACAGGCCCACGCGCACGTTGATGCGGCCACTGGTCAACTCGGTGACGTTGAGCACCGCGTTGTTGTTGGCGTCCGAGGTGATCGCGATGGTGACGTTCTTGTCCGCGTTGGCCGGGTCCACGTTCGGGTCGACCGGGCCAAAGTTGGAGGTGTCGCGCCGCGCCGTGTCGCTCGCTTCGGGCGTGGTGTTGTTGGCCGCGTCCTTGAGCGTGGCTTTCACATCAATGCTGCTGCCCTCAGCAGGCGCGGTGAACGTGGTCGTCACTTTGCCAGCAGTCTTGGCCGCATCGTTGATGGTGATGGTGCGGGTGGTGGTGCCGTCCGTGATGGTGACCACGTCGCCCACGGCCACTTTGCTGCCGTCAAAGCCAGCGCTCACGGTGACCGTGGCGCTGCCGTTCAACTCGCCTCGGTTGATGAAGCCGTCGTTGTTGGTGTCCGTGTCAATGGTCAGCGCCAAAGCTGCGCCGCCGTTGGGCGTGGTGGTATCGATCACCGCACTGTCGCTGCCCACAGCAGAGCTGTTGTTGGCCTGGTCGATCAGTTGCGCTTGCACGCTGAGCGTGCTGCCGCTGGCAGGCGCTGTCACCTCACGTGTGACGCTGCCTGCGGTGATGTTGGCGGTGGTGAGGGTGATGTTCTCCACCACGCCGCCCACGGTCACGCGCAGCGTGTCGCCCGCCTTGGCCGCCGTGGGGATCGAGATGTTCACGCCCACCGTGCCGCTGAGCTCAGCGGTGTTGATGAAGCCGTCGTTGTTGCCGTCTTCGGTGATGGTGACCACCGGCGCGCCCGCAATGGTGCTGCGGATCGTGGCGCTGTCGCTCGCGTCCGGCGTGGGGCTCGCGTTGCCCGCCGCATCCCGGATGCTGGCCGTGACGGTGAATGTGGTGTTGTCGCCCGTGCTGTTGTAGTCGGTGATGACCACCTGGCCCGCGTTGATGTGCGCCGCCGTGAGCGTGATCACGCGGTCTGCGTTGCCGCTGGCCTTGATGGTGAGCATGTCGCCCACTGCAGCAGACGTACCTGTCCCTGTAGGCAGCAAGACCGTCACTTTGACCTTGTCCGCCGTGCCGCTGAGCTCAGCCACGCTGACTTGGCCGTCGTTGTTGGCGTCGGTGTCGATGTTCACGCGCACCGCGCTGATGCGTGGGCCGCTCGGGTTGGCCGGATCGACCTTGCTGAAGTCCGTCAAGTCGAGCTTGGCGCTGTCGGTGCCAGGGTTGCTCACGTTGCCCGTGGCCGCCACCGTGAGGGTGGACGACACATTGAACGTGGCGCCGTCTGCAGGCGCTGCAAACGTGGTGCTCACGCCGCTGGTCAGCTGCGTGCTGGTCAGCACAAAGGTCTGAGTGCTCGTGCCATCGGTCACGGTCAGGGTGTCACCCACCACGGCCGTTGCAGGCGCGGTGACCTTGACGTTGATCTGGCCATTGAGCTCGCTGCGGTTGATGAAGCCGTCGTTGTTGGCGTCCTCTTCAATGACCACGGTGGGCGAGCCCGGCAAGCTGGTGTTGATGGTGGCGCTGTCGGTGACCCGGGCGCTGGTGTTTTTAGCGATATCGCTCAGCTGCGCTGCGGCCACAAAGTTGGTGCCGTTGGCCGGCGGCGTGAACTGCACCAACACCTCTTTGGCCGCCACTTGCTCGGCGCTCAGCGTGATGGTCTGCGATGCGTTACCCGTGCCTTCGACCACCAAGGTGTCGCCCGCGCGGGCGTCGGCCGACAAACCCACACGCACGTTGACCCGGCCACTGGTCAACTCGGTGACATTGAGCACCGCGTTGTTGTTGGCGTCCGAGGTGATCTCGATGGTGACGTTCTTGGTGGTGTCACCCGCGTCGGGTCCAAAGTTGGAGGTGTCGCGGCGCGCCGTGTCCTTGGCTTCGGGCGTGGCGTTGTTGGCCACGTCGCGCAGCACAGCGCTGACGTTGATGCTCGCGCCTTCGGCAGGCGCTGCAAACGTGGTCGTCACTTTGCCAGCAGTCTTGGCCGCCGCATCGATGGTGATGTTTTTGACGGTGCTGCCGTCGGTGATGCTGACCACATCGCCCACGTCCACTTTGCTGCCATCAAAGGCGGCGCTGACGCTGACCGTGGCGCTGCCGCTGAGCTCTGCGCGGTTGATGAAGCCGTCGTTGTTGGCGTCGGTGTCGATGGTCAGCGCCACCGCCTTGCCGTCGTTGGGCGGCGTGGTGTCGGGGTTGGTGCTGGTGGCGTAGTTTTGCACGGCCAATGCAGTGCCTGCGCTGGTGGTCACGCGGCCATCGATTTGCGTGTCAAAGTCGGCCACCAAGTCGGCTGTGGGCACAGAGATGCTGTAGCTGCCGTTGGCCGCTGCAGCACCGGTGAAGGTTTTGTTGTTGATGCTCAGGGTGACCACATCACCGGCGACAAATTTGCCGGTCACTTGGCCGGTGATGGCCGTGTTGGCTTGCTGGGCTTCAGCCGCGTTGATGACGTTGTCGGCCGTGACCGTGTTGATGAACAGCGCCACCGTCTGGCCTGCTGTCGCATCGGTCTCGACCGTGTAGTCCTGGCTGGTGGACACCGTGTTGGTCTTGCCGTCGGCCGGGTTCTTGGCCGCCACGCTGACCTCGGCCTTGGTGTCAGGGTCAGCGCGCAGATCGGCCGTGCTGACGGTGAAGCTGTAAGCGCCATTGGCATCGGTGCTGGCTGTGGCGGTTTTGCCGTTGAGCGTGAGTGTGACCACATCACCTGGTGTGAACGCACCCGTGACCTGACCGTTCAGTGTGACTGTGGAGGCCTGGCCCTCGGCCACCGAGACGATGTTGTCGCCGGTGACGGGGTTCAGGCTGATGGCCACGTTGTTGGCTGGCAGCACAGCGCTGCTGCTGTAGTCGTTGCTCGCTGTGGCGGTGCCGGGGTTGCCCGCACCATCGGTGAGCGCCACGCTCACCTCGTATTTCGTGTCCGGGTCTGCAATCAGGTCGGCCGTGGGCACGTTGACGCTGAAGTTGCCGTTGGCCTGCACTGTCGTGGTGAAGGGCTTGCCGTTGACCATGACGGTGACGACATCACCTTCCTTGACTTCGCCTTCGACCTTGCCCGTCACGGGCAGGTTGTTTTGGCTGGCCTCGCCCGTGTCGATCGCGTTGTCAGCGGTCAGCGGGTTGAGCGTGATGGTGGCTGTCGGCGCCGAGGTGTCGAGCGCGTAGTTCTGGCTGGCCGTGAAGCTCAAGCCGCTGCCAATGGTGACGCGGCCGTCCACTTGCGTGTCCGGGTCTGCCACCAAATCGGCCGTGGGCACGCTGATGCTGAACCCACCTTGGGCGTTGACGCTGCCGGTGAAGGGCTTGCCGTTGACGGTGAGCGTCACAACATTGCCCTCCTGGAACACGCCCGTCACCTTGCCTGTGACAGGGGTGTTGGCCACGCCCGACTCGGCCGTGTTGATGATGTTGTCGGCCGTGACCGGGTCAATGGACAAGGCGGTGGCCGTGCCGTTGCTGGTCTCGACGCTGTAGTCCTGGCTGTTGGTGGCGGTGACGGAGCTGCCTTTGAAGGTGGCGACCACAGAGGCCTCCACCAGGGTGTCGGCGTCGGCCTTGAGGTCGGCGCTGGGCACGTTGATGCTGAAGCTGCCGTTGGACGTGGCGGTGCCCGTGAAGGGCTTGCCGTTGACGCTCAATGTGACCACATCACCGGTGGTGAAGGCGCCCGTGACTTTGCCTGTGAGCGTGATGTTGGCCGCGTTGCCTTCGGCCACGGTGATGATGTTGTCGCCCGCAATCGGGTCCAGAACGATGGCGGCATTGCCCTTGCCGGCGCTCACACTCACCGAGACGGTGTTGTCGGCATCGGCACCGTCTTTGTTCAGGTTGCCTGCAGCGTCGCTGAATTTGTCGCTCTCGACCTGGATGCTGGCCGAGGCTGCGGCCGTGCCTGTCACCGCGTTGGGCGTGAAGGTGGCGGTGTAGACGCGTGGGTTGGTGCTGCTTTGCGTCAAGGGGCCCATGGTGCCGCCGCTGACCTTGATGTCATCGCGCACGAAGTCAGTGCCGCCTTCGGTGAGCGTGAAAGTGACCAGCGCAGTTTCGTCGCTGCTGAGCGCGGCTTTGTCGACGGTGACCGCGATCTTGGGCGCCGTGGTGTCGATGCTGAAGGTGAACGGCGCGCTGGTGCCGCCCGAGCTGGTGCTGGCGCTCAGGCTGTGCGGGCCCTCGCCCAAGGCGCTGGGCGTGAAGCTCCAGTTGCCTTGCGCGTTGGCCGTGGTGGTGCCAATGATCTGGTTGCCGTCACGGATGACCACGGTTTCACCGGCCGGGGCCTTGCCGGTCAGGGTGGGCGTGGTGTCGTTGGTCTGGCCACCGTTGGTGATGGGCTGCACCGCGTTGTTCGGGTTGCCGACGTTGTCGGTCGCGCCCGTGATGGTGGTGGCAGTGGTGTCGGTGGTGGCGGTGGTGGCATAGTTTTGAACCGCCGTGGCCGTGCCCGCGCTGGTGGTGACGCGGCCCTCGATTTGCGTGTCCGGGTCAGCCACCAGGTCGGCCGTGGGCACACTGACGCTGTAGTTGCCGTTGGCAGCAGCCGCTGCGGTGAAGGTCTTGCCGTTGATGCTCAGCGTGACCACGTCGCCTGCAGCCACCACGCCGGTGACCCGGCCGGTGAGGGTGGTGTTGGCCACGCCCGCTTCTGCTGCGTTGATGACGTTGTCGGCCGTGACGGTATCGATGAACAGGGCCACGGTTTGACCTGCAGTGGCATCGGTCTCGACCGTGTAGTCCTGGCTCGTGGCCACGGTGTTGGTCTTGCCATTGGCCGGGTCTTTGGCCGCGACACTGACATCGACCTTGGTATCTGGATCGCCTTTGATGTCGCCAATGTTGGTGACAAAGCTGTAGCTGCCGTCGGCGGCCACGGCGGTGGTGGCGGTCTTGCCGTTCAGGCTGAGTGTGACCACATCACCGGCGGTGAAGGCGCCCGAGACTTTGCCGCTGAGCGTGATGGAAGAGGCCTGGCCATCGGCCACCGAGACGATGTTGTCGCCGGTGACAGGGTTCAGGCTGATGGCCACGTTGTTGGCCGGGGGCGTGACGTCGCTGCTGTAGTCATTGCTGCCTGTGGCCGTGCCGGGGTTGCCCGCACCGTCGGTGAGCGCCACGCTCACTTCGTATTTGGTGTCAGGGTCTGCAATCAGGTCGGCCGTGGGCACGTTGACGCTGAAGTTGCCATTGGCCTGCACTGTGGTGGTGAAGGGCTTGCCGTTGACGGTCACAGTGACCACATCACCGGCTTTGAATTCGCCCTCGACCTTGCCCGTGACGGGCAGGTTGGCTTGGCCGGCTTCGGAGGCATTGATGATGTTGTCGGTGGTCAGCGGGTCGAGCTTGAGGGTCGCTGTAGGCGTCGATGTGTCGACCGCGTAGTTTTGGCTGGCCGTGAAGCTCAAGCCCGCTGTGGTGGTGACACTGCCCTCGACTTGCGTGTCCGGGTCAGCCACCAGATCGGCCGTGGGCACGCTGATGCTGTAGCTGCCATCGGCTGCGGTGGCACCGGTGAAGGTCTTGCCGTTGATGGTCAGTGTGACGCGCTCGCCTGCAGCGACCACGCCCGTCACTTTGCCGGTGATGGCCGTGTTGGCCGCGCCAGCTTCGGCCGCATTGATGATGTTGTCGGCCGTGACCGGGTCAATCGTCAGCGCGGTGCCGGTGTTGCTGTTGGATTCGACCGTGTAGTCCTGGCTGTTGCTGGCGTTGACGGTGGTGCCGGTGATCGGGTCCTTGGCGGCCACGCTCACTTCGGCCTTGGTGTCGGCGTCGGCCTTGAGGTCGGCGCTGGGCACGCTGAAGCTGTAGTTGCCGTTGGCAGCCACGCTGGCGGTTTGGGTCTTGCCGTTCAGGCTCAAAGTGACCACATCGCCCGCCGTGAAGGCGCCGGTCACTTTGCCGGTGAGCGTGATGTTGGCCGCATTGCCTTCGGTCACGGTGATGACGTTGTCGCCCGCCACCGGGTCCAGGATGATGGCCGCTTTTTCATTGGGCGGCAGCACATCGCTGTTGTAGTCGTTGCTGGCCGTGGCGGTGCCAGGGTTACCCGCGCCATCGGTCAATGCCACGCTGACTTCGTATTTCGTGTCCGGGTCGGCGATCAGGTCGGCGGTGGGCACGTTCACGCTGAAGGTGCCGTTGGCTTGCACCGTGGTGGTGAAGGGCTTGCCATTGACCATGACGGTGACCACATCACCGGGTTTGACATCGCCCTCGACCTTGCCCGTGACGGGCAGGTTGAGTTGGCCCGCTTCGGCCGCGTCGATCTTGTTGTCTGCGGTCAGCGGGTTCAGGGTCACCGTGGCCGTGGGGGCCGAGGTGTCGACCGCATAGTTCTGGCTGGCGGCAAAGGACTGGCCGCTGCCAATGGTGACGCTGCCCTCCACTTGTGTGTCGGGATCGGCGATCAGATCGGCCGTGGGCACGTTGATGCTGAACCCACCTTGGGCGGTGACGCTGCCGGTGAAGGGCTTGCCGTTGACGGTGAGCGTCACCACGTTGCCCGCCTGGAACACACCATTGACCTTGCCAGTGATGGCGGTGTTGGTGGCACCTGACTCGGAGGCGTTGATGATGTTGTCGGCGGTGACCGGATCAATGACCAAGGCGGTGCCGGTGTTGTTGCTCGACTCGACCGTGTAGTCCTGGCTGTTGGTGGCGGTGCTGGTTTTGCCTTGGTTGGTGGCAGCTACTGAAACTTCAGCCTTGGTATCTGTATCGGCCTTGAGGTCGGCACTGGAGGCGCTGAAGCTGTAGTTGCCGTTGGCGGCTACGGTGGTCGTGAAGTTCTTGCCGTTCAGGCTCAAAGTAACCACATCGCCTGCGGTGAAGGCACCGGTGACTTTGCCGGTGAGCGTGATGTTGGCCGCGTTGCCTTCGGCCACCGTGATGACGTTGTCGCCCGTGATGGGGTCCAGCGTGATGGCGACGTTGCCCTTGCCTGCGCTGACGCTCACCGTGACGGTGTTGTCGGCTTCGCCGCCGTCTTTGTTGAGGTTGCCTGCCGCGTCGCTGAATTTGTCGCTCTCGACCTGGATGCTGGCGCTCACAGGCGTGCTGCCGGTGACGTTGTTGGGCGTGAAAATGGCGGTGTAGACGCGCGGGTTGGTGCTGCTTTGTGTCAAGGGGCCGATGCTGCCGCCGGTGACCTTGACGTCGCTCTGCACAAAGTCGGTGCTGGCTTCACTGAGCGTGAAGGTGACGATAGCGGTGTCGTCGCTGCTCAATGTGGCAGTGCTGATGGTGACCGCGATCTTGGGCGCCGTGGTGTCCACGGTGAGTGTGTACGGTGCGCTGGTGCCACCCGATGGGGTGCTGGCGGTGTAGCTGTGCGGGCCTTCGCCTTGCACGGTGGCGGTGAAGGTCCAGGTGCCATCAGGGTTGACGGTGGTGGTGCCCACCACGGTGTCGCCGTCTTTGATGGTGACGGTCTCGCCGGGCGTGCCTTTGCCGTTGAGTGTGGGCGTGGTGTCGTTGGTCTGGCCGCCGTTGGTGATGGGCTGCACCGCGTTGTTCGGGTTGCCCACGTTGTCGGTCACGGCGCTGATGCTGGTGGGCATGGCGTCGGTGTTGGCGTAGTTTTGCACAGCCGTGGCCGTGCCTGCGCTGGTGGTGACGCGGCCATCAATTTGCGTGTCAAAGTCGGCCACCAGGTCGGCTGTGGGCACACTGACGCTGTAGTTGCCGTTGGCCGCAGCGGCTGCTGTGAAGGTCTTGCCGTTGATGATCAGGCTGACCACATCGCCTGCAGCAAACTTGCCCGTCACTTGACCCGTGATGGTGGTGTTCGCTTGCTGCGCTTCGGCCGTGCTGATGACGTTGTCGGCCGTGACGGTGTTGATGAACAGGGCCACGGTCTGGCCTTCGGTGGCGTTGGTCTCAACCGTGAAGTCCTGGCTGGTGGCCACGGCGCTGGTCTTGCCTGTGGCCGGGTCTTTGGCGGCAACACTGACCTCGGCCTTGGTGTCGGGGTCGTCCTTGATGTCGTTGATGTTGACGGTAAAGCTGTAGCTGCCGTCCGCTGCTGCTGCCGTGGTGATGTTCTTGCCGTTCAGGCTGAGCGTGACCACATCACCGGCGGTGAAGGCGCCCGAGACTTTGCCGCTGAGCGTGATGGAAGACGCCTGGCCGTCGGCCACCGAGACAATGTTGTCGCCGGTGACGGGGTTCAGGCTGATGGCCACGTTGTTGGCCGGGGGCGTGACGTCGCTGCTGTAGTCGTTGCTGGCCGTGGCCGTGCCGGGGTTGCCTGCAGCATCCACCAGCGCCACACTGACTTCGTATTTGGTGTCCGGGTCCGCAATCAGGTCGGCCGTGGGCACGTTAACGCTGAAGTTGCCATTGGCCTGCACTGTGGTGGTGAAGGGCTTGCCGTTGACCATCACGGTGACCACATCACCGGCTTTGAATTCGCCCTCGACCTTGCCCGTGACGGGCAGGTTGGCTTGGCCGGCTTCGGAGGCATTGATGATGTTGTCGGTGGTCAGCGGGTCGAGCTTGAGGGTCGCTGTAGGCGCCGATGTGTCGACCGCGTAGTTTTGGCTGGCCGCAAAGCTCAGGCCGCTGCCAATGGTGACGCTGCCCTCGATCTGGGTGTCCAGGTCTGCCACCAGATCGGCCGTGGGCACGTTGATGCTGAACCCACCTTGGGCGTTGACGCTGCCGGTGAAGGGCTTGCCATTCACTGTGAGCGTGACGGTGTTGCCCGCCTGGAACACGCCGGTCACCTTGCCAGTGATGGCGGTGTTCGTCTGGCCCGCTTCGGCCGCGTTGAGGATGTTGTCGGCCGTGACCGGGTCAATGACCAAGGCGGTGCCGGTGTTGTTGCTGGACTCGACCGTGTAGTCCTGGCTGTTGCTGACGGTGATGGTGCTGCCGGTGATGGGGTCCTTGGCGGCCACACGCACTTCGACCTTGGTGTCGGCGTCAGCACGGAGATCGGCACTGGGCACGCTGATGCTGTAGTTGCCGTTAGCTGCCGCAGCGGCCGTGAAGGTCTTGCCGTTCAGGCTGAGCGTGACCACATCGCCCGTCGTGAAGGCACCGGTCACTTTGCCGGTGAGCGTGATGTTGGCCGCGTTGCCCTCGGCCACGGTGATGACGTTGTCGCCCGTGACGGGGTCGAGGATGATGGCCGCTTTTTCGTTGGCATTGCCCGCATCTTCCGCGCCCGTGACAGTCACCACGATCTCCTCGGAGGCGGTGCCGTCTTTGCTGGTGACGGTGAGTTTGTCGGTGACTTTTTGGCCCGCCGCCAAGGCTTGCGTGGCAGGCTTGCTGTTGTCCAGCGTGTAGATCCACTCGCCTGTGGTGGTGTTGAAGGTGAAGTTGCCAAACTGACCGGCCAGCGTGGCGCTGCCTGGCGCGCTGAAGATGGCATCGCCCGTGTCCACGTCGTTCACCGTCAAGGTGCCGGTGGTGGTGTTTTGCGTGGCGCTGTCCTCGGTCACGCTGCCGGTTTTGCTGCCCGTGATGGTGGCGCTGTCGTTGACGCCGGTGATGTCGATCAAGATCTCGGCAATCGCTTTGCCGTCTTTGCTGGTGACGGTGAGCTTGTCCTGGACTTTTTGGCCCGCGCTCAGGGCTTGAGTGACGGCCTTGCTGTTGTCCAGCGTGTAGGTCCACGCGCCCGTGCTGGCGTTGAGGGTGTAGTTGCCGTAGGTGCCCGCTAGGCTGGCCGGGGTTTGGAGCACGTTGTCGGCGCTCAGGGTTGAGCCGCTGACGGTGAGGGTGCCGCTCGCTTGCACGGCGCTGTCTTCGGTGGCGTTGCCCTTGGTGGAGCCTGCGATGACGGTGGTGTTGTTCGCATCGGCCGTGCCCGTGATGGTGACCACAATGTCTTCAGAGGCGGTGCCGTCCTTGCTGGTGACGGTGAGCTTGTCGGTGACTTGCTGGCCCGCAGCCAGCGCTTGGGTGGCCGCCTTGCTGTTGTCCAGGGTGTAGGTCCACGCGCCCGTGTTGGCGTTGAGCGTGAAGTTGCCGAAGGTGCCGGCCAAGGTGGCGCTGGTGGGGGTGCTGAAGACGGCTTCGCCCGTGTCCACATCGCTCACGGTGAGGGTGCCGCTGGCGGTGTTTTGCGTGGCGCTGTCCTCGGTCACGCTGCCAGTGCGGGTGCCGGTGATGGCGGCGCTGTCGTTGACGCCGGTGATCTCGATCACGATCTCCGTCGTGGCTTTGCCGTCTTTGCTGGCCACCGTGAGTTTGTCGGTGACTTTTTGGCCCGCTGTCAGGGCTTGGGTCACCGCTTTGCTGTTGTCCAGCGCGTAAGTCCACGCGCCCGTGCTGACGTTGAGCGTGAAGTTGCCGAAGGTGCCGGCCAAGCTGGTGGGCGACTGCAGCACGTTGTCTGCGCTGTTGGCCGCGCCCGTCACGGTGAGGGTGCCGCTCGCTTGCACGGCGCTGTCTTCTGTGGCCGCGCCTTGGCGCGAGCCGCCAATGGCGGTGTTGTTGGCCGTGTCCAGGCCGTAGTTCTGCACCGCAGTCGCGGTGCTGCCGCCTGTGCCAGAGACGCGGGCGTCCACCGTGGTGTCAGCGTCCGCCACCAAGTCGGCCGTGGGCACGCTGATGCTGAAGCTGCCGCTGGCCGAAGCCGTGCCGGTGAAGGGCTTGCCGTTGACCGTCAAGGTGACCACGTCGCCTGCGGCAAAGGTGCCCGTCACTTTGCCGGTGACGGTGTTGTTGGCGTTTTGCGCTTCGCTGGCGTTGATGACGTTGTCGGCCGTGACCGGCTCCAGACTCAACGCCGTGCGGCCCGAGTTGGTGTCGCCCTCGACGATGTAGTCCTGCGATGCCGTGGCCGTGTCGCCACCGGTGCCCGTGACGCGGCCCTCGATCTTGGTGTCCGGATCGGCGCGCAGCTCGGCGCTGGGCACACTCACGCTGAAGCTGCCGTTGGCAGCCGCTGCCGCCGTGATGGTCTTGCCGTTCAGGCTCAAGGTGACCACGTCGCCTGCGGCAAAGCTGCCCGTGACACGGCCCGTGACGGTGATGTTGGCCGCGTTGCCTTCAGTGGTGCTGATGACGTTGTCGCCCGCAACAGGGTCGATGACCAAGGCGGTGCCGGTGTTGGGGGTGGTCTCGACGCTGTAGTCCTGGCTGTTGGTGGCGGTGCTGGTTTTGCCTTGGTTGGTGGCAGCTACTGAAACTTCAGCCTTGGTATCTGTATCGGCCTTGAGGTCGGCACTGGAGGCGCTGAAGCTGTAGTTGCCGTTGGCGGCTACGGTGGTCGTGAAGTTCTTGCCGTTCAGGCTCAAAGTAACCACGTCGCCTGCGGTGAATGCACCGGTGACTTTGCCGGTGAGCGTGATGTTGGCCGCGTTGCCTTCGGCCACCGTGATGACGTTGTCGCCCGTGATGGGGTCCAGCGTGATGGCGACGTTGCCCTTGCCTGCGCTGACGCTCACCGTGACGGTGTTGTCGGCTTCGCCGCCGTCTTTGTTGAGGTTGCCTGCTGCGTCGCTGAACTTGTCGCTCTCGACCTGGATGCTGGCGCTCACCGGCGTGGTACCGGTAACGTTGCTGGGCGTGAAGGTGGCGGTGTAGACCAGCGGGTTGGTGCTGCTTTGCGTCAAGGGGCCGATGCTGCCGCCGGTGACCTTGACGTCGCTCTGCACAAAGTCGGTGCTGGCTTCACTGAGCGTGAAGGTGACGATAGCGGTGTCGTCGCTGCTGAGCGCGGATTTGTCCATGGTGACTGCGATCTTGGGCGCAGTGGTGTCCACGGTGAAGTTGAATGGCGCGCTGGTGCCGCCGGACGGGGTGCTGGCAGTGTAGCTGTGCGGGCCCTCGCCTTGCTCGGGGGTTGTGAAGCTCCAAGTGCCGTCAGGGTTGACGGTGGCGGTGCCCACCACGGTGTCGCCGTCACGGATGGTGACGGTCTCGCCAGGCGTCCCACGCCCGCTCAAGGTGGGCGTGGTGTCGTTGGTCTGGCCGCCGTTGGTGATGGGCTGCGCCGAGTTGTTCGGGTTGCCCACGTTGTCGGTCACGCTGCCGATGGTGGTGCTTAAAGTGTTCGGCGTGGTGCCACCGCCCGCAGCCACAGCCGCAACAGCAGCACCCGCGCCCACCAATCCCAACGCGCCCAGCAAGGGGTTGAATGCGGCAGCCAAAAAACCCACCGCAGCACCCGAACCACTGACCTCCGATCCCCCCAGGGCCTGAGCCACAGCCCCAGATCCCTCATTTAAGCGCCCAATCATGCCCCCTTCTGCCGGGTCTTGTGTCTGGTATTCATAGAAATTACCGTTTTCTGCCTCTCCCACGATGCCGTTGTATCCCTCGGGCATGACCTCGTAGTAGTCCTCAATGATCACATCCGCTTCGCCGCTGCCTTCGAACATGATGTATAGGTGCTTGCCAACCCGCTTGACCTTGATGCCCTCGGGTGCAAAGCCCTTGCCATTACCTTTGTCTACTTCTTGCAACTGGTATTGGGCCCCCGCGATGGCTTTGATGCGCAGCGCTTTGCCTTGACTTGCTGCGCCTTGTTCAACGTCGAGCACTTTGTTGTTTTGTGTACTGCCGGTGTTGACGAGAACTTTGAATTTTTTAGTCATGGATGTGCTCCTTGAAAGATATGCTTTTGCCAAGGCGCGGCACTCTTGCTGTGCAAGTGCTCGCGCTGATGGCGCAATGGTTTGGAGGTTTGGTCGAAATGAAGATGGAAGTTGCTGAACAAAGTCAGCAAAAGGGGGCGCTGTGCTGCGCTTTACCCTTAGCGGCTGGTGCCGCTGATCTCAACCGTGACGCGTCGGTTAGGGCTGTTGCAGGCAATGTCCTTGGCCGTCGCCGTACGCCCACAGGTGCTCACCACCAGCGCATTGGCCCCAAGCCCTTGCGCTGTGATGAGGGTCGATTGCAGGCCGTTCTCTTGCAAATAATCTCGCACCGTCTTCGCCCGCTCGCTGGACAGGCGTTCGTTTAGCTGCGCCGTGCCTATCGGATCTGCATGACCGAACACATTCAGATGTTTGATGCTGCTGTAGTTGGCCTTGACGTTGGCAATCAAGTTATCCAGCGCCATGCGTCCTTGGGCTCCCAAGGCATTGCGGTCCGAGGCCGCAAATTCAAACAAGGCGTCTGCACTCAAGGTGATGGTTTGCACGGGCTCACTGGGCCTTGGCGCAGCAGCGCCTGCGCTGCGGCACACCTGCGCGGGCGTGACGCGTGAGATGGTGTGAATTTGCTCACGGGTGCCTGCCAGCTCTGCCAGGGCCTCTGACTCGCTGACTGGTTGCAGCACTTTGACGTTCCGATCCTCGACTACGCGCATGTAGTAGTTACGACCACCTTGCAGCTCCAGCTCGCTGATGCTTTCAAAGTTGTCTTTGATCTGATCTCCCACTTTCACCGGCTTGATGCCCAGATTGACTAAGCCAGGGCTGGCACACAAGCTGCTGAAGGCGCTGCGCGCCAATGTTGCGTGGTACATGCCATTGAAATAAATACTGGTTGAACCTTTGAAGGTGGAGGTGCGTGCTCTGTAAAAAGTCAATCGCATTTGCTGCTGATCAACCCCACCTGGCGCCACAAAGACATCGCCCAACTCAAATACACCTGCTTTGTCCCCGGCGCCACTGAGGCTGGATTGAAAAGCAGTTTGTGCGGTCGCCAAAGATGCCAGACACGCACCACTGATCAACAGACAGGCATTGACCATTGCATAGATATATGAAAATGGTAATTTTTTCATGATTTCGATATTTTTTTAATCATTTACGTACCCTTGTTCAGGTGGTAAATGCAATTCGGGCCGAATCTCCCTAGTTTTCTGGCCCGCGTGAGTCTCTGCAATTTTTTATTTATTGCTTCTATCTTTTCGATATTTTTACACACTTAAATACCAAAATTGTCCGAAAACTACCTTTTAGTACCCAAAACGAATTTTTTCCAATGGAAATTAGTACTAAAGTAATAAATTAAAACACTGCTGTCCAAAACAGCCGCCCTCATAAGGTTGGAGTGCTGATTCCATTCGGGTTTCGAGCGGTGTCTGATGGGCTTTCAATTTGGGTGCCTCCTTGTGCTGTGCAATATCACGACCACGCCAGTGAGGTTTGCGGATCGTCCTGCGGGTCCGGTGGCGTGGCAAACGGTTCATTGAGCCAGTGCATCAGGTCTCGGTGAGTGAACAAGTTCATGCGCAGCAGCGCCACCAAGTTGGACAAGCTCCATCCAGAGCGTGATGACAGCTGCACATAACGCAACAGCAGCATGCTGATCAATGCCGTCCAGATCTGCGTCTTGACCGCATTGGCCGAGGTGCCCACAAACGTCTTGATCTTCAGGTTTTGTTTGAGCGCCTTGAAAAACAACTCGATTTGCCAGCGGTCTTTGTAGATGGCCGCCACCGTGCTGGCCCCAAGTTTTGGGTGGTTGGTCAAAAACACCAACGTCTCTGCAGTGTCCGCACGTACAGCTTCAATGCGACGCAACAGATGGGGACATTTGTCCTTGGCCGCTGCAGCGGTGAGTCGAATGGTCTGATCTTTGAGGATGCCCCGGTTTTGTGGTGGCTCATGCTCGGCAACGACCTCATGGAGCGCATTGCTCTTCATGCGGGTGACAAAGTACACCCCGGCCTGCGTCCATTTGGCAAACAACCCGTAGTCGTTGTACCCCCTGTCATCGACCACGACGGTGCCAGGAGAAAAAGTCATCTGGTGCGCGGCTTTGACGTCATGCACCTTGCCGTCAGTGATCAGACCAAAGCACGGCAGATAGCCGTCGTGGTCCAGCACCAAGTGCAGCTTGACTGCGCCCTTGGTGCGTCGAAATTTGGCCCAGTCGTACATGGACAGGCACAGGTCAATGACGGTGGAGTCCAAGCTCACGAGCTTATTTTTAAAGCGAAATTTCTTCTTACCCAGGGCCTTGGCAGAGACAATGCCGAACAGACCGTGGAACACCTGCTCAAACAACTGCCATGGCCGATGTGCATTGGCGTAAGACAGGCTTGAGCGCGCAGGGGCCTGTATGCCCAGATGGGCGAGCTTGCCCTCACAGCTCTTGAGGCCTCCTTCAATCTCACGCCAGGAGTGGGCTCAGCCCAGTTGGCAAAACAACATGGCGACAAACTGACTCCAGCTGGACAGGCCTTTGCTGCGATGCTCGGCGCCTGTGGCTTTGACGATACTTTGGAAGTCATTGCGGGGTATGAGCTTGAGTATCTGGCTGAACATGCTGCATGATGCTTTCATGTTGGGTCTCCTTCGTGTGGGGGTAGGTGGGTTTGGCGATTCGCCTACACACTACACCGTTGGATGAACCAACACCTTTTTGTGTTCTTCGTCAATTTCACAGTGATTTTTCGCTTGCTGCGGGACAATCCAGTGATTCAAAATTTCCAGCTTGAACATGAAAGATGCCGCACTGTATGAGCATCTTCTTGAATTGAAGGCCCCATGGTCTGACAAGAAGGTGGACCTGTCCTTAGCCGATCAGCGTGTTGTGGTTGAGGTGGTTTTGAAGAAGGGCCAAGTGTGGGGCGACCCCACTGACGCCACCAAGAGGGCTCACATCAACGGATGGACCGAGCGCCAATGGCGCCACCTGGACACTTGCCAGTTCGAGACCCTCATCAAGGCACGGGTTCCCCAGCTCAAATATGCCGACGGCACGGTTGAAGAACTGACGGTGCCATGGGCCGAGCGCTACAGCCGCGTGACCACCTTGATGGTGGCCTTCGTGATCAAACTGCTGCAGGCCTGCCCCACCAAGCAAGCTGTTTTCACGCTCACCCGTCTTTCCTGGAGCACGGTCAATACCATCATGAACAATGCCGTTGTGCGCGGCATGCTGCGCAGAACCGAGGACGAAATCAGTTACATCGGTATCGATGAGAAGAGTTCTGAAAGAGGTCACACCTACGCCAGCATCTTGACTGATATTGACAGCTGGAGGGTGCTGGACTTGGTGCCAGACAGAAAGCTGGCGGCGGCCGTGAGTTTGTTGGAAACGCTCACGCCTGCGCAGAGTGCGTCGGTCAAAGCGGTGGCCATGGACATGTGGCCCGCATACACGAGTGCTGCCAAGCAGTGCGTAGCGCAAGCGGATATCGTGCATGACAAGTTTCACGTCACCAAGTACCTCGGCGATGCCGTGGATGCTGTCAGAAAGCAAGAGCACCGCAAGCTGTCGCAGGCAGGCACCTCGCCATTGGTGGGCAGCAAATGGGCATGGCTGAGGAAGTACCCGGATGGCCGCAGCACAGAGGCTGTGTCGTTTCGGGCCTTGAATCAGCTCAACTTGAAAACCAGCCGAGCCTGGTGCATCAAGGAGAACTTCAGTCACTTTGGGCGTTACAGGTACAAGGGCGCGGCTAGAAATTTCTTCAAAGCTTGGTCGAACAACGCGATGAGAAGTCGCTTGGAGCCGGTAAAGAAGGTTGTCAAGATGCTTCGTCGCCACGAGCAGGGGCTGCTCAACTACAGCCAGCACGGAATCAGCAACGCCTGCGCAGAAGGGTTCAAAAGCGCTATCCAGCGGATCAAAGCCAATGCGCGCGGGTTTAGAAAGTTCGCGAACTACCGTGCAAGGATCCTGTTTCATTGTGGCAAGCTCAATTTGGATATGGCTTGAAAAATCACAGTGGATTCAACGAAGCTCCAAAAAATGGAGCGGGAAACGAGGTTCGAACTCGCGACCTCAACCTTGGCAAGGTTGCGCTCTACCAACTGAGCTATTCCCGCAAATTTGCATCAAGTTGCGGCTGTTGAACTTGAGTTCAATTACACCGGTTTGAAGTTCCAGATTGCCAATCAACGGTACGACCACTAATGGCGCGTCGATGTAAGCGAGTGGTTTGGCTCCTCGACCTGGGCTCGAACCAGGGACCTACGGATTAACAGTCCGGCGCTCTACCGACTGAGCTATCGAGGAAAAACCGGAATGTGCAATTTTAGCAGTAGCCACTCTTCAATCTGAGAGCGAATTGAAGAATTATTTAAAGCATCTGTTGAAGGTGAAAGGATGACAAAACTGTTTCAAGGCATGGGAAAGACCAGGCACAAAAATATGGTCTCGAAAAAAGTGCAAAAACTTGTGCCCAAGAGGGCAGCTCAAAAACAGGGGGACAGGGCTTGAACGGAGCTGTTAGGGCTCAGAGTGACCTTCACATGGCTTGTTGGACGGTGCGCAATAAATGATAAAACTCAGGCCAGTACTGGCGTACATAACCTTCCTGCTCGGCCACATAAAAGGAGATGGCTGACAGTCCTATTGCGGTGATCAGCCACCACAGGACACGACCAGAACGAGCTTCAGGTAATGTCTGCTCTGTAGATTTGAATCCTGATTCGTCGCTAGGTTGCGAATCAGCTGAGGGGGTAGACAAACCGAGGGCAAAGGTGGTTTGCGATGCGGGAGCGGTTTTAACAGGAGGCATGGTTGCGGCCTCGCTGAGGGAAATGTGCGAATTCACGGCAATATCAATGGGTGAGGGGGCAGGCAAGATGGCTGTATTCGGGGCGGATGAAGATGAAAGGACAGTGGTGGACGCATTGGCGTTGATGCCCCTGACGACAGTGCTTCGCTGCAAGGTCACGACATTGGTGGCTGTTTGCAGGCCTGCACAACGCTCGTCAATATGGTTCCAATCTATGCCCAAAAGTTGAGCGATTCTGCGTGCAGCCTGTTGGCGCAAATTGTCCGAATAAAAAAGACTGTCAACGCCTTTTTCAATTTCGTAGAGTTGCGCGACGGAAATACAGGCCTCGGTCGCGAGCACTGCAGGATCAAGGTTTTGGGTCAGACGCAGCTGTCTGAGGACTTGACCTTTCATGTCTGATGAAGAGTCGTTGCCTTGCCCCAAAAGAATGACAGCATCACGGTTGGCTTGCAACAAATTCTTGTTGTGACCAGGCCGAGCCAGCGTTCTCGACAAAGATGAATTTTTTGAGAATGAAGTGAGCATCAGTTCCGGCATGAGGCGATAACTCCTGTGAGGTATGCGTGCAACCACAGTGAATTCAATGGACCTGAGATCACCTGAATCGTCGAGGGTGCACCCGCTTGTAAGGCTGAGCTTAACCCTTTTTCTTGACTGATGAGAACTACGGACAATGGTGCACGACCGCGTTGATTGAAATTTTCAAGCGCCTGGAACGTTTTTTCTTGTTGGGCTCGGGGCATGGACATTTCCACAACCATCATGTCCGGACGTTTACTGGACAGCTCCAGCAGGGCTTCTGTGACTGAGTCAAAGAAAGTGACGTCGACCGCAAAGTCCCAAAGTGAATAGTCCTTGATCAAATCTGACAGCAAAGTGGGTGTCTCCACCACCACCGTGACGCGTGGGCGAATGGTTGTCTTGGCGTAGTTGCCCAGAACGCTTCGCGAAGCGTTTTGGTAGTCCAAAATGGAATCGATAGAAATTCGTCGGTGACCTCCACGCGTCTTCCAGCCCTTGAGATCACCCTGATCGACAAGGGTTTGAACAAGCGTGGTGGAGAGCCCCAACATCCTCGCAGCCTCGGCGGTGCTTAAAAATTGTGGGGCATTCATGTCTGACTTTCGCTTCAAAGCGGGTTGAGATTCCGGCGAGGGAATGATTTCTTCGATGGACATGGTGTGGTCTTCACTCATAGGTATCTCCTGAATGTTGGTGATTCAACGTTCACGCAATGCTTGCGTCACGTTTTGCAAAGGTCGGAAGAGGTACTCAAGGACGCTCTTTTGTCCGGTTCGGATTTCAACGGTGGCGGTCATGCCGGGCAGGGGCACAAGCTTGAGCCCACGGCGCATGCTTTCGGGTTCCCTGACACGCACCATGATTCGGTAAAAGCCTTCTTCAAGTTCAACCGGATTGCCCGGCTTGCGTTGCTTTTCATCGCGCAGGGTGTCCGGGCTCAAATGCTCCAGCACGCCATCGAGTCCGCCGTATTTGTTGAAGTCATAGGCGGTCAATTTGACGGTGGCTTTTTGGCCGATCTTCAAAAAAGCGACTTCGGAAGGCTTGACGTAGGCCTCCACCAACATTTCGTCTTCAGTGGGCACAATTTCCAAAATGGGCTGGCCAGCTTGCACAACGCCACCCACGGTGGTGATCTGCACATTTTTGACAATCCCCTTCATGGGCGATTTGATGGTGGTGCGGTTGAGCGCATCAGCGCGGGCAGCGCTGTTTTCCTTGGTCTGGGACAACTCGGATGAGACGCGTACCAGCTCGTTGTTGGCATCTGTCAGATAGCGGTTTTGTCGTTCGGCGCGCTGGCCTTGCAGGTCAGACAATTGACGCTTGAGGCGCAACAATTCCACTTCAGACATCACGCCCTGTTTGACCATGGGTTCGGTGATGTTGAGCTCACGCGTGACGGCTGCCAATGAATTGTCCAGTGCAGACAATGATTCAAACAACGCACGTTTGCGAGCATTAAAGGCCTGCATTTCCTGCTGCATTAGGGCTGGGTAGTTCTTGAGTTCGGGGGGGAATGACAGGGCTGTGCCGTAAGACTCGGCCTTCAGCCGTGCTGCCATGGCTGCAAGGGCAAGGAATTTTTCTTGAGATTCACGGTACACCGCACCACTGCGCGCGTCGTCAATGCGAAGCAGGACCTGGTCTTTTTCTACCACGCTGCCTTCACGCACAAGCATTTCACTCAGAACGCCCGAGTCGAGACTCTGAATGACTTGTTCGCGACTGGTGGGGATCACTTTGCCCTGACCCCGGGTAATTTCATCCAATTCAAACTGATGGGCCCAGACCAGGGCGACGATCAACGTGAAGCCAGTCATCCAGACCAATGTTTTACTGGCACGGCGCTCGTCGTCCTCGACCGTGTCAATGCCAAAGCCTGAGCCTTGCATGCTCTTGGAGCGTTTGTCGGATTTGCGCTTCATGCTGCAGCTCCTTGAGCGCGAGCAGAGTTCACGTCAATGCCGCGTGAGAGTTTGTCGATCATTTCTTGTTTAGGCCCCAGCGCGACGCATTGACCGTTGTCGATGACAGCAATCATGTCCACCCATTCAAGAAGTTGGGGGCGGTGTGTGGACATCAGCAAGGTGCGGCCGTGCAACCATTCCTTCATCACTGCAATCACGCGGGCTTCCGTGTTTTGGTCCATGTTGGCTGTTGGCTCGTCCATGAACACCAATTGCGGGTTGCGCAGCATCATGCGCGCAATGGACAGCAGCTGGCGTTGACCGCCGGACAGACCGCCACCGGCTTCGGTGATGGGCATGTCCAGCCCCATGGGGTGACTGGCCACCATGTCATAGATATTCAAGGTCTTGAGCACTTCGGTGATCTTCATGTCGCTGATCCAGCTGTCAGCCAACACCATGTTTTCGCGCAAGGTGCCCATGAACAGCTGAGGGTCTTGGCCCACATAACCTATACGGCTGCGAACTTCGACAGGTTCCAATTGCTGCAAGTCGACACCATCGAGACGCACATTGCCCGCCTGGGGCAAATACAGACCGGCCATGAGGCGAAGCAAGGTGCTCTTGCCGCTGCCAACACGTCCCAACATGGCCACTTTTTGACCGGGGGCGATGTTGATGGACAGTTTTTTGATGACCGGGATCTTGTGCTGTCCGGGGTAGGCAAATTCAAGCGCTTCACCTTGCAGACCGCCGTGAATCACTTCCGGCACCACGTAGTTGCGCCCGTGAATGCGGTCGCTCGGACGCTTCATCAAGCCATCAAGAGTTTCCAGCGAGCTGACGGCTTGCTGATAGCGTGTCGCCAAGGACATCACGCTGGCCAATGGCCCTAAAGCACGGCCTGCCAAAATCACTGCCGCCATCAAACCACCAACGGTCAAGGTGTTGGCGTGAATCATGTAGACGCCGGCCACCACCATGCCCACCGTCACCAACTGCTGCGCAGCGGTGGTCAGGCCCATCACCCAGTTGGTCAGGCTGCGCGTTCGTTTGTAGGCATCGGCACCGGCCAAATTGGACATTTCCCAGCGGCGTTGCAAATAGCTTTCTGCGTTGTGGGCTTTGAGGAGTTCCAGGTTCAGCACAGCTTCCACCAAGACGCTTTGTTTGTCGCCAGACTCTTTCATGTTCTCGCGCATGGCGGACATGAGTGATTTTTGTGAGGCCAAGCCAATGAGAATCAACAAAGGCACAGCCAAGCCTGGAATCCAAGCCAGGGGACCGGCCACGATCGCAATCAAGGCCAGAAACATCAGAACAAATGGCATATCTGCGAGCAAGACCAAAGATGCTGATGAGAAGAAGTCGCGCAGCGATTCGAAGTCGCGCATGGAGCTGGCAAAAATGCCCACCGACTGAGGTCGGTGCTCCAAGCGAATGGCCATGATTTCGCGCAGCAAGGTGGCGTTGATGGCCAGGTCGGCCTTCTTGCCGCCCAAATCCACCAAACGGGCCTTGAGCCAACGCATGATGAATTCCATGACGATGGCCGCAGCGGTGCCAATGGCCAAGGTCCACAAGGATGCGTAAGCGCTGGTCGGCACCACGCGGTCATACACGTTCATGGTGAAGAATACGCTGGCCAAGGTCAGCACGTTGGCCACCACCGTGGCGATCATGGACTCCACATAAAAGTGACGGAATCGCCACAGCGTGCCCCAGAACCAACTGAAGGCTGCGCCTTTGAAAGGCGTGAGAGTTTGGTCGTGGCGCTTAGGGGGCAACTTGAGAGCCAGTACTTCTGGGCGAGCGAGGCCTTGCAACTCAGCCAAGGAGATGAGCTGGTCCTCCATGCCCGTTTCTGCCCACCAGACAACAGCGTTGGGGCCATCAATATTGCGCAAAACACAGGCACGGCCATCCGTGAGCGACATCAGCACGGGCAACACGTAGTGTGGGATATCCGCAATGCGGGTGCGCGACCAAGCCGCCATCAGGCCGTTTTTGTGCGCCATATCCGGATAAGCCGCCATGGGCACGCGACCACGCTCATCCAGAGCAAAACCTGCCCTCAGAACCTGAAAATGCACCGGGCGACCCAGCAGCTTGGCCGTCATGGCCAAGCACATCAGCAATGGATCGTTCATGCCGTCACTGGGTTTTTTGTCCGGTGGCGGGGACTTGAGCCCGGCGGCGCCAGGCGGCGTGAAGTTCAATAAGTTAGTCATGGGCCATCAATTCATCAAAGTGTTCAGGGTGCGCATCAACGCCCGGGCTGGGCAACCAGTCCTGGCTCTGCGTTGAAGCGGCGTGCCAAGTCACCTGTGGATGCCAACAAACGCACGCGAGCGATACGCTCATCATGAAAAGCTGTTCGTGCACTGGATCGGTAACTGAATGCATCGGCCTGCATGTTCAGCAACTCCAAGAGGGATCTGCGGGCGACGCGAAACTGTTGGCGGTAAGAATCGACCAATTTGTCGCCCACATCGGATTGCGCGTTGCCAGTGATCGTGCGCGATTGGGCCGACGCCCACTCTTGCCAAGCTAGGGCGGCTTTTTCTCTGGCCAATAAACGGGCTTCATCCAGTGCGAACTGTGCGGCTTTCAGTTGACCAACAGCAGTCTCAACGGCTGCCGAAGCGTTGCCACCCGAATAAAGCGGTGCATTCAGTTGCAATTGCGTGAGGACTTCGTCACGGGTTGTTGCAGTCGCAGCTTGTCTGGAGACAGCCAAGTCAACGGTAGGCCAGTGCTGCGCTTTGGCCATGCGCACAGCCGCTTCAGCTGCTTGCACTTGGGCTTGAGCTTGGGCAATGACAGGCAAATTGTTGGACACCATGTCCATGGCAGCGGCCATCGTTAAAGGCATGCGGCCCAGAGGACCCGTGCTGGACACCACTTCATCCAGCCCTGTGGGGCGGGCATCCAGAGGGCCAGACCAGTAACGGGTCATGCGCTGAATGGCCTGGGAAAAATCTGATTTGCGTTGCTGCAAGTTCAGCGTGGCGTTTTCCGTCCGCACCAGGGCTTGCTCATAGTCCACGCGGCGGCCCTTGTCGACCTCCGAGATCTTTCGAATGTCATCCAGCGTCTCACGGTGTGAATTCACATTGCGAACGGCCAAGTTGTAAAGGTCGGCTGTCTTGGCCCAGTTCAGGTAAGCCTCGGCAGCTTGTTGGGCCACGTCTTCCAGGGTAATGGCTTGTTGAAATTCGGACGCGCGCGCCAGTGCTTCAGAGCGCTGTGTGTCGGCTTCAATCTTGCCGCCTGACCACAGGTTCAAGCGGGTCGTGGGGGACAAAGTCAGACGTTGACTGGATGTCAAGGGTGTGCCGGAGGCATAAGAGTTGGCCGTGGCTGAAACCCCAATTTGTGGGTAATGAGCGCTGCGAGCGCGTGCAATGTCTGAACGCGCGGCTGCAGATTTGGCATTGGCGGACAGGATCGACGGGTAATCCTGCAATGCTTTGGATACGACGGCTGGCAATGTTTGCGCGAAGACACTGGCGGCCAGGCCAGACAAGAAGAATGATCCCAGGACCTGCCAGACCCGCTTGGAGCCCGCCCAGAAACGAACGCGCAGAACGGGCCTTGGCCCGGTGCCGCGAGGTCGTTTTTGATAAAACTTATTGAGCATCAAGAGAAAATTGCCAAGTACATGAAAACTGAAATTCTCAAGATAAAGTTTCGAGTGCGAATCCACCAATTGGGGTATGCCTCTCGGTGTTTTTGATGGAGATCGCGATGAAAAATTGTTTTTTGTAAGCTTAAATTCTCTTAATCAGAATTAATGAGTTCCAAAAAATTAAAATAATTTTTTCATCTTTTTCATGAGTTAGTTGATTTTTTTCAACGCCGATGCGTGAATTTGGGCAACAAAGCAGCATTTTCAGTGTTTTGTAGGCACTCTTTTGACCATCAAATCGGCTTGACTAGGTTGAAACAACTCAGTTGAAGCGAAAAAAAAGACAGTTGACGGGGTGTAAGACTGTCTAAATTGGTTAAATCAAAATAATCACAATTTTGCGAAGGCGCGTGTCATGGTCACGCGATGTATAGAGGCTGAAATTTGTAAATGTGCAACGAGCTCAGCAATTTCAAACCCCATAGCGGTCCCTGTAAGCCTGCACCTTGGGCAGGTGCTGACCCAGGTCATTGCCGCTTTGGCGCGACAGGTAGGCCAGCAAGTCCGACAGTTGGGCAATGCAGCACACGTCCATGCTCAGCGTGCCCCGAACGTACTGCACTGCGCTGTGCGGCACATCTTTGACCGAGCCGTCAGCCTGCTTCTCGGTGGCCATTTCCTGGCGGTCCAGCGCAATCGCGATGGCGTGCGGCGTGGCCCCGGCGGCCTTGATCAGCGCAATGGATTCGCGGGCGGCGGTGCCTGCGCTCATCACATCGTCCACGATCAGCACGCGCCCTTTGAGGGGGGCGCCCACCAGCGAGCCGCCTTCGCCGTGGTCCTTGGCTTCCTTGCGGTTGTAGGCAAAGGGCACGTTCTTTCCCAAGCGGGCCAGCTCGACAGCCACCGCCGCGCCCAGCGGGATACCCTTGTAGGCGGGGCCAAAAATCATGTCAAATTCGATGCCGCTGGCCAACAGGGCTTTTGCATAAAATTGCGCCAGTCGGCTGAGCTTGGCGCCATCGTCAAACAGGCCGGCGTTAAAAAAGTATGGGCTCATGCGCCCGGCTTTGGTCTTGAATTCACCAAAGCGCAGCACGCCCGAATCCACCGCAAACTGCACAAATTCCTGAGCGAGCGCCTGCATCTCGGCGCTGCTTGCCTGTCCTGTCACCATGGGGAAATCCTTGTTCAAACTCACCAGCCTTAACCTCAACGGCATCCGTTCGGCCACAACTAAAGGGGTCGCCGCGTGGCTTGCCCAAGAGAAACCCGATTGTATTTGCGTGCAAGAGGTCAAAGCCCAGGCCCCCGATGTGGCGGGCAAGTTTGAGGAACTCGCGGGCCTCAAGGGCCATTTTCACTTTGCCGAAAAAAAAGGCTACTCTGGCGTGGGCGTCTACACCCGCCACGAACCCAGTGACGTGGTGGTGGGATTTGACGGCGGCGAGTTCGACGCCGAGGGCCGCTATGTGGAAACACGCTTCGATACACCGCAGCGCAAGTTGTCCATCATCAGCGTGTACTTTCCCAGTGGCTCGTCCGGCCCCGAGCGGCAAGAAGCCAAGTTTCGCTTCTTGAACAAGATGTACCCCCACCTGATGGCCCTCAAAGCCGAGCGCGACTTCATCGTCTGCAGCGACGTGAACATCGCCCACCAACAGGCGGACCTCAAGAATTGGAAGGGCAACCTCAAGAACAGCGGCTTTTTGCCCGAAGAGCGTGCCTGGATGACACAGTTGACCACCGAAGGCGGTGTGGTCGACGTCTACCGCCACCTCAAGCCGCACACCACTGACGATTGCTACACCTGGTGGAGCAACCGTGGCCAAGCCTACGCCAAGAATGTGGGCTGGCGCTTGGACTACCACCTGGCCACGCCCGCCGTGGCCGAAAAAGCCCGCACCGAGCACATCTACAAGGGCGAAAAATTTTCCGACCACGCGCCGATCACCATCGCTTACGAGGGTTTGCTCTGAGGACCTTGAAGCTCTGAAACTGTTTCAATGGCTGCCTTGGCCCGTGAAGAGCCATACCAAGGAGGCGCTGTGAAAAAAATGTTCGGTGTTTTGGGTGTGCTGGTGCTGGCAGGGCTGGCTTATTTTGGCCTTTGGCCGGTCCCGATCGAGCCGGTCAGCTGGCATGCGCCCGCTGCACCGGGCTATGCCGGGCCACATGCGGTCAACCACAAGCTGGCCAAGCTCAACATGATCGACCTGGGTGCCGATGCGGGGCCGGAGCACATCGCCATGGGGCCTGACGGCAAGCTCTACACCACGGTGGAGAGTGGCCGCATTTTGCGCATGCAGCCTGACGGTTCGCAGCAAGAGGTGTTTGCCCAGACAGGCGGCCGGGTGCTGGGTTTTGACTTTGATGCCCGCGGCCACCTGATCGCGGCCGATGCGGTCAAGGGCTTGCTGTCGATTGCACCCGACAAATCCATCCAGCTGCTGACCGACAAGGTGGCGGTGAACGGTCAGCCCGACCCAATCCGCTATGCCGACGCGGTGGTGGTGGCCCAAAACGGCAAGATGTACCTGAGCGATGCGTCCACTCGTTTTGCCCCCAAGGACTGGGGCGGCACCTTCGAGGCCAGCGTGCTCGACATCTTGGAGCAAGCGGCCACGGGCCGGGTGCTGGAGTTTGACCCGGCCAGCGGCCAAACCCGCGTGGTGGCCCGGGGCCTGAGCTTTGCCAACGGCGTGGCCCTGAGCCAGGACGAAAAACACCTGTTTGTGAACGAGACTGGCAAGTACCGCGTCTGGAAAATCGACGTCAACGCCCAGAACCTGGACGTGGCCCAAGGCGGCGCACAGGCCCACGTGTTGTTCGACAACCTGCCGGGTTACCCCGACAACCTGATGCGCGGGCAGGGCGGCAAGATCTGGCTGGGCTTTGCCAAACCGCGCAATCCGACCATCGACCAGCTGGCTGACCAGCCCTTCATGCGCAAGGTCACGATGCGCCTGCCCCGCGCCCTGTGGCCTATTCCCAAAGCCTATGGCCATGTGATGGCGTTTACCGAAGACGGCAAAGTGGTGCAGGACCTGCAAGACCCCAGCGGCCTCTACCCCGAGAGCACGGGCGTGACCGAGACAGCGGACCGGCTCTACATCCACAGCCTGCATGCCAAGGGGTTGGGCTGGTTGCCGCGCTAATGTTTCAGCCGCGTGTGTAGGTGAGCATGCGGCCTTTGTAGGCGGCCACGCCCTCGTGTGCGGGCTGATCCAGCACCTGTTCATGACGGGCAAAGCCCAGCCGGGCCATCTGCTTGTGAAAGGCCGCACGGTTGCCCCGATTGGGATCGACCACCCAGATTTCCGAGCGGCTGGCGGCATGCGCATGGATGAAGCTGGCCAGCGTGCCCTCGTCGTCGCGCTCATACAGGATGTCGCTGCCCATGATCAAGTCAAAAACGCCGCTGGGCAGTGCGTCATGGGCTGTCGTCAAGACGGGCAAACCATCTTCGCGCAATGCCGCCTTGCCCCACAGGCCGTGACAGTAAGTCATAGGGGGCAAACCGTTCAGGCGCGTGTTTTCATCCAGAAAGGCGTGCGCCAAGGGGTGACAATCACTGGCGGTGACCGAGGCCCCTCGCCGATGCGCCACCAGACTGGCCAGCCCCAGGCCGCAGCCAATTTCCAAAATGCGCTCGACGGACACCGGGCGTTTGGCCATGCGTTCGGCCATGTGTTGACCGGAGGGCCAAAGCAAGCCAAACAAAGGCCAGGTGGCCGAGGAGATGCCCAAGTTCAGGGCCTCATCCAGGGGGTCGTGGAATTGGTTGTTGTCCAGCAGTGAGCGGATGAGCAGGTTATCCACCCCTGCAATGGCAACGCTGTGTTGTTGGGTCAAGTAGCCGGGTGAAGAGGGGTGCAAACAGACAATCGTTGCAGCGCAATGGCCAAAAATCAAAAGGCGCTGGCTGCGTTGGACTGTACACGCCCGTATCGGCCTGTTCTGTTGATCCCATCACGTTGAGCGCATGGTCGATAATTTGCAGCATGCTGCAATACCAAACCATCCCTGTCACGCCTTTTCAGCAAAACTGCTCCCTTGTTTGGGACGACCAAAGCCGCCAAGCGGCGGTGGTCGATCCGGGGGGCGATCTTGAATTGATATTGGCTGCCGTCAATACCCATGGCCTGCGTTTGGAGCAGATTTGGATCACCCATGGCCACCTGGACCATGCTTCGGGCACGGCCGACTTGGCCGAGCAGCTGGGCGGATTGCCCATCATTGGGCCGCACCCGGCAGACCAGTTCTGGATTGACGGATTGCCTCAGGCAGCTGCAGCTTATGGTTTTCCTCCAGCCAGAGTGTTTCATCCTACACGTTGGCTGGCCGATGGCGACACCGTGAGCCTAGGGGCGCACACCTTGCAGGTGCGCCATTGCCCGGGGCACACGCCGGGCCATGTGGTGTTTTATTCACCCGAGATCAAACGGGCATTTGTGGGGGATGTGTTGTTTGCCGGCAGCATTGGCCGCACGGATTTTCCGCAAGGCAACCATGACGATTTGATCGCCAGCATCATCCAACGCCTGTGGCCCATGGGCGACGACACGGTCTTCATCCCGGGACACGGCCCAGAGAGCACCTTTGGGCGAGAGCGCAAAAGCAACCCCTACGTGGGCGGAACCTGAGCCCAGCGCGCAACTGCATTCGCAGGTCGCTATTGGAAGCTCCGTATGGTTTCCGTAGGTCGGTGGCTTCAGCCCCGACATGTCCCCTTCGGCAGAGGCCAAAACGGCAGAGCTGAAGCTGCCGACCTACCAGACGGTCATTGCTCAATCACACACAACGTCGGACTCTTCGAGTACCTATCTACTGCGACGCAGCAGCCTCATAGGTCTGTGGTCGAAGAGCCCCGACATCGTGCGTAGCCAAAGCCCGCAACAGCGTCTGCAGGAAGGCAATCGAAGCCCCCTCATGGGGTTTTCGCAGGTCGGTGGCTTTAGCCCCTAAATGGGGCGTTGAATGAGTACCTGTGCCTCTTCAGCCCTGGCGCGATTGCTCGTACAGGTGCTGCACTTTGGGCAGATTGGCTTCGAGTTCCTGGATGCGGTTGGCGCCGCTGGGGTGTGTGGACAGGAAAGAGGGGCTGCCGTTGCCGCTGGCGGCGAGCATTTTTTTCCACAATGCCACGCTGGCTTCGGGGCGAAAGCCGCCGCGTGCGGCAATTTCCAATCCGACCAGATCGGATTCGGTTTCGTCGTCACGGCTGTATTTGAGCGTCAACAGTTGCGTGCCCAGATTGGCGGCCGCGTCGCCCAAAGAGCCCAGGCCCAGCAGTTGTGAGGCGATGGACAGGCCCATGCCGGTCATTTGGCTTTTGGCCAGCCGCTCACGGGCGTGTTCGCGCAGGGCATGGGCCATTTCGTGGCCCATGATCATGGCGACTTCATCGTCGTTGAGCTGCAGCTGTTCAAGGATGCCGGTGTAAAAAGCGATCTTGCCGCCGGGCATGCACCAGGCGTTGATTTGTTTGCTGCCGATCAGGTTGACTTGCCAGCGCCACTCGCGAGCACGTGGGTTCCATTGGGCCGTATGTGGGATGAGCCGTTGGGCAATGCCGTGCAGGCGTTTGAGTTGTGGGTGGCCTTCGGGGGCCAGGGCGCCTTTGTTGCGCGCTTCGGTCAGCACTTGGTTGTATTGCTGGCGGGCTGAGCTTTCCAGGGTTTCGGCAGGCACCAGGTTGCGCATGCTGGAAGAGGAGCCCACATCCACCTGTGCGAGTGCTGAACCCGCTGCTGTGGCGCCTGCGGCCAGCAAGAATGCACGCCGCGCTTGCCAGCGTGGTGACGGGTCATCAACTGGAGTGGAGGAGGATTTGAGATCGCAAAGGAAGCACATGGCGTGAAATCATACAGAACGCTCTGTGAGGGCAGGCACTGATAATCGCGTCATGCCCACATTGACCCCACCCCCTTTGCCCCAAGAACGCAGCTGGCGCGAGGCCTGGCGTTTGTATTTGCAACCCGCCAGCTTGCGCATGTTGTTGCTGGGTTTTGCGGCGGGTTTGCCGCTCTTGCTGGTGCTGGGCACCTTGAGCTTCAGGTTGCGTGAGGCGGGCATTGACCGCAGCACCATTGGTTATTTGAGCTGGGTGGGGCTGGCCTATGGCTTCAAGTGGATGTGGGCGCCGCTGGTGGACCGCCTGCCTATTCCGTGGCTCACGCACCGCCTGGGGCGTCGCCGCAGCTGGTTGCTGGCGTCGCAGGCCGTGATCATGGGCGGTTTGGTGGGCATGGCGCTCAACGATCCGTCTCAGGTGCTGGGGCCTTTGGTGGGCTGCGCATTGGCGGTGGCGGTGGCATCGGCCACCCAAGACATTGCGCTGGATGCCTACCGCATCGAGTCGGCCGAGGTGAACGCCCAGGCGGCGCTGGCCGCCAGTTACCAGACCGGTTATCGCCTGGCCATGATCTGGGCCGGTGCGGGGGTGTTGTGGATCGCGGCATGGGCCCAGGGGCCTCAAAGCACTGGTTATGCGCATATTGCTTGGCAAACCGCTTATTTGGCGATGGCGGCCAGCATGCTGCCCGGCATGCTCATGGTGTTGGGTGCCCCTGAGCCTGTGTCTGTGCCCATTCAGCCAGCGCGCAACGTGCGTGATTGGTTGCAGGGCGCTTTGATCGATCCTTTTGCCGATTTTTGGCGCCGTTACCGCTGGCAAGCGGTGTTGGTGCTGGCGCTGATTGCGGTGTACCGGATCAGTGATGTGGTCATGGGCATCATGGCCAATCCCTTTTATGTGGACATGGGTTTCACCAAGGACGAGGTGGCGGCGGTCACCAAGGTCTATGGCGTGGTCATGACCTTGTTAGGCGCCTTTGTCGGTGGTGTGCTTTCTGCGCGTTTTGGCGTGATACGCATCCTCATGCTGGGGGCCATCCTGAGCGCAGCCAGCAATGTGCTGTTTGCCTGGCTCAGCGGCGTGGGGCATGACGTGACGGCCCTGATCTGGGTGGTGTCGGCCGACAACCTGGCCAGCGGCATTGCGTCGGCCGCATTCATTGCCTATCTGTCATCGCTGACCAACATCACGTATTCAGCAACGCAATACGCCCTGCTCAGTTCGATGATGTTGCTGTTGCCCAAGTTTGTGGCGGGCTTTTCGGGTGACTTTGTCAACGCATACGGGTATGCGGATTTCTTCACCGCCACGGCCTGGCTGGGCTTGCCGGTGCTGCTGTTGGTGGCGCTGGCGTCAAAGGTGCGGTCATCGGTTTGAGGTCTGCAGTCACTGGATTGCCACGCTGCGCTCGCAATGACGGGGTTTGGGAATTGCGAAGTGACGGCATGAGGTATTTGCGCAGTGATGAAATAGACATCGCCACAATCTGCTCGCCATGCCAAAACTGATGGCCGTGTTTCAAATTATTGTGGGGGCCCTTAATTTGTTCGTCATCGCGAGGAGCACAGCGACGTGGCGATCCAGGGTTTACCGAACTTTACCTGCCTGATACCCACGCGCCCGATCGGCAGAGGATGATCAAGATATGAGCAATTTATTGATGATCGAAGACGATGCCCGCCTGGCGGGCATGGTGGCGGATTACCTGGGGGCCTCGGGTTTTGCTGTGAGCCATGCGCCCAATGCGCAACAGGGTTTGGCCAGGTTGCAGTCTGGCGATGTGGACCTGGTCATTCTTGACTTGATGCTGCCAGACATGGACGGTCTGCAAGTGTGCCAGCGCATACGCGTTTTATCAGGAGCGATGGGGCAGTTACCAGTGCTGATGCTCACGGCCAAGGGTGACCCAATGGACCGCATCATTGGCCTGGAGATGGGCGCCGATGACTACCTGCCCAAACCGTTTGAGCCGCGTGAGTTGTTGGCCCGTATCAAGGCCATCTTGCGGCGTAAAGGCCCCGACGCTCGCACCACTGCGCAAATCCTGCAGTTCGGCTCACTGGAGATTGACCGCGACGCGCGGCGTGTGAGTGTGAAGGGGCAAGCCTGCGAGTTGACTTCCTATCAATTTGATTTGCTCGTGGCTTTGGCCGAGCGGGCGGGTCGTGTGCTCACGCGTGACCAGATCATGGAGGCGGTACGGGGGCGTGAGCTGGAAGCTTTTGACCGGTCAATAGACGTGCACATGGGCCGCATCCGCGCCGCCATCGAGCTGGACCCCAAAGCGCCCCAGCGCATCCTGACCGTGCGCGGTGTGGGCTATGTGTTTGCACGCCAGCAGGACTGAAGCCATGTCACCCAAAATGCTGTTGCGCGCCTGGTCCAGACACTTGTACCTGCGCATCTGGCTGACCGTGGTCTTGGGCGTGGCCTTGCTCATGGGGGGCGTGGGGTGGGCCTGGCGGGTCTCGGTCGAACACAACACTGCGCCTCAGCCGCAACGTGAGTGGGTGATCATGAACGCCCAAGGTGATGTGCTGGCCAGCACCACTGTTCGCCCCCGCGCAAACGCGCCGCTCTTGTTTGAGGTACCCCTGGCCGATGGCAGCAAGATGACTTTGCAATTGCAACGCAAGGGCGAGTGGAGCGCCGGGCAAAGAATGGGGCAGAGGGGGCCAGCGCACCTGCACAATGAACAACCTTGGTGGACCAAGCCCCCCTACGGCTTTGTGTGGATGTTGGCCCTCATGGGTGTGGCCGTGGCGCTGGTGCTGTACCCCATCGTGCGTCGGTTGACCCTGCGCCTGGAAGTCCTGCAACGTGGTGTGCAGCGCTGGGGTGAAGGCGATTTATCGGTGCGTGTGCCGGTGCAAGGTGACGATGAAGTGGCCGATTTATCGCAACGCTTTAACCACGCCGCACAGCGCATTGAAAGTCTGATGGCCGCACAGAAATCCCTGCTTGCCAACGCCTCGCACGAATTGCGCTCCCCCCTGGCCCGAATCCGGATGGGGCTGGAACTGATGGAGGTCGCAAGGGCTGACGCCACCTCCCACCAGCGCAACCGCGCCGAAATCCTGCGCAACATGGCCGAGCTCGATCAACTGATCGATGAAATCCTGCTGGCCAGCAGGCTCGACGCTAAAGAGGTGGACTTGGGCACCGTGGAAGCGGTCGATTTGGTCGGCTTGTGCGCCGAAGAGTGCGCACGCGTGGGCGCGTTGCTGGATGTGCCGGAGGGGATGAGCTGCCTGGAGGTGCAAGGTGTGAGCAAATTGCTGCGCCGGATGGTGCGTAATTTGCTGGAGAACGCTCGACGTTATGGCGCGACTGACGGAAAAAGTGATGACATTGTGGTTTCACTCAGGCAGGCCGACCAAGAGGTGCATTTGAAAGTCTGCGACTCAGGGCCGGGTGTGCCGCTTCAATGGCGTGAACGCATTTTTGAACCGTTTTTCCGTTTACCGGGTGCCAGTGAGCGAGGCGGTGGTGTCGGCTTGGGGCTGGCACTGGTCAAGTCGATTGCCGAGCGTCATGGTGGGCGTGTGCAGTGTCTGGCACGAGCAGGCGGCGGAGCCTGTTTTGAAATCAGCTTGCCTCAAAACAAAACGGCGAACGCCTGAGCGTTCGCCGCTGTGCATCCCGGATGGGGATATCAATGGTGGTTCCCCACCACCTCCCCTGCTTTCAATTTGTAAACCGTGCCGCAATAGGGGCACTTGGCTTCACCGGTTTTGGCCACATCCAGATAAACCTTGGGGTGGCTGTTCCATAGTTTCATGTCGGCTTTGGGGCTGGGGCAAAACACACCGCCTTGGGGGTTCAAATCGGTGGCCAGAAGTTCAACAGCTTGGGTGCTCATCTTCTCGCTCCTTAAACCAAAGTCATCCAGTGGGCGTACTTGGGGTTGCGCCCGTTGACGATGTCAAAGAACGCAGTCTGGATTTTCTCGGTGATGGGGCCGCGGCTACCCAAGTAGTCGTCTTTGCCCAAGGCGATGCGGTCGAGTTCACGAATCGGCGTGACTTCGGCGGCGGTGCCGGTGAAGAAGGCTTCGTCGGCGATGTAGACCTCGTCGCGGGTGATGCGCTTTTGCACGATCTCCAGACCCAGGTCCTTGGCGATGTGGAACACCGTGTTGCGGGTGATGCCGTTCAGGGCACCGGCCGACAAGTCGGGCGTGTAGATCACGCCGTTCTTGACCACAAAAATGTTCTCGCCCGCGCCCTCAGACACAAAGCCCGAAGTGTCGAGCAACAGGGCTTCGTCGTAACCCTCGTCGGTCACTTCCATGTTGGCCAAAATCGAGTTGGTGTAGTTGCTCACCGCCTTGGCCTGCGTCATGGTGATGTTGACGTGGTGGCGGGTGTAGCTGCTGGTTTTCACGCGAATGCCGCGCTTCATGCCTTCTTCGCCCAGGTACGCGCCCCAGGTCCAGGCGGCCACCATGAGGTGGATGGTGTTGCCCTTGGGGCTGACGCCCAGCTTCTTGTCACCAATCCAGGTCAGGGGGCGGATGTAGCCGCTTTCCAGGTTGTTCTCGCGCACCACGGCGCGCTGGGCTTCGTTGACCTGTGCTTGGGTGAAGGGAATGGCCATGCGCAAGATCTTGGCGCTGTTGAATAGCCGCTCGGTGTGCTCCTGTAGGCGGAAGATGGCGGTGCCTTGCTCGGTTTTGTAGGCGCGCACGCCTTCAAAAGCGCCGCAGCCGTAGTGCAGGGTGTGGCTCAGAACATGGATCTTGGCATCGCGCCAATCGACCATCTGGCCGTCCATCCAGATTTTTCCGTCACGGTCAGACATAGAAGGAATAACGACGCTCATCATGTGTCCTTAAAAGAGAGGTGCTTTGCACGGTGCTAAACAGACATTTTACGGTCTGGATGGCCCGCGTTTACTCGGGGCGTTGCAATGTCCATTCGATCAGTTTGCCACCCATAAAGGTGCAGGTGAGCGTCGATTGGCCGGTGTCCGTCCAGGTGAAAATTTCAGGTTGCTCGTCCTTGGGGCTTTGCAGGCGGCCCAGCGAGCGTGTCATGGCGATGACATGCATCAGGCTGACGCCCTTTTTGAGCTTGGCGTTGAGCATGACAGCGCTGGCCACATGGCCTATGGGCCGGTCAGCCGCTTTTTTGAGGATGGTCAGCAAGCGGGTGAAATGCAGCAAGATCCACATGACCACGCCGCCCCCCGCCAAGGCAATGCCCGCCCAGCCAAACTGTCGCCAGGCACCCACGGTGAGAATGATGATGGCCACAGGGGCGATGATTTTGGTGAAGTTCATGGGGTGTTTCAAAATACTTGCAGGGATGATAACGAACAGCTGCCTTGGCGCACTGAAGGCCAGGGCATGGCCGATAATTGTCGATTTTTAACCCGATGATGAGGGCTATGTCTTCAACGATTTCGACTGCCGATTTCCGGCAAATGGCTACACAAGGTGTGGTGGTTTTGTCGCCGCATTTTGATGATGGCTGTTTTTCGATAGGCGGTTTGTTGTCGTCGATTGGTGCAGGGCACCTGATCAATGTGTTCAGTCGCTCGGTGTATGCGCCCGGTTGTATTGCTTTGGACCTGACCGAGTCGCAGGTGCATGAAATCCGCCAAGCTGAGGATTGCGCTTTTGCCGATCGAGTAGGCCTGACGCGCACTGAGTTGGGCGGGGCTGAACCGGATTTCTGGGGGAGACGCCCCAACGACTTGTCCGGCGTCGAGCAGGACATCTTTGCCATGCAGGCCCCTGTGTTGGACGCGCTCAAATTGCACGTTGGCGCTGGCAAGCGGCCCTTCTTGTTTGTGCCCATGGCAATTGGGCACCATGTCAACCACCATGCTGTCTACGAGATGGTCAGGAAACATGCCAGCGAATTGAGTCCGTCATTTCGCTTGGCGTTTTATGAAGATTTACCTTATGCACATGTGCCCATCACGCGCTACCAGGCCATTCGGCGTTTCAAAGCGAATTATCCGGGCTTTGAGCGCCATGCTTTTTCGCTGCAATGGTCCGACAAGAAGTCACTTATTGCACTGTATGGCAGTCAGCTTCGAAGGGCACCGCATCCTCTGAAATTTCGTCCTGCTGTTGCTTGGCCATTGGGTATTCACGAAGCTGTTTGGTTGATGCCTGATGATCTTGAGCCAAGGACTGATCCATGACACTGCATCCTTCTTTCATTTGTTTTGTGGTCAATCTGGACAGAAGTCCGGAGCGTTTGGCCCGCATCAGTGTCCAGTTGCAGCAGGCCAACATCGAGTTTTGCCGCTTTGCTGCGGTTGATGGTTCCAAGATCGATTGGCGCAGCCCGAACATGCTGGACATACAGAGCTATCACCGGCACCACGGCAAAGAACCTACAGCAGGCGAGGTGGGTTGCTTCGCCAGCCATGTCGGCCTGATGCGCACTTTTTTGGAGGGCCCTCATGCGTATTGTCTGGTGTTGGAGGACGATGCGATCGTGCCAACGGATTTCCTCAGTTTGGTGGAGGCGTTGATCGTCTCGCCCGCCTGTGGTGACATGACCATGTTGTATGGCAATCGGCCAGGTCTGGCTGTAAAAACTGCCAGACTGGGGGATGGCAAACACGATGTGGTCGGCTACTTTGGCAAGCAGACGGGAACCGTGGCCTATCTTATCAACCGCAAGGCGGCCCGGGCTTACGTCGACAATTTGTTGCCCATGCGGTTGCCGATTGACCACGCGTTTGGCCAGCCATGGGTTTTTGGCATCCGCATGCGAGGGGTTCGTCCATTTCCGATCCAGACCGGTCAATTTCAATCGGATATTGGCCAGACTGGGCATAAATTCAAGTGGCATCGTCGGATTGCGACCTACCGCAGCCGTTTTGCAACAGTCTTTCGCCGCATCGTGCATCACATCTGGCGGGACCCGATTTGGGCCAAGTCCCACAAGGCTCATTCAACGAGCAAATAGGACCAGTAGTGTCCGGTTAAAAAGTGAACAAATTCAACTGCTTAGCGCACTCAGGTGGTGCGGTTGTGTAAGCATCGGTCTGCAAGGCGCATGAAATCGACGTTTTCTCGAAAACAGACACCGACAAAATCTGTAGAAAAGTGTAGAGCGAGGCCTTCAATTGCAACTCCTTCTTGACAATGGCAATCAGCACCTAAGTGGCCACGGCGCACCAGATTTGCGTCTTGACTGCGTTCTCGCTGGTGCCCAAAAACTTCTTGATGCGCAGATGCTGCTTGATCCATTTGAAGAACAACTCGACCTGCCAACGGTTCTTGTACAGGGCTGTGATGGTCAACGCGGGCAGTGTCATGTTGTTGGTCAGAAAGACCAGCACCTTTCCCGTCTCCGGGACCTTGAACTTGATGCGCCGCAAGTGCTCGGGGTAGTCCTTGCTGGCATAGTGCCCATTGAGCGCAATGGTCTGATCGCAGACAAGGCCCGTGGTTCTGTCTACAGGGGCCGAGTACACACGCCGGGCGTTCATATTGCTCCTGGCACGGGTCACGAAGAAGGCGGCGCACTGGTGCATGGTGTACAGGCGAGAGAAGTCCAGATAGCCCCTGTCCATGATGTAGAAAGCGCCCGCCTCGATGGGCAGTATGTCCAGCACATGCACATCGTGCATCTTGCCGTCGCTGATGTGGATGAAGGCGGGGATGGAACCGCGCAAGTCCAGCAAGGTGTGCATCTTCACAGCGGCCTTGGTGGAGCGAAACGGTGCCCAGTCGAACAAACCCAGACACAGGTCGATGGTGGTGGAGTCCAAGGCGTAGACGGTGGCATCCAAATCCACGCCCATAGGTTCTTGGGCGTACAGTCTGCGGGCTCGGTCGATCAATCGCATCGCCAGAGCATGGTAAATGCGCCAGTCTCGAGAATTCAGGGCATCGGCCAGCGTCGAGCGTGCAGGAATGTGGCGCATGCCCATGTTAAAAATTTTGGACTGATTGGCCGTCAAAGACGCTTCGATGTCGCGCAAAGACTCGGGCCAAGTCAGTTGGGCAAACGCCATGATGCGAAACAGCTCGGTACAGCTGAGCGTGCGCACCCCGGCATCGCCTCGATGGCGCAGGGCGATGCGGCCAAAGGTCTTCCAAGGCACAAAGTCCATGACCTGCGCGAACAAGGTTTTGCCTGCGTTCATGGGCATCCCCAGGTGATTGAACCCCTGGAGCATGCCTAGTGCGCAAAATCAAATTCAAATCGTGGACACCCATGAAACCTCTGAAACCCTTGCCGTTACTCGCTTGCAGCGGGTTGGCTGTCAAATAAACCGGACACTACTGAAATCGGACACTTTTTGTTCCGCCCTGTGAAGTTTTCAATGCTCAAAGATGTTGTAGGTCGGCGGTCGAAGACCCCGACATGGGTCTGGTGCGCCCAGCATGGGCGCACACCTGCGGGTGCAAGTCCCGCTGCGAGCTGGTCACAATGAGCTTGAGTGTTGCGCAACTGCATGAGGGTGACCGAATGTGGGAAGGAAGCGTGGAGCGTAAATCGTGAGCCGATGAACAAGAACCGCATAGAAGGCGCAGCCAAGCAGGGCGAGTGGGCCAGACACCACGAAGCTCTTGTGACCAAGGCTTGGGCGGCGTAGATGCGGCGGTTGTGCGATGAAGGTGTGTGACCCTTACCTGGGGAGATCTCGCCTTGTGCCTGAAAGGGCAACGGCTTTGCCGGAGCAAGAAGTCAGCAGAGGTCGTAGTAGCAGGAGCTGGGGCCGATGAGGCCACAAGGCAAGCGCGAAGGACCGAACGAGAGTGAGTAACCGAAGACATGCAAAGCCACAAGGTCATGCGTCAGATGCCGGAGCGATCCGGGCGGGCAGGAAGGCGGCACGGTGAAGCCGGGCCAAATACTGCCAGCGACGAAACCCGAGGTACGTTGCATGAACACCCGGATACAGGGTCAGCAAATTAGATGGCGGGCACAGGTGGTCTGCTGGAGGCAGCGCTGACGAGACAGAACCTGCAGGCGGCATGGAAGCGGGTCAAGGCCAACAAAGGTGCAGCCGGGGTGGACGGGCTCGATATCGAGCAAACCGCTCGTTTACTGCAAACGAGCTGGCCGGACATTCGCCAAGTGCTGCTGGCAGGAAGCTACCGGCCCAGTCCGGTACGCAAGGTGATGATTCCCAAGCCGGACGGCAGCCAGCGCGAGCTGGGCATTCCGACGGTCATAGATCGATTGATCCAGCAAGCCCTTTTGCAAGTGCTGCAACCGCTGATCGACCCCACCTTCAGCGAACACAGCCACGGGTTTCGACCGGGTAGGCGCGCACACGATGCGGTCAAGGCCGCGCGTGCATACGTCCAATCGGGCAAACGTGTGGTGGTGGACGTGGACTTGGCCAAGTTCTTTGACCGGGTCAATCACGACATCCTGATCGACAGACTCAGAAAGCGCATCGACGATGCCGGAGTGATCCGACTGATACGGGCGTACCTGAACGCCGGGATCATGGATGGCGGGGTGGTGGTTGATCGCCATCTGGGCACGCCGCAAGGCGGGCCGCTCAGCCCGCTGCTGGCCAACGTGCTGCTGGACGAGGTGGACAAGGCGTTGGAGGCGCGAGGCTACAGCTTTGCGCGCTACGCCGACGACTGCTTGCGTTGACGTAGGCAGCAAGAAGGCTGGCGAACGGGTGATGACGTACCTGCGCAAACTGTACGCAGGCTTGAAGCTTCAGATCAATGAAGCCAAAAGTGCGGTGGCCAGCGCCTTGGGGCGCAAGTTTGTGGGGTATGCGCTGTGGGTGGCCAAGGGCCGGGAAGTCAAATGCAAGGTGGCTCAAAAGCCGCTGTAAAACTTCAAGGCCCGGATACGGCAACTCACGCGCCGCTCGGGCGGGCGCAGCATGGCGCAGGTGGTGGAGGAACTCAGGCCCTACGTGCTGGGCTGGAAGGCGTACTTTGGGATGGCGCAAACGCCGGGGGTCTGGCGAGAGCTGGACGAATGGCTGCGTCACCGATTGAGGGCGATCCAGCTCAAGCACTGGAAGAGGCCAAAGACGATCTACCGGGAGCTGAAGGTGTTGGGGGCATCTCAAGATGTGGCCAAGCAGGTGGCGGGCAACTGCCACCGGTGGTGGCGCAACAGCGCGATGCTGCTCAACAGTGCCTTGCCTATTGCGTACTTTGACCGAATGGGTGTGCCAAGGCTGTCCTGACCTCAAGCCCTCGAACCGCCCGGTGCGGACCCGCATGCCGGGTGGTGTGGCAGGGGCGCCTCCTCGTGGAGGCCCCCTATGCCGATTGCCTAAACCCATCATGTCGGACTCTGCGAGTGCCGACCTACGAGATGACATGTCTCACACATTTCAAGCTTCAGCGTGCCGGATCAATAATCCAACCCCCGCACCACCTGCATCGCCTCTTCGATGCGCTCGACCGGGTACACCGTCAGGCCCTCAAAGGCCTTGTCGCCTTTTTTGGGCATGTTGGCTTTGGGCACCACGGCGGTTTTGAAGCCGAGTTTGGCCGCTTCTTTCAGGCGTTCCTGACCGCGTGGCGCGGGACGCACTTCTCCAGCCAGACCCACTTCGCCAAAGGCGATGAAGCCTTTGGGTAGCGGCTTGCCGCGCAGGCTGCTGGTGATGGTCAGCATCACCGCCAGGTCGGCGGCGGGCTCGCGGATGTGCACACCACCCACCGCGTTCACAAACACGTCCTGGTCCATGCACGCCACGCCCGCGTGGCGGTGCAGCACGGCCAGCAGCATGGCCAGGCGGTCTCGCTCCAGGCCCACCGACAGGCGCCGAGGGCTGGGGCCGCCCGAGTCCACGAGGGCCTGGATTTCGACCAGCATGGGCCGCGTGCCTTCGAGCGTGACCATGACGCAGCTGCCGGGCACTGGTTCGCTGTGCTGGCTCAAAAAGATGGCGCTCGGGTTGCTCACGCCCTTGAGCCCTTTTTCGGTCATGGCGAACACGCCAATCTCGTTCACGGCGCCAAAGCGGTTCTTGATCGCGCGGATCAGGCGGAAGTTTGAATGCGTGTCGCCTTCAAAGTACAGCACCGTGTCCACCATGTGCTCCAACACGCGGGGGCCCGCCAGAGCCCCTTCTTTGGTCACATGACCCACCAGCACGATGGTGGTGCCGGTGGCCTTGGCGGTGCGGGTCAGGTGCGCGGCGCATTCACGCACCTGCGCCACCGAACCTGGTGCGCTGGTCAGCTGGTCCGAGTACACCGTCTGGATCGAGTCGATGATGGCGATGTTGGGCTGGCGTGACTGCAGAGTGTGGAGGATCTTTTCGAGCTGGATTTCGGGCAGCACCGGCACCTGCGAGTCGGGCAGGCCCAGGCGCCTTGAGCGCATCGCCACTTGCGCGCCGCTTTCTTCACCCGTCACATACAGGGTGTTCACGCCGCTGCGCTGCAAGGCGTCGACTGCTTGCAGCAGCAGCGTCGATTTGCCGATGCCCGGGTCGCCGCCAATCAGCACCACGCCACCTTCGACCATGCCGCCGCCCAGCACCCGGTCCAACTCGTCGATGCCGGTGGGGTGGCGATCAAAGTCGGCCGCTTCGATCTGAGACAGGGGCAACACCTCGCTGGAGGGGGCCAGGGCCTGGTACTGCGCCGAGCCCAGGCGGTTTTTGCCACCGCTGGCGGCTTCGGCCGCGCTTTCGATCAGCGTGTTCCAGGCGTTGCAGCTGGGGCATTTGCCCATCCAGCGGGCGCTGGTGCCACCGCATTCGGTGCAGGTGTAAATCGTTTTGTCTTTGGCCATGGGCTCAGATTGTGCCGCGACTACTGTTTGTATGATCAGTGTTTTATAAAACAATTGGAAATATATGGGTTGACATTTATTCCATATGCGAATATAGTCAACATCAGAAACCAACACCATCCCATGTGGTGTCGCAAACGATGCACAGGTTTCACCAGTCTCTGCGGTGTCCTAGCTTGGATGCCGCTTCTCCCGCGCCACAGTGCTGATCATTTCAAGCCTGTGCGCCCTCTCTCTGAAAGGCTCTCACATGAGCAGCAAAATTTACGTGGGCAACCTGCCTTACACCATCGACGATGCCAACTTGCGCGAGAACTTCTCGGCTTTTGGTGGCGTCAAATCCGCCAAAGTCATGATGGACCGCGACAGTGGCCGTTCCAAAGGTTTCGGCTTCGTCGAAATGTCCAGCAGCGATGAAGCGCAAGCCGCGATCCAGGGCTTGAATGGCATGTCTGTGGGTGGCCGCGCCATCGTGGTGAACATCTCCAAGCCTAAAGAGCCCAGCACAGGTTATGGCAGCGGTTACCGCGACAGCCGCAGCACTTACTGATTGTTTCCGATCTCCATGAAAAAGCCGCTTTTGAGCGGCTTTTTCTTTGGGTGGTGTGTTGAACGAGAGGTCTAGGGGGGCTTCTTGGCTTTGCGTTCGTAGACCACCTCCCGGCCAACCAGTTTGCACACGGCATGCTCAGGGGGTGTCGCGTTGGACAGTCAGCGCAGCGATGGACGGGAGGCAGAACCCCTGGAGTCGTTTGAACACCACATGACTTGCGGTATCAAGCCCGGGGGGAAGTGGGTTCATGAAATTTTGCCAAATGCGGGCACCAGTTTCTGGATTTCTGTTTTGAGTGCTTCAGCAGAAATGGGTTTAGAGACATAGGCATCCATGCCGGATTCGATGTACTTTTCCCGGTCGCCTTTGAGGGCATTGGCGGTCACGGCGACGATGGGGGTTGGTGGCAGTTGCTGGGTGTTTTCCCGGTCTCGAATCAGTTGGGTGGCTTCGATGCCACCCATTTCAGGCATCTGGATGTCCATCAAAATGAGGTCAAACCGTTCGCGTTTGAATGCTTCGACGGCTTCAACCCCATTGTTGGCGATGGTGACTTCAAAGCCCATGCGGGTGAGCAAAATGGTTTCCAGTGTCTGGTTAATGGGGGTGTCCTCAACCAAGAGGACTTTCATCATCGGTGCTTGTGCGGGGGGGGGCGACGTGGCAACTTCTGAGGCAAAAGGCAGGCTGTTCGATATGTCGAAACCATTGAGGACCGCCATCAATTCATGCGGATCGACGGGTTTGATCAAAAAGCTTTGGATGCCCAGATGGTCAAGCTCGTCCTGGCTGATCTGTTCACTCAAGGCCCCAAGCATGATGAGTGTCAGTTGTGATGGCGGGCGCAGTTGTCGCAACTGTGCAGCCAGGGCGTAACCGTCGATGTCGGGCATGTTGACATCCAGCAAAGCGAAGGTGACTTGGGCCAATTGGGGGGCGTTCAAGGCATGTGCTGCGTTGTCGCAGGCGAGCACTTGCATGCCGGCACATTCAAGTCGCCGACTCAGGCTGGAGCGGCTGCTGGCGTTGTCATCGACCACCAACGCCAAGCGTCCTTTGAGCTGTGGCAGAAGGGGCGGCAATGTGAGGGGCCCCGTGTTTGCGGCTTGCAGTGCCACCGTGAAGCTGAAGGTGCTGCCCTTGCCCAATTGACTGTTCACGCGGATGTCGCCACCCATCATCTGAATCAGGCTGCGGCTGATGGCCAGGCCCAAGCCTGAGCCCCCAAAGCGCCGAGCCGTGCTGGAATCGGCTTGGGTGAAAACGTCAAAAATCAAAGACTGTTTGTCCAGTGAGATGCCAATACCCGTGTCCTTGATCTCGAAGGACAAGCACAAACCAGCGCGGTATTCAGTGGATGGCAAGCGGTTGACACTGAGCATGACTTCGCCGTGGGCCGTGAACTTGATGGCATTGCCTAGCAAGTTTGTGATCACTTGCTGAAGTCGTAAAGGGTCGCCCACCACCAAGTCAGGTACATCGGGTGCCATGTCGCACACCAACTCCAGCTCTTTTTCGGTCGCACGCAGTGACAAAGTGCGCGTGGATTGGCGAATCAGACTGTGCAGGGAAAATTCATGCGGGTCCAAATGCAGTTTTTTGGCCTCGATCTTTGAAAAGTCCAGGATGTCATTGATGACGGCAACCAGCGAATGCGCCGATGTGGAGACCATTTCCAGATAACTGCGTTGTTCAGTGGTCAAGCGTGTTTGCAAACACAGGTCCGTCATCCCCAATATCCCGTTCATGGGGGTACGAATTTCGTGACTCATATTGGCCAAAAAATGACTTTTGGAGGCGTTGGCCGTTTGCGCTTCATCGCGTGCCAGTGAAAGTTGGGTTTCGGCGTGGATGCGCGCTTCCACGAATTCATTGAAGGCATGGACCACAGTCGAAATTTCATGCCCACCGATGGCCGCAATCTGCGCCGTCGGCTGTCCGTCACGCATTTTCGTGGCCGTGTCGTGCATGGCTTGTGCCAATTCACCGAGCGGCCGAATCAATTTACTCACGAAGGCCCACATCAAGGGCACGATGGTCAGCAGCAGCAAGAGTGTGACCAGAACCATCTTTTGATAAAGATCGCCAATGGGTGCAAAGGCTTCGGCAGAAGGAATGACAGAGGCCACGATCCAGCCGGTGGTTTGAAGGCGCTTGAAGGTGAACAAGCCTTTCAAACCACGCGTCGTGGTGCCTTCTTGGGTGCCTTCAAACCCTTTCATGGCCGCTTCGAACGGGAGATTGCCACTGTCCGCAGGGACTGTGGTCAAGATCAGCCGGGAGTCTGGATGGGCTATGCGCACCCGGTCCTGGGTGACCAAGTAGTAATAGCCAGTTTCCCCATTTTTGCGTTTTGCAATGTCACCGAGCAAATTGGGTTTGTAGAGATTCAGAACACCGCCCATGATGCCCACCAGCTTCTTTTGCTGATCCCAGATAGGCGCTGCCACCACAATAATGGGCTGTTGTGTCGCCTTGCCAAGGATGGGTTTGGAGATGACCGGTTTTCCGGTAGAAATCACCCCTTGAATGTAGTCCCGAGACGACATGTCCAAAGTGCGTCGGCCGGGCTTGACGGGCCAGTCGACCAACAAAACCCCTTTCGCATCAAAGATGTACAGGTCATCAAAGACGTTGAGCAAGGCGTGCTCGCGTTGCAGATGCTTTTCAAGTGTGACCAGGTTGTTCATGTCCTCTGCGGGAACATGCTTTCCCACACTGGCCAACATGCCCATGCTGTCTTGCAGTTTTTCATCCAGCTTTCGCGCGAAATCGGTCAACTGTCTGAATTCATGCTTTTCAATGCGATGCACGATGTCGGCGCGGAGAACGAAAAACTGCAGTCCTAATTGCGACAACAGCAAAACAATGCCCATGGCGATGGCGCTCAATGACAGCTGAAATTTGATGCTGAGATTTTTCATTGCGTGAACAAGCCGGTTGTCTTGGATGCCATGTGCAGCCAGTTGGAGAACTGCGATTTCATGATTTTAATCATGCTTACATTAAAAATAGTACCTAAATATTCAATAACACCAGAAAAAATTGAAATTCACCATCGGTCGAGTCGAATGAAAACACGAGATAAACAGGGTAAACACTAGGAAAATGACAGGACTGATTCATTTAACATGTTAAATAAATGAGTCCCATCAAACCTTTTGTTCACCGAAATTTGCCAAGATTGCTGCTCGAAGCGCGCGAGGCAGTGATGGCTCACACCCGGCCCAGCTTGCGAGAGCATGGCCTGTCAGACCAGCAGTGGCGCGTCTTGCGCGTGTTGGGAGAGCATGCCAGCGAGCCTGACGGCATAGAGACCGGGCGCATAGCCCGCGAAGCCTATTTACTCGGCCCGAGCCTCACGGGTGTGCTCAGCCGAATGGAACGCAACGGCCTGATTGAGCGCCAGCGATGTGCGCATGACGCCCGCCGCACCGTGGTGCGGGCCACCGTTGCGGGCCTGAGCAAAGCCCAGTCTTTATCGCAAACCATCGAGGCGCATTACGTCTGGATGGAGCAGCAGCTGGGCAAAGCCCAACTGGGCGCTTTGTACGATTTGTTGGACAAAGTGATCGCCCTGGGCGTGCCTGAAGCTGACGGTGTGCACAAAGACAACAGTGGTGAAGCAGCAATGTCTGATGACAAAAACTCAGAGGAATAAAAAATGCCATTGATTCGAACGCATCACCAACCCTGGCAACCCCAGGGCACGGTGTATGGCACTTTGCTCAGTTTTCGTCGCGAATGGGACCTCTGGTCCTCGCGCATGACGCAAGAACCGCACAAAGCCGCGCCTCAAGCGCCCGTGCTCTACGTCAAGACCGCCAACACCTTCAGCCCCGCTGGGCAAGACCTGCTGCTAGAGGACGGCGTGACAGAAGTTGACATCGGCGCGACGCTGGGCCTGGTGATCGGAGGAGACGGTCAGGTGGCGGGCGCTGCGTTGATGAATGACTGGTCCGTGCCACATGCGAGCTATTACCGCCCGCCGGTCAAGTTCCGCTGCCGTGATGGTTTTCTGGCGTTGCCAGAGCAGGTCACAGTAGGTCAAGTGCAGGATTGGGCCGCGCTGCAGATCGCCGTGCGCCGCAATGGTGATCTGGTGCAGACCATTGACCTGTGTGAATTGATGCGCGACTTGCCAGAGCTGCTGGCCGACGTGGGCGAATTCATGACCTTGCAACCCGGGGATGTGCTGATGATCGGGACAGACTGCCTGCCCGATGGTCAAAGGCCACGCGCAAAGCTAGGGGATCGGGTGGAGATTTCCGCGCCGGGATTCGCCACGGTCAGCACCCACGTGAAAGGTCAGGCATGAAACACGCACGAATTGCCTGGTCGGGCGCCATCCAGCAAGCTGTTGAATCGGACGGCCAGTTGCTGATCACCCAAGGCCCACACAAGGGCCTGCGCGTGGACTTTGACGAGGTGGTCTGGTTGCCGCCACTGGTGCCCGTGGCGCAGCCACGCACCGTGATCGCGCTCGGCCTGAACTACGCCGACCACGCCAAGGAGCTCGCCTTCAAAGCCCCCGAGGAGCCGCTGGCCTTCATGAAAGGCGAGGCCTCGCTGATCGGACACAAGGCCCTCACAAAGCGCCCCGCGGATGTGGCCTACATGCACTACGAATGCGAACTGGCGGTGGTGATCGGGCGCACCGCCCGGCGCGTGAAAAAAGCCGATGCCTACGACTTCGTGGGCGGCTACACCGTGGCCAACGACTACGCCATCCGCGATTACCTGGAAAACTGGTACCGCCCCAACCTGCGGGTGAAAAACCGCGACACCTGCACGCCCATTGGGCCGTGGCTGGTCGATGCGGCCGATGTGCCCAATCCCATGGCGCTGAAATTGCAGACCACCGTGAACGGGCAAGTCACGCAAAGCGGCAGCACTGCCGACATGATTTTTGATGTGCCGACACTGATCGAATACTTCAGCAGCTTCATGACGCTCAATCCTGGCGACCTGATCTTGACGGGCACGCCCGACGGCATCGTCAACGTGAACCCGGGCGATGTGGTTGTGACCGAAATTGAAACCATCGGGGCATTGACCAACACCATGACTTTGTAGGAGCTTGCCCTGCAAGCGATTGGACTGTCAAACAGCCATCGCCAGCAGGGCTGGCTCCTACAAAAACACAGAAAGACAGACATGAAAATCGACCACCTCATCAACGGCACCCAAGTCGCGGGCAGCGACTATTTCGAGACCATCAACCCCGCCACGCAAGAGGTGTTGGCCGAAGTCGCCTCGGGCGGCGAAGCAGAGGTCAATGCCGCCGTCGCAGCCGCCAAAGCCGCCTTTCCCAAGTGGGCCGCTACGCCCGCCACCGAGCGCGCGAAGATCATGCGCAAGTTGGGCGACCTGATCACCAAGCATGTGCCAGAAATTTCGGAGACGGAAACCAGGGATTGCGGCCAGACCATCAGCCAGACCGGCAAGCAGCTGGTGCCGCGTGCGGCCGACAACTTCCACTACTTTGCCGAGATGTGCACCCGCGTGGACGGCCACACCTACCCCACGCCCACGCACCTGAACTACACCCTGTTCCACCCGGTGGGCGTGTGCGCCCTCATCAGCCCCTGGAACGTGCCCTTCATGACCGCCACCTGGAAGGTCGCGCCGTGCCTGGCTTTTGGCAACACCGCCGTGCTCAAGATGAGCGAACTCTCGCCCCTGAGCGCAGCGCGACTGGGCGAGCTGGCGCTGGAAGCCGGCGTGCCCGCTGGCGTGCTCAACATCCTGCATGGCTACGGCAAGGAAGCGGGCGAGCCGCTGGTGTCGCACCGCGATGTGCGGGCCATTTCGTTCACAGGCTCCACCGTCACGGGCAACCGCATCGTGCAAAGCGCGGGCCTCAAGAAGTTCAGCATGGAGCTCGGCGGCAAAAGCCCCTTTGTGATCTTTGAAGACGCTGATTTGGACCGCGCCCTGGACGCTGCCGTCTTCATGATCTTCAGCAACAACGGTGAGCGCTGCACCGCAGGCAGCCGCATCCTGGTGCAGCAAAGCATCTACGCCGACTTTGCCGCCAAGTTTGCCGAGCGTGCCAAACGCATCACCGTAGGCGACCCGCTCGACGAGAAAACCATCGTCGGCCCGATGATCTCCAAGGCCCATCTGGCCAAAGTGCGCAGCTACATCGAGCTGGGCCCCAAAGAGGGCGCGACGATGCTGTGCGGCGGTCTGGACCAACCCGGCTACGCCGCAGACTTGCCTGCGCATGTGAAGCACGGCAACTTCGTCTGGCCCACCGTGTTTGCCGACGTCGACAACCGCATGCGCATCGCGCAAGAAGAAATCTTTGGCCCCGTGGCTTGCCTGATCCCCTTCAAGGACGAAGCGGACGCCATTGAAAAAGCCAACGACATCGAATACGGTTTGAGCAGCTACGTCTGGACCGAAAACCTGGGCAAAGCCCACCGCGTGGCCGCTGCGGTCGAGGCCGGCATGTGCTTTGTCAACAGCCAAAACGTGCGCGACCTGCGCCAACCCTTTGGCGGCACCAAGGCCAGCGGCACCGGCCGCGAAGGCGGGACCTGGAGCTACGAAGTGTTTTGTGAGCCCAAGAACGTGGCGGTCTCGATGGGCTCGCACCACATTCCGCATTGGGGTGTATGACAAATCTCCGCCATCTGTCATACTTGATGTCATACATCCATTTTGAATGTGTATGACAAGGAGTGAACCATGCTGTCTGTCCGCCTGCCCGAAACCGTTGAACGCGAATTGGCTCAGTACTGCGCTGCGCGCAAGCTGAGCAAGTCGCACGTCGTGCAAGAAGCCCTCGCCGAGTATTTGGTGGCGGCCAAAGCGCCATCCAGCCCGCGTGCTGCGCCCGAGCCCGACTTGTCGTTCCTCGCGCCAGACGACCCGATTCGGCAGTTCATTGGCATCGCCAAAGACGGCATGAGCACTGACGAACTGATGCGCATGACCCGTGGCGATGATTGGAATCAGCCATGATCCTGGTGGATACCAATGTTTTTGTGGACGTCATCCATGAAGATCCGATTTGGCTGGACTGGTCGCTGCGAGAGCTGATCAAAGCCCAAAACCAGCAAATCGTGACCAACTTTGTGGTCTACGCAGAACTGCACACACACAACACCGCAGGCCCCCACATCGATGCGTTTTTGCAAAAGTTGGGAGTGCAAGTTCTTGACTTGACGCGGACGACTGCGCAATTGGCGGCCCAGGCGTTCAGGTCCTACCGCCAACGCGGCGGCACCAAAAACGGCGTCCTGCCCGACTTCTTCATCGGCGCGCATGCACAAGCCGAGGGCTATCAATTGCTCACCCGCGATGCGGGGCGCTACAAGACGTACTTTCCGAAGATCAAGTTGGTTTGTCCCTGATGCGGACCAGTGTCACGATCCCTAGAGACCTTAAAGATGCAAACCTCGAATGAATCACATGGGCAGTGTTTTTGCGGTCGCGTTCAAATTCGTGTCAGTGAAGCGCTGCACCCGCCAATCAACTGCCACTGTAGCCAGTGTCGTCGGATGAATGGATCGGCCTTCACGACGTGGTTGAGTATCCAGCGCGACGCGATGGTGATTTCCGGGGAGGACGCCCTCAGCACGCATCACCCTACAGACAATATCACACGCCAATTTTGCAAATTCTGTGGCACGCATGCATGGACATTGGACCGACGCCAGCCAGCCATAGCCGGGCTGCTAGCGGGTTTCTTTGAAGGGCGAGAACTGCGCGCTCCCAAGGCGGATTACTTTGTCAGTCACAAGGCAAAGTGGTTCGACATGCCCAAGGGCTCAAAGTGTTTTGGTGGAGAAACGGGTTTTGAACCCGTACAGATTTGAAAACAACTGGAGAAAAAAATGGGACAACTCGCCCTCGCCGCCAAAATCACCCACGTGCCCAGCATGTACCTGAGCGAAATTCCCGGCCCGCGTTTTGGCACGCGCCAAAGCGCCATCGACGGCCACCATGAAATCAGCCGCCGTTGCCGCGCCATGGGGGTAGACACATTGGTGGTGTTTGACACACACTGGCTGGTCAACGCCAGCTACCACATCAACTGTGGCCCGCACTTCAAGGGCGTGTACACCAGCAACGAGTTGCCGCACTTCATCAGCAATATGGCGTTTGAGTCACCCGGCAACCCGGTATTGGGACACTTGTTGGCCCAAGTGGCCAACGACTACGGCGTGGAAACCCTGGCGCACGACGCCACCACCTTGCAGCCCGAATACGGCACGCTGGTGCCGCTGCGTTATATGAACGCCGACCAGAACTTCAAGGTGGTCTCCGTCTCGGCTTTGTGCACCTCGCACTATTTGGCCGACAGCGCCCGTCTGGGTTGGGCCATGCGCGAGGCGGTGGAAAAGCATTACGACGGCAAGGTGGCGTTTTTGGCCAGCGGCAGTCTGAGCCACCGTTTTGCGCAAAACGGTTTGGCCCCTGAGTTTGCTCACAAAATCTGGAGCCCCTTCCTCCAAAAACTCGACGAGCAGGTGCTGCGAATGTGGGACCAGCGCGAGTGGAAAGCCTTTTGCGAGATGCTGCCCGAATACGCCAGCAAAGGCCACGGCGAAGGCTTCATGCACGACACCGCCATGCTGATGGGGGCATTGGGCTGGACAGATTACGACGGCGCGGTGGACATGGTAACCCCATATTTCGGGGCCAGCGGCACGGGCCAGCTCAACGCAATCTTTGAAGTGACGCCCCAAAAAGGCGAGCACATCCCGGCAGCGCAGGCCAGCAGCGCGCAGGGATACACGGCTGTGAGCACGAGGTTATGAACCTTCCCCGTAGGTCGGCGGCTTCAGCCCCGACATGGACCTTTGCCAAACCACCAATGTCGGACCTGAAGGTCCGACCTACCAAGACAAGACCATGCCCCATCTTGTGATTCTCTATACCGGACAGCTCGAGGCTGAGGTCAACATGACGACCCTGTGCCGCCAGATGGCGGACGTCATGCTCACGGTGCAGGACGAATCAGGCAAGCAGGTCTTTCCGACGGGCGGCACGCGTGTGCTGGCTTATCCCGCGCCGCATTACGCCGTGGCCGATGGCGGCGCGGCGGGCAAAGCCGCAGGGCTGCATGAGCAAAACCCCCATGGGGGTTCGGGCGACTACGCTTTTGTCTATCTGAACGTGCGCATGGGCCGGGGCCGCAGCGAGGCTGTGCAACAACGCGCCGGGCAGACCCTGATGGAAGTGGCCAAGGATTTCTTTGCACCGGTCATGGCGCAGCGCCACATCGGCATCACGTTGCAGATTGACGTCGGCCCCGAAGTGTTCGACGCCAAGCACAGCAACATCCATCCTTTGTTTCAGAAGGTCACGCCTTGATCCGGCAGAACATTTTGTGGGATCGGTCTCCAACCGCGATTAACCTTTGAAAAACACACATCGCGGTCAGAGACCGCTCCTACGGAGGCACACCATGTTTGACGACGCATTGATCCAGCAGCTCGCCCACGAGCTCAACCAGTCCGAAAAAACTCGTGTGCAGATCGAGCACTTTTCCAAGCGCTACCCGGGCATGACGATTGAAGACGGCTACCGCATCAACCGCGCCTGGATGGCCATCAAGTTCGCCGAAGGGCGCACCATGATCGGCCACAAAATTGGTTTAACCAGCCGCGCCATGCAGGTCTCCAGCCAGATCGACGAGCCCGATTACGGCACGCTGCTGGATGACATGCTGTACACCTGCACGCCCGGTCAGGTGCTCGACATTCGCTTCACCGATTTCATCGCGCCGCGTGTCGAGGTGGAGCTGGCCTTCATCCTGAAAAAGGAACTGCGCGGCCCCAACGTGACGGTGCAGCAAGTCCTGGAGGCCACCGAGTATGTGACGCCCGCCATCGAGATCATCGATTCGCGCATCGAACAGTTTGATCGCCACACCAAGGTCATGCGCAAGGTCTACGACACCATCAGCGACAACGCGGCCAACGCGGGCATCGTGCTGGGTGCCAAGCGGGTCGACCCGCTGACCACCGACTTGCCGTGGTGCGGTGCGGTGCTGCGCCAAAACGGCGTGGTCGAAGAAACCGGTCTGGCTGCGGGCGTGCAAGGACACCCGGCCGTGGGCATTGCCTGGCTGGCCAACAAGCTCGCGCCCTGGGGTGAACACCTGCAGGCGGGCGAGATTGTGCTGGCCGGCTCGTTCACCAAACCGGCCCCCGCCAAGGAGGGCGATGTCTTCGATGCAGATTACGGGCCGCTGGGCAAACTGGAGTTTCGGTTTGTTTGACCACGGGCCTTCGTCATGCGTGGGTGGAAGACTTGCTGTTCCGGCGTGGTGGCCTGAACTCAAAGGCGCTTTGCTTTGCCGCATCGCTCGAACCGTTACCCCGGACCTAACATCTTGCAAACATTGATTACCTCAAAGGAGTCGCCCCATGAAAACCCCTGTGAATACTTTCAAACAAGCCCTCAAAGACAAACGCCCCCAAATCGGCCTGTGGATGGGCCTGGCCAGCGCCTACACCGCCGAAATCTGCGCTCTAGCTGGTTTTGACTGGTTGGTGATTGACGGCGAACACGCGCCCAACGACCTGCGCAGCATCCAGGCCCAACTGCAAACCCTGGCCGCTTATCCGGCCAGCCATCCGGTGTGCCGCGTGCCTGTGGGTGAGACGGCGCTCATCAAGCAATACCTTGACCTCGGGGCGCAAAACATTTTGGTGCCCATGGTCGACACGGCCGAGCAAGCCGCGCACCTGGTGCAGGCCATTCGTTACCCGCAAGACGACGGGCAGGGCGGTGTGCGCGGCATGGCGGGTGCACGGGCGTCGCGCTGGGGCCACTACCCGGATTACTTCAAGCGTGCCAACGAAGAGGTGTGCCTGCTGGTTCAAGTCGAATCGCGCGAAGCGCTGAAGAACCTGGACGCCATTGTTGCCACGCCCGGCGTGGACGGCGTGTTCATCGGCCCGGCCGACCTCTCGGCCTCCTTGGGCCATGTGGGCAACGCGGCGCACCCTGAAGTGCAGGCCGCCATTGCCGACGCCATCGCCCGCATCCTGAAAGCAGGCAAAGCCCCTGGCATCCTCACGCCAGACAGGACGCTGGCCGAGCAATACCTGAAGCTCGGCGCGGTGTTTGTGGCCGTGGGGCTGGACACCCAAATCCTGATGCGCCAGACCACCGATCTGGCCGCACACTTCAAAACCGAAGTCACCGCCGCCGTGCCTGTCAAAGGCAGCACCTACTGAACGACAAAATGAATTGGGGTCAGATCCCAATAAATTTCTGTCAGCCGACTCAATCAACAATTGGGTTCTGACCCCAATTCAAGGAGATCACGATGTTTCCAACCCCACAACCGGTGGTGCCTTCGTTGCAAGCACGGGTGCATCCAGACGAATGGCAAGCCCGGCTGCAGTTGGCAGCTTGCTACCGCGTGTTTGCCATGCTCGGCTGGACCGAGATGATTTACAACCACATCACGCTGCGACTGCCCGACAGCGTCACCGGGGGGGAGAAGCACTTTTTGATCAACCCCTTTGGCCTGCATTACAGCGAGGTCACGGCCAGCAACCTGGTCAAGATCAACCTGCAAGGCGAAGTGCTCGACGGCTCGCCCTATAAGGTCAACCCGGCCGGGTTTGTGGTGCATGCCACTTTGCACGCCGGTATCGAGGGCGCGCACTGCGTGATGCACACCCACACCACGGCGGGCGTGGCGGTGGCGTGTCTGAAGGACGGCCTCTCGCAAAGCAATTTCTATTCGGCCCAACTCCATGGCATGGTGGCCCACCATGACTTTGAGGGCATCACCATCCACGCTGACGAAGCGCCGCGTGTGCTCCAAAGCATTGGCGACAAGCCCGCTGTGATCTTGCGCAACCATGGCCTGCTGACCTGGGGCACGAGTCTGTCGCAGACCTTTGCGATCCTCTGGACGCTGCAACGCGCCTGCGAAATCCAGCTGGCCACACAAAGCATGGGGGCGCCGATCCCGGTGCCCGAAGACGTTGCTGCCAAGTGCACCCGCGATGCTTTGCAGTTCAACCCGAACCACGGTGCGGGGCAAGACGTGTTTGAAGCGCTGGTGCGTCAAATGGACAAGCAAGGCACAGGGTGGCGTGCATGAGTCAAGCCAAGACTGAGGTCCAGTTCAAACAGATTGCCATCGTCGGTGCGGGGGCCATCGGCGGCTGGATGGGGGTGCATTTGGCGCGTGCCGGGGCACAGGTCAGCGTGCTGGCGCGGGGTGACACCTTGGACGCCTTACAACGCCAAGGCCTGCAACTGCACCAAGGCGGACAGTTGCATACCCAGCCCGTCCAGGCCAGCCATGATGCCGCCGCGCTAGGCGTTCAAGACCTGGTGGTGATCGCCGTCAAAGCGCCTGCGCTGGCGGCGGTGGCACAGCAAGTGGGTCCGCTGATCGGGCCACACACGGTGGTGCTCACGGCCATGAACGGTGTGCCCTGGTGGTTTTTGCAGGGCTTTGGCGGGCCAGTGGCAGGCCGATCACTTCAGTGCGTGGACCCGGACGGCGGCATTGCCCGAGCCTTGCCAGCGCCGCACATCATCGGCTGCGTGGTGCATGCCAGCTGCTCGGTCGATGCGCCCGGTGTGATCCGCCACCACTTTGGTGACGGCCTGATCGTGGGCGAGCCCTCTGGGGCTGTCACGCCCCGGGTGCAGGCTTTGCAAGCGCTGCTGCAGCAAGCAGGTTTCAATGCCACGCTGTCCCCGCAAATTCAAAAAGACATTTGGTACAAGCTCTGGGGCAACATGACCGTGAACCCGGTCAGTGCCATCACAGGGGCCACCACCGACCTGATCATGGACGATCCGCTGCTGCGGGCTTTCATCTCCAGCGTCATGCTCGAAGCCAAAGCCATTGGTGCTTGTATCGGCATCCCGATTGAACAGCAACCCGAAGACCGCCATCTGATCACGCGCAAGCTCGGGGCGTTTCGCACTTCAATGTTGCAAGATGTCAAATCTGGTAAACCAGTCGAACTTGATGCTTTGGTGGGGGCTGTACGCGAATTGGGGCAATTGACTGGCGTGCCCACACCCTTTACAGACGCTTTGCTGGGCATCAGCCGCCTGCACGCCCGTGGTTTGGGCTTGTATCCGGCTACAAATTGTGGGTCAAGCGATCCATTAATAGCATTTAAGAATTGAAAATATGATTTAAGAAGCATTCAATTTGATTTCTCTGATAATACATCCATCGCGGTTTTTAAAGCCTTTGGTATTGCAGGAGATAAAAATGTTGATTTCGCTGATTGTTGCTGTGGTTGTTTCACTGGTACTGGGTGTTTTGTATTTCAAAACCCTCAATGACATCAAGCGTGATGACCTCGAAGATGCGATGGAACGCGCCCAGCGCCTGAAAAACAAGAAAAGTAACAAGGACTTGGTGGGCGCCTGAGTTTTTTCCGCTTCTTCAGTCGCTTTCATGTCATCTGGTCGTTGCGCAGGGCTGTAAATTGCCTGGATGTCGACGCACCCCAAATCCTCACATCCCCTTCCTTCTCTGACCCTGACGGGTTTTCTGACACTTTTGTTGATCGCCTTCATGATGGGGGCCAACCATGTGGCAGCCCGTACCGCCTTCAACCATGGCGTCGATGTGGTCACCGCCGTCACCTTTCGCAGCACCGTCACCGCCTTGGTCGTTGCGCTCATCCTCTGGCAGCAAAAGGTGGTGCTCCAGATCAATGCCCGGCAAAAAAAATTCCTGCTGCTCATCGGCGGACTGATCGCCGTGCAAAGCGTCTGTCTGTATTCGTCAGTGGCGCGCTTGCCGGTGGCGCTGGCCTTGCTGGCGTTTAACACCTACCCGCTGGCCACGGCTTTGTGGGCACGGCTTTTGTATGGTCACCGCCCCGAGCGTGCCGTCTTGCTGGCCATGCCTGTGTTGTTCTTGGGCCTGGCTTTGGCGCTGGATGTGCTGGGCGCGGCATCGGGTTTGGGCGCGGCCCAGCATTGGGGGCAAATCGGCGCCGGTGTGGCGTTTGCCTTGGCCGCGTCGGCCACCTTCGGCCTGGCCTTGGTGCTGACCCAGCATGAGGCGGCGGATGTGGATGGCCGCTTGCGCACCTTCACCACCATGGGCACGGTGGCGGTGCTGGCCCTTGTGGTGGTCCTGACCCAGACGGGCATTCACCTGCCCACTGCCAGCGCAGGCTGGTGGGGTTTGGGCATGCTCACTTTTTTGTATGGCACGGCCTTCACCATCATGTTCACCGTGCTGCCCAAGCTGGGCGTGGTGGGCAATTCGGCCATCATGAATGTGGAGCCGGTGTTTGCCCTGGTGCTGGCTTGGGCAATGCTGGGTCAGTCAATTGCCGTGATGCAGCTGGTGGGCGCCTTGTTGGTGGTGGCCACCGTGATGTGGCTGGGACTGCGCAAACGCTGAGGCGTCAAGCGTTTTTGAGGGCCAGCGCTTGTTCGTACAGCGCGTTTTTGGATTCGCCGGTGATGTCGGCCGCCAGCTTGACGGCGGTTTTCAGCGGCAGCTCGGGCAGCAGCAGTTGCAACACGCGCAGGCCCTCGCCCATGGATGCGGCCACAGGCGCATCGTGCAGCACCAGCGCAAACTCGCCGCGCAAACGCTCGGGTTTTTCGGCTAACCAAGCGGGCAGAGCGTGTGCGCTCAGGGTTTCAATCTGCTCAAACTGCTTGGTCAACTCGCGCCCGACCGTGATCTGGCGATCGCCCAAAACGGCCAGCGCAGTGGCCAGGGCCTCTATGCGGTGCGGCGCTTCGAGCAGCACCACGGCGCGGCTTTCCTGTGACAGGGCTTGCACCGCCTGCTGACGTTCGCCCGATTTGCTGGGCAAAAAACCCTTGAACACAAAGCCGTCTTCGCCCGTCATGCCCGAAGCGCTCAGTGCGGTGGTCACGCTGCTGGCGCCAGGCAAGGGCAGCACACGGTAGCCGGCGCGGCGCACGGCGGCTACCAGCCGGGCGCCAGGGTCGCTGATGGCAGGGGTGCCCGCATCGCTCACATAAGCCACGCGCTCGCCTTGGGCCAGCCGGGTGATGACGGCTTCAGAGGCTTCGGCCTCGTTGTGCTGGTGCACCGCCAGCAGTTGCCCATGCGGGCGATCCAGGCCATAGGCGCGCAGCAATTGCTGGGTGTGCCGCGTGTCTTCGCAAGCCACGGCGTCGACCTTTTGCAAGACGTGCAGGGCCCGCAAGCTGATGTCGGCCAGGTTGCCAATCGGGGTGGCCACGACATACAGTGTGCTGGTCGGGTGGTTTTGCGATCCGGCGGCGTCATGCGCGGCCTCAAGTGCTCGGGCAAACGACGCGGACAAGGGAGACGGAGTCAATGCAATTCCTCAAAAAAGACACAACAGGCCAGGCCAGCACCAAAGCACGGGGAGACGTGGGCGAAAACGAGGCCTTGGCCTATTTGCAAGAGCGCGGATTGCGCTTGTTGCAGCGCAATTATCGGACGCCCGGGCGCGGAGGCGGCGAAATCGATCTTGTCATGCAAGCGCCCGACGGTACGGTGGTGTTTGTGGAGGTGCGAAAACGCAGCCGCAGCGACCACGGCGGGGCGGCCGCCAGCATTGGTTTTCACAAGCAGCGGCGCATCGTGTTGGCGGCGCAACACTATTTGCTCAAATGGCGACGCTTGCCGCCCACCCGCTTTGATGTGGTGACCATCGAGGCCAGCGGCCCGCAGTGGTTGCAGGCGGCTTTTGATGCCGCTTGAAGTGCGCCCAAGTGGCGACCCATGGCTTGATGGGGTCCACTGAAGTCTTCAATCGTCAAGGCTCTTGTAGGTCGGCAGCTTCAGCTCCGACATTTAGGGGCCTTGGCACAGGCTGCATGGACTGGCTGAAGCCACCGACAAACGTGTGAAGGAGCAAAAACTCAAACTTCCGGGGGCGGGAACAATAGAAAACGGCCAATCCAGCCATTCGTCACATGCCCAAACACAAACCAGGTAGTTTGACCTGTAGGGCGAGCGGGCGCGGTTATCATCCAAAGCCTTATGTTAGACCTGCGCATTCAACAGCATTTCATCGACAGTGCAGACTTGCACTACCAAGTGGCCGAAGGCCTGGCCAAGCCTGTGGAAGCCGCTGTGCAAGCGGTGTTGGCCTGTGTCACCGGTGGCGGCAAAGTATTGACCGCAGGCCAAGGGCCATCGGCAGCACTGGCCCAATATCTGGCCAGTTTGCTGGTCGGTGGTTTTGAGCGTGAGCGACCGGGGCTGGCCGCCATGGCCTTGTCGGCGGACGTGCTGACGGCCACCAGCTGGCCCGATGGCCATGCGTTGGCCAGGCAAGTGCGCGCCCTGGGGCATACCGGCGATGTGCTGGTCCTCATCAGCGCCGATGGAACGGAGTCTGTATTGACCGAGGCCGTCAAAGCGGCGCACGAGCGCGAAATGGTCGTGCTGGGTGTGACGGGCCAACACGGTGGCGCCTTGGCGCGGCAACTGCGCGAGACCGATGTGCATGTGTGTGTGCCCCACGAGCGGGTGGCGCGAATTCGTGAGGTCCAGCACTTGGTGCTGCACTGTCTGTGTGATGGCATTGACACCCAGTTGTTGGGTGAACAGGAGTCTGTGTAAATGAAACGCAAATTTAATTCGCTGGTGTTGTCGGGCGCTGTGCTGGCGGCCACCTTGTCCAGTCTGAGCGGCTGTGTGCCCCTGGTGGTCGGTGGGGCGGTGATGACAGGCCTTGTTGCCACCGACCGCCGCACGGCCGGAGCCCAGGTGGAAGACGAAGGCATCGAACTCAAAGTGGCAAGCGCCGTGCGCAAGGAACTGGGTGACGCCGTGCATTTGAACGTCACCAGCTTCAACCGCCGCGTCTTGCTGACCGGTGAGGTTCGATCGGCAGCAGACAAAGAGCGCGCGGAAAAACTGGCACAAAGCCAGGAAAACGTGCAGTCGGTGGTCAATGACTTGGCGGTGGGCCCGGTCAGCAGTTTCAGCCAGCGTTCCAAAGACACCGTGACCACCAGCCAGGTCAAGGCCGCATTTGTGGACGCCAAAGACCTGCAAGTCAATGCTTTCAAAGTCCTCACCGAGCGCGGGGTTGTGTACCTGATGGGCCGCGTCACCCCCCGCGAAGCCAAGCGCGCCAGCGACATCACCCGCACCATTGGGGGCGTGACCAAAGTCGTGCGCGTGTTTGAAGAAATTTCAGAAGAAGAGTTGCAACGCCTGAGCCAGCCGCCTGTGGCCAAGTAAAGCTTCGCGGTTTGTCCGCACCCAGAAACAAGGCGGCCCGGGTTGAAACCCGGGCCGCCTTGTTTTGTGGGGGCGCCAACTCAGCGCAAACGGCGGATCAGGCTCGAAGTGTCCCAGCGGCCACCGCCCATTTTTTGCACATCGGCGTAAAACTGGTCCACCAGGGCCGTGACGGGCAGGCGGGCGCCGTTGCGCTTGGCTTCGTCCAGCACCAGGCCCAAGTCTTTGCGCATCCAGTCCACCGCAAAACCAAATTCGAACTTGTCGTCGGCCATGGTTTTGCCCCGGTTGTCCAGTTGCCAGCTTTGCGCAGCGCCCTTGCCGATCACGTCCAGCACCTGGTGCATGTCCAGCCCGGCTTGCTGGCCGAAGGCAATCGCTTCAGACAGACCTTGCACCAGACCGGCAATGCAAATCTGGTTGACCATTTTGGCCAACTGGCCCGCACCGGACTCGCCCAGCAAGGTGAAGGCGCGAGAGAAGGCCATGCCCACGGGCTTGACGGCGTCAAAAGCGGCGGCGTCACCACCGCACATGACGGTGAGCAGGCCGTTCTGTGCGCCAGCCTGACCGCCCGAGACGGGGGCATCGATGAACTGCAGGCCCTGTTTTTGCGCTTGCGCCGACAACTCCCGGGCGACGGATGCCGAGGCCGTGGTGTGATCCACAAAGATCGCGCCGGGCTTCATGCCGGCAAAAGCACCGTCCGGGCCCAGCACCACGCTGCGCAGATCGGCATCGTTGCCCACGCAGGCAAACACGATGTCGGCACCCGCTGCCGCTTCACGCGGGGTGGGGGCAGTGGCGTTGCCGGGGCATTCGGCGGCCCAGGCGGTGGCCTTGGCGTCGCTGCGGTTGTACACGGTGACGTGGTGTCCGGCGCGGGCCAGGTGGCCGGCCATGGGGTAGCCCATCACGCCCAGGCCCAAAAAGGCGACTTTCTTGGCGGGGGTGGCATCGTAGGTTTTGGCAGCGATTTGGCTCATGGGTGTCTCGTTGTGAAGTGGATAAAAGGGCTATTTTGGCAGCCTGTCGGTGTTCTGGCGCGCACCGGGTGCTTTGGGCTGACCATTGCGAGACATCAGGGGTGACAGCGCCGCTTTTGGTACGCTCAGACCATGAACTCCTCGATTGCCGACAACATCGCACGCGTGCAGGCGCAAATTTTGGCCGCTTGTCAGGCCGCAGGCCGTGCACCGGACAGCGTGCAGTTGCTGGCCGTGTCCAAAACCTGGGGGCCCGACGCGGTGCGTCAGGCCCATGCCGCAGGCCTGACGGCCTTTGGCGAAAACTACATTCAGGAGGCGGTGGACAAAATCACCGCCTTGCGCGACCTGCCGCTGCAGTGGCACTGCATCGGCCCCATCCAGAGCAACAAGACGCGGCTGGTGGCCGAGCACTTTGACTGGGTGCACAGTGTGGACCGCCTCAAAATTGCCCAGCGCCTGTCCGAACAACGTCCAGCCGATCTGCCACCCTTGCAGGTCTGCATTCAGGTGAATGTGGACGGTGGCGAGACCAAATCGGGCGTGAGCCCGCAAGAGCTGACCGCGCTGGCACAGGCCGTGGCCGCTTTGCCGCGAATGCGATTGCGAGGCCTCATGACCATCCCCGAGCCTGCCGAGACCGACGCCCAGATGCGCGCCGTGCACGCCCAGGCCAAGGCCCTGTTTGAAGCCCTGCGCCAGCAAGGCCTGCTGCTGGACACCTTGTCGATGGGCATGAGCGCCGACATGGCCGCCGCCATTGCCGAGGGCAGCACCCTGGTGCGGGTGGGCACGGCGATTTTTGGCCAACGCTGAACGCTCAAGGCCTGAGTTTCAGGCGTCCTCGCCCGTGCGCAGCTGGAACAGGCTGCGCCGCTCGCCCACGGGCACCCCGGCGACATTGAGCAGCACCTGCGCGCGCCAGGGTTCCAGTGCCTGGCGCTGCGCATCGTCCAGCCAGCCCAGCTGGTTCAGCGCCTCCACGGTGGCGGCAAACAGGGCGGCCTTGTTGCCGTCCATGATCTTGATGGCCAAAGCTTGACCACGCGAGCGACTGCCCACCACCTGCACGCCGTCTGCACCCACTTTGGTGACCCAGTCGCCGCGGCCGACCCGCATGAAGTCGGCGTCGTTGCGGCCGGTGCCCGAGACCAGTTCCGGGTGGGCGCTCATGGCTTCGCCCAACTGTTTGAGGCTCTCGCCATACAGCCCGTCCGACTCCGGCTTGGCCAGCCGGGCATAGCTGCGGGCCAGGCGCGACAGGGGCATGGCGTAGTTGGGGGCCGAGCAGCCGTCGATGCCCAGCGCCAGCGCTTGCTCATCTAAGCCCGCCAAGTACGCCACGGCCTGGCGAATTTTTTGTTGCAGCGGGTGGTCCACCTCGGTGTAGTTGTCGTTGGGCAAGCCGTGCTGCACGCAATACGCCAAAAAACCGCTGTGCTTGCCGCTGCAGTTGTGGTGCCGCTCATCGTAGGCAAAGCCTTCGGGCATGGGGCGGTCAAAAAACGTAAAGCGGTAAGGCACATGGCAGCCGCAGCGCATCTGGCGCGTGCTGCTGCCGCTTTTGCGCAGGATGGACGTGACCTGCTCAACGTGCATGTCCTCGCCGTTGTGGCTGGCGCACATCAGGGCCAACTCGGTCGGCGTGAAGCCAAAATACGCCACACCGCCCGACTGGATCAGCGGCAAGGCCTGCATCGCCTTGAGGGTGGAGCGGGTGAAGCATAGCCAGTGCGGGTTGCCCACCTGGGCCAGCACGCGGCCTTCGGTGTCGGTCACCGCCAATGCGCCCATGTGCACGCATTCCTGGATGCCGTTGCGGGTGAGTTCAATCAGGGGTTCAAAGTTCATGGCTTGGTTTTTTACGACAAGAAAAACCCAGTCTAAATTGTCCCGGACTTGACCCCCTGTCGCACGGGCAGCCCCGCACAATGAGTGGATGCACAACATCCATTCCCCCCTACAGGCGCAACTGGTTCAATGGTTGGTGGCCCCCGGTGCGACCGTGGCCGCAGGCGACGTGTTGGTCATTCTGGAAGCCATGAAAATGGAGCACGAAATCCGCGCCACCCAGGCCGGGCGTGTGGGCGAGCTGTACTTTCAGGCAGGTGAGGCGGTGGCCGAAGGCGAGGTGCTGGGGGTGCTCATGCCCTTGGCCGATACTGCCCCCCAGCCGGAGGCCCCTGCCGCCAGCACGGCAACTGACCCCCTTTCAAAGGACCGCGCCGACCTGCAAAAGCTGCAGGCTCGCCTGGCCTTCACCCATGACGCGGCACGTCCCGAAGCCGTGGCCAAACGCCACGCCTTGGGGCTGCGCACCGCCCGAGAAAACATCGCTGATCTTTGTGATGAGGGCTCATTTGTCGAATACGGCGCCTTGGCCGTGGCCGCGCAAAGCCGCCGCCGCAGCGCCGACGATCTGATCCGCAACACTCCGGCCGACGGCATGGTCACGGGCATTGGCACAGTCAACGGCCAGCGTGTGGTGGTCATGGCCTACGACTTCACGGTGCTGGCCGGCACGCAGGGCATGCGCAACCACCAAAAGACCGACCGCATGCTGGGTGTGGCCCTGCACAACCACTTGCCCGTCGTGCTGTTTGCCGAAGGTGGGGGCGGCAGGCCGGGCGATGTGGATGTGGCCATTGTGGCGGGCTTGAACCTGGCCACTTTTGCCTCGTTTGCTCGCCTGAACGGTCGGGTGCCGGTGGTGGGCGTGGTGGCCGGGCGCTGCTTTGCGGGCAATGCGGCGCTGCTGGGCTGCGCGGACGTGATCATTGCGACCAAGGGCAGCAACATCGGCATGGGCGGCCCGGCCATGATCGAAGGCGGGGGTTTGGGCGTGTTCAAACCTGAGCAGATTGGTCCGAGCGAAGTTCAGGACGGCAACGGCGTGATCGATGTGCTGGTCGATGACGAAACGCAGGCCGTGGCAGCAGCACGGCATTACCTGTCGTTTTTCCAAGGGGTCACACAGACCTGGCAAGCGCCTCCTGCCGAGGCCCTGCGCCAAGTGGTGCCCGAAAACCGCCTGCGCGTGTACGACACCCGCGCCGCCATGCAGGGCATGGCCGACGTCGGCAGCTTGCTGCATTTGCGCACCGGCTTTGGCGTGGGCATCCACACGGCCTTGGCCCGCATCGCTGGCCGCCCGGTGGGCCTGATGGCCAACAACCCACTGCACCTGGGCGGCGCGATCGATGCCGATGCGGCGGATAAAGCCGCACGTTTCATGCAGCTGTGCAATGCGCACGGGCTGCCCATGGTGAGTCTGGTGGACACGCCCGGCTTCATGGTCGGGCCCGACATCGAAGCTCTGGCGCAGGTGCGCCATGTCTCGCGCATGTTTGTGGCGGCTGCGCACCTGCGGGTGCCGCTGCTCAGCGTGGTCTTGCGCAAGGGCTATGGTCTGGGCGCGATGGCCATGACGGGTGGGGGCTTTCACGAAACGCTGAGCACGGTGGCTTGGCCCACCGGCGAGTTTGGCGGCATGGGCCTCGAAGGCGCGGTGCGCCTCGGCTATCGCAAGGAACTCGAAGTCCTGCCCGAGGGCACCGAGCGTGAGGCTTTGTTTGAGCAGCTGCTGGCGCAGCAATACGACAACGGCAGCGCCATCAACATGGCCGCCACGCTGGAGATCGACGCAGTCATCGACCCTGCCTCCACGCGCGAGTGGCTGGTGGCGGGACTGCAGGCCGGGCGGGTGAAGCCCGTCGATGGCACGCTGGCCATCGACACTTGGTGATTGCCGTCATGGGCTCCCGATCAAGTCGGGGGCGACAAAGCTCAGTCATCCCCGCGCAGGTGGGTATCCATTCGCCATCGAAGGCATAGACCCTCGATCAAGTCGGGCGTGACAAAGGTAGCCGCGCTGGCAACACAGTGCCCACACATTCACCAAAGCCAATGCGCGCAGCGCCCGTGCGTTCACACCAGCCGCGCAGCACCACGCTGTCGCCGTCTTCCAGCCAGGTGCGCTGCTCGCCGTTGGGCAGGGCAATCGGGTTTTTGCCACCCGTGGTCAACTCAATCAGTGCGCCTGCTTGGTCAAGCGTGGGACCAGAAAGCGTGCCACTGCCCAGCAGGTCGCCCGGCTGCAGGTTGCAGCCGTTCACGGTGTGGTGCGTGACCATTTGCGCCACCGTCCAGTAAGCGTGACGGTAGCTGGTGCGGCAGATGCTGGCGTCGGCCTGACCGTCTTCGCGCATCTTGGGCGTTTGCAGTCCCACCAGCAGCTGAATGTCGAAAGCGCCTTCTGCGCGGTTGGCGGGGGAGTCCAGATAAGCCATGGGCTGCGGATCACCCTCGGGCCGGGTGAAGGCCGTGCGGTAAGGGGCCAGCGCTTCGAGCGTGACGACCCAGGGCGACACGGTGGAGGCAAAGTTCTTGGCCAGGAAGGGGCCGAGCGGCTGGTATTCCCACCCCTGGATATCACGAGCCGACCAGTCGTTGAGCAGGCAGATGCCGAACACATGGTCTTCGGCTTCGGTGATGTCCACCGCGTCCCCCAGCGCATTGCCGCTGCCGATGAAGATGCCCAGCTCCAGTTCAATGTCCAGCCGCTTGCAGGGGCCAAACGCCGGTTCGGTGGCCCCGGGCGGCATGGTCTGGCCCACCGGGCGGCGGAACTGCTGACCCGACACGCCAATGCTGGACGCGCGGCCGTGGTAGCCAATCGGCACCCATTTGTAGTTGGGCAGCAGCGGGTTGTCAGGGCGGAACTGCTTGCCGATGTTGGTCGCGTGGTAGACCGAGGTGTAGAAGTCGGTGTAGTCGCCAATCCGGGCAGGCACGTCGTATTCGGCCTCGGCTTGCGGCACAAGGCAGGCCTGCAGAGCGGCTTGGTTTGCCGAGCCTTCGCGCAGGGCGCGTGACAGGGCCAGGCGCAGAGCGCTCCAGGCCGATGTGCCCAGCGCCATCAGCGCATTGAGTTTGTCTTGTGCGCCCGCTTGCGCCGCAGCAGCAGCTTCGCCTTTCAGCACGCCTGATTGGGCGACGGCCGCAAGGTCCAGAATCTGGTCGCCAATGGCCACCCCGCCACGGAAGGATTCAATCGAGCCCTGGCGGCGGAACACCGCAAAAGGCAGGTTCTGGATCGGGAAGTCGGTGCCTGTGGCGTTGGCCGAGGCGACCCAACTGGTCAGGGCAGGGTTGTGGGTTTCGTTCAGTTGCGTCATGGCCAATCCTCAAGCGGCCATGCTGCCGTCGTGCATCCAGGCAGCGTGTTGGGGGGCTCGCTTGGTTTGGCTCCACTCTTCCAGCATGTCCCACTTCACTTCGTCGAGCTTTTGCATCATCTCGGGTGTGCCGCAGTCGGCGGCCAATTCGAGGCGGTGGCCGCTCGGGTCAAAGAAATAGATGCTTTTGAAGATGGTGTGGTCCACCGGGCCGAGCACCTCGACGCCGCCAGCCACCAGCTTGTCTTTGGCCGCCAGCAGTGTTTCCATCGAATCGACTTTCAGCGCCAGGTGCTGCACCCAGGCGGGGGTGTTTTGGTCGCGGTCCATCGGCGGCTGGCTGGGCAGTTCAAAAAATGCCAACACATTGCCATGGCCCGCATCCAGAAAAACGTGCATGTACGGGTCGGGCGCTTTGGTGGACGGCACTTCGTTTTCGGCAATGGCCAGCACGAATTTCATGTCGAGGTGCTTTTGGTACCAAAGAACGGTTTCTTTGGCGTCTTTGCAGCGGTAAGCAACGTGGTGAACGGATTGAACGAGCATGGGAGTCTCCTGGTGAAAGGGGGGTGAATCAGAGGTCTTGCAGGGCGGTGGTGATCTGCTGCTGGAACAGGGTTTCGTCGGCCAGGGCGTTGGCGTTGAGCAGCGCGAGTTTGACGAGGAACAAAGTGGCCTTGTCAGCGCCTGCTTGGTCAATGGCGGTGGCCAGTGCGTCGTAGACGGTTTCGAGGCCGCCGATGGTGAGTGTGGAGTTTGTCATGATGTTGCCCTTGTTATGCATGCCTGATGCGAACTTTCATGGGGATGAATGGTGACGCTTTGTAGGAGCCAGCCCTGCTGGCGATGGACGCGTGTGGACCACACGCTCTTCGCTTGCAGGGAAAGCTCTTGCAACATCAGCTCCAATGCATCCCCGTACAGCAAAAAGCTTCAGCATCGTTGGGGTTTTATTCTGCCGAGGTCTGCGATGGGTGTGAATGCTTATTCTTGGTAGGAGCCAGCCCTGCTGGCGATGGGCGCGCGCGAACCGCGAGTCATCGCTTGCAGGGCAAGCTCCTACAGGCTCAGACCTCATGAATTTCTTTGCTTCATCCAGTGTGAACATTGTTTGACCTTATTGACCTCGCGGCAAGGCGGTGGTCAGTGCGGCTTGCAGGCGTGTGGCGTCGAGGGTGATCCAGCGCGCACAGATGTGCTGGTCGGGGCGCAGCAAATACGCGCCGCCGTTGGCAGGCACACCGTAGCGCTGGCGCAGGTGGCCGTCTGCATCGGGCAGGGTTTTGTCGGCACCGGCCACAGGCGGGGTCGCGCCGACCGCGATCACGTTCAGGGGCATGCCCTTGGCGCGAGCGGTCTGGATGACGTGTTGCAGCGCCTCGGGTAAGGCGGTGTCGGTGAAATACAGCAGGTCGAAGCCGCCGCCCAAGTGGTCGAGCAAGAAGTCGTTTGCGCCCAGGCGCACGTTTTGCGGCGGTGCGCCGTGCGCCGGACCTGTCTTGAACAAGCCGTTGTCGTCGCCCGTGCTGTTGAGCAGGGAGTGGGTGTACTCATGGGGCCTGGACGTGCGCCAGTGGTAGAGCGGTCTCACGAACTCTTGTGTGAGCGAGAGCGACAAGACCGCGTCGCGCAGCAGGCGAAAGCCTTTGCTGGGCGGTGCCATGAAACGGGTGCTTTTGCCAGCCTCGGTGATGATCTCGCGGGCTGCGCCCACGCGCTCGGCGCTGTGGTTGGCCAGCAGCTTTGTGCTTGCCAGGCCCTTGACCACAAAAGCCAGATGCCAGCCCAGCGATTGCGCATCCTGGAAAGCGGTGTTGGCTCCACGCACACCAAAGATGGGCAGCAGGTGCGCCGCGTCGCCCGTGAAGATGACGCTGCCATGCACAAAGTCGGGCAAGGTGAGTGTGCGGGCCGAATAGACCGAAGACCAGTCCATCTCCCACGACACGCCTGCGTGGCCGATCATCGCCAGCTGCGCGTCGATGCGGGCCTTGAGCGATTCGGGGCGCAGCGCTTCTTCGGGTGTTTCTCCCGAAGGAAGCTGGTAGTCCACGCGCCAGATGCCGTTGGGTTCGCGGTGCATCAAGATGGTGTTGCCAGGGTTCCATTCGGGGTCAAAAAAGGCCAGGCGCTCGGTGGGGTAAGGCAGGTCGATTTGGATGTCGGCGATCACGAAAAAGCCTTCGTAAGACGCGCCTTCCATCTGCAGGTTCATGGCGTAGCGGATGCCTGAACGCCCCCCGTCGGCGGCCACCACCCAGTCACTCTCCAGGGTGTGAAGGCCTTCGGGGGTGTCGACTGCCAGCACGGCATAGCCGTCCTTCTGGTCAATTTTTTCCAGCTTGTTGCCCCAACGGAAATCGATCAGCGGGTTGGCTTTGCAAGCGTCGTGCAGGTACTCCTCCATGAACTGCTGCTGCACGTTGATGATTGGAAAGAAGCGGTCATCGGGGTCGTGCGGCGCTTCCATGCGGAACACGCGCTGCCCCCGGTAATAGGAGTTACCAAAGCGCCAGGGCAAACCGCCTGCAGTCATGCGATCGGCCACGCCCACTTGTTGCAGGATTTCCATTGAGCGGCGCGTGAAGCAAATCGCCCGGCTGCCTTGCGAGAACTGCAACTCGGCGCTCAGCACCACGCTGGGCACGCCGTGACGGGCCAGCTCCAGCGCAGTGACCATGCCCGCAGGGCCTGAGCCGACGATCACGACTTTTTTGCGCTCTTGCTTCGGGTGCGCCGAGGGCAACCAGGGCTTGAAGACCTGGTAGTTGTAATAGAGCGAAGGGCGTGCTTCGGTGCTGGGGGTGTGCATGTTTTTTTGTGGTGTAGCGGTCAGCGGGGGCGGGCGTTCGAAGCAGAGCCTGGACCTGGACTGTCGTCATTCGCAACGCCCAGACGGGAATCGGTCGCAACGCCCGGACGGGAGTCCGTCGTAACGCCCGGACGGGCGTGGGCAATCAGCCGGTCCATCATGGCGCTCAAGGCGGCTTGCTCTTTGGCGCTCAGGCAGCCAAAAATTTGTTCGTTGCGTTGGTGCACCATGTCCATGGCGCTCTTGAACACCTCGCTTCCGGCTGGTGTCAGTGTCAGCACCACGCCCCGGCCATCACCCGGGTGATCTGCTTTGAGCACCAGGCCTTGGTCCACCAGCGCCTGCGCTCCTCGGCTGGCTTGGCCTTTGTTCAGGTTGGCTTTTTCAGCCAGTTCCTTGACCGACAAAGGCTCGAAAGTGCCAATGGTCGTCAGGCAGCGCCCGTCGCTCATCGAAAGGCCTGTGCGCTCGGGATAGACCGCCTGGCTGTCCGCATCGGTCAGCTTGTGCAGTTGGTGCAGACGGTAGGTCAGCGTGCGGTCGAGGGGCGTGGACATGGCTGGGGGCGGTGGGGGATGTGGCGATTTCTGGGGTGGAACTGGTTGCGCTCGCAACCAAGTATAAACACTGATGGTTGTGCATGCAACCAAATTTCTCTTTGTAGGTCGGTGGCTTCAGCCCCGACATGGTGGACCACAAGCACTTGTCGGGGCTGAAGCCACCGACCTACAAATACCGAGCCTTGATCGAAAATAAACTTGTTTACACGCTCAAACCGTGGCTCAATGATTTCAAAAAATCAGGGAGGGGCAGCCATGCAATACCGTCGATCAGCCACGCCGGGCGGGGCGTACTTTTTCACCATGGTGACCCACGATCGTCGGCCTTGGCTCCATGAACCCTTATGCATCAAAGTTTTAGGTGACGTGATGCGGCATGTCCGCACACAAAGGCCCTTTGAGACCCTGGCGATGGTGGTCATGCCGGACCACCTGCATGCCATCTGGCGCTTGCCACCAGAAGACGCTGATTTCTCCACCCGCTGGATGCTCATCAAACAAGGCGTGCTGCACCGGCTGCATGGGCGCATGGGTGTTCCGACTTTGTGGCAAGGCAGGTTTTGGGAACACGCCCTGCGCGATGAACGCGATGTTGAGCAGCACGCGCATTACATCCACTTCAACCCCGTCAAGCATGGACTTGTGCAACAGGTGTGCGATTGGCCGCACAGCACCTTTCATCGGTATGTGAAAAACGGTGTTTATCCGTCTGATTGGGGAACAGCTCCGGGCGTGTTGTCCGGTGTCAGAGAGTGATGTGTTTGTCGGCCACTTCCGCTCCGAGAAATGCGTGTGGTCCACCCTCTCGGGGCTAAAGCCACCGACCTACGAGTACACGGTTTCCCCGTAGGTCGGAGCTTCAGCTCCGACGATGTCTGCTCCGGCGCGGGCACATGTCGGGGCTACAGCCGCCGACCTGCACAACCTAGCGGATCAAAACCGTTCCAGCTCCGGGTGCTTGATGGCCCCCGCACGCACCAGCATGCGGCCGTACTCGGCGCAGCGGTTCAGTGTCGGAATCACCTTGCCGGGGTTGAGCAGGCCTTGTGGGTCAAAGGCTCGTTTGACGGCGAACATCTGCTCGTTTTCTTCCGGGCTGAACTGCACGCACATGCTGTTCACTTTCTCGATGCCCACGCCGTGCTCACCCGTGACCGTGCCACCCATGGCCACGCTGGTTTCCAGGATGTCGGCACCAAACAGCTCGCAGCGGCGCAACTGGTCGGCATCGTTCGCGTCGAACAGGATCAACGGGTGCAGGTTGCCGTCGCCCGCGTGGAACACGTTCAGGCAGCGCAGCGCGTACTTGGTTTCCATTTCCGAGATGGCTTGCAGGATGTCGGCCAGGCGCTTGCGCGGGATGGTCGAGTCCATGCACATGTAATCGGGGCTGATGCGGCCCGATGCGGGGAAGGCGTTTTTGCGGCCGCTCCAGAATTTGAGGCGCTGGGCTTCGTCGCGGCTGACCGAAATGGCCGTGGCACCGCAGTCACGCAACACCGCGCTCATGCGGCCAATTTCTTCTTCGACCTCTTCGGGCGTGCCATCGCTCTCGCAGAGCAAAATCGCCGCCGCACTCAGGTCGTAGCCCGCATGCACAAAGTCTTCCACCGCGATCGTCATGGGGCCGTCCATCATCTCCAGACCTGCCGGAATGATGCCCGCCGCAATGACAGCCGCCACCGCATCGCCGGCTTTGCGCACATCGTCAAAACTGGCCATGATGCAGCGGGCCAGTTGCGGCTTGGGCACCAGCTTGACGGTGACTTCGGTCGTCACGGCCAGCATGCCTTCGCTGCCCACCAGCACGGCCAGCAGGTCGTAGCCCGAGGTGTCGAGCGCGTCGCTGCCAAATTCAATCGGGTCACCTTCGATGGTGAAGCCCTTCACCTTGAGCACGTTGTGCACGGTGAGGCCGTATTTGAGGCAGTGCACGCCGCCCGAGTTTTCGGCCACGTTGCCGCCAATCGTGCAGGCGATCTGGCTGGACGGATCGGGCGCGTAATACAGCCCATAAGGCGCTGCCGCTTCGCTGATGGCCAGGTTGCGCACGCCGCATTGCACCACCGCCGTGCGGCTCACGGGGTCCACGGTTTTGATCTGGTTGAAGCGCGCCATGGACAGCGTCACGCCCATGCGGTGCGGCATGGCGCCGCCCGACAGACCCGTGCCCGCGCCGCGTGCCACCACCGGCACCGCCAGGGCGAGGCAGGCTTTGAGCACGGCCTGCACCTGCGCTTCGGTCTCGGGCAGGCAGACGACCAAAGGCCGCTCGCGGTAGGCGGTCAGGCCGTCGCACTCGTAAGGTGTGGTGTCTTCGGGGGTGTACAAAATCGCGTCGGCGGGAAGCACACGGCCCAAGGCCTGCACCACAGCGCGTTGGCGCTCGGCACGTTCGGTGGCGGTCAGTTGCTGTGTTTCGTCGGGGGTGTGGGCGCTCATGGCAGTCAAAACCTGTGGTGAAGGTTCAACTGTACGTGCAAGCCTGAGCAAAGTGGCTGAATAAACTTTGAGGGGCTTGTGAATTTGACTTCTCAGGTCAGCGCCTTTTTTAACCAGTCCGCAAATGTCGCGCATTCCCAGCGCTCCATGGTGCCGGTGCGCCAGCACAAGTAGTGGGCATGTGGGCTGGAAACATTGTGATCAAACAAGCGAACCAGTTGACCGTTTTCAAGCCAGGGGGCCGCCAACTTCAGTCGGACCAAGCCAACCCCCAAACCTTGAGAGGCCGCATCGCAGACGAGGCCTGTATCGTTGAAAGAAGATGCTTCGCTGGGTTCAGGCCAGTCGAGATCGTGGGCATCAAACCATGTTCGCCAAGGCTCCAAGGCGCTGCGCAACAAAGGAACGCCACGCAGATCGCTGGTGTTGTAAAAAGGGCCATTTTCTCGAACCCATGTAGGTGAAGCCAGGGGTGTGACTTCATCTCGCAGCAAACAAATGTGTTCCACATCTGAATAACGGCCGCTGCCAAACCGGATGGTTAAATCAGAGTCTTCGGCTTGAACATCAAACAAAGCGATGCTCACCTGGAGGGATAAATTGATCTCTGGATAGGCTTCGATGAAATGCCGCAACTTGGGCATCAGCAATGTTCTGGCAAATGTGGGCGGCGCGGCAACCCGCAGCCTTTTCGGGCCAGTCAATGAGACGCTGGAGGGTCTGCGCTGCAACGCCCTCAAACCTTCACAGACATCTTGGAGGTATTCAATTCCTTCGTGTGTCAGTGAAAAATCAGCACGGCTGAACAGTTTAAAACCCAGAACTTGTTCGAGTTGGCGAATGCGATGGCTGATGGCACTGGGAGTCACGCAAAGCTCTGCCGCCGCCTGCGTGGCATTTTTGTGTCTAGCCAATGCTTCAAAGGTCAACAGGCACTGTATCGGGGGGATTCTGGGATTCATTGCAGCGTGTGTGATAGCCATTTGCATCAGCGTCTATCTGATGTAACCGCAATGTAACCTGTAGGTTTACAGGTTTGGTTGAATAAATTTCGGCGTCACTTGAAATCTTGCGCTGTCTGCATGAGGCCGGTCAAGCCAGCGCTTTTTTCAGCCAGTCGGCAAAAGTGGCGCATTCCCAGCGTTCCATGGTGCCGGTGCGCCAGCACAGGTAGTGGGCGTGAGGGCTGGGCACGCTGCGCTCGAACAGGCGCACCAACTGGCCGCTTTCCACCCAAGGCGCGCCCAGTTTGGTGCGGATCAGGCCCACGCCCAGGCCTTGGGCTGCGGCGTCGCACATCAGGCCGATGTCATTGAAGGACGAGCCGTCCAAGGGCTCTGGCCAGTCCAGATCGTGCGCCGCAAACCAGGTGCGCCAGGGCTCCAGCGGGCTGCGCAACAAGGGCACGCGCTGCAGATCTTCCACGCTGGCAAAGGGGCCGTTTTCACGCAACCAGGCGGGCGATGCCAGGGGCGTCACATCGTCCTTGGCCAGACAAATGTGCTCCACGTCCGAATAACGGCCCGTGCCAAAACGCACCGTCAAATCGGCGTCTTCGGCCACCACGTCCAGCAGCGGAATGCTGACCTGCAGCGTGATGTCGATTTCAGGATAAGCATCTAAAAAGTGCTTGAGGCGCGGCATCAGCACCGAGCGTGCAAAGGTGGGTGTGACCGCCAGGCGCAGTTTGCGACGCCCGGGTGTGTTGCTGGCGCTGGGAAAGCGCTGCAGCGACACCAGGCCCTCGCGCACATGGGCCAGGTATTCATTGCCTTCGGTGGTGAGCGAAAAATCGGCCCGGCCAAACAGCTTGGTGCCGATGATTTGCTCGAGCTGCTTGACGCGGTGGCTCACGGCGCTGGGCGTCACGCACAGCTCTTCGGCCGCTTGGGTCACGCTGCGCAATCGTGCCAGCGCCTCAAAGGTCAAAAGACACTGGATGGGCGGGATGCGCGACGCGTGGGCTGACATGCTGGGCCTTTGTTTATTTGAAGATCACGGTCTTGTGGCCGTTGATCAGCACGCGGTGCTCGCTGTGCCACTTCACGGCGCGGGCCAGCACCTGGCTTTCGGTGTCGCGGCCTTGGGCTGTGAGGTCTTCCACGGTTTTGCTGTGGTCCACCCGGGCCACATCTTGTTCGATGATCGGGCCTTCGTCCAGATCGGCGGTGACATAGTGGGCGGTGGCACCGATCAGCTTCACGCCCCGGTCGTGTGCCTGGTAATAAGGCTTGGCCCCTTTGAAGCTGGGCAAAAAACTGTGGTGGATGTTGATGGCGCGACCGGCCAGCTTGCGGCACAGGTCGTCCGAGAGGATTTGCATGTAACGCGCCAGCACCACCAGCTCGGCGCCTTCGGCCTGGATGATCTCGTACTGCTTGGCTTCGGCTTGTGCCTTGTTGTCCTTGGTCAGCGGGATGTGGTGAAACGGCACGTTGTAGCTGGCCGCCAGCTGGTAGAACTCGCGGTGGTTGCTCACGATGGCGCGGATATCGAGCGGCAGCAAGCCACTCTTCCAGCGAAACAGCAGGTCGTTCAGGCAGTGGCCTTCCTTGCTGACCATGATCACGGTGCGCATGGGCTGGGCGGTGGCGTGCAGGTCCCATTTCATGCCGAAAGTCTGGGCAAATTCGCCCCATTGCGCTTCCAGCGTCGGGCCATCGGCTTGTTCACAGGCGAACTGCACGCGCATGAAAAACAGTCCCGTGTCACGGTCGTTGTACTGGGCCGCTTCTTCGATGTTGCCCCCGCGCTCGAGCAAGAAGCCCGAGACGGCATGCACGATGCCGGTGCGGTCGGGGCAAGACAGGGTCAGGATGTAGGTGGTGGTCATGGATGGAAAGGTACTTACAAGGCTTGAGCAGGTGACAGTTCATTCCGTAGCAATGGCTGTCTCTGCAGCTTGTACTGATTGTAGAGACCAGAGCATGCAGTGGTTTCAAGCGCCAGACGGCAGGGGGTGGCAAGCACAAGACAAGTTCATGATGTGACTCGCTAAAGCGTGTAACTGAATGATTTGGTAATAATATGTAGACTTTTGAAATATCTTCTTGTCATGAAACGCATAACCCAACTTTTCATCACCCTCGGTACTTTTTTCTTGATGACAGCCTGTGGCGGGGGTGGAAGCAGTGACTCTTACACCGCAAACATCAGCGTGGGATCAACAAGCCATGTGTGTAAATCCGAAGTCGCAGCCAACCTCTGCAAAGCAGGGGATTGTTCGCAGTGTCAATGCTTGAGCGGATGTCCCGCTGCTCCAGGCGAAGCGATCACTCTGTCGTGCCTTTTTTATGATGGCATTGCGCGTGTGCCATCGACAGGTTGCACATTGGCCACGACGCCGGTGCGCACGCTGGCTTGTTCAGGTACAAAATTGTTTATTCTGGATGGTCAAGGCTACACGCGAACGGACGTTTTGCAGGGCACTTCATTCAACGGTCCTCAACCTTATGAACTGTTTGGATTTAAGTTCAACTGCGGTGCTTGAGCAGAAATCGACTTTGTCCTATTGACAGGCATGTTGGGGTACCAATCGCCCCATCGCGTGGCAAACTCCCAAAGCTGTCCTCGAGGCCACCGCCTCACTGCAAGCCATGGGCCATGTGCGTCTGGAGGCGGTGATGACCGACAGGGTGCACGCGGCCACATCCACCGGCTGGAATAGGACCTGGTGGGGCAAAACAACCACCTGGACCACTTACCACGACCGTGCCTGGCGCAACGTCAACCCCGTGAGCGTCAATGCCCGCAACATCGAGATCAAAGCGGGCAATAACGTTGAGACCTACGCCAGCAGGCTCAATGCCAGCAACAACCTCAAGATCGAAGCCGGTGACCAGGCCCTGTATTACGCCGTCAAGAACGAAACCGACCACAAGGACACCACGTTCAAGAAAAGCAGCTGGATCGGCCTCCGCTTAGACAAATCCACCGAGCACAACACCACGCGCATCAGCACGCCCATGGTGACCAACTTGTATGCCCGCAACGGCAACCTGACCAGCTGGTCTGGCGGTGACCAGCTTTATCAAGGCACGGTTGCCAACTACTACAGCCGCGACATCCAAGCCGGTGTCGGAGAAAAAGCCCGCGCCGACGCCCGCATCATCCTCGAAGGCGTCAAGACAGAGGTGTTCCACCAGCGCACCAAAGAGTCCAACTACGTCGTCTGGCAAAAGCAAGTCAACCAAGGCAGCAACACCGAAACGCTGACCCTGCCCAGCTTCACCGGCACCGTGAACACGCCCTTCAAAGCGCCGGGCGGCATCACCGTGCAGATTCCAGCGGGTGAGTTCAGGAGCCAGATTGCTACGCTCAGCGCCCAGCCGGGCATGGCTTACCTGAACGAGCTGACCCAGCGCAATGACGTCAATTGGCAGCGGGTCAAACTGGCACACGACCAATGGAACTTCCAGCAAGAGGGCTTGACGCCTGCGCCATGGTCAATGCGGCCTTCAGCAGCTTGGCCGCACGGGCCAGCATCACGCTCATCAACGACTATTGATCCGGCCTTGAGAAGTATTCAATGGTCAATGTTGTTGGAGGTCGGTGGCTTCAGCCCTGACTTTGCGGGCTTTGGCGCATGGGGCATGTGGGGGCTGAAGCCACCGACCTGCGCTGTGAGGGCGCAAACATTTCTAACTTCCGTGTGCCGGATCAATAGGGCGATGTGGGCAAGACGCTCAAAGAGCTGTGCCAATGTCGCTTAAGCGCTGCTCACTGACGGTGCGCCATTTAAACTGCTTGGCTCAACTGATTTCAAGGAGTTTTGCCATGGCCCACACCGACCTGAACATGGACAACCAGTGGTTGCCCTTCACGCCCAACCGCACTTTCCGCCAGGACCCCCGCGTGTTCGTGGGCGCAGAGGGCATGCACTTCACCACGCACGATGGCAAGAAAGTGATCGACGGCATCTCCAGCCTGTGGTGTGTGGGCGCGGGCCACAACCGCAAGCCGATCAACGAAGCCATCAAAAAGCAGCTGGACACGCTGGACTACGCCACGGCCTTTCAGGCCAGCAACGACAAGGCTTTCAAGGCGGCGCAGATGATTGCCGACATGGCGCCGGGTGACTTGAACAAGGTGTTGTTTTGCAATTCGGGCTCTGAAGCGGCTGACACGGCCCTGAAAGTGGCGCTGGCCTACCACCGCGCCCGGGGCGAAGGCCACCGCACAGTGTTCATTGGCCGCGAAAAGGGTTATCACGGCGTCAACTTTGGCGGCATGAGCGTGGGCGGCCTCCCGGCCAATCGCAAGGCATTCGGCGCGCAACTGCTGCCCCGTGTTGACCACATGCGTTTCATTCACGATCCGGTGAACCATGCCTACATCCACCACGAGGAACCGGTGTGGGCCGAAGACCCACTGCTCGAGCTGGAAAACCGCATCCTGGTGCTGCACGACCCGAGCAACATTGCCGCCGTGATCGTCGAGCCGATCGCTGGTAGCGCGGGCTGGTACATCCCGCCCCAGGGCTATGTGAAGCGCCTGCGCGAGATTTGCGACAAGCACGGCATCTTGCTGATTTTTGACGAGGTCATCACCGGCTTTGGCCGTCTGGGCGTGAACTTCGCGTCTGACTACTACGGCGTGGTGCCCGACATGTTGAACTTCGCCAAGGCGGTGACGAATGGCGTGATCCCGCTGGGCGGCGTGATTTGCCGCGACTTCATCTACGACGCGATGATGAATGCCAATTCGCCGCAGCATGCCATCGAGTTCTTCCACGGCTACACCTATTCCGGCCATCCGGTGGCTTGTGCGGCTGCCATTGCTACGCTCGATTTGATGAAGGAAGAAAACCTGTTTGCCCGCGCAGGGCAAAAGGGCCGCGTGCTGGGCGACGCGATGCACAGCGCCTTGAAGGGCCTGCCCAACGTGATCGGCATCCGTACCCTGGGCTTGGCCGGGGCGGTGGAGCTGGCCAGCATCCCGGGCACGCCCGGCAAGCGAGCTTATGACATCTTCATGGATTGTTTCCACAAAGGCGTGTGGGTGCGCCCTGCTGGCGAAAACATCGTCATTTGCCCGCCCTACATCGTGGAAGACGCGCACATTGATCAGATCGTACAGACGATTGCCGACAGCATTCGTCGGCATGCCTGAGTAGGACTCAGCAGCTCGCAGGGACCGCGCTACCGCTGCCCTGCAATTCCCGCCACTGTCCCATAGGTCGGTGCTCGCAGAGTCCGACGTTGGCAGCCAGGCGCACGGGGTCGATGCAGGCTTTGTTGGCTCATCACCTATTTGTTGGGGTCATCGACCGCCGACCTGCGGGGGGGCGGATCACCGTGGGGGTGTCAATGCACGACGACGGGCTGCTGGGCCAGGCCCGTGTAGCCTTCGAGGGTGTCCTCGACTTCTTCTTGTGTGGGGGTGTGTTGTTGCCAAGCCTGGATTTGTTGCTGGAACATTTCTGCCCAGGAACCGTCCAAGTAGACCTCTTTGCCAGAGCGTTTGTCCACGATCTCAAAACCATGGCGCTCCAGCAACGGTTTGCTGCTGACTGGCGATGCTTCAGCGGGCGCATTGGCCAGCATATGCATCACCGCAAATGTTTCGGATTCGTAAAGCAAGTTCATGTGTTCATTCTCCCTCAACTCGTGTTGAATAAATGAGGACATGGTCATGAACTTCAAGTGGGTGTGGTTTTTTAGCCCGCAGGGTTGCCCGCCGGAAGTGGCGGCAAAAGCTTGTAATCACTCAGCAGCAGATCGATGTAGTTGCCGCTGACTTGGGTGATGCGGATGCGCACGGGCAGCCAGCCATGTTGGGCCGAGACCCAAAACTCCACTTTGGCATCGAAGCGGTTGCGTGGCTGGGCCGACCATTTGGTGGTGTCCAGCTGACCGCTGTCCAGCGTCAGGCTGTCGTTTTGCTCTTGCGTCAGGATCCAGGGCAGGGCTTCGCGCAAGGTGACGGTTTGGATGTTCAATCGTGTGCCCGGGGCAAAACGCTGGGGCGCACCCGCCATGGCAGCGGCCAGCTGCACATACAGACTGATCTGGTCCTGGGCACCAGGCAACAGTTCTGCTGTGGGGGCATTGCTGCTGAACACGACTTTCTTGTTCTCACGGTCAAAGTGAGAAGCCCTCTCGCCGCGCCAGCTGTCGGTGAATTTGCGAGGTGCCAGGCCCGCCGCCGTGATCTGCCCTTGGCTGCGCCAGTGCCGTGAGCCCAGCAAAAAGGCTTTCACTGACAGGGCCAGGGCATAGGCTTGGTCGTTGTGTTGCCAGTTCAATTCGCCGCTGGCGTGGTAGGTCAGGCCTTTTTCCATGCCGGTGAGTCGGTAGCTGAGTAAGGCCGAGGGGGGCAAGGCCCCCAGGGGTATGTTGGGCAGGGTTTCGGCGGGCGCGGGCTCGGTGGCGGCGGTGACCTCCGGGGCGGGTTGTGCGACGGGGGCGCTGGCAATTGCCGCCTCGGGCACAGACGCCTCATTGCTTGGGGTCTGTGCGGGCTGGGCGTTTTCGGCGGTATTCGTAGAGATCTCTTCTTGTGCCGGTGTTTCTGGCCGTTTGGCGTCAGGCGGTGGCGCCACTTCTTGCGCAATGCGGGTGCGCGGTGCAGCAGGCTTGGGTGCCTTGACCACAGCGGCCACGGGCGTTGCAGGGGCCAGCATGCGCGTTTGCAAAGTGGTGACCCGAGCGGCTTCGGGTGTGGCCAGTTGCACCTCCAGCAGGCCCGACATGCTCAAAACCAGCAGCGCATGCATGACCAGCACGAGCCCGACCAGCCAGGCCAGCGAGCGCCGTGGCGGCCAGGCAGAGGTAGCTGCTGGGTGCGTGTGGCGAAGAGTCTGGTGCGGCATGCTTTAAGCCCCGCGCCAGCCCAAGTCGTCCGACAGCTGCCTTGCAAACTGGCGCAGGGCCTGAGCCACGGGCCCTTGCCACTCAGTGTGCAAGGTGGCCGATGAGCCCAAAGCCACCACGCCCAGCACCAAGTGCCCATCGGCATCAAACACCGGCGCGCAAAAGCCTGCAATGCCGGGCAGCAAGACATTGACCACGCGGCCCAAGCCTTGCTGGCGGGTTTCTTCAAGCATGGTCTGCACTTGGGCCTGCGTGCTGGGCAAATCGCTGCGCCCGAGTTTGCGCGCCAGCGCCAGTTCCTTGTCGATCATGGCTTGCCCTTTTTCGGCGGCACCGCCGTGGCTGTTGAAGGCGGCAAAACAGCGCCCCGTGGCCGAAGACAGCAAAGGCATCACATCGCCCAGGCGCAAACTGACCGGCACGGCCAGCGGAGTTTCTTGCCAATGCACCAAGGTCGGCCCCCGGTTGCCCCAAACGGCCAGGGCCACCGTGTGTTCGGTGGCCTCCATCAAGGCGTGCAAACGCTCACGGGCCATCTTGACCGCGTCCAGGCGCGACAAGGTGGCCAGACCCAAACGCAGTGTGGTGGGGCCGAGTTCGTAGCGGTTGGTGCTGCTGTCTTGCACCACCAGGCCCAGGCGCTGAAAGCTCACCAGATATCGGTGTGCTTTGGCTGCGCTCATGCCGGCAGCGCTGGCCAGATCGCGCAGCATCAGGGGCGCGCTGGCTTGCGCCAACACATCGAGCAGTGCAAAACCGACCTCCACCGACTGGATGCCAGCGCGTTCTTTGCCTTCGTCGGGGCGGGGGGTGGCAAGGGCCATATCGTCTAGAATCCAGTTTCGTTTAGTTAAACGAGTTTAACAATGCGTAATTTTGCAGTGCATCACACTGTAGCGCATGAGGACCAGAACGGGACACCTGCATCATGAAATTGGCGACCTACAAAGACGGCTCACGCGATGGACAACTCGTGGTGGTGTCGCGCGACCTGAGCACCGCACATTATGCGACCGGCATCGCCAGCACATTGCAGCAAGTGCTGGACGACTGGAACTTTCTGGCCCCCCAGCTCGAAGACCTGTACCTGACCCTGAACCAGGGCAAGGCCCGCCACGCCTTCCCGTTTGACCCCGAGCGCTGCATGGCGCCGCTGCCGCGTGCCTACCAGTGGGCCGACGGCTCAGCCTACCTCAACCATGTGGAGCTGGTCCGTGCGGCCCGCAACTCGGAAGTGCCCAGCAGCTTCTACACCGATCCCCTGATGTACCAGGGCGGCAGTGATGATTTCATCGGCCCTTGCGACCCGGTGGTCTGTGCCAACGAGGCCTTTGGCATCGACTTTGAGGCCGAGATTGCAGTCATCACCGGCGACGTGCCCATGCAAACCCCCGCCGACGAAGCCATCGAGGCCGTGCGCCTGATCATGCTGGCCAACGACGTGAGCCTGCGCAACCTGATCCCGAACGAGCTGGCCAAAGGCTTTGGCTTTTTCCAGAGCAAACCCGCCACCGCCTTCAGCCCCGTGGCCATCACCCCCGACGAGCTGGGCGACGCCTGGCAAGGCGGCCGCGTGCACCTGACGCTGCAGTCCACCTGGAACGGCCGCAAAGTGGGCATGTGCGAAGCCGGCCCCGAGATGACCTTCCACTTCGGCCAGCTGATCGCCCACATTTGCAAAACCCGCAACGTGCGCGCTGGCTCCATCGTGGGCAGCGGCACGGTGAGCAACAAAAGCGTGGAAGTCAAAGGCAAACCGCAGTGGCCCAAAGGCTACAGCTGCATCGCCGAAAAACGCGCCATCGAAACCATCCTGGACGGCAAGCCGAGCACCGAATTCATGAAGTTTGGCGACACCATCCGCATCGAGATGAAGGGCTTGAACGGCGACAGTTTGTTTGGGGCGATTGAGCAGGAAGTGGTGCCGCTCGAAGCCTGACCCCTATGTCGGGGTCTTTGACCACCGACAACTGATATTCCGTAGGTCGGCACCTTCAGGTCCTACATTTGTCCGCTTCGGCAAAGACCCCATTTCGGGGTTCAAGCCGCCGACCTATTGATCCGGCCCGATGAGGTCTGGGCAGTGTGTTGCCATTGGCGGAGATTTTGTGGGAGCTTGCCCTGCACTCGAAAAGCATGTGGTCCACAAGGGTCTGATCGCCAGCAGGGCTGGCTCCTACAAGGTGCAAGTTCGAAGCCAGCCTTCAGACTTCACAGGGCCGAATCAATAAGGGAGTCTGTGGTCTCGGCGCAGGGCGGCGAGTCCGACATGCATGCCTCTACCAGCGTCCATGTGGTTCAACAACGAGCAGGCCCCATCAACCGTGCAACCTGCGCACAAAATGACTGGCCACCGCGTCGGGCTTTTCCATCATCAGCATGTGACCAGATTCCGACACCACCTGAACGACGGGCCGCGCCGGAATCAGCTCGGCCATGGCCAGGTGTTGCTGTGGGCTGGCCCAGCTGTTCCATTCACCGGCCATCAGCAAGGTGGGCACGCGCACCTGATGCAACACCACTGACGCATCGGGGCGCGTCAGCAAGGCTCTGATCTGGCGCCTGAAAATGTCTGCCGATTGGCCCTCGAATATTTGAATCACGGCCTCCAACTGCGCGGCATTGGACAGGCGGGTTTGCAGCACCGGTGCCCACGAGGCAGCATCGCACATGAAACTATTGATCCGGCCCGATGAAGTCTGGGCAGTGTGTTGCCATTTTTTTGGGGGGGCTGTGGGAGCTTGCCCTGCAAGCGAAAAGCCTGTGGCCCACAAGTGTCTGATCGCCAGCAGGGCTGGCTCCCACAAGATGCAAGATTGAAGTCACCCTGCAAACTTCACAGGTCCGGATCAATAGGCTGGCGGCTGTCTCGTCGCCTTGTTGGTGCATGAAACAGCTGTGTAAAAATCCATGCGTTGTTTCAAAGCCCGTGACACTTCATCCCAGTTTTCACATGACGATCCCCGCCATTGTTCAAGCCCTCATCGCTGAACCCCCCCTTGATCTGTCAACCCCAAAAAAAACTGCATCTGCGCCACCGAGTTTTCATGCCCAAGGCGCGTTTCCTGTGCAGGCGCTGTCTGTTGACGTGAAAGGTCTGGGGGCCTTGCCGCCATTTTTGCAAGCCCCCGATCTGGGCCGATTGTGCGAATTGGCCAGTGCAGCCTCGTTCGGTTTGCGTGATCAAACCCTGCTGGACACGACGGTGCGCGATACCAGCGAGATCAAGGCCTCTTCTATAACGCTCTCGGGTTGGGATGCCGTGTGGCCAGACATTGAAGCTTCTGTGCAGCAAGCCATGGGGCTGCAAGGCGTGCCCTTGCAAGCCCACCTGCACAACGCGCTGATTTATGGGCCGGGGCAGTTTTTCAAGATGCACCAGGACACCGAAAAGATGCCGGGCATGGTGTTGACCTTGGTGTTGGTCTGGCCTTGTGCGCATTTGGGGGGGCATTTGATGCTGCATCAGGGGGACGATGTGCACCGCTTTCAGTCCGAGCATTTGCACACGGACCAAATTCAGTGGTGTGCCTTCTATGCCGATTGCCACCATGAGGTTCGCCCCGTCCAGCAAGGCCATCGGGTGGTGCTGACATTCAACGTGGTGCTGCGCCCTGATTCAAAGCAGGCCAAGACAGCACACAGTCCGGCTTTGCAGATGGCTTTGCAGCAGCACTTTGAGGGACAAGATGGCGTCTCATCCAAAAAGCGCCTGGTGGTCTATTTGGACCACGAGTATTCAAAAAAGGGATTGAGCTGGGGCTTGCTCAAGGGCAATGACAGAACCCACGCACAAGCCCTGCGCAGCGCAGCCGATACCCTGGGCTTGCGCGTTTACCTCGCCTTGGCCGAAATTCATGAAATGTGGACGGCCGATCTGAGCGATGTGGACTACCGCGGACGTCGCAACATACAGGCAGAGCCCGAGCGGGACGAACTCATTGAGCACAGCACCACGCTTGACCATTGGGTGGACGCCGACAATGTGGTGCAAAAAATGGGACACCTTCAAGTGCGCGACCACGACATTGTCAGTATCCGGGAGACCGATGAAGACGATCTGGTCAACTCCGAATACGAGGGGTACATGGGCAATTACGGCGAAACGCTGGACTACTGGTACCGGCGTGCTGCCGTGGTGCTGTGGCCACAGGCGAGCGAATTGCTGCAACAGTTTGACCTGGATGCCGACAAGGCCTTGCAAGCTTTGGTGACGTTGGCGGGCCAGCCTGCGCAAGCGGCCAAAGTTCTGAGCACGGTGCAGGCCGTTAAAGCGCGATTGCTCCGTTTTCAAAGCGAAGACCCTCAGCGCTTTACAGACCAGTGCCAGATTGCTGCCAGTTTGTCAGACCCGCAACTGGCGCTTGAGTTGCTGGAGACGGCTTCGCCGTGGGTGTTTGGCGCGGGGCACGCCGGGGGCTTAGCCGTCCTGGTCAAGGCGTATGGCCAGAAGTTTTGCGATGAGTTGCTCAGTCGTTGGCTGCAAAAGCATGATCTGGAGCGACAGATCAAAAGTGTGCTGAGTGAATGGACACACAGCTACGGCGATACAACATTCCGAGAGCATTTGCTGGGGCAGACCGAGCTGATACCCACCATGATGCAAGCGGGGCTTGACTTGTCCTGGATTGAGCGCTTCGCACAGGCCAGGTGCCAGCTTTGGCAACAACTTGAAGCGCAATGGATGACTTTGACGCCCCATGCGCGTGACACGGCTTGGCCTTGGCGCAGCCAATTTGCATCCGAACTCATTCGCATCGGACTGCTATTGCCCAGCACCCAACTGGCCGCTGGCGTGGTTCGTCAACTGAATGAAGGTTTGGGCACCCACTCACTCGTTGTGCTCAGCCCCATGTTGATCGAATTGGACAAAGCGGCGCACGCTGTTGCGGGTTGGTCCACCTTGCGGGAACGTGTGAAACAGGCCTTGGATCTGTCACTGGCCAAAGCCCTGCCCGAGCAAGGCGACTGGTCCATGGTGGTGCCGGTCATGCGCTGTCAGTGCACCGATTGCCGACAAGTGATGACCTTCCTGAAAAATCACGACAGCGCAAACGTGTTGCTGGCCATGGCAGAGGCTCGCCGCAAACACATCCTTGAAGAGTTTGGTCAATCCGGTCTGCGGCTGGCCATGGAGGTGTTGCGTCAAGGTTCACCTCACAAACTGCGCATCACCAAGCCGGCCAACTTGCGCGAAAAAGCCGCACAGCAACGTGTGCAGCATGAACAGTGGCGTGCTGCACTGGACTGATGGATGGTGCAGACCTGAAAACCGATTTGTGAATTGATTCGACCTGCGTGAAGTTTTCAATCTTCACAGGTGTTGTCGATCGTTGGCTTCAGCCTCGACTTTGTGTCAGTGAAGAGCGGCGCAGACTGGCACGGTGTTCACTGAAAAATGCGCCGCGCAAATGCGGCACGGACACCCGCCAACCAGCAGAAATTCGAGGCCACGCTGGCTGCGGTGCCGGTGCAAGCACTGGATGCACATGACGCGATGTGATGGCTTGATTGAGAGTCGGCCATATTGGAAAACGGCAAGCAGCCTCAAATCCACCGAATGTATCTACAATGTAGACACAACAGGAGAATGACATGGAAGCCGTTATCCGCAAATGGGGCAACAGCCCTGCCCTGCGCCTGCCCAGTGCCGTGATGAAGTCTGCCGCCTTTGATTTGGAGCAGCACGTCATCGTCACCGCCACCAAAGGTCGAATCGTCATTGAGCCCGCCAGCCAGCCCGAATACAAACTCGAAGACTTGTTGGCCGCGATGACCGACGACAACACGCACGATGCCGTCGACTTTGGTGGGCCAGCGGGACAGGAAGCGCTTTGATGGTGGCGAAAGCCTATGTGCCTGATGCAGGCGACATTGTTTGGCTGGAGTTCGACCCGCAAGCGGGACATGAGCAGGCCGGTCATCGCTCAGCACTGGTACTCAGTCCGGCGGCTTACAACGCTAAAAAGGGGTTAATGATCTGCTGCCCCTTGTCCACGCAAATCAAGGGCTACCCTTTTGAAGTACTGACTCAAATCAGCGCAAAGCCGTGTGTGGTTTTGTCGGACCAGGTCAAGTCACTGGACTGGCGCGTGCGCAAAGCCAAAAAGAAGGGCGCGGTGTCTGAAGAGGTGCTGCAGGAAGTTCGCGCCAAGATCAAGGCGTTGCTGCAGATTCGTTGAGTTGGTGGAAACAGGTTGACTGGCTATACTTGTATAGCAACTGTTCAAAGGGAATCAACCATGCTTGCCATCCGCCTGCCCGAAAGCATCGAAACACGCTTGGGTCAATTGGCCCAAGAGACCGGTCTGACCAAGACCGCGCTGGTGCGCGAAGCCATCCTCGAACACATCGATGACCTGGAAGACTATTTCCTGGCTGAGTCCCGCGCACGCAAGAACCGAAACACCATTTCACTGGAAGACGTGGAGCGCGAGCTTGGCCTGGCAAATTGAATTTGACCCGGACGCCCTTAAGGACCTGCGCAAACTCGATAAGCCCATCCAGATCCGTTTGGTGGGTTTTTTGCGCACACGCGTCAGCAGCTTGACCAACCCCCGCGACATCGGCGAAGCACTTTCGGGCCAGCGCTTGGGCAGTTACTGGAAATACCGCGTGGGTGACTGGCGCATCATCTGTGACATCCAGGACCAGAAAATCGTGGTGCGCGTGCTGCGCATCGGAAATCGGCGTGAGGTTTATCGATAGGTTTTGAAGCGTAAATCTCTAAAACCCGCGTTGAAGTCGAAGGTTTTACCAACGGCATCAGCACCGAGAAATACGTGAATCTCTGCCGCGATTCACGTGCTAAGGCCTACCGGGAGCTGACGGCGTTGTGAGAGACGGGAGCGGGGCTGGGTACGCGGTATGGCTTGTTGAAAAAATAGAATCAATAGACTGATCTTATTTTGAAGTAATATAAGGCCAAGATCAATCGATTAATCTTATCGCCATGCTCAACATCGCCAAAGAAGACATCCTTGCCCGTCTGGTGTTCGATAACCCCTGGTGGGACGCGTTATCTGCCCGAAAAATTGCTTTTGAAGACAAGCCCAGGCGCAGTTACTTTGCTGCTTTCCAGCAAATCCTGAAAGATACCAGCCTGAGGCGTGCGGTGGTTTTGATGGGGCCTCGCCGTGTCGGCAAGACGGTGATGGTCTATCAAAGCATCAAAGACTTGCTGGATGCAGGCGTGCCAGCCAAAAACGTTTTCTACGTCTCTTTGGAAACGCCAATCTATACCGGCCTGCCCTTGGAAAAACTGCTCAATTATTTTCAGGAGTTGCAGGGCCATGGTCGAGACGCGCAGCTGTACGTCTATTTTGACGAGGTGCAGTACCTGCCCAACTGGGAAGTTCATCTCAAATCCCTGGTGGACTCCTACCCCAGCTACCGATTCATTGCCACAGGTTCTGCCGCTGCTGCCCTGCGGCTCAAGAGCCAGGAATCGGGCGCTGGACGGTTTACAGACTATGTACTGCCCCCACTCACCTTTGCAGAATACCTGCGCTTCATTGGTCGCGACAATGAATTGATCCAGAAGCTGCACGAGCCTGATGGCGAGCATTCACGCTATATCGCCAAAGACATCAACGCCCTCAACCAGGAGTTCGTGAATTACCTCAACTACGGGGGATATCCCGAAGCGGTTTTTTCATCCACTGTTCGTACCGACCCCAGCCAGTACATCAAGAGTGACATCATCGATAAGGTCTTGTTGAGAGACCTGCCCAGCCTGTACGGCATCAGCGACATTCAGGAACTCAACAGACTGTTCACCACCTTGGCCTACAACACTGGCAACGAAGTCAGCCTTGATGAACTGTCCAAAACTTCAGGTGTGGCCAAGAACACCATTCGCCGCTACATCGAGTACCTTGAAGCGGCATTTCTGATCCGTCGCGTCGAACGCATTGATCAAAATGCCAAGCGGTTCAAACGTGCCGCAGCGTTCAAGGTGTATTTGAACAACCCCTCCATGCGTGCCGCCCTCTTCGGTTCGATCCAGGCCGATGCGTCAGCCATGGGCGCACTGACCGAAACGGCCATTTACAGCCAATGGCAACACACCCAGCAGGCCGAGCTGTTTTATGCCCGCTGGAACGGCGGCGAGGTTGACATCGTGCACATGAGTGGTAGCGACCTCAAACCCAATTGGGCTGTAGAAGTCAAATGGAGTGACCGCCCCCATCAGTCGCGTGGCGAACTCGACAACTGCGTGGCATTCCTGCAAAAACACCCGGCTGTTGCTGCGCGCCCCATGCTCATCACCAGCAGGACCATCACCGACAAGCAAGTGCACTACAAAGGCATGGATTTCGAATTTCGCCCTGCCAGCCTGTATGCCTACACCGTGGGTGCCAATTTGCTCGAGGAGTTGTCGCCGCCAGTTTGACCACGCTGACGGCGAAATCTTTCTGGCCAGATCAGTCCCGAGAAAGAAGCCAACCTGTGCCGCGTTTCACGCGCCGAGGCGTACCGCAAACTGAAGACGCTGTGCGAGATGGGGGCAGGTGCACAAGGGTAGGCGGGGGACGCGGTATCAATTGGCGAGCCACCGATCCAGCAGCGGCCCCACATAGGCTTTACCCAAATCATGCCCGCCATTCGGGACGACCGTGACGGGAATGCCCGTCAACTGACCAAAGGCCTGCACATTGGTCGGGATGCTTTGCCAGTCTTCTTCACCGACATGAATTTCGCAATTTTTGGGAGCGTTGAATTGCCCTGCCTCGGCCAGCGTTTTCAGCCGTTCTGACCGTGGCGGCGAAAAACTGGTTCTGGCTTGTTCATTCGTGAACTCGCCAACGATGGGCGACAGCAACAGAACTCGGCCCAAAAAAGACGGCATCTGGGTTTGCGCGTGCAGAAACAGGTAAGCACCGAAGGAGTTACAGATCACTCGAGCCTGCTCATGCCAGAAATGGCTTTGTAGATCATCCATGATGAGCTGTATTTGCTCATTAAAGGGAAGGGACCTGAAATCTCCGCGTATTTCACGACCGGCAATATCGAAGCCCCGGTCCATCAGGCCTTGACCAAGACCTGTGGCTAATTGGCCTCCGTGCCCGGGGAGGTAGTAGATGATGTTGTTTTCGGGTCTGGGCATGTACTGATTGTTGCTTGACTTGACGAGGGACCAAGCCGGACTTTACTCAGATATTCAGGGCACACATGAGCAGGCCCACAAGGATGTGACGCCTTGGGTGCAGTGGTTCGTGGACTGTGTGCACAAAGCAGCCGATGCCACTTGGGACCACATGCAAGCGGCCATGCGCAAAACCCGCTTCTGGTCAGAACTCCGCGAGCAACACCCGCAGCTCACGCCCACGCAAACCAAGGCGATCAACAAACTTTTTGACGTGGCGCCTGAAGGCTTTGCCAACGGCATCAGCACAGAGAAATACGTGAACCTGTGCCGCGTGTCACGCGCCGCGGCATACCGCGAACTCACGGCGCTGTGCGAGATGGGGGTGTTGGTACAGACGGGGGTGGGGCGGGGGACGCGGTACAAGCTAGAGAATTTGTTGTCCGGCATCACAAACGACAACGCGCACGACGAAGTGGACTTCGGTGGACCGCTTGGTCGGGAAGTGCTTTGATCTTTCAGCGCGCCGAACTATAGAGCCGCTTCACAGATCAAACACCGCAATTCCTGGCGCAGCACCCCAGTGCAGGAGCTGAACCGATGTGCCTAAGCCCTTGGGTACATACAAGCGACAACCCGGTACATCGTACAACCCTGCCAAGAAGCGTCCGCTGCCTGAGGGTCTGAAAGGTGCCCTATCGCTCACGGTTATCTGTCCGCTATAGGTGTGTCCCGACATACACAAGTCCAGACAGATGTCAATTCAAGGCTTGTTCATCAGAATTTGTAACCTCTTGACTAAGCTCGATACCTTCCGCGATTGCCGCCAGTTCCTCAACAGAGGTTAATTCACCCCGAGCTATTTCAACCAGTTCAGATGGCAGTTTTTTTGTAGCCTTGACACCAAGCTCCCGAAGCATCTCAGCTTGGCGTATCACGTTACCTTTGCCTGTCGTCAGGCGTTTGTGGGCATCATCGTACGACTCTCTCGCTTGTTTCAGACGGGTTCCTACCTGTTCAAGATCTTTCACGAAGTCAACCAACCTGTCGTAGAGCTCCGCCCCACGTTTGGCGATATCTTGCGCATTGCGGCTCTGCTGCTCTTGTCGCCACAGATGTGCCACGGTTCGAACGACAAAGAGCAGTGTGGATGGGCTGACTAAAAGAACATTTCGGTCCCAAGCTTCCATGAATAGACGCTCATCATTCGAGATGGACAACATAAAAGCGGGTTCGATGGGAACAAACATGAGCACAAAGTCCAAGCCATTCCTATAGAGCTTCTCGTAGCTTTTAGCTGAAAGACCAAGGACGTGTTTCCGAACTGAATCCAAGTGCCTTCGTACCGCTTGCACTCGCTCGTCCTCTGAATTTGCGACGGTGTATTCTTCATAGGCATTGAGGCTGACTTTGGAGTCCACTACCAGCTTGCGCTGCTCAGGTAGCATGATGACCACATCTGGTTGTGCTCGACTACCATCTTCTCGTGTTTGGCTGTCTTGGACGATGTACTCCATGCCCTTGCGTAAACCAGAAGCCTCTAACACCCGCTCAAGAACGAGTTCGCCCCAGTTGCCTTGGGTCTTAGTGTTCCCCTTCAGAGCATTCGTCAGGTTTTTGGCTTCCTGGCTGAGCGCTTGGTTCAGAGAGGCTAGCTGACGTACTTGCTCTGCCATAGCGGACCGGTCCTTACTCTCCTGTACATAGACCTCTTCGACCTTGCCCTTGAATTCGTGGATCTGTTGGCGTAGGGGATCGAGCAGTTGCCCGAGATTAGTTTGATTCTGTTCAGAGAATTTCTTGGATTTTTCCTCCAAGATGTCATTCGCTACGTTCTTGAACTGCTCAGATAGCGTGTTCTTGGCATCTTCAAGTAGTGTCAATTTTTCTTGTGAAGACTTTAGCTCAGCCTGCAGTTGCGTGCTCAGTTGTGAGACCTCTGCTGTCAGTCGAGTCACGTTCGATTCCGCATCCGAGCGAGCAAGCTTGGCCTGTCGCAATTCATCTTCCAGTGCTGGTATGCGCAAGGACTGTTCTTCCAATGCGGCGCGGCGCTCGTTGGACAATGCTTGGACTGCCTGGACATCTCTGAGGCGTTGTTCGGAATTGAACAATTCTTCTTCCAACGGCTTGATCCGGGAGGCTTGCTCTTCCAGGGTTGCCTTCTGACCGATCAGGCCCTTAACATCCATGACGGCCTGAGCCAGTTGGCTACGCAATTGAATGAGGTCGTTTTCTAGGCTGATCGCCTTCTCAGAATTTGATTGTGCAAGGGAGCCCTTCTCCGAAGCTTCAGCAGAAACGCTCCGAAGTTCTTCAGTCTTGCTTTGTAACTGCAGGCGGACATTCGCTAGTTCATCTTCTAACGGCTTGACCCTGGATGCCTGCTCTTCCAGAGTGGCCTTGATGCCAGTCAGTGTATTTACATCCGAAGTCACCAGCCTGAACTGAGACATAGTCTCGTTCAAACTCTTTTCCAAGGCATCTGCTCGCTGTGAGTTTGAATGTGCCAGGCTTGCTTTCTCCGATGCCTCGGCGGTGATCTGGCGCAATTCCTCAGACTGACGGCGCAACTGTTCAGAAGAAGAACTTAGGCTGTTTTCCAAGTTCTCAACTCTTGCTACTCGCTCTGACAGCCTTGAAACATCGTCTCTCGCTTGGTCGAGTTCCTCACGACGACGATCGAGCTGTGCGTTCAGTTCACTAAGAGATGAAGCACTCTTCTGAAGAGATGATTCCAGTGTGTTGGAGCGCTCACGCAGTTGAGAAAGTTCGTATTGGGACTCAGACTGGGCTTTGATCACTGCGGTCTCAACGGCCGAGACACGCTGGCCTTTGAGCGCTAACCAAGTGATAACTGCACCAAAAACCAGGCCAAGAAAAACAGCCATTAGAAATTGCATCGCTTGTGAATCCATTGAGTCTTGCCCCCGTAAGTTAGCCGCATTGCCATGAAGCATTTCTAGGATTACATAAAAATTTAGAGCTCCACGGCAATGATTGTAGGTATATTAATTGGGTTCTTTAGTATTATTTATTTGTTGATATCCCAATAGGCGGTGAAGTGATGTCGCACGGGGGCAAGTTGTACGGGTAATTCTCCTACGCAGGTTAGGCCCAAGTAGGCCGCAGCGCGTGTGGTGCCGACATATATGTACTTGCCGAATAGTTCTGGCTGAAGTTCAGCTAAGCGGTCAACGCCAACGAAGAAAACAGCCTCGAACTCCAGACCCTTGATGTGCTGGATGTCGAACACCCGCACGCTGCTCTCTTGACCTACCACCTGCCCTTCGTGACACGCCATCACAGGAATGTTGTGCTCGCTCAGCAAACCCTCGAGGGCTTTTGCTATTGGCGCTACCTCATCTTCGCTGTTGACGAAAACGGCAATTGATGGAAGCTGCTGCACAACAATCCGCTCAATGTCGACGATGCGGTCTGCAAGCCATTGAACGGTCTGCGATGTGGAGCTGTTTTCTATCAGCACAGGAGAAGTCACTTCGTTATTCACTTCTGCAGGCAGGCTGACGTTTGACTCAGAACCACCAACGGCCAGGATCATTTCTTTCGCCAAGTCATTGAGTTGCCTGGACTGGCGATAGGCAACAGTGATCTCGCGGATATCCAGGTTGGGCAAGCTCCAAGAAAGCACTTCGGGACTGCGAACACCCCATGTGGTCAGTCGCTGGTTGAAGTCACCGCAAGCGAAAACTGATCTTGTCCGCGGATGAGCCAACGCGTTCATGCATGCAAGCTGGAGTGGGGAAAAGTCGGTGGCCTCGTCCACCAGAATCTGGTGTCGGTGGCAACTCATGATGTTCTGCAACGGTGCCCATTGCGGACTACCAATAGCGCGTTGGATATTCGGACGGCCGATCAACTGATTGCCAGCTTTAAGGGTGGCCAGAAGGATCACATCCAGCTCCAACGGGTGAACCTCACGCTGATCTAATGTCCCAGACTGATACCAAGTACCCGTACTCTGCCGCTCGCGGCGAAACGCGCGATAGCGTTTGCCCACACCATTGATGTACCCTCTGACGGGCGTCACAAAGCGACGAGCTGCGGACTGAAGAATCAGCTTATTCCCGATGTCGATGAGGTCACTTTGGGCGAGTACGCGATTACCCAGCCACTCAAGGATCTTGCCGCTGCGACTGGCCTTGTTCACCGCACGCTTGGTGACAGCACCACGCGCCAAAATCCTGAGTGATTGGAAATACTCGTTGGTCGCGGCCTGCACCCCCACTTTCGGCCCCTGCGCGTCTTCATCGTCGTCCAGCTCTGCTTCATCAGCTTCGTCGGTATCAGCTTGCTGCAAAGTCTCCAAGAACGAGGCGAACTCAGCCACGAAGTTGCGATTCGTCTGTAGTTGTGCAATCAACGCAGCTTCGAGTCGTTTGCCTATCTCCTCCCTGAATTGCGCAACAAAGGACTGAATCCGGGGTAAATCCCCTGCCAACTGGCTCAATGTTGACGGCCAACTTTGATGCTCGCCAAGCACCAAAGCTAACACCTTGCCTAACTCGCCAGCCTGCCTGTGTATCGATTGCTGGAGAATCTGGGCGGCAGCGGTCAGCTCCTGCAAGTAGATTTGACCCTGCCAAGAATCAAAGTCAGTGAACCACTCGACTTGGTTTCTTATCGTGGTATCTAGCAAGCTGTTAAGCCCGGTCTTCTGGATGAAGGTACCACCACCGGTCGCCGTCCTGAGGATGCCGAAAGTCTGTCTGCACAGATCTCTTCGATGGTCGTCCCAGGTCCGAAGGTTTTGATCGGAAGCTGGTACCAGCTCCCGGTTGAATGCTTCTTTCAGGTACTGCTTGAGCAGTTCAGTGGGCGTGAACATTAGCCAACTGCGCTCATGCGACAACCCTTGCGCAACAGCAACCTCCTGAACTACCCGTTGCTCGTCTTCATCGAGATATTGAATGTCCAACTTTTGACCGAGGCGCCGAATGAGAGTAGTGGTTTTCCCTGTGCCTGGTGGCCCCAGCAGAACGACTTGATGCGACAGCGATAGACGAAATACCTCGTCTTGAAACTTGTCCAGAATGGGCTGATCCCGCAAACCCATCCGAGTGATCACACTCCGGCGGATACCCTCCTCAACCGTCGCCTTCTTGGCCTCTTCGGCGAGGATTTCTTCCAATAGGTTGCGTGCGCTGTGTGTCGGGCGCTCCGCCTGCAACAGAGCCCGAAGTGACTCAATCGTGACGCTTGGCAGATCCTCGCGCTGCACAACCGAATAGGCGTCCCATTGCCCGTTGATTTCCTCAGGACGAAGACCAGTTTTGGAGACGACGATCCAGGCTTGACCATCGGGAGTGATGTACTCATCCCCGACTGGCATCGAGGCCAGACGACCCCACTTCGTGAGATAGCTGATGACCCCACGGTTGGCCATGCCCTGGTCGGCACGACAAAAGAACTTGGTGTGAAAGCCGCCACTTTCATCTTCAGCAACGACACGGGAGACAACTGGCTCCTTGCTCAACCGCTGGTAGGCCGAACGGTTTTCCTTATTGATTTTTGCAACATTGCGCTTTGCAGCGTCTGAAACAGAGCCAGGCACCAGTGTGTCAACACTGGGACCTGTTGGGTCCTGTAGCCATTCACGCGCCGCTGTGGCGACTTCTTGGAGCTTTCCTAGCACCTCTTCGGCAATAGGTGCCAGGGCGTTTTGATCGGCACTGTTCAAGCATTTCTCCTGCATAGGGTTCTGTTTTTTTATTGGAAAGCACAACAGTAAAAGCCCACGACTTCAAAGTCGTTACTGTCGGCGACTTTGACCTACATGGCGTGAGTAACGTCGGATGACAGTCAGCGGTGGCGTCGGTTCTGCGATGTTGCCCAACACGTCTGCCTCTGCAGTAGTTCGTAGCATCTGCACTCAGAGCAGTAGAATCTTGGATCAAATTATTACGCAAAAAGTGCTCTCTTTAGTAACTCGTTGACTTGGGCGGGATTGGCCTTGCCCTTGCTGGCTTTCATGATCGGGCCGACCAAGCCGTTCAGAGCCTTGGCGTTACCCGCCTTGAACTCTTCCACGTTCTTGGGGTTGGCGGCCAGCACCTCGTCGATGATTTTTTCCAGCTCGCCGGTGTCGTTCATCTGTTTGAGGCCTTTGGCTTCGATGATGGCGTCGACTTCGCCTTCACCGTTCCACAAACCTTCAAACACCTGACGCGCCGCGTTGTTGCTGATGGTGTTGTCGCTGATGCGGCCGATCAGAGCGGCCAGTTGGGCCGCGCTCACCGGGGCTTGTTCGATCGCCATCTCGCTGGCGTTCAGGCGGCGTGAGACTTCGCCCATGATCCAGTTGCTGGCCAGTTTGGCTTGGCCGCAGGCTTTGGCGGTGGCTTCAAAGTAGGCGGCGACCGCCTTGCTTTGCGTCAGCTGCGTGGCGTCGTATTCGGGTAGGGCGTAGTCTTGGACGAAGCGCTCGGCCATCACGCGCGGCAGCTCGGCCATTTCGCCTTTGACGCGCTCGACCCAGTCGCGGCCGATCACCAGTGGTGGCAGGTCCGGGTCAGGAAAGTAGCGGTAGTCGGCGGCGTCTTCTTTGGTGCGCATGGCGCGGGTCTCGCCCGTGTCGGGGTCGAAGAGCACGGTGGCTTGTTGGATGGTGTGGCCGTCTTCGATTTGGTCGATTTGCCAACGCACTTCGTAGTCGATGGCTTGCTGCATGAACTTGAAGCTGTTCAGGTTCTTGATCTCGCGGCGTGTGCCCAGCGAGCCACCGGGTTTGCGGACCGACACGTTGGCATCACACCGGAACGAGCCTTCTTGCATGTTGCCGTCGCAGATGCCAATCCAGGTCACGATTTTGTGCAGTTCTTTGGCGTAGGCCACGGCCTCTTCGCTGCTGCGCATGTCGGGCTGGGTCACGATTTCCAGCAAAGGGGTGCCTGCGCGGTTCAGGTCAATGCCGCTTTGACCAATGAAGTCTTCGTGCAGCGACTTGCCCGCGTCTTCTTCGAGGTGGGCACGCTCCAGGCGCACGGTTTTGCGCACGGTCTCTTTGCCCACTTCCAAGAAGAACGACACCTCGCCGCCTTGCACTACGGGGATCTCAAACTGGCTGATCTGGTAGCCCTTGGGCAGGTCGGGGTAGAAGTAGTTTTTGCGCGCAAAGATGCTGCGCTCGGCGATGTGCGCGTTGATGGCCAGACCAAATTCAATGGCGCGTTCCACAGCACCGATGTTCATCACGGGCAGCGTGCCGGGCAGGGCCATGTCCACCGCGCAGGCTTGTGTGTTGGCTTCGGCACCAAAGGCCGTGGGGGCACGGCTGAAGATCTTGCTGTTTGTCGAAAGTTGGGCGTGTGTTTCGAAGCCGATGACGACTTCGTAGCCTTGGACGAGTTTGCTCATGGTGTATAGACTCCTGCCGGTTTTTGCAGGTGGAAATCGGTGGCTTGTTGCAGGCGGTGTGCGGCGTTCAGCAACTGGGCTTCCTTGAAGTAGTTGCCGATCAGCTGCAAGCCCACGGGCATGCCGCCCGCGCCAAAGCCTGCGGGCACGCTCATGCCGGGCAAACCGGCCAGCGAGGCAGGCAGGGTGAAGATGTCGGCCAAATAGTCGGCTACCGGGTCGTTGGCATTTTCACCAAACTTCCAGGCCACAGATGGGGCCACGGGGCCTGCGATCACGTCGCATTCTTTGAACGCATTTTGGAAATCGTCGGCGATCATGCGGCGGATTTTTTGCGCTTGCAGGTAATAGGCGTCGTAGTAGCCGTGGCTCAAAACATAAGCGCCCGTCATGATGCGGCGCTTGACCTCGTTGCCAAAGCCTTCGGCACGGGTCTTTTTGTACATGTCCACCAAGTCGGTGTAGTCCTTGGCGCGGTGGCCGAACTTCACACCGTCAAAGCGGCTGAGGTTGGAGCTGGCTTCGGCCGGGGCAATGATGTAGTACACGGGAATAGACAACTCGGTGCGCGGCAGGCTGATGGGCACCAGCTTGGCGCCGAGCTTTTCGTATTCGCGCAAAGCGCCGTCCACCGCAGCGCGCACATCGGCGTGCAGGCCTTCACCAAAGAACTCTTTGGGAATGCCAATGCGCAGGCCTTCGAGTGAGTTGTTGAGCGATGCCGAAAAGTCTTCGGTCGGCATGTCGAGCGAAGTCGAGTCACGGTCCAAATCCGCGCCGCACATGGCGCTCAGCAACAGCGCGCAGTCTTCGGCGCTGCGGGCCATGGGGCCCGCTTGGTCCAGGCTGGAGGCGTAGGCGATCATGCCGTAGCGCGATGCTCGGCCATAGGTGGGTTTGATGCCGGTGATGCCGCAAAAGCTGGCGGGCTGGCGGATCGAGCCTCCCGTGTCGGTGCCCGTCGCTGCAGGGGCCAAGCCTGCGGCCACAGCGGCGGCGCTGCCGCCAGAAGACCCGCCTGGCACGCGGGCTGTGTCCCAAGGGTTTTGCACCGGGCCATAGGCGGAGTTTTCGTTGGCCGAGCCCATGGCGAATTCGTCGCAGTTGAGCTTGCCCAAAGTGACCATGCCCGCCGTGCGCAGGCGCTGCACCACGGTGGCGTCAAAAGGCGAGCGGTAGCCGCTCAGGATTTTGGAGCCTGCTGTGGTCGCGAAGTCGCGGGTGACGAACACGTCTTTGTGCGCCACGGGCACGCCTTCGAGGGGGCCAGCTGTGCCGTTCGCCAGTTTGACGTCGGAGGCGCGGGCCTGGGCCAGCGTCACTTCGCTGTCGATGTCCAGAAAGGCGTTGTGCGGGTTGCCGCCCATGCGGGCCAGAAAACGCGTGGCCACTTCGACGGCGCTGACCTCTTTGGTTTGCAAAAGGCTGGCCAGCGCTTTCACGCTGAGGTTGTGCAGATCACTCATGGCTTACTCGATGACTTTGGGGACCAGGAACAGGCCGCGCTCAACGGCGGGGGCGCTTTGCTGGTTGAGATCGCGTTGGTTGGGCTCGCTCGCCACATCGGGGCGCAGGCGCAGCGTGATGTCCTGGATGGCGGCCACGGGGTGGGCCATGGGGGTGATGCCGGTGGTGTCCACCGCCTGCATGGCTTGCACGATGCCAAAAAAGCCGTTGATCTGAGTGAGCATGCGCTCGCTTTCTTCGGGCTTGAGTTCCAGCCGGGCGAGGTTCGCGATCCGGGCAATATCCTGCGGGGTCAGGGACATGGTTTGAAAGAAGTTGTAAAGGTCTGTTTTTCCAAGCCAGGCGATGCGTACACACACGCCCTTGGCCGGGGGATCGGGTATTATCCTGTGTTTGCTGCAGTGTCAAGAACCGTCTTTGCACAAGACCGCATGACACCCCAGATTTGATTGTTGCGCCCGTCCATTCCAGGCTTTTTTCGTGGATCGGTCGCGGCCCCTAAGGATTCCAGAATGTTTTCTTCATTCCGTCGTTATTTTTCCAGTGACCTGGCCATTGACCTGGGCACTGCCAACACCCTGATTTTTGTACGTGACAAGGGCATCGTGTTGGACGAGCCCTCGGTGGTCGCTATCCGCCACGAAGGCGGCCCCCAAGGCAAAAAGACTTTGCAGGCCGTGGGCCACGAAGCCAAGGCCATGCTGGGCAAGGTGCCCGGCAACATCGAAGCCATTCGCCCCATGAAAGACGGCGTGATCGCCGACTTCACCGTCACCGAGCAGATGCTCAAGCAGTTCATCCGCATGGTGCACCCCCGCAGCACCTTCCGCCCCAGCCCCCGCATCATCATTTGCGTGCCTTGTGGCTCCACCCAAGTCGAGCGCCGGGCGATTCGTGAATCGGCTTTGGGCGCAGGCGCTTCTGAGGTGTACCTGATCGAAGAACCCATGGCCGCAGCCATCGGCGCGGGCCTGCCTGTGTCGGAAGCTTCGGGCTCCATGGTGGTTGACATTGGCGGTGGTACCACCGAAGTGGGCGTGATCTCGCTGGGCGGCATGGTTTACAAAGGCAGCGTGCGCGTGGGCGGTGACAAGTTCGACGAAGCCATCATCAGCTACATCCGCCGCAACTACGGCATGCTGATCGGTGAACCCACCGCAGAAGCCATCAAGAAAAACATCGGTTCGGCCTTCCCGGGCAGCGAAGTCAAGGAAATGGAAGTCAAGGGCCGCAACCTGTCCGAAGGCGTGCCCCGCAGCTTCACCATCAGCTCCAACGAAATCCTGGAAGCCCTGACCGATCCGCTCAACCAGATCGTCTCGGCCGTCAAGACCGCGCTGGAGCAAACACCCCCCGAGTTGGGCGCCGACATTGCCGAGCGCGGCATGATGCTCACCGGTGGTGGCGCCTTGTTGCGCGATCTTGACCGATTGCTGGCCGAAGAAACAGGTCTGCCGGTGCTGGTGGCCGAAGACCCGCTGACCTGCGTGGCACGCGGTTGCGGCATGGCGCTGGAGCGCATGGACCAACTGGGCAGCATCTTCACCAGCGAGTAAGCCGTTCGCTTTGGGGGCTGCAGACCTGTGTGCCTGGTGCCTTTTTCCCCTCTCACCTGAAAACGGCTCTACCCAATCATGGCCTTGGATACCATCGACCGCAGTGTTCCGCCGATTTTTCGGCAGGGATTGTCTGCAACATCCAAGCTGGTCATGCTCGGACTGTTGTCCATCTTGCTGATGGCGGCAGACCACCGTTTCAAAATCTCTCAGCCCATTCGCTCGGGCATTTCATTGGTGTTGGCGCCGCTGGAATGGTTGTCTTTGCAACCGGGGCGCACCTTCCAGGCGGTGACTCAATATTTTGGGGATCTGAACCAAGCGCAAGACGCGGCGCAGGTGTTTCAAAGCCGCGCCATCGCCCAGGCCCAGCGTCTGCAACAAGTGGAGCAGCTGACCCAGGAGAATGCCCAGTTGCGGCAATTGCTCGATCTGCGCGCCGAAGTGGCGGGTCCTTCCAAGGCCGTTCAAGTGCTGTACGACACAGCAGACCCCTACACCGACCGCGTGGTGGTGGACCGCGGGCAGTTGGCAGGCATCCTGGCGGGTTCTGCCGTCATCAATGCAGCAGGCGTGGTCGGGCAGGTCACGCGTGTCTACCCCTTGGTCAGCGAGGTCACCTTGCTGACTGACCGCGAGCAGACCATCCCCGTCATGAACGCCCGCACCGGCAGCCGCCATGTGGCCTATGGGGGCTCTACGGTGGCCGGTTCCCTGGATCTCAAATTTGTACCGGCGGGCACCGACATGCAGCAAGGGGACTTGCTCACCACCAGCGGCATTGACGGGGTTTACCCGCCGGGCCTGCATGTGGGGCGCATCAGCCGCATTGATCGCCGAGTGGACTCTTCGTTTGCCCGCGTGCAGGCCACACCTGTGTCTGTGCAGCGCGGCCGTCATTTGCTGGTGCTCATGCCCGTCAAGGACTGGCCCGCCAAGCCCGAGCCGCTGGCCGAGACTCAGCGTGCAACTGGCACCAAAGGCAAGGCCAAGTCGCCCGCTGCAGCCGCATCAAGCCCGGGAGCCACGCCATGATCATGCCCGCAGGCCGTCAGTTGCTGCTGCCGGCCAATCCCCGTTTCATCGCTTTCACGCTGGTACTGGCCCTGCTGCTGAACATGCTGCTGGGCTTGAGCGGTTATCGCTGGTTGCCCGATGTGTTGGCCATTGTGTTGGTGTTCTGGAATGTGCACCAGCCCAGGCGTGTGGGCCTGGGCCTGGCTTTCTTGCTGGGGCTGGCGCTCGATGTGCACGAGTCGGCCCTGCTGGGGCAAAACGCCTTGTCCTATGTGGTACTGAGCAGCATGGCCATGGCTATTCAGCGGCGCCTGCTGTGGTTTTCGCTGCGTGAGCAAGCGGTGCAAATCGTGCCCTTGTTCGTGATTGCCGCTTTGGTCGAATGGATCACTCGCCTGGTGGTGCAAGATGCCTGGCCGCATTGGAGCCAATTGTTTATGCCCCTGATGCAGGCGGCGCTGTGGCCCCTGGTGGGCACCTTGCTGCTGGCGCCACAAAAGCGCGCCTTTGCGCCTGACAACATCCGGCCTCTTTGACCATGTCGCTGAGCCTGCCTTCGCTTGCCGAACTGCGCGACACCCAAGCGGAAATCCAGCGATTTCGCCAGCGTGTGGTGGTCACCCAGTTGTTCGTTTTGCTGTGTTTTGTTTTGCTGCTCGTCAGGCTGTCGTATCTGCAAATCGTGCGGCATGACGACCTGATGGAGCAAGCCGAAAACAACCGCACATCGGTGGTGCCCACGGTGCCGCCACGGGGCACCATTCTTGACCGCAACGGCGTGGTTTTGGCCAGCAATTATTCGGCCTACACGCTGGAGATCACACCCTCCAAAATCGCCGACCTTGAAGCCACCATCAATGAATTGAGCGAATTGGTGGACATTCAACCCAAAGATCGCCGCCGTTTCAAGCGAGTGCGTGAAGACTCCCGCAGCTTCGACTCCCTGCCGATTCGCACCCGCCTGACCGACGAAGAGGTGGCCCGCTTCAGCGCCCAGCGTTACCGCTTTCCGGGGGTCGAGATCAAAGCGCGCCTGTTCCGCCAATACCCTTTTGGCGAGCTGGCCAGTCATGTGATCGGTTACATCGGCCGCATCAACGCCCGCGAAAAAGAGCGCATTGAAGAAGACGACGATGCGGGCAATTACCGGGGTACTGAATACATTGGCAAGCTCGGTGTTGAGCAGCGTTACGAGCGTGAACTGCACGGCATCACCGGCGTGAACCAGGTCGAGACATCGGCCGGTGGCCGGGCTACTCGCAGCTTGTCCAGCCGCCCGGCCACGCCCGGACAAAACGTGGTGCTGTCCATCGACATCCATTTGCAAAAAATGGTGGAAGACCTGTTTGGCACCCGGCGCGGCGCCTTGGTCGCCCTGGACCCCAACACCGGCGAAATCCTGGCCTTTGTCAGCAAACCCACCTTTGATCCCAACTTGTTTGTCGAAGGCATTGATGTCGAAAGCTGGCAGACGCTCAACGAATCACTCGATAAACCGCTGCTCAACCGGGCCTTGCGCGGCACCTACCCGCCAGGCTCCACCTACAAGCCTTTCATGGCTCTGGGTGCACTCAATACAGGCAAACGCAATGCCACCACGGTCATCAACGATGCGGGCTCATGGACCTTTGGCGGGCACACCTTCCGAAGCCATGGCGATGCGGGTCTGGGCGGGGTGGACATGGTGCGTGCCATCACCTTGTCGAGCAACGTCTATTTCTATTCGTTGGCCAACGACATGGGCGTGGACTCCATCCATGATTTCATGAAGCCCCTGGGCTTTGGACAGATCACCGGCATCGACTTGCCTGGCGAAGTGCGTGGCATCTTGCCCAGCACCGACTGGAAGCGCAATTACTACAAAAAGCCCGAACAACAAAAATGGTACGCCGGCGAAACCATCTCGCTGGGCATTGGGCAGGGCTACAACGCCTTCACCATGCTGCAACTGGCCTCGGCCACTGCCACCGTGGCCAGTGGCGGGCTCAAGTTCACGCCTCGGGTGGTCAGTGCCATTCAAGATGCACTCACACACGTTCAGTCATCGGTGACCGACACGGCGCCGGTCAATCTGGGCTACAACCCTGACCACATCGCTGTGGTGCGCAACGGCTTGGTGGGGGTGGTCACTTCAGGCACCTCTGCCCAAGTGTTTGCCGGTGCGCCCTATTTGAGTGCGGGTAAAACCGGCACGGCGCAGGCAGTCACCATTGGTCAAAAAGACAAATACAACGCCGCCAAACTGGCCGAGCACCAACGCGACCACGCGCTGTACATGGCGTATGCCCCGGCAGAATCACCCAAAATCGCTTTGGCCGTGGTGGTCGAAAACGCCGGTTTTGGCGCCGTGTCTGCTGCGCCCATTGCCAGGCGCGTGTTTGACTACTGGCTCGAAGGCATCTACCCCAGCGAAGACGACATCGCCACCACCCAAAAAGGCCAATCCAGCCGTCCCATCGGCACCCCACGCACCAAGCAGCAAGTGCCCCTTCTCAGCACCAAGATCGCCAACTGAGGCGGTCAACCCACAAATACACCGCCTCCCCGTAGGTCGGTACTCGAAGAGTCCGACGTTGCTGGCTTGGGCACATGCCCATGTCGGGGTAGAGGGATCAATGTGGCCAGGATTGGGCCAGGGATTTCAGGCCGCGGATCAGCATTTCCACCGAGATGGACACCAGGATCAGGCCCATCAGGCGTTCAAATGCGCTCACCACACGCAGGCCCACCAGACGCTGCAGACGCTCGGCCAGCAGCAAAACCGCGGCGCAAACGAGCATGGTCACGCACAGCGCCGCCACCCACTCCAGGCGACGCTCGGGCGCTTGACTCACCAGAAGCAGCACTGTGGCCATGGCCGAAGGCCCTGCCAGCGCTGGAATGGCCAAGGGCACGATCAGGGGTTCGGCCATTTGTTCTGGCACTTCTTGCACAGGTGGCGGAAAAATCATGCGCAGTGCAATCAGGAACAGCACGACCGCGCCGCCGATTTGCAAAGACACATCCGACAGGCTCATGGCCTGCAAAAACGATTGGCCGACGAACATGAAGGCCAGCAGCATGCCAAAAGCGATCAGCACCTCGCGCACGATCACGCGGGCGCGACGCTCGGGGGGCACGGCCTGCAATGCGTTCACAAAAATCGGGATGTTGCCCAGCGGATCAGTGATCAGCAGCAACAAGATGGTGGCAGAGGCAAAAGTGTGTTCCATGGCCAATCAGCTCGTGTAAACCGTGTCCAGGCTGCTAAAGCCTTTGACTTCGATCGGGTTGCCAAATGGGTCCATGAAGAACATGGTCCATTGCTCGCCGGGCTGCCCGGCAAAGCGCAGCTGCGGAGTAATCACAAAGGTCATGTGCGCTGCCTGCAAACGATTGGCCAGTGCCTGCCAATCGTCCTTTTGCAAGATCAGACCGAAATGCGGCATGGGCACCAAATGCTCGCCCACATGCCCGGTGAGACTGGTCTTGAAGGGTTCGCCCAGATGCAGGGAAATCTGGTGCGAAAAGAAATCAAAGTCCACCCAGGTGGCGGTCGAGCGCCCCTCCTGGCAACCGAGTACGCCGCCATAAAAGCGACGCGCCTCGTCGAGGTCGGTGACGTGAAAAGCAAAATGAAAAAGGCTGCGCATACGGCCAAGCATAGCAGCCTGATGGCCGTCAAAGTTCAGGGAGTGGTGGGTGCGGCGACCCTCTGGATTGCCACGCATCGCACTCAGTGAGGAACCAACCATGACGTCCATCTCCCATCATCTTGCTGCACCCTCTCGTCATTGCGGCCAACGCCCTCGTCATGACAGGTCAAGCTCTCGTCATCGCGAGCGAAGTGTGGCAATCCAGTGTCAAACCTGGCTGGGGGCGCTCGCCAAGGCATCAAACTTCTTGAAGTACTGGCGAGCCAGCGCCGCCAATTGCGCATCACTGGGGTGATCGGTGGTGATACTGTCCACGATGCGCCCACTGGTGCCCGGTTCATGGGCGCTGCACCAAGTGCGAAAGTCCTGGTGCGCCGAGCCTGGACCGGTCAGCAGCACTTCATGACTTCCCAGCAAGTCGGTGGCAATGCTTTGGTAAAACGCCACGGCGTCAACGCCTTTGCCCTGGTGCTTGTGGTGGCTGCGCGAGTGAATGCGCTGCGCCTGGACATGCTCACGGTCAAACATGACAACATGCGCCTCTTGGTGGTCCATCCAGACAATGGCGTGGAAAGTGCTCATGAGGTGCCTTTTAAATGGGTTTTTTCAAAAATGTTCTGGCAGGCCATGCAACGCAAGGCGGCTGGGTAGGCCGCCAGGCGTGCTTCGGGAATTTGCTCGCCGCAGTCTTTGCATTGACCGTAAAGGCCCGCATCCAGCCGCTCCAGCGCTTCTTCAAAAGCGCCCAGCTCCGCCGTTTCATGCTCGTTCATGGCGAATTCGTCATCGCGCTCGGAGATGGCTTGTGCACGGTTTTCAAAATCCCGAACATCGTGCTCGGCCGCCATGTCGACACGCGACACCAGGCCGCCGCGCTCTTGCGCCATGCGTTGAAGAAGGAGGGCGCGCTCACGCAAAAGGCGTTCGCGGTGGCGTGTGTCAGATGAGTTCATGCGCCTATCCTGAACCTCCTGGGCGCAAAAGATGTTGATGTGCATCAAGCAGCAGCAAGCAAGGCCTGGCAAGGCACTGGCCGCTTGATACACCTCAAATCACCAACGTCGTAGTCTTCGACCACCGACCTGCGGGGGCGCTTCTGTTTTTTTCAGGTCGGTACTCGCAGCGTCCGACGTCTGCCCGCTAATCGCCCACCCCAGTGGCCGGACGCATGTCAGGCTGACTTCATCCGCGTCAGCATCAACTCGGTGTTGGCTTTGCGGTCGGCGTTGACTTGCTGCATGGTGGGCCGCTCGTTCATGCGCTTGATGTAGTCGCGCACCGGCAGATCCGCCAGAAAGTCGCGGCCATACACCAGCTTGGTCGCGCCAGACACCAGCGGCAGATGGACCACTGCCGCGCAGTCTGCCAGGGTCAGCTGATCGCCCGCCACAAACGGTGAAAACTGGGCCAGCTTGGCAAAGGCGGCGATGTTCTTTTCCAGCTGGGCGCCTGTCTTTTCCAGGGTGCTTTCGCTGACCTTGCCGCCAAAAAACGCCTGGGGATACAGGTTGCGGGCCACCAACTCCAGATGCAGCTCCAGAAAAGTCACCAACTCACGCACTTTGGCGGCGGCAAACGGGTCAGCAGGCAGCAGCGGTTGCTGTGGGTGCTGCTGCTCGATGTATTCCATGATCACGCCCGATTCGCACAGCGAGCCACCGGGCGTCTTGATGTAAGGCACCTTGCCCAAGGGGCTGCTGTGCGCATCAGTCTGACCCACCCAGGCCAACTCTTCAGTGAAAGACACGCCTTTTTCGAGCAAGGCGAATTTGACTTTGTTGTAGTAGTTGCTGGCCGCAAAGCCGCAGAGTGTGAGCATGGGATGTCTCCTGATGGGTGAAAAGCAGAGGCTACCTGTTTCACCGGAAACGAGGCGTCACGCAGATGACGCGTGGGTTTGGGGTCAATCGCTTGTAGGACAAGCTTCCACAAAAAAACACATCTTGATTTGGAGGAGTCAGCCCTGCTGGCGATGGGGGCGCAGCAGGGAATCTGTTGCAGGGTATAGATTGGGCCCGATGAAGCCTGAGCCGTGTGTTGCCCGTTGGCAGGAGGCTGTGGGAGCTTGCCCTGCAAGCGAAAAACCTGTGGTCCACAAGCGCCTGATCGCCAACAGGGCTAGCTCCCACAAGGTGCAAGGTTGAAGTCACCCTTCAGACTTCAAAGGGCCGGATCAATAGGCTTAAAAAAACAGCAGGCCTTGGCCTCTCAGACCCGCGTCAAACTCAAAAACGCTTCTTGCACCGAGGCCTGCCCGGTGTCGGTCAGCAGGTCAGCCACGCGGCCTTGGTGGCGGATGGCGCCTTTGTGCAGCACGATCACGCGGTCGGCGTGTTCGACTTCTTCGACCAGGTGGGTGGCCCAGAGGGTGGCCACGCCTTGTTCGCGTTGAAGGTCTTGCACTGCTTGCAGCAGTTGCACGCGCGAGGCCGGGTCCAGGCCCACGGTGGCTTCGTCCATCAGCAGCACGGCAGGGCGGTGCAGCAGGGCGCGTACCAGTTCGATCTTGCGCCGGTTGCCGCCCGACAGGGTGCGGCAGGGCTTGTGCAGGTGTTCCATCAGGCCCAGGCGCTCCAGCCCTTCATGGATGCGGGCGTCGGCCGTGGCGCGGGGCATGCCGTGCAGGTCGGTGTGAAAGCGCAAATTGGCCTGCACGCTCAGGTCCAGGTCCAGGGCCGGTTGCTGGAACACCACCCCCAAGTGGGCCAGGGCGCGGGGGGCGGCGCTGCGCATGTCGTGGCCCAGGATGTGGATGCTGCCGGTATCGGGCGCAAACAAGCCCGTCAGCAGCTGCATCAGCGTGGATTTGCCCGCGCCGTTGGGCCCCAGCAGTGCAACGCGCTCACCGGGCATGAGGCTCACGCTGAGCTCGCGCAGGGCCACATGGCCTTGGTAGGCCTTGCTCAAGTTGTGGGCTTGCAGTGCTGCGGCAGGTGTGGCGGAGGAGGTCATGCGGGATTCCATCGAACGGGTCATTCGGCCAGCAGTTTCATGCGTTGCAGCAACTGGCGTTCACGCGCCGCGATTTGCAGCAGGGTCTGTTTGTAGCTTTGGCTGTCGAGGTAGGCGACGTCTTGGTCATAGCGTTGCAATTCGTTGATATGGCGTGGTGTGAACATGGCAGCCCGAAACGCATCATGCAATGTTTTGACAATGGCCGCCGGGGTGCCCGAGGGGGCCACCAGGCCCCACGGCGAGTGATAGACCGATTGCGCAAATCCCAACTCTTTCATGGTGGGCACCGCTGGCCAGCGGTTGCTGCGCTTGTCGCTGAACACCGCCAAAAGGCGCAGCTTGCCTTGTTCGACCCAAGGGGTAAAACCTGTGGAGTTGACCCCGGCCATGATGTTGCCGCTGGCCAAGGCCAGCATTTGGTCAGTGGTGCCTTTGAAGGGAATGTGGGTGTAGGCGATTTGCTGTGCGCCCAGCAGATCTTCCATGGCCAGGTGTGGTGTCGAGCCCATGCCTGTAGAGCCCAGCATCAGGGCTGTGGGGTTCTGGCGGGCCCAGTCCAGCAGGTCTTGCACCTTGTGCCATGGACTGCTGGTGGGCACCAGCAGTCCAAAGGTGGTGCTGGACACTTGCAAGATGGGGCTCAAGTCGGTCAAAGGGTCCCAGGGCACTTTGTTCATGAGTGCGTGCCGCAACACCGGCAAGGGCAATTGGCCAATGGTGTAACCATCGGGCAAGGCCGCTTTGAGCAAGGGGGCCACCATGGTGCCCGCTGCTCCGGGCCTATTGATGACCACGATGGTTTGGCCCAGGCGATAGCCCGCTTCTTCGGCCAGGATGCGAAGACTCAGGTCGGTGCCACCACCGGCAGGCCAGGGCACGATGAGTTGAATCGGTTTTTGTGGCCAGGATTGCGGTGTATTGGCTTGGGCCAAAGGGGTGCAAGCCATGCCGGCAGCGCTCAGCAGCCAATGTCGTCGGGTCCAGGTGTGGCGCGCAGAAAAACCATGTGTCATGCAGCAATTTAAGCAAATTACACGCCAAGAGCGCACTAGAGTGGTCAAAAACCCAAGGTGAACCATCGGGTGATGTGGAAAACACAAAAATCCGCAAGCCAGCGGAGTCGGGCCAAGCTGTGAAATTTTTGCACCCCTTTAGGCACAGCTCTTGCAAAATAATGTTTGGCTTGCGCGCAGTGTGTCAAAACGGAACACCTGCATAAAACTCAAAAATGGAGACCTCTTTCGTGAAATCACCCCGCACCCCCCTCGTACGAGGTTTGACGGCCTGCACCTTTGCCGTGGCTCTGGCGCTGTCTTGGGCTGGACGGGTCCAAGCTCAAAGCGTTTATGTGTCCTCTGAAAAGGACAACCAGGTGCTGGTGTTCGATGCCGCAGGCAAGTTGCAATCCAAGATCGATGTGTGCAAACGCCCGCGCCACATGATGTTCAGCAAAGACCCGTCCAAAATTTATGTGTGTTGCGGTGACAGCAACCAGCTCGGCGTGGTGGACCGCGCCAGCGGCAAGATGGTCGATACCGTGGCACTGGGTGACAGCCCTGAAATTTTTGACCTGAGCCCGGATGGCAAGGTGGCGTATGTCTCGATTGAAGACGACAGTGTGCTCGCAGCCTATGACCTGGCCACCAAAAAACCGCTGTTCGAGGTCAAAACCGGGGGCGAGCCCGAGGGTGTGATGCTCACCCGCGATGGCAAATTTGCGTATGTGACTTCCGAGGAAGCCAATTTGGTTCACCTGATTGATCTGAGCAGCAAAAAAATCGTCAAAGACATCAAAGTGGGCAATCGCCCACGGCGCTTTGCCGCCTCGCCGGATGGCCGTGAAATATGGGTCAGCAATGAGCTGAGTTCGAATGTGTCGGTGATCGATGGCAAGACCCACACCGTCAAGGGCACCATCACCTTTGACATCAAGGGCATGCGCGCCAGCGACATCACCCCGGTGGGCGTGGTCATGACGCGAGACGGCAAGACCGCCTGGGTCAGCCTTGGCAAAGCCAACCATGTGGCCGAGGTCGATGTGGCCACGCGCAAAGTGCGCCGCACCGTGCTGGCGGGCAAGCGGGCTTGGGGCATGGCCTTGAGCCAGGATGAAAAACAGCTGTACGTGACCAATGGCTTGTCCGATGACATGACCTTGGTGGACACGCAGGCAGGCAAAGCCATCCGCACCGTGGCCGCAGGCCGTGTGCCCCACACCCCGCTGGTGAGCCCATGACGCCCAGCCCCGATGGCCGCAGTGGGGCCAGCACCAACCAGGAGCAAGCACGATTTGCCCCAGGTTTTTTGCAGCCAGTTTTGGCTGCAAAGGCGTTGACGGCACTGAGTCTGCTGGCCGTGGGCCTGAGCGCAGCACCCGTGGCGCAGGCGGCCAATTACACGGTGGCCTTGGTGTCTTTGGACGACGACACCCGTTACCAAAGCCGCCGTCTGGAGCGCCGTTACCCGGGTCATCCCGCCGGGCGCTTGTTGCAAGCGGCGCAGTTGGGGGCCAGCGATGCCGAAGTCGGTTTGCGTGCGGCCGGGCACTCGATCAAAGTGATCGAAGCCACGGCGGGCAGCGCTGCGGATCTGGGCAAGGTCTTGCAGCAACTCAAAAACGACCGTGTGGCCTATTGGGTGCTGGATCTGCCCGAAGCCCAGTTGGCCCAAGCCGTGCAGGCCGCAGGCAGCAGTGCCTTGTTGTTCAACGCCAGCGCCGCTGCCGATGCCCTGCGGGGCAGCCAGTGCGCGGCCATGCTGTTTCACAGCTACCCCAGTCAAGCCATGTTGAGCGATGCGCTGGCCCAGTATCTGGCGGCGCGTTCGTGGCGCAACGCGCTGGTGCTGCAAGGCCCCGAAGCCGCCGACCAGCTGCAAGGCCAGGCCTGGCAACGGGCGGCCAAGCGCTATGGCATCAAAACGGTGGACACCAAGGCCTTCAAGCTCTCGGGCGATCCGCGAGAGCGCGATCTGGCCAACACCCGCTTGCTCACCAACGACCGCAACCACGATGTGGTGGCGGTGATGGACGCCGATGGCGAGTTTGCCCGCACGCTGCCCTACGCCACTCAGCAACCCCGCCCGGTGGTGGGGGCCAACGGTTTGGTGGCCTTGGCCTGGCACACCCAGTGGGAACGCAACGGCGGCCCGCAGGTCAACCGACGCTTTGCGCGACAGGCGCAACGCCCCATGGTCGGGCAAGACTGGGCAGCCTGGGTGGCCGTCAAATCCATCGCGGCCCTGGTCAGCGATCACAGCAAAGCCGCCTTGCCCGAACAAGCCCGCTTGTTGCGCAACGGCCAGGTGTTTGTGGACGGTGCCAAAGGGCCACGCCTGTCTTACCGCGCTTGGGATGGCCAGTTGCGCCAGCCCCTGTTTTTGAGCCATGTGGATGGTGTTGTGGGGACAGCGCCGCTGGAGGGCGTCTTGCACCCGGTTGAAGTGATGGACACCCTGGGTGTCGATGAAAAAGAAAGCCCATGCAAAGCCAAACCTTGAACGTGCAGCCCCCGCAAAGCCCACCCGGCAAAGGCCTGCATTTGCTGCGGGCCTTGCGTGCCGTGGTCGGGCGCGAGATCCACAAGTTCTTGCGTCAACCCGCACGCCTGGCCTCGGCTCTGGTGCGGCCGCTGCTGTGGTTTGTGGTGTTTGCCACGGGTTTTCAGAACGTGTTCGGGGTGTCCATCATTCCACCGTATGAGACCTACATCGAATACAAGGTCTACATGCTGCCGGGCTTGCTGGGCATGATCGCGCTGTTCAACGGCATGCAAAGCTCGCTGTCCCTGGTCTACGACCGCGAGATGGGTCTGATGCGCTTGCTGCTCACGGCACCCTTGAACCGCGCTTGGTTGCTGGCCTTCAAGCTGCTGGCGGGCACCAGTTTGTCGGTGCTGCAAATGGTGGTTTTTTTAGGCGTGGCTTGGGTGTTGTGGGTCGATGTGGCCCCGCTGCACGCCTTGCTGGCGCTGCCGGCCATGGTGCTGGCCGCCGTGCTCATGGCCGCGATGGGTTTGGTGCTGTCGGTGTATGTGCGGCAGCTGGAAAATTTTGCGGGTGCCATGAACTTCGTGATTTTTCCGATGTTCTTCATCAGCTCGGCCCTTTACCCCTTGTGGAAATTTGAAGAAGCCGGGGCCGGGTGGCTTTACCAATTGGCGCTGCTCAACCCTTTCACACAAGCGGTGGAGACGATGCGTTTCGCCTTGCAAGGGCAAACCTACGCCACCGGCTGGCTGGTGGGCGTGCTGGGCACGCTGTTCTTTTTTGCGCTGGCGGTGCGTGGTTACGACCCGCAGCGCGGCTGGATGCGCCAACGCGGCGCGGCTTGAAAAAACCTGGAGCTGAGATGCACACACTTTGGACGCGCCGTCGCGCACTGGCTGGTTTGGGCGCGTCGCTCACCGCCCCCGCCTGGGCTCAGCCGGCAGACCCCACCGGGGGAGATCCCTTGGGCTCCATGCAGTGGCCCGTGGTGATCAAAAAGTACATCGGCACTGCGCCTTGGCGCTTCACCGACGAGGTGGTGGTCAAAGGCCCCGAGTTCGCCGAAGACGCCATGAACGTGCCGGTGTTCGTCGATGCACGGGCGCTGGCTCGCTCAGCCGGGCCGATTGACCGGATTCGGCTGGTGGCTGACCGCAACCCGATTCAGCACATTCTGGACTTTGAACCCCTGGACAGTTGGCCGGTGTTGGCGTTTCGCTTCCGCATGGAGCAAGGCTCACCCGTGCGGGCCTTGGTGCGCACACGCGATGGGCGCTGGCATGTGGGCCAGACCTGGGTGAATGCGTCGGGCGGTGGCTGCACCGTGCCGGGCATCACACGGGCCGACGGCTCCTGGAGCCGCACACTGGGCCAGGTGCAGGCGCGGGTGTTTCGCAACGTGCTCGAAGGCGGCACCCGCTTGCGCCTGCGCGTCATGCACCCCATGGACACGGGCTTGGTGGCCGGTATCCCGAGTTTTCACATCGAACACCTGGAATTGCGCGACCCGCAAGACCAAGCCGTCTGGCGGCTGGCTTTGCACGAACCGGTGTCTGAAAACCCGCTGCTGACGCTGGAGCTGGGCGACGCATTGCGCGGGCCTTGGCAGCTGAGCGGGCGCGACAACAACGGCAACCGCATCCAGGCGCAGGTGAAAGCATGAGGACAGCCACGCTGCGCCGGGCCTGTGTGGGGCTGTTGGCCTGCCTGAGCGCTCAGGCCTGGGCGGTCGATGCGGCCCGGCTCGATTACCAATTGCAGCCCCGGCAAATTGCCCCGGACACTTGGGTGATCGAGGGGGCGGTCGAAGACTTCAGCCGCGCCAACGGCTGCAACATCATCAACACCGGCTTTGTCAGCACGGCGGAGGGCACGCTGGTGCTCAACACCGGGCCTTCGCGCCTGTATGGCGAACAGCAAAAGGCGGCACTTGCCCGCGTGAAGGTGCAGCCCGTCAAGCAGGTGGTCAGCCTCAATTTGCACCCCGATTATTTTTTGGGCAACCAAGCCTGGGGCGATGTGCCCACCGCCGCTTTGCCTGGCAGCCGAGCAGGCATGCAGGCCGAGGGCAAGGCCTACGAAGACAACCTGTACCGCCTGTGTGGCGACTGGATGCGTGGCACCGAGTTTCGGCCCTCGCGCCAAGACATTCAGCCCGGGCGCTTCGATTGGGGCGGTCACGCCATGGAATGGGTGCGCTTGCAAGGCCACACCGATGATGATTTGGTGCTGATTGACCACAGCACCGGTGTGCTGTTTGCCGGGGGGCTGGTGTTTGCCGACCGGGTGCCCACCGTGCCCCATGCCCACTTGGCAAAGTGGGTGGCCAGTTTGCAAGTCATGCGCCAGTGGATCACCCAAGGGCAGGTCAAGACGGTGGTGCCCAGCCACGGCCCGGTGCACACCGGCACCCATGGCGTGGACCAGACCCTGGACTGGCTGCAGTGGTTGCACGCGCGCATGCAGACCAGCGCCGCGCAAGGGCTGGACCTGTCAGAGGTTTTACGCCTGCCCATTCCTGAGCGCTTTGCCCGTTGGGCAGCCTTGCGGGTCGAGTATGCGCGCAACGTGACCACGCTGTACCCGCGTTATGAGACTGAACAGTTTTCGTTTCAGACTGCTCCGGCTGCGACTTCGAAGTGATCCAAAACTGAACATTCAGGCGTGCCCAGGCTGTCCATTGGTCGGCAGATGTTCATTGAAACCCAGGATTTCTAAGGGTTATTCCGGACAATTTGACGCCCCCCCAAGTGCTTTGCTGCTGGCATGGTAATTGCCAAAGTAGAAAACGACAGATGCCAGTCCAGCCTGATGGTCTGGCAAGTCGTTCATTATCTTCAACGCTCTGACCCCTTCTTTCAACAGGAGACACCACTGTGAAACTCAAACTCTTAAGCTTGCTCGTCATGATTGCCGCCGCACAAGCGGGCGCCCAAGTGACCAATGACATGATCACCAAGGACGCCGCCACGACCAACGACGTTCTGTCCTCGGGTCTGGGCACACACGGCCAGCGCTATTCGCCCTTGACTGACGTCAACGCCAAAAGCATCAGCAAACTGGTGCCTGTGTGGTCCATGTCATTCGGTGGTGAAAAGCAGCGCGGTCAGCAATCGCAGCCCTTGGTCCATGGCGGCAAGATGTTCGTCACGGCCTCTTACTCGCGCATTTTTGCGCTGGATGCCAAGACCGGCAAAAAGCTCTGGAAGTACGAGCACCGCCTGCCCGAAGGCATCATGCCTTGCTGCGACGTGATCAACCGTGGCGCAGCCTTGTTTGACAACCTGGTCATCTTCGGCACGTTGGACGCCCAGTTGGTGGCACTCGACCAAAACACCGGCAAAGTGGTGTGGCGCGAGAAGATCGACGACTACTCAGCAGGCTACAGCTATACCGCTGCGCCTTTGATTGCCGATGGCTTGCTCTTGACGGGCGTGTCGGGTGGTGAATTTGGTGTGGTGGGTCGTGTGGAAGCGCGAGACCCCAAGACCGGCAAGATGGTCTGGACCCGTCCCGTGGTCGAAGGTCACATGGGCTACAAAGATGGCAAGGAAAACGGCATCACCGGCACCACCAACGCCACTTGGCCGGGTGATACCTGGAAGACCGGTGGCGCTTCCACCTGGATGGGTGGCACTTTCAACGCCAAAACCGGCTTGGCCTATTTCGGCACAGGCAACCCCGGCCCTTGGAACAGCCACCTGCGCAAGGGTGACAACCTGTACTCCACCTCGACGGTGGCCATCGATGTGAAATCGGGTCAGATCAAGTGGCACTACCAGAACACCCCTAACGACGGCTGGGACTATGACGGCACCAACGAGTTTGTGCTGTTCGACATGGACGGCAAACTCATGGGCGGCAAAGCCGACCGCAACGGTTATTTCTATGTAAACGACGCCACCACCGGCAAATTGGAAAATGCCTTCCCGTTTGTCACCAAAACCACCTGGGCCAATGGCATTGACTTGAAGACAGGTCGTCCCAACTTTGTGCCTGAAAACCGCCCTGGCGATCCCACAGGCCCAGGCGGTGATGGCCAAAAAGGCAAAGCGGTGTTTGCAGCCCCAGGCTTCCTGGGCGGCAAAAACCAGATGCCCATGGCTTACAGCCCCAAGACCAAATTGTTCTATGTGCCTTCCAATGAATGGGGCATGGAAATCTGGAACGAGCCCGTCACCTACAAAAAAGGCGCGGCTTACCTGGGCGCTGGTTTCACCATCAAGCCTTTGTACGACGACTACATCGGCTCGCTGCGTGCTGTGAACCCCAAGACCGGCAAGATCGAGTGGGAAGTCAAGAACGAAGCGCCTCTGTGGGGCGGTGTGCTGGTGGCTGGCGACCTGGTGTTCTGGGGCACGCCTGAAGGCTACCTGAAGGCCGCGGATGCCAAGACCGGCAAAGTGGTGTGGCAGTTCCAGACCGGCTCTGGCATCGTGGCACCTCCCATCACCTGGAAAGAAGGCAATGACCAATTCGTGTCCGTGGTCTCTGGCTGGGGTGGCGCGGTTCCGCTGTGGGGCGGTGAAGTGGCCAAGAAGGTCAACTTCCTCGAACAAGGCGGGTCCGTCTGGACCTTCAAGATGATGAAGTAAACCCCAAGCGCTGGCCCTGAATGCCTTCTCGGGCTCCTGGCCGAGGAGGTTTATCGACCTGACCTGGTTTTGATGACCGGGGCAAGGTCGGTCATCAGGGCGGCCATGGGCGCGTTTTTTGTGCGCAAAGATTTTGGACTGTCCGTGCCTTGTGGGCGGACAGTTACGTGTTGAGGGCCCCCCCACAGAACACATGTGGTGTGCGGATGGCCCAGATGTTTCACCGGACTTTTGACCGAATTTCAAGATACCCCATGAAGACTTCACTCCACCTCATGGCCTTGGCCATCGGCATCGGCGCTACAGGCTTGGCCCAAGCCAGCGATGGCGAGACCTTGCTCAAAGACAGCGGCTGCTTGTCATGTCATGCCAAGGCCGAAAAAATTGTGGGCCCCGCATTTCTGGCCATCGCCGACAAATACCGGGGCGACAAAGATGCTGTGGCCTCCTTGGTGCAATCCATTCAAAACGGCTCCAAAGGCAAATGGGGCCGCATTCCCATGCCCGGGCACAGCAGCATCAGCCAAGATGACCTGAAAACCATGGCGCGACACATCCTCGCCACCAAACCCTGATTCATCGGAAGACACAGGCCACTCACGGCGTGGCCTGTGTCCCGAACTTGCCAAATTTTTTCCGGCTAAGGTCCAGAACCCACACATGCCATGGATTTACGCCGCATCCTTCTTGCCCGGTTGACCCTGGCCTTTGTGGTCTTGTTGCTCATGTTTGGGCTGGTGTGGCTCAAAGACCTGCGTGAAGACGCGCTGGCCGAACAACAAGCCACCTTGCACCTGATCGAGTTGTTGTTGGCTTCGCCCGATGCCGACGCCCCCGCCCATCTGGCAGCGGCCCTGACCCCCGGGCAGTTTCGACATGTCAAGCTGGAGATGTCCCCGCCCGAGCCCATGAGCCAGGATACGCAAGCCCAGCCTCGCGGATTACTGCCTTGGCTGGGTTTGTCCATGGAAGGCGCACAGGCGCACCGCATCCGTGTCGGAACGCAAGAGCTGTGGATCAGTCCTGACCCCGACAGCGAGTTCCGGGAAAAATTCTCCACCTCCGTGCAAGTGCTGATCATGCTGGTGCTTTTTTGTGGCATTTGTCTGGGCCTGACCTGGTTTGCGGTGGACCATGCACTGTCCCCGGTCAAAGAACTCAATGCCGGATTGGTGCGACTGGCCGCTGGCCAAGAGCGTGCCGAATTGCCCGGCTTTGCCTTGCGCGAATTTGCGGCCATTGCCCAGGTGGTGGACCAGCTGGCCGACAGCTTGAGCCGTGCCCGCGAAAGCCAGCGCAGCCTCACACGCCAGCTGATGGAAGTGCAAGACAAAGAGCGCCGTGAACTGGCCGCCGAGCTGCACGACGAATTTGGCCAATCGCTCACCGCCATCAGCGCCACAGCGGCCTACATCGAGCACCACGCCCACCATGCCGAGGCGGCCACACTGACCGATTGCGCCCGTGAAATCGGCAGCGAATCGCGCCGCATCTCAGGCCATGTGCGGCAAATGCTCACCCAATTGCGCCCCTATGGCCTGGAAGACAGCGGCATGCGCGAAGCCCTGCGCGAACTGGTGTCAGCTTGGCAGGCCCGCTTGCCCGATTTGCAGATCAAGGCCCACATTGGACCACTGCCCGCCGTCTCGGCCGATGTGGGGCTGGCCCTTTACCGCTGCTTGCAAGAAGCCTTGACCAACTGCGTGCGCCACAGCGGTGCCCAGCACATCGAAGTCACCGTGGGCGTGCTGGCACAAGAACACAGCACTGAGCCAGGGGATGAACCGGTCAGGCGCATCGGATTGACCGTGTCGGACAACGGCACAGGCCAGGCCCAGGTTTTGCAGCGCCAGCCAGGCGGCGGCCTGCTGGGCTTGCGCGAACGGCTGGCCATGGTGGGCGGCCAATTGCAGATTTCAGATCGGCCAGGCGGGGGGGTGGTGCTGAGTGCCACGCTGCCTGTGCAAGACAAGGAGACGTTGTGAGCATTCAGGTCATGATCGTGGACGACCACGCGGTGGTGCGCACCGGCTACAGGCGCTTGATCGACGCCGAGCCCGACTTGCGCGTGGTGGCCGATGTTGCCACCGGCGATGAGGCTTGCGCCGCATTGCGCGACACCGCCATTGACGTGGTGGTCATGGATTTGTCACTGCGCGAAGGCAGCGGCCTGGAGGCCATCAAGCGCCTGCTGGAGCGCCAGCCCCATTTGCGCGTGCTGGTCTTCAGCATGCACCAGGCTGTGGGCTACGTGACCCAGGCTTTGCGAAATGGGGCGCTGGGCTACATCACCAAAAATTCCGAACCCCTGGAGATGATCGCCGCCATCCGAAAAGTTGCGCAGGGCCAGCGGGTGTTTTCCGCCGACGTGGCCCATGCCCTGGCCTGCCAGGCCGCCGAAGGCAGCGATATGCTGGACAACCTGACCCCCCGTGAATTCGACATTTTGCGCCTGTTCACGGGCGGTCAGGCTCCGGTACAAGTGGGTGAACAATTGCACCTGAGCGGCAAAACCGTGCTCAACCACCTGTCCAACATTCGACGCAAACTCGAGGTCAATTCCGAACTGGAGCTGTTGCTGCTCGCCGCCCGCAACGGCCTGGTGAACCTGGATGCGTAAGCCGCACCCGCAAACCCCAACTTTGCACGCTCTGTAGGTCGGCACTCGAAGAGTCCAACGTGTGTCCGCATACCCCCACCGCCCGCACAAGCGCCGTCGGGCATTCGAATCAAGGTCGGGGTCTTCGACCACCGACCTGCGAAACTTCTAACTGCATGCCATCTGCGGGAAAATTTCCCGGCCTGCTCGGGCGTGACTCCCGGGTGTGCTGGGGGCTGGCGCGATAAGCTCAAAACCTCTCAAAGGGGTCAGAGCCAAAGAGAAGCATTCGTAGACACATTGCATGAAAAAACCCATGAGCACACGACACCCTCACACCTTGGTTGCCACCGCTGTTTTGTCAGTGTTCACCACGTATGCAGCGGCCCAAAACGCTGCACCGTCCAACAGCACGTCCGTGGTGGTGGTCAAAAGCGCCAGCATATTGCCCAGCAGCATTGAAAACCTGCCCGGCTCTTATTCGGTCCTGACCCAGGCGCAAATCGAGGCGCGCGCACCCTTTTCCATCGTCGAGACCATCCGTGAAATTCCGGGTTTACATGTGGTGGCCGAGGACGTGGCGGGCACGCACCTGAACATCGGCATGCGCGGCCTCAACCCCCGCCGCAGCTCGCGCACTTTGCTGCTCGAAGACGGTGCACCCACGGTGTTTTTTGCACCCTACGCCGATCCATCCTCGCACTACAGCACGCCTTTGGAGCGCGTTGAGCGCGTGGAGGTGTTGAAGGGCTCAGGTCAAATCCTGTACGGCCCGCAAACCATGGGCGGCATGATCAACTTTGTCACCCGGCCCGTGCCCACGCAGGGGGCCACTGGCTCGGTGAAAGTCACTGCCGGGCAGCAAGCGTACCAAGGTGCCCATTTCAATTTGGGCACCGGCACCGAAAACGGTGGCGTGATGCTGGATGTGCTGAAAAAGCGGGGCGACGGCATTCGCGCAGAGCACCACTTTGATGTGCAGGATGTGGCCCTCAAAGCGCAGTTCAAAATCAACAACGAGCAACGCATCACGGGCAAGCTCTCGTCCTTCAAGGAAAACTCCCTCTTCAGTGAAACCGGCTTGACTGCGGCCGAATACACGGCATCGCGCTACAAGGGCAGCTTTGACCAAGCCGAAGACGCCATGGAACGCTTCACCATGGACCGCCAAACAGCGCAGTTGGTTCACGAATGGGATCTGAACAAAAACACCAAGCTGAGCACGCAGTTTTACTATTCCAAAACAGACCGCCAATCGCACCGATCCAGAGAGTTTGAGTACGACGATGTCGACAACGCGTTTGGCATGGGCCGGGGCGAATACGCCATCCGGCCCCGACAGTACGAATTTTTTGGCATTGAGCCCAAACTGGAAATCAAGCACAACGCATTTGGCTTGAAAAACCAGACCATCCTGGGCTTCCGATACCACTCGGAAAATGTGGACCGTAAGAAACTGGTCGGAGACAGTTTCAACGAGGTCAATGCCGCAGACGAACGCCTGACAGCCAAAATCAGGGCCATTTCTTACTACGCGCAAAACACCTTCATCGCGGGCGATTGGACCATCACACCCGGTCTTCGCCTGGAAGATGTGACCTCCCGTAAAAAACTCTACAGCTCGGCCACAGGGGCCGCTTTTGATACCCTGGAAAGCAGCTTGACCACCAGCAAGCTGCAAGCCTTGCCCGGTTTGGGCTGGACCTGGAACGGTCTGAATGGCACCACGGTGTTTGGCGGCATCCATCGCGGCTTTGCGCCCCCTCGGCCAGACCGCGACATTGACAACAACACACTGCAAAAGGTGACGCCTGAGTTGTCAACCACCACCGAGCTGGGCGTGCGCACGGGCTTGCTCAAGAGCGGCCACCTGGAGGCCACGCTGTTCAACATGGACATCAGCGACATCGTCGTGCAGTCCGGTGGGATTTTCCGGAACGAAGGTCGGGCGCAGCACACCGGCTTTGAACTCAGCGGCAAGCTCAATCTGGGGGAACTCACGGGGCAGAAAAACCACTACTTTGCCAGCCTGGCCTACACCCATTTGATGACGGCCAAATTCAAGGACAGCGGCCAGGTGGGCGGCGAGGGTGAGGATGGCTACGGCTCTTACCAGGCCGGCAACCGCTTGCCATACGCCCCCAAGCACGCATTGGCCATGAACCTGTCTTACGAAGGTCCGCAGGGTCTGCAGGCCCGCGTGGGGGTCACTTACATCAGCCGACAATTTGCCAACACCGACAACTACCGGGGCACCTCTGCTGAAGGCTATTGCGCAGACGTCGATGGTGCCAGTCAGGCCGACTGCGGCTTGTTTGGCGAAATTCCCTCCTTGACCCTGTACAACGCCTCCATCTCGTATGCGCCCAAGGGCCAGAAAGTGAGCTACTTCCTGAGTGGCGAAAACTTGGCGAACAAAAAGTACTTTGCCTCTCGCGCCAATGGCCTGCAAGCCGGTCGGGGCCGCATGGTGGTGGCGGGGCTGCGTTACGCGTTTTGATTAGAGCAGTCAGGTCAAGCCGGCGATGGATTTTTTGGCATGCTTTGTGCTTAATTAATCCGGCCCCGGGATGGCCCGGGTCAACAGGGAGATCCAAAGCATGGCCAACAAGCGCCGCATGGCCTGGGGATTACTCGTGTGTGCCGGGGTGGGCATGCAGGTGTCCGTCCTGGCCTTTCCTGTACAGGGAGAAAAATTCCTGGTGGCAGAAACCCTCGATGGGCGACACACCCGCGTAGGCCGTGTGACGTTCACCCCGGCAGGGCTTGGACAGGCCACTGTGCGCGTGCACATGGACCCTGCCGTGATGCGGGACAACTTTTTGTCCATGCGCGAATTCAAGTGCTTGGCCGCCCCGCAAGAAGTGAGCTGCCATGTGCCTTATCCCTACGCCAGTCCGGCCACAGTGTCGGCGCAAAATTTGCTGTGGCTGGATCACCACCTGCTGTTTTTGTACAAAAAACCCGCTGACTTTGGTGCCAAGCTGTGGAACGGCATCATTTACCGCTGGCATTTGACGCCCACGGGCTTGGAAGGCCTGCCGCAGGCAGTCGACCTGAACCTGATCAGCGCGCCGCCAGACCGTCTGGATGTACCGCCCTATGGCCCGAACGACAGCGAGCCCTTTGCCCCCGATGCCCGTTGGATTCGGAAAATGCGCATTGAGTAAACAGGCACGCAGTGAACAGGCCCGCGTGTTGTGGTTCAGCGCACCCGCTCCGCCGTCAACGCCCCACCCGTCAAAAAACCCGCCAGCACTTTTTCTTCGCGGGTGAATTTGACCAGGCCCTGGCCTTGGCAGTACCACTCGTGGCTGGTCAGGGGCACGTCGGTGAAGCCGTTCACGGGGTCGGTGTAGAGGTTCAAAAAGGCTTCGCCCTTGACGTGCAGGCAGGGCGAGAGCACCTCGCCTGAGCGCAGTTTGACCTCCTCTTTGACGGACACGATGCGCCATGTCATGGTGGTTTTGTGGGTGTATTTGAGTTCGCGGGGGTATTCGTTTTTGCGCATCAGCAAATAGGGCACGGTGGGGTTGGTCCACTCGGTGTCCACCTGATACGGCGCTTTGAGCACCCACATGGGCGATTCGTCGGCCAGCGGTTCGCGGTCCATGTCGGTTTGGTGCGCGACGCGGCGCACGCCTTTTTCATTGACCTCTAAATAGTAGGCCACGCCTTGTGAATGGTGGCGCTGCATATAGCTTTTGCCTTGCCAGTCCACAGGGCCGCGTGTGCGCAAAGTCCAGACTTCGTCGTCGCGGGCCGATTCGGGGTTGTAGCGCACTTCGTAGCGGGTCACGTCACCTGAGCGCAGCGGAAACCAGACCGGCCCCGCATCCGGCGAACAGGCCGACAGGCCCAGCACACCCAGCAGTGATGCGGCACCCAAGTACAGAGTTTTCATGGCGTTCATTTTTCGGGCAGCTGCGCACGGGGCAGGTCGCTGAGTTTGATTTGCACCTTGTCGTCGTTGGCCGGGCGCAACCAAGGCAGGCCGCCTTGGCCGCGGCGCGGCTCGGTGGTGCCGATCTGGGTGTTGCCGTCGCGGGCTTTCTTGATGCCGTCGCCCAGGATGCGGTGCAAATCTTTTTCGTAGGGCAGGCGGTGCACGCGGGGCAGATCCAGCGCTTCGTGGTCTTTGATTTCATTGACCCAGATGTAGATCGCGCCGGGGTGGTGGCGTGCCGGGCTGGGCTCGTCAAACACGGCCGACAGCAGCACAAAGCGCGGCGGCAAGGCGTCGTCGGCCGGCCAGCCCGCAATGCCGCGCAGCACTTGGTTGTGGAACAGAAAAAAGCCACTGACCACGATGACCATGACCGCCTTGAGCAGCCAGTGCCAACGGGTGGCCAGGCACAGGCACAGCAGCAAAAAGGCCAGCAGGGCGTAGGCGATGGCCAGCCAGAGCAGTTCGGTGGTGGTGGTAGGGATCATGTGGGTTTTTCAGGGAGGGGTGTTCAGATGCCCGAGCGCATCACGATGGGTTTGGGGGCCGTGCTCACGTCCAGCACCTGGCCCTTGTCGTCAATCGAAAAGCGCACCAGGGTGCGCTCTTCGCCTTTGGCGCCGATTTGCTGGGTGCCGGTGAAGACGATTTCGGCCTGGGGGTTGATCTTGACCACGGTCACGGTGGCGTCCACGGGCAGTTGGTTGCGGCTTTCGTAATAGTGGGCGTTGACCACGTATTCGCCTGCCACCAGGCCGCGCAGGGTGACGATTTCTTGCCGGGCGGCGCTGGTCACGGTTTTGCCGTTGACCACCACCGAATTGTTTTTGTCGCCCCGGTCGTCGCGGTCCAGGTGCAGCATGCCCACATCGCGCTGGCGAAACCACAGCAGCTTGCCGCCGGGCTCCATCACCCAGGTGTCCAGGTCGTTGGGGTTTTCGTCGGGCCAGGACACGGTGATCATGAACTCGGCCTTGGCGGGCACGTCACCCGCTTTTTTGGCCTGCGGGTTGAAAGACAGCAACGCGATCACAAAGCAAAAGACGAAGGCGATCAACATGTTGAACAACATGTCGTAAAACGGGTCCGTCTCGGTGTCGCGGGTGCTGCGGCCAATGCTCATTCGGCTGCCCCGGTGCCTGCAGGCTGCATGGCCTGCGCCTCGCCCAGCGTCAAAATCTCGGCCACCAGGCCGTCGGCAAAGCGGTCAATGCGCATGAGTTGCAGGCCCAGCAAAATGTTGGCCGCCAGCCCGGTGATGGTGGTCAGCAGAGCAATGCCCAGCCCGCCGGTCAGGCTTTTGAGCATTTGCGCCGATTGCTGCGGGTCAAAGCCGTCCATGCGGCCCAGCTCCAGGGCCAGCACCGAAAAACCGATCACCTTGCCCAGCAAGCCCAGCTTGAGCTGGATGCCGTTGAGCCACCAGGCCATCTCTTGCGGGCCGTGCGCCCGGTCGCTCAGCACTTGCAGCAAGATGCTTTTGTCGGTGTGCGCATGGCCACGCGCTTGCAGGTAGTCGTGCGCCCAGCTGGCTTGTTCGGCCGTGGCCATGGCCCCACCGCTTTGCAGCGCCTGCCATTGCAAACCCAGCGCCCAGCAGCGCAGACCCGCCCAGACCGAGCAGCCGATGAACAGCAGCACGATGACGATGGTCAGGCCCGTGGGGTCGGCCTGCACCAAGCGGTGCCACAGGCCGTGTTGCCACATCACCGCTGCCCCAAACACCAGCAGGCCCATGAAGGCCAGCCACAGCAGGAACAGGCCTTGGGGCGCTTGCTCCAGCGACAGGCTGGGGCGGCCCAGCACCGGCAGGCGTTTGACCAGCAGGGCACCCCACATGCGTTGGTGCCATCGACTGGCCGAAGGGGCAAGAGCATTCATGCGGGGGTCCACTCCAAAAAATAAACGGGCTGGCATGGCAAGTGCTGCATGTGCGACCATGCCGGTGTCCACCGATCTGGTCGTTCAAACCATTGCCCCTCCTTTGTCACAGAGCAACAAAAGTGCCACCCATTCTGAACAACTTTCACCCGAAGAGCCGACACACGGGCGACCCGGGGGCCTGGACTTGTTCCAATATGGAGCAAGTGAGGGGGCGGGCTTGACACAAGTGTTGCGCGTGCGCTGTGCTCAGCTTCGCTGGATCGTGGGATGCAGCTTGGCTCTGCTGGCCTGGCCCACAGGGGCTGCACCGTGCACCGACCCGCCCGAGCTGGCTTGGCAGACGGTGTTGCCTGGGGTGGCGGTGGTGCATGGGCAGTGGCATGCGGTCACCGAAGATGGGCGCTCGCACGCGGCCACCACGGTGGTGCTGGGGCAAAACGCCGATGTGACAGTCATCGACCCCGGGCCGACCTATGGCGTTGGGCAGGCCTTGCAAAAAGACCTGAAATGCCGCCACCCCGCGTCGTCGGTCACGCGGCTGATCAACACCCATGCGCATGCCGAGCAAGTGCTGGCCAATGCGGCCTGGGTGCCTGAGGCATCGGCCGATGTGCCCCAAGTCGAAGCCGCAAAGCGCCGAGCTGCACCGGCTGTGCCCATGGGTGCGAGCGTGGACGTGGTTGTGGCCGCCACATTGGGCACTCAGCAAGCCATGCGCCAGCGCTGCCCCGATTGCCTGGCGGCCTTGCAGCACGATTTGGGCGAACAAGCCTCTCGCGGCAGCCGCATCGTGTTGCCCACCGAGGTGTTGCATGACGGGCAACTGGTGCAGGCCGGGGGGCGGTCTTGGCAGGTGCACGACATGCGCCATGCCCACACCGAAAGCGATTTGGTGCTGTGGTCGGCTCAAGAGGCTATTGTGCTGGCCGGTGGGCTGGTCGATGGCGATGTGCTGCCCGTGTTGGCCCAAGGCAGCGTGCAGGGCTGGCTGCATGCGCTGGCCCGCATGCGCGCATGGCAGCCGCAGTGGCTGGTGGGGCAGCACCTGGTGCGTGGCCCGGGGCAAGTGCAGGCGGCTTTGCTGCGTCAACAGCACTACCTGTGCAGTCTGGTGAGCTACGCCTGGCAGGGCCTGGAGCGGGGCTGGTCAGAGGCCGAGGCGGTGCAGCATGTGCCTTGGCCTGCGGCTTGGGAGGCTGGATCGCTGCAAGAAAGCCCTTCCCTTCAGAAGGCGGCGGGTCTGCCAACCAACGGTCAGCACAGGGGCGGACTTTCAGAGCCTGCTCAGCAGGCGAAGGCGCAGAGTGCCTGGAAAGCTCAGCAGCGCCAGCAGCATGCGTTCAACCAACTGCGCGCCTGGCGCGAGGTGGAGTTGAGCTGGCTGGAGCAAGCCGAGCGCCACAGCCCTTGGGCAAGCTGGTGTGCCTTAACCCCAGACGTCGGCCGGTAACTGCTCTTTTTTGCGGTAAATGGTGTTGCGCGATACCCCCAACAGCTTGGCTGCCGCTGACACATTGCCATGGCATTGGCGCAGCGCATCGGTCATGGCTTGCAGGGCCACGTCTTGCAGACGTGCGGTGTTTCCAGTGGGCGTTACGGCCACGGGACCCTCTGTGGCAGGGGCTTGTGCCACCCACACAGGTGTTGCGCTGGCACCGCCTGCAAGGCCTGAGGGCGCCGAAGCCGTGCTGCCGCTGACCACCGGGCCTGGCGCGAAAAAGCCGCGCTGGTGGGCTGATTGCAGCGCCTGCACATCGGCCGAGGGCGGCGCGGCGCATCCTGTCGCTTGGGGCATGCCCAATGCAGCCTCCTCGCAAGGCAATGGATCGGGTGTGCCCGCGCGGGTGATCTGCTGCACTTCGTCCAGAAAATCGTCGGGCAGGTGCTCGACCTCAATTTGGCCGCTGTGGCCCACCATGACCACGGCGGTGCGCAAGAGGTTGTGCAGCTGGCGGAAGTTGCCCGGCCAGCGGTATTGCTTGAACAGCGTCATGACGCCGGGCGACACGCTGATGTGCTGCTCTGGCGTGCACAGGTTGAACAGGATTTTGTTGGTCACCACCTCAAAGTCCGAGCGTTCGCGCAAGGCGGGCAGGCGCACCACCAGGCCGTTCAAGCGGTAGTACAGGTCTTCGCGGAACTGGCCCTGGGCGATCAGAGTTTTGAGGTTTTTATTGGTGGCGCAAATGAGCATCACGTCCACCTCGTATTCCTTGCCCGAGCCCAGCGGTGTGACCCGGCGCTCTTGCAGCACGCGCAGCAAACGCGCCTGCAGCTGGGTGGGCATGTCGCCGATTTCGTCCAGAAAGAGCGTGCCGCCGTGGGCCATCTGGATTTTGCCGGGTGCACCGCGCCGCTTGGCACCGGTGAACGCGCCTTCTTCGTAGCCAAAGAGTTCGGACTCGATCAGGGTTTCAGGAATGGAGGCGCAGTTGATCGACACAAAGGGCCGCCGCGCACGCGCCGAGTCGTTGTGGATGGCCTGCGCCAGGATGTCTTTGCCGGTACCCGTTTCACCCAGGATCATGATCGGGATGTCGCTGCCCTGCACGCGCTGCAGCTTGTGCAGCACGGCGGCCACTTGCGGGTCGCCAGTGTTCAGGTAGTGCAGGCTCGACAGGCTGGCCCGACCTGCCGCAGCCGCTGTGGTGGCGCGGGTGGCCGGGCTGGGGGCGGGGGGCTGCGACGCCTCGGTCTGTGGGCTTGGGGTGCTCGGGGGCGAAGGCTGGGCAGAAAACGCCTCTTGCATGCTGCTGAACCAGTGGCTGGTTTTCAGCCGGGCTTGGCAAAACACCTGCACGCCGTTGTGCATGCACAGGTTCACGGGCTGACCGGCTGCATGGCGCAGGCGGTCATGAAACTGGGAGATCGGCTGGTTGAACAGCGAGGAGAAGGTGTGGGCCTGCATGGCATTGACCGACAGACCCAGCTGGAACTGGGCGCTGCGGTTGGCCGACAGGAAACGCCCGTCCAGCGTGAAGACGATGATGCCTTCCACCAAGGTACTGAGAAATTCACACCGAGCATGAAAGTGAATGCGCATGGCGTCGGGAAACACATTGGCAAACATGTTGTTCTCGATCATCTGGGCCGACATGCGCACCAGGGCCATGGTGTGTTGGTGGTAGCTGCGCTGATCGCCCGTCACGTCCAATGCGCCCATGACCTTGCCATAGGGGTCAAAAATCGGGGTGCACGAGCAAGTCAGGAACTGATTGGCCTGCAAAAAGTGGTCATTGCCGTGCACGACCATGGGTTTTCCCTCGGTCAAGGCGGTGCCAATGGCGTTGGTGCCTTTGCTTTGCTCAGACCATTCCACGCCAGGCATCAGCGCCACGCGGGAGGCTTTTTCCAAAAAATCAGCATCGCCCAGCGAGTGCAAGATCAGCCCGTTGCTCGACGTCAGCAGCACCATGCTGTGCGTGTTGGCAATCTGCTCGTACAGGGTTTCCATGACGGGGCTGGCGTGCTGGTACAGCAGGCGGTTTTCATCACGGGCGTTGGCAATGTCCGGGGCTTGCAGCGGTGAGAAGTCGGGTTTTTCCGAGGCCTGTAACCCGAAAGAATGGCTGCGCCCGTGCGATTGCAGGATCGCGCTGCGGTGGTGGTCGCTGTCCAGCGCATACAGACCTTGGCCGTGGGCCGCGGTCGCTGCGCGTGCAGGCATGCTGAGCATGGTGTCTCCTAGGGGATCTATCACCGCCCAGGGGGCGCTGTAGATACCGTCTAATTCTTGTAGGTTGGCCGACTCAGTGGATTCGGTCGGAATGCCATGGTCGGGCCTGAAGCTTTCATTTTCTTGACGCAAGACAGCTCCCGGGGATCAAAGTGTATCGTTTTCGTACACATGCAAAACTTCGGCCAAGGGCAGTGCGCATGAAACCGCGGGTGAAACAGGGGTAATTCGTGAAAACTGTCACCATTTGCAACACCGCATGTGACAGGTGGCGCAATGGTTGTGCCATTCGTGACTGCAAGGGGCCGATGTGGCAGGTACAAACATGGCACGCAATTTGCCAAGTCCGAACATCCTCTTCAACTTCACGAGTTCATTTCATGAAAACCACCTCTTTGCGCCTTTTCTGCTTGCGAAACATTTTTTTGGCCGCGGCCATGGCGTTGATGGGCGCCTCTGCGTGGGCCCATGGCGATGTGACCCCCCAAGCAGTGGACACCAAAACCCTGCCCCAACTGGGCAGCAAGTGGCTGCCCAGCAACCCTTACAGCACAGGTCCTGCTGCCAAAGAGGCTTTGCGCATTGGCACCTCGGCCTACAACCAGAACTGCGCACGCTGCCACGGGCTGGAAGCCATTTCGGGCGGCATTGCCCCTGACTTGCGCAAAATGGATGCCGATTGCACGGGCATGGCCGATGCGCAAAAGAAAAGCGCCTGCCTGGCAGAGATGGACGAGTTTTATGTGGCCACCGTGCGCCGTGGCCGCACCCGCGACGGCCGCGTCTACATGCCCCCCTTTGAAGCGACTTTGAGCCAGGAAGCCATCTGGGCCATCCGCACCTATCTGGAAACACGCCGCGAAAATTAATCCATCCGCACGGTGAAGTCAGCCTGTAGGTCGGCGGCTTGAGTCCCGACAGACAGCCTGAACAGATGCCAGCGATGTCGGGAACGTGCCGACCTGCAACACGCAAGACGCGCTGCGCCCCATCCCTTGCAACCTTGATTCCCCTATTCCAAATCCACAAATTTCAGGAGACACCATGAACACCCCTTTGCAGCGCAGCCCCGAAGACACAGGTTTGTCGCGTCGCCAATGGCTGACCGGGGCCGCTGCGGCCTGCCTGGGCGGCGGCCTGGTCGCAGTGCCGGCGCAAGCGCAGGAGCTGTTTGACCTCGACAAAGTGCGGGCCAGCGGCATCCTTAAAGTGGCTTTGTACAAAGACAACGCGCCTTACTCTGACGGCAAGGGGCAAGACATGGAGGGTGTTGATGTGGCGCTGGCGCAGGCCCTGGCCACCGAAATGGGTCTCAAGTTGAGTTTGTTGCCCTTTGATGCCGGTGAAAAAATGAACGATGACCTACGCAACATGGTGTGGCGTGGTCACTACCTGGGCTATGGCCCGGCCGATGTGATGCTGCATGTGCCGGTGGACAAATTCCTCATGGTGGACAACCGCCAGGCCCTGATTTTTGCGCCCTATTCACGCGAAGTGCTGGTGGTGTTTCACGCCCTGGACCGTTTGCCCTCTCTCCAGTCGGGCATGGACTTGCAAGACCTCCCCTTGGCCGCTGAGCGTGGCAGCGGTGCGGCCAGCACCTTGATCGGTTTCAGCGGTGGGCGTTTGCGCTCGCAGGTCAAGATGTTCAATTCCGGCATCGAAGCCGCACACAGCGTGATCAAGGGTGAAGCCGCCGCCGCTTACGTGACCCGTGCCCAAGCCGAAACCGCTTTGCGCACTTCGGGGCGGCCACCTGCAGGCTTTGGCCTGACCCAGTTGACCTTGCCAGGCTTGGCCGATAACGGTTGGCCCATCGGCATGGCCGTCAAATCCGGCAACAAGCAACTGGCTCAGGCTCTGGAAAGTGCGCTGCAAAAAGTCCGCGCCGACGGCAGGCTGTTGGCCATGTACCGCGACCGGGGGCTGACCTTGGTGGCGCCTTGAACTCTTGAGTTCATCGGCAGTCGCGCTGGTGTCTGTCCCATGGGGTGAGCTCAAGCTTTACCCCAAAGATTGAGTCACTTTGCCTGGCAAACCAGGATGGGCAGCAAACTCGAAAAGTTGAGCGTCGCAGTACTTGTCAGTCTCGAATGAGACAAATATTTCGCACATTTTTTTCTGAAAAGGTCAAATTTTTTTCATCCCATAAACGGGTTTTTGAAGGGTTTATACCAAGGTTAAGGGGAGATCTTTGACCTAAATTGGAGCGTGCCAAGTCCCGGTCAAACGGGCTTTTCAAATGGCGTCAACCCATCGATTCCAAAGATCAACAACTGGAGATGAACGTGAAAATGACCCGACTCAGTGCTGCTTTGCTCGCAGCTGCCCTGGCCACTGGGGTGCATGCCCAGTCCGGCAAGGACAATCTCAACACGATGAAGCAGATGAAGGTCGCCACGACCGATCTGAACATCCCGGTGGTGCCGCAAACCGGCCGCAATGCCGACGCGATCCGCAACAACCTGAAAAAAATCAAGATGCCCGATGGCTTCAAGATCGAGTTGTTTGCCGTGGTGCCCGATGCGCGGCACATGGCCGTTGCACCTTCCACCAACATGCTGTTTGTGGGCACCCGCAAAACCACCGTGTGGGCCGTGACGGACCGCAACAGCGATGGCGTTGCCGACGAAGTGAAGTCGTTTGCGCCCTCGCTGAATTTCAAGGTACCCAATGGCGTGTGCTGGACCAAGGACGGCTTCCTGGTGGTGGCTGAACACAACCGCGTGCTGAACTTCCCGGCCGCTGAATTCTTCTACGAAGGCCCGGACGTGGCCGTGATCGAAGTGGTCCCACAGGGCAAGCTGATCCCGACCGAGCACGAGTCCTACAACCATGGCGCCCGCACCTGCCGAGTGGGTCCGGACGGCAAGCTGTATGTGACACTGGGTCAGCCTTTCAACGTGCAGCCGCGCGAGAAGGTGGATGAGTTCAACAAATTGGGCATTGGCGGCATCGTGCGCATGGACCCCTTTGATGGCAGCGGCCGCGAGGTCTTCAGCATCGGCATGCGCAACTCGGTGGGCCAGGACTTCAACCCCAAGGACGGCACTTTGTGGTGGACCGATAACCAGACCGACGGTTTGGGCAACGACATCCCGCCCGGTGAGTTGAACCGCTCCACCAAGAAGGGCGAGCATTTCGGTTATCCCTACTGGAACGGCAAATTCAAAGTGGCCGGCTCTGCCGCTGCGCCTGACCTGAAGGACATGAAAGAGCCCGCCAATGCGGTGTTCCCCCAGATCGAATTCCCAGCGCACCAAGCGCAGCTGGGCATGACCTTTTACACAGGCAAGCAATTCCCGGCCAAGTACCGTGGTGGCATTTTTGTCGCCTCGCATGGTTCGTGGAACCGCAGCCCCGCCAGCGGTGCGCTCATCAACTTTGTCTCGCTCAAAGCTGATGGCACTGCCGACAAGTCCGAGGTGTTTGCCGAAGGCTGGTTGAGCCCTGAAACCGGCACCTACATCGGTCGTCCGGTCGATGTGGCCGTCATGAAAGATGGCTCCATGCTGATCTCTGACGACTTTGTGGGCGCGATTTACCGCGTGACCTACGGCAACTGATGCCGTGAACGATGAAGGCACCCGCGCTCTGCGGGTGCCTTTTTTTCAAAGAGCGAAAAGGTTGAAGATGTTTTCAGCAAAAGCAAGAATGTTTCAGGGGCTGGGTGTGGTGCTGGCCCTGTGCTCGGGTCTGACTTTTCAGGCCCAGGCGGCTGATGCCAAAGCCGGACAGGTCAAGGCGGGCATGTGTGTGACCTGTCATGGTGCCATGGGTTTGTCCACCATGCCCAACGCGCCGCACTTGGCCGGACAACCCGCCATCTACATCGAAGAGCAACTCAAGCAATACCGCAGTGGCAAACGTGCCAATGAAGTCATGGCGGTCATGGCCAAGCCGTTGACCGACAAAGAAATTGAAAATCTGGCCGCTTGGTACGCCTCGATTCCGATCGAAGTGGGTCAACCCCGTTGAGGCGTTAGAGTCCGCTGGCATATTTCATGCGTACAGGCATGCGATGTCTTTTCTGTCACAAAAGAGGACAAAAGCCATGGCGGCCAAGGCCTCCCAGCTTGGAACACACCATTTCGAGACCGCGAAATGGTGGCATTGAGTACCCAACCCACTGAACACCACACGATCATGAATGCAGTACACATGAGTTATTCACCAAGCCGAGCAACGCAACGGACTTCTTCTGCCCAGCTGGCCCCCGTGGCCTGGGCCATCGCCCTGTTGTGCGCCGCTGGCGCTCAAGCGCAGACAGCGCCCCAGGCAGCGAAGCTGTCCGACGCTGGGGCCTTGTCCCCCGTGGTCGTCACTGCCGAGCGCTCAAGCGGTGGGGTTTGGCGTGGCGCGTCCTCGGTTGAAGTGGTCGAGGGCGATGAGCTTCGCGAGGGACAAGCGCAGATCAACCTGTCTGAAGGTTTGGGCCGCGTGCCGGGTTTGGTGATCCGCAATCGGCAAAACTACGCGCAAGACCTGCAAATATCGGTGCGCGGCTACGGCGCTCGCGCTACCTTTGGCGTGCGCGGTGTGCGTCTGTTTGTGGACGGCATCCCGGCCAGCGCCCCTGATGGGTCAGGCCAGGCCGCGAACTTCCCGCTGGGCAGCGCTGACCGGGTCGAAGTGGTGCGTGGCCCCATGGCGGCGCTTTATGGTTCATCGTCGGGCGGTGCTTTGTTGCTCTACACCGAAGACGGCCAGCAGCCCGCGCAGTGGCGCACGGGCGTGGTGGCAGGCTCTGACGGCTTGTGGCGCGCCTCCACCCAAATTACAGGCCAGACCGGCACACCGCAGGCTCCGGGCTGGTCGTATGCGCTGGACGTGAGCGGCTTTGCCACCGACGGCACGCGCCCGCAGTCGGCGGCTGACCGCAGCACGGCCAACATGAAACTCTCGCGTCCGCATGAAGGCGGGCGCACGGTGCTGGTGTTCAACCGCCACAGCAGCTCGGCGCTGGACCCACAAGGCCTCAGCCGCGCCGAGTTCGACGCCAACCCAGACCAAACCAATGCGGGGGCGCTCAGCTTCAACACTCGCAAAACCGTCTCGCAGACCCAGCTGGGCCTGGCCTTTGAGCAAGCGTTGGGCGGTGGCCATAAGCTGGAGCTGATGGGCTATGGCGGCCAGCGCCAGGTCGTGCAGTACCAGTCCATCACCACGGGCGCGCAAGTGCCCGCAGGCAGCTCGGGCGGGGTGATCGATCTGGACCGCGACTACTGGGGCTGGAACGCCCGCTGGCGGCATGACCGCGACTGGCAAGGCGGTCGACTGTCGCTCAGCGCGGGCCTGGCATCCGACCACCAAAGTGACAAGCGCAAAGGCTACGAGAACTTCGTGGGCAGCGCGCTGGGCGTGCAAGGCAAGCTGCGCCGCGACGAAGTCAACCGCGCCCAAACGCTGGACCCGTACCTGCAAGTCGAGTGGCGCACACAAGACCTCACGCTCATGGGCGGCGTGCGCCAGACCCGCACCGAATACGAATCCACCGACCGTTACATCGTGGGCACCAACCGTGACGACAGTGGCAGCAAGGACTACACAGCCACCTTGCCCGTGGTCGGTGTGCGTTGGCAGTGGAGCCCATCCGTGCAGGCCTTCGCCAGCATCGGCAAGGGTTATGAAATCCCCACGCTCAACGAAGTGGCTTACCGCAGCGGTGGCGTCTCTGGCTTCAATACTGAACTCAACGCCGCCCGCAGCACCAGCGCCGAGCTGGGCCTGCGTGGTCGCGCAGAAAAGCTGCGCTGGAGCGCAACGGCCTTTGACATCCGCACCGACGACGAGATCGTGGTGCAAAACAACACGGGCGGGCGCACCACGTTCCAGAACGCCGGTCGCACCCTGCGCCAAGGCCTGGAGCTTGCGGGCGAATGGCGCACAGGCCCCGTGACGCTGACCACGGCCTACACCTGGATGCGGGCGAACTACCAGGACGCGTTTTTGACCTGCACCACGGCGGGCTGCCCCAACGCGACCCCGCAGGTGCAAGTGCCGCAAGGCAACCAGATCCCGGGCCTGCCCAAGCAGCAGCTGTTTGCGCAAGCGGCTTGGGACACGGGCTGGGCGGGCAGTCGGGTGACGCTGGAGGCGCGGCATGTGGGGCGGGTGATGGTCAATGACCTGAACACCGATGCGGCGGCGGCGCACACCTTGTTCAACCTGGGTGTGCAGTTCAAGCAAGAGCGGGGGGACTGGACACTCAAGGAGTTTGTGCGGTTGGACAACCTGAGCGATCAAAAGCATGCGGGCTCGGTGATCGTGAACGATGGCAACGGTCGTTTCTTTGAGCCGGGTGCAGGGCGCAAGCTGCTGCTGGGGCTGGAGGCGCAGCGCCGCTTCTGAGTGACCGCTAAACAGATCTTTTCAAAGGCCCTTCGGGGCCTTTTTGTATGGGTTCGTTGGTAGGGCGGTAGTGGGACTGCGTGCATGAGACCTATGAAGTCATTTGCCGTACCACTTTGACGCAGTGTCACAAAGGCTTGACCTCCAGCGACCAAGTTGACCTGAAAAGTTGCTTCAGTCTGATGCACAAGCATGGGTTTGGAATTCATTTTGGTGTTGGCACGGATGCTGCAAAAAGGATTGCACGTCAAACAAGACGTTCATCTTTTCAGGAGACCCTCATGATTTACGCAGCACCCGGCGCCGCTGGCGCCAAAGTTCAATACAAAGCTCGCTATGACAACTTCATTGGCGGCCAATTTGTGGCCCCGGTCGAAGGCCAATACTTCGATGTGATCACGCCCATCAGCGGCAAGGTGTACACACAAGCGGCGCGCTCAGACGCCGCCGACATCGAGCTGGCGCTGGACGCCGCGCACGCCGCCGCAGACGCTTGGGGCAAGACCGATGCCGCCACCCGCGCCAACATCTTGCTGAAAATTGCCGACCGCATTGAAGCCAATCTGGAAATGTTGGCGTACGCCGAAACCGTGGACAACGGCAAGGCCATTCGCGAAACACTCAACGCCGACATCCCACTGACGGTGGACCACTTCCGTTACTTCGCCGGTTGCCTGCGTGCGCAAGAAGGCGCACTGTCCAACATCGACGAGAACACTGTGGCTTATCACTTCCAGGAACCCCTGGGCGTGGTCGGTCAGATCATTCCTTGGAACTTCCCCATCTTGATGGCGGCCTGGAAACTGGCCCCCGCCATTGGTGCGGGCAACTGTGTGGTGCTCAAGCCCGCCGAGTCCACCCCCATCTCCATCATGATCATGGCTGAGTTGATCGCCGACTTGTTGCCTCCTGGTGTGCTCAACATCGTCAACGGTTTTGGCCGCGAAGCCGGCATGCCACTGGCCACCAGCAAGCGCATCGCCAAGATCGCGTTCACAGGTTCGACCTCCACAGGTCGTGTGATCGCCCAAGCCGCTGCCAACAACCTGATCCCCGCCACGCTGGAACTCGGCGGCAAGTCGCCCAACATTTTCTTTGCCGACATCATGGACAAAGACGATGGTTTCCTCGACAAAGCCATCGAAGGTTTGGTGCTGTTCGCCTTCAACCAAGGCGAGGTCTGCACCTGCCCATCGCGTGCCTTGATCCAGGAAAGCATCTACGAAAAGTTCATGGAGCGTGTCTTGAAGCGCGTGGCCGCCATCCAGCACCAAAACCCACTCGACACCGACAGCATGATGGGCGCACAAGCGTCCAAAGAGCAGCTGACCAAAATCTTGTCTTACCTGGACTTGGGCAAGCAAGAAGGCGCTGAAGTCTTGGCCGGTGGCGAACAAGCCCATTTGGGTGGTGACTTGGAAGGCGGCTACTACGTCCAGCCCACCTTGTTCAAAGGCCACAACAAAATGCGCATCTTCCAAGAAGAGATCTTTGGCCCCGTGTTGGCCGTGACCACCTTCAAGGACGAAGCCGAAGCACTGGAAATCGCCAACGACACCTTGTACGGTTTGGGCGCTGGCGTGTGGAGCCGCAATGGCAACGTCGCCTACCGCATGGGCCGCGCCATCAAGGCCGGTCGTGTGTGGACCAACTGCTACCACGCTTACCCCGCACACGCCGCATTCGGTGGCTACAAAGAGTCCGGCATCGGCCGCGAAACCCACAAGGTCATGCTCGACCACTACCAACAAACCAAAAACCTCTTGGTCAGCTACAGCGAGAACAAGCTGGGCTTCTTCTGATCGATTGAATCGGTCATCCTCACAGGGGCGGAGCGATCCGCCCCTTTTTGTCTTGGCATGTCAGGAGATGAACATGGTTGAACGTGTGGTGGTCACGCCCGAAGCGCTGGCCTTGATCGATGAACTCAAAGCCCAATACGGCGAGCTGATGTTTCACCAAAGCGGCGGCTGTTGTGACAACAGCGCGGCCAATTGTTATTTGCCCACCGACCTCACGATCGGGCCTTATGACGTGTTGTTGGGTCATGTGGGCAGCGTGCCGTTTTACATCAGCAAATCGCAGTACGAGTATTGGAAGCACACCCAGTTGATTCTGGATGTGATTGAAGGCTCGGGCGGTACCTTCTCGCTGGAAGGCAACACCGGCAAAGCGTTTCACACCCGTTCGCGCCTGTTCACCGACGAAGAGTGGGCCGCCATCGAGCCGCAGGTGTTGCGCGATTTGGCCTGATGACGGGGCGTGGGGGCAAACCCTCAAGGATGGCTTTTTGTAAGGCAGGCATCAAGACCGTCGACAAAAATACCCGGTTGGTCTTGGAGCCCGTATGTTGGAACGCTTGGTTTATCGCTCAAAAGCCACCCACAAATTGGGCAGCTTGCATTTGTTCAATTTGCTGGTGCAATGCCGCAAGCGCAACCTGAGCTTGGGCATCACGGGGCATTTGCTCTACAACGAGGAAATCTTTGTTCAGTGCATCGAAGGCCCCTCTGGCTCGATCGATGCATTGTGGAAAAGCCTCCTGCGTGATGAGCGGCATCACAACGTAGAACTGCTAGGGCGAGGCCCCATCACTGATCGGCAGTTTGCAGATTGGGCCATGGCCTTTTCTTCTTATGCGCACTTCGATAAATACGACATTCCCGGGTTTTTCCCGGTGGATGCCCAAGGTATGACCCGTGAGGTTGATCGTTGCGCACAGTGGGCAAGCCAACAATCACCAGGCGAAAAGTCGATACAGACATCTGAAGAGACAGGTGCATTGACCGGGTGTGCCCAAAGCCCTCAGCCTTCGATGCCATAATTCTTCCTATGTTCAGTCTGCAATCCCTGCGCAACGCCCCCCACCTCACCCGCCTCGTGCTGGTGTGGTTTGCGTTGTTTGTGGGGGTGGCCGTGGCTTCGCCGCTGGTCAACCCCGAGGGCGTGCAACTGGTGTGCACCACAGCGGGCAGCGTCAAGCTGCTCCAGCTCGATGCCGATGGCGAGGAAGCGCAAAGCAGCCACCAAGGCCTGCACTGCCCCTTGTGTTTGCCGGTGGCCGCGCCCCCGGTGGTGTCTGTTTCAGCGCCAGTTCATGCCGGGCTGTCTTATGCGCTGCGTCCCCTAGAGCAGGCCCGGCTGGCCTCGCTCATCGGCCTGCCTTGGCAGGCCCGCGCTCCCCCCTCATTTTCTTGATCACGGCAGCTGTTTGACGGCCAAGTGCGGCGTGTCCGCATGGTCCAGTCCACCTGCCCGCGATCCGATGGGCTTGCTTTCAAGCGCCGCCACACCCTTTCCCCTCGTGTCTTTTTTAACTGGAGTTCGCCATGAAACGCGTTGTTGTCTCTTTTGCCGTCCTGATGTCGGCCTTTGCTGCCCAAGCCCAAGTCACCGTGAAGGACGCTTGGGTGCGTGCCACCGTGGCACAACAAAAGGCCACGGGCGCTTTCATGCAGCTGCAGTCGGCGCAAGACGCCAAACTGATCTCGGCCCAGTCGCCAGTGGCGGGTGTGGTTGAGGTGCACGAAATGGCCATGGACGGCGGCGTCATGAAAATGCGTGCAGTGCCCAGCCTGGCCTTGCCCGCTGGCAAAGCGGTCGACCTCAAGCCCGGCGGCTACCACGTCATGCTGATGGATCTGAAAGGTCAGGTCAAAGACGGTGACACCGTGCCCGTGACCCTGGTGGTCGAAGGCCAAGACGGCAAGCGCCAGAACATCGAGATCAAGGCCTCTGCCCGCATGGCCGCCGCACCTGCCATGAAGCATGGCGACGGCAAGATGCACAAGCATTGAGCGGACGGCTTGACCCTCGACTGATCCTTCCATGACCTGGACTTCTGCCCAACTGCGCAGGCTCAGCCTGTGGCTGATGTGCGCGATGCTGCTGGCGGCTTTGGCCCCCACGGTCTCGCGTGCGCGGGCCTGGAGCCAGGGCAGCGCCGTGCCATGGATGGCGGTGTGCACCACCGAGGGCACACCACAGACGGCGCTTAACCAACAGGGCAATACACAGAGCGACGAAGGTTCTGTGCCGGGTGCGTCCATGCTCGACCATTGCGCTTTGTGCGTGCTGGCCAGCGACCGCATGGCGCCGCCGCCCACCCCCTTGTCGTGGCAGGCTTTGCCACAAGCGCCGCCCTTGTTGACGCAGTTTGATCCACACATTCCTCAGGCCGTCCCCCGCTGGACGGTCCACTCCCGCGCCCCGCCTGCCCACGCCTGAAGTCAGCCGTGGCAGGTCGGGCACATGCCCGCCTGCTGTTTGCCGGGTGCCTGTTTTCAAGCAGGTGCACTGGCCGATTCAGTCTGGAGCAGAGTGTGCAATTTTTAAACCAAATTCCGGTGGGTGAACCCATCAGTGTGAGCCGAGGCCAAAGCTTGTTGACCGCAGGCGGTGTCGGCCCCGTTTGGCGCGTGACCCAAGGTGTTTTCAAGCTGGAGCGCAAGGGCCAAGACGGCCAAATTCTGGTGCAACTGGCCCAAGCCGGTGACCTGATCGGCGTGGAGTCCCTGTGCGCCGAGCCTTATGCCTTCACGGCCGTGGCCTTGGTGGCCGCGCAAGCGCTGCCCCATGCGGTCAGCCAAGACCTGGACCGCTACACCACCATGACGCAAGGCTTCATGCAGCAGCAACGCCAGACCTGCGACATGCACCGTTTGCGCACCGGCCCCATCGTGCAGCGCCTGGCCTATTTGTTGACGGTGTTGGGCAAGCAGGCCGATGGCCGTGTGTTGACCGTGCAGCGCAAAGAACTGCCCACACTCAAGGAAATGGCCCGCGTGGTCGACTCCACCTTCGAGACGGTGTGCCGCGAACTCAACACTTTGCTGCCCGAACGCAAGCAGCCTCGCCTGCGCGTGCCCAGTGTGTGGGCGGTGGGCCAGCCCTTTGCCATGGCGGCCTGAAAGCAAGGCATGCAACAGGTAATTTTCAAGTTCTGGCAAAGCGCTCAAAAAACCGGCTTTGGCCTGGGCTTTGTGACGGGTGGCTTGTTCATGGGGCTGGTCGCCCTGGCGCTGTTGGGCATGGGCTCTGCCCAAGCGCACGACTTTCGCCAAGGCGATGTGGTCATGGACCACCCCTACGCCACGCCCAGCATGGCAGGTACCACCACAGGCGCGGTGTATTTCAAATCCATCCGCAACAAAGGAAAAACGCCTGACCGCCTGCTGTCGGCTCGCACCGCTGTGGCCGCGCGGGTCGAAATCCACCAGATGCAGATGGACGGCAATGTCATGCGCATGCGCCGAGTGCCTGCGCTGGAGTTGCCCGCGCAAACCGAAGTGTCCTTGCGGCACGGCGGCGCAGGCACGCACCACCTGATGCTGCTGGACATGGCCAAACCCCTCCAAGACGGTGACCGCTTCGATCTGGAACTGGTCTTTGAAAAAGCAGGCACCCGGCGTGTGAACGTCTGGGTGCAAACACCGCGTGCAGGTGCACCTGCGCACGCGCATTGATTTTTGAACTGGAGAACACGATGAAAAATCTTTTCACCCTGACGGCAGTGGCCTTGACCCTGAGCGCCTGCAACACCCTGCCCAGCCCATCCACTTCCCAAGCTGTTGAGCTGAAATTTGCCGCCCAAATCAACGGCCAGCCCTTTGCCTGCGGCCAGCGTTACGAAGGCGTGGGCAGCACGCGTTCGACCATCACGCCCAGCGACTTTCGCATGTACGTGAGCGAGGTCAAGCTGGTGCGCCAAGACGGCAGCACCGTGCCCGTGCAACTCGCGCAAGACGGCGTGTGGCAACAGCAATCGGTGGCGCTGCTGGACTTTGAAAACGGCGCAGGCCCTTGCCGCAATGGCTCAGAAGCCACCAACACCAGCGTGCGCGGCCAAGTGCCAGCGGGCGATTACACCGGGGTGGAACTCACCGTGGGCGTGCCCTTTGCACAAAACCACCAAGACCCCACGGTCGCCCCTGCGCCGCTCAACTCCACAGCCATGTTCTGGAACTGGCAAGGCGGCTACAAGTTCATCAAGTTCGACACCGCCAGCAGTGGCATCAGCACAGACAAACCCGCAGCAGCCAACGCCATGGGCCCGGTCACCCGTTACTCGGTGCACCTGGGCAGCACGGCATGCGCGGGCGAGAGCAAAACCCAGGCCCCCAGCGCTTGCCAAAACCCCAACCGCATGACGGTGCGTTTCGATGGCTTTGACCTGCGCAAAAACACCGTGGTGGCCGACATGGGCGCGGTGCTGGCACAGGCCAATGTGGACGTCAACGCCAAAGGCACATCGCCCGGCTGCATGAGCTTCCCCAAAGACGGCGACTGCCCACCTGTGATGCAGGCGCTGGGCCTGGCCTATGACGGCGTGGCCGCTGCAGGCCCTCAACGCCTTTTGTCCAAGCGCTGATCTGCACACCAGAGCTCGGCCATGAACCCTTTGCGCAAAACCCTGAGCACCTGCCTGCTGGCCTTGGCTGGCTGGGCTGTGCTCACGGGCAGTTCCACAGACGTTTTTCATTGGGACCTGCCAGCCTGGGTGCCGCGCCCCGTGGTGCCCACAGACAACCCGATGAGTGCGGCCAAGGTCGAGCTGGGGCGGCACCTGTTTTACGACCAACGCCTGTCGGCTGACAGCAGCATGTCGTGCGCCACCTGCCACCACCAGGACAAAGCCTTCACCGATGGACTGGCCGTGGCCAAGGGCGTGACCGGGCAAGCGGGTCAACGCAGTGCCATGGCGCTGGCCAATGTGGCCTATCTGCCTGTGCTGACATGGGCCAACCCCAAGCTCACGGCTTTGGAGGTGCAGGCGCTCATTCCGCTGTTTGGCGAGCACCCGGTCGAGATGGGCATGGCAGGGCGAGAGAAAGAACTGTTTGCACGCCTGCAAGCCGATGCGCGTTACCGCGACTTGTTTGCCAAAGCCTTTCCGGTCGAAGCCGAAAAAGGCAGCGAGGCTTTGTATTCGCTGGGTACGCTGACCAAAGCCTTGGCCAGTTTTCAGCGCAGCCTGCTCTCGTTTGACAGCCCGTATGACCGCTACAAATACGGCGGCCAGCCCAAGGCCATCTCTGTAGCGGCCAAGCGCGGAGAAAGCCTGTTCTTTGGCGAAAAGATGGAGTGCTATCACTGCCACGGCAGCTTCACCTTCACCGACAACATCCGCCACTGCAAGCTGCCATTGGCCGAGCGCGGCTTTCATAACACGGGCTTGCACAACCTGGATGGCCGGGGTGCTTACCCCGCAGACAACCCGGGCATCAGCGAGTTCACGGGCGACGCCGATGACATGGGCAAGTTCCGCACGCCCAGCCTGCGCAACATTGCGCTGACTGCGCCCTTCATGCACGACGGCTCCATCGCCACGCTCGACCAAGTCATCCGTGCCCACTACGCGCAGGCTGGCCGCGCAGGTGGTACGACCAACGGGCCCAGCCCCTTGCGCAGTTCATTGATCGGGGGCTTCGAGGTCAGCGAGCAAGAAGTCAGCGACCTGGTCGCTTTCTTGAACACCTTGACCGACCACACCTTTGTTCACAACCCTCGCCACGCCAATCCCTGGCCTGCCAGTCGCTGAGGCATGGACATGCACCGTTCACACCCCTTCTTTCACTCGCTGAGTCGCCTCGTGCTGATTTGGTACGTGCTGTTTGTGGGTGTTTCGGTGTTGGCCGCCACGTTGCAGCCCAAAACCATGGACGTGGTGTGTTCCGCCATGGGCATCATGAAGGTGGTGGTGCAAGGCGAGGGTGAAGCCCCACCGCTGACCAGCAACATGGACTGCCCGCTGTGCGCCCACGCCACACCCGCCCTGCCACCGCCCACGGTGGCCGCTTTGGCCCATGTGCCAGATGCACGCGCGTACATCGTGCAAGCCTTGCCCGAGGCGCTGTTGCTGGTCCGCACCGCGCCGCCACTGCCTTCTCGCGGGCCGCCTGTTTTCAATTGATCCACGCCCCGCACGCTGAACACCCTTGGGTGCTTGGTGTCTGTTGTTGCCCTTGGCCTGAATGGCCGATGGCGACCGATCGATTGAAAACTGTCATGAAAAATTCCCTCTCTCTTTCTCCTTTGTCTGTGGCTGTGTTCGGCCTCTTGGCCAGCTTGAGTGCCGCTGCGGTGGCCCAAACCGCGCCTGCGCTGGACACCATCGTGGTGTCGGGCTCACGCTCTGAAACCAAATTGTCCGAAACCCCCGTGTCCATTGGGGCCGTCAGCCGCGCCCAGTGGGATGCCGACAAGCCCAAGTCGGTGGGCGAGATCATCAACCGCATTCCCGGCGTGCATTGGAACGATCTGGGCAATGAGCAGCACAGCATGGCCATTCGCCAGCCCATCAGCACCAATGCGGTCTACCAGTACCTGGAAGACGGCATTCCGATCCGTCCCTTGGGTGTGTTCAACCACAACGCCCTGAACGAAAACAACATGAACGGCTCGGGCGGTGTTGAGGTGGTCAAAGGGGCGGCCTCGTCGCTGTACGGCAGCAACGCGGTGGGTGGCGCAGTCAACTTTTTGACGCAACGTCCTTCACGCACACCCACAGGCTATGTGGGCATTCGCCACGACCACACCGATGGCTTTACCCGTGTGGATTCGGGTGCGAGCAACACCTGGGGTGATTTGGGTCTGCGGTTTTCGCACTACAGCTCACAACGCGACACCCACAACTGGCAGCAGTACAGCGGCGGCAAAAAAGACTCTTTCACACTGCGTGGCGACTACAACCTTAGCGACAAGTCCTGGTTGCGTGCCTCGCTGGTGCACACCAATCTGGACTCGGATACGCCCGGCAGCTTGTTTGAAAACGACTTCCGCGGCAACCCCGGCAAAAGCATCAACACCTTCACCTGGCGCAAAGACAAAACCACCCGTGCCAACCTGGCTTGGGAAGGCGAAACCACGCAAGGTGGCTTGACCACGGTGACGCTGTTTGCCCGCAACAACGACCACGGTCAGTTGCCCAACTACACCATCTCGGGTTGCGCGGGTGCCACCTGCAAGGGCACCTTGAACAACAACCACGTTGAGTCTCTGGGCGTGGACGTGAAGCACGAGCAAAAGCTCGACTGGCTGCGTGCCCGCTTGGTCACAGGCGTCTACATTGACCGCAGCCAAAACGACTATGTGTCGGACAACTTGGCCGTGGTGCGCGATGTACCCACCGGTCGTTATGTCAGCTACACCTTGAACAGCGTGGCCAACCCCAGCGGTGTGCGCAACTACGGCGCGGGCATTGCCAACGATGCGCTATTTGCACAACTGGAGTTCAGCCCCAGCGAGCAAATCCGTGTGGTGGCCGGTGGCCGTTATGACAGAATTCGCTACGACTTCAAGAACAACCTGACGCCAGGGGCCAACTACGGTGCCGCCAACGAGGTGCGCAGCTTTGCCAAGTTCAGCCCCAAGCTGGGCGCGACTTACGCCATCAGCCCCACGAGCAGTCTGTACAGCAACCTGAGCATGGGCTTCACACCGCCTGAGGTCAGTCAGCTGTACGGCAAAACCGCCATTCCAGAGTTGAACTCGGCTACGTATGACAACGTCGAAGTGGGCTGGCGTGCCTTGTTGGCCTCGGGCATTCGCCTCGATTCGGCCTTGTACCAACTCAGCGGCAAGGACACCATCGTGTCTTACACCTCGGAGATTGGCAACAGCTTCAACAAGAACGCGGGCAACACCCGCAGCCGAGGCCTGGAGCTGAGCCTGAACCAAGAGTTGCGTGAATGGGATTGGCGCGTGGGCGCGACTTGGGCCGAGCACACTTTTGTGAGCTACCGCGTGAGCGACAAAGTGGGCGCCATCGAAGACTACTCGGGCAAAGACATGCCACAGGCACCCAACCACACCATCACCGCCCAAGTTGGCTGGAAGTTCACACCGACTTCGCGCGTGGCTTTGGGCTTGGTCAAGCAAGGCAGCTACTGGATGAACAACGCCAACACGGTGCGTTACGCGGGCCACACCCTGCTCAACCTGACGGCCAGCCACAAGCTCACCGATGGCTGGGAAGTCTGGGGCCAGGTGCGCAACCTGCTGGACAAGCTGTACTCGGACAATGCGTCGAGCCGCTACATCTCTGGCACTTACAGCCCCAACACGCAAAACACCTACGCAGCAGGTGCGCCGCGCAGCGTGATGGTGGGTTTGACCAAATCTTTTGGTCAACGTTGACGTGCAGTTTGGCTGGCGATGATGGGTTAAAAGCAACCAGGACTTCGCCAGCCTTTCATTCAATCTCGCCACTTTGTTAGAGAAGCTCATGAAATTATTGAACCGTTGGTGTGCCGTGTTGGGCCTGGTGATGGCTTGGCTGTGTGTGGTGCCGCAGGCTGGGGCGCAAGAAGGTGTCAAAGAATCCAGCAAACCTGCTGCGACTTCACAGCACCGCCACCAGCGCCCTAAACTGGCCATGGGTGCAGCCATCGCGCCCGATGGTCGTTTGTGGGTGGTGGGTTTGAATGCACAAGCGCAACTCTTTGTGCAAAGCACGCCTTTGGGCGCTGCTGTGCAGTGGAGCGAAGCACACATCCTGAACACCGGAGCCGACCCGATTGCGGCCGATGGCGAAAGCCGCCCAAAAATAGCATTTGGTCCGAATGGCTGGGCGGTGATCAGCTACACCATGCCACTGGCCAAGCCCTACACGGGCTTCATCCGCATGCTGCGCAGCAGCGATGGTGGGCAAACCTTCAGTGCGCCCTTCACGGTGCACCAGGACCGGCAGGAAATCACCCACCGTTTTGATTCGGTGGCCTTTGACGCGCAAGGTGTGTTGCACACGCTGTGGGTGGACAAGCGCGACCAGCCGCCCAAGGGCTCAGCGCAAAAATACGCGGGCGCTGCGATTTACCGCAACGAGTCCAAGGACGGCGGCCAGACTTTTGGCCCCGACACCAAAGTGGCCGACCACTCGTGCGAGTGCTGCCGCATTGGCCTGGCCCGCAACCCGCAAGGGCAGTTGCAAGCCACATGGCGGCATGTGTTTGAGGGCAGTATCCGCGACCATGCTTTTGCCAGCGTGGGTGCAGCAGCCAACCGCATCACCCGCAGCACGCACGACAACTGGCAGATCAACGCTTGCCCGCACCATGGTCCTGGTTTGGCGCTGGACATAGGCGGCACTCAAACGGGTTACCACACCGTCTGGTTCGGCATCCGCAAAGTAAATGGCCAAGACCAAGCTGCCGTGCGCTATGCCCGACTCAATACCCAAGGCAAACCGCTGACCGAGACCGTGCGGGTCTTGCCCGATCCGCGTGCCGAGCATGCCGATGTGCTGGCCGATGGCCCCAACGTGGCGGTGGTCTGGCGCAGTAGCGAAGGGGCGGTGACCTCTCTCAAAGCCTGGCTGTCGACCGATGGCGGGCAAAACTTCACGCTCAAAACCCTGGGCCAAGCCACGGGCTACAACGACCACCCTCGCTTGGCCCAAAGTGGCGCACGCATGGTGGTGGTCTGGCGCAACACACAGGAGACGCAAGTCCATGAACTCCGTTTTTAAATCCACGGCACTCGCCATTGGTACCGCTGCCCTGGGCCTGAGTGCCTCGGCGGTTTGGGCACAAGCACACCCGCACGCACATCCCCAAGGCCACGCCAAAGCCACCACCCAACGCACGGTGCTGCCTTTCGACGAAACAACCTGGGCGCATGCGCTTCAACACGGCCCTCGCCCTGCTGCTTATTTGTTCACCACCTCTTACTGCAGCACTTGCCCGGCTGCTTTTGCGGTGCTGCACAAGGCCGTGCAACAACGCAAAGACAAACCCGAACTGAATGCCGTCATGATGGACGTAGCGGGCCCACAGGCCTTGCGCCATGCCTCGCACTTCAAGGGCATGACTCAGATGTACGCTTTTGATGGGTTCGAGCCCGCCATCCGTCAGGCGGTCGATCCGGCTTGGCCCAACGTCACGCCTTATGTGGTTCTGGTGGACGCCAAAGGCCAGACCCAAAGAGTGATTGGGCCACCAACGCCTGTGATGCTCAAGCGCTGGTTGTCGCCTGCTTGATGCGTTCTGACAAGCTGACATGACCTGGCAATACAAGATGCCGATTCGCCTCAGCCTGGATGCGCATGTCATTTTGCCCAGCTGTGTTCAGTGAGATCGGGTGTGCACGGAATGGACATTTGTGTCGCACCCACGCCTAACCCCGAAGACAAGGACAAACGCACTCAAGCGTTGAATTCAGGGCTCTGCCCGTGGCTATGATGGAGGGCCAGATGACTTGGCGCAGGCACCTGCGCAGATACGAATCTGATGGGTCTGCGCTGTGGGCGCTGGTTGACTTGGGGTTTGTAGGGATTGGGGTAAGCTTTTTGGGGTAAGCTGGATTCGATGAATTCATTGAATTCGTAATTTCTTCAAGGAGCACCCATGAGTGACCCCCATGCATTCGGTTTTGGTCCATTTGTACCGGGATTTGATTTTTTGAAAAACCTCACACAATCCGCTGCGAAGGCTCAACCTGTTGCGGGTGCCTTGCCTGGTATGGCCAGTTGGGTGGCGCCCACCTTGAGCATTGAAGAGATTGACAAGCGCATCCAGGAACTCAAGGCCGTGCAGTTCTGGCTGGACCAAAACGCCACGGCGCTCAAAGCCTCCATTCAGGCAATGGAAGTGCAAAAGATGACTTTGTCCACGCTGCAAAGCATGAACGTCAGCATGACCGACCTGGCCAAGGCGTTCACGGCCAAAGCGCCTGTGACCGAGTCAGCAACTGCCCAGAGCCCTTCGGCGCAAGCAGCTTCATCACCCTCGGCGTCGCCATCGTCAGGGGCATCTCAAAGCCCGCTGTTGACGTCCCAACCCGACACGGCCGCTGCGCCTGCACCCCAAGCCACGCAAGCCTCGACCAGTGGTCAGCCGCCGCTGGGCGATTCCCCAGGCGATGCGTCGGCCCAGGCTGCTGCACCCGCCGTGGACCCCATGCAGTGGTGGAACGCATTGACCCAGCAGTTTCAGGCCATCGCCAGCACGGCCATGAAAGATGTGGCGGCCGAGGCGATGAAATCGGACGTGGCCAAGCCCGAGCGCAAGGCCTCTGGCAAAGCCAAGGCGGCGCCCGCGCAAGGGGCCAAAACTGCACCGGTCAAAACTGCCGCATCCAAGGCCGTCAAACGCAGCGCCACCGCCAAATCGGCTGCCAACGCCACTTCTGCCAAAAAGTCGTCACGCAAAGCAGCCCCTGCCACGCCCCTGACTGCATGAAACTGTTCCCCTTTGGCCATGCCACCCACCCCCAATGGCGCATGGCCGCAGGCATGGTGCTGGCCCAATTGCGGGCGCAAATGAGCCAGCCGGATTACGCCAGCGAGCCCCGGCTGGCGCTGCTCTACATCACCGACCACTACGCCACCCAGGCCCAGGCGCTTTTGGCGCATCTGCGCGAAGAACTGCCGCAGGTGAGCGATTGGGCGGGCACAGTGGGCATTGGTGTGGCGGTGAACAACGCCGAGTACTTTGACGAACCCGCGATGGCGCTCATGCTGTGCGACCTGACGCCCGAGCAGTACCGGGTCTTTTCGGGCGTGTCGCCGCTGCCTGCGGGCTGGGCCGATGCGGCCTTGGTGCATGCCGACCCGCACACGCCCGACCTGGCTGAGCTGATCAAAGAAATGGCCGAGCGCACCCAGCAAAGCTATTTGTTTGGTGGCCTCAGCGCCAGCCGCACGCGCAGCGTGCAATTTGCGGTCATGGCCGAAGACGCGGGAGGGGCACAAGCCCACGGCGGTGTGCTCGAAGGCGGCTTGAGTGGCGTGGCGTTCTCGCCCGATGTGGGCTTGCTGTCGCGCGTGACACAAGGCTGTCAACCGGTGGCCCCCGAGCGCGAGATCACTGAAGCCGAAGGCCATGTGGTGCTCAAGTTGGCGGGCGAGGCCGCGCTGGATGTGATGTTGGCCGATCTGGACATCAGCCTGAGTGAGCCGCAAAAAGCCATTGCGGTGGTGCGCTCCACCCTGGTCGGCCTCAGCGCGCCCGGGCAGTCCGGTGTGGGCCGTGCGGGCAATCTGGGCAACGACGTGCGGGTGCGCCACATCATTGGCCTGGACCCCTTGCGCCAAGGGGTGGCGATTGCCGAACACCTGGAGCCGGGCATGCGCTTGACGTTTTGCCGCCGCGATGTGCAAGCCGCCCGTGCCGACCTGGTGCGCGTGTGCGCCGAAATCCGCGAAGCCCTGGAGCCCGAGATGCTGTCTATTGAAGCGATCAACGCCCTGAGCGACGACCCGGTGCCGACCTTGCCCCAAGCAGGCCAGCGCATTGCGGGCGCGGTGTATGTGAGCTGCACCGGACGCGGCGGTCCGCACTTTGGCGGCCCGAGTGCCGAGATGCAGATCATTCGGCATGCCTTGGGCGATGTGCCCTTGGTGGGCTTTTTTGCGGCTGGAGAAATTGCCCGCAACCAGTTGTACGGTTACACCGGGGTGTTGACGGTGTTCACGACCGACTGAGGGCGAGCTTCTCGCACAGGCCGTGCAATGAAATCGCCTGAATGTCTGCCGCAAGTGGGTAGGTCTCTTGGCCCGGGTAGACCACCCATTTTTGGCTGGGTTTTAAGTCATCGCAGGCGCTGTGAAAACCGCGCTCTACTTTGGGGGCGTTGCTGCGTTTGATCTCAATGGCCCACAGATCTCCACCTGGCCAAACCAGCAGCAAATCAATTTCTGCACCGCCGCTGGTTCTGTAAAAGTAGCCCGTCACGCCCGCAGGCGCACAGGCCAGAAGGGTTTCAATGCAATACCCTTCCCAGCTGGCACCCACCACCATGTGCGAGAGCAGACTTTCTTTGGATTCGATGTTCAGCAGCGCATGCACCAGACCGCTGTCTCGTACATATACCTTGGGGGCCTTGACCAAGCGCTTGCCGGTGTTGGTGTGCCAGGGGGCGAGCCTGCGCACCAGCAGCAAGTCACACAAGAGGTCGATGTAGCTTTGCGCGGTTTTGACGTCCACACCCAGGTTGCGCGCCAGTTGGGCCACGTTGAGCAGGCCGCCTTGGTGGTGGGCCAGCATGGTCCAGAAGCGGCGCAATGTTTCGGCGGCGATGCGCGGGCCGAATTGCGGAATGTCGCGCTCCAGATAGGTGCGGATGAAATTTTCTCGCCAGCGCAGGCTGCGGGCATCTGAGGGGGCGGTCAGACTTTGCGGAAAACCACCCCGCAGCCACAAGTCATCCATGGCGCCTTGGCCTGTTTCCAGGACATTCAAGGGGCCCAGTTCGAGGTAAGCGATGCGACCGGCCAGTGTTTCGCCTGACTGATGCAGTACATCCAGGCTGGCCGAGCCGAGCAACAAATACTGTCCGAATGCTAGGCCTGAGCGCCGGGCTTGGTCAATCAGGCCGCGCAACACCGGAAACAGGCCCGGTGCCCGGTGCACCTCGTCCAGGATGACCAGTTTGTCCAGGTGGCTTTCCAGATACAACTCCGGGTGGGCCAGCTTGCCGCGATCCCGATCCGATTCGAGGTCGAGATAGACGTGTGGGATGTTGCGCGCCACCTCCAGTGCCAGCGTGGTTTTGCCCACCTGCCGGGGGCCGAGCAAGGCCACGGCCGGTGAAAACTGGAGTTCTTCACCCAGTAAAGGTTGCAAATGGCGTTTAAACATCCTTGCAATTATGGAGTTTCATTCCATGATTTGCAAGGATAAATCCCTCAAACGCCCCGTGCCCGATCTGTCTTGAACTGCGCCCGGAACTGCGAGAACTGACCCGCGTCCAGCGATTCGCGCACCTCGCGCATCAGGTTCAGGTAGTAGTGCAGGTTGTGGATGGTGGTCAGCATGGGGCCGAGCATTTCGCCGCAGCGGTCCAGGTGGTGCATGTAGGCGCGGCTGAAACCCTCGCGGCCACCGTTGTCCCACGACACGCCTGATGTTCCCGCGCAGGCGTGGCAGGTGCAGCTGGTGTCCAGCGGCTGCGGGTCGTTTTTGTGGCGGGCGTTGCGCAGCTTCAGGTCGCCAAAGCGGGTGAACACCGTGCCATTGCGGGCATTGCGGGTGGGCATCACGCAGTCGAACATGTCCACGCCATCGGCCACGCCCTGCACCAGGTCTTCGGGCGTGCCCACGCCCATCAGGTAGCGCGGCTTGTTCGCGGGCAGGCGGTGCGGCGTGTGCGCCATGATTTGCAGCATCAGGTCTTTGGGCTCGCCCACGCTCACGCCACCGACCGCGTAGCCCGGGAAGTCCATCTCCACCAGCGCATCAAGCGATTCCTGGCGCAGGCTTTCAAACATGCCGCCTTGCACGATGCCGAACAGCGCGTTGGGGTTTTCCAGACGGGCGAATTCGTCTTTGGAGCGCACGGCCCAGCGGCGGCTCATCTCCATGGACTTGCGGGCTTCGGCCTCGGTCGTCAGGTGGCCCTTGGTCTCGTAAGGCGTGCACTCGTCGAGCTGCATCACGATGTCGGAGTTCAGAATGGTCTGGATCTGCATGCTCACTTCGGGCGACATGAAGAGCTTGTCGCCGTTCACGGGGCTGGCAAAGGTCACGCCTTCTTCGGTGATCTTGCGCATGTCGCCCAGCGACCAGACTTGAAAACCGCCCGAGTCGGTCAGGATGGGCTTGTCCCATTTCTCAAACTGGTGCAGGCCGCCAAAGCCTTTCATGATGTCCAGCCCGGGGCGCATCCACAAATGGAAGGTGTTGCCCAAAATGATCTGCGCGCCCATCTCGTGCAGGCTGCGCGGCATCACGCCTTTGACGGTGCCGTAAGTTCCGACGGGCATGAAGATGGGCGTTTGCACCACACCATGGTTCAGCGTCAATGTGCCGCGTCGGGCGTGACTGGAGGGGTCGGTTTTGAGCAGGTCGAATTGGAGCATGAGGGACGCGTAACGGGCTTGAAGCTGAGGGCTGAATTGTAGGAGCTTGACTTGCTGGCGCTGGCCTGAGGTGTGCAAGTGCTGCATCGCCAGCGGGGCCTGCTGCGCCCGTGAAGGCGCGTAAACAGCACGGTGAGCGGTCCGTGTCGTCGAACGTCATGACCCATTAGCCGAAGGTCACTGCGTCGCTGCGAGTCGGGAGGGGCGGCAGGTGGTCAGCTTGCGTGGGCTGGCAGGGACAATTCAACCCTTGAGGCTTGTTTGATGCAGCATATTGCACAAACTACCCGTTTAACGTTGCGCTACTTGTTATCGGGTAATTGCCCAAGTGCTGTGCTACCGAAAGCCCCATAAACACAGGGGAATTGGCACTTTGTAAGCCTGTATTTCTTCATTGAATTGGGTGAAAAACGGGTCTGCCTTCAATTGACGACCTGAACTTCACTGGATGTAATGTGCATCGACTCGGCAAGGTGCCGGGTTTTTATCATCACATTCAGGAAAAAATTCATGAGCGATACCTACGTTTTGGTGCACGGCGCCTGGCATAACGGCGATTTGATGGAGCCCACGGCGCAATACATCCGCAGCCACGGTCACACGGTGCATTGCCCCACCTTGAAGGGCAACGGCCCCGGCGATGACCGGGCCAGCGTGGGTTTGGAGGACGCCGCGCAATCCTTGCTGGCTTATCTGGTGGCGCATGACCTGAAAAACGTCCGCTTGGCCGGGCACAGTTATGGCGGCATGGTCATCTCCCGCGTGGCTGAACTGGCCCCCGAGCGCATCGCACGCCTGGTGTATGTGAACGCCTTTGTGCCCAACCCTGGCGAATCGCTGACCGATCTGGTGCCGCCGATTTATGTGGGCCTGTTCGACCAGATCGCGGCGGCCAACAACGGAGCGCTGACCCTGCCGTTTCCCATCTGGCGTGAGAGCTTCATCAACGATGCCGATCTGGCGCTGGCCACGTCGGCCTATGAGCAGCTCAACCCTCACCCCCACAAAACCTTCACCGACAAGATCAGTCTGTCCAAGTCACTGGCCGAGATGGAAATTGGCAAGTCGTATGTGAATTGCCAGCAAGACACCGCCTTGCCGCACAGCATGCCTTGGCACCCGCGTCTGTCAGAGCGTCTGGGTTTGTTCCGTTTTGTGGAATGTCAGGGCAGCCACGAGATCTGGTTCACCGACCCGGCCACCATTGCCGATGCGCTCATTCGTGCGGGACGCGACTGAGCAGCATGGCATCGCCATAGCTGAAAAACCTGTATCGGTTCGCAATGGCATGCCGGTACAGGCCCATGATGTGCTCATAGCCCGCAAAGGCGCTGACCAGCATCATCAGCGTGCTTTTGGGCAGGTGAAAGTTGGTGATCAGCCTGTCCACCACTTTGAACTCAAACCCCGGCGTGATGAAAATCTGCGTGTCGCCGCTGGCCTGGCCAAATTGGGCCCACGACTCCAGCGTGCGCACCGTGGTCGTGCCCACCGCCAATACCTGGCCGCCCCGCGCCTTGCACTCGGCAATGGCCTTCTGTGTGGCCTCGGGCACCTCGTACCACTCGCGGTGCATGGTGTGCTCGGCAATGTTCTCTGTCTTGACGGGCTGGAAGGTGCCTGCGCCCACATGCAGCGTCACGCTGGCGCGCTGCACACCTTGGGCTTCCAGCGCGGCGAGCAAGTCTTCGTCAAAGTGCAGCGCAGCCGTGGGCGCGGCCACCGCACCGGGCGCCCGCGCAAACACGGTCTGATAGCGCTGGGCGTCTTCTTCGGTGTCGGTGTGGGTGATGTAAGGTGGCAGCGGCACATGGCCGTGCTTTTCCATCAAAGCATGGGGCTCGTCGCTCAGCTGCAGGTGAAACAGCTGACCGTTTTCATCCGGCCAACGGCCCAGCAGGGTGGCATCAAAACCACCGTTCTGTGCGCCGCCCATCATGAACATCTTGCCGCCCACCAGGGGTTTCTTGCTCACCTTCATGTGGGCGACCACCTGATGGCCGGGCAGCACGCGCTCAATCAACAGTTCCAGCTTGCCGCCCGTGGCCTTCTCGCCAAAGATGCGGGCCTTGACCACCTTGGTGTCGTTGAACACCAGCAAGTCGCCAGCCTTCAGCAGGCCGGGCAGTTCGCGAAAGATGCGGTCTTCCAGCACAGACGATGAGCCGTCCAGCAGGCGTGAACCGCTGCGCTCGGCAGCCGGGTGTTGGGCAATCAGTTCGGGGGGGAGTTCGAAGTCGAAGTCACTGAGGGTGAATTCGCGAGGGATGGGTGCAGTAATAGAAGTCATGCTTCAGGGCCGGACAGGCCCGTGCGAAGTGGAAGAGGGCGTGATTCTCGCATGCTCAATGATTGCGTCATGTTGGCACCGTTGCCGCCGACCTATTGATTCGGCCCTGTGAAGTTTTCAATCCTCATTGATGTTGTAGGTCGGCGGTCGAAGACCACGACATGGGCCTGTGCAGAAACCCATCATGTCGGACTCTGCGAGTACCGATCTACGAAATGATATTTTTTTCACAAATTTCAAACTTCAGCGTGCCGGATTAATAGAACCACTTTGAGCATTGAATATTGCAATGGACCGAAGAATATGCAAGGAATGACCCGTTTCCGTTCCAAGGAAAGCTGGAAACAGTCGGTGCCTTCAAGTTGTGATCGGTGGCGACGCCAACACCAGCACACAGGGGGGAATATGCCAGTCAGCTCCGATGCTGAAGTTTTGCGCAGCCATTGTCGTGCCTGCAATTTGCTTCATTTGTAGCCAAATGCCCAGATTACTTGAATATTCGGTTCAATAACTGCCTTTTGAGCAATCGTAATCAAGGTTTACCTTGGGTCAAACATGTCGATCAAAATGGTATAAATCAAATGTAAAACCAGATAATGATTTTGGCGTACTTGTTGAAAGTCAACGACTTTAGTGAAGATTGTGATAAAAAATTAATTTTCAGTGAGGTTACAACTGTAATTTCAGGGCATGGCAACCCAAACCGAAACTGAAGCATTTGCACAACGACTACGCCGAGCCTTGGAGGCTTCAGGTGTACGTGCTTCGCCGACCGTATTGGCCAACGAATTCAACCTCCGTTTTTGGGGGCGAAGTGTCACGCCCCACACGGCGCGAAACTGGTTGTTGGGCAAGGCCATTCCGACCCAAGACAAGTTGAGGGTCTTGGCCGACTGGCTTTCTGTCAGCCCCGATGAGCTGCGTTTTGGTCGGCAAGGCGTGCCATTGAAGGCGAACGAAGGCGATGCCACGATTGATGCCATGAACATGGCTGACCGGGAAATGCTCAGCCGTTACCTGTCTTTGCCGCTCAATGAACGCAAGACAGCACGGGAAGTGGTCAAGGCCTTGGCGCTGGCAGCTTCCAGCAAGTAGCGAGGAGCTTCAAGGGTGTGCTTGGGATGCGCAGGGCCTTGAAACTGCGTGATGAGCCTGAGCAAGCGCTGGGCAAAAGCGCTTGCCTTGAAGGTCCACAAGGCTTGATCTCCAAAAGCTGGTTGCTTTGATCAAAAAGTGAAAACCAAGAAAACAATCACCCGTATACGCACTGAGTGTGTTGGACGTTTGTAGCCGCTGCACAAACACAGCGGGATGGGGCAGCACTCATTTCACAAGCCGACATCACATGGCCACCATTCGGCGGCTTTTTTGTAGGCATTCGAAAGGCACAATCGGGCCATGCCTGCTCCGTCTGCAACGACCCCCGCCAAAACACTCAGCGCCCCCCAAAAGGCGTTGATCAAGCTTGGGCTCAAACGCGACATTGATCTGGCGCTGCACCTGCCGCTGCGCTACGAGGACGAGACCCGCATCGTGAAGCTGCGCGATGTGCGCGAGGGTGATACCGCGCAAATAGAGGCCACCGTTACGGCCTGCGAGATCACGCAGCGCCCGCGCCGCCAGTTGCTGGTGACGGTGGACGATGGGTCAGACACTTGTGTGATGCGGTTTTTCAGCTTCTACCCCTCGCACCAGAAGGCGCTGGCGGTGGGCAACCGCATTCGGGCGCGGGGCGAGGTCAAGGGCGGCTTCATGGGGCTGACCATGATGCACCCGACTTTCAAGGCGGCGGGCGGCAACCTGGCCGAGGCGCTGACCCCGGTGTATTCCACCGTGGCCGGGCTGGCCCAAGCCTATTTGCGCCGCGCCGTGATCACCGGGCTGAACCATGCCGACCTGAGCGAGACCCTGCCCCCGGGCGTGCCCTGGCCGGACCCGCGTGGGGCCTGGTCGCTGCGCGATGCGCTGCAGTTTTTGCACCACCCCACGCCCGATGTGTCGCTGGCCGCTTTGGAAGACCGCAGCCACCCGGCCTGGGTGCGCCTCAAATGCGAGGAGTTGCTGGCGCAGCAGCTGTCGCAACTGACGGCCAAGCGCGAGCGCGATTTGCTGCGCGCCCCGGCGCTGAAACTCAAGTCCAAGGGGCTGTATGGGCAGCTTTTGGAGGCCTTGCCTTTTGGTCTGACGAATGCGCAACAGCGCGTGGGCCGGGAGATTGCAAAAGACCTGGCCCGCAACGTGCCCATGCACCGCCTGCTGCAAGGCGATGTGGGCGCGGGCAAGACGGTGGTGGCGGCTCTGGCGGCCATGGTGGCCATTGACGCGGGCTGGCAATGCGCGCTGATGGCGCCGACCGAGATTTTGGCCACCCAGCACTTTGCAAAATTAGTGGGCTGGCTGGAGCCGCTGGGCGTGAAAGTGGCCTGGCTGATTGGCAGCCAGAAGAAGAAAGAGCGCGTCGCCATGCTGGCACTGATCGAGTCGGGCGAGGCCGCGCTGGTGGTGGGCACGCACGCGGTGATTCAGGAGCACGTCAAGTTCAAGAACCTGGCGTTGGCCGTGATCGACGAGCAGCACCGCTTTGGTGTGGCCCAACGCCTGGCCCTGCGCGGCAAGATGCAAGCCCCCGGCATGGAGCCGCACATGCTGATGATGACGGCCACGCCCATTCCGCGCACGCTGGCCATGAGCTATTACGCGGACCTGGATGTGTCGGTGATCGACGAGCTGCCGCCCGGGCGCACGCCCATCGTGACCCGGGTGGTGTCGGACCACCGCCGCCATGAGGTGGTCGAGCGCATTGGGGCCCAGATTCAGCAGGGGCGGCAGGTGTATTGGGTGTGCCCGCTGATTGAAGAAAGCGAAGCCCTGGACCTGACCAACGCCACCCAAACCCACGCCGACCTGAGCGAGGCACTGCCGGGCGTGATGGTGGGCCTGCTGCATTCGCGCATGCCCGTGGCCGAAAAGAAGGCGGTGATGGAACTCTTCACCGCAGGCGTGATGGGTGTGCTGGTCAGCACTACGGTGATCGAGGTGGGGGTGGACGTGCCCAATGCGTCGCTGATGGTGATCGAGCATGCCGAGCGCTTTGGCCTGAGTCAGCTGCACCAGCTGCGTGGCCGGGTGGGCCGGGGCGCGGCGGCTTCGGCCTGCGTGCTGCTGTACGGCACGCCCGAGGGCGGACGTCTAAGCGAAACCGCCCGCGAGCGATTGCGCGCCATGGTGGAGACGAACGATGGTTTCGAGATCGCCCGGCGCGATTTGGAGATTCGCGGACCGGGCGAGTTTTTAGGCGCACGCCAGTCGGGTGCGCCCTTGCTGCGCTTTGCCGATCTGGAGACCGACAGCCATTTGCTGGACTGGGCGCGGGCCCTGGCGCCGCAGATGCTGGACCAGCACCCGCAACTGGCCGAGCGCCACATTGGCCGCTGGTTGGGCGGAAAATCCGAATACCTCAAAGCTTGATGTTCCAATACCCCACATGACCCTGACCGAACTCAAATACATCGTGGCCGTGGCCCGCGAAAAGCACTTTGGCAAAGCCGCCGAGGCCTGCTTTGTGTCGCAGCCCACGCTGTCGCTGGCCATCAAGAAGCTCGAAGAGGAGCTGGAGGTCAAGCTGTTTGAGCGCAGCGCCAGCGAGGTCTCGGTCACCCCGCTGGGCGAGGAGATCGTGCGCCAGGCGCAAAGCGTGCTGGAGCAAGCCGCCGAGATCAAGGAGATTGCCAAGCGCGGCAAAGACCCGCTGGCCGGCACCATGCGGCTGGGCGTGATCTACACCATCGGGCCGTATTTGCTGCCCGATCTGGTGCGCCAGATCATCACCGACCTGCCGCAGATGCCGTTGATGTTGCAAGAGAACTTCACCGTGCGCCTGCTGGAGATGCTGCGCACGGGCGAGATCGACTGCGCCATCCTGGCCGAGCCTTTTCCCGAGTCGGGCCTGGCGGTGGCGCCTTTGTACGACGAGACCTTCATGGCCGCCCTGCCGCTGAACCACCCGCTGGCCAAAGAGGCCTTCATCACGCCCGAGCAATTAAAGAACGAAACCATGCTGCTGCTGGGCACGGGCCACTGCTTTCGCGACCATGTGCTGGAGGTCTGCCCCGAGTTTGCCCGCTACGCCAGCCAGACCGAGGGCATTCGCAAAACCTTTGAGGGCTCGTCACTCGAGACCATCAAGCACATGGTGGCCGCAGGCATGGGCGTGACGCTGGTGCCGCGCATGTCGGTGCCAGACCTCAAGCCTGTGCGCAAGCGTGCAGGCGGGCCGCATGAGTCGAGTGTGCGTTACCTGCCCATCGTGGACCCGGCAGGCGGCAAGCCCCCTACCCGCCGCGTGGTGCTGGCCTGGCGGCGCAGCTACACGCGCTACGAGGCGATTGCCGCCATGCGCAACGCCATTTATGCCTGCCCGCTGCCTGGCGTGACGCGCCTGTCATGAGGGGTTCAGGCAGACGCTTGCCATTGCAAGGCGCCTGCATCATGGCCATTGCGTGATCTGTCATGGGGAGGAGCCGCTTTTAGCCGCGAGGAGCGAAGCGACGCGGCAATCCACCTGCGGCGCTTGCAAAAAGCATGAGCGCTGAAGTGACCGCAAACGCTGGATTGCCGCGCTTCGCTCGCAATGACGCGCAAGGATTGGTCGAGGCGGCGGCTAAACCCCTGTCAGCAAAATGTCCGTGTCGATGATCAGCAAGCCATAGTTGGTCGTGGTGCCGGCCACCGTGTTGGAGACGTTGTAGACGTTGTAGGTTTGCTGCCCGTTGATCAGTGATTCCATGGTGATCAGGCCGTTGGCGTTGACGGTGGCGGTTTCGCTGGCGTCCAGCACGCCGTTGCCGTTGAAGTCAAAGCTCATCGAGCCGCCTGTCAGCTTGGTGGTGGTGGCATTGAGCACACTCATGTCCAGCGCATCCCCGGCGTTGCCGTCAATCACCAGCCGTGCCCGTGAATTCAGGTTGGCATTGGTGACATCCGTGACATCGCTCAGTTCCACAATGTCTTCCCGGGCCAGCCGCAGCGTGTTGTTGCCGCTGCCCGTCAGGTCAATGCGCTCCATGTTGACCCAGTTGTTGGTGCCGGTGAGGGTTAAATCCAATGCGAGACCGGCTCCTTCAAATTTGATGATGTCGACACCGGCGCCGCCATCCATCGTGTCGGCCATGGTGTCGTTCATCCAGTTGTTGTCGTACACGAACACATCGCTGCCCAGCTCGCCGCGTGCAATGTTCGATCCTGCACTGATCACGATGGTGTCATTGCCGAGCACCGAGCCGACGGTGCCTTCGCCGCCGATGAGGGTGTCGTCGCCTGCGCCGCCGTCCATCCAGTCACCTCCAGCGCCGCCGTTGATGAAGTCGTTGCCCATGCCGCCGTACAAGGTGTCAAGTCCATCGTCGGTGCTGCCGCCTTGCATGGAGTCGTTGCCGCCACCTGCGTCCAGCCAGTCGGCGCCTGCACCGCCGTCCATGGTGTCGTTACCACCTGCGCCATAAGCCGTGTCATTGCCTGTGCCCAGCAGCATGGAGTCGTTGCCAAGCCCGGACAGCACCCAGTCGCTGCCCGCGCCCGCAGTGACGGTGCTGCTGGCATCAGACAGGTAAATGGTGTCGTTGCCGGCGATGGTGTCGTTGATGGTGTCATCTCCCCATACCCTGTCACCATTTGTGGTGCCACCGTTGCGCAGGTCGATGAAGTCATCGCCATATCCACCCCAGACGGTTTCCGTGCCCGTGGAGCCTGTGCTCAAGATGATGTCGTTGCCCGCGCCGCCGTGGATGGAGCCCGCGTACAGACCGATTTGCGTGATGCGATCGTCCCCGTCACCGCCCACCAGGGTGTTGTTGCTGCCCGATGAGTTGATGGTGTCGTTGCCTGCGCCACCGAGCAAGGTGTTGGTGGTGCTGGCACTGTTGACCAGAATGTAGTCGTTGCCGTCGCCTGCGAGCACGCTGTTGGTGCCGCCGCCTGCGTTGATCCAATCGTTGTCCGTGCCAGCGTCAATGTGGTCGTTGCCGACGCCGGTGATGATCGTGTCGTTACCCGTGCCGCCCACCACGGTGTTGGCACCGTCGCCCACATTCACCCAGTCGTTATCGGCGCCTGCATCAACTCTGTCTGCGCCGGTGCCTGCGCTGATCGAGTCGTTGCCTGCGCCGCCCAGGATGGTGTTGTTGCCGTTGCCTGCATCGACCGTGTCGAGGCCTGCACCAGCGACCAGTGAATCGGCACCGCCGAGGGCATAAACGATGTCGTTGCCATCGCCCAGATCGGCTTGCTGGGAATTGCCGTAGGAGGCTCCCAGATAAACGGTGTCATTGCCAGCACCCGAGATCACGGTGTCATCTGCCGAATCGCTCTTGCCTGCATCAATGAAGTCATTGCCCGAGCCGGTGATCACCCTGTCGCCGTTGTAGATGTAGAGCTGGCCTGTCACCACCACGTTGTTGCCATCGCCCGCATTGACATAGCCGTTGCGGTTAACTGCCACCGTGTCGCTGCTGTGGTTGCCGATGAGGCCATAGCTGCCATAAATGGTGTCATCGCCAGCACCGCTGACCACGGTGTCGCCAAGGCCGCCGCTGCTCAGGCTGACGAAGTTGTTGCCGCCGGTGATGCTGACCAGGTCGGTGCCCAGGCCCGCGTACACCGTGTCGTTGCCAAGACCTGCAAAAAGCCTGTCATTGCCCGCTTCTGCGCCCGAGTCGATCCAGTTGTTGCCGTTGCCTGCATAGACAAAGTCGGCACCAGCGCCCGTCATGAAGCGTTCATCGGCCAGCGTCCCCCAGATGGTGTCAGCGCCCGAACCGGTGAGGATGTTTTCAAAGCCTCGGATGAAATCGGTGTTGAAGCTGGATTGAGCCGCCACCGTGACCGCCTGGAAGGTGGTCGATGCTGCATTGAGACTGACGGCCACCGCCTCTGTCGCGCCAAAATAAGAGATCCAGTCGTTGCCCTCGCCACCATCGACGGTGTCGCGGTCCTGGTTGTTGCTGTTGTTGCCCAGGCCCCCCGGGTTCACGGTGTCGTTGCCAGCGCCCGCAAACACCGAGTCCGAGCCCAAGCCTGTCCAGATGCTGTCATTGCCGTTGCCGGTGATCACGGTTTCGGCCCAGTTCAGGTTGTTGCCGACGCTGGTAGTCGGGTAGTTGGAGTAGGGGTTGTAGACCACGTTGCCATTGCCAAACCTGAGCACATCCATTTGGGTGACAAAGTCGGTGCCGTTGAAGGCATCGGTGATCAGGGAAAAGTCCACCGAAGTGGTGCCCGAGCGGCCAATCGCACTGACTGGACCGTTGTAGGCGCTCATGTCCAGCGTGTCGTTGACGCCTGCGACCACATCACCGCCGTTGTAGGTGTCGTTACCGCTTTCCAGCAAGAACAGCACCGCGCCTGCACCGCCGTTCATGGAGTCGTTGCCCGAACCCCCGATCAAGGTGTCGTTGCCGTTGACCGCGCTCAACACATCGTTGCCCGCATTGCCTATTAAAAAGTTGGTGGCCGTGTCACCAAAAATCGTGTCTGAGCCCGAGCCGCCTGCGATGTTTTCAATGCCGTTGAGCGTGTCAGGGCCATCTGTGCCTGCGCTGACTGTTGCATTGGCACCCACCGTGGTGCTGAGCGTGACGTTGATGGCGCCTGAACTGCTGCTGTAGTCTGCCCAATCGTTGCCTGTGCCACCCGAGATCGAATCGGCTCCACTTCCCCCTGTCAGGGTGTCATCGCCTGCATCGCCAAACAAGGTGTCGTTGCCCGCAGCGCCCATGAGCCAGTTGGCAGTGGTGTTGCCCACCAGACTGTCGGCGCCCGCACTGCCCACCACGTTTTCAATGTTCAAGAGTGTGTCAGTGCCCGCTGCACCGCTGGTGGTGCCCACCAGCAGGTTCACCGTGACACCCGTGACGGGGTCGCCCGCATTGGCGGTGTAATCCGCCCAGTCGATGCCGGTTCCACCATTCATGGAGTCGTTGCCCGAGCCACCGATCAAGGTGTCATCGCCTTTTCCGCTGTCCAGCGAGTCATTGCCCGCTCTGGCGTTGACGCGGTCAGCCTCATCGGTGCCGATCCACAGGGGGTCGGTCGCGTCGGTGAGTACCGTGGTGTAGATGACGCTGATGCCTTGCTGCATGGCAATGGTGTCGTTGCCCCCTGCCACGCTGTTGCTGTACAGGCGATACGTATTGCCGCCAATCACGGTGGTGTCGGCCAGGCCGTCATTGTTCACGTCAATGCCACCAAAGCCATCAGGCAAATAGGCTTTGCCGTTGGTGCCATCCACGCGCAGCAATGACGCCTGCCCGACCAGCCCAGTGATGCGGTCAATGTTCAGTGAGTCCGAGCCCATGACCAACTGGTTCAGGCCGCTGCCCATGTCAATGACTTCTATGCCACTGATGGCGCCCAACTCGCGCGCAGCCCCGGCCACGGTGCTGGCTTGCGACAGGTCAAACAGCGTGCCATAGGCCGACGACAGGCTCAGGGTGTCTGTGCCATTGCCGCCCTGAATCGTGGTGCCTGAAAAATCGCTGCCGATATCGAGCAAGGTGATCAGGTCGTTGCCATCGCCTGCGAGCACAACGCCCCGTCCGCTGACCGTGAGCACGTCGTCTCCGGTGCCTGCATCCACAAGGGCCGTGCTGTCCTGGCCGATCATGAAAATCGTGTCATTGCCGCCACCGGCGAGCAAGGTGTCGTTGCCGCCACCGCCAATGATGCTGTTGGCATTGGCGTCGCCGCCCAGGCGGTCATTGAAGGTGGTGCCCACGATGTTCTCGATGGCTGTCAGCGTGTCGATACCGCTGGCCAACGTGGCCCGTCCCAAGCTCAGGTCCACCTGCACGCCGCTGGAGACCGTGATGTGACCATAACTGGCCCAGTCAGAGCCGTCACCGCCTTGCATGTTGACGCCACCAAAACCCAGCAAGGTGTCATCGCCCAGCCCGGCGATCAAGGTGTCGTTGCCGCCAAAGCCATACAAGGAGTCAGCGCCATCGCCGCCAGACAACATGTTGGCGCCCGCATCGCCTTGCATCATGTCGTTGAAGCTGGTGCCCAGCACATTCGGGATGTTGGTGATCGTGTCTGTGCCGCCGCTGAAATCGGTCGCTACCGTAGCCGACAGGTTGATCTGCACCGCACCCCCATCGCGGCTGAAATCGGCCCAGTCCAGGCCGCCTGCTGTGCCGTCCAGCCGGTCATTGCCTGCGCCGCCATACAGGGTGTCGTCTCCCAGACCGCCGGTCAGGGTGTCGTCGCCATCGTCACCTTGCAAGCTGTCGTTGCCTGCTGCGCCATTGAAGTTGTCGTTGCCATTGCCGCCGATCACAATGTTGGCGTTCAAGTCCCCTGTCAAAGTGTCAGCAAACGATGTGCCGATCACGTTTTCCAGGTTGCTGATCACATCGGTGGCACCTGTGCCATCGGTGATGTTGGCGCCAGTCGCACCATTGAGGGTGCCCGACACACCCACCGTGGTGTTGCCTTGGCTGTAGTCGATCCAGTCGATGCCATCACCGGCGTCGATGGTGTCGGCCCCCGCGCCGTTGATGACCGTGTCACTGCCGTCCGCCAGAGCCATCGAGTCGGCGCCTGCGCCCGCGTCGAACACGTTGGCGCCGTCCGTGCCCACCAGCGTGTCAGCACCCGTGCCGCCAATGATGTTTTCAAAGCCATCGACTTTGTCGCTGATGACGGCTGCATCGGTGCCTGTGGCCAGCCCGGACGTCAAGTTCACGTTGACAGGATTGGTCACGCCTTCATAACTGATGGTGTCGCTGCCCAATTTCCCGAAAATATCGTCGTCAATGGCTAGCCCGCGGCTGATGCCGCTGATCAGGTCGTCGCCATCCGTGCCGTTCAGGGCCCAGCGAACGGTGATGGCGTTGTTGTCACCCAGGTTGGTGCCGACGGGTATCTGTGCGTCGGTGGTCGTGTTGCCTGCCAAATCGGTCAGGCGCACGTTCTGGAAGCTGTCCACCGTCAAATCAGTGGTCGATTCACCGGCGCCCACCACATAGGTGCCGCTCAGTTGCGTGCCATTGGCCTGGGCCGTCAGGGTGACCTGTGCGCCGGTGTTGAGGTTGACCACCACAAAGGAGCCCGCTTGCACGGGCTCACTCACATCCATCAGGATGTCGATGGTGTTGCCCAGGGTGGCGCCCGAGGTGTACTGGATGGACGTGCTGTAAATGTTGGACACCGTCGCTGGCGTCGTGTCCAGCGTGAAGGTGCGTGAGACCACCGGACTGACGTTGCCAAAGCTGTCGCGTGCTCTGATTTTGAGGTTGTACACCCCATCCACGGTCGGTGCGGTGTAGCTGCTGACCCATCCGGCGTTGTCCAGGTTGTATTCAACAGTGCCGCCAGCTTCCAGGTCATCGACGAATATGCGCACATCGTTGCTGAGGCTGTCGCTGGTGCTGCTGCCGGAGTCACAAAACAGGTTCAGTGTGGGGGGAACACCCGAGGTGTCGAGCGTGAAGTTGAGCACACTGACAGCGCTGGTGTTGCCGGTGAAGTCCATCTGGCGCACCCACACATCGTTGGTGCCATCGCGGGCCGCAAAAGTGTTGGTCCAGGTGTTGCCCGAGTCGGTGCTGTACTGCACCAGGGCCAGGTTTTCTGTGCCAGATACGGCAATGCGGCCATCGTTGGTCAGCAAGTCTGCGGGCGTGCCTGCATCGCACACCAGCGTCACATTGGGGGCTGCAGGGGCCGTGGTGTCCAGGGTGAACACCAGTGGGGTCGTGGTGGCCGTGTTACCTACGGCATCCGAGACGATCTGGCGCACCTGGTAGCTGCCGTCCGCCACGGGCGAGAAGGTGGGCTTGAGCACGCTCCAGCTGTTGCCTGCATCGGTGCTGTATTGGTAGAGCACGGTGTATCCCACACCGTAAGTGACGCTGGAGCGCACCTGGCCCACATTGGTGATGCGGTCGGCGGTGTAGCTGGCGCTGCGCCCGCTGTCGGTGACCAGGCTCAGTGTGCCCACGGCAGGCGGCGTGTTGATGAGGGTGAAGTCCAGCTCGCTCACGCTGGTGTTGCCCGCTTTGTCGGTGGTGCGTACTTCCACCACATAGTCGCCATTGGAGCTGGGGGGCAGGTAAGAGCTGGCCCAGTCGCGCACCAAGGTCTGGTCGGCCAGACTCACGCGGTAGCTGAGCGTGGCGCCACTTTCTGCGCTGCCCACGGTGATGTCGGAAAGACTGCTGATGCGGTCCGTGCCAGAGATGCCGCTGTCGCAGGTCAGGCTGACGGGCGTTTCCAGCAGCTGCGTGTCCAGCGTGAACTGCAAGGTGTTGCTGGTGCCCACATTGCCGGCACCGTCGAGCACGCGGATGGTGACTTTGTTCAGGCCATCGACCGCAAAGAAAGTGTTGCTCCAGGTCAGGCCTGCATCACTGGAGTAGCTCACCATGTCGGTGGGCAAAACGCCAGTGGTCGTGATGCTCTTGTCGCGGGTGTAGAAGTCGCTGGCGCTGGTGCCCGAGTCACAACTCAAGGCGATGCTGGGTGAGGGCGCCACGGTGTCGAAGGTGAAGACCAGAGGTTCGGACACATTGACATTGCCTGCCGTGTCCGTGACGCGTGCCATCACCGTGTTGGCGCCCTGCACGGGTGCAAATGTGGCGTTCCACAGCGTGCCATTGGTGCTGTATTCGATGCGCGCATCGGCATCGAGGTTGAAGGTCTGAATGGTCGCCTGCGAGCTGATGTTGTCGCCCTGGCTGCCGCTGTCGCACACCAAGGCCAGGCTGGGTTTGCTCAGCTGCGTGTCCAGCGTGAAGCTCAGGCTGCTGGGTGTGCCCGCGTTGCCTGCTGCATCCACAGCCCGCGTGTAGACGGTGTTGCTGCCTTCACCGGCGGCAAAGGTGGTGCCCCACTGCACGCCGTTGGTGCTGTACTGCAAGACCAGGCCGCTTTCAATGGTGCTGATGCTCAAAGCGGCACTGCTGGTGATCTTGTCTGTGCCACTGCTGCCGGTGTCGCACACCAGGGCCAGCGCCGAGGTGTCGGGGCCGGTGCTGTCGAGGGTGAAGCTGAAATCGGTCGCCGCGCCAATATTGCCCGCCGTGTCTGTGACCCGCACCTTGATGCTGTTGCTGCCTTCGACCGCTGTGAAGGTGGTGCTCCAGCTGCTGCCGTTGGTGCTGTACTCGACCACGCCGCTGATTTCGGCGCTGCTGACCATGAAGCCCGGGTTGGCGGTCAGGCGGTCGCTGCCGCTGACGCCGGTGTCACACACCAGGCTCACGGTGGGGGCCACAGGGGCAATGGTGTCGAGGGTGAAAGTCAGGCTGCCGGCCGGGCTGACGTTGCCCGCTTTGTCGGTGATGCGCGCAAACACACTGTTGACGCCTTCAGTGGCCGCAAAAGTGGGGCCCCAGACGATGCCGTTGCTGCTGTATTCCAGCAAGCCACCGGCCTCGGCGCTGACGTTGATCAGGCTTTCGTGCGTGGTCCGGTCGTTGCTGCTGGCACCTGTGTCATTGGCCAGGGCCAGCACAGGTGCGGTCGCTGACGTGCTGTCAAAGGTGAAGCCGTAATCTTGCAGGCGCTGGTTGCCTGCGGCGTCGGTCACGCGAATCTTGATGCTGTTGTTGCCCTCGCTGGCGCTGAAGGTGTTGCTCCAGGTGGTGCCAGACGTGCCAAAGTTGGTGCTGAACTCGACGGTGGCACCGGCCTCAATGCCACTGAGGCTCAGGCGCCCAACCTGGCTGATTTTGTCGGCGCTGCTGGCGCCGCTGTCACAAATCAGGGCCACACTGAACGATGCCATCTGGCTGTCGAGCGTGAAATTCAAGGTGTTCGATGTCGCCACATTGCCAGCGCCATCGGTGGCCCGCACGGTGACCGTGTTGGCGCCTTCCCCGGCGGTGAAGGTGGTGAACCAGGTCTGCCCGCTGTCGGTGCTGTATTCCAGCAAGGTGCCGCTTTCGGCACTGACGCTGAGTGTGCCGACGCTGCTGACTTTGTCGCTGCCGCTGCTGCCGGTGTCGCAGGCCAGGGCCACGGTGGGTGCTGTGATGTTCTTGTCGATGACCAGAGCCAGCGTTTGCGCGGGGCTGGTGTTGCCCGCGCTGTCGATGGCCTGCACGGTGACGTTTCCGCTGGCAATGCTTTGCGTGGGCGTGACCGACCAGGTGCCATTGGCGGCCACGGTGGTGGACATGAACTCACCCGTGCCGGGGAAGCTGACCTGGATGATGTCGCCCGCTGTGCCGTTTCCGCTCACGGTGGGCGTGTCGTCGTTGCTCAGGTTGTCGCTCAGATTGCCGGTGTTGCTGCTGTCATCCAGCCGCACGGTGAACACGGGGGCCTGGGTGTCGATGGCATAGCTGGCCGAAGCGCCCGCGCCGCTGTTGCCCGACTCGTCGGTGTAGCTGCCCGCCAGGCTGATCAGGTTGCTGGCAGCCGTGGTGTTGGCCTGCGGGGTGAAGGTGGCGGTCCAGGTCAGGCCGTCGGCGCTGGCCACGAACTCGCTCAGGCTGCCATGGGGCGCACTCACATCGGTTTTGCTGAAGTCCAGCACTTTTTCACTGAAGGTGATGCTGACTGTGGCCGTTTCACCAGCTTTCAAGGCGCTGTCGCTCAGGGCAATGGTGGCCGTGGGCGCCTTCAGGTCGATGGCGTAGTTGCCGCTTTGTGTGCCTGCGCCTTGGTTGCCTGCCAGGTCGGCATAGCTGTTGGCCAGGCTGATCACATTGCTTGCATCGGCGGTGCCGGGCGTTGGCGTGAACGTGGCCACCCAGGTCCTGCCGCCGTCGGTGCTGGACAGTGTGCCCAGAGTGCCGTTTTCAACCGTGACATCGCTGTTGTCAAAGCCCGAGACCTTTTCACTGAAGCTGATGGTCACTTGCGCCGTGTCCCCCGCCAGCAAGCGGGTTTTATTGAGCACGATGGTGGCGCTAGGGCCTTGTGTGTCCACCGCGTAATGGGCACTGGCGGCCACGCCACCCAGATTACCGGCCAAGTCGGTGTAGGCGCCGCCATTGACGCTCAGGGTGTTGGTGGCGCGTTCAATGCCGCTGGTGGCTGTGAACACGCCCACCCAGGTTTTGCCGCCATCGTTGCTGGACAAGGGGCTCAAGTCACCGCCTGGAGCCGTGACATCGGCGTTGCTGAAATCCTTGACGGCCTCGCTGAACGTGATGGTCACTGTGGCACTTTGGCCCGCAGTGAAACTGTTGACTGCAGCGCCCGTGCTGTCCTTGAGGGTGATGACCGCGCTGGCCGCCTGCGTGTCGATCTGGTAGTTGCCACTGGCCCCGGCGCTGCCCATGTTGCCCATGGCGTCGGTGTAGGTGTTGGCAAGCGTGACCACGTTGGTGGTCGATTCGACGTTGATGTTGGGCGTGTAGGTGGCCGTCCAGGTCTTGCCGCCATCGGCGCTGGTCAGGGTGCCCAGACTGCCGTTGACGACCTGTACATCGGCGTTTCCAAAGCCTTGGACCACTTCATTGAAGGTGATGGTCACGATCGTGCTGTCACCGGCCTTGAGGCTTTCGTTAGCCAGTTTAATGGTCGCTGTCGGGGTCAGTGTGTCAAGCTGGTAGTTGCCGGTTTGCGCTGCGGTGCCGGTGTTGCCTGCCACATCGGTGTAGGTGGCCAACAGGCGCACCACGTTGCTGGTGTCTTCAATGCCTGCGGTCGAGGTGAGGGTGGCGGTCCAGGTTTTCCCGCCATCGCTGCTGCTCAGGCCGCTGAGCACGGCGTTCTCGGCGCTCAGGTCGCTCAGGTCAAAGCTCGTGACCTTTTCGCTGAAGCTGATGGACAAGGTGGCCGTCTCGCCCACCTTGAGGCTGCTCTTGTCCAGCACGATGCTTTGCACCGTGGGCACCGACGTATCCACGCTGTAGCTGCGGCTGGCCTGCACGGTGGCGGTGTTGCCCGCCAGGTCAGAGGCCACCAGCTTCAAGGCCACAGTGGCGTCCGGGTCTGCCGTGAGATCGGTGGTGGCCACATCCAGGCTGTACTGGCCCACGGTGTCCACCGTGGTGCTGTAGTTCACACCATTGAGCACCACCTCGATCAGGTCACCCTGGCGGGCATTGGTGGTCGTGCCGCTGATCTTGCTTGTGGCCTGGGCTGCGTCGCCCGGTCCCACCGCATCGTCGCCGGTGATGGCGTTGACGCTCAGCGTGGGCGCTGGCGCCGTGGTGTCCAGTGTGAAGTTGAGCGTGCTGATGGCACTCACATTGCCTGCGCCATCGGTCTGGCGCACACGCACACTGTTGAGACCCTCGGTGGCCACAAAGGTGCTGCTCCAGGTGCTGCCGTCGGTGCTGTAGTGCACGCTGGCGTCGGTGTCCACACCGCTGACCACCAGGGTGCCCTGGCTGGAGATCTTGTCGCTGGCGCTGGCGCCGCTGTCGCACATCAGGCTGGGGCTGAGGGTGCTGATGGTCTTGTCAATGAACAGGTTGAAGGTGGCCGTGCTGCTGGCGCCGCTGTTGGGGCGGGTGTAGAGCACGCTGACTTCGCCCGAAGGCACGGCCTTGCCTGCGGTCACGGACCACATGCCGTTGATGTCCACCGTGGCTTGCAGCACTTCGGCAGCGCTGCCATCCACCGGCGCGGGCAGGGTCACCTGCACGGTGGCGCCTATTTCGCCCGATCCGCTGATGGTGGGCGTGTCGTCGTTGGTGAGGTTGTCTTTCAAACTGCCGCTGTTGCTGGCGTTGTCCAGCCGCGCGGTGAAGGTGCCCGCCTGGGTGTTGAGCGTGAAGACCAGTTCGTCGGATGTGGCCCGGTTGCCTGCGGCATCGCTGACCTGCGCATACACGCTGTTGCTGCCTTCCACGGCCACAAACGTGGTGCCCCAGCTGATGCCGTCGCGGCTGTAGAGCACGGTGGCGTCAGGGTCGATTTGCGTCATGGTGATGGCGCCGTTGGTGGTGACCAGGTCAACGGGGGTGCCGGTGTCACACACCAGGGTCAGCACAGGTTGGCTCAGGGTCTTGTCCAGGGTGAAGCTCAGCGTGCTGGCCGCGCTGACGTTGCCCGCTGCATCCACCACGCGGGTTTGAACGGTGTTGGCGCCCTCGCTGGGGCCCCAGGTGTTGGCCCACACCTGGCCATCGGTGCTGTACTGGAAGACCGCCCCTTGCTCCAGCGTGGACAAACTCAGGCTGCCATCACGGGTGATTTTGTCAGTGGAGCTGATGCCACTGTCGCAGACCAGGCTCATGCCTGGTGCAGAGGGCACGGTGGTGTCGAGGATGAAGCTGAAATCAGTGGCTGCGCTCACATGGCCAGCGGCATCGCTCACGCGCACCTTGAGCGTGTTCAGGCCCTCGCTGGCGCTGAAGGTGCCCGACCAGGTGCTGCCGTTGGTGCTGTATTCGATCAGCCCGCCCGCTTCGCTGGTGGTGACGTTCAGGGTGCTGGTGTTGCTGAGCTTGTCGGTGGCGCTGCTGCCGCTGTCGCACAACAAGGCCACAGTGGGCGCTGTGGGCGCGGTGGTGTCCAGGGTGAAGCTGAGGTTGCCGATGGGGCTGACATGGCCCGCTTTGTCGGTGGCGCGGGCAAAGACGTTGTTGATGCCCTCGACCGCTGCAAAGGTGGTGCCCCAGACGCTGCCGTTGGTGCTGTACTGCAAGGTTGCGCCCGCTTCTGCGCTGACGTTGACCACGCCGACCTGGGTCTTGCCGTCGCTGCTGCTGGGGCCGCTGTCATTGGCCAGGCTGATGACGGGGGTGGTGGGGGCGGTGCTGTCGAGCGTGAAGCTGAAACTTTGCGCACGCTGGTTGCCTGCGGCGTCGGTCACCCGCACTTGCACGCTGTTGGCGCCTTCGGTGGCGGCATAGGTGTTTTTCCAGACGCTGCCATCGGTGCTGTACTCCACCACGGCGCCGGCTTCGGCACCCGAGACCTGCAAGCTGGCATCCAGGCTGATCTTGTCGGCGCTGCTGGTGCCGCTGTCACACAGCAGGGCCACGCTGAAGGCGGGCGTCTGGGTGTCCAAGGTGAAGCTCATCGCGCTGGAGGTGGCGATGTTGCCTGCCGCGTCGGTGGCGCGCACTTGCACGGTGTTGGCGCCTTCGGCGGCGGCAAACGTGGTGGCCCACGTTGTGCCGTTGCTGCTGTATTCGAGCGTGCTGCCACTGTCGGCGCTCACGCTGAGCGTGCCGTCGCGGCTGATCTTGTCGGTGGCGCTCAGGCCGCTGTCGCACAGCAAGGCCACACTGGCGGCGCCCATGGTTTTGTCGATCACCAAGCCCAGGGTTTTGGCGGTGCTGCTGTTGCCAAAGGCATCGGTGGCCAGGGCGCTGACCGTGCCGCTGACGATGGCCAAGGTGGGCGTGATGCTCCAGCTGCCATTGGCGGCCACGGTCGTGCTGAGCACTTCGCCAGTGCCCGGCATCGTCACCTGGATGGTGTCCCCCGGCGTGCCGGTGCCACTGATCGTGGGCGTGTCATCATTGGTGATCAGGTCGGCGCTGCTGCCACTGTTGCTGCTGGCGTCCAGGGTGAGCGTAAAACTCGGCCCCTTGGTGCTGACGCCATAAGTGGCGGTGGCCGCTTGGCCCGCATTGCCCGCTTCGTCGCTGTAGGTGTTGGCCAGCGTCAGGGTGTTGCTGGGCGCATCGGTGTCGCTGGCGGGGGTGAAGGTGGCGGTCCAGCTCAGGCCGTCGGCACTGGCGGTGAAGGCGCTCAGGCTGCCGTTGGGCGCGGTGACGTCGGCCAGGCTGAAGCCGATGACTTTTTCGCTGAAGGTGATGGTCACCGTGGCGCTCTCGCCTGCCTTGAGGGCGTTGTCACTCAAGGCAATGGTGGCTGTGGGGGCCTTTTGGTCGATGACGTAATTGGCACTCTGGGCACTGGCGCCCTGGTTGCCCGCCACATCGGTGTAGCTGTTGAGCAGGCTCACGGTGTTGGTGGCATCGGCCACGCCGGGGGTGGGCGTGAAGGTGCCCACCCAGGTCTTGCCGCCGTCGGTGCTGCTCAGGGCGCTGAGCGTGCCGTTGTCCACCGTCACATCGCTGTTGTCAAAGCCGGTGACTTTTTCGCTGAAGGTGATCGTGACTTGCGCCGTGTCGGCGGCCAGGAAGTTGCTCTTGCTCAGGGCAACGGTGGCTGTTGGGCCTTGCGTGTCTACCGCGTAGTTGCTGCTGGCCACCACGCCCCCGGCGTTGCCTGCCAGGTCGCTGTAGCCTGCGGCGTTGACGCTCAGGGTGTTGGTGGCGTCTTCCACGTTGGCGGCGGCGGTGAAGGTGCCCACCCAGGTCTTGCCCCCATCGCTGCTGGACAAGGGGCTGAGGCTGCCGCTTTCCACGGTGACATCGGCGTTGCTGAAGTCCTTGACGGCCTCGCTGAAGCTGATGGTGACGGTGGCGCTTTGGCCTGCGGTGAAGCTGCTGACGGCGGCGCCGTTGCTGCCTGTGAGGGTCAGCGTGGCGCTGGGCAGCTGGGTGTCGATTTGGTAATTGCCGCTGGTGCCTGCCTCGCCGGGGTTGCCCAGGGCGTCGGTGTAAGCGGCGGCCAGCGTGATGAGGTTGGCGGCCGAGGTGATGTTGGCCGTGGGGGTGTACGTGGCCGTCCAGGTCTTGCCACCGTCGGCACTCGTCAAGGTGCCCAGGCTGCCGTTGGCCACAGTGACATCGCTGTTGCCAAAGCCTTGCACCGGCTCGTTGAAGCTGATGGTGAGCGTGGTGCTGTCGCCAGCTTTGAGGTTTTCATGGGCCAGCTTGATGATGGCCGCAGGCGCCAGGGTGTCCAGTGCGTAGTTGTTGCTTTGCGCAGCAGCGCCGGTGTTGCCAGCCAGGTCGGTGTAGGTGGCCAGTACCTTGACCACGTTGGTGGCGTCTTCGATGGAGGCCGTGGGCGTGAGCTTGGCGCTCCAGGTGAGGCCGCCGTCGGTGGTGGCCAGATTGCTCAGCACACCGTTGTCGGCGCTCAGATCGCTCAAGTCAAAGGCGTTGACTTTTTCCGAGAAGGTGAGGGTCACACTGGCGGTTTCACCGAGCTTGAGGCTGCTCTTGTCCAGCACGATGCTTTGCACCGTGGGGGCGGTGGCGTCCACGCTGTAGCTGCGTGCGGCGGAGGCCGTGGCGCTGTTGCCAGCGGCATCGGTGGCCAGCAGCTGGGCGCTGAGCTTGAAGTCCGAGTCGGCACTCAGATCGGCGGTGGCCACATCGATGCTGTATTCACCCACCACGTCCACGGTGCCGCTGTACGTGGTGCCATTGAGCACCAGGGTGATGACATCGCCCGGGCGTGCGCCCGATGTGCTGCCGCTGATTTTGGTGGTGGTGCTGGCGGCATCCACGGGGCCTACTGCATCGTCACCGGTGATCGGGTTGATGCTCAGCGTGGGCACAGGTGCCGTGGTGTCCAGGGTCAAGCCCAGGGTGCTGGTGGCGCTGACGTTGCCTGCGGCGTCCATCTGGCGCACGCGCAAGGTGTTGAGGCCTTCAGAGGCAGCAAAGGTGGTGGCCCAGGTGCTGCCATCGGTGCTGTAGTGCACGGTGGTGTCGGCGTCCTGGCCGGTGACGGTGACATCGCCTGTGCGGGTGATCTTGTCGCTGCTGCTGGTGCCGCTGTCGCAGACCAGGGCCAGGCTGAGGTTGCCGGGCAAGCTGGTGTCAATTTGCAGGCTCAGGGTTTGGGCGGCGCTGGTGTTGCCCACGGCGTCGGTGGAGACCACGCTGACGGTGCCTGAGGTGATGGCCTGGGTGGGTGTGGCGCGCCAGGTGCCGTCGGCGGCGACGGTGGCGGTGAGCACTTCGCCGGTGACGGGCGGGGTGGCTGAAGGGGCACCAGGCATCGTGATGCGCAGGGTATCGCCGGGGTTGCCGGTGCCACTCAAGGTGGGTGTGCTGTCGTTGGTGAGGGTGTCGCCCAGACTGCCGCTGTTGCTGGCGTCATCGAGTTGCAGGGTGAAGCTGGGGGCGAGGGTGTCCAGGCTGTAGTTGCTGCTTTGGGCCGTCAGGCCGGTGTTGCCTGCCAGGTCGGTGTAGGTGGCCAGGACTTTGACCACGTTGGTGGTGTCTTCGATGGCGGCAGTCGGGGTGAGGGTGGCGGTCCAGGTCAGGCCCCCGTCGGTGCTGGCCAATTGGCTGAGCACGGCGTTGTCGGCGCTCAGGTCGGCCAGGTCAAAGGCGGTGACTTTTTCTGAGAAGGTCAGGGTGACTTGGGCGGTCTCACCGGCTTTGAGGCTGGGTTTGTCCAGGACCAGGCTTTGCACCGAGGGGGCCACAGCGTCCACGCTGTAGAGGTGCCCCACGGTGACCGTGCCGGTGTTGCCTGCCAGGTCCACGCCGGTCACGCGGGCGTCGATCTTGTGGTCTGCGTCGTCCACCAGGTCCTGGGTGTCCACGGCGATGCTGTAGTTGCCAAAGGCGTCGACGGTGCCGCTGTAAGTCTGGCCGTTCAGCCCCAGCGTGACCATGTCGCCCGCCTGGGTGAGGGTCGAGGTGCCCGACAAGATAGTGCTTGCCTGGCTGGCGTCGAGCGGGCCGATGGCGTCATCGCCCGTGACCGCGTTCACATTCAGGGTCGGCGTGGCGGCGGTGGTGTCCAGGGTGAAATTCAGCACGTTGGAGGTGGCCACATTGCCTGCCCCATCCACGACGCGGGCGCGCACGCTGTTGGCGCCTTCGGCGGCGCTGTAGGTGCTGGTCCAGACGGTGCCATCGGTGCTGAACTCGATGGTGACGCCCGCATCGACGCTGGCCAGGCCCAGGCTGCCGATTTGCGAAATTTTGTCGCTTGCGCTGCTGCCGGTGTCACACACCAGAGACAGCACGGGCGTGCTGATGTCCTTGTCGATCAGGATGCTGATGGACGCGCTGCTGCTGACGGCGCTGTTGGGTTCGGTGTAGACCACGCTCACCGTGCCCGAGGCAATGGGTTTTCCTGCCGTCACACTCCACAGGCCGTTGACGTCCACGGTGGTCGAAAAGACTTCGGTGGCCGAGCCGTCCAAGGGGGTGGGCATGGTGACCTGCACAGTGGCGCCTTCCTTGCCGGAGCCACTGATGCTGGGCGTGTCGTCGTGTGTCAGGTTGTCGTTCAAGCTGCCGCTGTTGCTGGCGTTGTCCAGACGGGCGGTGAAGGTGCCTGCGCGGGTGTTGAGGTAGAAGTTCAAGGCATCCGACGTGGCCACATTGCCCGCGGCATCGTTGACGCGCACATAGACCGTGTTGCTGCCTTCAGCGGCGGCAAAGGTGGTGCTCCAGCTGACGTTGTCGCGGCTGTAGCGCACTTGGGCGTCGCTGTCGGCATTCGAGACGCTGATCTCGCCCAGCGAGGTGATGGTGTCACCCACGATGCCGGTGTCGCACGCCAGTGTCACGACGGGCTTGTGAATGGTTTTGTCGACCGTGAAATTCAAGGTGCTGACGGCGCTCAGGTTGCCTGCAGCATCGACCGCACGCACTTTGACCGTGTTGTTGCCCTCGCCTGCGGCAAAGGTGCTGGTCCAGCTGCTGCCATCGGTGCTGTATTCCAAGGCCAGCGCGGTGTCGGGCAGGCTGACCGTGAGCGTGCCGTTCTGACTGATCTGGTCGGTGCCCAAAGCCCCGCTGTCGCAGGCCAGGGTCACGACCGGTGCGCCGGGGGCGGTGGTGTCCAGGGTGAAGTTGAAGTCGGTGATGGTGCCCACATTGCCAGCGGCATCGGTCACGCGGACCTTGACCGCGTTGTTGCCTTCAGCGGCCACAAAGGTGCTGGCCCAGACGACGCCGTTGGTGCTGTATTCGATCAGACCTCCAGCTTCGGGACTGGACAGGCTCAGGGTGCCGTTGTTGCTGACTTTGTCGGTGGCTGCGCCTGTGGCTGTGCCGCTGTCGCAGAACAGGCCCACGGTGGGGGCCACGGGTGCCGTGCTGTCGAGGGTGAAGCTCAGGCTGCTGCTGGTGCTGACGTTGCCTGCCGCGTCGGTGACGCGGGCCATGACGGTGTTGGCGCCTTCAGCCGCGGCAAAGGTGCTGGCCCAGGTGCTGCCGTTGGTGCTGAATTCGAGCGTGGCACCGGCTTCGGCGGTCACGCTGATGGCGCCGTTGCCGCTGAGTTTGTCGGTGGCGTTGCTGCCGCTGTCGCAGACCAGGGTGATGACGGGCGCGGTGGGCGCTGTGCTGTCGAGCGTGAAGCTGAAGTCTTGCGTGCGCTGGCTTCCCGCGGCATCGCTCACGCGGACCTTGACGTTGTTGAGGCCTTCGGTGGCGGCGTAGGTGCTGGCCCAGACGGTACCGTTGCTGCTGTATTCCACTGTGGCGCCAGCTTCGGCGCCAGTGACGACCAAAGCCGGGGCTTTGCTGATGCTGTCGGTGGCCAAAGCGCCGCTGTCAGACACCAGGGCTACGCTGAAGGCGGGCGTTTGGGTGTCGAGGGTGAAATTCATCGCGCTGGACGTGGCCACATTGCCTGCCGCTTCGGTGGCCCGCACGCTGACCGTGTTGGCGCCTTCGACTGCTGCAAAAGTGGTCGCCCAGGTCGTGCCGTTGGTGCTGTATTCGAGGGTGGCACCCGTTTCGGCATTCACGCTGATGGCGCCGTTGCGAGTGATGGCGTCCGAGGCGCTGGCCCCGCTGTCGCAGACCAAACTGAGCGTGGGCGTGGCGGTGGTTTTGTCCAGCGTGAAGCCCAGGGTGCTGGCAGCGCCTGCGTTGCCTGCGGAATCGACGGCGCGCACTTTGACGGTGTGGTTGCCTTCAGCCGCTGCAAAGGTGCTGGCCCAAGATGTGCCGTCGGTGCTGTATTGCAGCGTAGCGCCAGCCTCGGCGTTGACGCTGAGCGCGCCATTGCTGCTGATGAGGTCGGTGGCGCTGGCACCGCTGTCGCACGTCAGGCCAATGACCGGTGCGCCGGGGGCGGTGGTGTCCAGGGTGAAGTTGAAGTCGGTGATGGTGCCCACATTGCCAGCGGCATCGGTCACGCGGACCTTGACCGCGTTGTTGCCTTCAGCGGCCACAAAGGTGCTGGCCCAGACGACGCCGTTGGTGCTGTATTCGATGAGTCCACCGGCTTCGGGGCTGGACAGGCTCAAGGTGGCGTTGTTGCTGACTTTGTCGGTGGCTGTGCCGCTGTCGCAAAACAGACCGACCGTGGGTGCAACTGGAGCGCTGCTGTCGAGCGTGAAGCTCAGGCTGCTGCTGGTGCTGACATTGCCTGCCGCGTCGGTGACGCGGGCCATGACGGTGTTGGCGCCTTCGGTGGCGGCAAAGGTGCTGGCCCAGGTGCTGCCGTTGGTGCTGAATTCGAGCGTGGCACCGGCTTCAGCGGTCACGCTGATGGCGCCGTTGCCGCTGAGTTTGTCCGTGGCACTGCTGCCGCTGTCGCAGACGAGGGTGAGCACAGGCGCTGTGGGGGCCGTGCTGTCGAGGGTGAAGCTGAAGTCTTGCGTGCGCTGGTTGCCAGCGGCATCGCTCACGCGAACCTTGACGCTGTTGAGGCCTTCGGTTGAGGCGTAGGTGCTGGCCCAGACGGTACCGTTGCTGCTGTATTCCACTGTGGCGCCAGCTTCGGCGCCAGTGACGACCAAAGCCGGGGCTTGGCTGATGCTGTCGGTGGCAGAAGCACCGCTGTCGCAGACCAAGGCCAAGCTGAAGGCGGGCGTCTGGGTGTCGAGGGTGAAGCTCAAAGGCGCAGAGGTGGCCACATTGCCTGCCGCGTCAGTAGCCCGCACGGTGACCGTGTTGACGCCTTCGACGGCTGCAAACGTGCTCGTCCAAGCTGTGCCGTTGGTGCTGTATTCGAGCGTGCTGCCACTGTCGGCGCTCACGCTGAGCGTGCCGTCGCGGCTGATCTTGTCGGTGGTGTTGGCGCCGCTGTCGCACACCAGGCTGAGCGTGGGCGTGGCAATGGTGCTGTCCACCACCATCGCCAGGGTCTGGGCGCTGCTGACATTGCCTGCGGCGTCGCTGGCGGTGATGCTCACGTTGCCGCTGACGATGGTCAGCGTGGGCGTCACGCTCCAGCTGCCGTTGGCGGCCACGGTGGCGCTCAGCACTTCGCCAGTGCCGGGCATGGTGACCTGGATGGTGTTGCCCGCCGTGCCGGTGCCGCTGATGGTGGGCGTGTTGTCGCTGGTGAGCAAGTCGGCGGTGCTGCCGCTGTTGCTGGCGTCGTCGAGCTTGGCCGTGAAAGCCGCCACTTGTGTGTTCAGGCTGAAGCTCAAAGGCGCAGAGGTGGCCACATTGCCCGCCGCGTCGGTGGCGCGCACGGTGACCGTGTTGGCGCCTTCGACTGCTGCAAAAGTGGTCGCCCAGGTCGTGCCATCGGTGCTGTATTCGAGGGTGGCACCCGTTTCGGCATTCGCGCTGATGGCGCCGTTGCGGGTGATGGCATCCACAGCGCGGGTGCCGCTGTCGCAGACCAAGGTCAGCGTGGGCGTGGCGATGGTTTTGTCCAGCGTAAAGCCCAGGCTGCTGGCCGGGCCTGCATTGCCTGCGGCGTCCAGTGCACGCACTTTGACGGTGTTGTTGCCCTCGGCTGCTGCAAAGGTGCTGGCCCAGCTGCTGCCGTCCGTGCTGTATTGCAGCGTAGCGCCAGCTTCGGCAGTGACGCTGAGTGCGCCGTTGCTGCTGATGAGGTCGGTGGCGCTGGTGCCGCTGTCGCAGCTCAGGGTGACGACCGGTGCGCCAGGCGCGGTGGTGTCGAGCGTGAAGCTGTAGTCGGCTGTGGCGCCCACGTTGCCTGCGGCGTCGGTGATGCGGACCTTGACCGCGTTGTTGCCTTCGGCGGCCACAAAGGTGCTGGCCCAGACGACGCCGTTGGTGCTGTATTCGATGAGTCCACCGGCTTCGGGGCTGGACAGGCTCAGGGTGCCGTTGTTGCTGACTTTGTCGGTGGCTGCGCCTGTGGCTGTGCCGCTGTCGCAGAACAGGCCCACGGTGGGGGCCACGGGTGCCGTGCTGTCGAGGGTGAAGCTCAGGCTGCTGCTGGTGCTGACATTGCCTGCCGCGTCGGTGACGCGGGCCATGACGGTGTTGGCGCCTTCAGCCGCTGCAAAGGTGCTGGCCCAGGTGGTTCCGTTGGTGCTGAATTCGAGCGTGGCACCGGCTTCGGTGGTCACGCTGATGGCGCCGTTGTTGCTGAGTTTGTCCGTGGCACTGCTGCCGCTGTCGCAGACGAGGGTGAGCACAGGCGCTGTGGGGGCCGTGCTGTCCAGGGTGAAGCTGAAGTCTTGCGTGCGCTGGTTGCCCGCGGCATCGCTCACGCGGACCTTGACGTTGTTGAGGCCTTCGGTGGCGGCGTAGGTGCTGGCCCAGACGGTGCCCGTCGTGCTGTTGTTATTGCTGTACTCGATGACTGCGCCAGCTTCGGCGCCAGTGACCACCAGCGCCGGGGCTTGGCTGATGCTGTCAGTGCCAGAAGCGCCGCTGTCCGACACCAAGGCCACAGTGAAAGCGGGTGTTTGGTTGTCGAGGGTGAAGCTCAAAGGCGCAGAGATGGCCACATTGCCCGCCGCGTCAGTAGCCCGCACGGTGACCGTGTTGACGCCTTCGGTGGCTGCAAAGGTGGTCTTCCAAGCAGTGCCGTCGGTGCTGTATTCGAGCGTGCTGCCACTGTCGGCGCTCACGCTGAGCGTGCCGTCGCGGCTGATCTTGTCGGTGGTGTTGGCGCCGCTGTCGCACACCAGGCTGAGCGTGGGCGTGGCAATGGTGCTGTCCACCACCATCGCCAGGGTCTGGGCACTGCTGACATTGCCTGCGGCGTCGCTGGCGGTGATGCTCACATTGCCGCTGACGATGGCCAGGGTGGGCGTGACGCTCCAGCTGCCGTTGGCGGCCACGGTGGCGCTCATCACTTCGCCGGTGCCGGGCATGGTGACTGCAACCGTGTCACCGGCCGTGCCGGTGCCGCTGATGGTGGGCGTGTTGTCGCTGGTGAGCAAGTCGGCGGTGCTGCCGCTGTTGCTGGCGTCGTCGAGCTTGGCCGTGAAAGCGGCCACTTGCGTGTTCAGGCTGAAGCTCAAAGGCGCAGAGGTGGCCACATTGCCCGCCGCGTCGGTGGCGCGCACGGTGACCGTGTTGGCGCCTTCGACTGCTGCAAAAGTGGTCGCCCAGGTCGTGCCGTTGGTGCTGTATTCGAGGGTGGTACCCGTTTCGGCGTTCACGCTGATGGCGCCGTTGCGGGTGATGGCATCAACAGCGCTGGCACCGCTGTCGCAGACCAAAGTCAGCGTGGGCGTGGCGGTGGTTTTGTCGAGTGTGAAGCCCAGGGTGCTGGCAGCGCCTGCGTTGCCTGCGGCATCGACGGCCCGCACTTTGACGGTGTGGTTGCCTTCAGCCGCTGCAAAGGTGCTGGCCCAAGACGTGCCGTCGGTGCTGTATTGCAGCGTAGCGCCTGCCTCGGCGTTGACGCTGAGCGCGCCATTGCTGCTGATGAGGTCGGTGGCGCTGGCGCCGCTGTCGCAGGCCAGGGTCACGACCGGTGCGCCGGGGGCGGTGGTGTCAAGGGTGAAGTTGAAGTCGGTGATGGCGCCCACATTGCCAGCGGCATCGGTCACGCGGACCTTGACCGCGTTGTTGCCTTCGGCGGCCACAAAGGTGCTGGCCCAGACGACGCCGTTGGTGCTGTATTCGATGAGTCCACCGGCTTCGGGGCTGGACAGGCTCAAGGTGGCGTTGTTGCTGACTTTGTCGGTGGCTGTGCTGCTGTCGCAAAACAGACCGACTGTGGGGGCTGTCGGAGCGGTGTTGTCGAGCGTGAAGCTCAGGCTGCTGCTGGTGCTGACATTGCCTGCCGCGTCGGTGACGCGGGCCATGACGGTGTTGGCGCCTTCGGCCGCTGCAAAGGTGCTGGCCCAGGTGCTGCCGTTGGTGCTGAATTCGAGGGTGGCGCCGGCTTCGGCGGTCACGCTGATGGCGCCGTTGCCACTGAGTTTGTCGGTGGCGTTGCTGCCGCTGTCGCAGACCAGGGTGATGACGGGCGCGGTGGGCGCTGTGCTGTCGAGCGTGAAGCTGAAGTCTTGCGTGCGCTGGTTGCCAGCGGCATCGCTCACGCGGACCTTGACGCTGTTGAGGCCTTCGGTGGCGGCGTAGGTGCTGGCCCAGACGGTGCCGTTGCTGCTGTACTCAACCGCAGCGCCAGCTTCGGCGCCAGTGACGACCAAAGCCGGGGCTTTGCTGATGCCGTCGGTGGCCAAGGCGCCGCTGTCAGACACCAGGGCTACGCTGAAGGCGGGCGTTTGGGTGTCGAGGGTGAAATTCATCGCGCTGGACGTGGCCACATTGCCCGCCGCGTCGGTGGCCCGCACTTGCACAGTGTTGGCGCCTTCAACGGCCGCGAATGTGGTGGCCCAGCTGCTGCCATTGGTGCTGTATTCGAGGGTGGCACCCGTTTCGGCATTCGCGCTGATGGCGCCGTTGCGGGTGATGGCATCAACAGCGCTGGCACCGCTGTCGCAGACCAAACTGAGCGTGGGCGTGGCGGTGGTTTTGTCCAGCGTGAAGCCCAGGGTGCTGGCAGCGCCTGCGTTGCCTGCGGAATCGACGGCGCGCACTTTGACGGTGTGGTTGCCTTCAGCCGCTGCAAAGGTGCTGGCCCAAGACGTGCCGTCGGTGCTGTATTGCAGCGTAGCGCCTGCCTCGGCGTTGACGCTGAGCGCGCCGTTGCTGCTGATGAGATCGGTGGCGCTGGCACCGCTGTCGCACGTCAGGCCAATGACCGGTGCGCCAGGCGCGGTGGTGTCCAGGGTGAAGTTGAAGTCGGTGATGGCGCCCACATTGCCTGCGGCATCGGTCACGCGGACTTTGACCGCGTTGTTGCCTTCAGCGGCCACAAAGGTGGTCGCCCAGATGACGCCGTTGGTGCTGTATTCGATGAGGCCCCCAGCTTCGGGGCTGGACAGGCTCAGGGTGCCGTTGTTGCTGACTTTGTCGGTGGCTGCGCCAGTGGCTGCGCCAGTGGCTGTGCCGCTGTCGCAAAACAGACCGACCGTGGGTGCAACTGGAGCGCTGCTGTCGAGCGTGAAGCTCAGGCTGCTGCTGGTGCTGACATTGCCTGCCGCGTCGGTGACGCGGGCCATGACGGTGTTGGCGCCTTCGGCCGCTGCAAAGGTGCTGGCCCAGGTGCTGCCGTTGGTGCTGAATTCGAGCGTGGCACCGGCTTCAGCGGTCACGCTGATGGCGCCGTTGTTGCTGAGTTTGTCGGTGGCGCTTGTGCCGCTGTCACAGACCAGGGTGAGCACAGGCGCTGTGGGGGCCGTGCTGTCGAGGGTGAAGCTGAAGTCTTGCGTGCGCTGGTTGCCAGCGGCATCGCTCACGCGAACCTTGACGCTGTTGAGGCCTTCGGTTGAGGCGTAGGTGCTGGCCCAGACGGTACCGTTGCTGCTGTATTCCACTGTGGCGCCAGCTTCGGCGCCAGTGACGACCAAAGCCGGGGCTTTGCTGATGCTGTCGGTGGCAGAAGCACCGCTGTCGCAGACCAAGGCCAAGCTGAAGGCGGGCGTCTGGGTGTCGAGGGTGAAGCTCAAAGGCGCAGAGGTGGCCACATTGCCTGCCGCGTCAGTAGCCCGCACGGTGACCGTGTTGACGCCTTCGGTGGCTGCAAAGGTGGTCGTCCAAGACGTGCCGTTGGTGCTGTATTCAAGGGTGGCGCCTGCTTCGGCGCTCACGCTGAGCGTGCCGTCTCGGCTGATCTTGTCGGTGCTGCTGGCGCCGCTGTCGCACACCAGGCTGAGCGTGGGCGTGGCGATGCTGCTGTCCACCACCAGCGCCAGGGTCTGGGCGCTGCTGACATTGCCTGCGGCGTCGCTGGCGGTGATGCTCACGTTGCCGCTGACGATGGCCAGCGTGGGCGTGACGCTCCAGCTGCCATTGGCGGCCACGGTGGCGCTCAGCACTTCGCCGGTGCCGGGCATGGTGACCTGGATGGTGTTTCCTGCCGTGCCGGTGCCGCTGATGGTGGGCGTGTTGTCGCTGGTGAGCAAGTCGGCGGTGCTGCCGCTGTTGCTGGCGTCGTCGAGCTTGGCCGTGAAAGCCGCCACTTGTGTGTTCAGGCTGAAGCTCAAAGGCGCGGAGCTGGCCACATTGCCCGCCGCGTCGGTAGCGCGCACGGTGACGGTGTTGGCACCTTCAACGGCTGCAAAAGTGGTCGCCCAGGTCGTGCCGTTGGTGCTGTATTCGAGGGTGGCACCCGTTTCGGCGTTCACGCTGATGGCGCCGTTGCGGGTGATGGCGTCCGAGGCGCTGGCCCCGCTGTCGCAGATCAAACTGAGCGTGGGCGTGGCGGTGGTTTTGTCGAGTGTGAAGCCCAGGGTGCTGGCAGCGCCTGCGTTGCCTGCGGCATCGACGGCGCGCACTTTGACGGTGTGGTTGCCTTCAGCCGCTGCAAAGGTGCTGGCCCAAGACGTGCCGTTGGTGCTGTATTGCAGCGTAGCGCCTGCCTCGGCGTTGACGCTGAGCGCGCCATTGCTGCTGATGAGGTCGGTGGCGCTGGCACCGCTGTCGCAGGTCAGCGTGAGCACAGGTGCACCGGGGGCGGTGCTGTCGAGCGTGAAGCTGAAATTTTGTGTGCCTGGGTTGCCTGCGGTATCCGTCATCCGCACTTGCACGCTGTTCAGGCCTTCCACCGCACTGTAGGTGCTGGCCCAGACTGCACCGTTGCTGCTGTATTCCACAGTGGTCCCAGCTTCGGTGCCGGTGACGACCAAAGCCGGCGCTTTGCTGATGCCGTCGTTGGCCAAAGCGCCGCTGTCACACACCAAAGCCACGCTGAAGGCGGCCGTTTGGGTGTCGAGCGTGAAGCTCAGGGGGGCGGAGGTGGCGACATTGCCTGCTGCGTCGGTGGCGCGCACTTGCACGGTGTTCGTGCGTTCGACCGCTGCAAAGGTCGTCGCCCAGCTGCTGCCGTTGGTGCTGTATTGGAGCGAGGCACCCGTTTCGGCGTTCACGCTGATGGCCCCATTGCGGGTGATGGCGTCCGAGGCGCTGGTGCCGCTGTCGCAGACCAGGCTAAGGGTGGGTGTGGCGATGGTTTTGTCGAGGGTGAAGCCCAGGCTGCTGGCAGGGCCTGTATTGCCTGCGGCATCCACGGCCCGCACTTGCACGGTGTTGGCGCCTTCAAGCGCAGTGAAGGTGCTGCCCCAAGTGCTGCCGTTTGTGCTGTATTGCAAGGTGGCACCAGCTTCGGCAATGACGCTGAGCGCGCCATTGCTGCTGATGAGGTCGGTGGCGCTGGCGCCGCTGTCGCAGGCCAAAGCCAGCGTGGGTGCCACAGGCGGTGTGGTGTCCAGGGTGAAGCGCAAAGCGCTGGCGGTGGCCACGTTGCCCGCAGCGTCGGTGGCGCGAACGCTCACCAGATTGCTGCCTTCCACCGGCACAAAGGTGCTGCTCCAGACCAGGCCATTGGTGCTGTATTCCAGCCGACTGCCTGCATCAGCGATCACCTGGAGGGCGCCCGATTGGCTGATGGCATCGGCCGAGTTGCTGCCGCTGTCACACACCAGGCTGAGCACGGGGGTGTTGATGCTTTTGTCGATGACCAGCGCCAGTGTTTGCTCGGCGCTGACCAGTCCGGCGGCATTGGTGGCGGTGACGCTCACGGTGCCACTGCCGATGGCCTGGATGGGTGTGGCGCTCCAAGTGCCATTGCTGGCCACGGTGGTCACCAGGACTTCGCCGGTGCTGGTCAGGCTCAGCCGGATGGTGTCACCCGGTGTGCCTGTGCCGCTGAAGCTGGGTTTGTCGTTGTTCGTGATGCCGTCGCCCACCAGCCCGCTGTCGCTGGCGGTGCTCAGGGTGAGGGTCGGACGCACGGGGGGCAAGGCCGGGGGGGCCTGGCTCACGCTCAAGGACAAGAGGTTTTTCAGATCGCCTTTGTCCTGGTTGAAATTGCCCGCCGCATCCTTGAAGCGTTCGCTGGCCACATACAGCAGTGCACTGCTGCTGGCGGCCGCCGGGGTGAATGTGGCGCTGTAATTTTGGCCACTGCCTTGAAGCTGGCTCAGGCTGCCGCCAATGACGGTGACATCGGCCAGGCTGAAATCCTGGCTGCTTTCGCTCAGGGTGAAGGTCACCGTGGTCGACTCGCCCGCTTTGAGCGTGGTTTGCAGCGCACCGATGGTGACAGTGGGCGCCAACGTGTCCACTGTGACCGACAAAGGGGTGGCTGGGCTGCTCAGGCCCATTGGGCTGGTGGCCACAACTTGCAAGGCGTTGAGGCCTTGAGGCAAAGCTTGCACAGGCGTGGCTTGCCAACTGCCATTGGCTTGCACGGTGGCACTGGCCAGCACTTGACCTGTGGCGTCCCGGACAGTGATGGTGTGTCCGGGTGTGCCCGTACCGCTCAGTGTGGGCGTGCTGTTTTGGGTGATCCGGTCCCCTTGAAGGCCGCTGTCGCTCAGGCTGCTCAGTTGGGCCGTGGGGGGCTGTGGTGCCACGGGGGGCGGGGTGACCACCGCGTTGTTCACGCTGAAAGGCAGCGCGTTGTCCACGTCGGCGCCGTCCTGGTTGAAGTTGCCGCTGGCATCGCTGAAGCGTTCGCTGGAGATAAACACCAAGGCGCTGGTGTTGGCGGTGCCGGGTGTCAGGGTGGCGGAGTAGTTTTTGCCGCTGCCCTGAAACTGGCTCAGCGTGCCACCGAGCACGGTGATGTCGTCCAGGCTGAAATCTGCGCTGGCTTCACTGAGCGTGAACAGCACCGTCGTTGTTTCTTGCTGCGCCAGCACGGTTTTGTTGGCCGTGATGGTGATGCTGGGTGGGGTGCTGTCTGTAGGTGCCGGGCTGGTGGATGTGAAGCCCGAGGATCCTGTGGGCGTTGGCGTGCCTGTTGACGCGTTTGCGCTGCTGGTGTTGCCGGTTGGGGTGCTCGTGGTGTTGGTTGTGGTGCCTGTGCCTGTACCTGTGCCGTTAGCCGTTGATCCGCTGCCGGTGGATGCGCTTGTGCCACTGGTGGGCGTATTGCCCGTGGCCGTGCTGCCAATGCTGGTGCTACCCGTGCTGGTGGCGGGCGGCGGGGGTGGTGTGACTGGGGTGATCGGGGTGCTGAGATTGATGCCCATGGACAGCAGGTTGTCGATTTCGCCGCCGTCCTGGTTCAAATGGCCCGCCGCATCGCCAAAGCGTTCACTGGCCACAAACACCAGCGCACTGGTGCTGTGGGCATCGGGGGTGAACAAGGCGGTGTAATTTTTGCCACTGCCCTGGAATTGGCTGAGCGTGCCGCCCATGACCGTGATGTCGTCCAGACCAAAGTCCAGGCTGTCTTCTGACAGGGTGAAACTCAGCTGGGCCGTTTGTCCTTTGAGCAAGCTTTGCTTGTCGCTGCCCAGCACGATGCTGGGGGGACCATTGTCCGGGGAGGAGAGCGCAGCGGCGTTGACGATGGGGCTAGCGGTGGGGCTAGCGGTGGGGCTAGCGGTGGGGCTAGCGGTGGGGCTAGCGGTGGGGCTAGCGGTGGGGCTAGCGGTGGGGCTAGCGGTGGGCGTGATGGCTGCAGTGCCGGTGATCGAACGGGTGTCAGCATTGGCGCGGGTGTCCAAAATGTCCAGACCCATGTCGAGTGCCAAGGGCTGCGAGACGCCATTTGGACTTGCCGGGCTGGAGCTTGCCGTGCTGCCAGGCGATGGCCATGCCCCCTGCGTGGTCACACGGTCCATCAAGGCCACGTTGGGCTGAGCCGCCTGAAGAGCGTTCACCAGCGCGGCATCGGCGCGCAAAGCGCTCATGACTTCGGCGCTGTGCTGCCCCACATCCAGCCACTGCACCATCAGTGCCTGCGTTTTGCTGGGGCCCAATTGCTGCCAAGCCCCGCCAAGGCTCGCGTCGGACAACAACAAGTCGCCCAGCTGGGCTGTCAGTGCATGGGCCGCACCGGTCCACAAGTCCTGCAGGGCTTGCTGGCGGTTGACGGGCGGCTGGACGATGAGCTGAAACAGCTGAACGCTCAGGGCTTGCTTGATGGCTTCGTCAATGCCCCTGGCCTGTGCCGTTTCCAGCAAGGTTTTGGCAGCCACCCAGTCATTGCCCTGCAAGGCCAGGGTTTGGGCTGCAAAGGCCCCTGTCTTCAACAAGAAGTTGCTGCTGCTGATGGTCATATTCAAAGTTCTTCTGTTCAGTAGACAAAACACGACCGGGTGCTTGGCCTTTTTGATGCAAATGTGTGAGCCGCCAGCACATCGAAAATTTCTACGAAAGTGCCAAAATTTTCATGGATGGCTGAAAATTAACTAGAAATAACATTTTTTAAAAGCATTTGATTCATTAAATACTTTTTATGTTTTCGAATTGAAATTTAATGTGTTTTGACATTTTGGTCAATTGAAAAAATGATATTGCTGGAAATGTCAATTTCACACCCCCATTTGGGGTAATCCCGATGAATGGGCGGGTCACAAGGAGTCCGGTGATGTCAGGCTTCAGGTGGTTTGTCGGGGTTTCTAGAAACTGCCCCTGCCGTGAACAAGCCGTGCCTAAAGAGGTTTTTGGGAGCGTGTAGAAAAGGGCAGGTCAGGGACACATCGTTCAGGCACCGATAATTCGGCCATGACCGACAAACTCAGCCTTTATCTGGATCTGATCCGCTGGAACCGGCCTGCGGGCTGGTTGCTTTTACTGTGGCCATCGCTGGCTGCTTTGTGGGTGGCCGCAGGGGGATTCCCGGGCTGGCACCTGATCGCAGTGTTCACCCTGGGCACCATCCTAATGCGCAGCGCGGGGTGTTGCATCAACGACGTGGCCGACCGCGACTTTGACAAACACGTCAAACGCACCGCCAACCGTCCGGTGACCAGTGGGCGCATTGGCACGAAGGAGGCATTGCTGGTCGGTGCCGTTTTGGCCTTGTGTGCGTTTGGCTTGGTCTTGACCACCAACAGGGCCACCGTCGCCTGGTCTTTTGCGGCGCTGGCCGTGACCTTGGTGTATCCCTATGCCAAGCGTCTTGTGTCCATGCCGCAGGCGGTGCTGGGGGTGGCTTTCAGCTTTGGCATTCCGATGGCGTTTGCCGCTGTGCAGGGCGCTGTGCCGCTGCTGGCTTGGGGTTTGTTGCTGGGCAATCTGTTCTGGGTGCTGGCCTATGACACCGAGTACGCCATGGTGGACCGCGACGATGACCTGAAGATCGGCATGAAGACTTCGGCCATCACCCTGGGCGATCATGACGTGCCCGCCATCATGGGCTTTTATGTGGCCTACCTGTTGATCTGGGCCTGGCTGCTGAACGCATTGCAGCAAGGTGTGTGGTTCTGGATGGCCTGGGTGGTGTCGGCAGGCCAGGTGATCTGGCACTACAGCCTGATCCGCCAGCGCAGCCGCGAAGGCTGCTTCAAAGCATTCAGGTTGAACCACTGGCTGGGGTTCAGCGTGTTTGTGGGGGTGGTCTTGTCTTACCGTTGAGTGCCAAAGGTGATCCAGCATGTGTCGGGGTCTTCGACCACCGACCTGCGGGGGCCGCTCAGGCCTTGCCGAATTCGTCCCCCAACTCGCGTGCGCGTACTTCGGCGGCGTGCATGGCTTTGACAAATGAGGCTTTCACGCCCGAGTCGTCCAGCGACGTGATGGCCGCGTAGGTGGTGCCACCTTTGGAGGTGACGCGTTGGCGCAGCACTTCGGGGGATTCGGTCGATGCCGCAGCCAAGGTAGAGGCGCCCGAGAAGGTGGCCACTGCGAGTTGGTAGGCCTGCTCGGCGCTCAGGCCCATGCCCACGCCGGCTTGGGTCATGGCTTCGAGGAAATAAAACACATAGGCCGGACCGGACCCCGACAAGGCGGTCACGGCGTCCAGATGCGACTCTTGCTGCACCCAGACGTATTGCCCGGTGGTGCGAATGACTTGTTCCACCAGCGCTTTGTCGGCAGGCGTGACGGATGGACAGGCGAACAGCCCTGTCATGCCTTGGCCCACCAGCGCGGGGGTGTTGGGCATGCAGCGCACCACGCGGTCGGTGCCCACCCAGCGGCAGATGCTGTCGGTGCGGATGCCTGCGGCCACCGACAGGTGCAGCGCGCCTCGGGTGTGCGGCATGACGGGCGCGGCGGCTTCGCTGAAGATTTGCGGCTTGACCGCCCAGACCACCAGATCCGCCTGGTCCAAAGCGGGGCCTGCGGCAGGCAGCGCGGTGATGCCAAAGTCATTGAGCAGTTTGGCGGCGGTCTCGGCAAACGGTTCCACCACGGTGATCTGCTCGGGCTTCATGCCCTGGCGGATCAGGCCGCCGATGATGGCGCTGGCCATGTTGCCGCCGCCGATGAAGGCGATGTGGGGTGTGGAGTGAGACATGGGATGTTCAGTCGTGTGCTTTGTGGGACGGGCCGGGCGCTTGGCGTCCGGGCCGGGTCTGAGGAATCTGAATTGTCGCTGCTGACGCGAGGGGTCTGAAGACGGTGGATCAGAACTTGGAGGGTCAGCGGGCAGTGGCCTGACGCACAGCACGCTCCCAGCGGTCCATGCGCTCTTGGGCCTGTTCTCTGGGCAAGGTGGGGTAGAAGGTGCGGTCGGCGCGCCACTGCTGGCTCAATTCCTCCAGGCCGCTGTAGACCCCGGCGTGCAGACCGGCCAGATAGGCGGCGCCCAGCGCGGTGGTTTCGGTCACGGCAGGGCGCACCACCGGAATGCCCAGCAAGTCGGCCTGGATTTGCATCAAGAGGTCGTTGACGCAAGCGCCGCCGTCCACGCGCAATTCGGTCACGGCCACGCCGCCACCGGCCACGGCGTCGCGGTTCATGCTGTGCAGCAAGGCAGCGCTTTGGAAGGCGATGCTTTCGAGTGCGGCGCGTGCAATGTGGGCCACGGTGGAGCCCCGCGTGAGTCCGACAATGGCGCCGCGTGCTTCGGCGTCCCAATAGGGGGCGCCCAGGCCGGTGAAGGCCGGCACGAACATGACGCCCCCAGCGTCGGGCACGCTGTGGGCCAGGCCTTCGACCTCGCCGCTGCTGGAGATGGCCCGCAGGCCGTCGCGCAGCCACTGCACCACGGCGCCACCGATGAAGACGCTGCCTTCCAGCGCGTATTGCGGGGTGCTGGTGGCCTGAGCGGCCGAGGTGGTGATCAGGCCGTTTTGGCTGCGCTGGAAGGTGTTGCCGGTGTGCATGAGCATGAAGCAGCCGGTGCCGTAGGTGTTTTTGGCCATGCCGGGGGTGAAGCAGGCTTGGCCGAACAAGGCGCTTTGCTGGTCACCGGCCACGCCGCCAATGGGCAAGCTGGCACCCAGCAGTGCGGCGGTGGTGTCGCCAAAGTGGGCACTGGAGGGCAAGACCCGGGGCATGAGCGCGTCCGGGATGTTCAGCAAATTGAGCAACTCGCTGTCCCAGGTGTTGGTGTGGATGTTCAGCAGCATGGTGCGGGCGGCGTTGCTCACATCGGTCACATGCGAGCGGCCATCGGTGAGCTTCCAGATCAGCCAGCTGTCCACCGTGCCAAAGGCCAGCTCGCCTTGTTCGGCCAGGGCCCTGGCGCCCGGCACTTGGTCCAGGATCCATTGCAGTTTGGTGCCAGAAAAATAGGCGTCGATGCGCAGACCGGTTTTGCTCAGCACCGTGTCTTCGTGGCCTTGCGCGCGCAAGGCCGCGCAGGTGGGTTCGGCGCGGCGGTCTTGCCAGACGATGGCGTTGTAAATCGGCTCGCCCGTGCGGCGGTTCCAGACCACGGTGGTCTCGCGCTGGTTGGTGATGCCGATGGCCGCCATGTGGCTGGCCTTGAGTTGGGCTTTGGCCAGCACTTCATGCACGGTGGCCAGTTGGGATGTCCAAATTTCCTGCGGGTCGTGTTCGACCCAGCCGGGTTGGGGGTAAATCTGCCGGAACTCGCGCTGGGCCATGGCCACTACCTGGCCGGCCTGGTCAAACACGATGCTGCGGGAGCTGGAGGTGCCCTGGTCCAGGGCGAGGAGGTAGCGCATGAAAAATCCTCAGAGTGTCATTGGGGGGCAGCCGTGACGCATTCCACATGGGCTTGCGTCATGAGGTCGGAAAAGCTGGCGGGGGGGACTTCGTCGGTGAACAGCACGTCGATGTCGCGCAAGTGGCCCAGCTCGACCATGGCCGGGCGGTTGAATTTGCTGTGGTCTGCGGCCAGCCAGACCTCGCGGGCATGTTCAATGATGGTGCGGGCCACCTTGACTTCGCGGTAATCGTAGTCGCGCAGGGTGCCGTCGGCTTCGATGCCGCTGATGCCAATCAGGCCAATGTCGACCTTGAACTGGCGAATGAAGTCCACCGTGGCTTCGCCCACGATGCCTTGGTCGCTGCCGCGCACCAGCCCTCCGGCCACAATGACTTCGCAGTCGCGGTGGGTGCTCATCAGCGCGGCGATGTGCAAGTTGTTGGTGATGACGCGCAGGCCACGGTGCTTGTGCAGCTCATGGGCCACGGCTTCGATGGTGGTGCCGATGTTCATGATCAGCGAACAGCCGTTGGGTATGCGCTGGGCAATGGCTTTGGCGATGCGATGCTTGCCCGCCGATTGCATGGCCTGGCGTTGGCGGTAGGCGATGTTTTCGGTGGTGGAGCCTGGCAGGCGCACGCCGCCATGAAATCGGGTCAGCAAACCGGCTTCGGCCAAGCGCTGCACATCGCGGCGCACGGTTTGCAAGGTCACGCCAAAACGCTCGGCCAGGGCTTCGATGGTCACGGGACCTTGTGATCGAACGGCATCGATCAGGGTTGTTTGTCGGGGGTTCAAATCCATGGTGTTTCGCTCAATATGGCTTATTCGAACATAAACGAACATATGTATCAGGGTATAGAGGGTAAATACGGGCTTTAAAAAAACTCAAGCGAACAATAAAATCTGTGAAGCGAAAAAAATGGAACTGAAATGATCCTGAATTCTCAACGCGGAGATGCGCCATGCAACTGAGCCTGGAAGGGGTGGGCAAGTCCGTTTCTGGGCAAGTTCACCTCAGTGCCCTGGATCTGGCCCTGAAAGCTGGACAGGTCACGGTCTTGCTGGGTGCGACGCAGGCGGGCAAGACCAGTTTGATGCGCATCATGGCCGGGCTGGACGCACCCACCAAAGGGCGTGTGCGGGTGGATGGGCAAGATGTGACGGGCGTGCCGGTGCGCCGCCGCGATGTGGCCATGGTGTACCAGCAGTTCATCAATTACCCGTCGATGACGGTGTTTGACAACATTGCCTCGCCCCTGAAATTGCGCGGGCAAAAGGATGTGGCCCAACGGGTGCATGAGCTGGCGGCCAAGCTGCACATCGAGATGTTTTTGGAGCGTCTGCCCGCTGAGTTGTCGGGCGGGCAGCAGCAGCGGGTAGCCTTGGCGCGCGCCTTGGCCAAAAATGCGCCGCTGATGCTGCTGGACGAGCCGCTGGTGAATCTGGACTACAAGCTGCGCGAGGAGTTGCGCGAAGAGTTGACGCAGTTGTTTGCCACGGGCGATTCGACGGTGGTCTATGCCACCACCGAACCGGCCGAGGCCTTGCTGTTGGGGGGCTACACCGCTGTCTTGCACCAAGGGCACTTGTTGCAATACGGCCCGACCGCCGAGGTGTTTCATCAGCCTGCGTCCATCCAGGTGGCCAGCGCGTTCAGCGACCCGCCCATGAACCTGTTGCCCGCACAAACCAGTGCCACGGGTGTGGCTTTGTCGGGTGGTTTTGAGCTGCCCTTGGCCTTGCCTGCATCGGCGCCCAAAGATGTGGTCTTGGGCGCACGCGCCAGCGCCTTGCGCGTGCAGGGGCAGCCGGGTGATCTTCAATTGCCGGGTGTGGTGGAGCTGGCGGAGATTTCCGGCTCGGACACCTTTGTGCATGCAAAAACGCCGGTGGGCAATCTGGTGGCGCAACTCACGGGAGTGCATGAGTTCAAGTTGGGAGCGCCCATCCGTTTGTTTTTGCAGCCTTCGCAGGTGTATGTGTTTGATGCCGCAGGCCCCTTGGTGATGGCACCTGTGCGCAAGGGGAGGGCGATCTGATGGCTCAAATTGAATTGGACTTGGCGCATGCCTACAAACCCAATCCGCAGCTGGAGACGGATTACGCCTTGCTGCCCTTGAAGATGAGCTTTCGCGACGGCGGGGCCTATGCCTTGCTGGGGCCGTCGGGTTGCGGCAAAACCACCATGCTCAACATCATGTCGGGGCTGGTGGTCCCCTCTCAAGGCACGGTGAAGTTTGACGGGGTCGATGTCACGCGCAGCAGCCCGCAAGCGCGCAACATTGCGCAGGTGTTCCAGTTTCCGGTGATCTACGACACCATGACGGTGGCGCAGAACCTGGCGTTTCCGCTCAAAAATCGCCAGGTGCCCGCCGATCAAATCCGCCAGCGCGTGGGCCAAATTGCCGAAATGCTGGACATGAGCCACCAACTGGACATGCGCGCAGCGGGCTTGTCGGCCGATCAGAAGCAAAAAATATCACTGGGACGAGGGCTGGTGCGCTCGGACGTGTCGGCCGTGCTGTTTGATGAGCCACTGACGGTGATTGATCCGCACCTGAAATGGCAGCTGCGGCGCAAGCTCAAGCAGATTCACCATGAACTCAAGCTCACGCTGATTTATGTGACGCACGACCAGGTCGAGGCGCTGACTTTTGCCGAAGAGGTGGTGGTCATGACGCGCGGCAAGGCGGTGCAGGTCGGCTCGGCCGAGGCCTTGTTCGAGCGACCGGCGCACACCTTTGTGGGGCATTTCATCGGTTCGCCCGGCATGAACTTTTTACCGGCGCAAGCGGTCGGGGGCGTTTTGACCGTGCAAGGCCAAGCGGTGCAGGTGCCACAAGGCTTGGCGGTGCCCGAAGGCGACCTCAAGCTGGGCATTCGGCCGGAATACCTGGCTGTATCAGAGGTGGCCGAGGCGGGCACTTTGGCTGCCGTGGTGCGCCAGGTGCAAGACGTTGGCACTTACCAAATGGTCACTTGCGATGCGGTGGGCATCATGCTGAAAGTGCGCCTGCCACCACAAGCGCAGGCGCCGCAGGTAGGGGCTCAGGTGTTCTTGCGTGTGCTGGGGCCGCACACCTGCTTTTACAAAAATGAGGAGCTGGTGGCATGAACGCGACTGAAAAACCCGTCAATCAAAAAGCCTGGTGGTTGGTGTTGCCGGTCTTGGTCTGTGTGGCGTTTTCAGCCATCCTGCCCCTGATGACGGTGGTCAATTACTCGGTGCAAGACATCATCTCGCCCGAACGCCGGGTGTTTGTGGGCACCGAATGGTTTGCCGCCGTGATGCGCGATGAAGAGTTGCACAGCGCTTTGTGGCGGCAGTTGAAGTTCTCGCTGGCCGTGCTGGCTGTGGAAATCCCGCTGGGCATTGCGCTGGCGCTGTCCATGCCGGCGCAGGGCTGGAAGTCTTCGGCCGTGCTGGTGCTGGTGGCCTTGTCGTTGCTGATTCCGTGGAACGTGGTGGGCACCATCTGGCAAATTTATGGACGTGCCGACATCGGTTTGATGGGCCACACCTTGCAGGCCTTGGGGTTTGACTACAGCTACACCGGTGACCCGGTGCACGCCTGGTTGACGGTGTTGATCATGGATGTGTGGCACTGGACACCGCTGGTGGCCTTGCTGGCTTTTGCGGGTTTGCGCAGCATTCCCGATGCCTATTACCAGGCCGCCCGCATCGATGGCGCCAGCAAGTTGGCGGTGTTTCGCTACATCCAGCTGCCCAAGATGCGCGAGGTGCTGATGATTGCGGTGCTGCTGCGATTCATGGACAGTTTCATGATTTACACCGAGCCTTTCGTGCTGACCGGTGGCGGCCCCGGCACTGCGACCACCTTCTTGTCGCAGTACCTGACGCAAAAGGCCGTGGGGCAATTTGACCTGGGGCCAGCGGCGGCGTTTTCGCTGATCTATTTCCTCATCATTTTGCTGCTGTGCTTTGTCCTCTACAACTGGATGCAAAGCCTGGGCGCAGCCCACAAGGAGCACGCACATGCATGAACAGCGTTTTCACAAGCGGTCGATTTTTCTGGCCGCCTACATCGTCTTTGCCTTGCTGCCCATCTATTGGATGGTCAACATGAGCTTCAAGACCAATGAGGAAATCCTGTCGAGTTTTTCCTTGTGGCCGCAACATTTCACCTGGGGCAACTACCTGACGATCTTCACCGATCCATCCTGGTACTCGGGCTACATCAACAGCCTGATTTATGTGGCCATCAACACGGTGATTTCGGTGTCGGTGGCTTTGCCTGCGGCTTATGCGTTTTCACGCTACCGATTTTTAGGCGACAAGCACATCTTCTTTTGGTTGCTGACCAACCGCATGACGCCGCCTGCCGTGTTTTTGCTGCCGTTTTTTCAGCTCTACACCACGCTGGGCCTGATGGATACGCACATTGCCGTGGCCATGGCGCATTTGTTGTTCAACGTGCCCCTGGCGGTGTGGATTCTGGAAGGTTTCATGAGCGGCATTCCGCGCGAAATTGATGAAACGGCCTACATCGACGGCTACAGCTTTCCGCGCTTTTTCGTGATGATTTTCTTGCCCCTCATCAAGGCCGGGGTGGGCGTAGCGGCTTTCTTTTGCTTCATGTTTTCCTGGGTGGAATTGCTTTTGGCGCGCACCCTGACCAGCGTGAATGCCAAACCGATTGTGGCCACCATGACACGCACAGTGAGTGCCTCGGGCATGGACTGGGCCACGCTGGCGGCAGCCGGTGTGCTGACCATCGTTCCGGGGGCCATCGTGATCTGGTTTGTCCGGCATTACATCGCCAAAGGCTTTGCCATGGGAAGGGTTTGACATGTTTGACTGGATGGTCTGGACCACGCCTGTGGCCGTTTTCTTCTCGTGCATCGGGCTGATGCTGGTGGGCATGACGGTGTGGGAAATCAAGTCCCCCACCGTGATGCGCAAGGGCTTTTTGCCCATGGCCACCACCCGCGGGGACCGCTTGTTCATCGGTTTGCTGGGGGCGGCCTACATCAACCTCGCGTTTGTGGGCGTGGCCGGTTGGCTGACCGAGCTTTTGTCGCTGGACGGTGAGCCCAGCGTGTGGATCAGTCTGGGGCTGTCCATCGTCTGGTTGCTGGGCGTCATGCGCAAGGGCTGATTCGTTTTTGTCGAAATTGTGGCCCGGAGTTTCCCCGGGGGGCCGCATGACTTTGTGTCTGTCACCGGGGAACTCACACCATTTGGGAGACATCATGAAATTGCGCTATTCCATTTTGGCCGTTTCGGCGGCCCTGGCTCTGGGCTCGAATGTGGCCTGGTCTGACGAGGCGGCGGCCAAGCGTTGGGTCGATACCGAGTTCCAGCCGTCCACTTTGAACAAAGACCAGCAGCTGGCAGAGATGAAGTGGTTCATCGACGCGGCCAAAAAACTTCAGGCCAAGGGCGTGAAGGAAATTTCGGTGGTGTCAGAGACCATCACCACCCACGAATACGAGTCCAAAACACTGGCCAAGGCTTTCAGCGAAATCACGGGCATCAAGGTAAAGCATGACCTGATCCAAGAGGGTGACGTGGTTGAAAAGCTGCAAACATCCATGCAGTCCGGCAAGTCGATTTATGACGGCTGGATTTCGGACTCTGACCTGATCGGTACCCATTACCGTTACGGCAAGATCCTCAACCTGACGGATTACATGGCCGGTGCGGGCAAAGAGTGGACCAACCCCGGGCTGGATTTGAAGGATTTCATTGGCACCAAGTTCACCACCGGCCCCGATGGCAAGCTGTATCAGTTGCCCGACCAGCAGTTTGCCAACCTGTACTGGTTCCGCGCTGACTTGTTTGACCGCAAGGATCTGAAAGACAAGTTCAAGGCCAAATATGGCTACGACCTGGGCGTGCCCTTGAACTGGAGCGCTTATGAAGACATTGCCGAGTTTTTCACCAATGACGTGAAAAACATCGACGGCAAGGCCATTTATGGCCACATGGATTACGGCAAGAAAGACCCCTCTTTGGGCTGGCGCTTCACCGATGCCTGGTTGTCCATGGCGGGCACAGCCGACATCGGCGCTCCCAACGGCTTGCCGATTGACGAATGGGGCATTCGCGTGGCCGATGACAAGTGCACCCCGGTGGGCGCTTCGGTGTCTCGCGGCGGTGCCACCAACTCGCCTGCAGCGGTCTATGCGCTGACCAAATACGTGGACTGGATGAAGAAATACGCGCCCAAAGAGGCCTCGGGCATGACCTTCGGTGAAGCCGGTCCGGTCCCCGCACAAGGCCAGATTGCGCAGCAGATCTTCTGGTACACCGCCTTCACGGCCGACATGACCAAGCCAGGTCTGCCTGTGGTGAACGCCGACGGCACGCCCAAGTGGCGCATGGCCCCCGGCCCCAACGGTCCCTACTGGAAGCAAGGCATGCAAAACGGCTACCAGGACGTGGGCAGCTGGACATTCTTCAAGAACCATGATGCCAACCGCACAGCTGCAGCCTGGTTGTACGCCCAGTTCGTGACGGCCAAAACAGCCAGTCTGAAAAAGACCCTGGTGGGCTTGACACCGATCCGTGAATCCGACATCCAGAGCAAGGCCATGACCGATATGGCGCCCAAGCTCGGTGGTCTGGTCGAGTTCTACCGCAGCCCGGCCCGTGTGGCCTGGTCGCCCACAGGCACCAACGTGCCCGATTACCCCAAGCTGGCCCAGCTGTGGTGGCAAAACGTGGCGCAGGCTGTTACGGCTGAAAAGACCCCCCAGCAGGCCATGGACAACCTGGCTGAGCAAATGGACCAGGTCATGGGCCGTCTGGAGCGTGCGGGCATGGAGCGTTGCGCGCCCAAGCTCAACAAGAAGGAAGACCCCGCCAAGTGGCTCAGCGACAAAAATGCACCCTGGAAGAAGTTGGCCAACGAGAAGCCAAAGGGCCAAACCATCGCCTATGACCAGTTGCTCAGTGCCTGGAAGAGTGGCCGCGCTCGCTGATCGTCAACAGTCCTGAGCTGTTCTCCAACTGCCCTGTGGTTGCAATGACCGCAGGGCCATGAATGCCTTGACTATGAAACGCGCTGAACTGCTGAGCACCCTGGCCACGCACCCGACCTATGACCTGGTGGTCGTCGGTGGTGGGGCGACAGGTCTGGGGGTGGCTTTGGATGCGGTTTTGCGCGGTTTCTCAGTGCTGCTGCTGGAGTCGCATGACTTTGCCGGAGGCACATCGTCCAGGTCTACCAAATTGCTGCATGGCGGCGTGCGCTATCTGGCGCAAGGCAATATATCTTTGGTGCGTGAAGCGCTGGCCGAACGTGCCGCCGTCTTGAAGCTGGCGCCGCATCTGGCCCAGCCCTTGCCCTTTGTGATGCCTTCCTATAACTGGTGGCAGACGCCGTTTTATGGCTTGGGGTTGAAACTTTACGATGTGTTGGCCGGGAAAGCTGGCTTGGGTCAGACCGAGTGGCTCAATGTCCAGGAAACCCTGGCGGCATTGCCAGGTCTTCAATCTCGAGGTTTGAAGGGTGGCGTCAAATATTGGGATGGCCAGTTTGACGATGCCAGGCTGGCGCTGGCCTTGGCGCGCACGATCGAGCGTGCGGGTGGTCAGTTACTCAATTACATGAATGTGGAGCGTGTGCACGGCTTGCCTGCTTTGCGGGCCGATGGTTCGCGATTTGAGCTTTCGCTGACAGATCAGCGGCAAACAGGTGCTTACCGTGTGTATGCCCACTCAGTGGTCAATGCGGCGGGGGTGTGGGTTGACGCTGTGCGCCAGCAATCCCTGCTCGATTCCGGGCAGGCCATGCCCGAGCGGATTGTGAGTGCAAGCCAAGGCGTGCATCTGGTGGTCAGCCGTGATTTCATGCCAGGGCGGCATGCCTTGCTGGTGCCTAAAACACAGGACGGTCGGGTGTTGTTCGCCGTGCCCTGGATGGGTGCATTGATCCTGGGGACCACCGACACCCCCAGGCAGGATTTGCCGCGTGAACCGCAGGCCTTTGAGGCTGAGTTGGAATTCATTTTGAGCGAGGCCAGCAAGGTGCTCAGTCGCCCAGTGACGCGGGCGGACGTGAAAAGCCTGTGGGTTGGATTGCGCCCACTTGTGGGTTCGAATCAACCCCAATCAGGCACCAAGAGCCTGTCCCGTGAGCACACCATCGTCACGGATGAGAATGGTTTGATCACTGTGACAGGTGGCAAGTGGACAACATACCGCTCCATGGCCGAGGATGTCATGCAAGCATGTTTTGAGGCCGGCGTCTTGCCCCGGCGCGATGGGGTGTCCAGCCAAAATCATCTGCTTATGGGTGCTACCTCTGAACTCGGCGGCTTTGGGGTTTGTGATGCGCCAGGCTGGCACCTTTACGGCAGTGAAGAGGCCCAAGTGCGCGCATGTCCTGGTGCCGAGCGTCTGCTTGGGCTGGGTCTGACGGAAGCCATGGTGCGTTATGCGGCCCACCATGAATATGCATGGACGGTGGAGGATGTGCTGGCAAGGCGTTGGCGAGCACTGTTTCTGGATGCGCGTCAGGCCATGGACATGGCGGATGCGGTCGCGAGCATATTAGGAGATGAAACCGGGCAAGATCCCCATTTGGGCGATTTCATGGCCTTGTCAAAAAAATACCTGTGAGAAAAGGGTCCCACACAAGTGGGGGGCGCAGATCTGGCGCTGAGCGTCATGCCGGCTCGGTAATTAGGGGGGCGCTGCGAACTAAGACCCTGCGAAGTCCTGAGATAGACCACCACAATCGCGGTCTGGGTCAAGAAGATCATTTATTTGGAGAAAATCTTCAATAAAGTATTGCCCAGACACAATTTTTCTGCCACAATCGTGGGCTTCGCTTTGCAAAAAAGCGTAAGTATCTGCCCAAACAGAAGCACAGCAAGTGGTTTGCTGCGTGAATGACGGGTCCAAGACTGATTCTTGTTTGTTGGCTTTTGGGTTGGCGGGCAAAGAATACAAGTTGGGAATAAAGAAATGATCCAGACAGAAACTCGGTTGGATGTGGCCGACAACACCGGCGCCAAGTCCGTGCTGTGCATCAAGGTGCTCGGCGGGTCCAAGCGTCGCTATGCAAGTGTTGGTGACATCATCAAAGTGAGCATTAAAGAAGCTGCGCCCCGTGGACGCGTCAAAAAAGGCGAGGTTTACAGTGCTGTGGTGGTTCGTACCGCCAAAGGCATTCGCCGTGGCGATGGCTCGCTCGTAAAGTTCGATGGCAACGCTGCAGTGTTGCTGAATGCAAAATTAGAGCCCATTGGCACCCGTATCTTCGGCCCCGTTACGCGTGAATTGCGTACCGAAAAGTTCATGAAGATCGTGTCATTGGCTCCTGAAGTACTGTAAGGACGTGCCATGAATAAGATTCGCACAGGCGACGAAGTCATCGTCATCACAGGTCGTGACAAAGGCAAACGCGGGAAAGTGTCGTCGCGCGCCAGCGACTCGCACCTTTTGATTGATGGTGTCAACATCGTCAAAAAACACGCCAAGCCAAACCCGATGAAGGGTGCAACTGGCGGCATCATCGAAAAGGCCATGCCGATTCACCAATCCAATGTGGCGATTTTCAACGCTGCAACTGGCAAGGCTGATCGCGTGGGTATCAAGCTGCAAGACGACGGCAAACGCGTTCGCGTTTACAAGTCCAGCGGCGAAGAAATCAAGGTGGCATGAGCATGGCACGTTTGCAACAACTCTTCCGCGAGAAAATCGCTGCTGACCTGACGGCCAAATTTGGCTACACGTCGCCCATGCAGGTTCCTCGCATTACCAAGATCACCCTGAACATGGGTGTGTCTGAAGCCGTGGCCGATAAGAAAGTCATGGACCACGCTGTGAGCGACCTGACCAAAATCGCTGGCCAAAAGCCTGTGGTGACCAAGGCCAAGAAAGCCATTGCGGGTTTCAAAATCCGTGAGCAGCAACCCATCGGTTGCATGGTGACTCTGCGTGGCGTTCAGATGTATGAATTCCTGGATCGTTTCGTGACCGTGGCTTTGCCGCGTGTTCGTGACTTCCGTGGTATTTCAGGCCGTGCGTTCGATGGCCGTGGCAACTACAACATCGGCGTCAAAGAGCAGATCATTTTCCCTGAGATTGAGTACGACAAGGTCGATGCCTTGCGCGGTCTCAACATCAGCATCACCACAACGGCCAAGTCTGACGAAGAGTGCAAGGCTCTTCTGGCGGCTTTCCGCTTCCCCTTCAAGAACTGAGGTGTCACGTGGCTAAAGTAGCTTTGATCGAGCGCGAGCTCAAGCGTGAAAAACTGGCGGCCAAATTCGCGAAGAAATACGCGGAATTGAAAGCCATTGCCAACGATGCCAAGCGCAGTGATGAAGAGCGTGCAGCTGCCCGTCTGGGTCTGCAAAAGCTCCCGCGCAACGCCAACCCGACCCGTCAACGCAACCGCTGTGAAATCACCGGTCGCCCACGCGGTACGTTCCGTCAATTTGGTCTGGGCCGCGCCAAGATCCGTGAACTTGCCTTCGCAGGCAATATTCCGGGCGTGACCAAGGCCAGCTGGTAATCGGCAGGAGAGAACAACATGAGCATGAGTGATCCTATTGCCGATCTGTTGACCCGCATCCGTAATGCACAAATGGTGGCTAAAGCTGCCGTGATGGTGCCCTCTTCCAAAGTGAAGGTGGCCATCGCTCAGGTGCTGAAAGATGAGGGCTACATTGACGGCTTCCAAGTCAAGACCGAAGACGGCAAGTCCGTTCTCGAAATCGCCCTGAAGTACTATGCCGGTCGCCCTGTGATCGAGCGCATTGAGCGCGTGAGCCGTCCTGGGCTGCGTGTGTACAAAGGCCGTGATGCCATCCCACAAGTCCAGAACGGCTTGGGCGTCGCCATTGTCACCACACCCCAAGGTGTGATGACCGACCGCAAAGCGCGCGCAGCCGGTGTCGGTGGCGAAGTGCTGTGCTACGTCGCTTAAAGGCAGGAGAGACTGAATGTCCCGAGTAGGAAAAATGCCTGTGACCATCCCCACTGGCGTGGATGTGTCCATCAACAATGATCAGATCAGCGTCAAAGGTGCAGGTGGTCAATTGGCCATCGCCGCCAACGGCTTGGTCAAGGTCAACAACGAAGGCGGCAAGCTCAGCTTTGCGCCTGCCAACGATTCACGTGAAGCCAATGCCATGAGCGGCACCATGCGTCAGCTGGTGAACAACATGGTTACTGGTGTGACCAAAGGCTTCGAAAAGAAGCTGAACCTGGTCGGTGTGGGTTACAAAGCGGCAGCCGCTGGCGCCAAACTGAACCTGGCCGTGGGTTATTCACACCCTGTCAACATCGACATGCCTGCTGGCATCACGGTGGCCACCCCAACCGCGACCGAAATCGTGATCAAGGGTGCTGACCGTCAACGTGTTGGCCAAATTGCCGCTGAGATCCGTGCTGTTCGTCCACCTGAGCCTTACAAAGGCAAGGGCATCCGTTATTCGGATGAGAAGATCACGATCAAAGAGACCAAGAAGAAATAAGGAGCTGCATCATGTTGACCAAGAAAGAGCAGCGTCTGCGTCGTGCACGACAAACACGCATCCGCATTGCACAGCAAGGCGTAGCCCGTTTGACCGTGAGCCGCACCAACTTGCACATCTACGCCAGCGTTATTTCTGGTTGTGGTACCAAAGTGTTGGCCAGTGCTTCCACCGCCGAAGCCGAAGTGCGCACGGCACTGGGTGCAGCAGGCAAAGGCGGCAATGCCGCTGCAGCCACCGTCATTGGCAAGCGCATTGCTGAAAAAGCAAAAGCTGCTGGCGTTGAGAAGGTCGCTTTCGACCGCGCAGGTTTCGCTTACCACGGTCGTGTCAAGGCTTTGGCCGAAGCAGCCCGTGAAGCAGGTCTGCAGTTCTAAACGGATCGGAGTTACAAATGGCTAAATTTACAGCAAAACCGCAGAGCGACGGTCCTGAAGACGGTCTGCGCGAAAAGATGATCGCGGTCAACCGCGTGACCAAGGTGGTCAAGGGTGGCCGTATCCTCGGTTTCGCAGCCTTGACTGTGGTCGGTGATGGCGACGGCAAAGTCGGCATGGGCAAAGGCAAATCGAAAGAAGTGCCAGCAGCTGTGCAGAAAGCGATGGAAGAAGCCCGTCGCAACCTGGCCAAAGTCCACCTCAAAAATGGCACGATTCACCACGCAGTGAACGGTCACCACGGCGCAGCCCGCGTCATGATGGCACCAGCTCCCAAGGGTACCGGCATCATTGCTGGTGGTCCTATGCGTGCTGTGTTCGAAGTGGTCGGCATCACCGACATCGTGGCCAAGAGCCACGGTTCGTCCAACCCTTACAACATGGTTCGTGCTACCTTGGACGCTTTGTCCAATTGCACAACGGCCTCCAACGTGGCTGCCAAGCGTGGCAAGTCGGTTGAAGAGTTGTTCGTCTGAACCGGAGATCGAACATGTCAAACCAAGCAATCGTGAAAGTCCAATTGGTGCGTAGCCCAATCGGAACCAAAGTCTCGCACCGTGCCACTGTTCGTGGCCTGGGTCTGCGTAAGCTCAATTCGGTGAGCGAACTGCAAGATACTCCAGCTGTGCGCGGAATGATCAACAAGATCAGTTATCTGGTCAAAGTTCTCTAAGAGGCTGATGATGGAACTCAATAGCATCAAGCCCGCAGACGGCGCCAAACACGCAGCACGTCGTGTAGGTCGCGGTATCGGATCGGGTCTGGGAAAAACTGCTGGCCGTGGCCACAAAGGTCAGAAGTCCCGTTCGGGTGGTTACCACAAAGTCGGTTTCGAAGGCGGTCAAATGCCTTTACAGCGTCGTCTACCCAAGCGCGGTTTCAAGTCGCACTTGCTGAAATTCAATGCTGAAATCACATTGACAACACTGAGCAAGCTCGGTTTGGCTGAGGTGGATTTGTTGGCTTTGAAGCAAGCAGGTCTCGTGCCTCAACTTGCCAAGGTGGTCAAGGTCATCAAGTCTGGCGAGTTGGCCACTGCAGTCAAATTGACGGGTATTGGTGCGACTGCGGGTGCCAAAGCAGCTATTGAAGCTGCTGGTGGCTCCTTGGCTTGAATGTTGAATAGCGAGACTCACTGTGGCCACCAACGCTAATCAGATCGCCAAGACAGGCAAGTTCGGAGACTTGCGTCGCCGTCTTGTATTCTTGCTGCTCGCGCTGGTGGTTTACCGTGCAGGCGCTCACATTCCTGTTCCAGGAATTGATCCTGAGCAGCTCAAGCAGTTGTTCAATGGTCAGCAGGGCGGCATACTGAACCTGTTTAACATGTTCTCGGGTGGAGCCTTGTCAAGGTTCACTGTATTTGCTCTGGGTATCATGCCCTACATATCTGCGTCCATCGTGATGCAGTTGCTGACTTATGTTTTGCCAGCTTTCGAGCAGTTGAAAAAAGAAGGCGAAGCGGGGCGTCGGAAAATTACTCAATACACACGTTTTGGTGCCTTGGGATTGGCGATCTTTCAGTCTTTCGGAATTGCCGTAGCGCTTGAGGCTTCTGCTGGGTTGGTGATCAACCCGGGGATGGGTTTCAGGATGACAGCTGTAGTGAGTTTGACAGCCGGTTCCATGTTTCTGATGTGGTTGGGTGAACAGATCACGGAGCGCGGTTTAGGTAACGGCATTTCGATACTTATATTTGCAGGCATTGCAGCTGGTTTGCCAAGTGCATTGGGCGGATTGTTTGAATTGGTGCGCACTGGAGCGATGAATCCATTGGTCTCGATGATGATCATTGTGGTGGTGGTGTTGGTCACTTATTTCGTGGTCTTTGTGGAACGCGGTCAACGCAAAATTCTCGTCAATTACGCACGTCGTCAAGTGGGCAACAAGGTTTATGGCGGACAGTCATCACACTTGCCACTTAAACTGAACATGGCGGGAGTGATTCCCCCAATTTTTGCTTCGTCGATCATTTTGCTTCCTGCGACCTTAATCGGTTGGTTCAGCTCAGGGTCTTCTGAAAGTGTTGTTGTTAGATTTTTCAAAGATGTAGCGAGTGCTTTGGCACCTGGACAACCTGTGTATGTGATGTTCTATGCCGCCGCCATTATTTTCTTCTGCTTCTTTTACACGGCGTTGGTTTTCAACAGCCGCGAAACAGCAGATAACTTGAAAAAAAGTGGCGCTTTTATCCCTGGCATCCGCCCAGGTGACCAGACGGCCAAGTACATTGACAAGATCCTGCTGAGACTGACTGCAGTGGGTGCGGCTTATATCACCTTCGTGTGTTTACTGCCTGAGTTTTTGATTCTGAAATACAATGTTCCGTTTTACTTTGGCGGCACTTCATTGTTGATCATCGTCGTGGTGACCATGGATTTCATGGCCCAGGTTCAAAATTATTTGATGTCTCAACAATACGAATCGCTTTTGAAGAAGGCGAGCTTCAAGTCTTGACTGATTTGAGATTGATTTTCTGCGCCGCTTGCGGAGCAACCATTTCAACCTGGCCCAATGCCAAGTTAACGAAGAGTTTTAGGAGAGAACCATGAGAGTTTCTGCTTCGGTAAAAAAAATTTGCCGTAACTGCAAGATCATTCGCCGTAAAGGCGTTGTTCGTGTGATCTGTACTGATCCACGCCACAAGCAGCGTCAAGGCTGATTGAACTAGTTTTAGAGGACGAAAATGGCACGTATCGCTGGCATCAACATTCCGCCACACAAACATGCTGAAATTGGCTTGACAGCCATTTTCGGTATTGGTCGCACCCGCGCTCGCAAGATTTGTGAATCTTGTGGTATTGCTTATTCCAAGAAGATCAAGGATCTGACGGACGGCGACTTGGAAAAAATTCGCGATCAAATCGCTGCATTCACCATTGAAGGTGATCTGCGTCGTGAAACCACTATGAACATCAAGCGTTTGATGGACATTGGTTGCTATCGTGGATTCCGTCACCGTCGTGGTTTGCCCATGCGCGGTCAGCGTACACGCACCAATGCTCGCACTCGCAAGGGTCCGCGCAAAGGCGCAGCGGCTCTGAAGAAATAAGCAGGATTAAGAGACCAACATGGCTAAAGCACAATCAAACAGCGCCGCCCAACGTGTCCGTAAGAAAGTTCGCAAGAATATTGCTGACGGTATTGCGCACGTACATGCGTCGTTTAACAACACCATCATCACCATCACTGATCGCCAAGGCAATGCATTGTCGTGGGCTTCTTCCGGTGGCCAAGGCTTCAAGGGATCGCGCAAGTCGACTCCTTTTGCAGCTCAGGTTGCTTCGGAAGTAGCAGGTCGTGCTGCACAAGAACAAGGCATCAAAAACCTGGACGTCGAAATCAAGGGCCCAGGCCCTGGTCGCGAGTCTTCGGTTCGTGCCCTGGGTGCTTTGGGTATCCGCATCACTTCGATTGCCGATGTGACACCGGTCCCGCACAACGGTTGCCGCCCTCAGAAGCGTCGTCGTATCTAATTTCAAACCAAGCCCACCGCCAGGCCGTGCTTGCATCGCCTGGCTCCCGCATTTCTGATGCGGCAGTTGCATAAAGGAAAATCAAGTGGCACGCTACCTCGGCCCCAAGGCAAAACTCTCTCGCCGTGAAGGCACCGACCTGTTCCTCAAGAGCGCACGTCGCTCCATTGCGGACAAGTCCAAGTTCGACTCCAAGCCAGGCCAACACGGTCGTACTTCGGGTCAACGCACATCAGACTACGGTCTGCAACTGCGTGAAAAGCAAAAAGTCAAACGCATGTATGGCGTTCTGGAAAAACAGTTCCGTCGTTATTTTGCTGAGGCCGATCGCCGCAAGGGCAACACTGGTTCCAACCTGTTGGGCCTGTTGGAGTGCCGCCTCGACAACGTCGTGTACCGTATGGGCTTCGGCTCGACTCGTGCTGAAGCACGCCAGATGGTGTCCCACAAGGCCATCACTGTGAACGGTCAATCAGTCAACATCCCTTCTTACCTGGTCAAGGCCGGTGATGTGATCGCTGTTCGCGAAAAGTCCAAGAAGCAAAACCGTGTTGTCGAAGCACTGCAATTGGCGCTGCAAGTGGGCTTGCCCGCTTGGGTTGAGGTCAACGCCGACAAGGCAGAAGGCACATTCAAGAAAGTGCCTGATCGCGATGAATTCGCTGCAGACATCAACGAATCGTTGATTGTCGAACTGTATTCTCGTTAATTCGTTGTTTCAATCGTTCCCGGCGCACAAGGCATTGTGGGCCGGGTGCTTCATCAGCCTTACCGGTGTAACGAACCGGGGGTATTGAGAGGAAGTCTGAATGCAAACCAATCTGTTGAAACCCAAAGCTATCCAAGTCGAGCAATTGGCTGCCAACCGTGCGAAAGTCACGCTGGAGCCTTTCGAGCGTGGCTATGGTCACACCCTTGGCAACGCGCTGCGTCGCGTCTTGTTGTCTTCCATGGTCGGTTACTCTGCCACCGAAGTCACCATTGCCGGCGTTGTGCATGAATACTCTTCTATCGACGGTGTTCAAGAAGACGTGGTCAACATTCTGTTGAACCTCAAGGGCGTGGTGTTCAAGTTGCACAACCGCGACGAAGTGACACTGAGTTTGCGCAAAGACGGCGAAGGTGCCGTGACTGCTGCTGACATCCAGACACCTCACGATGTTGAAATTATCAACCCTGAGCATGTCATTGCCAATTTGTCACATGGCGGCAAGCTGGACATGCAGATCAAGGTTGAAAAAGGCCGTGGATATGTGCCTGGCACAATGCGTCGATTTGCTGACGAGCCCACAAAGGCTTTAGGTCGCATTGTTCTGGATGCCTCCTTCTCGCCCGTCAAGCGCGTGAGCTACACCGTTGATAGCGCGCGTGTTGAGCAGCGTACCGATTTGGATAAATTGGTCATCGAAATTGAAACCAACGGTGCTATCACGGCAGAAGATGCAGTTCGTTCCTCTGCCAAGATCTTGGTCGAGCAATTGGCCGTGTTTGCACAACTCGAAGGCAGCGAATTGTCTGCGTTCAACGAGCCAGCGCAGCGTGGTGGTGCGGGCAGTTTCGATCCGATCCTGTTGCGCCCTGTGGACGAACTCGAACTCACCGTTCGTTCGGCCAACTGCCTCAAAGCAGAAAACATTTACTACATCGGCGACTTGATCCAGCGTACCGAGAACGAATTGCTCAAGACCCCTAACCTGGGTCGCAAATCACTCAACGAAATCAAGGAAGTTCTGGCCTCGCGTGGTTTGACTTTGGGCATGAAGCTCGAAGCCTGGCCACCAGCAGGTCTGGAAAAGCGATAATCTCAAGTTCCCGGAAATAATCCGGAGTGTGCACGGACAGTACCTGATACGGCTGTCTGTTTAATAAAGAAAGGAAAGCACCATGCGTCACGGACACGGCCTTCGTAAACTCAATCGCACCAGCTCGCACCGTCTTGCGATGCTGCAGAACATGATGAACTCGCTCATCGAGCATGAAGTCATCAAAACCACAGTGCCTAAGGCCAAAGAATTGCGCCGCGTGATCGAGCCCATGATCACTTTGGCCAAAGTGGACAACTTGTCGAACCGACGCTTGGCGTTCAACCGTTTGCGTGACCGCGACAGCGTCACCAAATTGTTCAATGTGTTGGGTCCACGTTCGGCTTCGCGCCCTGGTGGTTACACACGCATCCTGAAAATGGGTTATCGCGTGGGTGACAACGCACCAATGGCCTTGGTTGAATTGGTCGATCGTGCCGAAACTCCTGTCGAAACAGCAGCTGAGTAAGGTATAATTCACAGATACCGCGGGGTGGAGCAGTCTGGTAGCTCGTTGGGCTCATAACCCAAAGGTCGTTGGTTCAAATCCGGCCCCCGCAACCAAATTTCAACTGCGGTTGAAAATCAAAAAAACCCTCTTCGGAGGGTTTTTTCGTTTCTGTTACAGATGTATCCAACAACTGCTGAAAAATCAATGGTCAAAGGCTTGCGTCATGTCTTAACCGGCAAGCGCTGGCGTAAACCCACGAGTGCATGCACGCAGCTGGCTTGGCGCACCTGCTGTCGAGTGCCGCTAAAAAGTTGGCACTCTGAATAAACCAAGCCATCGATGCACCAGCCGAACCAGACCGTGCCCACCGGTTTGGCAACAGTGCCACCATCTGGCCCTGCGATGCCTGTGACCGAAACGGACGCCCGGGCGTTTGTTCGGTACACGGCACCCAAAGCCATCGCGCGGGCCACCGCCTCGCTCACTGCGCCATGGACCTCAATCAATGACGCATCAACGCCCAATAACTCAGACTTGGCCGAATTGGAATAGGTCACCAAACCACGATCAAACCAGCGACTTGAACCGGGCAGATCGGTGCATTGGGCGGCAATCAAGCCCCCTGTGCAGCTTTCTGCAGTGGCCATCATCCAACCCAAGGTCATCAGTCTGTCCGCCAAGACGTGTGCAATTTCGGTCATCAGAACCACCTCCACAAGGCCAAGACCAGCAGCGTGCAAAAGGCGGCTACCAGATCGTCAAACAATATGCCCCAGCCGCCGCGCCAGCCAAAACCCTTGAACAATCTGTCAGCCCAAGCCACAGGGCCGGGTTTGACGGCATCAAAAAATCGGAACAAGAAAAACGCAGCCAGTTGAGCCATGAAACCCGCAGGCATGATCAAAAACAAAATCAACCACATGGCCACGATCTCGTCCCAAACGATGGCGCCGGGATCACTCACCCCCATGTTGCGTGCTGTCAAGGTGCATGCCCACCAACCCATCGCCAGCGAAACCAAAATCAGGGCCGCCTGAGCGTTCAGAGACAAGCTGTTTTGGATCAGCAGCCACGAAGCCCAGCCCCAGAGGCTGCCCACCGTACCCGGCGCTTTGGGTGACAAACCCGAACCAAAACCAAATGCAATGGCATGGGCTGGATGGCGCAGCATGAAAGCAGCTGTGGGTCTCATGGGAGGAGCCACATAATCAACGGGAAGATCTGAAATAGTAGACATCTTCAAGCGAAATGGTCGAATGAGCTGAAGGTGTTGGGTAGAACACTCCCATCTTGAGACAGCAAAAGCAAACGGGGATTGGCCGTGATGCGACCAATGCGCGTGACAGCCGTGCCGCAAGCCTCACCCAAGGCCTGAATCCGCTGATGATTAGAAGGGTGACAGGTGAAAACCAGTTCGTAATCATCGCCACCCGACAAAACGCATCGCTGCAACAAGTCTTGTGGGCAAGCCCATGCATCATGGGTCAACATCAAATTCTCTATCGCATCGATGTGGATGTCTGCCCCCACACGGCTGGCTTTGAGAATGTGACCTAAATCGCCCAATAGGCCATCACTGACATCGGCCATGGCCGTGGCCACGCCGCGCAATGAAACACCGAGGGCCGTACGTGGCTCGGGCCGTTCCATGCGAGAGCGGGCCAACTCAAAGACAAACTGCGGCAAGTTGACTGTGCCGCGAAATGCATCGAGAGCCAGACGGGCGTCACCGAGATGGCCACTCACATAAACGACGTCACCGGCCTGAGCACCCGAACGCAAGATGGCCTGATGGGCAGGCACCTCCCCCATCACCGTGATGGACACATTCAAGGGGCCTTGGGTGGTGTCGCCACCGATCAATTCACAACCTTGTGCATCCGCCAAGGCGAACAAGCCTTCTGAAAAACCAGATAACCAGTGCTCGTCTACCCGTGGCAATGACAAGGACAGTAAAAAAGCGCGTGGTGATGCACCACAAGCGGCCAAGTCACTCAAATTGACCGCCAAAGCCTTGTGACCCAAATCACGGGGGTTGACGGTCGAGAGAAAGTGCCGACCTTCAACCAACATGTCAGCGGAAATGGCCAGTTGATGGCCGGGCGAGGGTGTCCAGATGGCGCAGTCGTCGCCAATGCCGACATCTGCATGACGCGCAGCCCGTTTGAAAAACCGTTCGATCAGTTCAAATTCACCCATGGGCCAAAGCTTAACCGAGAGCCATACTCCGGGCCGACTCAATGCAACGTGCGACCGCCGGGAATGGCGTTGGAGGCGTCGAGCACGAAAGTGCCAATGGGCGCATCGAAACGGTGGCCATCTTCGGCCACAAAAAAGTAGCTGCCATGCATGGTGCCACTGGCGGCTCTTAAGCGGCAGCCGCTGGTGTACTGGAAGGATTCACCGGGGCGCAGCAAGGGCTGTTGACCGACCACGCCCAGCCCTTTGACTTCCTCACTGTGACCGCGTTCGTCCAGGATCACCCAATGGCGAGAAATCAACTGCACAGGGACCTGGCCCGTGTTGGTGATCGTGACGGTGTAGGCGAATGCAAAGAGATCCTGCAAGGGATTGCTTTGGTCTGCCACGTAGTGGGGCAGAACATCAATTTGAACGGTGTAGGCGGACATCTGCACATGTTAACTGCGACAATTCAGGGATGACAACGACCTACCGCATTGCCCCTTCCATCCTCTCGGCTGATTTCGCCCGTTTGGGAGAGGAAGTCAAAAGCGTCATCGACGCTGGTGCCGACTGGATCCATTTTGACGTGATGGACAACCATTACGTGCCCAACCTCACCTTTGGCCCCATGATTTGCCAAGCCCTCAAGCCGCATGCCAAAACGGCATCGGGTGTGGCCGTGCCGATCGATGTGCATTTGATGATCTCGTCCGTCGATGCATTGGCCGCGTCATTTGCCGAGGCCGGTGCCGACCTCATCAGCTTTCACCCCGATGCCAGCGCCCATGTGCACCGCAGCATCCAGGCCATCAAGTCCAAGGGCGTCAAGGCCGGTCTGGTGTTCAACCCGGCCGAACCCCTGGATGTGCTCGAGTGGACCATCGACGAGATCGACCTGATCCTGATCATGAGTGTCAACCCGGGTTTTGGTGGCCAAAGCTTCATCGATTCGGCCTTGCGCAAGGTCGAGCTGGCACGTCAATGGATCGAGCGCAGTGGTCGCGACATTCGCCTGGAAGTGGACGGGGGCATCAAGGCCGACAACATCCGCCGCGTGGCCGATGCCGGGGCCGACACCTTTGTGGCGGGCAGCGCCATTTTTGGCAAACCCGATTACAAAGCCGTGATCGACCAGATGCGCGTTGCTTTGTCCTGAAGGGGGCAACCCATGCAGGATCTGACGCAGATTGACGCGGTCATTTTTGACCTGGACGGCACCCTGGTGCACACCTTGGGTGATTTTCAGGTGGCCTTGCACCGCACCATGGCCGATCTGGACTTGCCGCCGGTGTCGGACGCGCTGATTGCGCAAACCATTGGTAAAGGCTCTGAGCACCTGATCCGCACCTTGCTGGCGCATCAAATCAACCGGCCCGAAGTCAAAGGCGTGGGGCAAGCCTACCCGGTCCTGTCGGTGGAAGCCCTTTTCGGCCGTGCATGGCAGCGTTACCAGCACCACTATTTGGCGATCAATGGTCAGTTTGCTGACGTCTACCCGGGCGCTGTGGACGCACTGGAGGCATTGGCCGCGCAGGGCATGCCCATGGCTTGCCTGACCAACAAGCCCTTGGCATTTGCCCAGGCCTTGCTGAAAGAAAAGTCACTGGCGCACTTTTTTGGCCCCGTGTTTGGTGGGGACAGTTTCGAGCGCAAAAAGCCCGACCCTTTGCCCTTGATCAAAACCTGTGAGGCGATGGGCACCCACGCCGCGCGAACCTTGATGGTGGGCGATTCCAGCAACGACGCGCAGGCCGCCCACGCAGCGGGATGCCCGGTGGTGCTGGTCACGTACGGCTACAACCATGGTCAGCGCGTGCAAGACACACCAGCGGCCGCTTGGCTGGACACGCTGGCCGACTTGCCAGAGCGCTTGCGCACCACGCGCCGATGAGCTAAGGCCCAGCAGGCTTCAGATCTGGTGAAAACCAGCCTGCGAGCTTTGCTACACTTACAGACCATGTTCATCATCCACAGCCACCTCAGCGCAGCCAGCCTGCCGAGCCATTCCTCCGCGGAAGGCCGGGGAGCCTGGCCCTGGCGTCGGCCAGCCTGACCCCATCGACTGTGCGGCTTGCCCGCCACCCGCGCCCGGTTTCATACACACCATGACCGGGCACCTGGATGAATGAAAAGCACCTCGACTGAGGTCGCTGAGCGCTGAGGAGGCGCTAGCCTGTGATCACCGAACTTGAATTCAAAAGCCTGGCCAGCCAAGGCTACAACCGCATTCCCCTCATGCTGGAGGCCTTTGCGGACCTGGAAACCCCCTTGTCGCTTTACCTGAAGCTGGCGCACACCAAAGACAACGGCCAATACAGCTTCTTGCTCGAATCGGTGGTGGGTGGCGAGCGTTTTGGCCGCTACAGCTTCATCGGCTTGCCTGCACGCACATTGCTGCGCGCCAGCGGTTTTGGTGCCGATGCCAAAACCGAAGTGGTGCGTGATGGCGTGGTCATCGAGTCGGCTGCCGGCAACCCACTCGACTTCATCGAGCAATACCAAAAGCGTTTCAAGGTCGCCTTGCGCCCAGGTCTGCCCCGTTTTTGTGGCGGCCTGGCTGGCTATTTTGGTTACGACGCGGTGCGTTACATCGAGAAAAAACTCGAAAAATCCTGCCCACCCGACACCTTGGGCACACCCGACATCTTGCTGCTGCAGTGCGAAGAACTGGCGGTGATCGACAACCTGTCGGGCAAGCTTTACCTCATTGTTTATGCCGACCCGGCCACGCCCGAGGCCTATGTCGGCGCGAAAAAACGTCTGCGCGATTTGAAAGAGCAGCTCAAGTACTCGGTCAGCGCCCCGGTGGTCAAACCCACCCAGTCTTACCCTGCCGAGCGGGACTTTGCCAAGGCCGATTACATCGCCGCCGTGGAAAAAGCCAAGGAGCTGATCGCTGGCGGCGACTTCATGCAGGTGCAAGTGGGGCAACGCATCAAAAAGCGCTATACCGAAAGCCCGCTGTCCTTGTACCGTGCGCTGCGTTCGCTCAACCCCAGCCCCTACATGTACTTCTACAACTTCGGCGACTTCCATGTCGTCGGAGCCAGCCCCGAAATTTTGGTGCGTCAGGAGCAAACCGACGAGGGCGCCAAAGTCATCATCCGTCCTCTGGCGGGCACACGCCCTCGTGGCGCGACGCCGGAGAAAGACAAAGCTGCCGAGCAGGAACTGATCAACGACCCCAAGGAACGGGCCGAGCATGTGATGCTGATTGACTTGGCGCGCAATGACATTGGGCGCATCGCCCAGATCGGATCGGTCAAGGTGACCGAGGCCTTTGTGGTCGAGCGCTACAGCCACGTCATGCACATCGTGAGCAACGTCGAGGGCCTGCTCAACCAAGGCATGAGCAATATGGACGTGCTCAAGGCCACCTTCCCGGCGGGCACCTTGACAGGCGCGCCCAAGGTGCACGCCATGGAGCTGATTGACCAGTTTGAACCCGTCAAGCGCGGCATCTACGGCGGCGCTTGTGGCTACATCAGTTATGCGGGCGACATGGATGTGGCGATTGCGATCCGCACCGCCGTCATCAAGGACCAGACGCTGTATGTGCAGGCTGCGGCCGGGGTGGTGGCCGATTCGGTGCCCGAGATGGAATGGCGCGAAACCGAACACAAGGCCCGTGCCTTGTTGCGGGCCAGCGAGTTGGTGGAAGAAGGCTTGGAGTGATCATGGCGAAAAAAATCAAACTCCTGATGGTCGACAACTACGACTCGTTCACCTTCAACATCGTGCAGTACTTCGGTGAACTGGGCGCGGAGGTCGAGGTGTTTCGCAACGACGAAATCACGCTCGAAGGCATTGCGGCCCGCCAGCCAGACCGCTTGGTGATTTCGCCCGGCCCTTGCTCGCCTGCCGAGGCGGGCATTTCGGTGGCCGCCATCCAGCACTTTGCAGGCCAACTGCCCATCTTGGGCGTATGTCTGGGGCACCAAAGCATTGGTGCGGCCTTTGGCGGCCAAATCGTTCGGGCGCAGGAGTTGATGCACGGCAAGACCAGTGTCATCACCACCACGCAAGAAGGGGTGTTCGCGGGCTTGCCCGAGCAGTTCACCGTCAACCGCTACCACTCCCTGGCCATTGAACGGGCCACTTGTCCGCCCTGCCTGAAAGTCACCGCCTGGACAGACGACGGCGAAATCATGGGCGTGCGGCACACCGAGTTGGACATCGAAGGCGTGCAGTTTCACCCCGAATCCATCCTGACCGAGCATGGCCACGCCATGCTCAAAAACTTTTTGGTGCGACCATGAACACGACCATTGATCTGCGCAGCGACACCGTGACCCAGCCCACCGCTGCCATGCGCGAGGCCATGCTGGCTGCGCCTGTGGGCGACGATGTGTTTGGCGACGACCCCACGGTCAACGCCTTGCAAGAGCGCATCGCGCAGATCACCGGGAAAGAAGCAGCGCTGTTCATGCCTTCGGGCACACAAAGCAACCTGTGCGCCCTGATGGCGCATTGCGAGCGGGGCGACGAGTACATCGTCGGTCAAAACGCGCACACCTACCGCTACGAAGGCGGCGGTGCAGCCGTGCTGGGCAGCATCCAGCCGCAGCCGCTGGCACAAAACAGCGTGGGAGAAATGGCGCTGGGCGACATTGCGGCAGCCATCAAACCCATCGACTGTCACTTTGCACGCACACGCTTGCTGGCGCTGGAAAACACCTGGAACGGCCACCCCATGTCGCAGGCTTATTTGGCGCAAACCACAGCGCTTGGCCGGCAGCACGGCTTGGCCGTGCATCTGGACGGTGCCCGCCTCTTTAATGCGGCTGTCGCACAAGCCGAAGGCGGATCGGTCACGGCCAGCGTGCGGCGTATCGTGGACCACTTTGACAGCGTGTCGGTGTGCTTCAGCAAGGGCTTGGGCGCGCCTGTGGGCTCAGCCTTGTGCGGCTCGCGTGAATTGATCGCCAAGGCTTTGCGCTGGCGCAAGGTGTTGGGTGGTGGTATGCGCCAGTCCGGCATTTTGGCGGCTGCGGCTTTGCACGCATTGGATCACCATGTCGAGCGCTTGGCCGATGACCATGCGCTGGCGCAGCGGTTGGCCCAAGGCCTGCAAGGCGTGCCAGGTCTGAGCGTGCGTTCGGCGCAAACCAACATCGTGTTTGTGGATGTGGCCGATGGACGTGGCCCGGCCCTGCTTGAGGATCTGAAGGCCCATGGCGTGTTGGCCACGGGTTTGATCGGCCTGCGCTTTGTGACGCACCTGGGGGTGGATGCGGCCGGCATCGACCATGCCATCGATTGCATCCAGCGCTTCATGGCGAACGCGTCTGCGCAGACAAGCCCGGCTTCCACCCGAGTGGGCGTTTACTGAAGCCATGTTTGACGCGCAGCAAGTCCTGATGTTCATGTTGGCCGGTGTGCTGCTCAACCTCACGCCTGGGCCGGATGTGCTCTACATCGTCAACCAGTCCTTGAGCGGGGGCGTGCAGCGGGGTCTCGTTGCCGCCTGGGGCATCACAGCGGGGTGTTTTGTGCATGTGGCTGCGGCCGCTTGGGGCTTGGGGGCCGTTTTGGCCACCTCAGCCAACGCCTTCAATCTGGTCAAGTGGATCGGTGCCGCCTACCTGTTGTGGATGGGTGGGCGTCTGTTGTGGCGCACATGCCAAGCCCGTGCCGATGGCGATCAAGCGCAAGTTCCGGCGCTGATGGGCCATTCTGACCCGCCCGGGCGTAGGCCAGCCTCCAAAGAGGCCACTGGTTTATGGGCCGTGTTCTTCGGCGCGTTCGCCACCAACGCCTTGAACCCGAAAGTGGCGCTGTTTTTTCTGGCCTTTGTGCCGCAGTTCATCCCGGCGCATGCCCCCGACCCGGCCTGGTCTTTTGTACTCTTGGGCTGCTTGTTCAATCTGAACAGTTGGCTGGTGTGCATGGGCTGGGCTGTGGCCGCCTCTTGGCTGGCCAGCAGAGGCCAATGGCTGCAGCGCGGCATGCGACACCTGGACCGGCTGACGGGCTTTTTGTTTGTCGGCTTTGGTCTGAAGCTCGCCCTGACGGACGCGCCATCCCACTGAATTTTTCACCGCATCCCACTATCCGAGAGGAACTCCACCATGCCCATCACCCCTCAGGAAGCGCTGCAACGCACCATCGAGCACCGCGAGATTTTTCACGACGAGATGCTTCACCTCATGCGCATGATCATGAATGGCGAGTTGTCGCCCGTCATGACCGCCGCGCTCGTCACAGGCCTGCGCGTGAAAAAGGAAACCATTGGCGAGATCACCGCCGCTGCGCAAGTCATGCGAGAGTTCTCAACCAAGGTGCATGTGGCCGACCCCACACACCTGGTGGACATCGTGGGCACGGGGGGCGATGGGGCCCACACCTTCAACATCTCGACTTGCGCCATGTTTGTGGCCGCTGCCGCTGGGGCCAAAACGGCCAAGCACGGTGGGCGCAGCGTCAGCAGCAAATCGGGCAGTGCGGATGTGGTCGAAGCCCTGGGTGGCAACATCCACCTGTCGCCCGAGCAGATCGCCCGGTCGATCGAAGAGGTGGGCATCGGCTTCATGTTCGCCCCCAACCACCACCCGGCCATGAAAAACGTGGCCCCGGTGCGCAAGGAGCTGGGAGTGCGCACGATGTTCAACATCCTCGGCCCCTTGACCAACCCAGCCAGCGCGCCCAACATTTTGATGGGCGTGTTCCACTCCGACCTGGTGGGCATTCAGGTGCGTGCCTTGCAACGCCTTGGGGCCGAGCATGCGGTGGTGGTGTACGGGCGCGACGGCATGGACGAAATCAGCCTGGGCGCGGCCACCTTGGTGGGCGAGCTCAAAAACGGCCAGATCACCGAATACGAAATCCACCCGGAAGATTTTGGCCTGACCATGGCCAGCAACCGGGCGCTGAAAGTGGACACACCCGAGCAATCCATGGCCATGCTGCGTGGCGTGCTGGACAATGAGCCCGGTGCGGCGCGGGACATCGTCTTGATCAACGCGGGTGCCGCCTTGTACGCGGCCAATGTGGCTAGCAGCATCGCCGATGGCCTGTCGCGCGCGCGTGTGGCCATCGAGTCGGGCGCGGCCAAAGCCAAGCTGGCGCAGTTTGTGGCCTTCGGCCAGAAGGCGGCTTGAGCCATTTCAAAAAACGGTGCCACCGAGCCCGCACAGAAAGAAAATCATGAGTGACATCCTGGACAAAATCGTCGCGGTCAAACGCGAAGAAGTGGCGGCGGCCTTGAAGCAAAAATCACTGGCAGCGGTGCGCACCGATGCCGAAAGCCGCGTGTTGACCCGTGACTTTGAAGGCGCGATGCGTGCCAAGATCGCTGCAGGCCAAGCGGCAGTGATCGCCGAAATCAAGAAGGCCAGCCCGTCCAAAGGCGTGTTGCGGGCCGACTTCATTCCGGCCGACATTGCCCAAAGCTACGCCGAATTCGGCGCGGCTTGTCTGTCGGTGTTGACGGACAAGCAGTTCTTTCAGGGCAGTGTGGATTACCTCAAACAAGCCCGCGCCAGTTGTGACCTGCCCGTGCTGCGCAAGGATTTCATGATCGATGCCTACCAGGTGTACGAAGCCCGGGCCATGGGGGCTGACGCCATCTTGCTCATCGCCGCCTGCCTGGACGACGCCCACATGGCCGAGATGGAGGCGGTGGCCCGCAGCCTGGACATGGCGGTGCTGGTGGAGGTGCACGACAGAGCCGAGCTGGAACGCGCCCTGAAACTCAAAACGCGTCTGGTCGGCATCAACAACCGCAACCTGAAAACTTTCGAAGTGTCCTTGCAGACGACCTTGGACATGCTGCCCGCTGTGCCGGCCGACCGCTTGCTGGTCACCGAAAGCGGGATTCAAACCCTGGAAGATGTCCGAATCATGCGCGAGGCCAAGGTCAACGCGTTCCTGGTGGGTGAGGTTTTCATGCGTGCCAGCGAGCCCGGCGAAGCCTTGGCCAAACTGTTTGCTTGATGTTTGACAGAAAAAGTCAGCAAGCCTTTGGCTTTGGGAAAGAAGATTGGTATGGGCGCAGCTTGACTCAGTGGCCACCCGATGTGCAGGCTTTGGATGAGGGCTGGAGACCTTTGGTGACCGATTTTTTGGCATCCACGACAGGCGTGGAGCTGTCTAGGCGAATGACTCAGGCCTTGAGTGAAGGAAAAGTCATTTACCCACCAGAGCCTTTGCGTGCCTTGGCTTTGACGCCATTGAACCTTGTGCGCGTGGTGATCTTGGGGCAAGACCCTTACCACGGGCCGGGTCAAGCAGAGGGGTTGGCATTTTCTGTGCCTCATGGCGTAAGGATTCCGCCGAGTTTGCGCAATATTTTCAAAGAGCTGCAACAGAGCCTGGGTGTCCCAGTTCAGGGCGATGGCTCTTTGGTGCGTTGGGCTCAGCAAGGGGTTTTGCTGCTAAACACGTGCCTCACAGTCGAGGCGGGCCACGCGGGTAGCCATGCACGTTGGGGTTGGGAGACGTTGACAGATGTATTGGTAGAGGCAGCAGCGCAAAGCGCGCAGCCCTTGGTGTTTATGTTGTGGGGCGCACAAGCACAGGCGAAAAAAAACAGGATTGATGACCTGTGCCCGAACGATAGGCATTTGATCTTGCAATCCAACCACCCATCACCATTGTCGGCACGGCGACCGCCAACCCCCTTTTTAGGTAGTGATCACTTCGCGCTTGCCAACCAATTTTTTTTACGAATGGGGCAAAAATCCATAGACTGGTGAAAAAGTTATGTTGAAAGTTGCGAAGTCTTTGAAAAAGATGGCATAATCTAAGACTTGCTTTTGGAGGGGTGCCCGAGTGGCTAAAGGGGGCAGACTGTAAATCTGTTGGCTTACGCCTACACTGGTTCGAATCCAGTCTCCTCCACCAGCAAACACGACTCAGTCGTTTGATTTAGAGCATTTGGAAAAGGTTTCCAAGCATTGGCGTTGCATTCATTCGTGTGGCGCAATTAATGCGGGAGTAGTTCAATGGTAGAACCTTAGCCTTCCAAGCTAATGACACGGGTTCGATTCCCGTTTCCCGCTCCAGTCAATCGGTTGGGTTTGTTAGAAGTTTTCGCCCTTGTGGCTCAGTGGTAGAGCACTCCCTTGGTAAGGGAGAGGTCGCGGGTCCGATTCCCGCCAAGGGCACCAGTTTTGGGGCGTGCAATGAAAGTTGTGCGCCCTCTGTTTTGGTTGTTGACCGCTACTTTTCGGAGTCGAAGATATGGCAAAAGAGAAATTCGAACGGACCAAACCCCACGTGAATGTGGGCACCATCGGTCACGTTGACCACGGCAAAACCACCCTGACTGCTGCCATCACCACCGTGTTGGCTGCCAAGTTCGGCGGTGCTGCCAAAGCGTACGACCAGATCGACGCGGCTCCCGAAGAGAAGGCCCGTGGTATCACGATCAACACCGCTCACGTTGAGTACGAAACAGAAAACCGTCACTACGCCCACGTGGACTGCCCTGGCCACGCTGACTATGTGAAGAACATGATCACCGGTGCTGCCCAGATGGACGGCGCTATTTTGGTTTGCTCCGCTGCTGACGGCCCCATGCCTCAGACCCGCGAGCACATCTTGTTGGCCCGTCAAGTTGGCGTGCCTTACATCATCGTGTTCCTGAACAAGTGCGACATGGTTGACGACGCTGAGTTGTTGGAACTGGTCGAGATGGAAGTTCGCGAGTTGTTGTCCAAGTACGACTTCCCAGGCGACGACACACCGATCGTTCAAGGTTCTGCCAAGCTGGCGCTGGAAGGCGACAAGGGTCCTTTGGGCGAGCAAGCCATCATGAAGCTGGCCGAAGCTCTGGACACCTACATCCCTACGCCTGACCGCGCAGTGGACGGTGCATTCCTGATGCCCGTGGAAGACGTGTTCTCCATTTCTGGCCGCGGCACTGTGGTGACGGGTCGTATCGAGCGCGGTATCGTCAAAGTCGGCGAAGAAATCGAAATCGTCGGTATCAAAGACACTGTCAAGACCACTTGCACAGGCGTTGAGATGTTCCGCAAGCTGCTGGACCAAGGTCAAGCGGGCGACAACGTCGGCATCTTGCTGCGCGGCACCAAGCGCGAAGACGTCGAGCGCGGCCAAGTGCTGTGCAAGCCCGGCTCGATCAAGCCCCACACCCACTTCACGGGCGAGATCTATGTCTTGTCCAAAGACGAAGGTGGCCGTCACACGCCTTTCTTCAACAACTACCGTCCTCAGTTCTACTTCCGTACGACGGACGTGACCGGCGCGATCGAATTGCCAGAAGGCAAAGAGATGGTGATGCCTGGTGACAACGTGTCGATCACTGTGAAGTTGATCAACCCCATTGCGATGGAAGAAGGCTTGCGCTTTGCCATCCGCGAAGGCGGCCGTACCGTTGGCGCTGGCGTGGTTGCCAAGATCATCGCTTAAAGAGGTTCAAATAGGGGTATAGCTCAATTGGCAGAGCGTCGGTCTCCAAAACCGAAGGTTGTAGGTTCGATTCCTACTGCCCCTGCCACCTGAAAAGGTGGATTTTCAAGCCCGCTAGACTCTAGCGGGCTTCCTTGTCTGATACGTCGCCATCAATGATGGGGCGAAAAAAAGGTTTTCAAGCCGTATGGCAACGTCCGAAGTTCAAACTGTTAGCGCTGCCGGAGATAAGGCGCGTCTTGCTCTTGCTGGTGCATTGGTCATTGTTGCCTTGGCTGCCTTCTATTTGTTGGCTCAACAAGGTGCGTGGGTTCAATGGGGTGGATTGCTGCTGGGGCTGGCTGCTGCCATGGTGGCATTCTTTACATCAGAATCCGGACGGCAGTTGATCGCTTTCGGACGAGATGCTGTCCGTGAAGTGAAAAAGGTGGTTTGGCCAGAGCGTAAAGAGGCCATGCAAATTACCGCGTATGTGTTTGTCTTTGTGGTCGTGATGGCGCTGTTCTTGTGGCTCACTGACAAAACTCTGGAATGGGTTTTTTACGATCTTATTCTTGGGTGGAAAAAATAATGAACGATATTGTGGTCAATGCGCCAATGGCAGGAACCTCCACGAATCCTGATTTGAAGTGGTATGTGGTCCATGCTTACTCTGGCATGGAAAAAGCCGTAGAGCGCAACATTGTTGAACGCATTGCTCGTTCAGGCATGGAGTCCAAATTCGGGCGCATTCTGGTGCCCACCGAAGAGGTGGTTGAAGTCAAGAATGGTCAAAAAAGAACCACTGAACGCAAATTTTTCCCCGGCTATGTGCTGGTGGAAATGGTGATGGACGATGAAACTTGGCATTTAGTTAAACATACCAACAAGGTCACAGGATTTGTGGGTGGAGCTAAAAACAGACCAGCACCCATTTCAGAAGCTGATGTGGCCAAAATCGTCAGCCAAATGCAAGAAGGTACTGACAAGCCCCGTCATAAAGTTGAGTTTGAAGTGGGCGAGTACATCCGTGTGAAAGAGGGTCCGTTCACGGATTTCAATGGTACGGTTGAAGAAGTCAACTACGAACGAAACAAGATGCGTGTGTCTGTGACGATTTTCGGGCGTGCAACGCCGGTCGAATTGGAATTCAGTCAGGTTGAAAAAACCTGACCAGTAAGAAAACGAAGCACTTCCCGACTCGGTGTTTGGTTATTGAAAAAAGAGTCGTTAACCCCGGGAAGCAGATGGTTCAGAAAACCTAAGCGTTAATACCCGCAAGGAGAAAAGCATGGCGAAAAAAATCGTCGGCTTCATCAAGCTGCAAGTGCCAGCTGGTAAAGCTAATCCATCACCACCCATCGGTCCAGCACTGGGTCAGCGTGGTTTGAACATCATGGAATTCTGCAAGGCTTTCAACGCCCAGACCCAAGGCGTCGAGCCAGGCCTGCCATTGCCAGTGGTGATCACTGCGTTTGCAGACAAGTCTTTCACCTTCATCATCAAAACGCCACCAGCGGCCACTTTGATCAAGAAGTCCATCAAGATCGACAAGGCCTCGACCAAGCCAGGCTTGGAAAAAGTTGGCAAGATCAATCGTGCTCAGCTCGAAGAAATCGCCAAAACCAAGATGAAAGATCTGACTGCCGCCGACATGGACGCAGCCGTTCGCACCATCGCTGGTACTGCCCGTTCCATGGGCGTGAATGTGGAGGGCGTGTAAATGTCCAAGCTCACTAAAAAACAAAAAGCCCTGGTTGGCAAAGTCGACAGCCTAAAACTTTACGCATTGTCTGACGCATTGACCATGGTCAAAGAATGCGCGACCGCCAAGTTCGACGAGTCCATCGACGTGGCTGTCCAGCTCGGCATCGATGCCAAGAAGTCGGACCAAGTAGTTCGTGGCGCTGTCGTGTTGCCCAATGGCACCGGCAAGACCGCCCGTGTGGCCGTGTTCGCGCAAGGCGCCAAGGCTGACGAAGCCCGCGCTGCCGGTGCTGACGTGGTTGGCATGGACGACTTGGCTGCCCGCGTCAAAGCTGGCGACATGCCCTTCGACGTGGTAATTGCTGCACCTGACGCCATGCGCGTGGTCGGTACTCTGGGTCAAATTCTGGGCCCACGTGGCCTGATGCCCAACCCCAAAGTCGGCACCGTCACCCCTGACGTGGCCACGGCCGTGAAGAACGCCAAGGCCGGTCAAGTGCAGTTCCGCGTGGACAAAGCCGGTATCGTGCACGGCACCATCGGTCGCCGTTCATTCGACACCGACAAGTTGCAAGGCAACTTGGCTGCGCTGGTGGAAGCCTTGGTGAAAGCCAAGCCTGCAACCAGCAAAGGCGTGTACCTGCGCAAAGTGGCTGTGTCGTCGACCATGGGTGTGGGCGTTCGCGTCGACACACAATCCATCTCGGCGTGATGGCAAAGATTTGAGGGGCTCAACCGAGCACCTCAATGTGGTGGGCCGCTGATCTTTCTAAAGATCGGTGGGCCATCCAAGACCGTTGGTGCACACACTGTGTGCTTAATCAACAAAACCTCAATTGAACTTGAAGTTTTGGGCCAACGCAGATGGCGATCCCGCTGCAGATGGATGAAGATCCTAAACAGTTGGTCGCTGCAAATAGGCGTGTTTCAGGGGTGACCCGAAAAACACATACAAAGGAGTAGACCTTGAGTCTGAATCGCAGTGAGAAAGAAGCGGTCATTTCAGAAGTGACCGACCTCGCCGCTAAAGCTCAAACGCTGGTGATGGCGGAATACCGTGGCATCACGGTCGCTGACATGACAAACTTGCGCGTTAAAGCTCGCAGCTTGGGCGTTTCGCTGAGTGTGTTGAAAAACACCTTGGCTCGCCGTGCTGTAGCCGGTTCGCAGTTTGAAGTTGTTGTCGACCAGATGACTGGTCCGCTGATCTATGGCTTCTCTGAAGATGCAGTCGCAGCCGCGAAAGTGGTGGCCGATTTCGCGAAAACCAATGACAAGTTGGTGATTCGCGCAGGTGCATTTGCAGGTAAAGCCTTGGACGTGAACGGCGTTAAGCAGCTGGCAAGCATCCCTTCGAAAGAAGTTTTGTTGGCTCAGTTGTGTGGCTTGTTGATGTCGCCTATGTCTCGCACCGCAGTGGTGTTGGGTGCTTTGGCGGCCAAAAAAGGCGAAGGCGAAGCTGTTGCCGCTTAAGGCCAGCGTTCGTGTTTTAACCAATTGTTAGGAAATGAAAATGGCATTCGATAAAGACGCATTTTTGACCGCGCTGGACAGCATGACGGTCATGGAACTCAACGACCTGGTGAAAGCCATCGAAGAGAAGTTTGGCGTGAGCGCTGCCGCTATGGCGGCTCCCGCTGCTGCTGGTGGCGGTGCCGCTGCTGCTGCCGAAGAGAAGACTGAATTCAACGTCATGTTGCTGGAAGCTGGCGCTAATAAAGTGTCCGTGATTAAAGCTGTGCGTGAAATCACTGGTTTGGGCTTGAAAGAAGCCAAAGACCTGGTTGACGGCGCACCCAAAGCGGTCAAAGAAGGCCTGCCAAAAGCTGACGCTGAAGCTGCCAAGAAAAAGCTGGAAGAAGCTGGCGCCAAGGCCGAACTCAAGTAATTCGGTCTCTGCCCAAGGCTGGAGCGTCCGCAAGGGCCTCCAGCCTTTGGTGCTTGAAGAGCACACCGAAAAGCAGACTCCATTCAGTCCCCTTTCCAGTGTTTGAGCGAAACACCGGAAAGCGGATTGAACCCAGTCTTCTTTCCAGTGTTTTAGTGAAACACCGGAAAGCGGGTTGAACCCAGTCTTCTTTCCAGTGTTTTCTGACCCGACTGCAGAAGACCCTTGGTTCGGGTTGCGTGCAATGCGCAATCGTCCGCCAAAGCTGGTAGAGGCCAGCCGCCAAGCCCGTCATCCATACCAAAAGCGTGGATGACACACAGTCCTGAAAGATCAAGCCCGGAGATCTCATGGCCTATTCATACACCGAACGCAAGCGAATTCGCAAAAGTTTCGGAAGCCGCGAAAGCGTGCTCGAAGTTCCTTACCTGCTGCAAATGCAAAAAGACGCATACACGTCCTTCCTGCAAGCAGGTGTTGTTTCATCCAAACGTACACACGAAGGCCTGCAAGCCGCTTTTGAGTCGGCATTCCCGATCGTGTCCCACAACGGCTTTGTGGAGATGAAATTCGTCGAGTACAACCTGGCCAAACCCGCGTTTGATGTGCGCGAATGCCAGACACGTGGACTGACCTTTTCGTCTGCCGTGCGTGCCCGCGTCCAACTGATCATTTACGACCGCGACTCTTCGACCACGCAGAACAAAGTGGTCAAGGAAGTCAAAGAGCAAGAAGTCTATATGGGCGAAGTGCCCTTGATGACCGACAAAGGCTCCTTCATCATCAACGGTACTGAGCGCGTGATTGTTTCTCAGTTGCACCGTTCGCCGGGTGTGTTCTTTGAACACGACAAGGGCAAAACCCACAGCTCGGGCAAACTGTTGTTCTCGGCCCGAATTATCCCTTACCGTGGCTCATGGCTCGACTTCGAATTCGACCCGAAAGACATCCTGTACTTCCGCGTTGACCGCCGTCGCAAGATGCCCGTGTCGATCCTGCTCAAAGCCATCGGCCTGAACCCAGAATCGATCCTGGCGAACTTCTTCGTCAACGACACTTTCCGCCTCATGGACAGCGGCGCACAAATGGAATTTGTGGCCGAACGTCTGCGCGGTGAAGTGGCACGTTTTGACATCACGGACAAAGCCGGCAAGGTCGTGGTGGCCAAAGACAAGCGCATCACTGCACGTCACACGCGAGAGCTTGAGCAATCAGGCACTTCGCACATCAGCGTGCCCGAAGACTTCCTGATCGGTCGCGTGGTCGCCCGCAACATTGTGGACGGCGACACCGGCGAAATCATCGCCAAAGCCAACGAAGAGTTGACGGAGGCCTTGCTCAAGAAACTGCGTACGTCCGGCATTCAAGACCTGCAGTGCATCTACACCAACGAACTTGACCAAGGCGCGTACATCTCGCAAACCCTGCGCATCGACGAAACCGTGGATGAATTCGCAGCACGCGTGGCCATCTACCGCATGATGCGCCCTGGCGAGCCACCGACAGAAGACGCTGTGCAAGCGCTGTTCCAGCGCCTGTTCTACAACCCCGACACTTACGACCTGTCGCGCGTGGGCCGCATGAAGTTCAACGCCCGCGTGGGCCGTGGCGAGTCCACAGGCCCCATGGTGTTGACCAACGAAGACATCCTGGCCGTCGTCAAGATCCTGGTGGATCTGCGCAACGGCAATGGCGAAGTCGATGACATCGACCACTTGGGCAACCGCCGCGTGCGTTGCGTGGGTGAATTGGCCGAGAACCAGTACCGCACCGGTCTGGCACGTATCGAAAAGGCCGTCAAAGAGCGTCTGGGTCAAGCCGAGCAAGAGCCACTCATGCCGCATGACCTGATCAACTCCAAGCCGATCTCTGCGGCCCTGAAAGAGTTCTTTGGCGCATCGCAGCTGTCGCAGTTCATGGACCAGACCAACCCGTTGGCCGAGATCACGCACAAACGTCGCGTCTCAGCTTTGGGCCCAGGCGGTTTGACACGCGAACGCGCAGGCTTTGAAGTCCGTGACGTGCACGTGACCCATTACGGTCGCGTTTGCCCTATCGAGACACCTGAAGGTCCAAACATCGGTTTGATCAACTCGCTGGCTTTGTACGCCCGCTTGAACGAGTACGGTTTCATTGAAACCCCGTACCGCCGCGTGGTGGACGGCAAGGTCACGATGGACATCGATTACCTGTCGGCCATCGAAGAAGGCAAGTACGTCATCGCCCAGGCCAACGCCACATTGGACAAAGACGGCAAGCTGACTGGCGACCTGGTGTCTGCCCGTGAAAAAGGCGAATCCATCCTGTGCGGTGCCGAGCGCATCCAGTACATGGACGTGTCGCCAGCGCAGATCGTTTCGGTGGCGGCCTCTTTGGTGCCGTTCCTCGAGCACGACGACGCCAACCGCGCTTTGATGGGTGCCAACATGTCGCGTCAGGCTGTGCCTGTGTTGCGTCCTGAAAAGCCCATGGTCGGCACCGGCATCGAGCGCGTTGCAGCGGTCGACTCCGGCACCGTGGTCACCGCCACCCGCGGCGGTATCGTGGACTATGTCGATGCCACCCGCATCGTGATCCGCGTGAACGACGCAGAAGCTTTGGCCGGCGAAGTGGGTGTGGACATCTACAACCTCATCAAGTACCAGCGTTCCAACCAGAACACCAACATCCACCAGCGACCCATCGTCAAGCGTGGCGACAAGCTGGCCAAGGGTGACGTGATTGCTGACGGTGCATCGACCGACCTGGGTGAAATCGCCATTGGTCAGAACATGCTGATCGCCTTCATGCCCTGGAACGGCTACAACTTCGAAGACTCGATTTTGATCAGCGAGCGCGTGGTGGCCGAAGACCGCTACACCTCGATCCACATCGAAGAACTCGTGGTCATGGCCCGTGACACCAAGTTGGGCGCCGAAGAAATTTCGCGCGACATCCCTAACTTGTCCGAGCAGCAACTGGGCCGCCTGGACGACTCCGGCATCATCTACGTGGGTGCCGAAGTGCAGCCCGGCGATGTGCTGGTGGGCAAAGTGACTCCCAAAGGCGAGACCACCCTCACGCCTGAAGAAAAACTGCTGCGCGCCATCTTTGGCGAAAAAGCCAGCGATGTGAAAGACACCTCACTGCGCGTGGACCAAGGTTCGCAAGGCACTGTGATCGACGTGCAGGTCTTCACCCGTGAAGGCATCGTGCGCGACAAGCGTGCCCAGCAGATCATCGACGACGAACTCAAGCGTTTCCGTTTGGATTTGAACGACCAGCTGCGCATCGTGGAAGCCGACGCATTTGACCGTATCGAAAAGTTGCTGGTGGGCCGCGTGGCCAACGGTGGCCCTCAGAAACTGGCCAAAGGCACCAAGATCGACAAGGCCTATATGGAGTCGGTCGAGAAATTCCACTGGTTCGACATTCGACCAGCAGAAGACGACGTGGCCATGCAACTCGAGTCCATCAAGAACTCGCTGGAGCAAACCCGCCACAGCTTCGATTTGTCGTTTGAAGAAAAGCGCAAAAAGCTCACCCAAGGCGACGAGTTGCCCGCAGGCGTGCTCAAAATGGTCAAGGTCTATCTGGCCGTCAAGCGCCGCTTGCAGCCTGGTGACAAGATGGCCGGTCGTCACGGCAACAAGGGTGTGGTCTCCAAGATCGTTCCCGTCGAAGACATGCCTTACATGGCCGACGGCACCCCTGCTGACATCGTGTTGAACCCCCTGGGCGTGCCATCGCGCATGAACGTGGGCCAGGTGCTCGAAGTTCACCTGGGTTGGGCCGGTAAAGGCATTGGCCAACGCATTGGCAACATGCTGCAGGCCGAAACGCAGCGTTTGGAAAAAATTGCCGAACTGCGCCAATTGTTCGAGCAGCTTTACAACAGCTTGGGCCGAAAGGAAGACCTGTCGGAGCTGAGCGATGACGAAGTTCTGGCCATGGCCGAGAACCTCAAAGAGGGTTTCCCGTTTGCGTCACCGGTGTTTGATGGTGCAGCCGAAGAGGAAATCCGAGCCATGTTGCACCTGGCCTATCCGGACGACCTGGCCAAGGCCAAGGGGCTGACCGCTACACGTACGCAAGCCAATTTGTTTGATGGCCGTACAGGCGATGCCTTCGACCGTCCAACAACGATCGGCTACATGCATTACCTGAAGTTGCACCACTTGGTCGACGACAAGATGCACGCCCGCTCGACAGGTCCATACAGCTTGGTCACTCAGCAGCCGCTGGGTGGTAAGGCGCAGTTTGGTGGTCAGCGTTTCGGTGAGATGGAGGTGTGGGCGCTGGAAGCGTATGGCGCCTCTTACGTTCTGCAAGAGATGCTCACCGTCAAGTCGGACGACGTGCAAGGCCGCACCAAGGTGTACGAGAGCATCGTCAAAGGTGAACACTCCATCGAAGCGGGCATGCCCGAATCGTTCAACGTGCTGGTCAAGGAAATCCGTTCGCTGGGCCTTGACATTGAGCTCGAGCGTTCTTAATTCACAGGCAAAGGATTTAAACCATGAAATCACTACTCGACCTGTTCAAGCAGTTCACGCCCGATGACCACTTCGATGCGATCCGTATCGGCCTGGCATCGCCCGAGAAGATCCGTTCCTGGTCTTTCGGTGAAGTGAAAAAGCCGGAAACCATCAACTACCGCACCTTCAAGCCCGAGCGCGATGGTCTGTTTTGCGCCAAGATTTTTGGCCCCATCAAAGACTACGAATGCCTGTGCGGCAAGTACAAGCGCCTCAAGCACCGCGGCGTGATCTGCGAGAAGTGCGGCGTTGAAGTCACACAAACCAAAGTGCGTCGCGAGCGCATGGGTCACATCGACCTGGCCGCGCCTTGCGCCCACATCTGGTTCCTCAAATCGCTGCCGTCTCGTCTGGGCCTGGTGCTCGACATGACGCTGCGCGATATCGAACGTGTGCTGTACTTTGAAGCCTATGTGGTGACCGACCCGGGCATGACGCCGCTGAAGAAATTCAGCATCATGTCTGAAGATGATTACGACGCCAAAGTCAAGGAATACGGCGACGAGTTCGTGGCCAAGATGGGCGCTGAAGGCATCAAGGAATTGTTGCAAGGCATCGACATCGAAAGCGAGATCGAGCGTCTGCGCGGTGACCTGACCGGCTCCGAACTCAAGGTCAAGAAGAACTCCAAGCGCTTGAAGGTGCTGGAAGCCTTTAAAAAGTCGGGCATCAAGCCCGAGTGGATGGTGCTCGAAGTGCTGCCCGTGTTGCCACCGGACCTGCGTCCCTTGGTGCCACTGGACGGTGGTCGTTTTGCGACCTCCGACCTGAACGACCTGTACCGCCGCGTCATCAACCGCAACAGCCGTCTGCGCCGTTTGCTGGAACTCAAAGCTCCAGAGATCATTGCCCGCAACGAAAAGCGGATGCTGCAAGAAGCCGTGGACAGCTTGCTGGACAACGGCCGCCGTGGCAAGGCCATGACCGGCGCCAACAAGCGCGCCCTGAAGTCTTTGGCCGACATGATCAAAGGCAAGAGCGGTCGTTTCCGTCAGAACTTGCTGGGCAAGCGCGTGGACTACTCCGGTCGTTCCGTGATCACCGTGGGCCCAACCCTTAAGCTGCACCAGTGCGGTTTGCCCAAGCTGATGGCGATTGAGCTGTTCAAGCCTTTCATCTTTGCGCGTCTTGAAGCCATGGGCATCGCGACCACCATCAAGGCCGCCAAGAAGGAAGTCGAAGCCGGCACGCCCGTGGTGTGGGACATTCTGGAAGAGGTCATCAAAGAGCACCCCGTGATGCTCAACCGTGCGCCTACGCTGCACCGTTTGGGCATCCAGGCGTTTGAGCCCTTGCTGATCGAAGGCAAAGCCATCCAGTTGCACCCCCTCGTTTGCGCGGCCTTCAACGCCGACTTCGACGGTGACCAAATGGCCGTGCACATTCCGCTGTCGGTGGAAGCGCAGATGGAAGCCCGCACACTCATGCTGGCGTCGAACAATATCTTGTTCCCCGCATCGGGTGAGCCCTCCATCGTCCCGTCTCAAGACGTGGTGCTGGGCCTGTACTACGCCACCCGTGACCGTATCAACGCCAAGGGTGAAGGCCTGATCTTTTCCGACATCGGTGAAGTGCAGCGTGCTTTGGACTCGGATGCTGTGGAGTTGGCTGCCAAGATCAGTGTGCGCATGACCGAGTGGACCAAAAACAAGGCGACTGGTGAATTCACCTCCGCTGTGTCGATGGTGGAAACCACCGTGGGCCGTGCCTTGTTGTCCGAGATCCTGCCCAAAGGCCTGCCTTTCAGCAATCTGAACAAGGCGCTGAAGAAAAAGGAAATCTCCAAGCTGATCAACACGTCTTTCCGCAAGTGCGGCCTGAAAGAGACCGTGGTGTTTGCCGACAAGTTGCTGCAAAACGGTTTCCGTTTGGCCACACGCGCCGGTATCTCCATTGGCATCGACGACATGTTGGTGCCGCCTGAGAAGCCCGCCATCATTGAAGCGGCTGAAAAAGAAGTCAAAGACATTGAGCAGCAATACGTCTCCGGTCTGGTGACTGCTGGCGAGCGCTACAACAAGGTGGTGGACATCTGGGGCAAGGCCGGTGACGTCGTCTCCAAAGTGATGATGGACCAGCTGCGCAAAGAAAAAACCATTGACCGCCATGGTCATGAAGTCGATCAGGAATCGTTCAACTCGATTTACATGATGGCCGACTCCGGTGCCCGTGGTTCTGCAGCCCAGATTCGCCAGCTCGCTGGTATGCGCGGTCTGATGGCCAAGCCTGACGGCTCGATCATTGAGACCCCCATCACGGCGAACTTCCGTGAAGGTCTGAACGTGTTGCAGTACTTCATCTCGACACACGGCGCACGTAAAGGTCTGGCTGACACGGCTTTGAAGACCGCGAACTCGGGTTACCTGACCCGTCGTCTGGTGGACGTGACCCAAGACCTGGTCGTGACCGAGCTCGATTGCGGTACCGCTGACGGTTCGCTGATGCGCGCCATCGTCGAAGGTGGTGAAGTGATCGAATCGCTGCGTGACCGTATTTTGGGCCGCACAGTGGCTGAAGATGTGTTGCATCCAGAGAACCGTTCGGTGCTGGCCTCTGCAGGGACCATGCTGGATGAGGACCTGATCGACGAACTCGAAGCCGCAGGTGTGGATGAAGTCAAGGTCCGCACCGCGTTGACTTGTGCCACACGCTTTGGTTTGTGTGCCAAATGCTACGGCCGTGATTTGGGTCGCGGTGGTTTGGTCAACAATGGCGAAGCCGTGGGTGTGATCGCTGCTCAGTCCATCGGTGAGCCTGGCACGCAGCTGACCATGCGGACCTTCCACATCGGTGGTGCAGCCTCGCGTGCAGCGGTGGCGTCCAGCGTGGAAGCCAAGTCCAACGGCACCATCGGCTTCAATGCCACGATGCGTTATGTGACGAATTCCAAAGGCGAGTTGGTGGTGATTGCTCGCTCAGGTGAGATCATCATCACCGAGCATGGCCGTGAGCGTGAGCGTCATAAAGTGCCATACGGTGCCATCTTGTCCATCAAGGCAGACCAGACCATCAAGGCTGGCACCATCTTGGCCAATTGGGATCCCTTGACCCGTCCGATCATCACCGAATTCGCCGGTCAGGTGAAATTCGAGAACGTCGAAGAAGGTTTGACGGTTGCCAAACAGGTGGATGAAGTGACCGGTCTGTCCACACTGGTGGTGATCGATCCCAAGCGTCGCGGTGCAGCCAAAGTCATTCGTCCACAGGTCAAACTGATTGACGCCGCAGGCAAGGAAGTCAAAATTCCTGGCACCGACCACTCGGTGACGATCGGCTTCCAGATCGGCGCGCTGATCCAGGTCCGTGACGGCATGGATGTAGGCCCAGGTGAAGTGCTGGCCCGTATCCCCGTTGAAGGGCAGAAAACCCGAGACATTACCGGCGGTTTGCCCCGTGTTGCAGAACTGTTTGAAGCACGCTCTCCTAAAGACAAAGGCATGCTGGCCGAGATCACCGGTACCGTGTCCTTCGGCAAGGAAACCAAAGGTAAGGTCCGTTTGCAGATCACTGATCCGGAAGGCAAGATCTGGGATGAACTGATCCCCAAGGAAAAGAACATCCTGGTGCACGAAGGCCAAGTGGTGAACAAAGGTGAAAGCATTGTGGACGGTCCTGCCGACCCCCAAGACATCCTGCGTTTGCTGGGCATCGAAGAGCTGGCCCGCTACATCGTGGACGAAGTGCAGGACGTGTACCGCTTGCAGGGTGTGAAGATCAACGACAAGCACATCGAAGTGATTGTTCGTCAGATGCTGCGCCGTGTGGTGGTGGAGAACGCTGGTGACTCCAATTACATCGCCGGTGAACAGGTGGAGCGTTCTGAAATGCTCAACACCAATGACGCCCTGCAAAAAGACGGCAAGATTCCTGCGACGTACAGCAACTTGTTGCTGGGTATCACCAAGGCGTCCTTGTCGACCGATTCGTTCATCTCGGCCGCTTCCTTCCAGGAAACGACCCGTGTGCTGACCGAAGCGGCCATCATGGGCAAACGTGATGAATTGCGCGGTCTGAAGGAAAACGTGATCGTGGGTCGCTTGATTCCTGCCGGTACGGGTCTGGCCTACCATCAGGCACGCAAGGTGAAAGATGCGATGGACGACGCTGAGCGCCGCGCCATTGCGGACGCCGAAGCTGCAGATCTGGCGGGTTCCTCGGTGACAGAAGCTGTCTCGGATGCAGGCGAAGCCGCCTGAGCCATGACATCACCGATGCGTCGGTGATCTTGATCAGCCCCTGTACCGCCTGCGGACAGGGGCTGTTTTGTTGCAGATGCAAACATGAGGAGCTGTGATGGGTGCATTGGGTTTTGGCATATTTCTGGCTGTGTTGCTGTTTTGGGCGGTGGGTGCGCACAACCGCTTGGTTCGTTTGCGCAGTGAAGTCGTGCGTCAATGGAGCAGTGTGGATGCCGTGTGGCTGAGATTGCTCGTGCGCCTGCAAGGCGGCTTGGCCGCTCGTCAGGCATTGGCCAGCGAGGGCGAAACGCAAGACTTGCAACAACTTCAAATCATTTGTGATGAATTGCTGGAGGCGTTGACGCAAGCGAGGCTGCAACCCCTTGATGAAGACAGTCAAAAACAAGTGGTATCCCAGCACCTGAAACTGGTGGCGGAAATCCGGCTGATGCAGCAAACAGCCCCTCAAGCCATTCGGCCGGATTTGGACATTGCCCTGAACCGCATGCGTCAGACTTTGCCCGCAGCCTTGATTCCCTACCATGTGGCTGTCTTGGCCTACAACGAGGCCTTGTCCATGCGACCTGCATCCTGGCTGGGGCGGCGTTTGAAATTCAAGCCCGCCATTCGCATGGACTTGTCTTTGTCGACGAGCTGAAACGCATTGCATGAAAACCGTCAAAACTCCCGCCGATACCCGTAGCTCATCTGCCTCATCCGTTCCCTTGTGGCGTCTGCTGCAGGCCACCGCTTCAGCAGTACAGGCCGTGCGCGCAGGCCGATCCTTGACCGCACAACTCCAATCTGTACCCCAGGTTTTGCGTCCAGGGGTTCAGGCCTTGAGCTTTCATGCCTTGCGGCAGCTCGGACAGGCTACAGCTTTGCGGGAGTTGCTGGCCAGCAAAGCACCACCACCCGCTGCCGATGCCCTGTTGTGTACAGCCTTGGCCTTGTGCTGGGACGAGGCGCGGGCGCCGTATCCGGTGCATACACTCGTCAATCAAGTGGTGGAAGCCGCTCGCCAGCAACGCAGCACACAGGTGCAAAGCGGTTTCATCAATGCCTGTTTGCGAAGATTCATGCGCGAGCGTGAGGTCTTGGTGGGGCAGACGTCTGGCAACCCCCAGGCGCAGTGGAATCATCCCTTGTGGTGGATAGACCGGCTGCAGGCAGACCACCCAGACCACTGGCAGGCGCTGCTGAAGATGGCGCAAACACCGGCACCCATGACTTTACGGGTGAACCGGCAACACCACAGCGTGCAGTCCTACCAGGATGCACTGGCTGCTCAAGGTTGGGCATGTAAACCGGTGGGTGCGGATGGTTTGCAATTGGACAAAGCCGTGCCTGTTCATCAATTGCCAGGGTTTGAACAAGGCCATGTATCGGTGCAAGATGCCGCAGCGCAAATCGCGGCGCCCTTGTTGCTGCAGGGGTGGGACAGTCAGCAGCCTTGGCATGTACTGGACGCCTGTGCTGCACCGGGTGGCAAAACCGGACACATTCTGGAAATTAGTCCGCAGGCCCAGGTGCTGGCCCTGGACGTAGATGAAGAGCGCTGTGCCCGAATCCATGAAAATTTGGAAAGGCTGGGGGTCAAGGCACAAGTGCGTGGGGCTGATGCCAGCATGCCCAAGACCTGGTGGGATGGGCAGCCGTTTGATGCCATCTTGCTCGATGCCCCGTGTACAGCTTCTGGCATCGTGCGCAGACATCCCGATGTGCGCTGGTTGCGCCGTCCCACGGACAGTGCACAGTTAGCACAGGTACAGACACAATTGTTGAAGACCCTTTGGCCCCTTCTCAAAGTCGGTGGGCGCCTCTTGTATTGCACCTGCTCGGTTTTCAAGCTGGAGGGCGATGACGTCATACAAGCGTTTCTTCAACGCAACACTGACGCCACATTGCACCCATCTCCGGGGCATTTGATGCCGGGAAACGTGCCCAGAGGACGGCCAGTCGAGGACAATCAACTGGGTGAACACGATGGGTTTTATTACGCACTGCTGGAAAAGCGCCAAGTTTGATCTTCGGCGCTGTCGCCTTTGGGTCTTGGGCGCCCTGTGCTTGTTGTGGGTGTGCAAGGTGGGCGCGCAGTCTTCTGTGGCCGAATTGACAGAACTGCGGGTGGAGCGCCAAGACAGTGCGCTGGTTCTGAATGCGCAGCTCAAACTGGAGTTGGGTCCCGCCGTGGAGGACGCCTTGGTCAAAGGCCTGGCGGTGCACTTTGTGGCCGATGCCGAACTCATGCGTGACCGTTGGTACTGGTATGACCGCAAACTGGGCAGCGTCAGCCGTTATTACCGTTTGGCCTTTCAACCTTTGACGCGGCGTTGGCGCTTGAATGTATCGAGTGAACCCATCTCAAACTCGGGTCTATCGAGCACCATCTCGCAAAATTACGAAACACTCGCTGAAGCCTTGGGGGTGATCCGTCGGCAATCGGGCTGGAAAGTAGCCAACGCTCCAGACTTGGACGCCGATGGAAATCAATACTTGATCTACCGTTTCAAGCTGGATTTTTCCCAGTTGCCCAGACCTTTTCAAATTGCTGCTGGCAATCAAGCGGACTGGAATTTGGTGATCAGTCGCAGCTTGCGATTGAGTGCCGACATGGTGCGTTGACATGGCCTTGTTTGCGAATGTGACCAGCCGACAAAACTTGTGGGCGACAAAAACCAGTAGATGGTTGATGACCCTCGGTGCTGTGGCCATGGTGGTGATTGGTTTGGGCCTGCTGGTGTTGCTCACGCAGGCCACCGGGCACCGTGGTCGCTACAACCAAAACTACGAATGGCTGGTGTTGGTCAATCGCATCGTTGCTGGCGGATTGTTGTTGACCATTTTGTGGGGTTTTGTTCGATTGATCCTGCGTTGGCGCAGTGGCCAATTCGGCGCCAAATTGCTCCTTAAGTTGGCCGCCATCTTTGCTTTGGTCGGCGTGGTGCCAGGGGTGTTGATTTATGTCGTCTCCTACCAGTTTGTATCTCGCTCTATCGAGAGCTGGTTTGATGTGAAAGTGGAGGCCGCACTGGTCGGCGGCCTGAATCTTGGACGGGCCACATTGGACACCCTGAGCAACGATTTGGGCAAGCAAACACGGGCTGCTGCGTCGCAACTGGCCGACACGATGGATGCCAGCGCCGGCGTAGCGCTGGAAAAGTTGCAAGAACAGCAAGGCTTCAGTGATGTGGTGCTCTGGACAACGAATGGCCGCATGTTGGCCAGTTCTGGACAGTCCAGGTTCCAGATCAGGCCCGAACGGCCCCCCGCCTCCATGATCAAGGAGGCCCGGCAAAAGGGCGGCGTGGAATGGATTGAAGGGCTGGATGAATCAAGCTCTGGTGGAGATAAAGGTCGAATCAAGGTGCTGGTGCTGGTGCCGCAATCTGGCATGGCGTTTGACGAAGACCGCAAACTCTTGCAAATCACGCAGGAGTTGCCCCCCACGTTAGTCAACAACGCGCTCGAAGTGCAAGCCGCCTACCGTGAATACCAAGAGCGTGCGTTGGCCCGCGAAGGGTTGCGCCACATGTACATAGGCACCCTGACGCTCAGCCTGTTTCTGGCCGTGCTGGGAGCCATTTTGCTGGCGGTATTGCTGGGTAATCAGCTGGCCAGACCCTTGTTGCTGCTGGCGCACGGTATGCGCCAGGTGGCCGCAGGTGACCTGACACCCAAAATGGCACTGCAAGGCAAGGATGAGTTGGGCGGCCTGACACGCTCGTTCGCCGACATGACCCAACAGTTGTCAGACGCACGGGCCAGTGTGGAGCGCAGTCTGGAGGCCTTGGATTCAGCACGTGGCAATTTGCAAACCATTTTGGACAACCTCACATCCGGCGTGATGGTGCTTGATGCGGATGGCATCATTTTGTCTGCCAACCCAGGAGCAACGCGCATTTTGCGGGTGCCTGTGGCGGCCCATGAAGGACTGAGCTTGCTGAGTTTGCCGACGCTGGAGAAATTTGCCAAAGGCGTGGCCGAACAATTTACGCTGTTGCGCTCAGACAAAGGCGCTCATGAACTTGACCATTGGCAAAAGTCATATGAAATTCATGCCACGGGGCAGGGCTTGACAGAAAGCTGTGTCACCTTGTTGGCCCGAGGTGCTGTCTTGCCTGACGGCATGCGTTTGTTGGTGTTTGATGACATATCCGAAATTGTTTCCGCAGAACGCTCGCAAGCCTGGGGTGAAGTCGCTCGGCGTCTGGCGCACGAAATCAAAAACCCGCTGACGCCGATCCAGTTATCGGCCGAAAGACTCCAGCGCAAATTGATCGGCAAATTGGCAGCGCAAGACGATGCATTGCTGACCAAGTCCGTTAAAACCATCGTCGATCAGGTTGATGCCATGAAACGGCTGGTCAATGAATTTCGTGACTACGCAAGGCTTCCCTCAGCAGAACTCAAAAGCGTGCAGCTCAATGCACTCATTACCGATCTGATGGTGTTGTATGCCAGCGAACCCAGTGATCAAGTGCACAGGGCGCCAGTGAGTGTCGAATTGGACCCGGCTTGCCCCCCCATACAAGGTGATGTGCAGCAGCTGCGGCAGGTCATCCATAACCTGCTGCAAAACGGCCAGGACGCCTGTGAAAGTCGTGGACACGCCTTGCCCAACGCCCGTGTATTGGTGCGCACAGAATGGAGCGTCTTGCGACAACGGGTGCGCCTGAGCGTGACAGACACGGGACCCGGATTTGAGCCAAACATCCTCAAGCGAGCCTTTGAGCCCTACGTCACCACCAAAGCCAAAGGCACAGGCTTGGGTCTGGCGGTGGTCAAAAAAATTGCCGATGAACACGGTGCGCGCATTGAGCTGAGCAACGTCATCCAAGACGGAGAAATCAAAGGCGCACAAGTATCGCTATCATTCGCATTGGACGCAACACAGGGCGCGCCGAACCAGCCCTCTTCATGAACTGAGACAAGACAGTCAATATGGCAAATATTTTGGTGGTGGACGATGAGCTGGGCATACGTGACCTGCTGTCTGAAATCCTGTTCGATGAAGGGCATCAGGTTGAACTGGCCGAGAATGCCGCCCAAGCGCGTGATATTCGCCACCGCATGCGCCCTGACCTGGTGTTGCTGGACATCTGGATGCCTGACACCGATGGCGTCAGTTTGCTCAAAGAGTGGGCCTCATCGGGGTTGCTGACCATGCCCGTGATCATGATGAGTGGTCATGCCACCATTGATACCGCCGTCGATGCCGTCAAGATCGGCGCGCAGGCATTTCTCGAAAAACCCATTACCCTGCAAAAATTGCTTAAAGCGGTTGAGCAAGGTTTGGCGCGTGAGCAAGTTCGCCAAATTGCCACCACCGTCACCTTTCAGTCCACAGCTTTTTACGTGCCGCCCCCCGCACCGAGCGCTGAGGAAAATTTGGGTCCTCAAGAGCGACAGCTTTTCGATCTGGACTGCCCATTGCGCGAGGCGCGTGACACCTTCGAGCGCGCGTACTTCGAGTTTCACCTGACCCATGAAGGCGGCTCCATGACCAAGGTGGCAGAAAAGACGGGCCTGGAGCGCACACACCTGTACCGCAAGCTCAAACAACTCGGCATTGATTTGTCCCGTAGCAAACGCATCGCGTAAAACATGTCTGAAAATTCAGGCCCCCTGTTTTACTCTGCTATAATTCAAAGCTCAGGCCCGGTAGCTCAGTTGGTAGAGCAGCGGATTGAAAATCCGCGTGTCGATGGTTCGATTCCGTCCCAGGCCACCAAACAAAAAGCCGCAGCTTCGCAAGAAGTTGCGGCTTTTTTCTTGGCTTGAGCAGGGCATCACTTCCACGCCATGAGCTGAACCAATGGTATAAATTGTCATTAATGACAAATACATCAATGGTTGATAGCTTGGTTTTTTTGGAAATTGCACTGCGTGCGCTCACAAAACGTGGGGGTGTGCAGTGATGCTGAGCGTGCGCGTCTGTCTGAGCAAAATTGCGGCAAGGCAAATGGGACGTGCCGTTTGCAGTTTGCTGGTCTTGCTTTGCAGCATCTCGTCACATGCCTTTACCTTGGCTGATTTGACGGTTTCATCCAGTCAGTTCACGGTGTTTCATGCCGTATTGCCCTTTTCGCAAACCTTGCCTGGGGCGTCCCGGGAGATTCAGGTTCAAACAGGCTCGCCGAGTGACTATGAACGCTGGGGACTCACGCGGGCCGAAGCCTTGAAATTCATCCGGGCTCGGGTGGTGTTGACCCGGGAAGATGCAGGCTACATTGAATTGGTGTCGGCCGACCCGGTGGCTGAGCAGACCTTTGATTTGCTTTTGTGGGTAAGCCATGGGCAGCAAAAAATGCCGCTGCATTACAAAGTCACAGTGGCAGAAAAGTCCACAGTGAGCAAAGGGGAGGTGATGCTGGTGCCACTGACTGCACCGCTGCCCGCATCCAATAAGCCACTGCCCAATAATTTCGTGCAGGCGAACTTGCCCTCAATATCCCGAAATGTGGAGACAAACAGTGTGCCGGCCAGCGCTCCAATTGGAAAATTTTCAACGGTGACTGCTTCGGCCAATGCGGCTGATGGCGCCCCCAAAGCTCAAGACACCTTGACGCTTTCACCATTGGTCGCTGAGCCGAACCCGACGGAAGAAACGATGCCGGATGACTTGAAGTCTCAGACAGAGGGGCCTTTTGTGACGGTGCTCATGCCTCATTTGAGCCTGTCCAAAACAGAATTGATGGTCTGGTTGGCACTGGTATGCAGCGCATTGCTGCTCTTGGGGTTTTTGTTGGGGCGTCAGCACTGGGGGCGTCGGCTAGATGCGCCAAACACCGAGCCGGAGTCGCAGTCGCCCGAGCTGAATGTGCCTGTGCGCAGTGCAAGACCTGCGCATGAGGTGAGTTCTCATGCATTTACTCAAGAGGCCAAGGTGGCAGATAACGTGCGCCCCATACCTACACGTCCGACGCTGGTGGTTGACAGCGCACGCAAGACCCGTGCTTCGCCACCCAGAACCGTGGCCGAAGACCGCCTCAATCTGGCGAAAATTTACCTGAGCATGGGCGATGCAACCACCGCCAAATCGGTGTTGGACGAAGTCATTGCCGAAGGCTCCGAGCCCGAAACCACCCAAGCACTCAAGCTCATCCAGGAAATGGTCTGATGCCAGTTCTCGCCAAGGCCGTCTGCAGTGGTCAATGCTTGAGCTTGCGATACAGCGTGCGCAAGGTCACGCCTGCAATGTCGGCCGCTTTTTTCTTGTCGCCGTTGCAGTAATCCACCAGCCGCGCAATGTAATCGCGCTCCTGCGCTTTCAGGGCCGTGAATGGCCCCATGCTTTCGTCTTCAGACTCCATGTCCGCAACCCTGGCTTGCCAACTCGGGGGTTGAGGCGGGGCTTGAACCTGGCGTGAGCGGATGTCGGCCACCTTGGCCGATGGCCATGCAGGTTCAGCCACGGGTTGAGCAGGCGCAGTTTGGGGTCCGATGTGGTAAGTCGTGCTGGCGTAAGCGGAATGACTGGCCCCCTGAAAAATCGATTGCTGAGCCCCTACTTGTTGCTCGGGCTGGGCGAATGCCGGTGGATTGTTCTGGGCCTGATCCAGGTAGCCATTGAAGTCGGGCAGCATGGAGCGTTGCGATTTTTTTTCGATGACCCGCTCTGATTTGCTAGAAGGCGTGCCCGCATGAATGGCTTGCACCACCTGTAGGCCTGAATAGCACTGGGCCTCGAAGGTGCCCACCAGGCGGTGGATGATGTTGCGCAACTCCAGGATGTTGGCCGTGTACTTGTGGTGACAAAGCACCTCCATGGCCTCGGGACTGACCTGTTTGTGGCGCCCCCCGGGAATCTCTTGCAAGATGGAATTGACCAGGTCAGCGATGTCCTCGCGACGCTCATTGAGGGAGGGCGTGCGTATGGTCAAAGTGTTGATGTGGTGCAGCAAATCATTGCGGAACTTGCCATGCTCCACCATGGCCATCAGGTCCTGGCTGGACGAGGTGATCAGGCGGAAATCGCTGTTGTAGGTGTCGCTGGAGTTGACGGGGGAATAGGTGTTGCTTTCCATCAGACGCAGCAGCAGGGTCTGGCTGGCGGGCGGCAATTCACCGACCTCATGCAGGTAAAGCGTGCCGCCCTCGGCCAGAGACACGGCGCCTTGGCGCAACTGGTGGTTGAAGGGGTTGAGTGAACCCAGGATCTCCAGCTCGAACTTGGTTTCCTTGATGCCCAGGCAATCGATTTGCACAAAGTTGTGTCCGCTGCGAGCGCTGACGTTGTGTACCGTGGTGGCCGACTGTCGCTTGCCTGTACCCACCTCGCCAGCCAGCAGTACGGGGTCATCCGTTTGACTGGCCATGTGCAGGCGTCGAACGAAGCCATGAAAGGCAGCACTTGTGGGTCGCTTGGCAACCGCCAGGACGGAATGGTCAGAGGTCATGGGGGGCATGCAGCTCACACACGTGTTATTGGTTTTGTCACTATTGACAAATTTTAATCGTCGCAACAAAAAAAGTAAGGGGTTTTAAATTGAATATGTGGCGTACAAGCCATGGTGTGAATGCGAACGGCCAAAGTCAAAGACAAAAAACAAAACAAACGGCGTGAAGTGATTTGGTATTCATGAATTTGGGGTTGAAGCTGTTTATGGGTTTGTTGGGGAGGGTAGGTCGGTGATCGGGGAGTCCGACGTGAAACGCGCATCGTCAACGCTCGCCATGCGGCAGGGTCTGGGGAGCAAACGTCGGGGTCTTCGACCACCGACCTGAAAATTCATCTTCGCAAGGGTTAACACCTGATTGACAGCAGGGTGGCTGAAGGAAATACTTCAAACTTGAAATATCAAGGTCTTAATCAATTCGGACGAAGGTCAGAGGCGAAAGGTTTAGCTATGAAAATCGTGTGCATTGGCGGTGGTCCTTCCGGGTTGTACTTCGCGTTGCTGATGAAAAAACTCGGCCCGCACCACGACATCACCGTGGTAGAGCGTAACAAGCCCTACGACACTTTTGGTTGGGGTGTGGTGTTTTCTGACCAGACGCTGGAGAACATGCGCCAGTGGGACATCGAGACCGCCAACGAAGTGCAGCAGGCCTTCAACCACTGGGACGACATCGAGCTGCACTTCAAGGACCGCGTGATCCGATCGGGCGGCCACGGCTTTGTAGGCATCGGCCGTAAGAAGCTGCTCAACATCCTGCAGGCGCGCTGCGAGCAATTGGGTGTGAAGCTGATGTTTGAGCAGGACGCGCAGTCCGATCTGGACTTCCCCGACGCCGACCTGATCATCGCCAGCGATGGCATTAACTCTCGCGTGCGCAGCCGCTTGCCCGAGATCTTCCAGCCCGATATCGTGACGCGACCCAACCGCTACATCTGGCTGGGCACGAATCGGCAGTACGACGCCTTCACCTTTCTGTTCGAGAAGACAGAACACGGTTGGTTCCAGGCGCACGTCTACAAGTTCGACAACCAGACTTCCACCTTCATTGTCGAGTGCCCCGAGCATGTGTGGCTGGCACATGGCCTGGACAAGGCCGACCAGGATGCGTCGATTGCCTTCTGTGAAAAACTCTTTGCCAAGAACCTGCAAGGCGAAAAGCTGATGACCAACGCCCGCCACCTGCGCGGCTCGGCGTGGCTCAACTTCCAGCGCGTCAAGTGCGCCAACTGGTCGCACTTCAACGGCAACAGCCATGTGGTGCTGATGGGCGATGCGGTGCACACCGCCCACTTTGCGATTGGCTCGGGCACCAAGCTCGCACTGGAAGACGCGATTGAGTTGGTGCGCCAGTTCAAGACGCTGGGCGACACCGCCGACCGGATCCCCGAAGTGCTGAAACATTACCAAGCCGTGCGCGAGATCGACGTGATCCGACTGCAAAACGCGGCCTGGAACGCGATGGAATGGTTCGAGGTCTGTGGCGAGCGCTACTGTGACCAGCTTGAGCCCGAGCAGTTCATGTACTCCATGCTCACGCGCAGCCAGCGCATCAGCCACGAGAATTTGCGCTTGCGCGACAAGGCCTGGCTCGAAGGTTACGAGGCCTGGTTTGCAGGGCGCACGGCCATGCCGGGCATTCGCCCCCCCATGTTCACGCCTTACACCTTGCGCTCGGTCACGCTCAAGAACCGTGTGGTGGTGTCACCCATGGCGCAATACATGGCGGTGGACGGTCGTGCAGGCGATGACCACCTGGTGCACCTGGGCGCACGCGCCATGGGCGGCGCAGGCTTGGTGATGGTCGAGATGACCGCACCAAGTGCCGATGGGCGCATCACGCACGGCTGCCCGGGTCTGTGGAATGACCAGCAGACCCACGACTTTGCCAAGATTGTGGACTGGGTGCACGCCAAGTCTGACGCGAAAATCGGCCTGCAGATTGGCCATGCCGGCCCCAAAGGATCGACCTGCCGCCCCTGGCAAGGGCCGGGCATGGACCAGCCTGTGCCCGCAGACGATGCAGAAGGCAACTGGCCGCTCATCGCGGCATCGGCCATCCCCTATTTGCCCCATGGCGATGTGCCCCGTGCCATGTCGCGTGAGGACATGGACCGCGTGACCGCAGAATTCGTGGCCAGCACCCAGCGCGCTGCGCAAGCGGGGTTTGATTGGATGGAGTTGCACTGTGCCCACGGCTACTTGCTGTCGAGCTTCATCAGCCCGCTCACCAACCAACGCAACGACGAATACGGCGGCTCGCTCGAAAACCGCCTGCGTTACCCACTCGAAGTGTTTGCCGCCGTGCGTGCCGCATGGCCCAAAGACCTGCCCATGTCGGTGCGGATTTCGGCGCACGACTGGGTTGAGGGTGGCATCACGCCGACCGACGCGGTCGAGATTGCCCGCGCCTTCAAGGCCGCAGGCGCCGACATGATCGATTGCTCATCGGGCCAGGTCAGTGCGCAACAAAAGCCCACTTACGGCCGCATGTACCAAACCCCGTTTGCAGACCGCATCCGACAAGAAGCGGGCATCGCCACCATCGCAGTGGGGGCCATCTCTGAGGCCGACCACGTCAACAGCATCTTGGCCGCTGGCCGCGCCGATCTGTGCGCTGTGGCCCGCCCGCACCTGGCCAATCCAGCATGGACCTTGACCGAAGCCGCACGAATTGGTTTCAAAGACATCGCCTGGCCACGCGCTTACGTGTCGGGCAAGCCGCAACTCGAAGCCGGGTTTGCCCGCGAGCGCGCACAGCAATCGGCGACCAAAGGGGACTGAGATGCAAGGTCGCCATGCCCTCATCACCGGCGCGGGCGCGGGCATCGGTGCGGCCATCGCACTGGCACTCGCCCAGGCGGGTTGTCGCCTGACACTGTGCGGTCGCTCGCAAGGCACGCTGCACGCGCAAGCCGAAGCCCTGCGCGCGCAAGTGCCCGATGTGGCAGTGTTGATTGCGCCCATGGACGTGGCCGATGAACACGCCGTGCAAGCGGCGGTGCAGCAAGCACAGGTCCGCTTGGGCCCGGTGAACATCTTGGTCAACAACGCGGGCCAAGCGCACAGCGCGCCCTTTGCCAAGACCGATGCCGCCATGTGGCAGCAGATGCTGAACGTCAACCTCACAGGCACCTACCACTGCATTCAGGCGGTGCTGCCCGGCATGCTCGAGGCAGCGCAAGCAGGCACGCCCGGGCGCATCGTCAACATCGCCAGCACAGCGGGCCTCAAAGGCTATGCCTACGTGAGCGCCTATGTCGCGGCCAAGCACGGCGTGGTGGGCCTCACCAAGGCCTTGGCGCTGGAGTTGGCGCGCAAAGGCGTGACGGTGAACGCGATTTGTCCCGGCTACACCGAGACCGACATCGTGCGTGAAGCCGTGCAGAACATTGTGGCCAAAACGGGCAAGAGCGAGGCCGAAGCGCGCCAAGCGCTGGCCGCCAGCAACCCGCAGCAGCGCCTGGTGCAACCGCACGAAGTGGCGCAAAGCGTGTTGTGGCTGTGCGCGGCGGGCAGCGACGCGATCAACGGCCAGGCGATTGCCATCGACGGTGGAGAGCTGGCAGGATGAATGCGCGCCACACCGACATGGAGGTGCGCGCCCACGCCGACCACCACGCCTCGCTGCGGCTGTGGTTGCGCCTGCTCTCGGCCACCACCCGCATCGAAGACACCATCCGCCAACGCTTGCGCGAGCAGTTCGGCATCACGCTGCCGCGCTTTGACCTGATGGCCCAACTCGAAAGAGAAGCGCAAGGCCTGTCCATGGGGGAGCTTTCGCGCCGCATGATGGTCACGGGTGGCAACGTCACCAGCATCGTGGACCAACTGGAAAAAGAACAACTCGTGCAGCGGCAACCCCAGCCCGGGGACCGACGTGCGTATGCGGTGCACCTGACGCCAGCGGGTCGCGAGGCTTTCGCCGCCATGGCCACTGCCCATGAAAGCTGGGTGGTCGAGTTGCTGTCGCCCCTGCCCGCGCAGCAGCAAGAACAACTGCACCAATTGTTGGGCACCCTGAAAACCGGTCAACCCAGCCCACCCCCCATCCACCCCCACCCGGAATGAACCGAGGAGAACCCATGAGCACACGCTACTTGCCCGGCCAGTCGCACCAGCTGCCACGCCACAACCAGCCCATGGCGGGGTACCAGCCAGAACACTTCCTGTTGGCCGTCAAAGACGGTGTGGCCACCGTCAGCCTGAACCGCCCCGAGCGCAAGAACCCGCTGTCGTTTGATTCTTACGCCGAGCTGCGCAACTTTTTCCGCGCTTTGCCTTATGCGCCCGATGTGCATGCCGTGGTCATCACGGGTGAGGGCGGCAACTTTTGCTCAGGTGGTGATGTACACGAGATCATCGGCCCGCTCACAAAGCTCGACATGCCTGGCCTCTTGACCTTCACCCGCATGACGGGCGACTTGGTCAAGGCTATGCGCGCTTGCCCCCAGCCCATCATCGCGGCGATCGACGGCGTGTGCGCGGGCGCTGGCGCGATCCTGGCCATGGCGTCTGACTTGCGCTACGGCACCGAGCGCAGCAAGACCTATTTCCTGTTCAACAAGGTCGGCTTGGCCGGTTGCGACATGGGCGCGTGCGCACTTTTGCCGCGCATCATCGGCCAGGGGCGTGCGAGCGAGTTGCTGTTTACAGGGCGCGGACTGGGCGCGCTGGAGGCTGAACGTTGGGGCTTTTACAACCGGGTGTGCGGCGCAGACGAGGTGCTGGGCGAGGCACAAGCCATGGCCGCCCAATTGGCCGCTGGCCCCACTTTTGCCAACGGCATGACCAAAAAAATGCTGCAGCAGGAATGGAACATGGGCGTGGACGAAGCCATCGAGGCCGAAGCCCAGGCCCAAGCCATCTGCATGGCCACCAACGACTTCCACCGGGCGTACCACGCCTTTGTGGCCAAGCAAACGCCCGTGTTTGAAGGGGACTGAGCCATGTCAAATCACACAGCCAATCACCCGCCAGAACTCGACTGGCCTTTCTTTGACAACAGCCACCGCGACTTCAAAGTGCGGCTGGACGCTTGGTGCCAAGAGCACCTTGCCCACGCCCATCACGACGAAAGCCGCGACGCGGTGGACGCCGAATGCATCCGTCTGGTGCGCCTGCTGGGCAGCGGCGGTTGGCTCAAGCACGCAGTGTCCGGCACGGCCTACGGCGCCGCATCGGACGTGATCGACACCCGCCAGCTCTGCCTGCTGCGCGAAACACTGGCTTTTCACAACGGCTTGTCGGACTTCGCGTTTGCCATGCAGGGCTTGGGCACAGGCGCCATCAGCCTCATGGGCACAGCCGATCAAAAGCAGCGCTACCTGGCGCGTGTGGCGTCGGGCCAGGCCTTGAGCGCCTTTGCCTTGAGCGAACCCGATGCAGGCTCCGACGTAGCCGCCATGCAGTGCAGCGCCACGCCCGCGGCAGACGGCTATGTGCTCAACGGACGCAAGACCTGGATCAGCAACGGCGGCATTGCCGACTTTTATGTGGTGTTCGCCCGCACAGGCGAAGCGCCTGGCGCACGCGGCATCACGGCTTTCATTGTCGATGCGGATACGCCCGGTCTGTCGATTGAAGAACGGATTGACGTGGTCGCGCCCCACCCGCTGGCCACGCTCAAGTTTGACAACTGCAAGGTCGCTGCGAACCAGCGCATTGGTGAAGCGGGCCAAGGCTTCAAGGTCGCCATGGCCACGCTCGATGTGTTCCGCACCTCGGTGGCGGCGGCCGCTTTGGGCTTTGGGCGGCGTGCGTTGCACGAGTCCATCAGCTGGGCGCGTTCGCGCAAGATGTTTGGCCAGAGCTTGGGCGACTTTCAGATCACCCAGACCAAGATCGCGCAGATGGCCACCCTGCTGGACGCGGCCACGCTTTTGACGTATCGCGCCGCGTGGCTGCGCGACCAAGGCGGTCGCATCACCCGCGAAGCGGCCATGGCCAAGATGACCGCTACCGAAAACGCCCAACAGATCATCGACATGGCGGTGCAGATGCACGGCGGCATGGGCGTCAAAAAAGGCGTGATGGTGGAGTCGCTGTACCGCGAGATTCGGGCGTTGCGCATTTACGAAGGCGCCACCGAAGTGCAGCAGCTGATCATCGGCAAGGATGTGTTGAAAGGTTGAATACAGGTGCCCCTGCTTCTGTAGGAGCCCACCCCGTGGGCGATGGGCGTGGCACACGCCCTGAAAAAAACCATCGCCCACGGGGTGGGCTCCTACAAAACAGCCAAGGGACTCACTGTCCATGACCGGATCGAAAAAAACGGAGAAGACATGAACGACTGGAACACACTTATACCGAGCACGCATGTGGATGCTTTCACACGCGACCGCTTGCCACCGCCCGAGCAGTGGCCCGTGTTCATCGCCAACCGGCCCGAGCTGGACTATCCCTACACACTGAACTGCGCGATGGAATTGGTCGACCGCCATGTGAGTGCAGGCCGAGGCGATCGCATCGCGCTGCATGGCGTGAGCGACTTCAACAAGGGCGGTGGCGACTTCAGCTGGACGTATGCGCAGTTGCAAGACAAGAGCAACCGCATCGCCCAGGTGCTGACCCAAGACATGGGCCTCTTGCCCGGTAACCGCATTTTGCTGCGCGGCGGCAACAGCCCCATGATGGCCGCTTGCTTGCTGGGCGCGCTCAAGGCGGGCCTGGTGGCGGTGCCCACCATGCCGCTGCTGCGTGCGGGCGAGTTGGCACAGATCATCGACAAAGCGCAGGTCAGCGCTGCGCTTTGCGACAGCCTGCTGGCCGACGAACTGCAGCACTGCATGACGCCCGGTCACGCCAGCCACATGGCCAGCTTGCAGCAACTGGTGCAGTTTCGCAGCGATGCCCCTGATGGCCTGGAACAGCGCATGGTGCAGCAAAGTGTCGCGTACACCGCCCACCCCACCAGCCGCGACGACGTGTGCCTGATTGCGTTTACAAGTGGCACGACAGGCAAGCCCAAAGGCACCATGCACTTCCACCGCGATGTGCTGGCCATGTGCGATTTGTTCCCGCGCCACATCTTGCAAATTAATGAAAACGATGTGGTGTGCGGCACGCCGCCCATCGCCTTCACCTTCGGGCTAGGTGGTCTGCTGGCGTTTCCGCTGCGCTATGGCGCGAGCACCGTGCTGCTCGAAAAGCACACGCCCGAGACCTTGATGCAGACCATTGCCAAGTACCGCGCCACTCAGTGCTACACCGCGCCCACCATGTATCGCCAGATGGCAATGCTGGCCAAAGGCGTTGATCTGTCGAGCCTCAAGCACCCTGTCTCGGCAGGCGAGGCCTTGCCCGACGCCACCCGCCAGCTGTGGAAGCAGGCCACGGGCATCGAGATGACCGACGGCATTGGCGGCACCGAGGTGATCCACATCTACATCTCGAGCGCGGGCGCTCAAGTGCGCCCCGGCAGCATCGGCCAAGTGGTGCCCGGCTATGTGGCGCAGATCGTGGGCGACGACATGCAGCCCGTGCCACCCGGCACCGTGGGGCGACTGGCGGTGCGCGGCCCCACAGGCTGCAAATACCTGGCCGACCCGCGCCAGCAAGACTATGTGAAAGATGGCTGGAACCTGCCGGGCGACACCTTTGTCATGGACGCCGACGGCTACTTCAGCTACCAGGCGCGCAACGACGACATGATCATCTCGGCAGGCTACAACATCGCAGGCCCCGAGGTGGAAGGCGCTTTGCTGCAACACCCGGCCGTGGCCGAGTGCGGCGTGGTCGGCATGCCCGACGAAGACCGTGGCCACATCGTGCAGGCCTATGTGGTGCTCAAGCCCGGCCACACGGGCGATGCGGCCATGGAAAAAGCCTTGCAAGAGCACGTCAAGCAAACCATCGCCCCGTTCAAATACCCGCGGAAGGTGATTTTCTTGGACGCCTTGCCCCGCACCGAAACCGGCAAACTGCAGCGCTTCAAGCTGCGTCAAATGGATTGATCGCAACCCGAAGCAGGCTCTTTGTAGGAGCTTACCCTGCAAGCGATGGCGTGCAAACCAACATCGCCAGCAGGGCAGGCCCCTACAAAGACAGATGAACACTTTTATGGAAAGAAACCCCATGTTCAACATCCTCCAACCCGAAGGCTGGGCACCCGCCAAAGGCTATGCCAACGGCATCGAAGCGCGCGGCCGAATGGTGTTCGTCGCGGGCATGATCGGCTGGAACGGGCAGGCTCAATTCGAGACCGACGACTTCGTGGCCCAGTGCCGCCAAGCCCTGCAAAACATCGTCGACACGCTGGCGTGCGCAGGAGCAGGCCCACAGCACATGGCCCGCATGACCTGGTACGTCAAAGACAAGAAGGAATACCTCGCACGCGGCCGCGAGCTGGGCAAGGTTTATCAGGAAGTCATCGGCAAGAACTACCCGGCCATGACGCTGGTGCAAGTGGCCGATCTGGTGGAAGATCGGGCGCTGGTTGAGATTGAGGTCACGGCGGTGGTGCCGGACTGAATTTAAAAGGTCTTAGTGAGAAGCTGCAGAAGGCCTAGATCGATCGGCAGGTTTAGGCTGTGAGCCAACCACGTGAAGCCGGAACCAAGGACGGGAGTCGACCCTCTGCTGACGATCACAAAATCACAATGTGATTAGTAGTGGTTTTTCATCATCTCACCCAATTCCTCCTTGTACATGGAATCAGGGGGAGTGAAAAAATCAAAGTGCTCATATAGGGTGTGAGTGAGGGCTTTCACGACGTCAGGCAGCAGATCTCTGATTGCAGATGCGGGAAATTGTCCGGTAGTTTGGATGTCGTTTTGCGATGATTTGTAGGTTCCAGCCAAGAATCGCCGCATATTGTGGACGAACAGTTTTCTATCCTTAAGACCATGCCACTCACAGCTAATGGCTAACTCGAAATCAGGTTCAAAAGTTGTCGACCCAATCTCCACGACTCTGAGTAGAAACTCACCCAATCGCCAGATGGGGAGGGTCGCCTCAAAGAGGGTGCCGGCCGCTCCTAAGCCCTTGTTGGGATCAAGCGAGTCTTCCTGATACCCGCGAAGCAAGAAGAAGTTTCCATTGGAGTCGATGCGCCAAAAGTCAGCGTGACCAACATCGGGATATTTCGTATCAGCGAGCCAAGTTTCAATACAACCGTCCACAAGTTTTGGGCGAGTCTTGTCCTGATGTAGAGTTATAAAGGCTGGCCATCCCGTGTAGCGTCTAGCTGAACTGTTGGTTTGAAGGATAGACTGAGTTGTCGAATTCGTAGGCTTGCCAATCAGCCGTGCTGCGAAGTGGTAATGACCAAGACTTATTGCCGCCGGATGTTCCTTTGGAAGGGATTCGTTCAAGGAATTCCATCGCGTCACTGCCGCCGCGACGAATTCGTTCAAGCGATCCAACTCCGAAGGTTGAGAAGCAATACCGAAATCTGAAGCGCTTGGAAGAATGCTACGCAAGAGTCCAACTATCTCTTCGCGTTGATTGGCCACTGCTCGACGTAGGAGTCCATCCCACTCCGCCGCGGTCAGGGGACCACGACTCTCAGGACCAGGCGCGCGGATGTAGTACACGTGCTGCTTCAGCGATCCGCCAGCTGTAGCGCTGTCAGATCGGACAGGTACCTTAGAACGCCCAAGTACGCGTACGAGTGGGTACTCAAGATCGGTTTCAGGGTGGCGCTGCAATGTAACCTCGACGCTAAAGGTCGGCTCGGCTCTTTTTTTGACAATGGCATTGATCGCGTCCGTCAGGAAGGATTCGAGCGAAGCGGGCCGATTGCAGTCAGGCACCAGCTTTTTGTTCGAGTCTTCAGAGTACCCAAAAAGAAGGAACCCTCCGCCGTGATTTTCGAGCGCGATTAGCGCTTTCGCGACCGTGCCTTGGGCCTCACTGTCCGTAAGGTCAAGCCACTGCTTGACCTCAAAGTCTAGAGTTTCCCTTGGACTGAGCAACCAATCCTCAAAGCGCGAATTTATGTCTCGATTAAGCATGTGCATGTAGTGGCAAGAACCCCTGTGAAGGCTTTAATTGACAGTGACTGGCATCCGGAATCGGCAATGCGCCGTATCAAACAACTGGAAGTGGCTATTTGATCTTGGAACTTGGCGTTTTCATTAAATCGTCCGAACAAGCCAGAAATTCATCTACTGCCGCGTTAGTTCGTTTGCGGATAGGTTGTCCATCAGAACCCATCTCGGTATCGATTACCGTCAAGTCAAGATTGAACAGCACATCCTGTTGACCGGGCTTCCTATTGAACCCTACAACCAATTGTTTTTTCTCCGCAATTCCGGCATAGGCGGCAATGACTTCATCGTCAAGTGCACCGACAAAAAGGGCAAAGCCGTTGTTTTCTGCTTCCTGTCGTATTGCCTTTTTGGGTGCCCGACTATTCGGCCCACGAATAAACGCATTGGCAGGTGCGAATCCGTTGGTGTAGCCTAAGCCGTCGAATATGCCTACCTTCAACATATATGCGAGACCTGTCACCGAGTGTGGCCGCAAGTAAAAGGAACCTACTAATTTGACCGGAGCACCTTTCATAGTGGTGAAGTCACGCTTTAGAGCACCAAACTCCAAACCGCACGCAGTTAATGAACCGTCAGCAGACTCACGGTGGGGTATCACGTAAATTGTCCCTTCCAAGCGCTGGGCTAGTTGCGCTATATCTGCGGCGGGTTGAGCAGCAGCGCCCAAGATCGTTAACCCAAAAAGTGCTGAAAGGGCGATATGCCTCATGTTTTTCCCCTGATTTGTCCTTAATCTTAATCTACGCATATGCAAGATTGGAACAAATACCGCCCGGGTCCAAACAACAACCTCAAAATCCCAAAATCAAATCAGCGCCCCCCGCACTGCCATGCGTCGCAATCAAGCTTTCCAACATGAGTTTGAGTTGATGGGTCGGATCCGACTCCAAAACCGAGACCACCTGCGCTTCGTGCGCTTTGGCTTGCTTCAGCAGGGGTTGCACTTTGCGCCGACTTGTAGCCGTGAGGCTCACTAGGCTTTGCTGTTTATCGTGTGCGGCATCGCAACGCTTGACCCACCCGGCGTCTTGTATGCGGCCCACCAACTTGGTCGCGGGAAGGTGCTTAGATTTGTATCGTCGACTTGCTAAAGAATGGGTCGAATTTTTTTATTGCAATGCTTGCATCACCGCTGTTGGATTGCGATCAATCACAGTGAGCAATACCAGCGATGCGCCGCTGGGCGAGCGGTCGCCACGCTCCCAATGACGCAGTGTGGCGACTGAAAAACCAAATTGCGCAGCAAACTGTTCTTGAGTCATATTCAGTCGCTCTCGCAGGTCCAACACATTGACGGCATGAGGCTGGTACAGCTTTACGCCAGTGGTTTCTGTGTCTTTGGTCTTGGCATGTGCAATGGCCTCAGTCAAGCCTTGTTGGATGCTCTTGAATGCGTGGGTCATGTGTGTTCCCTTTCAATATTCAAAGCAAATTTCCACCAGCACTTGTATGCGCCGCAATCAATCTCTCCAACATGAGCTTGAGTTGATGCGCTGGGTCTGCACCCAAAGCTGACACCACCTGCGCCTCGTGTGCTTTGGCTTGCTTCAGCAGGGGCTGCACTTTGCGCCGGCCTGCTGCCGTGAGGCTGACCAGGCTTTGGCGTTTGTCATGTGCGGCGTCGCAGCGCTTGACCCACCCGGCGTCTTGCATACGGCCCACCAACTTGGTCACGGTGGGTTGTTTGGCCAGCACGATGCTGGCGAGTTCGTTGATGCTCAAACTGTCTTTGCCCGACAGGCTGGCCATGACGCGCCACTCCATCAGGGAGAGGCCACTGGCCTCGACCACGGCGTGGAATTCGCTCGAAATCAAATGGCTGGCGCGTGCCAGCAAGTAAGCCAGGTAGTCGTCGACAAAGCCTGCCGAGTTGGTCATGGCAGAGGATGGGGCAGAGGCGTGGTGGTGCTGAACTGCCCGCCTTGGTAGACCAGCGGTGTCGTTTCATCGCTGAAACCGCAGCGTTCCACCTCACCCACAAAAATCACATGGTCGCCTTCTTCGTGGCGGCTGCGGTTGTGGCATTCAAACCAGGCCAGCGCCCCAGTCAATATGGGCAAACCCGACTCGCCCAGCTGGTAAGCGGTGTCGGCAAAGCGGTCGCCTTTGCCGAAGGCAAAACGGTTGCAGACATCCAGCTGATCGGCGGCCAGCACGTTCACCACGTAATGCGTGCCCGCATGGAACAGCGGTGCGCTGCTGGCGCCTTGCCCCAGGCTCCACAGCACCAGCGGCGGTGTGAGTGACACCGAGTTGAATGAACTGGCGGTGATGCCCACAAAGCTGCTGCTGGCCGAATCGCCCTTGTGTGCGCCTGGTGCGAACGTGGTGATGACGGTCACCCCCGTGGCAAAGCGCGACAGGGCTTGCTTGAAATGCGGCGTTTCAAAGTCTGGACTCAGCGCTTTGATGTGAGATGGGGGGGCTTGGTGCATGGGTGGATGATAGTTGAATTGCATGAATTTTCATATAAACTGACCATTCATGTCTGCAGGTGAACCGTTCAGAGCTGCAGGCCAAGGAGACAAGCATGCTGGTGGAACGAATCGAAAACAGGTGGCTCGCGGCGTTTACCCGCACCTTCACGCTGTGCAAGGTGCAGCCTGGCGAAGTGGTCGCTATTTTGGCCGAAACCCAATCACGCCGGGTCAACGTGGACTTGGCCCGCCTCGCGCTGGAGGCCATGGGCGCTCGTGTGTTTGAGGTGACGTTGACCACGCCTGCACTGACAGCGCCCGCGCCCGTGCGTTCCACAGGTGCGAGTGACGCTATTGGGCAACTCGGCCCCGTGGTGGCAGCATTGGCCCGCGCCGACATGGTGGTGGACTGCACCGTCGAAGGCCTGCTGCACGCGCCCGAGTTGCCGACCATCATGAAGGGCGTGGACGGCCACATGCCGCGTCTGCTCATGGTGTCCAACGAGCATCCTGAAATTTTGGAGCGCACCGTGCCCGATCCGGCGCTCGAAGGCGTGGTGCGTGCCGCCATGAAGAAGCTGCGCGGCACACAACAAATGCACGTCACGTCTGCCGCAGGCACCGACCTGCGGGTGAACCTGAAACATGGCGACAAACAAGCGGTGGTGGGTGGTGTGTGGGGCTTTTGCCCCAAGCCGGGCATGGTCTCTCACTGGCCTGCCGGGCTGGCGTTGGCTTTCCCCGCAGCGGGCAGTGTCAACGGCACATTGGTCATGGCCCCGGGTGATGTGAACCTGACTTTCAAAAGCTATTTGCGCGACACGATCCGCCTGACCATCGAGAACGACAGCGTGGTCGACATCGAGGGGCAGGGCGTGGACGTGGACATGATGCGCGGCTACTGGAAAGCCTGGGAAGACGCCGAGGGCCACCGCGCCGCTTATGCCGTCTCGCATGTGGGCTTTGGCCTGAACCCGGCGGCGCGTTGGGATGCCATGGCGTTCTACGACAAGCGCGACTGCAATGGCACCGAGCTGCGCGCCTTTGCGGGCAACTTTTTGTATTCGACTGGGGCCAACGAAGTCGCGGGCCGCCACACGTTGGGCCACTTTGACCTGCCCATGCGCGGCTGCACCATCCGGCTCGACGATACGGTGGTGGTTGATACGGGAGTGGTTCAAACGGATGCACTTTCATGAGGCTGCACGCACGCGCTTTCCTGAATCCATGTGGGAGCGAGCCCCCGCTCGCGAATGCAGGGCGGAGCTACTTTAAACATTCGGCCGCAGGGGCGGCCTCCCACATCAAAGCCGCAAAGCGACAGATTTTTAGGTGGTATTTCTGATGAATACGCCAGCCTTCACCGACGTGGGCCTGCCCTCGCAGCCTGCTGTGGTGTTTTTGCACGGCGTGGGCGGTGGCAGGCAGGGCTGGGAAGCGCAACAAGCGCATGTGGCTGCCTTGGGCTGGCGCAGCCTGGCCTGGGACATGCCCGGTTATGGCGACAGCCTCATGGTCATCCCCTATGACTTCGCGCACCTGGCGCAAGCCCTCTGGCAGATGCTGGACGCAGCAGGCATAGAACAAGCCGTGTTGGTGGGCCACAGCATGGGCGCCATGGTCGCCCTGCAAGCCTGGACGCAAAAGCCTGAGCGCATCCGTGGCCTGCTGCTGGCCGCCAGCAGCCCGGCTTTTGGCCACAGCGACGGCGATTTTCAAAAGCAGTTTTTGGCGCAGCGCCTGGCCCCGCTGGAAGCGGGCAAAACCATGGGCGACATCGCCGACAAGCTGATCCCCACCATGGCCGCGCCCGGTGGCGATGCCGCCCAGTTGATCCCGGCGCACCAAAGCATGTCGGCTGTGCCGCCCGCCACCTACCGCGCCGCGCTGCATGCGCTGGTGCAGTTTGAGCAACGCGCCGCTTTGCCCATCATCACCGTGCCCGTGTTGTGCCTGGCCGCAGAACATGACCGCACCGCCCCGCCTACCGTGATGGAACGCATGGCGCAAAAGATCCCCGGTGCGCGCTACGCCTGCCTGGCCGGGGCAGGGCATTTGCTGCATTACGAACAGCCCGAGGCGTTCAACGCCGAACTCGAAAAATTCCTGAAGGACGTGAAACCATGACCGACGTGCAAGCCCCCTCTCAACCAGACGTCATGCCCATCTGTGGCGACGATTACCCCCTGACCGAGAAGCAGCAAAAGCTGATGGCTTTGGCGCGGCAACTCGGCCGCGAGAAGTTCGCCCCCCGTGCTGCGCAGCTCGACCGCGACGCCCAGTTCCCGTTTGCCAACTACGACGACATGCGCGACTCGGGCCTGCTGGCGTTGTGCGTGCCCGAAGCGCATGGCGGCCAGGGTGCCGATTACGCCACCTATGCCATGGTCTCGGCCGAGATCGGTCGCTACTGCGGCGCCACCGCGCTCACCTTCAACATGCACGTCTGCACCATGCTTTGGAGTGGTCTTCTGTCAGAAGACCTGGAGATGACGCCCGAGCAACGCGCCAGCCACCGCAGCCATCAGGCCACCCACTTTGCGCGGGTGGTGAAAGACGGCGCGATTTACGCGCAGCCTTTCTCGGAAGGTGGTGCAGCTGCTGCGGGCGCACAACCCTTCGGCACCCTCGCCGTCAAGGTCGATGGCGGCTGGAAGATCAATGGTAAAAAAATCTTCGCATCCCTGTCGGACGCGGCCGATTACTTTGGCGTGCTCTGCACCGAGAAAAAAGAGGGCGCTGACCTCTCGCGCCGCGACACCTTGTACCTGGCCATACCCCGCACAGCGCCGGGCCTGACGATCGAAGGCGATTGGGACCCGTTGGGCATGCGCGCCACGGTGTCGCGCAATTTGATTTTCAAAGACGTGTTTGTGCCCGACGACGCAGCGCTCATGCCGCAAGGCCTGTACTTCCAGGCGGCCAGCCGCTGGCCACACATGTTCATGACGCTCTCGCCCACGTATATGGGCATCGCACAAGCGGCGTACGACTTCACCGTGGCTTATTTGCGTGGCGAGATTCCGGGCACGGGCCCCGTCAAGCGTCGCCAGTTCGCGACCAAGCAGATCGCCGTGGCCGAGATGTTCATCAAGCTCGAACAAACCCGCAACCTCTTCTTGCGCGCCATCGAAGACGCCAAGGTGGACCCGAGCAAGTCCACCCGCCTGCGCGCCTATGCCGCGCAGTACACCATCATGGAAAACGCGCAAGACATTGCCCGTTTGGCGATCCGCACCTGCGGCGGCCAGTCCATGCTCAAAAGCCTGCCGCTGGAGCGCCTCTACCGCGATGCACGTTGCGGCTCGCTCATGCTGCCCTGGACGGCCGAGCTGTGCATGGACCGCATTGGCCGTGAAGCCCTGTACGAACCCGGCGAAAAAGACGAGTGATGTTGGGCGACGAAACCAGCCCCCTCGCGGCCCGCTTTGAGCAGCTGGCGCAGGACTGCGGCACGCAGCCCGCCATGACCTTCCGGGGTGATGAGCGCAAGGCCAATCAGACGGGTGACAGCACCTTCACCTACGACTTTGCCAAGTTCTGGCGGCGCGTGGCACGCGTCACCGCGCACCTGCAGTCCACCTGGGGCGTGCAGCCGGGTGACCGTGTGGCCTGGCTGGGTTTCAACCACGAGATGCAGTTGGTCACGCTGGTGGCTTGTGCCCGTTTGGGTGCGGTGTTTTTGCCGCTCAACTTTCGTCTGGCGGTGGCAGAGTTGCATCAGGTCATGCAAGACGCCCAGCCGCGCCTGCTGGTGCACGACAGCCACCATGCCGATGCCGCTCATGCGCTGCAAGGCGCAGGCCTGCAGCACACGCACCACGACAACCTGATCGCCACCGCCTCGCCTCGCGCCTTGCTTCGGCCCGCCGTGCATGGCGACTTGCCGCTGCTGCTGGTCTACACCTCGGGCACGACGGGCGTGCCCAAGGGCGCAGTGCACACACAAGCCGCGCTGTTGGCCAATGCCCGCGCCAGTGCCTGGGCGCATGAGTTTCGCCCTGCGGGGCCGAACAACAATCCACCCGGCGACAAGGTGCTGTCCACCTTGCCCATGTTCCATGTGGGCGGCTTGTGCATCCAGACCCTGCCCGCGCTGCTGGCGGGGGTGGAGGTGGTGCTGCACCCGCGCTTTGACCCGACGGCTTGGCTGGGTGAAATGCAAACGAGCCGCCCCACACTGTCGCTCTTGGTGCCCGCCACCATGCGCGCCGTGTTTGAACACCCGCGCTGGGCCGACACTTCGCTGGCTTGCCTGCGCGGCATCATGACCGGCTCGTCCACTGTGCCTGTGGCTTACATCGAAACCCTGCACGCACGCGGCGTGCCCGTGGGCCAGGTCTATGGCACCACCGAGACGGGGCCTGTGTCCATCGTGCTGCGCCTGCCCGATGCCATGGCCCGCTTGGGCGCATCCGGCTGGCCGCACCCGCAAGCGCAGGTCAAACTCATCGACGCCCAAGGCCAGGAAGTCGGCCCCGGAGAGACGGGCGAAGTCTGCATCCGCGCCACCAACCTGATGCGCGGCTACTGGCGTGCCGACTGCCAGCCCAATACGGGATTGCAGGACGGCTGGTTCCACTCCGGTGACTTGGGCCAGCGTGCCGAAGACGGCTGCATCACCATCGTGGGCCGCAGCAAAGACATGATCATCTCGGGTGGCGAAAACATCTACCCGGCCGAAATCGAAAACCAGCTCGTCACCTTGCCCGGCGTGGCCGAGAACGCGGTGGTCGGCGTGGCCGATGCCCGCTGGGGCGAAGTGCCCGTGGCGGTGCTGGTGCGCAGCCCAGACCCCGCAGGGCAGGCCCTGACGGCCGAAGCCGTGCTGCAACACCTGCAAAGCCGCATCGCCCGCTTCAAGCTGCCGCGCCGCGTGGTGTTCATGGACAGCCTGCCCAAGAGTGCTTTGGGCAAGGTGCTCAAGCCCCAGCTGCAACAGCTTTTGCAGGGGTGAACGACGGGCGTTAGTGATCCGGCACCATGAAGTTTGATCTGTAGGAGCTGCGCCCTGCGCGCGATGGGCGTTGGTGGTCTGCGGGCCATCGCGCACGGGGTGCTGCTCCTACAAAGCCCATTCAAAACCCATGAGCAAGCTCCGCCTTAGCGATGTGTGGTGGGCTGCAAGTTTGATTGCGGCGAGGGCACCGCTCCAACAAAAAAAGCATTGATGCAAACATCATCGGGCCGGATCAATAGGCCCATTGCTGGATCACACACGGGGGCCTTGAATGGCCAGCCACGGTGTGATCCAGCAAGGGTTTGCCGAGCAGGCCCTCAAAGGTCCCGGCGTTTCATCGCGTTTTCAATGAAACCGGCTTGCCGAATGGCCAGGGCCACGATGGTCAGGGTCGGGTTGCAGGCGCCGCTGGACGTGAATTGGCTGCCGTCCGAGACAAAGAGGTTTTTGATGTCGTGCGCCTGACCGTGGCGGTTGACCACCCCGTCACGGGCTTTTTCACTCATGCGGTTGGTGCCCATGTTGTGGCTGGCCGGGTAAGGCGGCATGTCGATCACACGCTTGGCCCCCACGGCTTCGGACAAAGCACGCCATTGCTTGAGGCCGTGGCTGGCGAGCCGATCATCGTTGGCGGTGTAGGTCTTGGTGACGACGGGGACGGGCAGACCATATTGGTCTTTTACCGTGGCGTGCAGGGTGATGCGGTTGTCCGCCATGGCCTGGTCTTCTCCGCATACCCAGACGCAGGTCATGTGGTCGTACAAATCAATGGCCGATGTGAAATCGCGCCCCCAACCGCCCGGTTGCATGAAGGCCGCCATGAAGGGCAGGCCCAGAGACAAACCTTCGAGGTAGTAACCACCATTGAAGCCGCGTGATGCGTCATGTCGTGCTTCATCGGCCACCACTGCACCAATAGAGGTGCCACGGTACATGTAGACCGGTTTGTCATAAATCGACGCCGCTGCCGCTGTGGCGTGGTTCATGTAATTGCGCCCCACCTGGCCGGACGAGTTGGCCAAACCGTCACGGAACATGCTGGAGGCCGAGTTCAGCAAGAGGCGTGGCGACTCAATCGAGTTGCCTGCGACACAAACGATGCGCGCTTTCTGGAAATGCTGCTTGCCGTTTTTGTCGGCATACAGCACGCCCGTGGCTTTGCCCTGTGCGTCATGTTCAATGCGCAGGGCCATGGACTGCGGGCGCAGCTCGACCTTGCCGGTGCCCAGGGCATCCGGAATGTCTGCATACAGGGTGGACCATTTCGCGCCGATCTTGCAGCCTTGCATGCAAAAGCCGATTTGCTGGCAACCGGGGCGGTGCTGGTAGGCCTGCGAGTTGATGGCCATGGGGCGCACGATGTTTTTGTAGCCGATCTTGCGCGCTCCGGCAGCGATGACCTTGTAGTGGTTGTTTTCGGGCAGCATGGGCAATCCGCTGGCAGCTGTGCCCGTGACGCCCAATTTCTTTTCGGCCAGCTCATAAAAGGGGGCCATTTCAGCGTAATCCACAGGCCAATCCATCACTTGCGTGCCCGCTTGTTCGCCATAGGTGCTGCGGGTTTTGAATTCGTGCGGCTGAAAGCGCAAGGCAAGGCCTGCCCAGTGGACAGATGAACCACCGACGCCCTTGACGATCCAGGCGGGCAGGCCGGGGTAGGTCTTGGTGTGGTGCCAGCCACCGGCCGAGATGCGCTTGTCCAGCCAGGAAATTTTGTTGAACATGCCCCATTCGTCGTTGTCGATATCGGCCTGGGTGTAGTGTTTGCCCGCCTCCAGAATCACGCAGTTGATGCCTTTTTGGGCCAACTCATTGGCCAGGGTTCCGCCGCCCGCGCCGGAGCCGACGATGACCACGACGCTGTCGTCGTTGAGGCTGAATTGTGTGGGTGTTGCCATGTGTTTGTCTCCTTTAAAGTGGCTCAAAGCCAGTTGATGTCGTTGAAGCCACGGTTGACGTAACCGACCTTTTGCCAAGATGAGCCTTCGTAGCCCAACATGGGCCAGACCTGCTTGTTGTCGTAAAGACCTGTGACCATGTCGCCGCGAATTTTTTGAAAGAAAGGCGACTGCTCCATGCCTTTGAGCACGCTGACGCGATCGGCTTCTTTTGGAATTGCGGCGTAGCTGCTGCCAAAGCGGCGCTTGGCTTGCGCGTCCAGTTCTGCCACGCCGTCGGCGATCATTTTTTTCAGTGCCGCGTCTTTGGCCGAGGCTTTCTCATGGGCCATCAGCGCTTGCAGGTAATAGCGGTCGGCGAGCTTGTCGTGCGGATAAATGTCGCGTGCCATGCGCAGCAGCGTGGCCCCGGTTTGGCTGCCCAGTACCTTGAAGGACGCTGCGTGCAAAGCTGTTGGGGCCATGCTCAGCGCCGAGATAGGCACGACGCTCATGCCGGCAGCACCGGCGAGAAAGCTCCGGCGCTGCACTTGGGGCAGTTTGTCGAGGACACGCATAGAAGGTTTTTGAGTGCTCATAAAGTCTCCTGAGGTAAAAATGAATGGAGTGCTTCTTGCACGGCCAAAGCCAGTGCAGGAAACACATCGTGGGCCGTGACCGCGTGGCCCCCATGCGCACTGATCGAAGTCGTTGCGCATTCAAGGTGCATGGCGTCTGTCAGGGGTTTGCCCATGGCTTGGCACAGCAGTGCCCAGTCGGGCGGGCTCACCAAAACACCGGCGGTCAGCAACACGCCCGTGCTTCGGCGGACCTGGGCGAGACCGACGAGCTTTCGCCCATCGGCCACGACTTCCCAGGGGGACAAGCCTGCAAAACAGGCCCAATGTGGGGGCTTGGGCGCGTGCTTGGCCAGGGCTTGCGCGGGCACCCCCCAACTGCTTTGCAAGGCTGTGGCCAGGCTCTCGCCCAACCAGCGGTAGCTGCTCAAAATCCCTGAGCTGACAGCCGGGTGGTCAGGCGGCAGCATGACCGACAGGCTCAGCATCCAGGGACCCGTCAGCACCGCGCCGCCACCGGCATGGCGCACCAGCGCGGGTATGGGGCTGTCGGGCAGTTGCGCCAAGCTGGCGCGTTGCCCACAGCCCAGCACCAAAGCGGGTTCCGTGTAGCGCCAAAAGCGCGTGATGGGTTGCGTCACCAGCGTGCTCAGTTGCTGCTCGTTCCAGCGCTGTTCCTCTGCCGCAGACACCGTCAGGCAATCGACTGGCCAGTCGCGCTTCATGGCAGGACTCCTGCTTCCAGTCGCTTGCGCAAGTCGGCCAGGAACAAGGCGGCAGGGTGACCATCCACAGCGCGGTGATCGAACACCAAAATCATGGACATCATGGGCGCCATCACGATCTGGCCGTCACGCACCACGGGGGTGTCCAGCGTGCGGCCGATGCCCAAAATGCCCACTTGGGGTGGATTGAGAATCGGCGTGAACCAGTCAATGCCCGTGGCGCCCAGATTCGTCACCGTGAAGCTGCCGCCTTGGTAGGCCTTGGGCGGCAAGCTTTGCTGGCGTGCTGCTGCGGCCAATTCCCGAACCTGCTGCGCCATGTCGGTCAGTGACCTGGCCGCCGCGTTGCGGATCACAGGCACAGCCAAGCCTTCTGCCAGCGCGACGGCCATCCCCAGATTCACCACGCTCTGCGGTGCGATGCCCTCGGGGGTCAGCCACGCGTTGAGTGCGGGGTGATCCCGCAAAGCGCCTGCGACCGCGCTGAGCACCTGGGGCGTGATGCCGACTTGTTGGCCCAGGCAGGCCGACATGTCGACTTCCATGGTCATGGCCACGCGAGGGGCTTGCCAGCCCAAGGTCATGTTGCGCGCAATCGCACCTCGCATGCCTTTGAGGGGAATGACGCTCATGACAGCTCAATCAGTGTGGTGCCGCGTGCGAAAGTCTCCTCGACCTGAACGCAAATGCGTTGCACGGTGCCGGCCACGGGGGCCGTGATTTCATGGCTGGACTTGACCAGAACCACGCTGCCCAGCACTTGACCTGCCGTCACCGTGTCTTGTTCTTTGACTCGCCATTCTTCCACCAGGGCTTCGGTGCCCTCATCCACGTCGGCCCACAATTCGGCGGGCAAGGTCACGGCGTTCATGCGGCCACCTTCACTTTCGGCGCCACCATCAAGGCTTGTGCCTGCTGCACGATGTTGGCCACTTGCGGAATGACGAATTGTTCCAGCGGACGGCTGTAGGGAATCGGCACATCGGGCACGGCCAAGCGCCGCACAGGTGTTTTGAGGGTGAGGATGTCCAGGTTTTCGGCCACCAGTGCGGCGATCTCGCCCGACAGACCAAAGCTCAAATAGTCTTCATCGGCCACCAGCAGACGCCCCGTCTTGCTGACCGAGGCCAAGATGGTTTCGCGGTCCAGGGGCACCACGGTGCGCAAATCCACAATCTCGGCGTCGATGCCCTGTGCGGCCAGGGTTTCGGCGGCCAGCACCGCTTTTTGCACCATCTGGCTGAGCGTGACGATCGTCACATCGCGGCCTTCGCGCACGACCTTGGCCTTGCCGAATGGGATGGTGTAAGCCTCTTGCGGCACCTCGTTGGTGCTGCCCTCCAGGTAGGACATCCAGGGCAGGCCCATGATGCCTTTGTGGAACATGAAGACCACGGGGTTGTTGTCCCGAATGGCCTGCGTCATCAAACCCTTGGCGTCATAGGCGTTGGAGGGCACCACCACCTTAAGGCCCGGCATGTGGGCAAATGTGGCGTACAGGCATTGCGAGTGCTGCGCCGCATCGTTGTAGCCGCCGCCAATGGCCGTCATCAGCACCATGGGCAGCTGGATGTTGCCACCGGCCATGTAGGTGTTTTTGGCCATGTGGTTGTAGATCATGTCCATGCACACGCCAAAGAAGTCGACAAACATCAATTCGGCAATCGGGCGCATGCCTTCTGCCGCCGCACCGATGGCCGCGCCAATGAAGCCGGTTTCAGAGATGGGCGTGTCCATGATGCGGTCTTTGCCAAACTTGTCGAGCAGGCCGCCGGTGGCACCGAAGATGCCGCCGTACTTGCCGACGTCTTCGCCGAGCACAAAGACTTCTGCGTCGCGCTCCATCTCCTGGCCAATGGCTTCGGAGATGGCTTGGGCCATGGTGAGCTTGCGGGTGGGTTGGGTCATGAAGGACTCCTGAAATGTGAGGGGGTGTGGGGTTTTCCGAGGCTGAAAAGTTCAGGCAAAGACATGCAGCAAGGCGTCTTCGGCTTCGGGGTAGGGGCTGTTGCGCGCGAAGTCGTAAGCCTCTTGAACGCGCTGGTGCACGGCCTGGCGCAATGCCGCGTCTTGGCTCTCGTCCAGGGCGCCCAGGGCACGCAGTTGCTGCGCCAGGTGCGGGATCGGATCGTTTTTGCGCAATGCCTCTGTTTCGCCTTTGGGGCGGTAGGTTTCCGGGTCACCTTGAAAGTGACCCAGGTAGCGGTCGGTCTTGACCTCGATCAGGGTTGGCCCAAGGCCTGCGCGTGCCCGCGCCACGGCTTGGCCTGCGGCTTTGAACACTTCGACGGCGTCGTTGTCTTTCACCAAAATGCCGGGCATGCCGTATGCCGCTGCACGGTCTGAATTCCAGGCCACAGAGGTCGATTCGGACTTTTCGACCGAGATGGCATACGCGTTGTCTTCGCACACAAAAATCACCGGCAAGCGCCACAGGGCAGCCAGGTTCATGGATTCATGGAAGGCGCCCTGGTTGGTGGCGCCTTCTCCAAAAAAGGCGACGGCCACCGCATCGGTGCCGCGCTTTTTGGCGGCCAGCGCTGCGCCGCAGGCCGGGGGCATGCTGGCGCCCACGATGCCGCTGCAGCTGAACTTGTGCTCCGGGTCAAACAAATGCATGTGACCGCCCTTGCCACGGCCCAGGCCCGTGGCCTTGCCAAACATCTCGGCTGTCATGGGTTTGAGGGGCACGCCCTTGGCAATGGCAAAGTGGTGCGGGCGGTGTGCGCCCACCACGGTGTCGTCTTGGCGCAGATGCGCGCACACCCCAACGGCCACCGGCTCCTGGCCTGCGGCCAGGTGCATCTCTCCGGGCACGGGGCCTGAGCCGATGTCAAAGGCCAGGCCTTTTTGAATGGCGGGCGGCAGTTTGCCTTCCATATACACCTTGACCATGGTTTCTTCGTACTCACGAATTTCGACCATCGTTTCGTACATCCACCGCAATTGCTCGGTACTTGCTTGCATGCATATCTCCTCAAGTTCTGGCGCCGTGCACCGTCGAATGACGGGCATCGGACGATGAACTTTTGCAATCGCCGTGCCAGCGGCCAAAAGCCAGTTCCAGCAAGGGATTGCCCTGACTGCATGGCCGCTGGCCTGTTGCACAGGGCAGACAGCTGATGCAATGGCCGCCTTTCGGGGTGCGACAGGTGTTGCATTCCCATGCAACAAATGACACCTTGGAGTCGGGTAAGCGCCAATGAATACAGAGGCATAAATGACTACGATGGACTCGTCTTGTCAACGACTACACGTAGGCATACGGCGCTTGGAGAAATACCTCTTGCAGCGCTGGTATGGGCGTGTTCACCCCTTTCACCATGTCCTTTTCTGCTTCCGTCATCGACCAGCGCATTCGTCAGGCCATGCAGGGCGACTCGGCCCTGGCCAAGTCCTGGAAACGGTCTCTGGAGCGCTACCAGATAGACCCCGGTCTGAGCACGCCACCCAGGGTGTATTCGAGGGGCCAGCTCAAGGACTACCAAACGCCGTTGGAAGACTTGATGCACACCGCGCGCGAGGGCATGAATCAACTCTCGCGCCAAGTGCGGGATGCTGGTTATGTGGTGTTGCTGACCGATCCACAGGGCGTGACGGTGGACTTTGTGAACAACGAGGCCCACGACAAAGAGCTGCGACATGCGGGTCTTTACGTGGGGGCTTGCTGGTCAGAGGAGGTGGAAGGCACTTGCGCGGTGGGCGTGTGTTCGATTGAACGCGCACCCATCACCGTGCACCACGATGAGCACTTTCGCTCGCCCAACACCACCTTGACCTGCAGCTCTGCCCCGGTGTTCGGACCTGGGGGTGATTTACTGGCCGTTCTGGATGCATCGGCGCTGTATTCACCGCATGACAAGCGCAGCCAACACCTGGTGCTGCAAATGGTGTCGCAAACGGCCCGAATGGTCGAGGACGCTTATTTTTTGCGCCAGCATCGCCACCACTGCGTCTTGCACCTGAGCGAAAGTCGGGCCTTGCTGGATGTGCAGGTCAGCCTCTTGATGGCATTGGACGAGAGCGGGCGGGTCATGGCCGCCAACAGCCGGGCGCGTCAATGCTTGGGGGCGCATCCGGACCATCCACTGGCGCATGCGCTGACGTGCATGGGGGCAGACATCAGCCATGTGTGGGGCCTGGACATGCCCGCACTGGTCACTCAGGCGCACCGGGCCAAAGGTGACGCCTTCGAAGTGCGCCATGTGGCCAGTGCGCGGCGCTACTTTGCCAAACTCACGCATCCCACGCAGCCGCGTGTGAACAGGGTCTTGGCAAACCATGCCCAGGCCGCTTCGGTGGGCACGGACCTGCAAGCTTTGCATGTGCTGGCCGGTACGGACCCCTTGATGATGTCCAACGTGCTCAAGGCCAGTCGGGTGATGAACAAGGGCATTTCGGTCTTGCTGCATGGGGAGACTGGCACCGGCAAGGAAATGTTTGCGCAAGCCATGCACCAGTGCAGCGCCCGCAAAGACCAATCCTTTATCGCCCTCAATTGCGCAGCCATTCCCGAAAGCCTGATTGAGAGTGAGTTGTTTGGCTATGCGGATGGCGCCTTTACCGGGGCACGCGCCAAAGGGGTCAAGGGCAAGATCCAGCAAGCCGATGGCGGCACCTTGTTTCTGGATGAAATTGGCGACATGCCACTGGCTTTGCAGACCCGCTTGTTGCGCGTTCTGGCGGAAGGTGAAGTCATGCCCTTGGGCGCAGAGGTGTCGGCCAAAGTGGAAGTGCAGGTCATTTGCGCTTCGCACCGCAAGCTGCTGTCCATGGTGGACAAGGGACACTTCCGGCAAGACTTGTATTTTCGTTTGAGTGGCATCGTGATCGAGTTGCCTGCTTTGCGTGAACGCCAGGATCTGGGCGCACTGATTGAACAGGTCTTGCACGCACAAACGCGCGCACAGTCCAGGGTGTTCATTCCCACCATCACGCCAGAGGCCTGCGATTTGTTGAAGCACTATGCATGGCCTGGCAATATCCGCGAGTTGAAAAACGTGTTGCGAACGGCGGTGGCCTTGTGTGAACGCAATCTGATCGAGCCCAGGCATTTGCCACGCGAGTTGCAGTGCGGTGCGGGCGTGCCTTTGTTGCCGCCCCGCTTGGCCTCGGGGGAGCCGCTGGCGTCTTGCACAGCCCTGTCCGGCCAGCCAGCGTCGTCCATGCCAGAGTCAGCCCTGCCCGAAAAGAGCGCCCAACTCCTGGCGCATTTGCGCCAAGAGCGCTGGAATGTCTCGGAAGTGGCCCGCCAACTGGGCGTCAGTCGCTCCACCATTTACCGACGCATGGCGCGCGAAGGCATCAGTGCGCCGATCTGAGGAGGATCAAGCCGCGTGTTGCGCAAGCTGGACATGTTTGTCTGGGGGTTCAACCTCAGACAAACCCTTGGTGTGGGGGTGTTTCGGCGCTTGGGTGACAGGGGCTTGAAGCGATGATGTCATCATGCAGGACTCACGTTTTTAAGGAGACCCGCATGATTTCAAAATTGAACCGCCGACACATCATGGGTGGTGTTGCGGCCGCTGCGTTGCTGGCAACTTCGTCCATGGCCTGGGGGCAAACCGCCTGGCCCAACAAACCCGTCAAGATCGTGGTGCCCTTCGCACCCGGCGGCACCACCGACATCCTGGCCCGCGCCATCGCCCCGGATTTGAGCAAAGCTTTTGGTCAGCAATTTGTCATTGAAAACAAAGGGGGGGCCGGGGGCAACCTGGGGGCAGAAATCGTGGCCAAGTCCGCAGGCGACGGCTACACCCTGCTCATGGGCACGGTGGGCACACACGGCATCAACCGCGCCCTGTACGCCAAGCTCCCCTACGACCCCTTCAAGGACTTCGCCCCCATCACATTGGTGGCGGGCGTGCCCAACGTGATGGTGGTCAACGCCGAAAAAGCCGCGGCCAACAAGATCAACACCGTCAAAGACTTCATTCAGTACGCCAAAGCCAACCCCGGCAAGCTGAACATGGCATCGAGTGGCAACGGCACCTCCATCCACTTGGCGGGCGAGTTGTTCAAGTCGCAGACCGGCACTTTCATGGCGCACATTCCTTACCGGGGTTCTGCCCCAGCGCTGCTGGATTTGTCGGGCGGCACCATGGACGTGATGTTTGACAACCTGCCCTCAGCCATTCCGCTGATCAAAGGCGGCAAGCTCAAAGCCCTGGCGGTGACCAGTTCCCAGCGCTCGGCGGCCATGCCTGAGTTGCCCACCATCGAAGAAGCTGCCGGCCTCAAAGGCTTCGAAGCCAGCAGCTGGTTTGGTTTGTTGGCCCCTGCAGGCACCCCCCCCGATGTGGTCAGCCGCATCCAGCAAGAAGTGGCCAAGTCGCTCGCCACCCCCGCCATGAAAGAGCGCCTGGCCACCTTGGGCGCGATCCCCAGCGGCAACACGCCCGCTCAGTTTGCGGCCATGATTGAAGCCGAACACAAGAAGTGGGCCGATGTCGTCAAGGCCTCGGGTGCCAAGGTCGACTGATGGCCTGGTTTGAAGGCTTCGAGCGGCACACACGCACGGTGGCGGGCTTGCCAGTCTGCTTTCGGCAATCGGCCGATTGGGCTGCGCAAGCGCACCTGCCCGTGCTGGTGTTGCTGCACGGCTTTCCGCAAACCCATGTCATGTGGCACCGCGTCGCGCAAAACCTGCGCGGCCGTTACCGCCTGGTCATGCCCGACCTGCGGGGTTACGGCGATTCGTCGCACGCCGTGGGTGACGCTGAGCACACGCACTACAGCAAACGCGCCATGGCGCAAGAAGTGGTGGGCCTGCTCGACGCCCTGGGCGTGGGGGATTTTTTCCTGTGCGGTCACGACCGAGGTGGCCGCGTGGCGCACCGTTTGGCGCTTGACCATGCCCAGCGCGTCAAGAAGTTGTGCGTGATCGACATCGCGCCCACCTTCGACATGTACAGCGGTCTTTGGGGCAAAACCCCTGAGGTCTCCGGCCCTGTGGCCGACCCGTACTTCGCCTTTGCACAGGCCTACTACCATTGGTTCCACCTGACGCAGCCCGCGCCCCTGCCCGAGTTCATGATCGGCGGCAACCCCCAGGCCTATTTGCACGCCAAGCTCGGCGGCTGGGGCAGCCAGGGCATGGGCTACATCGAGCCCGAGGCCTTGGCCGAATACGAACGCGCCTTTTGCAACCCGACCTTGAACGAAAAAGGCTGGTCAGCGGCTGTTCACAGCGCGGCCGAAGACTACCGCGCCAGTGCTGGCATCGACCTGGCGCACGACCGTGAAAGCCGCGCGCACGGCGACAAAATCGCTTGCGACACGCTGGTCTTGTGGGGCAGTCGGGGTGTGGTCAACCGCATGTTCAAGCCGGTTGAGCTGTGGCAGGCGCAATGCGCGGGCCATGTGAGCGGGCAGGTCATGCCTTCGGGCCACTTCATCCCCGAAGAACTGCCCGAAGCCACTAGCCAAGCGCTGGCCAAATGGATGGTTTGACTTGACCTACTCCAGAGGCTGTCCCTTGACGCATCAAGCGCAGGGGGCGCTTGGCTTTATTGATTCGGCACGCTGAAGTTTGAAATGTGTGAGAAATGGCATCTCGTAGGTCGGTACTCGCAGAGTCCGACGTTTTCAGCCTTTGGCACAGGCCCCATGTCGGGGTCTTCGACCGCCGACCTGCGAGTCTGAGCCGTGTGTTGCCCGTTGGGAGGATTTTGTGGGAGCTTGCCAGCCAAGCGAAAAGCCTGCGGTCCACAAGATGCTGATCGCCAGCAGGGCTAGCTCCCACAAAGTACAAGATTGAAGTCACCCTGCAAACTTCACAGGGCCGGATCAAAAGGGTGGAAACCCTTGCACATCCTCCGGGTACACAGGCCCGCCGCATGCGCAGAATCTGTGGCCTCGGCAGGTGGCTGCATCAGTGGCTCTGGCGCAGTTTCCGCGAATGGCTGTGCACCGCCTCCACCAGCGCCGTGACATGCTCTGGCGGGGTGTATTGGCTGATGCCGTGGCCCAGGTTGAAGATGTGGGTGGGGCCGGTGGTGCTGCGGTCGGTGTGCGGCGTGCCAAAGCTGTCCAGTACCCGGTGCACCTCGGTCGCGATCTGTGCAGGCGGCGCAAACAGGATGTTCGGGTCGATGTTGCCTTGCAGCGCCTTGCCGGGGCCGCCCACTTGGCCGCCCACGAGGGCCCGGGCGCGACCCAGGTTCATGGTCCAGTCCAGGCCCAGCACGTCGCAGTTGAGGTCCGCCATCTCGGGCAGCCACAGGCCCCCGCCTTTGGTGAAGACGATGCTGGGGATGCGCTGGCCGTTGTGCTCGGTTTTCAATTGGCTCAGCACGCGGGCCGTGTAGGCCAGGCTGAACTGCTGGAAGGCCCCATCGGCCAGCACGCCGCCCCAGCTGTCAAAGACCATGACGGCTTGGGCACCGGCTTCGATTTGCGTGTTCAGGTACAGGGCCACGGCATCGGCGTTGATTTCCAAGATGCGGTGCATCAAATCCGGGCGGCTGTACATCAGGGTCTTCACATGGCGGTAGTCGTCAGAGCCCGCGCCCTCGACCATGTAGCACGCCAGCGTCCAGGGGCTGCCAGAAAAGCCGATCAAAGGCACGCGGCCATTGAGCGCTTTGCGGATGGATGTGACGGCATCGAACACATAGCGCAGCTTGTTCATGTCGGGCACGGCCAACTCGGCCACGGCGGCTTCGTCGCGCACGTTTTTGGCAAAGCGCGGGCCTTCGCCTTGTGCGAACGACAAGCCCAGGCCCATGGCGTCGGGCACGGTGAGGATGTCGCTGAACAAGATGGACGCGTCCAGCGGATAGCGGTCCAGCGGCTGCAGGGTCACCTCGGTGGCGTAGTCGACATTGGTGGCCAGGCCCATGAAGCTGCCGGCCTTGGCGCGGGTGGCACAGTACTCGGGCAAATAGCGTCCGGCCTGGCGCATGAGCCAGACGGGGGTGTGGTCGGTGGCCTGGCGCAGGCAGGCGCGCAAAAATGTGTCGTTGGCCAAAGAAGGCCAGTTGACAGTCTTGCCTTTGGGCGTTGTGGCCGTCAAAGCCGAGCTGGAACTTGTATTCATGGGGTGATTGTCTCCGTCTATCGTTCAGGGGCAGGCACAGCGCTGGGTCAGCGGTGCCGTCGGGGGTAAATCTGATGATTATCAGCACAGGCGAGGGGCACCCTGCTGCCGTTCATGTCGCTGGCGGGCATTTTTCATTTGCCGTTATGCTCAGACTTCGACATCTTAAGACTGAATTTTTTCATGGCCGCTTCTGCCCAATCGCTCACTGGTTTGACCCCTTTTCTGAAGCCTTACCGTGTGGCTTTGGGTGTCGCGGCTTTGTTCCTGTTGCTGGCGGCGGGCACCACCCTGGCTTTTCCCTGGGTTTTGCGCCAGCTGATTGATCAAGGTTTGGCCAGCGGGGCTTCAGCCGATCAGCTGTCAGGCAATTTTTTGCAGCTGTTTGGGGTGGCCGCGGCTTTGGCGGTGTTTTCTTCGGGGCGTTATTACACCGTGAGCTGGCTGGGTGAGCGCATCACGGGCGACTTGCGCAATGCGGTCTACGCCCATGTGCTCAAACAAAGCCCGGCTTTTTTTGAGACCACGCAGTCGGGCGAAGTGCTCTCGCGCCTCACAAACGACACCACCTTGGTGCAAACCGTCGTGGGCTCATCATTTTCGATGGGCTTGCGCAACCTGGTCATGGGCGCGGGGGCGCTGATCATGCTGGTGTGGACCAACCCGGTGCTCATGCTGCAGGTGGTGGCCGTGCTGGCCGCGGTGATTTTCCCCAGTGTGTATTTGGGTCGACGTGTGCGTCGCCTGTCGCGGGCCAACCAGGACAGGGTGGCCGATTCGAGTGCCATCGCTTCCGAGGTGCTCAACGCCATCAGCGTGGTGCAAAGCTACACCGCTGAAGGCCGTGAAACCCGTCGCTTCATTGATTCGACCGCCCGAGCCCTGGGCACGGCGCTGGGCCGCATCCGGGCGCGGGCCATGCTGGTGGGTTTCATCATCATGGCCTCGAGCGCTGTCTTGCTCTGGGGTCTGTACATGGGCACGCTGGCCGTGCGTGCGGGCACCAGCACCGCAGGCCAGTTGGGCGAGACGGTGTTTTACGTCATCTTGCTGGCCAGCGCTTTTGCGGTGCTGGGCGAGGTGTACGGCGACTTGCTGCGCGCAGCCGGCGCGACCGAGCGACTGATGGAGTTGCTGCACACCGAGTCCAACTTGAAGATCGCTGCCCAGCCGCAACAAGCGCCCTGGCCACAAGGCGGCTCGTCGCTGCAGCTCGACGCTGTGCGCTTTCATTACCCCTCACGCCCCGACACCTGGGCGCTGGACCAGCTCAGCGGCCAGATCCATCCTGGCCAGACGGTGGCGGTGGTGGGTCCCAGTGGCGCGGGCAAGACCACCTTGTTCGATTTGCTCATGCGCTTTCATGACCCCCAGTCGGGCCGCATCGTGCTCGACGGTGTGCCGATCGATCAAATGGACCTGCACTCACTGCGCGAGCGCATGGCCATCGTGCCGCAGGAGCCGGTGATTTTTTCGGGGACCGTGATCGAGAACATCCGCTACGGCAGGCCCGACGCTAGCTTGGAAGAGGTGCACGCCGCCGCCGAAGCCGCTTATGCCCAAGAGTTCATCCGCGATTTGCCCGATGGTTTTGACACCTACCTGGGCGACCGGGGCGTGCGCTTGTCGGGCGGACAGCGCCAGCGCATCGCCATTGCACGGGCCATTTTGAAAAACCCGCCGCTCTTGCTGCTGGACGAAGCCACCAGCGCGCTCGATGCGCAAAGCGAAAAAATGGTGCAAGCCGCACTTGACAAAGCCATGGTCGGCCGCACCACGCTGGTGATTGCCCACCGCCTGGCCACGGTGCAACGCGCCGATGTGATCTGGGTGCTCGAGCGTGGCCGCTTGATGGAGCAGGGCACCCACGCCGAGCTGCAAGCCAAAGGGGGGTTGTACGCCAGCCTGGCAGCGCTGCAGTTCAACGCTTTGTAGGAGCCCACCCTGTGGGCGATGGGCGTGGCACACGCCCTGAAATTCTTACAGCTGTTGGGCTTGCGGGTCCTTCAACGATCAAATCCAAACGGCATCCCAATGGGGGTAATCGGCAACAGATGACACCAATCCAGCGCGGATCGGGTTGGCAATGACGTAACGCGACATGGCTTTGAGGTCTTCATCATGACGCACTGCATGGTCGTGGTACCCGCGCTGCCAGACCGGATAGCCCAACCGGTGCGAAGTGAGGGATTTAACCCCGCGCACAACTTGTGAAAGTGTTGCGCCTTCGCCCAATTGCATCAGCCAATGCAGGTGGTCCGGCATGACCACAAAAGCCAATGTGTTGGCCCGTTGTAAATCGTTTTCTGTTTTCAGGTAAGCGATCAAGGTCCTTGCGGCTGAAAAATCCTCAAAAATACGCCGTCGCTCAGCCGTGACCACGGTGATCATGTAAACCTGCCCACTTTGGGAATAGCGGCCCGATCGCAAACGGTACGCGTGGGCTGTGAAGCGTGTCATTTTTCTCTCTCTGCAGGTGCAGCCTAAGCGAAATTGCAGGTCTTGTGAACACGGATTGCATGCACTGCAGGCGATCAAACATCGGTGGTCCATATGCCATTGCCCACGGGGTGGGCTCCTACAAAAACCAAACTTTTTTGGGCGATGTGGCAAAGCCCTGTTTCGTAGGAGCCCACCCCGTGGGCGATGGGCGGGGCACGCGCCCCAAAACCATCTGGCATAGGCGCGTGGCTCACGACTTGATGTCGGTTTCGTCTGGTGCTTGCTTGGCCGCCTCCCGCGCATCCTTTGCCTCTTGAGCCGCCTTTTCCCGCGCCCGCTGCTGGCGCGTGTGTTCTTGCGCCTTGCGCACGTCGTGCATCTGCCAAAAGGCAAACACGAACACCAGGCCAAAAATCCCCAACTCCAACCAAATTCCCATGGCTTGACCTTTCGTGTGTTGATGTGTCAATAAATATTGACAGTCCGTGTAATCAGTTTACATTTACAGCCCTGCCTGTCAGTTTGGGTTGACGGGCTTTCCCCTTCGGAGGTCCCATGAGTCTGTTGACACGCGCCGAACAAGCCCTGAGCACCTGTTTTGAGCAAGCCGCTGGCATGGGCGCGCCGCCCCGGCTGGTCGCCGCCATGCGGCATGCGGTGTTTTCGGGGGGCGCGCGCATTCGTCCGCAGCTGTGTATCGCCGTGGCCACCGCCTGTGGTGACGACAAGCCTGAGCTGACCAATGCCGCTGCCGTGGCGCTGGAGTTGATGCATTGCGCCTCTTTGGTGCACGACGACATGCCCGCCTTTGACAATGCCGACACCCGGCGCGGACGCCCTACTGTGCACAAGGCCTTCAGTGAACCGCTGGCGCTGCTGGCCGGGGACGGCCTGATCGTCATGGCCTACCGCGTGCTGCTTCAAGCTGGCGCGCAGCGGCCCGAGCGCCTGATCGCCCTGATGGACAACATGACGACGGGCGTGGGTCTGCCCCATGGCATCGTGGCCGGGCAAGCCTGGGAATGCGAGACCAGCGCCGACCTGGGCCAATACCAACGCGCCAAAACGGGGGCGCTGTTTGTGTCCGCCACCTGCGCGGGTGCACTCAGCTGCGGTGTGGCGCCCGAGCCTTGGGCGCCTTTGGGCCAGTATTTGGGTGAAGCCTATCAGGTGGCAGACGACATCCGCGACGTGATTGCCGATGCGGCCACCTTGGGCAAACCCGCAGGTCAGGATGCATTGCACGCACGCCCCAGCTCGGCCCAGGCGCTGGGTCTGGACGGGGCGATTGCCCACTTTGATCACCTCATTGACCAGGCCGCTGCGTCGATTCCGGCGTGTTCTTGCCGCGACATGTTGCGCCAATTGGTGCAAGTCGAAGCCGAACGACTGGTGCCCAAAGCCCTGTGTGAGGGCTATTTCAAGACCCACTCTGTGGTGACTGCGGCTCGCATCAGCGCCACGCACTGAGCCCGGCCAGCACAAGACGCGAAGGAGGCACTATGTCCCAACCCCTGGATTTGGCCAGCATGCAGGCCCAGTCAGCTTTCACCGCTTTCAAGGATGCGTGGCAAGCCCAGCTGGAGCGCTGGTACGCCCATCCCGGCTTGTACCGATGGTCGCTCAGCAACCCGCTGACACGTTGGCTCACGCGCCGTCGAACCCGCAAACTGTTTGATCTGATGGCCGGGTTTGTGCACAGCCAGGTTTTGCTCGGCTGCGTGCGTCTGGACTTGTTTCGGACCTTGCATCAAGCCCCCGCGCATTTGGAAGACCTGGCCCGTCGTACCGGGCTGGCCCCAGCGGTTTTGCAGCGCTTGCTGCTGTCGGCGGTGGCGCTGGGCCTGCTGGAGCACCGCAGCCAAGGCCGTTTTGGCCTGGGGCCGCTGGGCGTGCCGCTGGCGCAGCACGAGGGGATCGCCCAGATGATTGAGCACAATCATCTGCTCTACCAGGACATGCAGGACCCCTTACAGTTTTTGAACAACGCCTGGAGCGGCGGCATGGCCGAGTACTGGCCTTATGCCCACGAAAAACCCGCTGTCCACATGCCTGCAGAACAGGTGGACAAGTTCACCCGCTACTCGCAACTCATGGCGGCCTCACAAGGCTTTGTGGTGCAAGAGATTTTGTCGTCCTACTTTTTTGACGAACACCACTGTGTGCTCGATGTGGGGGCGGGCAAGGGCCGTTTTGTGAGCGAGCTGGCCGCGTACGAGCCCCACCTGCAATTCAAGATGTTCGACCTGCCCCCTGTGCTGGCGCTGGCCCGTGAAGGCTTGCAGGCCAAGGGCTTGACGCAGCGCGTGACCTTGCACCCGGGCAGCTTTCTGGATGACCCTTTGCCGCAAGGCGCTGACTTGATCACCTTGGTGCGCGTGGCACACGACCACCCGGACGCAGTGGTCAAGCTCATTTTGCAAAAGGCCTTCGAGGCTTTGCCCTTGGGGGGGGCATTGCTGCTGGCCGAACCCATGGCTCAACCTGACGAAGCAGCCGGGCAGCCCGAAGCTTCGGTCGATGCCTATTTCCACTTTTACCTCTTGGCCATGGGGGCAGGGCGTCTGCGCACCCCTCAAGAGCTGCAAACCATGATGCAAGAGGCCGGTTTCACCCATGTGGAGCTGGTGCCCAACGCCATGCCCATCCACGCACGCATCCTTGTGGGGCGTAAATCTCAGTGTTTACCCTCGGTTTCAGGTCAAAGTGTCAATTAACTTTGACATATGCCGATGTAAGGCAAAGAATACGAGCATGAAATCCCAAGCCGTCGTTTTCAACAGCCCCAGGCACCTGTCCTTGCAGGCCCTGGACTTGCCCGAGCTGCAAGCCGGTCAGCTGGATGTGGCCGTGGAGTTCAGCGGCATCAGCACCGGCACCGAGCGCATGCTCTGGGACGGCAGCATGCCCCCCTTCCCGGGCATGGGCTACCCGCTGGTGCCCGGTTACGAGACGGTGGGCCGCGTGCTCCGCGCAGCCTCGGACACCGGCGTGCAAGCCGGTCAGCGCGTGTTTGTGCCAGGGGCCAATTGCTTCACCGGCGTCAAAAGCCTGTTTGGTGGTGCGGCTTCGCGCCTGGTGGTGACCGCGCAAAAAGTGGTGCCCGTGGCCGAACACCTGGGCGCGCAATCGGTGCTGCTGGCGCTGGCCGCCACCGCTTACCACGCGGTGTCGGGCGGTGGTCAGCAAGACCCCTTTGAAGCCCCAGAACTCATCGTAGGCCACGGCGTCATGGGACGCCTGCTGGCCCGCCTGACAGTCGCTGCTGGCCTGCCAGCACCCACGGTGTGGGAAACCCAGGCCGAGCGCTCTGCCGGGGCCGAGGGTTACACCGTGTTGCAGCCGCAAGACGACCCGCGCCGCGACTACCGCACCATTTACGACGTGAGCGGCGACGGCAGCCTGCTCAACGGCCTGATCCAGCGCCTGCGACCCGGTGGCGAGCTGGTGCTGGCCGGTTTCTACAAACAAGACCTCTCTTTTGCCTACGCCCCGGCCTTCATGCGCGAAGCGCGCATGCGCATTGCCGCCGAGTGGAAGCGCCCGGACCTGTTGGCCGTCAACGAGCTGGTGCACACCGGCCGCTTGTCGCTCGACGGATTGATCACCCACACCCAGCCATCGACGCAAGCTGGTTCTGCCTACGAGACAGCCTTCGGAGATGCGAGCTGTCTCAAGATGATCCTTGATTGGAGTGCCACAGCATGAACACAGATACCACCACCACACAGCCCATCAAATTTGTTGAAGTGCTGCGCCGCGAGGCCGACGTTGAGCCCGACGCCGTGAGCACCTCCGAGGTGACCAAAGAGACACAAATCATTGCCATCTATGGCAAGGGCGGCATTGGCAAAAGCTTCACGCTGGCCAACCTGTCTTACATGATGGCGCAGCAGGGCAAAAAAGTGCTGTTGATCGGCTGCGACCCCAAGAGCGACACCACCAGTTTGCTGTTCGGCGGCAAGGCTTGCCCTACCATCATCGAGACCTCATCGCGCCTCAAACTCTCCGGCCAGGCCGTGAGCATTGGCGACGTGTGCTTCAAGCGCGATGGCGTGTTCGCCATGGAATTGGGCGGCCCCGAAGTCGGTCGCGGCTGCGGCGGGCGCGGCATCATCCACGGCTTTGAAACGCTCGAAAAGCTCGGTTTCCACGATTGGGGTTTTGACTACGTCTTGCTCGACTTTTTGGGCGACGTAGTCTGCGGCGGCTTTGGTCTGCCCATTGCCCGCGACATGTGCCAAAAAGTCATCGTGGTGGCCAGCAACGACTTGCAGTCGCTGTATGTCGCCAACAACGTGTGCAGTGCGGTGGAGTATTTCCGCAAGCTCGGCGGCAACGTGGGCGTGGCCGGCATGGTCATCAACAAAGACGACGGCACGGGCGAAGCCCAGACCTTTGCGGCCAATGCGGGCATCCCGGTGCTGGCGGCCATTCCGGCCAACGAAGACATCCGCCGCAAGAGCGCCAGCTACGAAATCATCGGCCGACCTGACGGCGAGTGGGGCCCGCTGTTTGCCGAGTTGGCCAAGAACGTTGCCGAAGCCCCGCCCATGCGTCCGAAGCCCCAGACCCAGGACCAGTTGCTGGGCCTGTTCAGCGCCGACGTGGTCGGCCGCAATGTGGTGCTGGAGCCTGCCACCGTGTTCGACATGGTCGGCAAGCACGAAGACATCAAGCCCTCGCTGGAAGTCGTCTACGACGCGGCCTGAACCGCTGCAGACAACACCCACTGGAACAGGCCATGTCACGCACCATCCCGATTCACCCCAGCACCGATGCCCCCAACCCTGCAGGGCTGCAAGGCGACGGCATGGGTTGCCACGCCGGCACCGACGCCATGGTGGCCGCTGCCAAAGAAGCGGGCAAGTCCGAGGTGCTGGACCAATACGCACGCGATTACCCGCGCCAACCAGATGCCGGCCCACACGACCAGCCGCAAAGCATGTGCCCGGCCTTTGGCTCGCTGCGCGTGGGCTTGCGCATGAAGCGTACCGCCACCATCCTGTCGGGCTCGGCCTGCTGCGTGTACGGCCTCACTTTTACATCGCATTTTTACGGCGCACGCCGCAGCGTAGGCTACGTGCCCTTCAACTCCGAGTCGCTGGTCACAGGCAAGTTGTTTGAAGATATCCGCGAAGCGGTACACGCCGAGGCTGACCCAAGTCAGGTCGACACCGTCATCATCATCAACCTGTGTGTGCCGACCGCCAGTGGTGTGCCGCTACAGCTGCTGCCCAAAGAGATCAACGGCGTGCGCATCATCGGCATCGACGTGCCTGGTTTTGGTGTGCCCACGCATGCCGAAGCCAAAGACGTGTTGGCCGGGGCGATGTTGAAATACGCCCGCGAAGAAATCATCAGCGGTCCGGTGGCCGCGCCCCGCGCCGGTCGTGGTGACAAGCCCACGGTGGCTCTGCTGGGTGAGATGTTCCCGGCCGACCCGGTCATCATCGGCCAAATGCTCGCCCCCATGGGCCTGGCCGCTGGCCCGGTGGTGCCCACCCGCGAGTGGCGCGAGTTGTACGCTGCGCTCGACTGCTCGGTGGCTGCTGCCATCCACCCGTTTTACACCGCCAGCGTGCGCGAATTCAAAGCCGCAGGTCGCCCTGTGGTGGGCTCGGCTCCGGTGGGCCTGGAAGGCACACAAGACTGGTTGCAAAACATCGGCCAAGCGGCCGGCATTGCGCAGGCGCAAATCGATGTGGCGCGCAACCAGTCGCTGGCGCAAATGCGCGGGCTCTTGATGCAAAAGCCCATCTCTGGCCGCATCACCCTGAGTGGTTACGAGGGCTCCGAGTTGTTGGTGGGCCGTTTGCTGGTCGAGTGTGGTGCCGATCTGCGCTATGTGGGCTCGGCTTGTCCAGCCACCGAATGGAATGCACAAGACATCGCCTGGCTGCAAGCCAAGGGCGTGCAGGTGCAAATGCGCGCCTCACTCGAGCAAGACCTCAACGCCATGTACGAGTACCGGCCGCAGCTGACCATCGGCACCACCCCGGTAGTTCAGATCGCCAAGCAAAACAGCGTGCCTGCACTGTATTTCACCAATCTGATTTCGGCACGTCCCCTGATGGGGGTGGCAGGTGCCGGATCGCTGGTGCAGGTGGTCCAGGCGGCCATGGGCAACCAGGCCCGCTTTGACGCCATGAAGGATTTCTTTGGCGATGTGGGTGCAGGCCACGCCGCAGGCGTGTGGGAGTCGGTACCCAAAGACCGGCCCGAGTTCAAGGCCGAAACCCGCCGCCAGATCGAAAAGTTGTTGAAAAAGCGCAAAGCTGAGGAGATGGGTTCATGAACCAAGTGTCTCCACCCCCCAGCACCGTGGCCAAGCCCAAGTCGCCACTCATCCTCGACCACGACCGCGCAGGCGGTTACTGGGGCGCGGTGTATGTGTTCACCGCCATCAAAGGTTTGCAGGTGGTGATCGACGGCCCGGTGGGCTGTGAAAACCTGCCCGTGACCTCGGTGCTGCATTACACCGACGCTTTGCCGCCCCACGAGTTGCCGATTGTAGTGACGGGTCTGGCCGAAGAGCAGCTCGGCCGCGAAGGCACCGAAGGTGCCATGAAACGCGCCCACGCCACACTCGACCCCGAACTGCCCGCTGTGGTGGTGACGGGCTCGATCGCCGAGATGATCGGCGGCGGTGTCACGCCCGAAGGCACCAACATCGCACGCTTTTTGCCGCGCACCATCGACGAAGACCAGTGGCAATGCGCCAACCGCGCCATGTACTGGCTGTGGAGCGAATACGGTCTGCGCAAAGTGCCTGCACGCAAGCCTTTTGAAGACCGTCCTGTGGGCGAAAAGCCCCGCGTCAACATCATTGGTCCCTGCTACGGCACCTTCAACAGTCCGAGCGACCTGGCCGAAATTCGCCGACTGGTGCAAGGCATTGGTGCTGACGTCAACATGGTCTTCCCGTTGACCAGCCACTTGGCCGATGTGTCGCGCCTGGTCGAAGCCGATGTGAACATTTGCATGTACCGCGAATTCGGCCGCATGCTGTGCGAGGCGTTGGAGCGCCCTTATTTGCAAGCGCCGATTGGCCTGCACAGCACCACCAACTTCTTGCGCAAATTGGGTGAGTTGCTGCACCTGGACCCCGAGCCTTTCATCGAGCGCGAAAAGCACACAACGCTCAAGCCCATGTGGGACCTGTGGCGCTCGGTCACGCAAGACTTTTTTGCCACCGCCAGTTTTGCGGTGGTGGCGGGCGAGACCTATTCGCGGGGCCTTAAAAACTTCCTCGAAAACGAGATGGGCTTGCCCTGCCGCTTCAGCGTCTCACGCACCGCAGGCAACAAGACCGACAACGCCGCTGTGCGCGAGCTGGTCAAAACGCAAACGCCACTCATCATGTTCGGCAGCTACAACGAGCGCATGTACCTGAGCGAGATCTCGGGCGGGAGCCCCATGCGTGCGGCCTTCATTCCCGCGTCCTTTCCCGGCGCCATCATCCGCCGCCACACGGGCACCCCCTTCATGGGCTACAGCGGTGCGAGCTATGTGATCCAGGAGGTTTGCAACGCGCTGTTTGATGCGCTGTTCCACATCCTGCCGCTGGGCACCGAGATGGACAAAGTCGAAGCCACGCAAGCGCGTGGCGTGGTCGCCCCCAATGCCAGCTGGCAAGACCAGGCTCAGCAGCGCCTGCGCGATGTGGTGCAAAGCCAGCCGGTGCTGGTGCAGATTTCAGCGGCCAAGCGCTTGCGCGATCAGGCCGAACAACTCTCGCAGGCCCAAGGCCACAGCGAGGTGACCGAAGCCCATGTGAACGCGGCCAGCCGCGAACTGGGTCTGGGGATCGCGGCATGAGCCACACCCCCAACAACACACCAGCCGGTGCCGCCACATGCGGCACGGCTTATCCGATGTCGTGGCCTTTGGCTGCGGATGCCCATCTGCGCGGGCTGTGCGCAACCCGGGTCGCAAGGCCTCTTTAAAAGGAGCAAAACATGTCCACCAAGACATCAATTTCCGGACTCACCGATGAGGAAGCCCAGGAGTTCCACCACTACTGGATGCAGGGCACCGTGGGCTTCACAGCAGTTGCTGTGCTGGCACACATCCTGGTCTGGGCGTGGCGTCCCTGGTTCTGATTCAGAGCCTGATTTTTCAACCATAGATTGACGGAGTCACGGTCATGCCCAACACAACCCACCTCAACGAGGCCCATTCGCGTGCGGATGAGTCTCCCGCTTACTGGTCCATTTTCCTCATCGGATTCGGATGCCTGTTTGTGGTCGTCGTACTGGCCAAACTGGTCGGCGTTCACTGGCGGGATCTGCTGCCTGGTGCAGAAGATGCCAAGAGCATGAGTCAGGGTGTGAAAGCTGCTGTGTACACCTTCATGTCCCACATCATTTAGGAGATTCACCATGTGGAGAATTTGGCGACTTTACGACCCTTTGCGTGCCATGGTACTGCAGGGCATTTTCTTGTTTGGCCTGGCCGCGATGATTCACCTCATCTTGCTCAGCACCAACAAATTCAACTGGCTCGACGGCGCGAAAAAGCCAGTCGCTGCATCGGCGCAAAACTCGCCGCTGCCGACTGCGGTGGCATCGCTCCCCGCGCCCAAGTCCTGATCCAGGACTTGTCGTTCAGTTGCCGCAATTGACTTCGTGTCAATGCGGCATCTGTTGATCCACTGAAGCAGGAGGACCCTACCATGGCCATGCTGAGTTTTGAGAAAAAGTACCGTGTTCGCGGTGGTACCCTGCTGGGTGGTGACTTGTTCGACTTTTGGGTCGGGCCGTTTTACGTCGGCTTCTTCGGCGTGACAACCTTGTTCTTTTCGTTCCTGGGTACAGCCCTCATTTTGTGGGGCGCCTCACAAGGGCCTACCTGGAACCTCTGGCAGATCAGCATCGCACCGCCTGATCTGTCGTATGGCCTGCGCTTTGCGCCCTTGATGGAAGGCGGCCTGTGGCAGCTCATCACCGTGTGTGCCATCGGCGCCTTCGGCTCATGGATGATGCGCGAGGTCGAAATTTGCCGCAAGCTGGGCATGGGCTTTCATGTGCCTGTGGCCTTCGGTGTAGCCATTTCGGCCTATGTCACTTTGGTGGTCGTGCGTCCGGTGCTCATGGGCGCCTGGGGCCACGGCTTTCCGTACGGCATTTACAGCCACCTGGACTGGGTGTCCAACGTGGGCTACCAGTACCTGCACTTTCACTACAACCCGGCGCACATGATCGCCGTGAGTTTCTTCTTCGCCAGTGTGTTTGCCTTGTCGCTGCACGGCGGTCTGATTTTGTCGTCCACCAACCCTGCACCGGGCACCGTGGTCAAGACACCCGAACACGAAGACACGTTCTTTCGCGACATCATCGGCTACTCGATCGGCACCTTGGGCATCCACCGCCTGGGTCTGTTCCTGGCGCTCGCTGCAGTGCTGTTCAGCGCCCTGTGCATTGTGCTCAGCGGCCCCTTCTGGAGCCGTGGCTGGCCCGAGTGGTGGAGCTGGTGGCTGAACATGCCGATCTGGTCCCAGTGGCCGGTCTGATTCGGACTGCACACAGCCCGAACCCCAAGAATTGAGGAGTACCGCAAATGGCCGACTATCAAAACCTGTTCACCACGGTGCAAGCCGTGGGTCCAGTCCACCACGGGGTGGAGCTTGGACACGGCAACAGCCCGCGCACCGGACAACCCCTGATCAACTACTGGATCGGCAAACTGGGCAACGCCCAGCTCGGTCCCATCTACCTCGGTGGCCTGGGTCTGGCTTCGCTCGTGTTTGGCTTGATCGCCTTCACCCTGATTGGCATGAACATGCTGGCCTCGGTCAACTACGACCCGATCCAGTTCGTGCGCCAGTTGTTCTGGCTGTCGCTGGAGCCGCCACCACCGAGCTACGGCCTGAGCATGCCCCCGCTCAACCAAGGCGGCTGGTTCCTCATCGTGGGTTTGTTCCTCACCGCATCGATCATGTTCTGGTGGGCCCGCACTTACCGCCGCGCGGTCGAGTTGGGCATGGGCACACACATCGCTTGGGCCTTTGCAGCGGCCATCTGGTTGTTCCTGGTGCTGGGCTTGTTCCGCCCCATCCTGATGGGTTCTTGGGGTGAGGCTGTGCCCTACGGCATCTTCTCCCACCTGGACTGGACGGCGGCTTTCTCGCTGCGCTACGGCAACCTGTTCTACAACCCCTTCCACGCGCTGTCCATCGTGTTCCTCTATGGCTCGGCCCTGCTGTTTGCCATGCACGGCGCGACGATTTTGGCGGTGACCCGCTTTGGTGGCGAGCGCGAGATCGAGCAGATCACCGACCGGGGCACGGCCTCTGAGCGTGCGGCCTTGTTCTGGCGCTGGACCATGGGCTTCAACGCCACCATGGAATCGATTCACCGCTGGGCCTGGTGGTTCGCCGTCCTGTGCCCCATCACGGGCGGCATCGGCATCTTGCTGACCGGCACCGTGGTGGACAACTGGTACCTCTGGGCCATCAAGCATGGCGTGGCACCACCGTACCCCGAAATTTTTCCAGCGATGGCTGACCCCGCGCTGAGCACAGGAGTCAAGCCATGAACCCGAACACCACCCACCACCCCAGTTGGATGAGCCGCATGGCCAAAGGCCTGGGCCTGGCACTGGTCGGCCTTGTGCTGGCCGGTTGCGAACGCCCGATTCCCGAAACGGTGCAAAGCGGCTACCGGGGCACCGGCATGGCGCAGGTCTACAACGCCCGTCTGCTCGAAGTCAAAACCGAAAAAAACCAGCCGCCTGTGGCCATTCCTTCGGCTGGGTCTGACGGCCCCAAGGCCTCCAAGGTCTACAAGAACGTCAAGGTCCTGGGTGACCTGAGCGTGGGCGATTTCAACCGCCTGATGGTCTCCATGACCAGCTGGGTGGCGCCCAACGAAGGCTGTGCGTATTGCCACGCCTTGCCCAATTTTGAAGACGACAGCAAATACACCAAGGTGGTGGCGCGGCGCATGGTCGAGATGACGCAACACATCAACGCCGACTGGCAGCCCCACGTCGCGCAGACCGGTGTGACCTGCTACACCTGCCACCGTGGCGAGCCCGTGCCCAGCGCGATCTGGTTCAAGTCCGATCCTCAGCCACAAGGCTCGAACTTCATCGGTGACAAGGCTGGACAAAACACCCCTTCACCCGTGGTCAATTTGTCCTCTTTGCCCAACGATCCCTTCACCCCGTTCCTGCTGGACAAGCAGAACATCCGCGTGAACGGCCCCACCGCGCTGCCCTCGGGCAACCGCCAGTCGATCAAGCAAGCCGAATGGACCTATGGGCTGATGACGCACATGTCCACCTCGCTGGGTGTGAACTGCACTTATTGCCACAACACGCAGTCCTTCCAGAACTGGGAAAACAGCCCGCCTCAGCGTGTGACCGCCTGGCACGGCATCCGCATGGCGCGTGACCTGAACTTGACCTATATGGAGTCCTTGACCGAAGTCTTTCCGGCGCACCGCAAGGGTCCTCTGGGTGATGTGGCCAAGCTCAACTGCGCCACTTGCCACCAGGGTGCTTACAAGCCTTTGAATGGCGCGCCCATGGCCAAAGACTTTCCTGAATTGCTCAAACCCGCTTTGGCCGCTGCCAAAGTTGCGGCCAAGTAGTCGGATTGAAAAAAAGTCTGTCAAGCCGTCAGCCCAAGCACGCTTCCAACACCTTGCCGGACACACCCTCATGCCAAGCCTTCGCACACCGCATGACCCGCTGACCGGCGTGGTGGTGGTGTTGCTGGCAGATTTCATGCGCCAGCATCAGGGCTGGGGCTGGCTCAGGTTGATGGCCGGGGCCACGCCCTACAAGGATGTGCCTGGCTTGACCATGGCCAAGGTCATGGGCAGTGGTCATGGCGGTGGTTTCAGCTTGCGCCCCAGTGCCTCACACCAGGGTCTGATTTGCACCTTCAGTCACCTGGATTGGGCACTGCAATTTTTGGACAGCGCCGCTGTGCAGGCCTACCGCAGCCGTGCCCGCGAGTGCTGGACGGGCGTGCTCTCGGTCCAATCCGCACGGGGGCAGTGGGACAAGCAAAGCTGGCAAGCCAGCACGCCCGAAGCCTTGGGTGAGCCGTGGGACGCGCATGACCATGAAGGTGGGCTGCATTCAGCGCAAAACAAAGGGCCGTTTGCCGTGCTGACCCGCGCCAGCATTGTGCCCACCAAGGCCATGGCGTTTTGGCGCTATGCACCAGCAGCACAAGCCGATTTGGCCCAAGCCCCCGGCTGTCTGCTGGCCATGGGCTTGGGCGAAGCACCCTTGGTGCGTCAATGCACCTTCAGCTTGTGGAAAGACACTGAGGCCATGTTGCACTACGCCCATCAGGGCGCGCACCAGGTGGCCAGTACCGCCGCGTACAAACACCAGTTTTTTTCCGAATCCTTGTTCGTGCGCATGCAGGTGTTGCAGATGGCCGGGGCCTGGCAAGGCCGCAGCTTTGATGCACCTGCCTTGGCGGTGCAGGCCCCAGCCCCAGCCGATGCTGCGCTGACCGGCAGCCGCCTGGCCGGTGAGCCCAGCCTGGAGGTCAGCCATGTCTGAGCACCGCGTCGTCATCGTGGGTGCGGGTATGGGCGGTTTGTGCAGCGCCATCACGCTGGCGCACCAAGGGCTCGATGTCACCGTGGTCGAGACCTCTGGCGCCCCCGGTGGCAAAGTACACAGCCGCGAGGTGAACGGCGCCCACATCGACAGTGGCCCCACCGTGTTCACCATGCGCTGGGTCTTCGACGACTTGCTGCGCAGCGTGGGCACCAGCGTCGAGGCCGAGATGCGCATCACGCCGCTGCAAGTGCTGGCCCGCCACTTCTGGCCCGATGGCAGCCAGCTCGATTTATCGGCCGACGCCCGCGAGAGCGAGGCGGCCATTGCCGCATGGTCGGGTGGCGACGAAGCCCGGCGCTTTCGGGATTTTTGCAAGACCACACGCCAGCTTTATGCCACGCTCGAAGGCCCGATGATCCGTGCCCAGCGCCCCAGCATGGGCGGCTTCATGGGCGACTTGGGCTTCAAAGGCTTGGGCGTGTTGGCCCAACTTGGCCCCATGCGCAGCCTGTGGCAACAACTCGGCCACCAGTTTTCAGACCCGCGTTTGCGCCAGCTGTTTGCACGCTACGCCACCTACTGCGGCTCATCGCCCTGGCAGTCGCCGGCCACGCTCATGCTGATCGCGCAGGTCGAGATGGACGGGGTCTGGTCGGTTGAAGGCGGCATGGTCGGCATGGCTCAGGCACTGGCCCGTGTGGCCCGTCGCCGAGGCGCGGTGTTCCGCTACCACAGCACTTGCCAGCGCATCGAGCAGCGCCAGGGCCGTGTGTGCGGTGTGCACCTGCAGTCGGGCGAATTTTTACCGGCCGACCGCGTCATCTTCAATGGCGACGCCGCCGCTTTGCGCCAAGGCTTGCTGGGCGAGGATGTGCGCCGCGCTGTGCCTCAAGACGCGCCACCGCGCTCTTTGTCGGCCTTGACCTGGTCCATGCACACCCCCGCCGAGGGCGTGGCCCTGGACCGGCACAACGTGTTTTTCCAGAGCACCTACGCCAGCGAGTTTGAAGACATCTTTGAGCGCCAGCGCTTGCCCGCACAGCCCACGGTCTATGTCTGCGCGCAAGACCGGCCTGCTCCGTTACCGCACGGCCAAGCCGAGCGCCTGTTTTGTTTGGTCAACGCCCCCGCCTGCGGTGATGGCAGCGCAATCACCGAGGAGGCTTTAGAACAATGCCAAACGCACACCTTTCAGCACCTGCGCCAACTGGGCCTGCACCTGCAACCCACGGCGAGCAACAGCCTGCGCACGACGCCACAGGATTTCCATCGACGCTTTCCGGCCAGCGGGGGAGCGCTGTACGGGCAGGCGACGCACGGCTGGACCAGCATCTTCAGCCGACCTGGCTCCACCACACCCCTGCAGGGCCTGTATCTGGCGGGGGGCAGCGTGCATCCGGGACCGGGCGTGCCGATGGCGGCCTTGTCCGGGCAGCGGGCGGCCGAGGCGCTGATGGCGAGCCTCGCTTCGACCAGCACGTTCCCGATGGGGGCTACCTGTGGTGGTATGTCGACGCCATGAGTGACGATGGTCAACACGGCATCACCCTCATTGCGTTTGTGGGCAGTGTGTTCTCGCCTTATTACGCCTGGGCGCGTGGGCGTGGCCGGGCCAACCCGGATAACCACTGCGCCCTGAACGTGGCCATCTACAGCAAAGGCCAAGGCCGCTGGGCCATGACCGAGCGTGGCCAGCGCCACTGCGCCCGCAGCGCTCGCCAGTTCACCATCGGCCCGAGCCAACTCAGCTGGGACGGCGACTGCCTGACCATCGACATCGACGAGCTGTGTGTGCCCATCCCGCGCCGCGTGCGCGGCCGCATCAAGCTCTGGCCCCAGCAGTTGTTTGCTTACTCCACACCGCTCGATGTGTACGCCCAGCACCGCTGGGGGCCGCTGGCGCCCGCCTCACGCATCGAGGTGGACTTGAGTGCCCCCGATCTGAAGTGGCAAGGCCACGCGTATCTGGACTCCAACGAAGGCGACGAGCCGGTGGACCGGGGTTTTCACACCTGGGACTGGTCCCGTGCCCGCACACGCGACGGCAGCACCGTGGTGTTTTATGACATGCAATCGCCTGGCACCGAAGACCGCGTGCTGTCGCTGCGCTTCACGCCCCAAGGCACGGTCGAGCCCATCGCCACGCCCCCGGTGCAGCGCCTGTCCAAGACCGGCTGGCGCATCTACCGTCGGATGCGAAGTTCGCAAGCCGTGCGCGTGCATGAACAACTCGAAGACACGCCGTTTTACCAGCGTGCCTTGCTGCAATTTGATCACGCAGGTGAGCCCTTGCTCGCCTTTCACGAAACCCTGTCGGTGCCGCGTTTGGTGTCACCGGTGGTTCAAGCCATGCTGCCTTTTCGCATGCCAAGGCGGGCTTGAGATGAACAACCTTGAACGTGATGTCAAGGCAACCCCATTCCTGGCCGCGGTGGCCAAGAATAGCCCTCGTGCGGGCCGTGCACGTCTTCTGCAAGGAGAAAACTATGTCTAACTCAGACAAAGTCTGGCCAACGGGACTGACCGAGGCCGAATCGGAAGAGATTCACCGCAATCTCATCCAGGGTACGCAAATCTTCGGCATGATTGCCGCATTTGCGCACCTGCTGGCCTACATCTATTCACCCTGGCTCAAGTAAAGGAAAATCATCATGATCTACTCCAAAATGTGGTGTGTGGTGAAGCCTTCGGTCGGTATCCCAGTGTTCATTGCGGCTGTGGCGATTTCGTCCTTCAGCGTGCACCTGGCCCTGACAACGAACACGACCTGGGTGAAAAGCTTCCTGAACGGTGGTACCAAAGTGGTCGCTGCGGCGCCTTCTGCGGATGCTGCGGTGAAGAAGTAAAGGGTGAAAGCCCGAACGGCCAGGCGCGCAAGCGCCTGGTCTTTCTCTTGATTTATGAATACCACCAAAAATCGCAGCAACTGGGGCATGGCTTTGGCCAGTTGGGGTCCCCGGTTTCTCCCTTTTGCTGACGCCGCCAGCGATGATTTGCCGCTGTCGCGTTTGCTGCGCTTGTCGCTGTTTCAAATTTCTGTTGGCATGGCCATGGTCATGCTGGTGGGCACCCTCAACCGCGTGATGATCGTGGAGCTCAAAGTCTCCGCCACGCTGGTGTCCTTCATGGTGGCGCTGCCCCTGCTCATTGCGCCTTTGCGCGCGCTCATTGGTTTTCGCTCGGACAACCACCGCTCGCAGCTGGGCTGGCGGCGCGTGCCCTACATCTGGATGGGCAGCTTGCTGCAGTTTGGCGGCTTTTCCATCATGCCCTTTGCGCTCTTGGTGCTCGCCGGTGCCGGGCAAGCCAGCCAGGCCCCGGCCTGGGTTGGCCAGTTGGGCGCAGCGGGTGCGTTTTTGTTGGTGGGCCTGGGCATGCACACCGTGCAAACCGCAGGCCTGGCCCTGGCCACCGACCTGGCCCCGCCCGAGCGCCAGCCCCAGGTGGTGGGGCTCATGTACGTCATGCAGCTGATCGGCATGATCGGCAGCGCCTTGATGCTGGGCTATTTGCTGCACGACTACAGCCCTGGCCAGCTGATTCGCGTGGTGCAGGCCGTGGCGGTGACCACACTGGTCCTGAATGTGATCGCGCTCTGGAAGCAAGAGCCGCGCAGCCGGCTGCGCAAACCCGGCACACCCATCGAACACACCTTTGCGCAAGCCTGGCAACTGTTTTGCCAAGGGCCGAACACACTGCGCCGTTTGTTGGCGGTAGGCCTGGGCACCATGGCCTTCACCATGGAAGACGTGTTGCTCGAACCTTATGGCGGCGAAATTTTGCACATGAGCGTGTCCAGCACCACCTTGCTCTCTGCCACTTTGGCGCTGGGCGGCCTGCTGGGTTTTGCCTGGGCCTCGCGCGCATTGGGGCGTGGCGGCGACGCCTACCGCATGTCCGGCTGGGGGGCCTGGGTCGGTTTGCCTGCCTTCGTCTGCGTCATGGCCTCTGGCCCTCTGACCATGCCCGCCTTGTTTGTACTGGGCATTTTCTTGATTGGCTTGGGGGGTGGTTTGTTTGCACACGGCACCCTCACGGCCACCATGCAGCTGGCCCCACCGGGGCAGATCGGTCTGGCCATGGGCGCCTGGGGCGCCGTGCAGGCCACGGCTGCGGGTGTGGGCATGGCCGCAGGCGGCTTGTTGCGCGACGGCGTTGGCCTGGTCAGCAGCCCCGTCATGGGCTACTCGGCCGTCTACGCCATCGAGATTCTTTTGTTGGGCATGACCCTGTGGGCCATGGGACCTTTGCTGCGTTCTGCGCCCGCTGCTGTACGCCCGCCCGCCATCTCTGCATAATCATTCCCCACGCCTTTTCAAGATCACCCCACAACCCAAGGACTCACCATGGAAATCAAACACATCCTCATCATCATGTTCGTGGTTTTTGGCCTGTTCATGCTGGCCAACTGGTTCAACCGTCCAAAGGGCCCACGCAAGTAAAGCGCCCCATGGCCTGGGGACTTCGAAAAAAGCCCCGACTACAAAAAAGCCGCTGTAAAGCGGCTTTTTTGTGGGCGACTGAAACAGATCAGTTGCGTGTGTCGCGGTAACCGCTGCCGTAGCCGGTGCTCGGCTCTTTGGGCTTGGAGATGTTCACCACGATCGAGCGACCGCTGACCGACATGCCATTCAGGCCGGTGATGGCGGCTTGGGCTTCTTCGGCGCTGGACATTTCGACAAAGGCGAAACCCTTGGAGCGACCGGTGTCGCGGTCCATCATGACTTTGGCCGACATCACGCCGCCAAATTCAGAAAAGTTTTGACGCAAGCTGGCGTCGTCGATGGTGTAGGGCAGGTTGCCCACGTAAATTTTGCTGCTCATGGTTGAGCCTTTCAGAGAGGTGGCGTGGCAGCTTCAAAACGAAGCCGACATGCAGGGAAAAGCGGATTCTTGGCAGATGCCGAGAGGCCGCAGGGAAATGCGCAAGGGGCCGTGAGGCCTTAGCGCATTTGTTCGGGGCTGGGGCTGTTTTGCAGCCAGTCGCGCGTGGTGTCGAGGACGCGGCGCGCAGCATGTTGGGTGAAAGCACAAGCCGACCTGTGCAGGGCGGGCGTCAGGTCCAGGCCTTGCAGAGCAGGGCGAACCTGGCGCAAAGCCGTGGCAGCTGTTGTTCGGCCGAGGCCGGTGCAAAAAGGGTGTGTCGAGGGCGAAGCGACCGGGGAGCCCGTGCGGGTGGTAATCGGGGAAATCAAAATCAATCGAGTCGCAAACCATCCAGGGGCTTGCGCAGAGCTGTGAGAAAAATGCCGAGGCCTGCAGCTCAACAGGAGACGGTGTTCGAAGTCAATCGATGCTTATGCAGACGCCTTGTGAGCCATCTGCGTTTTGTTATGCGGGTATTGCATAACAAGCCAAGAGTATATTTCCACATGAAATAAAAGTCAAATTTTTTATTTCCGACAGTTTGAAAGACATCAAAGCCCGGCGATGGCGTGGCGCACCAACAAGAGCGACAGCACCCACATGGTCACACCGATCAGCGCGTCCAGCACCTGCCAAGCGCGTGGCCGTGCAAACCAGGGTGCCAACCAACGCGCCCCAAAACCCAAGGCGCTGAACCACAACAAGCTGGCCGAACTGGCCCCGGCCGCAAACCAGCCTTGCAAGGGCGCGGGCTGCTGTGCGCCAATGCTGCCCACCAAGAGCACCGTGTCCAGATACACATGTGGGTTGAGTAAGGTGAAGGCCGCCGCTTGCGCGAGCGCCGCCCCACGGCTCAGGCCCTGGCCCGTGTTCGTCACATCCAGCGCGTTGGCCTGGCGCGCCCGCTGCAGTGCCCGCCAGCCATACACGGCCAAAAACGCCGCCCCGCCCAAAGCCAGACCACGCGCCAGCATAGGCCTGTTGCCCAGCGCCTGCGCCATGCCCAGCACGCCTGCCGTGATGAGCACCGCATCGGCCACCGCACAAAAAGCCACTACGCTGCCCACATGCTCGCGGCGCAGACCTTGGCGCAACACAAACGCGTTTTGCGCCCCAATGGCCACGATCAAACCCAGCCCCAAGACCATGCCCTGCACAAAAACAGGCCAGGCCCCTCCAACACTTGACAGCACACTCATGCGATGCGCGCTTCAGAGCGCGAAAGGTTTCAAAAAAGGGAGATTGTGCCGGGTTTACGTGCCAAGTCTTGAGCCCATGGCTCACCAGGTTTCCTTGGTCTCGGCCTTTTGCAGGAACCTGTGTGAAGGCGTGAGTCAGGCCCAGCCATGGTGCAAAAAACCATGCCGCGTAACAGGCTCGTCCGCATGAAAAAAGTCTGTGCCCTGTGGCTGGGGGGCGACTTCACCTTCAAGCGCCAGATCGACGCATCGCAGCAGTGCGGCTTCAAAGTCGTTGTCAGTTTTTACTTGACCCAATTGCATGGGGTAAACCCTGAAGTCGCTAAAAAAGTAAATAAAAAAATACAAAAAAAGTGAATCTGAATCAACTCAAAAATTAATAGGGAATTACGATATATATCTTTTTTGATTCATATTCACGGCTCACGGCCGCACTGTCTTGCAGCTCACCCCCCACCAAGCCAAATACATCGCGCACGACCTGACCTTGCAGCACGCAGGCGGCGGGCTCGAGCGTTTGAGCCAGGCGCTTTTTAACGCCAGCGTGGACCTGAACCCCCACCAGATCGAGGCTGCGGTGTTTGCGCTGCGCTCGCCGCTGAGCAAGGGCGTGCTGCTGGCCGACGAGGTGGGTCTGGGCAAAACCATCGAGGCGGGCATCGTGCTCTGCCAATACTGGGCCGAGCGCAAGCGGCAGCTGCTGGTCATCTGCCCCGCTTCGCTGCGCAAGCAATGGGCGCTGGAGCTGCAAGACAAATTCAACCTGCCCGCCGTGGTGCTGGACTCCAAAAACCTGGCGCGAAGCCCAGCGCCAAGGCTTGGCCCCGCTGCGCCAAAAAGCCGTGGTGGTCATGTCGTATGCCTACGCCACCCGCATCAAAGAAGAGGTGCGCTCCATGGCTTGGGACTTGGTC
>NZ_CXOO01000021.1 GCF_001269385.1 Limnohabitans sp. DM1 | reverse complement strand
CACTGTGTGAATGGAGTTCAAGTGTGCTCTTCCGATCTACGAGGATGTGGCAGCACCCGCAAACGGTGACACCTCTGCAGGAATTGCCGTGAGCGATATGTTCAGTGTGATCAGTGATGTCGATGCGGCTGCGACCAAGGGCATTGCCATCACCAGCGTCAACGCCAACGGAAGCTTGTTCTTCAGCACGGACAATGGGGCAAACTGGCAAAGCGCGGGAGTTGTCAGCAACAGCAGCGCCGTGTTGCTGGATGCCAGCAGCCGAGTGTTCTTCAAGCCCAATGCCAACTGGAACGGGACTGTGGACAACGCCTTCTTGTACCTGGCATGGGACCAGACCAATTCACCGGCAGCCACAGTGGGGACAAAGGTTAATGTTGCTGCAACCGGCACATCTACGCCTTATTCTTTGGAAGTCGGCAAGGTTGGCATCAGCGTCACGGCGGTGAATGATGCGCCCTCCGTGTCTGGTGGCCCAGTGAGCGGGCTGGAGGAAGACAAGGGCGCGATCCTGACCACCGCGCTCAAATTCAACTATGCCGATGTCGACGGCCACACACAAGCAGGGGTGATCTTCACCGAGCTGCCCGATGCGGCCAAGGCCACCTTGTTGCTCAACGGCGTGGCGATCACCGCCAACACCTTGGTCACCATTGCGGACATTGATGCGCTTAAAGTCGAACTCAAACCAGTGGCCAACTTCAATGGTGCGGTGGATCTGAAGTTCAAGGCGGTGGACACCAGCGCGACTCACAACGAGTCTGCGGTGGTGACAAGCACCTTCAACTTCAACAACGTCAATGACACGCCTGTTGGGGTGAATGACACGGCCACCATCGATGAAGCCGGTGGCACGGCCAACGCCATTACGGGCGCAGCCTTGACCTCCACCACCAGCGGCGTGAGCGCCCTGAACGTGTTGACCAACGACACCGACGCCGACAGCGGCGACACCAAAGTGGTGCAGGACATCAAGGCCGGCACCGCCGCGGGTGCCGGCACGGCAGTGATCGCCGCCACCACCAGCGCCAACGGCACGGAAGTGGTGGGCAGCTTTGGCACGATCAAGATCGGCGCTGACGGCAGCTACAGCTACGTGGTGGACCAAGCCAACGCCACGGTCAAAGCCTTGGCGGTGGGCAGCACGGCCATCAACGACGTGTTCACTTACACCGTCAAAGACACGGCCGGTGCCACCAGTACGGCCACCGTCACGGTGTCCATCACTGGTGCGAACGACGCACCCGTCATCTCGGGCGGTACCGTCAATGGTCTGACTGAAGACATGGGCGCGATCCTGAAATCTTCACTCAAGTTCAATTACGCCGACGACGACGGCCACGCACAAAAGGGCGTGATCTACACCGAGTTGCCCGATGCCTCCAAGGCCACCTTGCTGCTCAATGGCACGCCCATCACTTCCGGCACCTTGATCACGATTGAGGACATCAATGCCGACAAGGTTTTACTCATGCCTGTGGCCAACTTCAATGGGGCTGTGAGCCTGAAGTTCAAGGCGGTGGACACGAGCGCGACCAATAACGAGTCTGCGGAGGTGACCAGCACCTACAACTTCAACAGTGCCAACGATGCGCCTGTCATTGGCGCGGGCACCTTGAACTTGCCAACGGTGGACGAGGATGTGGCAGCACCCGCAAACGGTGACACCTCTGCAGGAATTGCCGTGAGCGATATGTTCAGTGTGATCAGTGATGTCGATGCGGCTGCGACCAAGGGCATTGCCATCACCAGCGTCAACGCCAACGGAAGCTTGTTCTTCAGCACGGACAATGGGGCAAACTGGCAAAGCGCGGGAGTTGTCAGCAACAGCAGCGCCGTGTTGCTGGATGCCAGCAGCCGAGTGTTCTTCAAGCCCAATGCCAACTGGAACGGGACTGTGGACAACGCCTTCTTGTACCTGGCATGGGACCAGACCAATTCACCGGCAGCCACAGTGGGGACAAAGGTTAATGTTGCTGCAACCGGCACATCTACCCCTTATTCTTTGGAAGTCGGCAAGGTTGGCATCAGCGTCACGGCGGTGAATGATGCGCCCTCCGTGTCTGGTGGCCCAGTGAGCGGGCTGGAGGAAGACAAGGGCGCGATCCTGACCACCGCGCTCAAATTCAACTATGCCGATGTCGACGGCCACACACAAGCAGGGGTGATCTTCACCGAGCTGCCCGATGCGGCCAAGGCCACCTTGTTGCTCAACGGCGTGGCGATCACCGCCAACACCTTGGTCACCATTGCGGACATTGATGCGCTTAAAGTCGAACTCAAACCAGTGGCCAACTTCAATGGTGCGGTGGATCTGAAGTTCAAGGCGGTGGACACCAGCGCGACTAGCAACGAGTCTGCGGTGGTGACAAGCACCTTCAACTTCGGCAACGTCAACGATGCACCGGTGTTGGCCGACACGACGCTGGCTTTGTCGGCTGTGGCGCAAGATGCACCCGTGCCAACGGGTGCTGTCGGCAGTTTGGTCAGCAGTTTGGTGGGGGGTGTCAGTGACGTTGACGCCTCGGCTTTGAAAGGGGTTGCGATCACAGGTGTGGGCAATGGCACCTTGTACTTCAGCACCAATGGCGGCAGCACCTGGACGGCGGTCACGGGAGCCAGCAATACCAATGCCTTGCTGTTGGGCTCGGATACGGATAACCGGCTTTACTTCAAGCCTGCATCGGGCTACTTCGGGACATTGAACGACGCAGTCACCATCAGAGCCTGGGACCAGACCAGCGGAACCGAGGGCAGCTACGTCAGCACAGCGACTAACGGCGGTGCCACTGCCTTCTCGAACACGACAGACACCATCAGTCAGCAGGTGGTTCGTCCTGTCACGGTCAATACGGTTTCAAGCGACAGCCAGATTGTGATGAACGAAGCTGTTCCCTTAACGGGAACAGCCGACCCCAATGCCACTGTGAACCTCAACATCAACGGCACCATGCGCACTGTGGTGGCCGATGGTTCTGGCAATTGGTCTTACAGCTCCAAGCTGGTACCTTTGATACGCTATGTGATGGTGCGCGATGTGCTCGATGGCACGTCTGGGTCAAGCAGCACGGGATTTTTGTCGCTGTCAGAGCTTCGCGTCATGGTCGATGGTGTGGATGTCGCAGCTGGGCGGGCTGTGACTCACGGAACAGGCAAGGTCTTGGCTGGTGCCACTTTGCCGACGACCAGCCTTTTGACTGATGGTAGCACTGGAACTCATACCGAATATGGAGGCGGTGCAAATGCGGAGGTGTGGGTCGAAGTTGATTTGGGTGATTACTACCGTGTGGACACGGTGGAGGTGATCCATCGTCTCACCTGGCCGGACCGCTTGAATGGTGCCAAAATTTACACGGCCTTGACGCAGCAAAGTCTGGCCACATCGGCCGAGTTGCTAACGGCATCCAACGCAAATCCACCAACTGTGAAGATCTCGACCATCAGTGGTCTTGTGACTAACAACGCTACGCCGTTTGTGGCCACGCAAGCCAATGCCACCGACGATGATCCTTTCGTCAATGGCACCAACGTCATCACCGCTACGCAAACCGCAGGAGGTCTCAGCAGCAGCGATACCGAAAACGTGGTCTGGAAAGCAACTGCTGGTACTACTGACATCACAGCGCCCGTCTTCAGCAGCGGCAGTGCTGTCTCTGTGGCGGAAAACACCTCTACGGCCACCACAATTTATAACGCCCAGGCCACCGATGCGGGTGGTGCTGCTGATGTGGGCATTACCTACAGCTTAGGTGGCGTTGACGCCGCACGGTTCAACATCAACGCCAGCACGGGTGTGGTCACTTTCCGGGTCGCGCCTGACTTTGAGGCCCCCGTCGATTCGGGTGGCAACAACGTATACAACATCATCGTCTTCGCCCGAGACGCCAGTTTCAACAGGAGCAGCCAGGCAGTGACGGTCACAGTGACCGACGTGGCTGCAGCCCCTGTGGTGCTGGACTTGAACCGCGATGGCACCTTCAGTTATGGCGAGGTGGTCATGGATGTGAACAGCGATGGTGTTGTGGATGTGACGATGTGGGCTGCAGCCCAGGACGGTATCTTGGTGTGGGACAAGTACGGGGACGGGATGGTGTATGACCACACGCAGTACAGCTTCACGCTTTATGGGGGAGCAACCGACTTGGCCGGTTTGGCAGCCGGTTTTGACAGCCATCGTGACAACAAGTTCAACGCCTTGGATGCCCAGTTCTCCGAGTTCATGGTCTGGCAAGACCAGGACCAGGATGGTGTGAGCGATGCGGGTGAGGTGCGCAGCCTGAGCGATTGGGGCATCTCCGAAATCGATTTGCTCAGCGACGGGGTGCAACGCACGCCTGCAGAGGGTGTGATCGAGGCTGGCCGCAGCACGGCCTCAACCCGTGATGGGCAGACCCTTTTGGTAGCCGATGCGGCTTTTGAGTACCGCAGCGCCACGCCCGAAGAGTTAGCAGAGCATGCGCTGACTCAGGCTTACACCATGAAGGAGGACCGGTTCCTGGATCTGGGTGCATTTTTGAGTGAACTGGGTAAAGATCAGATTGATACAGGCTTGGGAGCGGCAGATCTGCGCAGGGATGCGGGTGTCAACGAGGTCCGTATGAATTTGTCCGATGTGCTGAGCCTTGATTCGCAGGAAGGGCTGTATCAGCAAACCTTGACCGGTGATGCAAACGATCAGATGTTGTGCACCGAAGGGACTTGGACGACACGGGAGCCCGTGCTGAATCTCGTCGAGCAGAGCTATGTGGTTTACAGCGATGGTTCGAATGCATCGGATCAACTGCTGATTGATCAGCAAATGTCTAGCCAGTACCCATTCTTGTAAGGAGAGAGGCGACAACTATAGATTCGGCCCGATGAAGTCTGAGCCGCGTGTTGCCCGTTGGAAGGAGTTTGTGGGAGCTTCCAGTGAAGCGAAAAGACAGTGGTGCACAAGCGTCTGATCGCCAGCAGGTCTAGCTCTCACAAGGTGCAAGGTTGAAGTCACTCTGCAAACTTCACAGGGCCGGATCAATAGTCTGACGCTGGGGATTACCGACCCGGACTTGGTCCGGCAGGGCGACTGTCCTTCCATCGTGCGCCGCGCTGCCGTGGTCAATACCAAGATCATTTTTGGCACTGGTGTGCGCAATGGTTTGAGCCGTGTCTGAAGCCCGATGACGACTTTCGTCGCATTGAAGACTTGCGCGGCAAAAAGGTGGCCGTGTTAAAGGGCACCAACCTGCACCTGGCCGCCGTGATTGCGCTGGCCGACCATGGCTACAAGGAAAAGAGATCCAGCTGATCAAGCTGCACCTGTTGACCCCCGCGGCGGCGTTGGTGCTGGTGGCGGTCAGGGCATTCTGGGTTTGGTCAATGCGCATGTGGAGGTGGCTAATGTGTTTCGTTTTTATGCGCTGGCAGTTGCTGTGTATCACCGCTACACCTCCAACTGTCGGGCTCTCCGGCCACCGATCTGTGAGCGTTTGTTGCCTCTCGCCAATGCTCACATCTGCCCACACTTCAGATACCGGTTGTGCCAGCTGAGCGCTTCATCCAGCAGGTGCGGCGTGTGCAGGCCTGCGCCGCTGCGTTGGGCTCGGTCCATGTAGTCCAGCAGTTGCGGGCGAAAAGATGGATGGGCGCAGCGCTCCACAACCAAGCGTGCGCGTTGGGTGGGGGCCAGGCCGCGCAGGTCAGCCAGGCCTTGTTCGGTCACGATGATGTGCACATCGTGCTCGGTGTGGTCGTGGTGCGAGACCATGGGCACGATGCATGAAATTTTGCCGTCCTTGGCCACCGAGGGGCTCATGAAAATCGACAGGCGGGCGTTGCGTGCAAAGTCGCCCGAGCCGCCAATGCCGTTCATGATGGACGAGCCCATGATGTGGGTGGAGTTGACGTTGCCGTAGATGTCGGCCTCGATCATGGCGTTCATGGCGATCACGCCCAGGCGACGGATCAGTTCGGGGTGGTTGCTGATCTCTTCCGGGCGCAGCACGATGCGTTGGCGGTAAAAGTCGATGTTGGCGTTGAACTCGGCCAGGGCCGCCGGGCTGAGCGACAAGGCCGTGGACGATGCAAAGGCCAGCTTGCCCGAGTGCAGCATGTCGAGCATGCCGTCTTGCAGAACTTCGGTGTAGGCGGTGAGCTGGTCAAAAGGGCCTTGGTTGAGCCCGGCCAGCACCGCGTTGGCGGTATTGCCCACGCCCGATTGCAGAGGCAGCAGCGCTGCTGGCAGGCGAGCGGCCTTCACCTCGTGCTGCAAAAAGTCGATGAGGTGGGCTGCGATCTGGGCCGACACTTCATCGGGTGCATCAAAGGTCGAGTTGCGGTCCGGGTGATCGGTGATGACCACGGCGACCACCTTGGACGGGTCGCAATGCAGATACGGTGTGCCGACGCGGTCATTGGGGTGGGTCAGGGCAATCGGCTGGCCGTGTGGTGGCATGAGCGTGTTGTGCGGCAGGTCGTGCATGCCTTCAAGCGCCGGGTTCTGGTGCAGGTTGACTTCCAGAATGATCCGCCGGGCCTGGTCGAGCCAAGTGGGGTTGTTGCCCACCGATGTAGACGGAATCAAGCGGCCATCGGGCAGGATGCCGATCACCTCCACCACGGCCACATCGAGCGGGCCCAGAAAACCTGCACGGGCCATGGGCGCCACATGCGACAGGTGCATGTCGGTGTAGAGCATTTGCCCTGCGTTGATCAGTTGGCGGCAGGTCGGGTCTGACTGGTAGGGCAGTCGCATCTGGATGCCATGCGCCTTTGCCAGCACGCCATCCAATTCGGGCGCAGTGGAGGCGCCGGTCCACAAGTTGATGCTGGCATGGGTTTGCCCCGCTGCATGCAGGGCAGACAGCCGGGCGGCCAGGGCTTGCGGCACGGCTTTGGGGTAGCCCGCGCCGGTGAAGCCGCTCATGCCCACATTGGCACCGAGCGGGATCAGGCTGGCAGCTTGCGCAGCAGGCATGATTTTGGACTGCAGCGCGGCATTCTGGATGCGCTTGTGGATGTTCATGAGCACTCCGGAATACGCCTGCGCAATTGGCGTGATGCACTCGTTCAAACCGCGTGGCACAAGGTGAAGAGGTCAAAGTCAGACAAGCTACCCGCCGGGCCAGTTGGCCCACGCTTGGATCGCCCACATGAGGCTACAGCGTGAACAGGGGCTTTGCTACCCCGAAAAAAAACCACTGGGTGCACAGGCACACAGTGGCTTTTTTATTTTATTTGGTGGGACCAGCGGGGGTCGAACCCACGACAAACGGATTAAAAGTCCGCTGCTCTACCAACTGAGCTATGGTCCCACACGAAACCGCGAATTATAGATTGGAAAATGAGCAAAAATGAGCCAGGCGCTGGCAAGCTCACAATTTTCAGAAACCGAACCAGCCAGGACGAAACAATTCATGAGTCACGATGCTGCGGCCCGTAGGCGTTCATGGTCATCGTTGTGCTGTATCGGGTCTGTTCACCTGCAAAGTGCAAATGGATGCCTCGAATTGAGGTGAAAATAGACAAAATGCTCAAAACACAAATCGTTCAGACCTTTGCACGCCGAGATTGAAAAAATACCCATGGCCAAGACCCTATTGACAAAAGACAACGCCCTGACCCAATCAGAGGAGGTTTTTGAAAAAGCTGCCGAGGTGTTTCGCGTCATGTCGGCCCCCATGCGTCTTCGCATCATCAGCGCCTTGTGCAACGGCGAGAAAAACGTGGGCGAGTTGCTCGCCGAGATCGACACCACCCAGCCCAATATGTCGCAGCACCTGAACACGCTCTACCAATCGGGGGTTGTGGGCAAGCGGCGCGAGGGTGTTCAAATTTACTACCGCATCATCAACGACAAGGTCGTTACCCTGTGCCGTGCAGTCTGTGTGCAGATTGCCAGCGAAGCGAGTTGAAAGAACGGCGTCAGTTTGGAGCCGGGTTTTCACGGGCTCGCATCGTGTTGTGATACGGCTAATATTCATCCATAAGGAGTCACGAATGAAAAGTCATCTTTTGCTGATTACTGGCTTACTGGCGTGCGCCCTGTCCTGGGCCGAAATCAAAGTGGTTTATCACCTCAGTGAAGGCATACCGCAGGCTTCGCGTGCCATTGGTAACATTCGCAACCACTTGGCCGCTGATCCAACGGTCAAGATCGTGGTCGTTACGCATGGTTTGGGCATCGACTTTTTGCTCGATGGTGCCACGAACCAAATGGACCAACCATTTTCTGGCAGTGTCAGTGATCTGGTCGGCAAAGGCGTGGAGTTCCGTGTGTGCAACAACACTTTGGTCTCGCGCAAAATCTCCCCTGACAAACTGCTGATGGAAGCCAAAGTCGTGCCCTCCGGTGTGGCTGAAGTGGCCAAGCTGCAAGCCAATGAAAAATTTGTCTATCTGCGCCCCTGATGGGCATTGAGACGTTCAGTCGTTCCGTCCGTTTTTTTCGAGGAAAATCCATGAAGATTCAACACGCTCTGACAGCGGCCGCCCTGGTCGCCTTGTCTGGCCTGGCCCAAGCCCAGGTCGATCCGCTGCATGTGCGCAGCTGGGCCGCATCGTGCGCGGCTTGCCACGGCACCAATGGCCATGCCCAACCGGGCATGATTTCATTGGCCGGTGTGCCCAAAGAAGTCACCATTCAGAAAATGCTGGACTACAAAGCCGGTCGCGTGCCTGCAGCCACCATCATGCACCAGCTCGCCAAGGGCTATTCCGACGAGCAAATCGCTGCCATTGCGGGCTACTTTGCCGCTCAAAAGAAATAAGGAAGAACTGCCATGCAACGTCGTCATTTTTTGCAGACTGGCTCCGCTTTGGGCGCCATGGGACTGGTTTCGGGCTGTGCCACCGTGGGGGGGGGCAGCGGCCCCAAGGTGGTGGTCATTGGCGGGGGCTACTCCGGTGCCACGGCCGCCAAATACCTGCGCATGTGGTCTGAGCACAAGATCCAGGTCACCCTGGTCGAGCCCAGCGATGCCTTCATCTCTTGCCCCATCTCCAACCTCGTGATCGGTGGCAGCAAGACCATCGCCGACATCACCACCCCTTACGACAACCTGACCAAGCGCCACGGTGTCAAGATCATCAAGGACCGCGTCAACACCATCGATGCCGACAAACGCATCGTCAAGCTGGCCGGTGGCACCGAGCTGAGCTATGACCGCCTGATCGTTTCGCCCGGTGTGGACTTCATGTGGGAAACCCTGCCCGGCATGAGCAAAGCCGGTGCCAAAGACAAAGTCATGCACGCCTGGAAGGCCGGTGCACAAACCGTCACCCTGCGCAAGCAACTCGAAGCCATGCCCGACGGTGGCGTGTTCGCCATGTCCATCCCGCTGGCCCCTTACCGCTGCCCACCCGGCCCTTACGAGCGTGCTTGTCAAGTGGCCGAGTACTTCAGCAAGGCCAAGCCCAAGAGCAAAGTGCTCATTCTGGACGCCAACGACGACGTGACCTCCAAGGGCGCGCTGTTCAAAAAAGCGTGGTCTGAGCGTTACAAGGGCATCATCGAATACCGTGGCAAACACAACGTGACCGATGTCGATGCAGCCACCAACACCTTGAAGTTCGAGTTCAACGAAGACGTCAAGGCCAGCGTGCTCAACGTCATCCCCAACATGCGTGCCGGTGACATCGCCGTCAACGCAGGCTTGGCCACCGCCAACAAGCGCTGGTGCGAAGTGGACTTCCTCACTTTCGAATCCAAGGCTGCCAAAAACGTGCACGTTTTGGGTGACTCGATCCAGATCGCGCCGGGCATGCCCAAGTCGGGCCACATGGCCAACCAGCACGGCAAAACCTGCGCGGCTGCCGTGGTGGCCTTGCTGATGGGCAAAGAGGTCAACCCCATGCCCATCTACAACAACACCTGCTACAGCTTCGTCAGCAGCAAAGACGTGGTCCACGTGGCCAGCGTGCACCGCTACGACGCTGAAAAGAAAACCATGCTGACCGTGCCTGGCTCCGGCGGCGTGTCCAGCGCGGCCAATGAACTCGAAGGGGTTTATGCATTGGCTTGGGCGCAAAACATCTGGGCCGACACCCTGGCTTGAAGTCCAATATGCGTGGCTTCAGGCCACGCGGATGAAAAAAACGCCGCAGTCTTTGTGACTGGCGGCGTTTTTTGCTGACGGCAGCGTGTAATCGAGCACTTAAATTTGCCAACCCATGCTTCGGTGGATGCGCCAAGACAAGCCCGCGCCCAGCCAGATGGCGATCAGGGTCAGCCAAGCCGTCAACGAGAACAGCGACCCCCCGGTCATGCCCGCACCCACGGTGCAGCCCCCGGCCAGCACGGCACCAAAGCCCATGAGCACCGCGCCCGTCAGGTAGTGGCCCAGCTTGTTTTCGGTCTTGAAACCCTCGAACTTGAAGTCCCCGCCCACCAAGGCACCCAGCAAAGAGCCCACAAAAGTGGCGGGCAACAAGCCAGCATCAAAGCCCCAGCTGGGAGAGGTGTTGCTGGAGAGTGTCCGCATCAGCATCTCGGCCGAGGCACTGCTGAAGCTCAAGCCTTGAATTTGCACCGCCTCAAACGACTGGGATGCAATGGCTTGCGTCAGGCCCCAGCCCAAAGCAATGCTCAAACCCACCACGATCGCTCCCAACGCCAGGCCCCAACGGCGCTGGTGGGTTTTGAAGAAAAAGTACAAACCAAGCGCCATGGCCAGCACTGCCAGACCCATGCCCCCAAGTGGCCCCAAGCCCGAGATGTGCAGCAAGTCTCGCCCGGGCCCGCCGTCGATGGGCCACCAACTGCCCAAGGCTTGACGGGCCGGAGCCAGCCAACCGGCGATGCTGGCTTGCACCGTGACCGCAAACACCAGGCCCGACAAGAGGGCGCGCAAATTGCCGTTGGCCGACAAAATCAGCAAACGGCTGGCACAACCCCGCGTCAAAATCATGCCCGCGCCAAACAGCAAACCGCCCAGCACCGCGCCGGAGATGCTGCCCGCTGGACCGATGTAACGAGAAGCCGAAGGCTTGAGCCAGCCCATCAACACCAGTGCCTGCACACCCACCAAACAAGCGCCAAAAGCCAACCACCACACGCTGAAGCGGTCGCTCGCGCGGCCGTCACAGCACTCCACCACCGCGGCACGGGCGCAAAAGCGGGTGCGTTGAGCAGCGAAGCCAAAAATAAAGCCCACCAAGGCGCCAGCCATGGCCAAGACATTTGAATCGCCCCAGGTTTCGAGCAAGCTTGCGAGATTCACGGATGACTCCAATAATTCACTGGTTTCTTATATAAAAGGGCATTGCGTGTACAGTTGGATTCAACGCAACGCAAAACCCGCTATTGTCCACGGTTCGTAATTCATGGCCTCTTATATAAGCACATTTCCCTTGTTGGCCCAGCGCCGCCGCGACTGGCTTTTGTGGACCGGTGCATCCTTGTTAGCGCTGCCTGCTGTGGCGCAGGTGCCGCCATCCAAAGGGGCGGCCGCCACTTTGCCCGCCGCTCAATCCCTGCCCGATGAACTGGCCCAAGCCCTGAAAAACAAGCAGCCCCTGATCGTCATGGTCAGCCTGGACGGCTGCGTGTTTTGCCGCCAGGCCCGGCAAAGCCACCTCTCGCCCATGCACCGCTCAGGCACTGTCATCGTGCAGGTAGACATGCGCAACAACCAGCCCGTGCTCGACTTTGCGGGCAAGCTCACCACCCACGACCAGCTCACTCGTCAGTGGAAAGTCTCCATCACGCCCACACTGCTGTTTTTTGGGCCAGGCGGCAAAGAGGTGGCCGAGCGCATGGAAGGGGCTTATTTGCCCGACTTCTATGGCCCCTACTTGGAAGAGCGATTGGTACAAGGTCGAAAAGCGCTTTGATTTAAAAAACCTACAAGGCTGTGCGCTTTCGGTTTTCTGGCGTAGGTGCAGCGTGCTAAATTCAAAACATGATCCCCATCAAGATTGACTCGGCTTGGAAAGGCACCTCGGACTGCCGCAACTGTGGCATCCGCGACATGGTGCTCTTTGCCGACCTGAACGAACAGGACTTTGGCGAAATCCACACCCCCATCGACGACATGGTGTTCGCGGCTGACGCGCCGCTGTACACAGAGGGGCAAACCGCCTTGGGCGTGTTCACGCTGCGCAAAGGCATGGTCAAACTGGTGCGGGCCACCGCCGACGGCCGGGAACGCATCGTGCGCGTGCTGCGCCCGGGCGACGTGATTGGCCTCGAAGCCCTGGCCACCGCCCGCTACGACAGCGAAGCCATCGCCCTGGTCGAAGCCCACGTTTGCCGTATCCCCTTGTCGGTGTTGCACCATTTGTCGGGCAACTCACCACGCCTGCACAAACGCCTGATGCAAAAGTGGCAACAAGCCCTGAAAGACGCCGACGACTGGCTGGCCGACCTGAACTTCGGCTCGGCCCGCCAACGCGTGGCCGCCCTCGCCCTCAAAATGCGCGACCCCGACCAACCCGGCATCACCTCGTTTTTTGCCCGCGACGACATGGGCGCCATGCTCGACATCAAACTCGAAACCGTCAGCCGCGAAATCAGCAGCTTGGTGCGCGACGGAGCCTTAAAACCCTGCGACAAACAGGGCCGGCGCTATGAAATCACCAACGAAGTTTTGTTGCAGCGCCAGTGATTGAAGGTCAGGCAGCTGATTAAAACTCGTCTTTCACGCTGGTCAGGCCCAGGGCGTCCCAGTCCAGCATGCCGCCACGGTAGTAATAAATTTTGTTGGACGGGAAACCATCGCGGGTCATGGCTTTGATGGCCATGGGGCTTTGGGGGCAGACGGGGCCGTTGCAAAAGGCGTAGACCTTTTTGGCCGATGCGCAATCCCACTGGCTGCCATTTTTCTTGCAACCCAATTCGTTCATGCGGGCCGCCACCTCGGTGTAGGGGATGCCGACCGAGCCGGGAATCGTGCCTTTGACGCGGTCGTTGGTGTCGCGCATGTCCAGCACGATGGCGTTGCGGTCGCTCAAGGCTTCGAGGATCTCAATTTCACCCACGGGGTGCACACCGGGCACGGGCACCAAAGGCTGCAAGTTGCCGCCGTTTTTGGCACAAGCGGTCATGGTGCGGGTGATGGTGACGGGGCCTTTGGCGGTTTGAACCACAACCGATTTTTGGGTGTCGATGATGTTCAAAGGCGTGCCCACGGCGATGGTGGCGGCTTGGCCAAAGGCCAGTCCAGAGAGGCTCATGCCCAAAATCCAGGCGGCGATGTTTTTCATGTGTTGTTCCGTTTGAGGGGGCAAAAAAGGGCCTGTGGCCCGGCTTGGTCGGCATTCTAAAAATGGGCGCGGCCAAACGGTTGATGCAAATCAATTCAGGATTCGCCTTTTGTTGGGGCGGGTTGGGATCGTCAAAAAAACGCTGCAAAAAGAGCCTTTGTGCATGAAATTGATCCAGCTCAAATCCGTGGGGCCACACACTGAGAAGATGGCCGCCTTGTCAAAGGAGTCACGATGGAAAACCCAAAAAACAGATCCAGCGCGCTGAGCCGCCGCCAGTGGTTGCTGGGCTCGGCAGGCGCTGCCGTTTTGGCCAGCGCTGCGCCCGCTGCCCAGGCGGCCAAAACCAAAACGCAGGCGCACATCGTGATTTTGGGCGGTGGCTTGGGTGGCATTGCTGTGGCCAACCGGCTCCATGCCTTGCTTGACGGGGCCAAGATCACCCTGATCGACCGCAAGGAAGAGCACAACTACCAGCCCGGTTACACCCTGGTGGCCACGGGCGTGTGGCCCGTGAGCAAGGTGCGCGACCGCAATGCCGACTTTCACCCGCCCCAGCTCAATTGGATCAAGGACATGGTCAGCGAGCTGGACCCGGCCAGCAACACGGTGGTCACGGCTTCGGGTCAGCGCGTCCCATACGACTATCTGGTGGTGGCCATGGGCACGCACCAGGACTGGTCGCTGATCGAGGGCATGGATGTGAGCGCGATTGGCCAAAAGGGCCTGACCAGCGTCTACCCCAGCCCCGAAGCAGCGCAGGCCACTTGGGCCAGCATGGACGCGTTTCGGCGCAAAGGTGGCAACGCGGTGCTGACGCTGCCGGCCACGCCGCTCAAGTGCGCGGGCGCGCCCCTCAAGATGACCTTCATGCTGCGCGACCGCCTGGCGCAGTCAGGCACGCTGGACCAATCCAAAGTCACGTTTTACTCGGCGCTGGGCAATGTGTTTGGCGTCAAGGTGGTCAACGACAACGTGCTCTCGCGCTGGAATGATTTGGGCATCGCGGTCGAGACCACGCAAAAGCTGCAAGGCCTAGACATCGGTGCGCAACGGGCGCGTTTTGTCTCGCCCGAAGGTGACAGCACCGAAGTGCCTTACGACTTCATCCATGTGGTGCCGCCCATGCGTGCGCCCGATGCGGTCAAGAATTCCGACTTGGCCTGGAAAGAGGGCCCCTTTGCCGCAGGCGGCTGGCTGGAGGTGGACAAGGACACCTTGCAGCACCGCCGCTACCCTAATGTGTTTGGCGTGGGCGATGTGAACGGCACGCCGCGTGGCAAGACGGCGGCCACCGTCAAAAAGAGCGCGCCCATCGTGGCCGAGCATGTGGTGGACGTGATCGCGGGCCGCACGCCCGGCCAGAAGTTCGATGGCTAAACCTCGTGCCCGCTGATCGTGAAAGAAGGCTCGGCCATGCTGATCGAGTTCGACTATGCGGGCCATCTCACGCCAACGCTTCCCATGATCGAGCCGCTGCAGGCGGGCTACTTTGCCTGGCTGATGAAATACCGCATGCTCAAGCCTGCCTACATGGCGACGCTCAAGGGCCGGGTCTGAAGCCCAATCACCACATCAGGAGACGCACATGTATGAAATCTGGCTGGCGATGAACATTGCCTTCGAAATCGCTTGGGACCTTTGGCCTGCGCTGTTACCTTTGGCGCTGGTGTGGGCGGCGGTCATGCTGATCAACCGCAAGAAGCTGGCGCTTGTCAGCGCCTCAACGCTGGTGGCTTTGGCCGTGCTGGTGGCGATGGCAGCGGTGCTGACTTTGCCGTCTTTGTCCAAGTCCACACTGGCCGACATGGGCTATTGGGTGGACTGGGCCGCTTTGCTGGGCATGGCCGCAGGTATGGGCGTGGCGGCAGCCGTGCTGCTGTGGCCCGTGCTGGCCATGCGCAAGCGCTGAAGATGCCAAGTGTTCAGGTGGCTTTGGGCCAGTGCATGCCAAAGCGCTGGGCCAGGTGGCTTTCGGCTTCTTCGAGCATGAAGTAGCGAAACGCCTCGGCCGCGGGCGAGAGCATTTTGGATTGGGTGTGCACCACGTTCCATGAGCGCACCACGGGTGCGCCTTCCACATCGAGCATGCGGATCAGGTTGTGCTCCAGCTCCAGGCCAATGGTGTGAAGCGACAAAAAGCCCAGGCCCAGCCCCGCCATCACAGCCTGCTTGATGATCTCGTTGCTGTGCAGCTGGATTTTCAAGCGCGGCTCGACGTGTGTGTCTTCAAAAAACTTTTCCATGGCGGCGCGGGTGCCTGCGCCTTTTTCGCGCACGATGAAGTCATAGGGGCGCAGGTCTTCCACACGCAGGTGATCGCGCTGGGCCAGTGGGTGGTCCACGGACGAGACAAACACATGCGGGTGTGCCGCGAAGGGCTCGGCCCGGGTTTGCAGCTCTTTGGGGGGACGGCCCATCACGGCGATGTCGACCTCGCTGTTTTGCAGCATGCTGACGAGTTGGTCGCGGTTGCCAATCAGGATCTGGATGTCCACGCCTGGGTGCAGATTGCGAAAGTCTGCCAGCATGTTCATCAAAAAATACTTGGCCGTGCTGACAAAGCCGATGGTCAGCACCCCGGTTTCGGCCCTCTGCAAACGGGCCGCAGCGTCTTCGGCGTCTTTCACGGTAGCCAAAATTTTGCGGGCATAAACCAGCATGTACTCGCCTGTGGTGGTCAGGCTCACTTGCTTGCCGCGCCGGTCAAACAGGGGCATGCCCACATGGCCTTCGAGTTCCTTGACCTGCATGGTCACGGCGGGCGGGGTCAGGTGCAAGTTTTCGGCGGCACGCACAAAGCTCAGGTGACGGGCCACCTCGTTGAACACGCGAAGTTGGCGGAAGGTGGCGTTCTTCATTCAGTCTTTGCTTAATTTAGTTGCGATTAATATTGAATTTACCTTATTGCAGAAGATTTTTAAAGTCCAGTCATTGCCTCAACCCACAAATTTGACTGGAGACAGAAAATGGACCAAAGCGCACGTTATGCCGACCTGAGCCTCACAGAAGAGGACCTCATCCAAGGCGGTCGCCACATTCTGGTGGCCTACAAAATGAAGCCCAAAGCCGGTTATGGCTACTTGGAGGCGGCGGCGCACTTTGCCGCTGAATCCTCCACCGGCACAAACGTCGAGGTGTCAACCACAGACGACTTCACCAAAGGCCTGGACGCTTTGGTTTACTTCATCGACGAAGCCACCGAAGACATGCGCATCGCCTACCCGATGGATTTATTTGACCGCAATGTGACCGATGGCCGCATGATGATGGTCTCGATCCTGACTTTGGTCATTGGCAACAACCAGGGCATGGGCGACATCCAGCACGCCAAGATCCACGACATTTATTTCCCCGAGCGTGCCATCCAGTTGTTCGATGGTCCGAGCAAAGACATCTCTGACATGTGGCGCATCCTGGGCCGCCCAGTCAAAGACGGTGGCTACATTGCCGGCACCATCATCAAGCCCAAGTTGGGCCTGCGCCCCGAGCCCTTTGCGCAAGCCGCTTACCAATTCTGGCTGGGGGGTGACTTCATCAAAAACGATGAGCCACAAGGCAACCAGGTGTTTGCGCCCATGAAGAAAACCATCCCGCTGGTGGTCGACGCGATGAAGCGTGCACAAGACGAAACCGGCCAAGCCAAATTGTTCTCGGCCAACATCACCGCCGACGACCACTACGAGATGTGCGCCCGCGCCGACTTCATCCTTGAAGCCTTTGGCCCCGATGCCGACAAAGTGGCTTTCCTTGTGGATGGTTTTGTGGGTGGCCCCGGCATGATCACCACCGCACGCCGTCAATATCCCAACCAATACCTGCACTACCACCGCGCAGGCCACGGCATGGTCACCAGCCCCAGCGCCAAACGCGGTTACACCGCCTTTGTGCTGGCCAAGATTTCGCGCTTGCAGGGGGCCTCGGGCATCCACGTTGGCACCATGGGCTACGGCAAGATGGAAGGCGAAAACGATGACCGCATGATCGCCTACATGATCGAGCGCGACGAGTGCCAAGGACCTGTCTACTTCCAGAAGTGGTACGGCATGAAGCCCACCACCCCCATCATCTCGGGCGGCATGAACGCGCTGCGTCTGCCTGGCTTCTTCCAAAACTTGGGCCACGGCAACGTGATCAACACCTCTGGTGGCGGCTCTTACGGCCACATCGACAGCCCAGCTGCTGGCGCGATTTCTCTGCGTCAGTCGTATGAGTGCTGGAAGTCGGGTGCTGATCCGATTGAGTTCGCCAAAGAGCACAAAGAGTTCGCCCGTGCGTTCGCTTCGTTCCCCGGCGACGCTGACAAGCTCTTCCCAGGCTGGCGCGACAAGTTGTCGGCACACAAGTAAGTCGAGCCGCACGTCCAAAAACAGGAGCCCCTATGACCAGCGAACCCCTGTATCACCCGCAAGGCGATGAGTTGGCTTTGTACGAAGCCGCTTATGCAGCGCGTTTGCCTGTCATGGTCAAGGGCCCCACGGGCTGCGGTAAATCGCGCTTTGTGGAGCACATGGCTTGGCGCTTGGGCAAGCCGCTCATCACGGTGGCTTGCAACGAGGACATGACGGCCTCCGACTTGGTGGGCCGCTATTTGCTCGACAGTCAGGGAACGCGGTGGGTGGACGGGCCTCTGACCCAAGCGGCCCGCATCGGGGCCATTTGTTATTTGGACGAAGTGGTCGAGGCGCGGCAAGACACCACGGTGGTGATTCATGCTTTGACCGACCACCGCCGCTGTTTGCCTATCGATAAAAAAGCCGAAGTGGTTCAAGCCCACCCCGACTTTCAATTGGTCATCTCGTACAACCCCGGCTACCAAAGCGCGATGAAGGATTTGAAGCCTTCAACCAAACAACGCTTTGTGGCATTTGATTTTGATTACCCCTTGCCCGAGTTGGAAGCTCAAATCGTGGTGAGTGAAACGGGCATCGACACAGCCACAGCCACGCAGTTGGTGCGCATCGCGGGAGCCGCCCGTGCGCTCAAGGGTCACGGCCTGAGCGAAGGCGTGTCGACCCGTTTGCTGGTGTATGCGGCCCAGCTCATGCGCCAAGGTGTTGCGCCACGCGACGCTTGCCGCATGGCCATGGTGCGCCCCATCACCGATGACTTGGACATCCGACAAAGCCTGGACCATGCCATCGATGCCTGCTGGGGCTGACCCCGCCCCCAATCCCAACGCCCCTTGGGCGCATGACCCCCAAGTGTTGGCGGGCTGGCAAGCCTTGGACTGTGCTTTGCCCGCCGTGCGCCCTGTGTTTGAAGCCTGCGCACACGAAGCCATTGCGCGTCTGAGCCCGTCCTCTTTGCAGGCCTTTTGGCAGGGTGGTCGTCAGCTGGGCAAACTCGGCCGAGGCGCTGATCCTGTGCTGGCATGGCTGACCTATTGGCCCGAAGTGGTGGAAGCTTTGGGCGAGAGCGATGCGGAGCAAGCCTTCGAGGTTGTGATGGCCTTGTTGCTGCGCATGAACAAGTCGCCCAACAGTGCTGCGATGACTCACTTACTCACCAGCTTGGGGCCTGTGGCCCAGCGTTTGGGTGGTTTGTCTGTGCTGCAAGCGTATTTGCACACGGTGGGTCATTTCATGGATCGCACCACCGGATCTATCCATGGCCGACAAGCCACCTTGCCCAGCGCGGGTTTGCCGGAGTTGCTCTTGCAAGCCCCGCGACTGTTGCAAACATTGTCCTTGTCGGGCTGGCAAGCGTGGGTGGATTTTGGAGCGCGTGCGTATGCGCACCACCCACCCCAACAAGAAGACTACTTTGCCTTGCGCAGCCCCGACAGTTTGGCTGTGTTGCAGCGAGAACGCCACGGCACTTTGTTGCGTGATGCCGAGCGCACGCTCAGCCTGAGCCTGCAAGCCATGTGGCAATTGCAAGCGCATGTGCTGCCCCTGCCCACCGCACAAGTGAGTGCAGAGCACGGGGTGCAGGCCGTGTCGGTCTCACCTTGCTTGTTGCTGGAATCTTCCGACAAAGGGCCCAGCTATGCCATGGGCTTGCCAGATGTATTGGATGGACAGGCTGGGGTCAGCGCTTTAGACCGTTACCGCCTGATGGTGATGCACATGGCCGGACACATCCGTTGGTCCACGCCCTGCATTGCCGACAACTGGAGTCCGATGCAAAGGCTTGCAGTGGAGTGGTTTGAAGACACGCGCATCGATTTGCTTTTGATGCGCACTTGGCCTGGCCTGCGACACAGCTTGCTGGCACTGTACCCACCCGTGCAAGAAGGCGGCTGCAACGAGGCCACGCACGCCTGTTTGCTGCACCGCCTCAGTGTGTGGAGCCGCAGCGTTTTGGATGAACGCTTTGAGGTTCAAGACCCGCAACTGCGCGAGTGGCGTGATCGTTTCATGGCCTTGGTCGATGGGCAAGCACAGGAGCGGGGGCAGGGGACCGAAACGGGCCAGGTGAGCACGGCCCAAGTGGCGCAGTTGGCGCTGCAGTTTGTGGCCCGCACACGCCGCCCTAGCGATGCGCAGGCGCAAGTGCATTTCGAACACACGCAAGTGGACTGGCGTGACGACAACCGACACCTTTGGCAATTCATTGAAGACGGTGACGAAGAAGACACCGCACCTAGCCCCACACGTTTGGCTGATGAAGAGCTCCATAGTTTACCCCCGCAGCTCTACCCCGAGTGGGATTATTTGGCTGGCAGTGAGCGCCCCGACTGGGTGAGGGTGTTTGAATACCTGCACCCGCCTGGCCATGCGGATGACATTGACCAGTTGTTGTTGCGTCATGCCGCACTGTCCAAACGTTTGCAACGTTTGCTCGATCAACTCAAACCCCAAGGCCGCACCCGCGAGCGTCATTTGGAAAATGGCAGTGAGCTGGACTTGGATGTGGCCTTGGCCGCGCACATTGACCTGAAAACGGGCCACACACCCAGTCACCGCGTGGAGCAACACATCAAACCTGTTGAGCGTGATGTGAGTGTGCAGCTGGTGATGGATTTGTCGGCTTCGCTGAATGAAAAAGCGCCGGGCTCGGACCAAACCGTTTTGCAAATCAGCCAAGAGTCGGTGGCTTTGCTGGCGTGGGCTTTGCACCAGTTGGGCGACGCTTTGGCGATTGGCGGTTTTCATTCCAACACCCGACACGATGTGCGCTACATGCACATCAAAGGTTTTGAAGAGCCGTGGGCAGACCCTGTCAAGGCCAGATTGGCTGCGCTGGAGCCCGCTTACTCCACCCGCATGGGCGTGGCCATTCGCCATGCCGCACGAACCTTGATCAAGCGCCAAAGCACCAAGAAAATTTTGTTAGTGCTCACCGATGGCGAACCCTCTGACGTCGACGTGACCGATCCGAACTACCTGATGCACGACGCCCGCCAAGTGGTGCACAGCTTGCAATCCCAAGGCGTTTTTGTGTGGTGCATCCAGTTGCATCCAGCGCACGAAGCGAGTGTGCGCCATGTGTTTGGTGACCATTACACCTTGGTCGACCGCATGGCCCAACTGCCAGAAACTTTGGCCAGTTTGTTCTTCAAGCTGACCCGCTGACCCGCTTGCCAGCGCTCAAGCCCCGTGAGGCGTTCAACGCCCAGTTTTGCTCGATCCCCATTGGTCCATCAGGCGCTGGTCGCTGGCGCTTTCGGCTTCGACGCTGTCCCTAGGCAGCTGGCGCAGGCAGTCGGCCAGCGCTTGCGGGTCCAGTGGGGCGGTCGGTGTGGGCGCAGCCACCACTTGGGGCGATTTACCGTCCCAAGCAAAAGGGTTGCGGAACACGGGCGGCTCGGGCTTGCAGTCGTCCCTGTAAATGGGCGGCCCGTCGGTGGCAAAAGGTGAAAACGAAATCGTCCTGTCAAAAATCAGCGGTTGGCCAGTGGGGGTGGGCGGCAGCGGTGGCATGTTTTGAATGGCTTGGCGGGCGAGCTGTTCGGCCTTGGCCGATGTGGTCCACAGCGTTTGCAGCTGCGTCAAGCGGCCATCCGGGGCGATCTCGATGCGAAAGCGCACCACGCCCTGGTCGGGGCCTTCGACGGCGGTGCCCATCATGCTGCGCACTTGCTGGCCCCAGCTGTAGCGGTAGCCTTTGCTGTTTTTGTTGGTGTAGTTCGCGGCAAAAGCCCATTCTTCGGCGGTGGGTGGCGGGGGCGCGGCCATGCTGGCGCGGGGGCGATCGGGTGAGGGCGCTGGGGCCGGAGCAGCCAAGGCTGTGTCGGGCGGGGGTGGCGTGGTGGGTGCAGTGATGAGCGTTGTGGGGGGCGCTGATGGCGGTTCAGGCTGCGGCTGGCGCGGCGGCGGGATCAGTTCCAGAAAGACGATTTTTTCGGCTGTTTTGGGCGCTTGCGGTGGGATGACGTGTTGGAACGGGTAGCCACTGGCCAGCAGCCACACGGCTGCGTGCAAAGCCAGCGTGAGGAAAAGCGCTGTGAAATTTTTGTCTCTGGACATGTGCGCCGAGGCGTTTGTTGGAGTTCTTGCTGCCGTTCAGCGACAATATTCGTTTTGACTGATATTACCTGACGAAGTGGAGACACCCATGCGCTTGCGTACCCTCGCCCTTGTCGCCGCCACCGCTGGCAGCTTGCTGTTGGCCCCAGCGGCGCACGCCGACAACAAAGCCATTGCCACCGACGAGATGGAGGCGTATCTGGAGTTTGTGGACTACGGCGGCGGTGTGATTTTTGCCGAGCAAATTCCCAAAGACGAGTGGCCCAAGATGGTGGTGATCGATGCGCGTGACCCGGCGCAATTTGCCAAGGGGCACATTCCTGGCGCGGTCAACATGGACTGGCGTCAGGTGCTGGCCAAGCGCAACACCATCCCCAAAAACAAGCCCGTGCTGATTTATTGCAACACCGGGTCGCTGTCGGCCCAAGCCGGTTTTGCGCTGCGCGTCGCAGGCTGGGAGAACGTGCGCATCTTGCAAGGCGGCATGTCAGAGTGGCAGGCCAAAGGCGGTTTTGACGCGGCGGCCAAAGCCGCAGGGCCTGCCAAGCATTGAGGCTTGTGGTTTTGGAGCCATGCATGGCCAAGACCTTGAGGGCTTGCGATGGATCAATTTTGTCGATTTCACGGCCGCAATTGTCACTATGCCATTCATTGCGATAACTCATACCCAATACCTTCAGGGGTATGTACAGTTGACCCCGTCGATTGAATAAATCTCTCGATTTTGAAAACCGATAGTCAACTCAAGGAAACACACCATGTCCATGCCCCTCATCAACGAAGCCGCTCCCGCCTTCAGCGCCAACACCACCCACGGCCCCCGAAGCCTCGCCGATTACAAAGGCAAGTGGCTCATCTTGTTCTCGCACCCTGCCGACTTCACGCCTGTGTGCACCACCGAATTCATCGGTTTTGCCAAGCGTGCCGAGTTGTTCAAGAGCATGAACTGCGAATTGCTCGGCTTGTCGATCGACAGCATCTACTCGCACTTGGCCTGGATGCAAAGCATTCAGAACAACTTTGGTGTGGAGATTCCCTTCCCCATCATCGACGACATCAAGATGGAAGTGGCCCAAGCCTACGGCATGATCCACCCCGGCGCTGCCGACACCCAGGCCGTGCGTGCCACCTTCTTCATTGATCCCGAAGGCAAGCTGCGCGCCATGGTGTACTACCCCATGAGCAACGGCCGTTCGATCGAAGAGTTTGTGCGTTTGTTGCAAGCCATGCAGACCAGCGATGCCCACAAGATCGCCACCCCCGAGGGCTGGACGCCCGGTTGCGACGTGATCGTGCCACCACCCAAAACCCCCGAAGCCATTGCCAAGCGCAAAGGCGAGGGTTATGCCATGAAGGACTGGTATTTTTCGACCAAGTCCCTCTAAGTTGAAGGCTTGCCCCCTTGCCGCACAGCGGCAAGGGGTGCCAAGGACCTTTGTTGTTCCACTGCCAAGGAAGTCACCATGAGTTCAGCCCACATGCACATTGAATCGTTTTTTGATCCGGCCACGTTCACCTTCAGCCACATCCTGGCCGACCTGAGCACCCGGCAGTGCGCCTTGATCGACAGCGTGCTGGACTACGACCCCAAGTCGGGCCGCACCCACACCGCCAGCGCCGACCAGTTGGTGGCGCGTGTGAAGGCGCTGGACCTGCGTGTGCAGTGGATTTTGGAGACGCATGTGCACGCTGACCATTTGTCGGCCGCGCCCTATTTGCAAAAGCAGTTGGGCGGCCAATTGGCCATTGGTTCGCACATCACCACGGTGCAAAACGTCTTTGGCAAGCTGTTCAACGCAGGCACCGAATTTGCCCGCGATGGCAGCCAGTTCGACCGTTTGCTTGGCGATGGCGAGACCTTCCAGATTGGTGCTTTGAAGGCCCAAGCCCTGCACACTCCCGGCCACACCCCGGCGTGCATGACCTATGTGGTCACAGATGCCAGCGTCGATCCTGCGCGGCAGGTGGCCTTTGTGGGCGACACCTTGTTCATGCCCGACTACGGTACGGCGCGCTGCGACTTTCCTGGGGGCAGTGCCAGCGTGTTGTTCCAGTCGATCCAGAAAGTGCTCAGCTTGCCGGACAACACCGAGCTGTTCATGTGCCATGACTACCCGCCCGAGACCCGCCAGCCCCAGTGCGTGACCACCGTGGCTGAGCAAAAAAAGGCCAATGTGCATGTGCACCAAGGCGTGAGTGAGGCCGAGTTTGTGGCCATGCGTGAAAAGCGCGACGCCACTTTGTCCATGCCCGTGCTGATCTTGCCTTCGGTGCAGGTGAACATGCGTGCCGGTCAAATGCCGCCGCCCGAAGACAACGGCCAGCGTTACCTGAAGATTCCAGTGGACGCGCTGTGAAAGCGGTCTTGCGTCCTTTGCGCGTGGCTTCCTGGGCCGAAGGGGCCACTTTGCTGCTCTTGATGCTGGTGGCCGTACCGCTCAAGCGTTTGGCCGACATGCCCGAGGCGGTGAGCCTCATGGGCCCGATCCACGGCGCGGCCTTTGTGGCCTATGTGCTGATGGTCTTGTTTTATGCCTGGAAAGGGCATTTGCGTGCGCATGCCGTGCCCTTGCTGACGATCGCAGCCTTTGTGCCCTTTGGTGCCTTTTTTGTGGGCCCCTTGTTTCGTTCAAAGGCTTGAAACATGAACGCCGTGTCCACACCCACCGCACTGCAGCGCTGGTTCCCCATTCTGAGTTGGGGGCGGCGTTACAACCGCTCGCTGCTCACCGCCGATGGCGTGGCCGCTTTGGTGGTGACGCTGATGCTGATCCCGCAAAGCCTGGCCTATGCGCTGTTGGCGGGCTTGCCTGCACAGGCAGGTTTGTACGCCAGCATGGCCCCTTTGGTGCTTTATGCCTTGATGGGCAGCAGCGGCACTTTGGCCGTGGGGCCTGCGGCGGTGACCTCGCTCATGACGGCGGCCAGTGTGGGCGCGGTGGCGGCGCAAGGCAGCGTGGCGTACACCGAGGCGGCTTTGATGCTGGCCCTGCTCAGCGGGGCCATCATGCTGGTGATGGGCGCGGCTCGGTTGGGATTTTTGGCCAACTTTTTGAGCCACCCGGTCATCTCGGGTTTTGTCTCGGCGTCGGGTTTGCTGATCGCGGCCAGCCAGCTCAAACATTTGTTGGGTGTGCCGCTGCATGGCGAGAACCTCTTGCAACTGCTGCCGCAGCTGTGGCACAACTTGTCCAGCCTGCATGTGCCCACCACTGCGATGGGTCTGGGCGCTTTGGCTTTGCTGCTGCTGGTGCGCCGTCAGCTCAAGCCCGGGCTCAAGCGCTTGGGGGTGTCTGCGGGCGCGGCCGATTTGGCGGCCAAGGCGGCCCCGGTGGCGGTGCTGCTCATGAGCATTGCCTTGTCGGCCGCATGGCAGTTGGCTGAGCAGGGTGTGCGGGTGGTGGGCACGGTGCCGCAAGGCTTGCCGCCGCTCACGCTGCCGGGCGTGTCATCAGGTGCTTCGGCGACAGGTGGGTGGGCCGCCCCATGGGCGTTGGCCCAGGCTTTGTGGGTGCCTGCTTTGTTGATTTCCTTGGTGGGCTTTGTGGAGTCGGTGTCGGTGGGCCAGTCCTTGGCGGCCAAGCGGCGCGAACGCATCGACCCCGATGCCGAGCTGCGAGCATTGGGCCTGAGCAATTTGGGCGCGGGACTCTCCGGCGGCTTTCCGGTCACGGGCGGGTTTTCGCGTTCGGTGGTCAATTTTGATGCGGGTGCACGCACGCCTGCCGCAGGCATTTACACCGCTGTCGGGCTGGCGCTGGCGGCTTTGTTCTTGACGCCTTGGCTCTTTCATTTGCCCCAAGCCACTTTGGCCGCCACCATCATGGTGGCCGTGCTCACCTTGGTCGATGTCGGGGTGTTTGCCCGCACCTGGCATTACGCCAAGGCCGATTTCATTGCCTTGCTCCTGACCTTTGGCCTGACCTTGGCGGTGGGTGTGGAGGCCGGGTTGATCGCGGGCGTGAGCGCCTCGGTGCTGTTGCTGCTGTACCGCACCAGCCGCCCGCACATCGCGGTGGTGGGGCAGGTGCCTGGCACCGAGCATTACCGCAATGTGCTGCGTCACGCCGTGCTGGAGCAGCCGGGCATTTTGGGCCTGCGCGTGGACGAAAGCCTGTACTTTGCCAACGCCCGTTTCCTCGAAGACACCATCGCGGCCCAAGTGGCTGTTCGGCCAGGTGTGCGGCATGTGGTGCTGCAATGCTCGGCGGTCAACGACATTGACGCCAGCGCACTCGAAAGCCTGGAAACCATCAACGCCCGTTTGCAGGCTTCAGGTGTGCAGTTGCACCTGTCCGAGGTCAAGGGCCCCGTGCACGACCGTTTGCAGCGCAGCCATTTGTTGGCACAACTGAGTGGCCAAGTGTTCCTGACGCACCACCAGGCGGTACAGGCCTTGACGTCGGAAGTCTTCAGCGCTTGAGCGCCAGCCCACTGCGGCAGCGCTCAGCAACCGTCAAGTCGGCTCAAAATTGAGGGATCGGTGCTCGAATGGCGAGTGTAGTTAAGCATTTTATTAATTAACTTATCGCCAATATTGAATTGTCCTGAGCCTCAGACCTTCTTAAAGTGGAGCCCTTCTTCCTCACGAAGGGTTCCATCCCATGCTGCAAGCACTGATTTTTGACGTTGACGGCACCTTGGCCGACACCGAAATGGCCCATTTGGCGGCGTTCAACCACGCCTTTGCCGAGATGGGGCTGGACTGGCGTTGGGATGTACCGCTGTACACCCGCTTGTTGGCGGTGTCGGGCGGCAAAGAGCGCATCAAGGCGTATTGGCAAACGCTGGAGACCCAACCCAAGGACATCACGGGCGCTGGCATGCAGGAGACCATTGACCATCTGCACGAGATCAAGACCGCCGCTTACGAGCAAGCCGTGCAAGACGGAGCGGTACAGATGCGCCCGGGGGTGCTGGCGCTGCTGTCGGCTGCCAGTGCAGCCGGGCTCAAGTTGGCCATCGCCACCACCACCTCGCCTGTCAACATTGCGGCCCTGTTGCGCCAGGCCATCGGGCCGGACTGGCAGCTGCACTTTGCGGTGATCGAAGATGCCTCGACCGCGCCGCGGAAAAAACCTGACCCGATGGTCTACCAGCAAACCCTCTCGCGCTTGGGTTTGGCACCCGAGCGTTGCTTGGCGTTTGAGGATTCCGAGAACGGCCTGCGCGCCGCCATGGCAGCAGGTCTGCCCACGGTCATCACGCCCAACGATTTCACGGCCGAGCACGATTTCAAAGGCGCATTGCGCATTGTCCCCAGCCTGCAGGGCGTGGGGCTGGCGCAGTTGCGTGAATGGCACCACACCGCTTTCAAGGCCACCGCATGAGCACCGTCCGCATTGCCCCCTCCATCTTGTCCGCCGACTTTGCCCGTTTGGGCGAAGAGGTCCGCGCCATCGAAGCCGCAGGCGCGGACTGGGTGCACTTTGACGTGATGGACAACCATTACGTGCCCAACCTGACCATTGGCCCGCTGGTGTGTGAGGCGATCCGCCCGCATGTCCAGATCCCGATCGATGTGCATTTGATGGTCGAGCCGGTCGATGCGCTGGTGCCTTTGTTCGCCAAAGCTGGGGCCAACATCATCACCTTTCACCCCGAAGCCAGCCGCCATGTGGACCGCACTTTGCAAATGATCCGCGACCACGGTTGCAAAGCGGGCCTGGTGTTCAACCCAGCCACCCCACTGGAGTGGATGGACCATGTGATGGACCGCCTGGACGTGGTCTTGCTCATGAGCGTCAACCCCGGTTTTGGCGGCCAGAAATTCATCCCATCGACCTTGCCCAAGTTGCAAGCGGCCCGCCAGCGCATCAACACCCATGTGGCCCGGGGTGGCCAGCCCATCGTGCTGGAGGTGGACGGCGGCGTGAAGACCGACAACATCGCGCAGATCGTGGCGGCCGGTTCCGACACCTGCGTAGCAGGCAGCGCCGTGTTCGGTGCGCCTGATGCCGATGGGGGCTACCGGGGGGTGATGCAAGCCCTCAAGCAAGCCGCTGTGGCTTGAGCCAAATTAAGAACTACCGAATTCCCGAATTTTTAAAACTTCAGAGAGTGTTTGCCCCATGTCCTTGAGCCCCCGCACCACGCCCACCTTGACGCAGTACCTGATCGAAGAGCGTCGCCGTTTTCCCGATGCCAGTGGTGACTTCAATGCTTTGATTTTGGATGTGGCCATGGCCTGCAAAGCCATCGCCAAATCGGTCGCCTATGGCGCTTTGGCAGACATGTACGGTAACCACGCGGCCGATGCAGGTGGCAGCATCAACGTGCAAGGTGAGACCCAGAAAAAGCTGGACGTGGTGAGCAACGAGTTGTTCATCCGCATGAACGAGTGGGGTGGTCATTTGGCGGGCATGGCGTCTGAAGAGATGGACTTGCCCTACGACATTCCACCGCAACACCCCCGTGGAAAATACCTGCTGGTGTTTGACCCGCTGGATGGCTCCAGCAACATTGACGTGAACGTGTCGGTGGGCAGCATTTTCAGTGTGCTGCGTGCGCCTGACGCCACCGCAGAAGGTGGGCCTTTGACCGAGGCCGATTTCTTCCAGCCGGGCGCCGCCCAAGTGGCCGCAGGATACGCGCTGTACGGCCCCACCACCATGCTGGTGCTCAGCGTGGGCAATGGTGTGGCCGGTTTCACACTCGACCCGGTGATGGGTGAGTTCATGCTGACCCACCCCGAGTTGCGCGTGCCCGAAGACACCCAGGAGTTCGCCATCAACGCCTCCAACAGCCGCTTTTGGGAAGCCCCGGTCAAGCGCTATGTGGACGAGTGCCTGGCCGGCAAAACCGGCCCGCGTGGCAAGGACTTCAACATGCGCTGGATCGCCTCCATGGTGGCGGAAGCCCACCGCATTTTGATGCGTGGCGGCGTGTTCATGTACCCCCGAGACACCAAAGACCCCAGCAAGCCGGGTCGCCTTCGCCTGCTGTATGAGGCCAACCCGGTGGGCTTCATCATGGAGCAAGCCGGTGGCCGTGCCAGCACGGGTCAGGTTCCCATGCTGGGCGTGCAACCCAGCAGCTTGCACCAGCGCATTGGCCTGGTGTTCGGCTCCAAAAACGAGGTCGAGCGCATCGAGCGTTACCACGCCGAGCCCCCGCGTCAAGACAGTTTTACCCCGCTGTTTGTCGAACGCAGCCTCTTTCGCGACTGAGTGTTGCGCCTACATGCCAACGCACCTGGCTGGCCCCACAAGCCAGCCCCGATGCTTCTAAAAGAAGGAGACCCCCATGTCTGAACGCCACCCCATCATCGCCATCACCGGTTCTTCGGGCGCAGGCACCTCGACGGTGACACGCACGTTTTCCAACATCTTTCGCCGCGAAGGTGTGAAGGCGGCCATCATCGAAGGCGACAGCTTTCACCGCTTTGACCGCAAAGAGATGAAGCAACGTGGCGCGGATGCAGAAAAAGAGGGCAACAAACATTTCAGCCACTTCAGCGCCGAGAACAACTTGTTTGGTGAGATTGAAAACCTGTTTCGCACCTACGGTGCCACAGGCCAAGGCAAATCACGCAAATACCTGCACAACGCCGAAGAGGCCGCACCGTACCAACAAGACCCCGGCACCTTCACACCCTGGGAAGACCTGCCGAACGACACGGACATGCTGTTTTACGAAGGCTTGCACGGCGCCGTGGTCACGCCCGAGCACAACATCGCGCAGCACCCTGACTTGCGCGTGGGTGTGGTGCCCGTCATCAACCTGGAGTGGATTCAGAAACTCTGGCGCGACAAGCACCAGCGCGGCTACAGCACCGAGGCGGTGACCGACACCATCTTGCGCCGCATGCCCGACTATGTGAACTACATCGTGCCGCAGTTCGAGCACACGCATGTCAACTTCCAGCGTGTGCCCTTGGTCGACACCTCCAACCCCTTCATCTCGCGTGACATTCCGTCGGCCGATGAAAGCGTGGTGGTGATCCGTTTTGCCAACCCCAAAGGCATCGACTTTCCCTACTTGCTCAACATGATCAACGACTCCTGGATGAGCCGTGCCAACACCATCGTGGTGCCCGGCGGCAAGATGGAAATCGCCATGCAACTCATCTTCACGCCCTTTGTGTGGCGAATGATGGAGCGCCGCAAACGCGCTCTGGGCCAGGCTTGAAGCGGAGGAACAAGCCCATGAACACCGCTGCAAACACATCCGCCCACCCCAGCCCCGAGATGGCCCGTCGCATGGCCAACGCCGTGCGCATGCTGGCCGTTGACGCCGTAGAAGCCGCCAAGTCTGGCCACCCCGGCGCCCCCATGGGCATGGCCGACATCGCCGAAGTGCTGTGGAACCGTCATCTGAAACACAACCCGCTGAACCCGCAGTGGCCCGACCGCGACCGCTTTGTGTTGTCCAACGGCCACGGCTCGATGCTGATTTATGCCTTGCTGCACCTGACAGGCTACGACCTGGCCTTGGACGAGTTGAAAAAGTTCCGCCAGCTGCACAGCAAGACCCCCGGCCACCCCGAAGTGGACATCACCCCTGGCGTGGAAACCACCACCGGCCCCTTGGGCCAAGGCATCACCAACGGCGTGGGTATGGCCTTGGCCGAAAAGATGTTGGCCGATGAATTCAACCGGGAGGAGGGCGGCCAGCGCCTGGACATCGTGGACCACATGACCTATGTGTTCCTGGGCGATGGCTGCCTGATGGAAGGCATCAGCCACGAGGCCTGTTCGCTGGCGGGTACCTTGCGCTTGTCCAAACTGGTGGCGCTGTACGACGACAACGGCATCTCGATCGACGGCCATGTGGAAGGCTGGTTCACCGACGACACGCCCAAGCGCTTTGAAGCCTATGGCTGGAACGTGATCGCCAAAGTGGACGGGCATGACCCGCAAGCGGTGCACGCCGCCATCGAAGCGGCCAAGGCGCAAGCCCACAGCCCCAACGGCAAGCCCACGCTGATCTGCTGCCAAACCGTGATCGGCATGGGCTCACCCAACAAGGCGGGCACCCACGATGTGCACGGCGCAGCGCTGGGCGCTGCCGAAATGGCCGCCACCCGCGAAGCGCTGAACTGGCCTTATGCGCCCTTTGAGGTGCCTGCCGATGTGGCCAGTGCTTGGGATGCCCGCGAAAGGGGCACACGCGCCGAAAGCCAATGGCGCGAGCGCTTTGCCGCCTACCAAAACCGCTACCCGCAAGAGGCGGCTGAATATGAGCGCCGCATGAAAGGCGACTTGGGTGAGGCCTACGGCCAGGGTCTGGAAAAAGCCTTGGCCGCCATCGTGGCCAAGCCCGATGCCGTGGCCACCCGCAAAGCCAGCCAGAACGCGCTCGATGTGCTGGCTCCCTTGTTGCCCGAGTTTTTTGGCGGCAGCGCCGACCTCACGGGCTCGAACCTGACCAACTTCAAGACCTGTACCAAAGCCGGCCGCGACACCTGGGGCAACCACCTCTCGTACGGCGTGCGCGAATTTGGCATGGCCGCCATCATGAACGGCATGGCGCTGCATGGGGGTTACATCCCGTATGGCGGCACTTTCCTCACGTTCTCAGACTATTCGCGCAATGCCATTCGCATGGCAGCGCTCATGAAAAAGCGCGTGATCCACGTCTTCACGCACGACTCGATTGGCCTGGGCGAAGACGGCCCCACGCACCAAAGCGTGGAGCATGTGCCCAGCTTGCGCATCATCCCGGGGCTGGATGTGTGGCGGCCAGCCGATGGCCTGGAAACCGCCGTGGCCTGGGCCTGTTCGGTGGAGCGCCGGGACGGCCCGAGCGCCTTGGCGCTGTCGCGCCAGAACTTGCCTCAGCTGCTGACCGATGCCGCCGATGCGGCCAAGGTGCGCCAGGGCGGTTACATCCTGAGCGACATGCCGGGGGCCCAAGCCATCATCGTGGCCACAGGGTCCGAGACCTCTTTGGCCATGAAAGCGCAAGCCGAACTGGCCACCCAAGGTGTGGCCACACGGGTGGTGTCCATGCCTTGCACCAACGTGTTTGACCGGCAAAGCGAGGCCTACCAGGACATGGTTTTGCCGCTGGGTTTGCCCACCGTGGCGGTGGAAGCCGCGCACCCTGACTTCTGGCGCAAATACGTGGGCCGCACCGGCATGGTGATCGGCATCGCCAGCTTTGGCGAATCGGCCCCGGCCCCGGCTTTGTACGCACACTTTGGCATCACCACCGAACGTGTGTGTGAAGCTGTGCGCACCTTGGTGCACCGCCACACCCACCGCCAGGCCCAAGCCCTGCCCGCGCACATCGTGCCTTCCGACAATTGAGCCGAGAGCCTTTTAAAGAGCGAAAAAAATGCCAACTCCACAAGCCTATTTCTTTGACCTCGACGGCACCTTGGTAGAAACCGCGCCCGAAATTGCCGACGCGGTGAACGACACCTTGCGCTACTTCGATTGGCCCGAGGTGTCGCAGCAACAAGTCAACGACTGGATCGGACACGGCACCAAAGAGCTGTTGATTCAGGCGCTGGCCAGCGTCACCCAGACCCCGGTGGCCGCGGTGAGGCAAGGGGCCGACCTGAAGCAGGCGCTGCCGATTTTTGACCGCTACTACCAAGACCGTTGTGGCACACGCAGCCACCTGTACCCGCAGGTGCGCGAAGTGCTCGCGGCGCTGCGCGGGCGCGGTTGCAAGCTGGCGGTGGTGACCAACAAGGAAGGCCGCTACACCGACACGGTGCTGCGCGTACACGGGCTGCACGAAGCTTTCGACGTGGTGGTCAGTGGCGATTCCTTCCCGGTCAAAAAACCCGATCCCACCAGCGTGGTGGACTGCTTGAAGCGTTGGGACCTGAAGGCCACACAAGCGTTGTTTGTGGGGGATTCGTCGATCGACGCAGCCACCGCCCGAAACGCGGGTGTGCCAGTCTGGTTGCTGCCTTATGGCTACAACATGGGCGAGTCGGTGCACGCCTGTGCGCCCGACCGCGTGATCGAGGATTTTTCGGCATTGCTGTGATTTTGTAGGAGCCCACCCCGTGGGCGATGGGCGAGGCACACGCCTTTTAAACCATGGCCCACAAGGCGAGCGCCTACAGAAATCTCACTTCCCGCACATTCGAAATTCACTGTTTGAAGAATGAAAGAGACTGACATGAGCACAAAAATTGGCATCAATGGTTTTGGCCGCATTGGCCGCATGGTGTTCCGAGCGGCGTTGCAAAATTTTGACGACGTTGAGATCGTCGCCATCAATGACCTGCTGGAGCCCGAGTACCTGGCCTACATGCTGCAATACGACAGCGTGCATGGCCGTTTTGACGGCGACGTGAACGTTGAAGGCAATACCCTGGTCGTGAACGGCCAACGCATCCGCCTGACACAAGAGCGCGACCCGGCCAACCTGAAGTGGAACGAGGTCGGCGCAGACTTGGTGATCGAAGCCACAGGCTTGTTCCTCGACAAAGAAGGTGCGGGCAAGCACCTGGCAGCAGGCGCCCAAAAGGTGGTGATTTCGGCCCCGTCGAAAGACGATACGCCCATGTTTGTGTTTGGCGTGAATCACGCCAGCTATGCGGGCCAAGCCATCATCAGCAATGCCAGCTGCACCACCAACGCATTGGCCCCTTTGGCCAAGGTGCTCAACGACAAATGGGGCATCCGGCGCGGCCTGATGACCACCGTGCACGCGGCCACCGCCACCCAAAAAACCGTGGACGGCCCGAGCAACAAGGACTGGCGCGGCGGTCGCGGTATTCTGGAAAACATCATCCCCAGCAGCACGGGCGCAGCCAAGGCCGTGGGTGTGGTGATTCCCGAGATCAAGGGCAAGCTCACGGGCGTGTCGGTGCGGGTGCCCACCAGCGATGTGTCGCTGGTCGATTTGACGGTGGAGTTGGCCTCGCCCGCCACCTATGCCGAAATTTGCGCCGAAATGAAGGCGCAAAGCCAAGGGGCTTTGAAGCGCGTGTTGGGTTACACCGAAGCCAAAGTGGTGTCGACTGATTTCCGGGGCGAGATTTGCACCAGTGTGTTCGACGCCGAAGCGGGCATGGCGCTCGACAGCACCTTTGTGAAGCTGATGGCCTGGTACGACAACGAATGGGGTTACTCCAACAAGTGCCTGGAAATGGCCCGTGTGGTGTCCGGCCAATCAGGAGGTGCGCGATGAAAGTTTTGCGTTTTGCCGATGTGGTCAAAAGCGGCTTTGCCGAAAACCGTCGCGTGTTCATCCGTGCCGACCTGAACGTGCCACAAGCCGACGACGGCAGCATCACCGAAGACACCCGCATCCGCGCCAGCGTGCCCTGCATCCAGATGGCGCTGGACGCTGGCGCTGCCGTGATGGTGACATCGCACTTGGGGCGACCGATCGAGGGCGAGTTCAAGCCTGAAGACTCTCTGGCCCCGGTGGCCAAGAGCTTGGGCGAGTTGCTCGGCCACCCTTATGAAAATGGGGTGCCGCTGGTCGCCAACTGGGTCGGTGGTGTGGATGTGCAGCCCGGCCAGGTCGTGTTGCTCGAAAACTGCCGCTTCAACAAAGGTGAGAAAAAGAACAGCGAAGACCTGGCCCGCCAAATGGCGCAGCTGTGCGACATCTACGTGAACGACGCCTTTGGCACTGCGCACCGCGCCGAAGGCACGACCTATGGCATCGCCCAGTTTGCCCCCATCGCCTGCGCTGGCCCCTTGCTGGCCGCCGAGATCGACGCCATCACGCAGGCCCTGGCCAACCCGAAGCGCCCTCTGGCCGCCATCGTGGCGGGCTCCAAGGTGTCTACCAAGTTGACCATCCTGAAAAGCTTGTCCAAAAACGTGGACCAGCTCATCGTGGGCGGTGGCATTGCCAACACTTTCATGCTGGCGGCGGGTCTGAAGATCGGCAAGAGCCTGGCCGAAGCGGATTTGGTGGATGAGGCCAAAGCGGTCATTGAAGCCATGAAGGCCCGGGGCGCTGAAGTGCCGATCCCGACCGATGTGGTGGTGGCCAAAACTTTTGCAGCCGACGCCGTGGCCACCGTGAAAAAAGCCACCGAGGTGGCCGACGACGACATGATTTTGGACATTGGCCCCGAGACCGCCGCCAAACTGGCTGCGCAACTCAAGCAGGCGGGCACCATCGTCTGGAACGGCCCGGTGGGTGTGTTCGAGTTCGACCAGTTCGCCAATGGCACCAAGGTCATCGCCCAGGCGATTGCCGAGTCTGACGCCTTCAGCATCGCGGGTGGCGGCGACACGCTGGCGGCGATTGCCAAGTACGGCATCGAAAAGCAGGTGGGCTACATCTCGACCGGCGGTGGTGCATTCCTCGAGATCCTCGAAGGCAAGACCTTGCCCGCCATCGAAATTTTGAGCCGACGCGCAGCGGCGGACTGACCTCTTTTCATTTTTTACTTTTCAAGGAGCCCCCTCATGGCATTGGTTTCATTGCGCCAGGTCCTCGACCACGCGGCCGAATTCGGCTACGGCATTCCCGCTTTCAACGTCAACAACCTCGAACAAGTGCAGGCCATCATGGAGGCGGCGCAAGCCACCGACAGCCCGGTCATCTTGCAAGCTTCGGCCGGGGCCCGCAAATACGCGGGAGAGGCATATTTGCGCCACTTGGTGCTGGCCGCCATCGAGACACACCCCGACATTCCGGTGGTCTTGCACCAAGACCACGGGGCCACGCCCGCCCAGTGCCAGCAGTCCATCCGTTCGGGCTTTTCGAGCGTGATGATGGACGGCTCGCTCATGGCCGACGCCAAGACGCCCGCCAGCTACGAGTACAACGTGGACGTGACGCAAAAGGTCTGCGAGATGGCCCACGCCGTGGGTGTGTCGGTCGAGGGTGAATTGGGCTGCCTCGGCTCGCTGGAAACCGGCGAAGCGGGCGAAGAAGACGGTGTGGGGGCCGAGGGCAAACTCAGCCATGACCAGATGCTGACCGACCCCGTGCAGGCCAAGGACTTTGTGGCCCAAACCGGGGTGGATGCCCTGGCCATCGCCATTGGCACCAGCCACGGTGCCTACAAGTTCACCCGTCCGCCCACAGGCGATATCTTGGCCATGGACCGCATTGCCGCCATCCATGCCGCCCTTCCCAACACGCATTTGGTGATGCACGGCAGCTCCAGCGTGCCGCAAGAGTGGTTGCAGATCATTCGCCAATACGGCGGTGACATCAAGGAAACCTATGGCGTGCCGGTTGAAGAGATCGTGCGCGGCATCCAAAGCGGTGTGCGCAAGGTCAACATCGACACCGACATCCGACTGGCCATGACCGGTGCCATGCGCCAGTTGTTTGCGCAGCAGCCCTCGGAGTTCGATCCACGCAAAGCCTTGGCCGCTGCGAAAAAAGCGGCAGCGGGGATTGTGAAGGCCCGTTTTGAAGCCTTTGGTTGCACCGGACAAGCCCACAAAATTCGCCCCGTAAGTCTGGATGTCATGGCCTCGCGTTACGGTAATTGAGGCAGATCAAGGCTAATTAAGTAATTTCTTATATAGTTGAGGGTTGTGGTTAAGGGTGTGTTTGGTACACATGCCCTGATTGGGGGGCTTCTTCACAGGAGCCCCCCTTTTTTGAACAATTCCTACACCCCTGAACAGGAGATCATTCATGCGCACTCGTGAGCTGGCTGAGCATCTGCCCGGCAACACACGCCTGTCCACCCGCACACAAGGTGGCTGGTGATGCGGATGAGCAAAGACAGCCAGTTGGCGGTGACCGTCTTGATGGAAGTCGGTCTGCATGAGCACGAGGGCCCTGTGTCTTTGGCGGCCATCCAGTCACGGCACGACATATCGACCACGCGGCTGGAACAAGTGTTCAGCAAGTTGCGCCGATCTCATTTGGTGGACAGTACACGAGGCCCAGGCGGTGGCTATTGCCTGGCCATGGCGTCAGAAAAAATCAGTGTGGCCGATATTGTTTTGGCCATGGAGCCGGCAGAGGCTGGCTTGAGGGCGACACAAGATTTTTTGGTGAGTGACCGTTTGTGGCAACAATTGAACCAAAAAATACACCAAGAACTGCAGGGCATCAGCCTGCGCCAGTTGCTGGGTGCGCAACGGTTGGAAGACGCCCAACGGCAAACGCGCAACGCTCAACGCGGCTTGCGTGCCGTCAGGCCCAACAAGCCTGACATGCCTTGGTGGCCCGTGCCTTCGGCAATCTCTGCCTCGTAGGTGCGCAGGTCCAGGATGTCCAGATCGCCGAAGGCATCCAGCATCAGGGTTTCGTCGTAGAGGTGCGCCAGTTTGCCGGGGCCGCCCGTGTTGAAGTCCAGTTGACGCGGCGTGTAGCCCTGGATGATCAGGGTGCCACCGGGCTTGAGGCTGTCCAGCATGCGTGCAAACAGGGGGCCGCGCTCTTCGGGCGTGGCGAATTGGAAAAAGATGCCCACCACGTTGTCGTAATGCGCTGGCCGCCAGTCAAATGACTGCCAGTCGCTGCAGACACAATGGACTTGCACTTGTCGGCTTTGGGCCAGGGCCTGGGCTTTGCAGAGGGCGTTGTCCGAAAAATCAAAGGCATCGACCTGCAGGCCTTGCTGGGCCAGCCACACACCGTTGCGGCCCTCGCCATCGGCCACGGCCAGCGCATTGCCGGGCGACAGGTGCGCCGCTTGTGATTGCAAATAGGCGTTGGGCGCCTCGCCAAACACATAGTGCTCAGCGGCAAAGCGTTGGTTCCAGGTCTCTTGGGGGTTTTGAAAATGGCTCATCGGTGTGTCCTGAAAATGAAGAGGCGCAGGGTGCCAGAGGGGGGTTAAGTATATTGGTCACGGCTGATGGATCAGGCCAGCGCAGCCCCTAACCCGCAAGCCTGTCCATGTCGGCGAATTGTCCGCACAACACCTGGCGTCCTGCCTTTGTCCAGGACGACGCACGCTGATGGCCATGGCATGGGCTGGTGTGCGGGTCTTGTTGATCAGGCGACAGAGGCTTCAAATGCGCCGCGCCAGCACCACAGCAAAGGCCGATCCCGATCCGACCACCGAACACCACAGGTGCAAGAGCCAAGGGGTGTGCGAGCCTGCCAGGGCTGCGGCCTCGTCGCGGTGGTGCTGTTCGTCGGCTTGGCAGTGCTGCAACAAGGGCAGCAGGCCTTCGGGGCCGCCGTGCACCTGCAGGTGGTCTATTTGCTGTTGGTAATGCACGTCCACAAAGGTCTCGACCGCAGCGATGGTGCCGTAGACGGCGCGGCGGCCAAACAGCGCGGGCAGCGCCCCGGTCAGCCAACCCGCCATGCGCCAGAGCAGCAGCAAGCGGCTGGGACGATAAGCGGGCAACCATGCTTCGAGCAGGCGCAAGTGGTCCGCTTCGGTGTCGCCGTGCTGGTGGGCAAAGGTCAGCAATTGAGCGTCTTGCCGCCAGCGGGCCACGGCCGTGATGCCTTTGTAAATGTAGACCGCGCCGGCCTCGCCTGCGTGGTCCGAGCGCAGTTCGCGCACCATGTGCCTCGACAGCTTGTTTGAAGGATGTTCAGGAGGTGCAGGGTTTTTCACGGCAGGGATGGCATGGCGGTCGAGTTTCGACCCGGAGGTGCATCCTATCGGTCAAACCTTGTCCCTGAGCCGCCGGGGTGCATCGGTGTTGATGCGTGTGTGAACACCGCCCGGCTGCATGGCACGCTGGCCGGTGCTGGCTGCCCCGGCCTGTGCGCTTCACTCTTCGAGCAAGCTGCGCAACATCCAGGCGGTTTGCTCGTGCACGGCGATACGCTGCGTCAGCAAGTCGGCGCTGGGCTCGTCTTTGGCTTGTTCCACCACTTCGTACAAACCGCGTGCGGTGCGGGCCACGGCCTCGTGACCTTGCGCCAGGATGGCGACCATCTGCAGGGCTTTGGGGGGCAGGGCGGGTGCGTCGGGCAGCGAGCTGAGCTTGGCAAACTGGGCATACGAGCCTGGCGCTGGGTGGCCCAGTGAGCGGATGCGCTCGGCAATGGGGTCCACCGCGTTCCACAGCTCGGTGTACTGCAGCATGAACATGTCGTGCAGGCTGTTGAACATGGGGCCGGTCACGTTCCAGTGGAAGTTGTGCGTGGTCATGTACAGCGTGTAGGTGTCGGCCAGCAAGTGGCTCAAGCCCTCGGTGATGGCCTGGCGGTGCGATTCAGAGATGCCAATGTCGATTTTCATGGTGTTTCCTTTTGGTTGAAAAATGGTCAGCCCAAGCTGGTGTCCAGCACCATCATGAGCGCAAAGCCTGCCATCAGGCCCAGGGTGGCGGTGGTTTGGTGGCCGTTGCGGTGGGTTTCGGGAATCACTTCGTGTGAAACCACAAACAGCATGGCACCAGCGGCAAGGCCCAAGCCCACAGGATAAGCCAGCGCCGAGTTGCCCACCAAGCTGACGCCGATCAGGGCGCCAATGGGTTCAAGCAAGCCGCCCAAGGCAGCTATGCCCACGGCCTTCCAGGCTGGGGTGCCGATGGCCCGCAAAGTCATGGCCACCGCCAGGCCTTCGGGGATGTCTTGCAAGGCGATGGCCGTGGCCAATGGCAGGCCCACCGACAAGTCGCCTTGCGCAAACCCCACCCCCACGGCCATGCCTTCGGGCAGGTTGTGGATGGCCACCGCCATGACGAACAACCACACGCGCTGGCAGCGTTCATGGCCGGGGCCGCAGGGGCCGGTTTTGTCGTGTTCGTGGGGCGTGAATGCGTCCAGCCCCAGCATGAGCAAGACGCCCAAGCCCATGCCCATCACCACCAGGCCAGCGCCTGTGAAGGCATGGCCCGTCAGTTGGGTGCCCGCTGCGATGCCGGGCAGCAGCAGAGAAAAAGCCGCAGCGGCCAGCATCATGCCCGCCGCCATGCCCAGCATGGCGTCTTCGTGCTGGGCTTTCAGGCGTTTCAGTAAAACAGCGGGCAAAGCCCCGAGAGTGGTGGCAGCCAGGCCCGCGCTGCCGCCCCACAAGGCCCAGCGCACCACCTCGTGTTGTGTGGCCTGGGCCAGCCAGACCTGACCTTGCAGCAGCAAGACCAATATGCCCGTCAAGGCGATGCCCAAGCCCAGCAAGATCCGAGGGCGTTGGCGAGCGTGCTGAGCCAGCAAATGGGGCCAGGGCCGTGGGGAGTGTGGAAGGGTGATCATGTTCGTGTTGTTCGTTCAATGGGTGAATAATAGTCTTAATAAATCAAAATTGAATTTTGTTTTATTTAATCTATCTTTAGCCAAAAGCTATGAACGGATGTCGCCATTCAAACTGTAGATCGATCACTTGTCTGTTCGGCGGCCCGCCTTGCGGTCGGTCCATGGGCATTTGCGAATAAATATAATGAAGGACTGATATTTAAAGGGTTCACATGTTTGCTCGCTTGTCGCGTCGGTTCGGGGTGTTGATCGTCTTGGGTGTGTCGTCTTTGTTGCTGCAAGCTTGTAGCCCCGAAGCAGCACTGCCCAATGTGTCGCTGGAGCAAGCCCGCGCAGAACACGAGGCGGGCCAGGTTTTGATGATCGACATCCGTGAATCGCAAGAACACGCCACAGGCGTGGCGCAAGGTGTGGTCTTGCTGCCCATGAGCCAGGTGGCGCAGCGCGTGGCCGAGATCCCCAAGCAAGCCGATCAGCCAGTGTTGTTGATTTGCAACACCCAAAACCGCTCGCGCGCTGTGACCGAGGCGCTGCAAGAGCAGGGCTTCACCAACATCCGTTACGTGAACGGCGGCATGAGCGAGTGGGCCAAGCGCGGCTGGCCTATGGTCAAGCCGCAAGACCTTGTGGGAGCGCCCAAGTCTTGATGTAAGGCAAGTCGCGGCTAGAACTGGAGACATAGACTGAAATTTATACAAGGCCATTCGGTGCGTCCCAATGCACCCGGCTTGCATTCAGTTTGTAGCCACCCCAGGAAAGGTAAGTCCCATGAGCACATTTGGCCACCCCGGCTTGATGCAAGGCAGCAAGGAATGCCGCCGAAGCAGAGCTGCGTCATGAGCGAAAAACTGATTTCGGTCACGCTGACCCAGCAGCAAGATTACCGCTTCGACATCCGTTTTGACGACAGCGTGCCCGTGCTGACCAGCGATGAGCCTGCACCATTGGGCACGGGCCTGGGGCCATCACCCGTGCAATTGCTGTGTGCGGCGGTGGGCAATTGCCTGAGCGATTCGCTGTTGTTTGCCTTGCGCAAATTCAAGCAAGCGCCCGAGCCTTTGCGCTGCGAGGTGCAAGCCCAGGTGGGCCGCAATGGCGATGGCCGCATGCGCGTGCTGGAGATGGTGGCCACTTTGCACTTGGGGGTGAGTGCCGCCCAGCTGGAGCAACTTGACCGTGTGCTCGGCCAGTTTGAAGGTTTTTGTACCGTCACCCAAAGCGTGGGGCAGGGCATCCCGATTCAAGTTCGGGTGCTCGATGCCGATGGGGTGGTGCTCAAATCCTGAGGACTTTTGACGGTGCTGGTCTCAGGCGATTGGGATTCAGCAGGTCGTTATCAGATGGGGCGCTGACCAGGAGTCCATGGTTTGGCGCTTGAAACCGCAGCCGGTCGAATCGACAACTTTGCAGGCTGGCGAAAGGTTCACAGCGGTGTGAACATGGCCCGGTCGCTGGAAGATTGTTCGTACTGCCGGGCGATGTTGGCGCAGACCAGATCGCACAGCGCGTAGATGGAGGGGTCGCTTACTTTGTAGAACACGCTTGCACCCCGGCTTTCTCGGGCGACGATGCCGTGCTGCGCCAGGTAAGAAAGGTGGCGTGAGACGTTGGCTGCCGAATAGCCGCTGAGCTGCGCCAATTCGCCCACATTGTGTTCGGCATCACGCAGCAAATTCAGGATTTTCAGGCGTGTGGGCTCCGACAGCGCCTGGAAATAGGCGGCAATCTGATCGAGTGCTTTGGCTGGCAAATCTTTCATGGGTGCTCCACATCACATTGTAAGGACGTCAGTCATCAGAGAATGTTTGACGAGCCGTTGAATTTGATTGTATCATTACGCATGTGCGCAAACAACCAAACGTGTAAGCCTAATGGTTTGATGGAGATGCTTTGATGAACAGACGATTTCTTTTGGCTACGGCCATCACACTCACAGGCTTGGGCACTGCCCCTGTTTGGGCCAATGCCGATGCGGCAGCGGTCAAAAGTGTGGCCGCCCAAGCCAGTGCGGCAGGAGCTCAAGAGGTCAGCCTGGATGCTGTGGTCGAGGCGGTGCGCCAGGCCACTTTGTCAGCCCAGGTCCCCGGGGCCATTGTCAGTTTGAACGTGAAGGCCGGTGACCGGGTGCGGGCCGGCCAGGAGTTGCTGCGCATCGATGCCAGCGCTGCCCAGCAAAATGTGGCGGGCAGCAGCGCCCAGCTCGAAGCCTCGCAGGCCAATTTGCGCGTGGCCAGCAAAGAGCTGGACCGCCAAAAGCAACTCTTCCAAAAGCAATACATCAGCCAGGGCGCACTTGAACGCGCCCAAGCTCAGTACGAAGCCGCTCAGGCCCAGGTGCAGGCCCAACAAGCCCAAACCCGCGCGGCCCAAACCCAGACGGGTTTCTTCAGCGTGCGTGCCCCTTTTAATGGCGTGGTGTCCGATGTGCCCGTCACCTTGGGCGACATGGCCATGCCGGGCCGCCCCTTGGTGACCTTGCACGACCCCTCGGCTTTGCGCGTGAGTGCAGCCGTGCCGCAGTCGATGATTCAAGGTGTTCGCAACCAGTTGAAATCGGTGCGTTACGAGATCGCGGGCCACACCAGCGTGGCAGCGGCCAGCGTGCAACTGATGCCTTCTGTAGACCCGGTGACGCACACCGCACAGTTGCGTGTGGCATTGCCCGCGGGCGTTGAGGGCTTGGTGCCCGGCATGTTCGCTCGGGTTTGGGTACCTGGCAGCTCAGCCAGCGTTGCGGCCCAGAACGGTACCAAGGATGCAGCTCAAGGAGGCCGCGTCTTCTTGCCGCTCACAGCCATCGTGCGCCGCGCCGAGATGACCGGTGTGTACGTGATGGACGCACAGGGTAAACCGCGTTTGCGCCAAGTGCGCTTGGGGCGCACCGCGGGCCAGACCGTCGAGGTGCTGTCCGGTGTGAGCGCGGGTGAGCAGGTGGTGACCGAGCCCGCCAGCCTTGGCAAGAAACTCTGAAAGCGAACCCCATGAGCGAGCAAAAAATGGGCATTTCAGGCCGCATTGCAGCGGCCTTCCAGAGTGCGCAGATCACGCCCTTGCTGGCGCTGGTGGCGTTTTTGCTGGGCGTGTTTGCCGTGATGGTGACGCCTCGCGAAGAAGAGCCGCAAATCAACGTGACCATGGCCAACGTCATCGCGCCGTTCCCAGGTGCGTCGGTGCGCGATGTGGAGCAAATGGTGGCGATCCCGGCCGAGCAGGTGCTATCCAAGATCGCGGGTGTCGAGCATGTGTATTCGGTCTCTCGCCCCGGCGTGGCCATCTTGACCGTGCAGTTCAAGGTGGGCGTGCCGCGCACCGAGGCGCTGGTCAAGTTGCACGACACCATCCGCGAAAACGCCGACTGGTTGCCCCGCAACCTGGGTCTGCCTGAGCCTTTGATCAAGCCCAAGGGCATCGACGATGTGCCCATCGTATCCCTGACCTTGCATGGCAAAACCGCAGACGTGAGCGCCTTTGATCTGGAGCGCGTGGCGCACAGCATCGAGGCCGACATCAAGCGCGTGCCCGGTACCCGCGATGTGGTCACCATTGGCGGCCCGCGCCGCGCGGTGCTGGTGCAGATCGACCCGCAGCGCATGAACGGCTCGGGTGTCACGGTGCACGACTTGCGCATGGCCTTGCAGTCGGCCAACCTCGGCTTGCCAGTCGGTGAGTTGTTGGGTGCCAACCAGAGCGTGGCCATCGAAGCCGGCCCACACCTCGCGCAAGCCAGCGACGTGGCCGATTTGGTCGTGCAAGTGGTGCAGGGCAAGCCCGTCTTTTTGAAAGACGTGGCTGACGTGAAAGACGGCCCCATGCCGGCTGAGCGTTATGTCTGGCACGGCAACAACGCCCAAAATGGCGGCGAAGAGTTTGCCGCCGTGACGCTGTCGATCACCAAAAAATCGGGCGAAAACGCCATCGATGTGGCCAATGGCGTCAAGAGCCGCGTCGAGAAGCTGCAGGGCACCGTGATCCCTGACAACGTGCAGGTGGTGGAGACCCGCAACTACGGTGAAACCGCCAACGACAAGGCACAAAAACTGATTCAGAAGTTGCTGTTTGCCACCGCTTCGGTGGTGGCGCTGGTGTTCATGGCGCTGGGTCGCCGCGAAGCTGCTATCGTCGGCGTGGCGGTCATCTTGACGCTGACGGCGACTTTGTTCGCCTCTTGGGCCTGGGGCTTCACGCTCAACCGCGTGTCGCTGTTTGCCTTGATCTTTTCCATCGGCATTTTGGTGGACGACGCGATCGTGGTGGTGGAGAACATCCACCGCCACCAGCAGCTCTACCCGGGCAAGAGCATCCGCGAGATCATCCCCGGTGCGGTGGACGAAGTCGGTGGCCCCACCATCTTGGCCACCTTCACCGTGATCGCGGCTTTGTTGCCCATGGCGTTTGTGAGCGGCTTGATGGGCCCCTACATGAGCCCGATCCCGATCAATGCCAGCTTGGGCATGTTGTTGTCGCTGGCCATTGCCTTTGTCATCACGCCCTGGTTGTCGGGCATGTGGATGAAGCCGTCTTCGGGTCATGCGCATGACGCGGCAGGCGGGCACAGCGGTCTGAGCGCCAAGCTCGAACCTGTGTTCGAAAAAATCTTCAAACCCTTGCTCGACACCCGCACCGGTGGGCGCAACCGCAAGCTGCTGGGGCTGGGTGTGGCCGGTCTGATTGCCTTGTCTTTGGTTTTGCCCGCCACGGGTTTGGTCATGCTCAAGATGCTGCCCTTTGACGACAAGTCGGAGTTTCAGGTCGTGGTGGACATGCCTGCGGGCACACCGCTTGAGAAAACCGCTGCCGTGATGCGCGAGCTGGGCGGCCACTTGGCCACCGTGCCCGAGGTCATGCATTACCAAGCCTACGTGGGCACAGCTTCGCCCATCAACTTCAACGGTCTGGTGCGCCAGTACTACCTGCGTGCAGGCGCTGAGCTGGGCGATATTCAGGTGAATCTGGTGGGCAAGTCCGATCGCAGCGACAAGAGCCATGTGATTGCCACGCGTGTGCGTCCGGCCTTGCAAGAGATCGGTCGCAAGCACGGTGCCAACGTCAAGGTGGTCGAAGTGCCACCAGGCCCGCCCGTGATGTCGCCCATCGTGGCCGAGATTTATGGGCCCGATGCCGAAGGCCGTCGCCAAGTGGCCAAGTTGGTGCGCGCCGTGTTCGAAAAGACCGAAGGTGTGGTGGACATCGATGACAGCTCGATTGCCGATGCACCGCGCAAGCTGCTGCTGGTGGACCGCCGCAAAGCGGCCGTGTTGGGTGTGTCACAACAAGCCATCGTGACCACCTTGCGTGCCGGTTTGGCGGGCGAGTCTGTCACGTATTTGCATGACGGCAGCAAGTACCCGGTGCCCGCCTTGATTCAGCTGCCCGAGCAGTTGCATGGCGATCTGGATGCCTTGCTGCAGCTGGGCGTGAAAAGCGCCACGGGCAAGGTGGTGGCCATGCGCGAGCTGGTCACCGTGAGTGACACTCTGCGTGAGCAGCCCGTCATCCACAAAGACATGCTGCCCGTGAATTTCGTCAATGCCGACATGGCCGGTAAGGTGGACAGCCCTTTGTACGGCCTGTTCAAGATGCGCGGCGACATTGCGCAGATCAAAGGCCCGGACGGTGAGCGGATTGAAGAGTACTTCATCCACCAGCCCGACGACGCCTGGCGCGGCTACAGCATCAAGTGGGATGGCGAGTCGCAAATCACGTATGAGACCTTTCGCGACATGGGCGCGGCCTATGGTGTGGGTCTGATCCTGATCTATTTGCTGGTGGTGGCGCAGTTTGGCTCTTACCTCACGCCTCTCATCATCATGGCACCGATCCCGCTGACCATCATTGGCGTGATGCCAGGCCACGCCTTGCTGCACGCGCAATACACCGCCACCAGCATGATCGGCATGATCGCGCTGGCGGGCATCATCGTGCGCAACTCGATCTTGTTGGTGGACTTCATCAACCTGCAGGTGCAAGGCGGCATGGACTTCAAGCGGGCGATTGTGCAGTCGGCCATCACCCGCGCCCAGCCCATCATGCTCACGGGCCTGGCGGCCATGATCGGGGCCTTCTTCATCGTGGACGACCCGATCTTCAACGGCCTGGCCATTTCGCTGATCTTTGGCATCTTCGTGTCCACGGTGTTGACGCTGGTCGTCATCCCGACTTTGTATTACGTGGCGTACCGCAAAAAGTACGGCGCTTGAGTTTTTTCTTTAACCCTTTGGAGTTTGAATCATGAAATCTTGGCAAATCGTTCGTTTGCTCGCTGGCTTTTTTGTCTTGTTGTCTTTGGCTTTGGGCGTGCAAGGCAGTCCCGTTTTTGTGAGCGAGTGGTGGCTGGCCTTCACAGCTTTTGTGGGTGTCAATTTGTTCCAAAGCGCGCTGACCAAGTGGTGCCTGATGGAGTCCATTTTGAGCAAGCTGGGCGTTGAGCGTGGTTGCTGAACAGACGGCATCAACGACATGCGCACCCCACTGTTCAAACCCCGGCCCCTGAGCGGCTGGGTGCTGGCGGCCTTGCTGGCCGCTCCATCCGCGCAAGCCCTGGATCTGCTGCAAACTTGGGAAAAAGCGCGCCAGCACGACCCCCAAATGCAGGTGGTCGCCGCCACACGCTCATCGGTGCAAGCCTTTGAAGATCAGGCCAAAGCCTTGTGGCGGCCTGTGCTGATGGGCAGCGCCACGGTGGGTGGTATGTCGGCGGATACCAGCACGCAGGGTGCGCAGTTTTCGATGGGTGGACCACCCATGTCAGGGAACTTCGCAACCTCTGCCAACGCCGCCACCTCCACTCGTTGGTCATTGCAGGCCAAGCAGCCGCTGTACAGCCCCGAGCGTCAGGCCCAACAAGCCCAGCTGCACACCGCAGCGGGCGTGGCCGAACTGCGTGCCGACCTGGCCCAGCAACAGTTCATGCTGCTCACGGTGCAACGGTATTTCAATCTGCTGCTGGCCGAGCGCCAGCAGCAGGTCTTGAAAAGCCAACATGCGGCTGTGAGCCGATCGCTGACCGAAGTGCAAGACCGTTTTGCCTTGGGCGACTTGCCAGTGACCGATACGCACGAGGCCACGGCCCGTGCCGCCGGTTTGCAAGCGCAACTGTTGGCCGCAGACAGCGAAGTGCACATGGCCCGCAGCGTGCTGGCTGACTCCACGCGCTTGAGTGCAGACGCTTTGAAGCTGCAAGCGCCCAAAGCCGAGGCGCCAGCGTCTACTGTGCCTTCTTTGGAGCAGGTGCTGGCCCAAGTGCAACAAGCCAATACAGGCGTGCTGCTGAAAAAAGCCCAACACGATGTGGCCCGCCAAGAGCTCAAAAAGCACGCGCGCAGTGGCGGCGTCACGCTGGACTTGGTCGCTTCCCTTGGACGCGACCGTTTGAGCGGCGAGGGTGACTTTGGGACATCGTCCAACATGCAAAACCAGCAAATGCTGGGATTGAGCCTGAATGTGCCTTTGTACACAGGCGGTTGGCGCAGCGCCAAACTGCAAGAGGCGCTGAGTGCGCAGGCCCAAGCGGCGGCTGAAGCCGACATGGCCCTGCAACAAGCGCAGCAACAAGCCCGTTCTGTATGGTTGGTGCTGCAAACCGGCCCCGCCCGTTTGTCGGCCATGCAAGCGGCATGGAAAGCCAGCACAGCGCGCCTGGACGCCACCCGTCTGGGGCGGCAAGTGGGAGACCGCACCACGCTCGAATTGTTGCAAGCTGAAAACGACGCGGCCCAAGCCGAGTTGGCTTGGTTGCGTGCACAAACCGAATTGCTCAGCACCCGCATGCAACTCGATGCCTTGACCGGCAGCCTGTCGGTGCAAAGCCTGCAAACGCTGAACGCGCAATTGCAGCCTTGACATCCAGTTTTTAACGAAAGAGATAAAGCATGAAAAACGCCCAGGATCTGGTGATGCAGGCCAAAGCCGCCATTCACGAAGTTACGATGGCAGATGCAGAAGATGCCATTCGCCAAGCTGATGTACTGATCGACGTGCGGGAAGCTGACGAGTTTGCCGCTGGCCATTTGCCCGGCGCGGTGCTGGTCCCCAGGGGCTTGCTCGAGTTCAAGCTCAGCGGCACGCCCGCCTTGTCTGGGCGCGACTTGAAGGTGGTGCTTTACTGCAAAACCAGCGGCCGCGCTGCATTGGCCGCGCAAACCATGCAAGCCATGGGTTACCTGAATGTCAGCTCCATTGCGGGTGGTTTTGATGCCTGGGCTGCCGCAGGCAAAACGCTGGTCAAGCCTGAAGAACCCAGTTTTGGTTGAGCCTGATGGCCGCGTCAGCGGCAAGGCTTTGCAAATGTTTGGGGTGTTTTTGCAGGGGTGCACTCAGTAAAATCCCCAAGGCAAAACCACCTCGGTTGAGCACAAAGACGAGTTGATTTCGGTTAAATTAGCGTCTGGTTATATTTAAACCCCCCATTTGGAGTTCTCATGAAATTGATTTTTGCTGTTACCGCTGTCGCAGCGCTGGCTTCTTCCCCCGCTTTTGCCAACTTGGACATGGCCAAGAAAAACGCCTGCATGGCTTGCCACGCGGTGGACAAGAAACTGGTCGGCCCTTCTTATCAGGACGTGGCCAAAAAATATGGCGGCCAAAAAGACGCCGCAGCGACTTTGGCCAAGAGCATCAAGGCCGGTGGTTCGGGCAAGTGGGGTCCTGTACCCATGCCTGCACAGGCGGCTTTGAGCGACGCCGACGCGCTGACTTTGGCCACCTGGATTTTGGCCGGTGCCAAATGAACGCAAGCCTTGACAGGCTTGATGAAAATTGAATGATTTAGAAAGCTCGATTGGTACTCGTGGCTTTTTTTTGCCGCTCAGGGGTTCGCCCTTGAGCGGCTTTTTTGGCTCTGATGAATTTCAAGTGGGTTGCCCAGCATGAGGATTGATAGCGTGGAAGTCGAGTCTCCCGGCGATCAAGAAGATGACAGTCTTGATCGTTGTGATTCGCGTAAACCCACGCGCACGACGCTTGGATGCCTGGAACAAACCGTTGATGGCTTCGAGGAATCCGTTGGTCTGGCGTGTCTGCGCCCAGGCCACGATGCCTTCCATATGAGCGCGGATCATCTTGGCAACGTCCTTCATCGGTTCGACCTTGGAGCGCATCACGCATGTGCACCAGTGATCCAGCATGGTTCGCACAACGTTGATCTGCTTTCGATCAAGGATCTCACGCAACTGCTCTTTGTAGGACCACGCCCTGGCCGTGCGTTTGACGGTCATCTTGGCCATCAACGCATCCAGTTC
>NZ_CXOO01000020.1 GCF_001269385.1 Limnohabitans sp. DM1 | reverse complement strand
GGGCATGCGCTGGACTTTGCTCAAAGACACAGCCAAGCTCAAACCGGAGGCGGCAGCTGAACTGGATGCGTTGATGGCCAAGATGACCGTCAAACGCACGGCCAGGGCGTGGTCCTACAAAGAGCAGTTGCGTGAGATCCTTGATCGAAAGCAGATCAACGTTGTGCGAACCATGCTGGATCACTGGTGCACATGCGTGATGCGCTCCAAGGTCGAACCGATGAAGGACGTTGCCAAGATGATCCGCGCTCATATGGAAGGCATCGTGGCCTGGGCGCAGACACGCCAGACCAACGGATTCCTCGAAGCCATCAACGGTTTGTTCCAGGCATCCAAGCGTCGTGCGCGTGGGTTTACGCGAATCACAACGATCAAGACTGTCATCTTCTTGATCGCCGGGAGACTCGACTTCCACGCTATCAATCCTCATGCTGGGCAACCCACTTGAAATTCATCAGAGCCACAATTTTTTTAACCCCTCCAAAGGAGAACCTCATGGAAAACGCAAGCATCAGCCCTACTCATCGCATGATGAAAAAAAATCGCAACTTGGTTCAACGTGGATTCACCTTGCTTGAACTGACGATTGTGCTCATCTTGATCGCAGTTCTCGCATATCTGTCCATGCCAAAAATCAGGGCCTACATGATTGAGGGCCGTGTTGAATCCCATGCCAACGCGCTTGCCCAGGCAGTGATGCGCATCCGGGCCAATACAGAGGGGGCAGGTCCCACGCCTTACAGCAGCGTCACTACAGCCACACTGGCAAACACGCTGCGCGACCGTTCGACGGCCATGACCATTACCGGTGCCGGTTCCACTGCTGCTGTTTCCCATTCGTTGGGCGCAACCGGCGCCCTTGTAACTGTGGCCACGGCAACGATCACCACGTCCGGTGACGCCTTTACCGTGACTTTCCCCCGGGTGCATAACGGCGCGTGCCCAAGTTTCAGCACCCAGATCCAAAACACGGCAGAAATCATCACGATCAACGACGTGGTGGTCAAGTCCATCCCCGCTGGCACGGCGTACAACGGCCAGGCCGCGCAAGACGCATGCACAGGCGGCGACACAAACGCCTTTGTGTTTACGTTCCGCTGAGATTTGCTGACATGCACAAGGAGTTGAGTATGCCCCCCCATCAGCCCCATCCAGCAGGGCGCAGAACTGGTTCTGCTCATGCTGCTCGTCGGCAAAAGGGCTTTGCCCTGCTTGAGCTGACCATCGCCATACTCATCTCCGGTGTGTTGGCCCTGTGGGCCAGCACAAAGTTGCAGCAGATCTCAGACGACGCCACGGCTCAGGCAACAGGCATTCACCTGGACACACTCGCATCATCTGGCCAGAAATACATCCTGGTCAACTACATGGCTCTTGCCGCAGGAACGGATGTGCCTGCAATTGTCAATGACTTGGCCCCCACGCGGGACGAATTGATTGCTACAGGCCGTTTGGCTTCCGGATTTCCCGCCTGGACCCCATCCAATCAGCGTGCCCAGGTCTACGTGACCAAGTCAGGTTGCCCAGGGGCAAACTGCGTCATCACGGCCAACGCTTGCCTGACCGCTGCATACCAGGTTCGGGGGAAATACCGTGACGATGAAACAACCAACGTGATGATGGCCATGTCTGGCCGAGGTGCACGGTCTCATTCGGACAATCCATCCTTGGTCAGAGGTGCAAACATGAGCATCGCCAACCCCTTGGGGGCGGTGACCGGCATCGTGTGCGGCCAATCGAATGTGGATGCCGGGTTGTACGACACGTTCGTCAAGATGAACGACAACCGGGACCCGAATTTTCAGGGGGGGCTCACGGTCAGCGGCACAAATGCCACCGGTGAAGCGATGCGGGTAAACGGTGACTTGGCTGTGGTGGACCCGGCCACAGGTCAGGTATGCGTACAGATCCTCAAGTCTGGAGTGATCAACATCAATTGCCTGGGGCAGCTCAATGCCACGACAGGCACTTTTACCGGGCCACAAGGCTCGGTCAAAGTGGGTGCCACGGGGACGAACTACACCGTTGATACAGCCGGAAAGATTCGTGGTGATGCCGGATTTTGGACAGCGATGGGCAGCGTGTTTGGTGACAACACGCTGGGCATCCGCGCCGCAGGGACGGTTTTCACCATCCAAACCAGCGCCGGGGTGGATGGACTCGCAGTTCATGACAGCGGCCGCACTGGATCACGCAACTCTATGGCCACGCCGGTTCTCGGCCTGACAGACCCTGTTGTACCTGGCCAGCCCTGTTCTAGTGCGGCTACTCAGGTGGGTGCCACGCAGGTGACAACGGCGGCTACAACCGTGCTTCGCTCAATTTCTGGTGGTGGACTGGCCATCTGTGACCAGACCTCTGGCCAGTGGGTGGCGATCTCTCGATCTGCATCCAGCGGCGGGGCATGCACAACCAATGGCACGTCGGCCATTTCAAGTGCAGGCGTGATGCTCATCTGCTCGAATGGTCAGTGGGCCTCCCTCATGGACCGATTTGGCTACATGGTGGCGGCAGAGACCTGGCGGGCAGTCGATGGCTCTGTGATCCCCAAACCAAGCTGTGGAGCCGGATCAACAGGTACCCGCTTGATAGCGACCCCCGGCAATGAGCAGCAAAACATTCAATATGTCAACAGATTCATCACTGACAACGGGACCAGCTGGACATTGCGCATCACGAACGGCAATGGCGGAACTATTGCAGGTGACGTGATCGTGATGTCCTATTGCACGTACTGATTTTTTAACCAGAAGTTTTTTACCACCAAGGAGAACGCTATGAAAATCGCAACCAAAATCACAGGCTTTCTGATGTCCTGCATGACACTGTACGCATCAGTGCAGCCACTCGCCTCAATGGCTCAAAACACTGAAATGGCCCGTCCTCGTTCGACCATTGATCTTTCTCGAACTGATCGGTTGACTGGAACGCCGAATCCTCAAGAGAACCCACTCTCTTGTCCGAGCGGCCAAGTTTATTCTGGTGGCACATGCGTACTGATTTCGAATCAGTCCAGTAGTCTGGCTAACGGCCTTGTTTCTGTCACTGCGTTGAACAACTCTGTTTTTCCGGGATGTCCAAGTGGCTTTGTTCAAATGGTCTCTTGGATGTCACTTGAAGTTGAAGGCGACGGTTACAGCCAGCAATTGCGACATGCGTTATGCGCCAAAAAATGACCCGTTCACTGGGGTAAATTGAGATGCCCGCTTGATGCGGGCATTGAATTCAAAATTGGTAATTGGTCTCGCTGCCGAACTATTAAGGGTGTTCAGATACTTGCTTCTGCAAGTCAGGGTCTAGAACCGCCATCAACGTAAGTGTCACGTCCATTCGCCAATAAAGTCCATTCTCCTGGTTGCAAGCCGTTAAGGCGTTGATCATTGGTAGTTATTGGTGACGCAACTAACCCCAACAGGAAAGTTGCGCCGTCCATCGTCGAATAGGTAACGGTGTTGTTCTGATATGGTACTTCGCTGTAATTAGTTGTGACTGAGTAGATCCCACCTGAATAACTTGAATGTTCGACTTTCCAAAGGATGCGTCCATCAGTTTGAATCGTCCCGCAGCCGAAAATTCGATAAGCGAAATTTTGATCACTTCTTGCGCATTTTGTTTGTCCTGCAAAGTATTTCGTCCACGCTGCAACACCTGTAGACTGATTCGAAATCAATAGACCTGGCCAGGGGAAAATAGGCCAGGTCATTTTTTAAACTCAATCGTGCTTGTAGCCGCTGAGTGACTGCTGAACTCGCCGCAATGACCCAAGTCTGGGATGCACATAGGTCGAAGCCGTCAGTTTGATGTCCGCGTGTCCCAGCATGTCTGATACCGCCTTAATGTTGCCGCTACGCTCAAGCATCACCGTGGCGCTGGTGTGCCGCACTCGATGTGCGCTCACCCTGTACCCCAAATGTCGCGATAACGCTTCAAAGGCACGGCTGATGTGTTCGTCCAGCATCTTGGGTGATTTGATCCTCCCGGTTGACAGCAACGGCAGGCAAAACACCTGGTCGTCTGGTCGCACATGCAAGCCCGATTTAAGCTCAATCCACCGAACATAAGCCTCTACGCCTTGTAAGCCAAATGCGGATGCGGCTTTGTTTTGCTCGCAGGTCGTGGCCGAGATCGGCCTTCAACCCTTCGCACCAGATTGCCCTTGAGCAGTTCGATGCTCTGGGCGATGCACGTCGCAAGGGCGCTAGGCAGCAACAGCAAACGGGGCAGCATGCGTTGCATCAGGCTGGCCGCGTAGCTGCGGTTGCAGATTCGATCAGTGCGCTCTTGCATGCCACGGGCACAGTAACTGAGCAAAGCGCCCAGGTTGTCGGCCAACACTTTGGCGGCGATATCAATGACACAGGCTTGCTGGCTCAGGCCGCTGACGCTTTCGATTTTCAGGCGGTGCTT
>NZ_CXOO01000019.1 GCF_001269385.1 Limnohabitans sp. DM1 | reverse complement strand
GGATGCACGGGCGTTTCCTGCTGAGGTTTTTGGGCAGCTGTACCACCAACGCTGGCGCATCGAAGAAGCCTTCAAACGCCTTAAGCACCGCCTGAAAATCGAAAGCGTCAGCGGCCTGAGCCAGCAAGCCTGTGTCATTGATATCGCCGCCAAAGTGTTGGCCGACAACCTGGGCGCTTTGCTCAGTTACTGTGCCCGTGGCATGCAAGAGCGCACTGATCGAATCTGCAACCGCAGCTACGCGGCCAGCCTGATGCAACGCATGCTGCCCCGTTTGCTGTTGCTGCCTAGCGCCCTTGCGACGTGCATCGCCCAGAGCATCGAACTGCTCAAGGGCAATCTGGTGCGAAGGGTTGAAGGCCGATCTCGGCCACGACCTGCGAGCAAAACAAAGCCGCATCCGCATTTGGCTTACAAGGCGTAGAGGCTTATGTTCGGTGGATTGGGTAGCGGGTGTCGTCCTTGTCCAGTGTTTGCAGTGCACGCAAAAACACATCGGCCATCCAGTGCGCGGGCACGTCGCCTTTGTTTTTGAAGTCGTATTGGGTTTTGAGCGCGGCTTCTGTGGCTGCATCAATGGGGTAGCCCTCGGGCAGCACCTTGTACTCAAAGTTGAGCACCAGCTCGCCTTGGTCGTTGAATGCCACCGGGTTGGACAGCAGGGGAATGAATTCGCGCTTTTGGTCTGCGGCGGCTTTGATGTTGCCGTGCTCGCCTTCTTGCGCTTGGGCCAGGTGCATGTGTACTTTGAGTGGCGAGCCTTCGGGTGCGGTGGGGTCGCCAAAGTCAAAGCCTTGCATGGGCTGCCCCTGTGTTAGGCCTTGGCGGTTCAGGCGCACGGCTTCGGTCAGGTCGAAGCTGAAGTTGCTCAGGTATTCGCCGCTCTTGATGTAGTACTGGTCTTTGTTGGCCCAGTGCAGGTACACCTCGCGCCCGTCGTAGGGCACGCTGTAGGGCGCGGCGCGGCTGTCGTTTTCTCGGGCGTAGTAGCGCTTGCTCAAAAAGTCGCCGTTGTCGTAATAGCGCTCAAAGAAACGGTACAGGTGGTCGTAAATCTCGGCTTCGGTGTTGCCGCCTTCCAGCGCCAGTTTGTAGGCGGCGCGGGCCTGCATGACGGGTGGCGTGGCTTCGGGGTCTGCTGCGCCAAAGCTTTTGGCTTGCTCGATGGCCTCGGCCACTTTCAGTTCGGCATGCTGCACACGGCCTGCGCTTTCGGCCCCAAAAGCGGCTTCAATTTCTTTGAGCAAATCCTTGTCCAGAAACTGGGTTATCTGCTGGCTTTTGGCGTGCATGATTTTGTAGAGGCCGAAGTCCAGCTCGGGTTTGTCGAGCTGGAACAGTTCTTTCAGCAGGGCTTTGAGGCGGTCGCGTTGTTTGTTGTTGTGGGTGGTCATGGTGAATGCGTGTTTTTATTGAGTCAAAGGACTTCCCAGCGCCCGCCCTTGTTGGGGCCAACGCGGCGGAGCTTGCCTGCCTGCTTGAGTTGGTTGATGTGGTACTTGACGCCGTCTTTGCCAATGCCCAGCGCTGCTGCAATGGCCGGGGCGCTCAACTGCGGCTGTTCGCGCAAAAGCTGTACCAAGCGTTCCTGAGTGGTTTTCTGGAGCCAAGCAGCCGTTTCTGGGGTAGTCGAGCCGGCTTCTGGGGTAGTTTCTGGGGTAGTCGGAGCGATTTCTGGGGTAGTCACTGCGACTGCACTGGGCCGTTCAAAGCTGGCCACAAACAACCGGGCGATCTCGCGAAACTCGACATCGGGGGCGTTTTCCAGAATCAGGGGCATGCCGCGCCCCCAGGCTTCGACCATGTCAATTCGCTGGGATGCAAGGCGTCTGGCCAGGCGTCTGCACAGGCACCTGGCTCCATGGCTTGCAGCGCTGACAAGGGGGTGTGGCTGGTCATGTGACCGTCCATTGCAGGGTGAACAGGTGTTCGGTCTGCACTTGCTGCGTCATGCGCTGGGTGAGCTGGTCAATGAGCTGCTCGCGCTTGGCTTGAATGTCGTCGGTGACATCGAAGATTTCTTGCCGCTGCTTGCGCTGCAGGCGTTCGAGCTTGGCGATGCGCTCTTGAATGGCTTGCTGCTCGGCCAGCGAGGGGGCTTGACGGGCTTCGCGCTGGGCCACTTTGATTTGTTCTTTGGTGTTTTTAAGGGCTTGCTCAACGGCCAGTTCCATGTCGGCCGCCCAACGGTCGAGCTTGTCACGGGCTTCGGTGAAGTGCGCGTTGTTGGTCTCCAGCGCGTGGGCCACGGTGGCGTCGGCGTGGCGCGTTGCTTCTTGTTGCAGGCGCGTGGTTTGAGTCAGGTCACCACTGCCTTGCAGCGTGGCGGGCGTGGCCATGAGCTTTTCGCAGGTCTCTTGGTCCAGCGATTGCCCGCCTTCGGTCAGGGCCGAGAACAGCAGGTATTCCTGTTTTTCAAAACTGTCCACCGTGAGCTTTTGCAAGTTGAGCACGCCCGACTGGCCGCGCAGCGCTTCGACCACCGTGATGCGGGCTGGGTTTTGCGCCGGGTCAAACACCAGGCGCTGCACCGGGGTGCTGGCTTGGCAGGCGGCGTGCACCACCCATTCGCCCAGCGGGTGCGACAGGCGGTAGGTGTGGGCGTCTTGCACTGGCTCGTTCACGGCGAGTGAATTCACGTCGCTGGGTTTTTCACGCGAGATGAGGTGGTAGCGGCCTGCCGCGATGCCCGCGTCCATGCCCGCAGCGGTGGGCGCGGGCAGGTCAAAGCTGAGGTGCTCTTCGTCAAACCAGGCTTGCCCGGCCAGCACATGGCGGGTCAGGTCCCAAAATCGGCGGCTGAATTGGTTGAGGTGGCTCAGGGTGTCCTGCCGCTGCAGGCGCAGGCGTTCGTGCACTTCGGCGTCAAACACTTCCAGCAGCTGGCTGCGGGTTTGCGCCATGCGTTCGTCAATGGCGGGTTTCATGGCCTGGCCCAGCGCGGCAAAGGCGGCGTCGATTTGCGCGGGCGTGCGGCAGGTGCGGTAGATGTCCAGAATGCGCCGCTCGATGTCCACCCCGGATTCGATGCTGCCCAGCACTTCATCAGACGCGCCAAACACGCCGTCAAACAGTTTGAATTTGACAGCCAGCAGCTCCAGCACGCGGGCGTCGGCGTGGTTGCGTTCGTTGAAGAAGTTGATGACCACCACGTCGTGCTTTTGGCCGTAGCGGTGGCAGCGGCCAATGCGCTGCTCCACGCGCTGGGGGTTCCAGGGCAGGTCGTAGTTGATGACGAGTGAACAAAACTGCATGTTCACGCCCTCGGCGGCGGCTTCGGTGGCGATCAGGATGTCGGCTTCGTCCCGAAAGTGCTCGATCAGCGCGGTGCGGATGTCGATGTCTCGCGAGCCGCTGATGCGGCCCGTGCCTTGGTTGGCCGTGAGCCAGCGTTCATAGATGTTGCTGGCCTCGGGGCCAGCGTTGGTGCCGCTGAACAGCACCACTTTGCCCGCGTGGCCGTTTTGCTCCAGAAAGCGCTTGAGGTATTCCTGCGTGCGGCGCGACTCGGTGAAGATGAGCGCTTTGCGTTGCGCAGCGCCGCCGGTTTGCATTTGTGCCAACGCGTTGAAGCCCACGTCCAGCGCTTGCAGCAAGGCGGTGGTTTTGGTGTCGGTGCCAATGCCTTGCGCCCAGGCGTGCAGGCGGTCCAGCTCGGCAATTTCGGCGTTCAGGCGTTGGCGGTCGAGCTGGGCGGGGTCTGTGGGGGCGGCAGTCGTCCCGGTTTCTGATGTTTCATCGCTGGCGTTGAGGATTTCGTCCAGCAGGTCTTCTTCCATTTCTTCTTGGCTGACCAGGGTTTCGATCCAGTCGTTTTGGTCCCAGTCGGCGGTGTTCTGGATTTTTTGGTCGCGCAGTTTTTGCAGGCGCTCTTTCATCACGCCCAAGGTGCCCGCAATGGCCAGCGAGCTAGACGCCAGCAGCTTGCGCAGCACCAGCTCGGTCAGGTGGCGTTGGCGGCGGGGGATGGCGTAGCTGTCTTCGCGGGTCAGGTAGTCGCTGACGGCTTCGTAAAACCGGTGTTCGTCGTCCGTTGACCGGAACTTTTGCGTGATGGCTTTGCGCTCGGTGTACTTGATGTACTCGGTCACGTCCTTGCGCAGGGTGCGTTTGCAAAAGCTGTCCAGCCGTTGGCGCAGGCCAGCCAAGTCGCCGCCCGAGCCGGTGAACTGGCTTTTGAAAGCGTTGATGTCGCCAAAGATGCTGTCGTCGATCAGGGTGGACAGGCCGTACAGCTCCAGAATCGAGTTTTGCAGCGGCGTGGCAGTCAGCAGCAGCTTGCGGCTGTCGCCCGTAGCCCAGCGGATGGCCTGGCCAATTTTGTTGCTCTCGCGGTAGGCGTTGCGCAGTTTGTGGGCTTCGTCGATGACGACCAAGTCCCAAGCCATGGAGCGCACCTCTTCTTTGATGCGGGTGGCGTAGGCATACGACATGACCACCACGGCTTTTTGGCGCAGCGGGGCCAAGCCTTGGCGCTGGGCTTCGCGCCAGGTTTTTGGAGTCCAGCACCACGGCGGGCAGGTTGAATTTGTCTTGCAGCTCCAGCGCCCATTGCTTGCGCAGCGAAGCGGGGCAGATGACCAGCAGCTGCCGCTTGCGCTCGGCCCAGTATTGGCAGAGCACGATGCCCGCCTCGATGGTTTTGCCCAGACCCACCTCGTCGGCCAGCAGCACGCCCTTGCTCAGCGGCGAGCGCAGCGCAAACACGGCCGCCTCGATCTGGTGCGGGTTCAGGTCCACGCTGGCGTTGAAAAGCGCCTGGCTCAAACGATCGAGCCCGCCGCCTGCGTGCTGCAAGGTCAGGTCGTGCGCGATGTATTTGGCTTGGTGGGGGGTGAGGTGCATCCGAGTGCGTCGCTCCAGCGAAAGCCTTCGATACTACCTACAAAATACACAAATTAAACCTCTAATTATTTAACAAAATGTAATTTTTTGCGATTTAAAAACTCAAATTTATGATCAAAAGTGGCTTGCTGCGTTTGGTGCAGATTCGACATTTTTTGATGCTCAAAAGATCCGTGTGGGAACCGTAGCTGTGAGCGCTGTGCTGTTTTTTCAGGCTCAATGTATTTGCACCGTCGACCCCAGCCCCGATAATCACCCCATGAAAAATCTACGCCCAGAAACGCTGGGCATCGTGCAGCGGGTTGAAGCCCTCAGCGGGTGTCCCGTCGAATTCCAGCCTGACAGTTCGCTCAGCATCCAAGCCACCCTCCAAAAAGCCCGCCACGGTGCCGCCGCCCATGTGCTGCGTTACCGGCCGGGCAGTGGTCCGCTGGACTATTGGGTCGCGTACCAGTGCGGCTATGCCTTGCGCTTTTATGCTTTGCCACCGGATTTGCGTTTTGACTTCACCGACACGGGGGAGGGCACTGAGCAAGCGGCCACCTTGTTGACCGGTGGTCAGTCGCTGCCCGACGCCGACCTGGAGCGCGTGCCCATGTTCGCGCACAAGGTGGAGCAGTGGGCTTTGATGACGCTGCTGTCTTACCCGGTGGGCATGCGGGTTGACCAGTGGGTGCATGACGAGTTCCCGTCTTTGCGCGACGTGCAGCGCGAAGGCATCCAACAGATCCAGCAAGAAAACCTCCAACTCTTGACCATGGCCATGGGCCGCTTGACGGTGCCCGTGCCTTTGCTGGGCATGCCCGCCGCTTATGCCTTGTTGGCCGACCAGCTGCTGGGCACCAGCGTTTATGCAATCCCGTACCGGGCCGCTGGCGTCATGGGCGTGGGCGAGGCTTTGCGCGATGCGGGCGCTGCGGTGCCCCAAGGCCCCGAGCACGACCGCGCCCTCATCGATGCCTGGGCGCAAGCGCTGGGCATGTCGTCCTGGTACCAGTGGCGTCCTTACAAAATCCTCTCATGATTTCTGAATTCAAAATCCCGCTGCACCGCTTTGACCTGAACCTGCTGCCCGCCGATGCGCGCCAGATTGGCTCCGAGGCTTTCAAGATGGCGGTGTCGATGCACTTTGCGGCCGAGTACGCGGCCAGCGGTCAAAACGCCATCGTCACCGTCGATGACAAAGAAATCGGCGTGATGACTTACCCGCGTGATGCGGATGCGCTGGACATGATCATGCCCATGCTCAAGTCGGGCAAGTTGGCCGAGGCCTTGCCCTACCTGGAAACGCTCACCAAAGACGAGCCCGGCAATGCCGCCGTGCTCTACAACCTGGGGCTTTGCTACAGCGAGTTGGGCCAGTTGGACGAGGCCATCATTCGCCTGAAAAGGGCCGTCAAGATCGATCCCGACTACCTGCACGCGTGGGTGGGCATTGGCGTTGCGTACCACCGGCTGAAAAGGCCCGAGCAGGCATTCGAGGCCTACCGCGAGGCGTCGCGCATCAACCCGAATGACCCGTACACCCTGCGCAACTTGGGCGGGCTGCTGATCGCCATGGACCGGCCGGCCGAGGGCGTGCCGTATCTGCGCAAAGCGCTGGCCTTGTTGCCCGATGACCCGCAAGCCATTTACGGTTTGGCGCTGGGCCTGTCCGATCTGGACACGGACACAGCCGACCGCGAGGCCGATGGCCTGTTCAAGCGCGTCATCAAAGAACACCCGACATCGCCCATCGCTGAACTGGCTGAGAAAGCGCGCACGCGGCTGGCACACAAGCAGCTGGCCGAGGGCTCAGTGGGCGGCCTGCGGCTGGACGTGGTGGCCTATCTGACCGATGCGCTCAAGACTTTCGCCAAAGTCGGCCCCGCGAAGACACGCACCATTGGCGTCGAGGTCGCTTTGCTGGGCCGCAATGGGCTGGAGATCAACGACCCGGCCAAGAAGTACAAGCTGAAAAACCTGCCTGGTGATTTCTCGGGCCTGCACCTGTTGGCGATCATGTACGCGGCGTTTCAGCAAATCGATCCCAGCGCAGATCTGGGGGCGGATTTTGCGGCCGAATATGCGGTGGCTTTGAAGGCTTACAAAAAGCGCTGAATTTGGTAGGATGGTGTCGCTGCAAAAACCCTTGTCTACGCTCTCCCTGTAATCAAGTTGCAGCAAAACCTTACGCACCCAACCGGGTGCGTTTTTTTTAGGGCTGCAGCAACTCTGGTATTGCGCTGACATCTGCCCACACAAAGGCCAGTTGTTCGTAATGCCCCGCAAGCGCTTTGGCCGCTTCGCGGTTCAAGCCCAAGATCAACACGCTGGGCTCACCGGGCCAGCCGTTGCTGGGGTGCTGGCCTATCCCGTCAATGAATGCCAGACCCCGTTTTTTGAGGCTGGTTTTCAGCTCCTGCTGTCGGGCTTCGTTTTCGCGGTCACTGAGCTTTCGAGCGAAAGGATTCCAGGCCGTGATGTACACAGCGTTCAAGACATTGCGGTCTGCCATCAACTTTTTCAGTTCAGGGCAGGGCTTGCCAATATTCATCGTGAACGGCTGTTCGTGATGGACGATGTAATCGGTTTCGGTGAAGGCTTGGTGGAGTTCGGCGTGCAGGTGTTGAGACATCGTCATGGCTTGGTTCTGTTGCAGATTTTTGGTGCCGTTACTCAAACCGCGATGTAGCATCAATGCGGATCTGCATCCAGTTTTCGGCGATATTTTCTCTCGCGTTTTGAACGGCGATCGAGGCACCCTTCAAGTCATCGATATCGTTCTGGTCGCCCCGGCTGGTGCGCCCTAACCAATGACAGGCTTGTGCCAGTTCAACCAGCATCCAATAAAACTGATGGTAGTTCTTGACCAGGTACATGCGGGCTGTGCTGTTGCTGTATCTGGCCATGATCTTGCCGTCATGCCCAACGATCACCGTAGGGTCACCGTAATAGTGCAACCGGTTCAGAAAGATATCCCACGCGGTGTGATATTCGCGCAGATATTCAAAGACCACATAACTGACCTCTGCTTTGTATTCGCGGCCAAGGCGCATGTATTCGCGCTCGATTTTATGGTGCACCTCTTTTAAAGCTTGCTCGTGGTCGTCGAGCATACGGAGCATCTCGTGAGTCGTAATGCGCTGTTTCTGCTGTGCGCCAAACAAGCCATCTTCGTCCGAGATGAAATCACAGCCACATACCTTGCAGTGGCGGTTGATGCGCTCGTCAAAGACTACGCAACCCCCCATGTGAATCAGTCCGTGTCGGCCTGCTTCGATCGTTTCATCGGTCGGCTTCCCATAGACGATTGGTATGGTGGCAGCGCTTTTGCATTTCGGGCAGTGGATGTACATGATTTCTTTGGTTCTCTTGAAATTTGAGTGGGTAAGCTTCTGCCATATTGATCAACTTTTGAGCGTGAATTGATGACTGCCAAGCTGTTTGAATCTGCCCTGGGCATCACTGACCCGTGGTGCGTTGCCTCGGTTGAGTTCGACGAAGGTGCCAAGACCTTGACGATATTGATTGACTTCAAAGTCGGCAGTCGCTTTGCAGTCTCGGGTCACGATGGGCTGCATGGTGTGCACGACACGGTGGCCAAGACGTATCGGCACCTGAACTTCTTTCAACACGAGTGCCATCTGCAAGTTCGCACGCCTCGCGTGAAACTTCCCAACGGTTCGGTGCGGTTGGTCGAGCCTGATTTTGCCGGGCGACTTAATGGCTTCACCTTGCTGTTTGAAGCCTTCA
>NZ_CXOO01000018.1 GCF_001269385.1 Limnohabitans sp. DM1 | reverse complement strand
CCCGACAAGACGCGAGACGGCGGCAAATGGCATCTGGCCAGACAGCATCAGAATGAAGGCTTCAAACAGCAAGGTGAAGCCATTAAGTCGCCCGGCAAAATCAGGCTCGACCAACCGCACCGAACCGTTGGGAAGTTTCACGCGAGGCGTGCGAACTTGCAGATGGCACTCGTGTTGAAAGAAGTTCAGGTGCCGATACGTCTTGGCCACCGTGTCGTGCACACCATGCAGCCCATCGTGACCCGAGACTGCAAAGCGACTGCCGACTTTGAAGTCAATCAATATCGTCAAGGTCTTGGCACCTTCGTCGAACTCAACCGAGGCAACGCACCACGGGTCAGTGATGCCCAGGGCAGATTCAAACAGCTTGGCAGTCATCAATTCACGCTCAAAAGTTGATCAATATGGCAGAAGCTTACCCACTCAAATTTCAAGAGAACCTTTATTTCTATGGCGTTCCGTGAAGAAACTCAGGAAACCTTTAAGGCGATCAAGAAGACCATCAAGCAGATCAATGAAAAACATCAATTGGATATCCTGCTGCGAGAGATTCGCATCGACCAGTTCAACAAGGGGCACAGCTATACCATTGACGACGAAATTCTCAAGGTGATTGAGGGCTCTGGGTTATTGATTGCTGATTTGACTTTTGGCAATCGAAATGTTTATCACGAGATTGGCTATCTGATGGGTTTGAATCGTGGGAAGGGTCTACTGCATGACAATTTCATTCTCATTGCCGACAAGAACTGTCGCGGCGATGAGCTGGAAAGTGATATTGGTTTCAATCTCAAGAGTTGGCAGCAGTTGCGGTTTAAAAGTACGACACAGTTGGAGTTGGATTTGACAGAGAGCATTGAACTCTTTTATGGGTTGCAAAGCACGCCATGACCAACCAATCCACTCCTCTCGTCTCCACTGATTACGCCGCTCTGCGCAGCAACATCAAGCGGATGTTGGCTTTTTACCGCGAATATCCGCACCTGGAATTTGTGCCACAAGCTGCCGCACAAATTGAGCCTGGACCAAAAGGACCACAGACTGTGGCACTTTTTACGGCTGAGCTGAATCAGTGGTAATCCTCCCCTTTTGTAAGGGGCGCAGAAGTAGCAACGTTGCGCAGCCATGGCCAGTCGCTAATATGGTGTAAATCCGCCAAAGGCCATATTCGAACGACGCGGACACGCTTCACGCGACCGCCATGTCCACATATGTCAAAATATAAAACTTTGGGATTAAGAAAATTATTTAATTTCTTGTAAATTTTCGTCTTCAATAATCCAGCCACTTAATTTATCGCATTTGACTTTTGCATATCGGTCGACTTTGCCGTAAGCGACTCCACCTTTAGAGCAAAAACTCCCTTTTTTCACTGTTGCTATTTTTACACCATTTACTTCATCATATAAATTAGTTTCTTTGATTACAAACCATTCGCCTCTTGGATTATCCGTACATCCAAAAAGAAAAAAAATTATTACGAAAAAAATATTTTTCATTTGCTCTTTGGATAAGAATTTATTTTTATCAGACGCTTGGATCGTTTCAAAGCAACAGCCATATCCGTTGGTGTGACAATAACCGACCAACGTGAATCATGTGCAATAATGCCAATACCACCCAAAACTTCGGCAGCATTAGATGAACAACTATCAGTGCCAAGATCGTATGCTGTATTTCTTTGTTTACGTTGTTTGATCTCCGTCAAAAGTTGCTTTTTTTGCTCTGGTGAAGCTCTTAAAACAAACCCTACCGTATCTCTGTTCATTTTCACTTGCTGACGATAAAGATAACTTTTTAAACAATCCTGATCCCACCCAGAATGCGCTCTACCATATACTTGATCATTGATCTCAATAGCAACATGTCCGAACTGGGAGCCTGAACTAATTAGCCTTGAATCACTTATTAACACTTCGATTGTTTCAGAGTCTGTGCTAATCGGCTTGGCGATGTTGTCGCTGTGCGGTGTGGTTTTCATTTTTGCGATAAGTCGCAAAAACTCACCGTCAGGGCTTTTAATCGTTTGATCTGGCATCACTTATCCTGCAATATAAAAAGTAATTTGCTCAGAATCTTCACCTGTCAAATAAAAGTGAGTGTGTCCAGTTTCATCGGTTGTACCATATTCCATTGCGCCATCTGATTTTTGTGCAGCATAGTAAGTATTTGTCATAACCTGGCCGTCAGTATTTCTTAATACATAACGATCATCAAACCCCGTACCATCCATAAACCGCTGCGCTGCAGCCGCGTCTTGCGGACTTGCCCGCTCAGCCAACAACACAGCACCGCAACTGGTTAAATCCCCTTCCAGAGCACTTTGAACCCCATGCACGTTCATACCAGAGACTTGTGCGATCGTGTGCTTGTGGGGCTTGCATTTCGGGCAAAACACCATGTCCCCAAGGCGTGCCTGTCGAATGCCGTCGTTCCAGGTGCTGTGTTCGAAACCAGTCAAGACGATACCGCCGTGACTTGTCTTGTCCCACTGCCAACTCATGCCCTTGCCGTTCAGCGTAGGGCGTGTTGCTTTGCTCATATGATTTGTTCCTAAATAGCCAATTTTTAACGGCGGATTCAAGTACGAGGTGCAACAAAGATGAACCCGGTGATGGGTCAATCCACCGAACTTAAGATATAATTATTGACGCAACTCATTGATTTAATTGAAGTTTTTCTTATTTTCTCTCGCCGCAACATGACAACCACCATGATAAGAAAATATAGGGTTAACCCTTGGGTCATCGCCTCTTGATGACCTGACCTCTGTCTTTGCCAAGCTGGGTCAGTTCATACACAGCACCGCCTTTGCAGATTTGGCCCGAGGTGCCCAGTCCACCGCCTTTGTTCGCCAACGCAAACTGCCCCTGCCTTGTCTCGTGGGCGCTTTGCTCAGCCAACGCTCTCAATCTCAGCAGCTGATGCTGGACTCGTTTTTCGCCAGCTTGGCCGGTCACCCAGGCCTGCAGCGCGGCGCCTCTGATCGCGCCTTTGCCCAAGCACGCAACAA
>NZ_CXOO01000017.1 GCF_001269385.1 Limnohabitans sp. DM1 | reverse complement strand
CATGAACACAGAGGCGTCTGCGGCCACCACACGCAAGCCATGCCAAAGCGGCATCCAGTCTCTGGCTTGAGCCAGGTCCAGCAATTGAGCATTCAAAGCGGTCAGGGCTGCGGGCTTGAGTTTGTTGCGTGCTTGGGCAAAGGCGCGATCAGAGGCGCCGCGCTGCAGGCCTGGGTGACCGGCCAAGCTGGCGAAAAACGAGTCCAGCATCAGCTGCTGAGATTGAGAGCGTTGGCTGAGCAAAGCGCCCACGAGACAAGGCAGGGGCAGTTTGCGTTGGCGAACAAAGGCGGTGGACTGGGCACCTCGGGCCAAATCTGCAAAGGCGGTGCTGTGTATGAACTGACCCAGCTTGGCAAAGACAGAGGTCAGGTCATCAAGAGGCGATGACCCAAGGGTTAACCCTATATTTTCTTATCATGGTGGTTGTCATGTTGCGGCGAGAGAAAATAAGAAAAACTTCAATTAAATCAATGAGTTGCGTCAATAATTATATCTTAAGTTCGGTGGATTGCACCGTGGATGGCCTCAAGAGTTTGTATCGGGTGTAAACAGCGAGCAAGTCACGCAAGTCAAATAACTGATTCATATACGAAAAAAAACGGCGCAGTAAAAGTGCTGCGCCGTTAAAGCCCCGCATATGGGGCAAGGAAGATGCTGTTTACTGGCTCAAGACCGTCCCAGTAGTGAAGGTAAAAGACTTGGTAAATGTCCCATTTGGATTGCTAGTGCTGATCAAGCCGGTGCTGGTGCCTGCAAGAGAAACGTCATAAGTTGAGTTGTTGGCCAGTCGTGCCGTGGGCACCAGGAAAACCTGATTCGACTGCAGACGCGACTGTGGGTCGTTGGACGAAGTCAAAGTAGTTGTCGGTACTGCTGCCCCTCCGCGCAATGTCACGGTGCCGGACGTCAGTGCGATCGTGGTGTTCGGACCAGAAGTCACATAGATTGGCTGGCCGTAGGGATTGACATCACGGTTCACATTTGGAAATGGATCAGGGTTTTCTCCGAAAAAAGCGGGATGCAAACCAGTGACCCCTTCACATGGAAAAGACGTAATCACACTTGATGCAAGCAATTGCCCTGTTGAATTCGATGCAGGCACGGCAAAGTTCATGTTCAAAGTTTTTGCATTTGACGAACCATCACCGGTGTAGCTAAAAGTCGAAATTCCAAGACCGACTTCTGTCGTTCTATTCATCAATCCAGCCATATGGTAGATCGATGCATAAAGTCGCTTTAGTGTTGCTGTTGCGCTAGTTTCAACAAGCGAATGATTGATTGATCCTGCATACCAGGACCCCCACGTGGTTTGGGCTATGTCCTCTGATCCGTATGAATATGCGTAGCCAGCATGAGTGATTCGGGCTCCCGCTTCATAGCCTGTGTAACCGGGCAGTCCTTGAGTCTCGTAGTGGGTGTTTTCAAGCTTGTTTAATGCATGGTAATCGGCATGATTTTGCGCAGCAAGATCAAGTTTTGAGTTTTGCGCTAATTTCCCGAACCCACATTTGGACCGGTCATCATTCAGGCGATTGAAAACTGCCACCTTCTCTGAGGCATAAGCACCGGTATAAACAGGATCTGGGACTGTGGTCACCAAAGCCGAGGTATTGCCTCCACTTGCCGCAATCGTCACAGTTACTGCTTGAGTGGCTGAGCCGTCCAGACTCTTGAGGCTCAGAACATCACTTGCGGCGGTGGAAGGCGCTTTTGATGCGTCGAGCGTATAGCGCCATGTTGCAGTAGATCCTGTAATCGTCACTGTCCACACCCCATAAATGCCAGCTAGGGTGCTTGGCAGTGCAAATGAGGATTGCCCCACATCAGGATCGACCACCGTCAGCACGCCATTTGCCGTCGTACTGGAAGCCGTCACCGCACCGCTTGACGAGCCTGTGATCGTGGCCAGGTTGTTGTTGACGCCACCACTTCCCCCGCCACCGCACGCCGTCAGCAAAAAAGCTGATGCGCACGTAGCCAGCAAAAGAGGACGTGAGAATTTGGTGTTTGTCATGAGGACTCCATGGGGTTGTTGAGGTAAAACCCACGCGTGGGGAGCGCGAAACAGGATGTGCGTCTATGGGACTTTATGACGCCATTTAAGATTCTATGCAATCATAACGAATGCTTAATGACTTAGGTTGACGGCTCTCGTAAATTTCATTCTTGAATACTCAGTTTGAAGCGCCGTTGCGTGCTGCCATAGTCGGCAATGACCAGGCGCGAGGACGCCGCAGGCTTTGCCCATGCAGCAGCACTCCTTAAGCTCAAGGCTGAATGTGGCACGGGAAACGATTTGCACTTATGAGTGCGATTTAAACAACCGTTCAAGCGAGTGACTCGCGATACAATGTATCTCAATCAATAAAAGGAGGCTGCCATGGCTACCACCACAATGGTTCACGTCCGCGTGGACGAACAAATTAAAGCGCAAGCCACCGAGACGCTGGCCGCTATGGGCCTGTCACTTTCGGACGCTGTTCGCGTTTTTTTGATGCGCGTCGTTGCCGACAAGCAAATGCCGTTCACGCTCAAGGTGCCGAACGCCGAAACTCGATCTGCGATGGCCGAAGCCGACGAGATTGTGCGCACACGCCGAGCTCGCTTTGACACTGCTAGCGAACTGTTCGATGCCCTTGAAAAAGACAGCGGCAAGTAAGCGCGCCCCGTTGCCGCGTGCGGCGGACTATACAAAGTCCTTCCTGAAGGACTGGGAGCGGTTGTCACGTTCTGGCCGGTACGACATGAACCGGCTCAAGGAAGCCATGCTCTTATTGATCGCCAACGATGCCCCGCTTGGAGCGGAGTGGCTCGATCACCCGTTGGGTGGCGACTGGGAAGGGCGTAGGGAGTGCCATATCGGCGGCGATTTTTTGCTGGCCTACAAGATCGACGACGACGGGAAACATGGCCTGATCGTATTCGTGCGAGCCGGAACACATGCCGACCTGTTCGAGTAATACAGGCGGCGATTTGCGGGGGCCGGGCTGTGTAGGCGGGCCTTCCTGGCTCTGTGTGTGTTGGAGTTTTAAGGCGAGGCCTTGTTGACGGCTCTCGTAGATTTCATACCCCAAAGTCTCGCCCAGGCTTGGCTGGAGCGTTTTTGGGATGCGTCGACATCACCACTGGCATCGAACCAAGTATTGCTCACCACGGCAATGCGGTCAACGCCCAACAAGCCGTAACGCATCCATGACCAGGGCAGCAGTTCCTCCCAGCAAAAAATTGCGCCCATGCGTACCGACTTGCCATCGAGGGTGATGTGCATTGTGTCCGGTGTGTCAAACCACCTCGATTGCATGTGCCCCTGTTGCTGCCACGGATGCCATGATCCAATGGGCACCGTGGCTGATGCTCGAAGCATCCCTCTTGTAGCGCCCATCAAAATCAGGGTGTTGTCTGCCGTCTGATCAGGATGAACATGTGCGCCACCAATGATCAATGTTTTGCCTGCAATTGAGTAACGATGCGCCATTTCATCCCATAGCCATTGGGTTCTGACTTCGGGGGCACCAAGGCTATTTTCAGGAAAGAGGATTGCGCCCTCCTGCGCGGTCAATGCGGCCTGAGCCCTGTCAAGCAGCTCGAAAGTTCTGTCGTAGCGTGCTTGCACATCTGAATCTGAAAAACGGGGCAGGGCGGTGTGCACTGGCGTCACATCTGGCCATGTCAGTTGTCGCGGATCTGTCGTCGTAGAAAATGCCATCAAGACAACGACGCCCATCACCAACGCCCCCGCACTTGGTGCAGCGGCCGCCAGCATCATGAGCAGGATGTACGCCGCGATCCCCCAAATTCCCCAGCCTTCAAACAGCCATCCGCAAGCCGTCAGCAATGAGCCGTAGTACGTGGTCCCAAAAGGTGGCAAGGTCAAGATCACGATGGCCATCAACATGCCCCACGCACGCATGGATGCATTCTTTGACCAACACAGCGTCCAAAGGGCCCCATATATGACGCTGTAAACGCCCCAAATCAGCCAGGCTGAATAGAGTGACCACTGATTGAAAATCGCCAGTGCGGCGGGCGCATTCACCCCCGTGGCCATGATGTACGCGAGCATCACGGTGCCCGCGTGCAATCTTGAGTTGGCCGCTCCCCACAATATCGGCATGAGCATGAGTACAAGCAAAGCGGCATCCGCCGATTGCGCGCTCCAGGCGAGACGACCAATGCAGGCAGCAACAAAGGGCAGGGCAGTCACTCTCATGCATGCCGACACCAGGGTTCGTGTCGATGCTAAAATTTTCACCAGTCTCGACCCGTTATCGAGCCCGCTATTACGCGAGGGGACGCGCCCCAAGGCCTCTGGCCATTGAGTCGCTTTATCAACTTTTGAAAGTCCCCCCGACATGCGCCCACCTTTCCCCCCTGTTGTCATTGATGCGCGAAGTCATTTTGCGCACCGCCACTTGCCGCCTGGCAGTTGTGTTTTTCATTCTGATCTTCTGCACCTGGGTGTTGGCCGGGTCACGGCCTGCGAAGGTCTGGAGCGATGGATCAGCTTCGATCTACCTGACGATGACCTGACCATCCCTGCCTGGTTGCCGCACACGAGCCCAAACAATCAATCGCCCAAATTTTTGTTGCGAAAGTTTAACGTGAAGGTCTTGCAATCAGCTAAATAGTTTGCTAAATTGAAGGCTCTTGTACCGCTGGCTCGCCAGCACCAGGAACGCAGCGCAAGCTGCACCAAGCCGTTCGGTTCCAAGACATTTTGTCTGGCGGCACTCGCAAGAGGGACAGGAGCATTTTTGTTATCAACCCACTGGGGATTCCTATCCCCGGCGGGGCATGGAATTCCCTTTTCTTTTTAGGAGAGTTCCATGTCTGAAATCAACACCCAATCTTCTGCCAACGCTTCTAACAGCGCCAAGCAACAGGGTAACAACTACGTCGATATGCACACCATGGGCATTGGCTATCTCAGCCGTGTACGTGAAGTGACAGTGCGCAAGGGCAAACCTTTCGTCTCCTGCTCCATCAGTGGTTTCCACGGTGAAAAAGGTGTCGAAGACGGTATGACCTTCGTTCCGTTCGATGTCAAAGCTGCGAGCGCCCAGGCACACGATGTTTTGAAGCAATTCGAAGCTCAAGCCAATGACCGTGACTGCAAAGTCATGATCAAGTTCCGCATCGGTGATCAATACATTGACACCTATCGCGTGACAAAGGGCGACCGTGCTGGCCAGATCGGCTACGTGTTGAAGGGGCGTTTGCTCCAAATCACTCACGTATGGATCAAGGCCACCGGGCAATCGAGCTACGCCCTGGCGTACGAAAAGCCTGCAGCACAACCCGAGACGCCCGCCCAAGCCCCACAGGCTGACGGCACCAACGGCTAATCGGTCGATCCAGTCCAGCCACCCCATCTGGGGTGTGCTGGCGGATTTTTCTCCGCGCAAAATCAGCCGCAAGGTCGTCGACCACATGAAATTTAACAAAGAACAGAATGAGGGCTTTGCCCGATTTCTCGATACGATTGCCGCATCAGCACTCATTGGTGCTGTTGTTGGAATGACTGGTCATAGCGTATTGAGCTTTTGGGAAATGGCGACACTGTTCGCCATTTGTCCTATACTGCTAATCGCTTCAGTTTATCTTCGGAGGCCGAAATGATAGTCACGCTCATTCTGATTACCACTGTTTTAGTCTTGACTGCCTGGTACATCGGCTCTCATCGAGCAGATTGATCAGCTACTCATGCACTGAATTAATGCTCCTAAGAGCCTTTTGGATAGCCCACTGTTTTCACAGCGGGTCTTCCAAAATGATTTCTTGAAGGCCTGACTGGTGTGCCTAACACCAGCACTGCGGGCTTGCCCGTACCCAAAGCAGTTAGGTTCTTGACCTCCGGGTTGGCTGCAGTGGTTTCGACCACAAGAGCGTTTTGGTTGTGGCAGCTCCCTGTCGCTGGCCTCTCGTAACTACCCTCCGTCTCAGACGGCTCGATGCATGTCATCGTTACAGTAAGCCTCAACCCCAACCTGCGACGACCTCAAGAATCGTTGCCCCTTTTCCCCCGCGATAATTGTGCCGCCACGAATGCAACCCAAATGCATTCGTGGCGGCAAAGCTTTTTGTCGCCATTTATTCGCATTAGGGTGTGCCTGGCCACCCAAGAAAACCGGCCCGTTATACGCACGAACCACTGTCTGCAGCGCAGCTGTGGTTCATCCAAGCATCCTGATTTGCAGGGTTTTTGGATGAACTCCAGCCAGGCGAAAGCCTGACCAGAGCGCGGCGCAAGCCGCACCCCGTCGTTTGGCTCCAGATCCACCCGGATCAACGACTTCATTGGAGCATTTTTTTAACCCAGCGAGGGCAGCTGTCCCTCGGGGCAGTGACTTTGCGTTTTTTAAGGTCTTGACCATGAAAACCATTTCTCTGTCCAACATCATCGCCACAACGGTGCTTTTGCTCTCGGCTGTCACAAGCCAGAACGCAACAGCCCAGGCTGGCAACATCTACAGCCGTGAACAGGTCCAAACCGTTGGCACTGTTCAAGAAGGCGTGGTGCTTCAAGTCAACACACGGCAAGCCGAGGCAACTTGGCAAGCTCGAAGTGTTGGTGCCACCTTAGGCAGCGCAGCAGGCTTCTTGCTTGCCCGCAACAACTCCAACAACGGTTCTGCATCAGTCCTGTCCAGCATGCTGGGCGGTTTTGTTGGTGAACGCGTCGCAAACCAAACATCTGCCGACCTGGCGCAAGAAATCATCGTCAAGGTGAATTCTGCTTCAGGCTCCTCGATTGTTTCGGTTGTACAACCCGCTCCGTTCGATGCTGTTGAGCCTGGTCAAGCTGTTTTGCTTGTCCAGACCGGCGGTCGGGTGAGGGTGGTTAAACGCCAGTAAGGCTCTTTGATTGATCCGGCACTTTGCCGGGTCAATCAAGTGCCCACTGAATTTTTTTCAAATTTCAAAGGAGAAATCCATGACCATGAAAAACCCCCTAGCAGGCCGACTGGCCTCCGAATGGTGCGGTAAGCGTTTGCCACTTGAAATCCTGCAATCAAACGCCGGGTTTTACATTGGTACCGCCGATCCCGAGTCGGGTCCATGCTCACGAGAGTCAGTGGAATATTTCCCGGAAAAAGGTGTTGCGCAAGCTGCACTTGACTCTGGAAATTGGACTCAAAAGGACGTTCCATGAAAATCCTCGTCACCCCTCAAAACGGTGCCGTCACTGGTGTGACCGTGTGCGCAGGGCCGCAAAGCATGAACGTACTGGTCAACACACGAAATCGCTGGATTGAATTTCACCGCCAAGGAGGTTCCATGGCAGCGCAAGAAGATCCGGTGACAGGACTTGTGCCTGAGCATCAGCACTTTCTGATCGAGCTGGATTCACCGAATGAGACAGGTCTGACCCTCGTAGCCGAAACATCCCAAGAGGCCCAAAGCCTCCAGTGGCACTGTTTCGCTCTACAGGATAAAGACCAGATCAATTTCTTGTTTCAGCCTCTTCAAACCCTACCCCAAATCGCCACCTGGCGTGCTGAGGAAATTCATCCCTGAAAGGACATCCCGTGAACGACAAAGAACAATTTCTCAAGGACCCGAAACATGTTCCTGGTGAAGTTTTCTCGCATTTGCCTCGCCCCAAAAAAGAGCCGCTGATCCAGGGTGATCGGCACGCATTTTTTGGTGTGGGTGAGCTTTGGAAGTTGCCAATTCTTTTGACGCGACGCCCAGGTAAATCTGAAGTCAATGTGGCATTCCAGTTTGAAGAGGGATACATGTCTGTGAATCTCAAATCCGAAGAGCTGGAAGAACTGGCCAAGACTTGTCTTGACGCAGCTCATCATCTTCGCACTCAGCCCGATTTCTAATCGGGATTTTTCAACCACCCCAGGGGGAATCACCCCCTTGGGGGTGGTTCTTCTTGGCTTTTGACCAGGAGAGTAAACTGATGCACATGCAAAAAATTCACTTCATTCGTGCAGAGTGGGATGACGAGGCCAAGGTCTGGGTAGCCACTTCTGATGACGTTCCAGGCCTTGTAACTGAAGCTGCGACTCTTGAGGAGTTGTCGGCCAAGCTGAATATCTTGGTGCCCGAGCTTTTACAGCTCAACGACGGCATTACGTCTTCGGAAATTCCGTTTGAACTTCTGGCTCGTCGGTTTTCTGTAGTTCAGACCGCTTTGCACTGAGCCATGGGCAGCAGTTTCACCCCGGAATTAATCCGGTTACTGGAGCTTGCTGGCTGCCGCTTTGAGCGCACAGGCAAGGGCGATCACAACATCTGGTTTTCGCCCATCACGGGGATGCGTTTTCCCGTGGACAGCAAGATCAAATCCCGCCATACCGCCAATGCGGTTTTGAAACAAGCCGGATTACCAAAGCACTTCTGAGCCCATTGCTCAGACTTTCAACTGTCCTATCAGGACTTCACCACCCAGGGGGAATCACACCCTTGGGAGTGGTTCTTCTTGGTTTTTTTAGCCACCAGGAGAGCCAAATGGAAAAATTCACCGGCACGCTCATCGTTGAGCAAATCCGGGGCCGTCACGGTCCCTTTTGCGTCGGCCTGCTGCAAACCAGCATCGGGCAGTTCAAGGTCAAAGACAAAGAGCTGGACCAATTCGAGCCTGGCAACTATCGCGGGCAATTTCTTGTCGAGGAGATTTTCACCAAAGCTGTGCCCTGGCGCGGCGGCACCTTCACGGAGCTGCTGGCCAGGATTGCCGAAGGTGGATTTCTGATTGATGAGGAGCAACAAACTGGTGAGGACGGCCTGCCCACGCAAGCCGTTCAAACTGAGCCAGATCCTGTTGACGAAGAAGCTCAGCAGGCGGTGGCCACACCAGCTCGCAAAGCAGCTCACACAGCCCCAGCAGCACGCCCTCCACGGAGTCAAGCCGCGCAAGGTTCAGAGCCAACTGAAGAAGAAGATTTGAAGCTGTTTGGCATCGAGCTCAATGAGCTGTTTGTTCAACGCGCAGCGCGGATCTCACTCGACCCCACTGTGGACCGTGTGCAATTCCGGTCTCAGCGCGAACGCCTCAAATCCGTCGGTTACCAGTTTGAAGCCACATCCCAGCAATGGGTCATGGCAGCGGCTGCCAACTGATGCACTTTTAACCACCCAGCCGGGGCATGCCCCGCTGGGGGCATCTCCGGCAATTTTTCAAGGAGATGCCTCATGGCACTGATGTTCTCTCGCCTGGCCAACAATTTCGCCAAGAACGGGTACTACCCCACGGATGAAGTCACTATGGCTCGTCTTTTGCAGGCGCTCGATGCGCCCGCATCTCAAAAACTGGCCATCCTGGACCCTTGCTGCGGCGAAGGTGCAGCGCTGGCCGAGGTGCAAAACCACCTGCAGGAGCTGGGCGCTGAGCCCGAGTCCTTCGGGGTGGAATACAACGCTGAACGGGCAAACAACGCCCGCAAATGGCTTGCCCAGGTGGCACACGCCGACATTGCCGAGATGGCGATCAAGGTGCGTCAATTTGGTCTGCTTTTTCTCAACCCTCCCTATGGGGACATGGTGTCGGACCAAGCTCAACTTGATGCTGCCACCGGCGGCAAAAAGCGGCTGGAGAAGCACTTTTACAGACTGGCGCACCCTTGGCTCATGCCCGAAGGTGTTTTGATCCTGATCGTCCCGCATTACGTCTTTGACGCTGAATTTGCTGCATTGATTGCCAAGAGCTACCGCGATGTGCGGGTGTTCATGGCTCCCGAGCAGCAGTTCAAACAATGCGTGATTTTTGGAATCAAACGAAAGTCAGACCGGCTCGATCCCGCGCTGGCCGAGCAGCTGCAGGCCATGGGCTCAGGCACCCTCCCACCGGAGTTGCCCGAGCATTGGAGCGGGCCTTGCTACCAGGTGCCGGTCTGCGTGCAGGACACGTTGCAGTTTGTTGCTCATCGCATTGAACCCGAGGGCCTGGCCCACGAGTTGGAACGCATGCAGCGATCAACACTTTGGCCGCAATTTGAGCAGCACTTTGGTGGACGCGTGCAGCCCCATCGCAGACCGCTCAGAGCCCTGCGCGACTGGCATTTGGCACTGGCCCTTGCGGCTGGCCAGATATCAGGTGTTGTGCGCTCTACAGACGGGCGCATGTTGCTTGTCAAAGGCGATACCTACAAAAACCGGGCTCTGAAGGTCACTTATGAGGAATCGGGCAAGGCCGGGGAAATGCGCGAAGTGCGCACTTTCACGGACAAGTTCGTGCCGGTCATTCGTGCCATTGAATTCACACCTGGCCCCATGTTTGGGAACCTGGTCACGATTCAGTGATCGAGGAAGTCGCATGCGATTTGCATCACGTCGAGCCGCCCCCATGCGGTTCATCACGGCCAAGCGCAATGGCACTTGCTCTGAAACAGGAAAAGTCATTGAAACCGGTCAGGAAACGGTCTATGACCCATCTACGAAACGGCTTTTCCACCAGGACAGCCTTACAGCCCAGAACCTACGTGGACAGCAGTTCGCGCAGGCCTGGAACATGTCAGATGCCGATGCCTGATGGCATTTGCCCTCTTTCAACCATTCAGTAGCACTGAAGAGCCGATTGGAGTTACCACGGCGAAACTGCTTTGCCCGCAAGGGCAGGGCGGTCTGTTACACCGTAACTCCCGCATCCCACCGAGGGATGCACCCCATGCTGGATGGTCCTGAAAACCAGCGTTCTGGCTTGCCAGAAAGGATTTTTTTCATCACGCCAACCTGGCCTTGTCGCCAGTTCATTGCTCACCCGAGCAGACACCAAGACGCCGATATCTGAGGGCGTTTTTTCTCAACCCTGTGGGGCCTCACCCCATAGGGGAGGGCTTCGCATTTTCAACCAAGGAAATGTCATGTCCATCATGAATACGCCCCCGCAAGTCGCTCAGCTGAGCGACTTGCAACTGCTCAGCACCGTGCTTGGGCGCCCAGTCACAAAACGTCCGACCAGTTTGGCCGCATTGTGTGGCGTGAGTCCATCCACAGTGCTGTCCGATTGCACAAGCGAATGGGATCAGCACATCGAGCGCCCCGTCAAGTTCACGCTTGACTGTGCGCGAGAACTGTTTTCACGAGCTCTGCGAGAGTCTTTATCTCAAAACAGAGCTGCCTTTTGTCAACCAGATGCCATCAAAACGTTCTTTCAGCTGCGCCTTGCTGGCAAAGCCTATGAGGTGTTTTGCGTGATGTTTTTGGATTCGCAAAATCGTTTGATCGCCTGCGAAGACTTGTTCACTGGGACGTTGACGCAAACGAGTGTCTACCCCCGAGAAGTGGTCAAGCGTGCTTTCGAGCTCAATGCCGCCTGCGTGGTCTTCTCTCACAACCATCCCAGCGGTTCACCACAACCGAGCCGAGCAGACGAGAACTTGACGCAAACCCTCAAAGCCAGCCTGGCCTTGGTGGATGTACGCGTGCTGGATCACATCATCGTAGGGGAGGGCTCAACCTTTTCCATGACTGAGCAAGGCTTGCTGTAAACGCAGCAAAGCTGATTCTTTTTCAACCCCAGCGGGGCATCCCGCATGGGGGGTGTTCTCGCAATTTTTAGGAGATAGACCATGGAAAACTTTGTGACCACTGTCCATCAGGACAAACGTGATGGCTGGAAAGCCTCAACGAGTATTGAGCTGGGCGCAAGCCAGGTGCTCAAAATTTCAACCTACAAGCCCTTGGCTCCGGCCAAAGGCTTGCGCACGCAGGCCACAGTCAGCAAGATTGAGGGCGGTTTCGAGCGACATGTGTTGGCATTTGGTTTGGACGGTGATTTCTCTAAAACACTGATCCACGGCTTGCCAAAACGTGTCACGGAGGCCGTGGTGCGCGAACAGCACAGCCGTGTCTTCACGACCTTGGGCTTTCTCGATGCACTCAAAGGCGAGATCAGAAAGCACTACGAAGCGCAACACCAGCGCAAGTATGGCAAGGCTCTTGATGCCCCTGAGGGCAACCATCAGGAGCATGGCCATGCTGTATGAGATCGACCGCTGCCAGGGCGTGTTTGTGGATGCCTGCATCCGCGATGAGGCTGGGCGACTTTTGATGCTCAGCGTTTACGGTCGAGACACAGCCATCAAGGAGTTGCTTGCTCGCATGCAGCTCGGTGCTCAGCACCAGGATGGTCTGCAAGAGCTGACCCTCAAGCCACAGGTCAAGGAACTGCGGCCGCAAAAGGTCTTTGTCGGCAACGCCAAGGATCTGGACAAGCTCAGCGGGCGACTGCCCAAGTGCGTGTACGGCAACTTGAACCACCTGTGGCTCTACAACCCGGTCATATTGGCCCCCGTCAAGGGGGCTGATGTGGCCTGGGTCATTGAACCAGTACCCAGCCTGCCCAACGGTGAAACGGTGTCCAAAGCCCACCAACTCCAGCCGGAGCTTGTGGACAAGATCAAAGCCCGCTTATGGGCTGCGATTGGACAGCTGGCCAGCATCCCACTGCTGCCGCACTGGCGCGATCCTGTGATCAGCGCGATTGAGCACAGCATGCTGCTGCGCATGGGCCAACGTGGCCACGAAGACATCAACCCGCTGCTTTCTGAGCCTGTGGGTGATTTCGTGGTGCTGAAGGTCACGCTGGATCAAACCCACTTCGCCCAAATCGTCACCGACCTGGTGCGGTCTGGGCGTTTGACCCTGAACCCTGTGACTCATGAGCCAGCAATGGCACCCATAGGGCACAAGGCCTCGGTCACAACTGACACAGGCGCGCAGCCTGCAATACCCATGGCCCTGGCCATGTAAGCCCACCTGGAAGCCGTTTTGGCGGCTTCCAGGGCATTTTTTCAACCCATGCGGGGACTGATCCCCGCTGGGGGATGTCTTCGCACATTTTTGGAGATTTCCCCATGAACGCATATGCAACCCCTGATGCGGGCACCATGCCCGATTTGGCCAATGTGGTCGATGCCATTGAAATTGACTCTGCTGGTGATGCGCCCGGACAGCACGCATCCGAACAAATCATCGCCTTGTCCGATTTCATTCGGCAATTTGGTGATGGCTTGCTCGGCGCTGTCCAGGAGCAAAACCCACCTGTCTACCAAGACAGCAGTAACCGCGACTGGGATGTGCTGCTTGATGGCCTGTTACGCAAGCCATTTGACGCGCAGCGCGAGGTGGTACACGCCATCTGTGAGCTGCTGATCGGGTCTGGCGAGTCAGGATCTGTCATCAATGGCGAAATGGGCACCGGCAAGACCCTCATGGGCATTGCTACAGCCGCTGTTTTGCACTCCGAGGGCTTTGTGCGCACCTTGGTGATTTCACCGCCCCACCTGGTCTACAAGTGGCGGCGAGAGATCATTCAGACGGTGCCTCGTGCCCGGGTCTGGATCTTGAACGGTCCCGACACTTTGCGAAAGCTCTTGCAGATCCGCTCGATGCGGACCAAGCCAGAGCACCCGGAGTTTTTTATCCTGGGCCGAGTGCGCATGCGTATGGGCTTCGATTGGAGACCGTCCTATGTTACCCGTATCAATGGCACCAGCCGTGATGCAGGTGATGGCCAGGGCAGTCACTCCAGCGAACGCCAGGTGTTGCGTGTAGCCGCTTGCAGTCACTGCGGCGAAATCGTGCACGACGATGACAACGCACCTTTACAGGTGCACATAGCCGCCGATTACCTCAATCGGCGGCGCATGGCCTGTCATCACTGTCATGAACCTCTGTGGACACTGACTCGGGGTAAAACCCCTGACAAGTCGCAACGTGAACGGGTGCTTGATGCCTTACGTCAGATCCCCAGCATTGGCGATAAAACCGCCGAACGCCTGGTGAAGAACTTTGGGGAAGCCATGTTGGCCAGCATGCTGGAAGACAACTTTCACAACTTCATCAACCTGATGGACGACGATGGCGAACTCCTGTTCTCCGACCGGCAAGCCAAGCGGATGGAGCGGTTCCTCGGTAACAACGAAATCAGCTTTGGACAAGGGGGCTACCAGCCCACCGAGTTCATCAAGCGTTATTTGCCCAAGGGGTTTTTTGGCTGCCTGCTGGTGGACGAAGGCCATGAGTACAAAAACGAGGGATCTGCCCAAGGGCAGGCCATGGGGGTGTTGGCCGCTTGTGCCAGCAAAACCATTTTGCTCACGGGCACCTTGATGGGCGGCTATGCAGATGACCTGTTTCATCTGTTTTACCGCTTGAATCCTCGGATGATGATCGAAGACGGGTTCAGCTACAACGAGCGCAACTCGATTGGCCCAGCCAGCAACGCCTTCATGCAGGCGCACGGCGTGTTGATTGAGACGCAAAAGGAGCGTGACGAAGGCTCGCACCGCACGGCGCGGGGCAATCGTGACAAAACCAGCATCACCAAGGGACCGGGCTTCGGTCCCAAAGGGATCATGCGGTATGTGGTGCCCTACACCGCGTTTTTGAAGCTCAAGGACATTGGCGGGAATGTGCTGCCTCCTTACGAGGAGACGTTCATCCCCGTACCAATGGATGAGATGCAAAAACAGGTGTACGACATGCGCCTCGCGACCACGCTGCGCCGCATCTTGAACGACTCGCTGCGTGCTGGCGATCATTCCCTTTTGGGGGTGGTGCTCAACGTGCTTTTGGCCTGGCCAGACTGCTGTTTCCGCGAGGAAAACGTCTATCACCCACACCGCAAGACTCTGTTGGCCTCGGCCCCCAGTCTCTACAGCGACGTGGAACAGATGCCCAAGGAGCGCAAGCTTTTGGAGATTTGTCGAGAGCAGCGCCAACGTGGCCGCCGCGTCTTGGTTTACACCACCTACACAGGTGGACGTGACACCACGGCACGGCTTAAGGTGATGTTGGAGCAAGCTGGTTTCAAGGTCGCAGTGCTGAGGGCTACGGTCGAGGCCGCAAAGCGAGAGGACTGGCTGGCTGACCAGGTCGAGCGCGGTGTTGATGTCATCATCACCAACCCCGAGCTGGTCAAGACAGGCCTGGACATGCTGGAGTTTCCTACCATCGTTTTCATGCAGACTGGCTACAACGTCTACACCCTGCAACAAGCCGCAAGGCGCAGCTGGAGGATTGGACAAAAGGTGGCGGTTGAAGTGATTTTTCTGGGCTACGAGGGCAGCGCTCAAGAGCAATGCCTGACTCTCATGGCCAAGAAAATTGCCGTGTCGCAGTCCACTTCCGGTGATATGCCGGAAACCGGCCTTGAGGTCCTCAATCAGGATGGAGACAGTATCGAGGTGGCCCTGGCCAAGCAGTTGGTGGAAAGGACTTAAAGGTAGTCCGATTCCGTCATAATCAGAAATGAGGTTACATCCTCCCTGCATCACCTCCCTGTGCAGGTGCCTCAACGGCATTCAATCCCCGGCTTTGGCCGGGGATTTTTTTAATTTAGTTCAACAAAGCACGGTCGATATTCTGTTGAAAAATGGCGAGAAGCCCCTCTTCAAGTCCCAGTGTGTGAACATCATTGGCACCTGAGGTGAGACCTGCTTGCACCCCCTCCACAACAGCGAAATCTTCAGAGTCGAAAACGGTGTCATTGGTGTAAACAAACCGTTTCTCCAAAGCCTGTTGTCCTGCATTCCCCTGAAATTTCGAAGGGCGATATAGGGCTCTGATGAATTTCAAGTGGGTTGCCCAGCATGAGGATTGATAGCGTGGAAGTCGAGTCTCCCGGCGATCAAGAAGATGACAGTCTTGATCGTTGTGATTCGCGTAAACCCACGCGCACGACGCTTGGATGCCTGGAACAAACCGTTGATGGCTTCGAGGAATCCGTTGGTCTGGCGTGTCTGCGCCCAGGCCACGATGCCTTCCATATGAGCGCGGATCATCTTGGCAACGTCCTTCATCGGTTCGACCTTGGAGCGCATCACGCATGTGCACCAGTGATCCAGCATGGTTCGCACAACGTTGATCTGCTTTCGATCAAGGATCTCACGCAACTGCTCTTTGTAGGACCACGCCCTGGCCGTGCGTTTGACGGTCATCTTGGCCATCAACGCATCCAGTTCAGCTGCCGCCTCCGGTTTGAGCTTGGCTGTGTCTTTGAGCAAAGTCCAGCGCATGCCCTTGAGAGACTTGTCGGTCTTCTGCTCGATCCGGCGCATCTTGTCCACTGCAGTGCTTGCGTGACCGATGATGTGAAACTTGTCAAACGTGATCCGGGCGTTGGGCAAATGCTGGGTAACCCCCGAGATGAAGGCGGGCGACATGTCGATGCTGGTCTGGATGATGTTTTCGCACGGGCAGCCATGGTCTTCCAGGTAGGACGCCAGTTCCTTGATGGTTTT
>NZ_CXOO01000016.1 GCF_001269385.1 Limnohabitans sp. DM1 | reverse complement strand
CTTCCGATCTGGCTGCGGGCTTGAGYTTGTTGCGTGCTTGGGCAAAGGCGCGATCAGAGGCGCCGCGCTGCAGGCCTGGGTGACCGGCCAAGCTGGCGAAAAACGAGTCCAGCATCAGCTGCTGAGATTGAGAGCGTTGGCTGAGCAAAGCGCCCACGAGACAAGGCAGGGGCAGTTTGCGTTGGCGAACAAAGGCGGTGGACTGGGCACCTCGGGCCAAATCTGCAAAGGCGGTGCTGTGTATGAACTGACCCAGCTTGGCAAAGACAGAGGTCAGGTCATCAAGAGGCGATGACCCAAGGGTTAACCCTATATTTTCTTATCATGGTGGTTGTCATGTTGCGGCGAGAGAAAATAAGAAAAACTTCAATTAAATCAATGAGTTGCGTCAATAATTATATCTTAAGTTCGGTGGATTGGTCAGCCACCTCCCTTCGGCCATGAGTGGGGTCGTAGTTCAGTATGAATGCTGCTTGTATGTCATCCAAGAGTTCTGCGAAGTGCCGCGACTCCCACTTGTACTCCCTCTGGAAGTACGGTAGGGAGTAGTGGCTTTGAAAGCAGGTTTTCAGACTTTGCGTAGAAGGATTGACGTAGGCCATAAGAGATCTTTTTTATGAAGTAAAACAGAGAGGTTTCGAGTAGTTCCAGTATTGAAAACCAACCGCTCGCCTTAAAGTGGCGCATGCATTGTCTTATTAGTCAATTGCTTTGCTGCCGCGATTACGATTGAAGCAATATCTTTATCCCAACCATGGTCAACCAAATTCTCAGTCGTGAATTCGCTTGGATGCATCGCAATAAGGGCCAGTTCACATAAAAAAATAGGGGTTACTCGCCAATCAGTTTTTCTGTTGGAATAAATGTTATAAATGTAGATATTTAATATTTCTGAGTTATTTTTAATTAACTCATCGATGCTATTAATATCTGTTATTTTCAACTTTTCTAAAAACCAAAAAGGGCGATTTATTACTTTGTTAGGAAAATCAGGTAAAAAACCAATTTTCATTGCAAAACGATACAGGCTTATTACTGGATTTGAGTTGTAGATATATTGATCTATTTGATCGTTAGTGAATTTCATTGTACTAATTTTCGTGATTTTAAAAACTGATTTGAACTGCAGAGGCTTCGGAACAAGCTGGACGATATGGGGGGGGCTGGACACGATTTCCATCTGAATTTGGTGTACAGACTGGCTTGCAGGTCCATGGGTGTTCAAACAGTCAGGGATAAAATTTCAAGAAACCTCGCAAACTTTGATGATGAAAACTATAGCTTACAAACGCGCCGGTCTTGGGCGTGCCAGTCCATTATTTGTACTGCTATCAGATTATTTTTTTCCTCGGCTGCCGTAGCTGTCCTGCCCATTTTTTGAGCGCATGAAGCCAGCCCAGATGCCATGCGCCTTGGCGCAGTTGTCCTAGGGTTTATCCACAGGCTTGGTCACGGGTGATGTGGATGGATGGTGGTGTGGGCAACATCCCACAGTAACCGTCCAAAGTTGCTGCGCGGGTGCCAAAACTCAGTCGTCATCATGGGCGTGCCCATGTCTGCATGCGCTTGCGTGTGGCCATGTTGCCCCTGACACTGCAAGGCCGCATGGCGCGGCTTGGCATCAAAGAATCGAGGTCCATGGCCCTGCTGGAATAGTGGCGCGACGCGGTTGTTGCCGACAATGAGGAAAACGCTTCGTGGTCGTTTCTTTGTTCCATTTAATATCCCGACGCTGTGGCATCACATTTCAGCGTCAGTCGGCTCGTTGAATTCGTTCCAAGTTTTGACGATTACACCCCGTTCAACGTTGGCAAAAAACTCCGAGCTGTACTTGGGAAGGTACAAGCCGTCCACATTTGAAACAACTGCGCCAGTTGGCATGCGCAGCGTGCCGGAAAACCAAGTCGCAGGAATGTCGGGACCTGGCAAAAGCTTGTAGATTCCTTCCACTCCGGTCAAGTACAGAACTCCTTGGCGTACAGCCCATGAACCAATGTAACTACGCCAGCACGCGCTTGATTCAAAAATCCAGAATTGTTCCACGACAGCATCTCTATCGAGCTTGATCAATCTGGGGTGTCCAATCGGCAGTTCGGGCTCGTCGAGTAAATCAAGCTCAATGCCCTCGAAGCAGATTTCCTCAGGAATTTGAGTCGTCATAAATTGAAATTTCTATTGAAAAAGAAGCCTCTCAACCTCCAGCATGCTGACCCGGAACTGTGAAAGCAACTGAGCCAATTTCGTTCGGTCGATTAGTTCGACATTGTTCAATTCTGCTTGCGCCAGTGCGCCAGGGTTGAAGTACTGGTTGGTCAGGCCAACTTTGTCGAAGGTGACGCCGGGGTGTTTTTGCTCGTAAAAGGCTTCTCCTGCGACCACATCCCTGACCGCATTCCAGCCCAGTCGCAGACCATCTGTTGCAGAAGTCTTGGTCTGTATGAGCACGCCTCTATCGCCACGAATGGCCACGACATCCACACCGTGGTCATTGCTTGCAGGGGTGCAGTAGACGAAGCCGTAACCAAGCCTGCTCCAAATGGCCGCGGCCAGTGCCTCGAAATATCGCCAGTCCATTCGCATGGCAATGTCCAGTGTGACCACCTCATCGATACCTTGGGCCATACCTGTCGGCACGATATCCGGCAAGGCGAATTCAGTCGTGTTGATGTCCGGACTGCCATTGAGCATGTCGCCGGCCAATGACCGCTTGCGCTCAAGCAGCTGGTCCAGCTTGACGTCGAAGGTAGTGAAATCATCCGCTGCCACCACCGGGTAATAAACAAACACATCCTTTTTCTGACCGATCCGCCAAGCCCGGTCTGTAGCTTGGTCTTCCTTAGCGGGGTTCCATGTTCGTGTGTAGTGAATTACATGATTGGCTGCTTGGATATTGACGCCGAAGCCCACAGCGATGGGGGAGAGGATGATGACCCCAAAACCCTGACCGGCCTGAAAAGCCTTGATACGTTTTTGTCGACTTGTTGTGCTTGTGTGCGATGCAGTGGTGTCGCCGTTGATGATGTCGGCCTGAAAGCCGAAGACTTCGGCGATGTAATGCTGCAGCAGAGTTTGTATATTGCGGAACTCGCAGAAGACGATGGCTTTTTCACCTTGTGCCTCGATCTTTCGCAGCTGCCTAATTAGCCAGTCCAGCTTCGGTGCTGCTTTTCTGTATTGGTCCAAAGGCTCTGATGTAAAAACTGACAGGCCATGTCGGCGCGGGTCTGTGCAGATCAACCTTAGGTAATGCAGTAAACCCAGGTGGTTCTTGAATGGTGTGTGGGAACCCGGCTCGTCACGGTTTTTGAAGTCTTCGATGGCCCGTACGTAGAGTTGTCGTTGGGTAGTTGACAAGGTGAGCCTGCGGCAGTCTTGGTCGACGATTTTCAATTTAAGTCCGGCTGCCACCTCCAGTTTCGTGCGGCGCAGAATCTGAGGCTCAATGCGTATCCGCAATTCTTCAATGCGTTGTTTGGCCGTTTCGTCACGGTCATCGATCTCGATGGGGCGACGGTACATTCGGCCAAATTCGTTCAGGGCACCTAGAAGACCGGGCTGTACGTAATCGAAAAGGCACCACAGGTCGGCGAGTGTGTTTTCAACCGGTGTCCCGGTACACGCAATTTTGAATTCGGCGTTTTGCTTTTTGGCGGCGCGGGTGACCATCGAAGCCGGATTTTTAATGCGTTGCGCTTCATCACACACCATCAAAGACCATTGCTCGGCGGCGAAAGAGAACTCCAGGTCGCGCAATGTTTCGTAAGTGGTGAGCACCAGTTGGGCGTCACCCACCCAGCCGGGTTTCAGGAATCTGAGTAACGCATCATCTGTGCGTAGCCTAATGTCAATGTTCTCGCGGGGAACACGGAGCTTGGCTAGCGTGTCGCCATAGGCCGTCAGGATCTTGAATGTGCCCGGGTAAAACTTTTCTGCCTCTTCTTTCCAATTTTCCAACAAGGACACTGGTGCAACCACCAGAATGGGTTTGGGATTGGCTTTTTCCTCGAGCATGGAGGCCATGAGGGTGAGAAGTTGAAGGGTCTTGCCAAGGCCCATGTCATCAGCCAGCACCATGCCGCGTACATTGAAACCAGACCGCAGTTCAAACAAATACTGCAGCCTACCGACACCGTCGCGCTGATGAGGCATCAGTTCAGCCAGTGGTGACAGGCTTCGGGGAATTCGCAGTTCTCGCTGCTTGACACGTAATGCCTTCTCGCGATGCTCTTGGTAGTCCACGCTGTCGATGTTGGGCCGCAGCATCAGCGTTTTTCGTGTCTTGGGACCGTCCTTGGGTGGGCGTGGTGGCCTGAATTCCCCTTCGGTTATTTGATCCGTAACTGTATTGATTGCTCCAACGATATGTTGGGCTTCTTCAACAGTCATGGGCTGGGGTAGCCAAGGGAGGGAAAACTCCGTTTCACCACGTTGCGCAGCCGCCTCAGCAGCTGCCTGCAGTGTGTTGAGGGCATCCCCGGGCACTGGTACGGCGATGGCTTCGTCACTACCCTCGGGTGTGTAGGTGATCAGCGGTATGACATTTTCTGGAAACCATCCTTCGTCATCTTTCTTTTTGGCGATGTATGGGGAGTAGTAAGTTTTCTCGATACCGACACCCTCAATCCGGGGGGAGTAGGCAGAAATGTCATGGACTTGCTCATAGGAGACCAACACCCGAGGCATCCGTTTTTGCTCCAGTGCTTGTTGAAGCGACTTGAGGTGGAGTTGTGCCTCGGGTAAAACCTCAAGATCATGTCCTTCCCAAAAAACAAGTTGCAGACCGCGCCGCAGCGCCTGGTCCAGCCTATCCACAAAGTGGCTGAGCTCGGCGTCCGACAGATCAAGTATCTCGGACTGGGAAAGCCCTGCTTCATCTGCGCTTTCGATCCTCAGCCCAACTTTGGTTGGAAAGCCCATAGGGTCCCGTTCAATGACCGGTGTGAAACGCTCGAAAAAAATACCTGCGTCGACCTTGGCCTGTTCGAACTGCGCCTCATTGATGACTTCTGAGGCGACTTCACCAAGCGCGGAAAACGGGTTGAGCAGGAAAGCCTGTGCCCTCGAGCCAGCTATCCGTCGTCCGGGCATTCTTTTGACCTGCTCAAGCACTGTTCTGACGTCCGGCGAAATCACGATCTGGATCAGACCGCCATCCTGCCCGGGCAAGTCATAACGGTTGGCTACATGCTCAAAACGGTCGAACTGAACAAGCCAATCTGCAGGTGCACCTGCAAAACCCGGTATGACCTCGATCACTGTGTCATCGGTCACGGCCTCTGATTTGCGGAACCCCAAATCGAGACGATCGGGGCTAAGGACAATGGTTTTCATCAGAAAATCATTCAGTGCAGCGTTTGCCGAAATGGCCTGTTGACGTATCCGTCCCCAGGCGTGGCGCTGCTCGTGTTCCGTACGCCGATCAGGTGTTCGTTGCGCAAACGCACGTATCGACTGAAACAAGGTCCAGTGCGCGTGTCGCATCAATTCCGTTTGGCCACCTACGATAAGCAGTGCCCCCTGATATTCCGGGCTGAGCTGTTGTCCCGCAGGATCGAGCCAGGGCCCTAAACTTATTGCAAAGTCCTCGTCGACGATTGCGCCACGGGAAGAGAGAGCGGGCCGCAGAACTGTTTGTTTGGGTAAACCCAAGGCCGCAGAAAGTCCCTCGTAGGCGGGCAGGGCGCAGGCCTCAAAAAAGTAGTCCCATGGCAAAAAATATCCGCCTTCATGCGCAACTGCTAGACCATCATCGTGCAACTGGCAAAGTGCGCCGCTTAGGCCGTCGACACGCAGTAACTCACCATCACCTGAACCTGACCGTAGTTCTATGCCGGTATCCGTGTCTCTTTTGCGCCATCCTTGTTTTTCAGTGGCCGGCCTCGTTTTATTGAACAGCTTAAAGAGGCTCATTGTTGATCTTTCTTCCACCAGCCCTTGCCTTTGACATAAGTGAAACCCCAGTTGCTCATTGTGCGTCGTGCATTCGGGTGCTCGCCCATAACTACCCACAGAGCGCCCCCCTTAGGACGGTGGTCAACAACCGCAGCATTGAAGCGCTTGGCCAGTTCACGTATGCCATCAAGGTCGTCCCTCAAATCCAGCGGGGTTGATTTGATGGCTGTTGAGGTTTCTTTCACTATGGGTGTACGCGGGCTGTCGTCTGTTTTTTGTGGGCTAGAGATCCGGGCCCTGAAGTCCAAGACACGTTGGGATACAGGTGGCACGGCTTGATTCAAGGGTAGCTCGGCGTTATGCGGAAAAGAAACGCCGGACTTCAGCACGCTCGGTTTGCCGATTGCCTCAGGTGTATTGTTCGGAGTTGGTGCACTTTGCGTTACAGAGGCCAGCGAAGTGCGTTCCGTTATGACCAGACCAAAGTTTTCTTGCAGTTCTTCTTTGAAGCGGTCTTCCCAGTGTGGGTGCCCCAGGATATTGTCCTGATGGCCAAGGCGCAATACACACACATCATTTTTCAGCGAGTTAAGGCCATTGACAGGTGAGCTACGGACGGTTGTATCCAGATCAAAGGGAAGGGTTCGCTTAAGGCTGTACCCATAGAAAGCATTGGACTCCCCACTAAACTCCACAGCCACCAGATCGCCAATGGTCATGATCAAGGCGTTGTTGAAACGATTGCTGTCTTGCAGTTCTACGTCAAGGCCCTTGATTTTTTTTCGTAACTCTACGAAACCACGTTCCCTAGGATCTCGTGCATGTGAACCGAGCGCAAATCGGACTCTTTTGATCTGTGGTATCAAGCTCTTCCAAAAGGCAAGTCGACGCAAACTTTTCGTGTTCCCCCCCCTGACTTGAGTCTTGGGCATCCTTGACAAGTTTGGTGAAAAACAGCTCAATGCATTCCTCCTTAAGCCAGTCGCCAATCATCTCGCGTGCATCGTGTGATACGCCGGCCCATCTGGTGTCTACCGATAACAACCAAGGGTCATCCTTTGCCGACCATGGAATGTCCCAGGCTGTGATACACGCTTCCTTTAGTTTGGGGTGTGGAAGGCGAACCTGGGTTTGTGCATACCTATTCAGGATCAATTGGAGCCCCAAATCTCGCAGCACCTTGTTGTCGCCCAGCAATGTCATCAGTTGATCTACTTTTGACAGGAAAAGCATATCGCGCTGTTTGCAAACCTTCTCAATCTGAGTGAGAACTAGAGAACGCGTAAACCAACTCGCGTTGGTTATGCCCAGGTGTTCACGGATTTGGAGGACTTTCCCATTTCTGCCGTTCAGTACATCATCGGCGTATGCATCGCATGGGGTGGCAGAGAAGATGCCTTTGTTCTCCAGCAAGCACCCGACCCAGTCCGGGTTGATCGTTGCGTCCTGAACGTGATTGGCTTTTTCGTTCAAATAGGTGCGAAGAGCCCCCCAGTTTTTCTGGCCTGTCATGCTTACAGCATTTCCATCCAAATCAAGTTTGTATGCGCCGTAATAATGGAAATAGCTGTGCATGAGACCTTGGTAGCACTTGCGAAATTGCCGAGGGCTTGTTTCCCAGTGACCAAGTTCTGTGAGCACTGAGCTGAAACGTGCAGGCTCTTCTATCAGACAACGTCGATCATTCCATGGGCGAACCGCAAGACTAAAGGAGACAAGACGGGCCTCCCGAAAAGTTTTGAATTCTCCTGTGTCCCAGAATTTTTTGACAGCTTCGACCTGAAGATCGTATGGCACATGATTGGAAGTACCTTGGCGGGCCCGTTGTTTAAGCCCATCAAGTACATCGTCGATATCGGTGTTGCGTGACATCGAGATCGGTGTGTTTCTAACCGAGTCACTCAGCAGATTGCTTAAAAGGTTCAACAGGTCCATGGTCAGATGGCGCAGGTTCCAAAACCGCCTGATGGACGGGTTGGTAAGTTGATCTGCAATTCATCAATTCCCAGAAATTCAATGCGCATTTCGACCCGTCGACTTTCTTCGGCCGTATCTTTGGATGAGTTGAATGCAAAGCCACCCACCAGAAAAACATCTCTAACGGCCTCTTTTTGTGCATTGGTGAGCGGGCTCGGGCCGTCGTCCTTGAACATGGCGCACAAAACGCGTTGGCTACGCATCAGGCTTAGGTTCAGATTGGAAAGATAGTTGCCGGTCCTGTCCGTGTAACCCTCAACAACAATCCGCTTGAGTACCCGTTTACAGGTTGCGCTGTCTGCCATGGACAAGAGCTCGGGCACAAATTGTCGCAATACGCCTTCCTGTTCGGAACTAAGAACAGAGCTGTTGAATCCGAAACGTGCCCTGTCTCCAAAGTCGATAACGTTACGGTCAAGGTCTACACGTACGCCTTCATGTCGTCCTGCAGCATCAACGGCCAGAGCCATGCATTCACTGATTTTCTTTTTGTGTTCGCCGTCGCGGCCGGTGATCGCGACCAGTGCCACAGCCATGACCACCAAAAATAACACCATCAGTGCAGTCATCAGATCAGAGTAAGAAATCCAGAACGGCTTTTCGGCCTCGTCCTTGCCCCGTCTTTGAGTAGGGCTTCTGCGCCCCATCATTTGCTACGTCCAGTGGGTGTGGCTGTACTCAAAACGTCATCGAGTTCCTTGATCGAGTTGCCGAGCAGCGCAACCGCAGATGAAAGCTTGGCATGGAATTCATGGTTGTTTTCGCGCACCGTTTTAAGCATGGCTTCACGGAATGACTCGTGTGCCTTTGCGAGGACGGTTGCCACCCCATTCATGAATTGCTCTGTTTGGCCCTGTGCATTGCCCAGTGCCTTTGTAGCGGCTTCGATACGGCGCAGTACATCCGAGGTGATGCTGACGTCCGCACTGGCATTGGCCACTAATCCGTTCAGGTCGCTGACCAGCTTGCCCATGGTGTCGCGGTGGGCTTTGTAGTCCTGAATGCCCTGCTGTAGCGAGGTTGCTGCGACCGCCATGTCGCCAGACAGGCTTGTCAGCTTGGTGGTCAGACTTGTGGCTTGGTTCATGGCGCCCGTCACTTTTTCGGAAGCTGATGTGAAGTTCCGACTGGCCGTATTGACCTGCGTGGCACCCTCGTTGAGTCCCGAAATGGCCGTGGTTGTTGTTGAGCTCAGAACCGAAATGCTTTCACCCATCTTGGTTGACGCTTGGGCGATCTGCTGGATCAGTGCTTCGACGGAGCCCGCCAAGCCAGCGACTGTGGCCTGCGTTCGGCCACTTGCATCTTCTTCTCGCTTGCGTCCTGTTTCAATGGCATCATTTTGCGCAGTTTGGAAGCGTTTGAGCATTTCGCCAAGTTGCTCTCCAAGTGTTTGCAGCGTCAACTGAACCTTGGCACTGGTTTCGTTTTGGGACGAGGCAACAAGTGCTTTGATCTGGTCGACGAACTCCCGGGTGCGTTCGTTGATGCTGTCTTGGCGTTGTTCCATTTTTTCGATGGCCTCTGCCATGCGTCGAGCCATCTCGTCGGTGGTTGAGCGAACGCCTTCGGAAGTGGTCTGTTGTGACTGGATGATGGCCTCTCTCAGTTGAGCGACCAGCGCCTGGGTGTTTGCGGTGATGATTTCCTGCCGTGTACCCATGTCGTTAATTGCCTTGGCCATTTGCTCTGCCATGGAATCACTTGAGCGCTTTCCGGCATCTTGCAGTGCCATTACCAGTTCATTGAGCTTGGTAACCGCATCTTGCATGGTTTGGGCTGTTTGCTGATTGAGCTCATTGATGCCGGTAATCTGACCGCCAAACAGGTCGTTTAGCTTCTGACCGAAGCTTGTCATGACGTCCTGTAGCATCTTTACAGCTGAGGCCGACTGATCTCCACTGGCCTGCTGGACAGCCGTCTTGATGTCATTCATCGGCCCTGTAAGGCTGGTGGTGATGGCTCCAGATAGTGATTTTCCTAGCGCATCGCTGTTGTGTTGGCTCGCTTCTATTTGTGCTCGCGTTGTCTCAATGAAGCGGTCCTGTAGACCTGTGGCCAGACGTTCAAGGGTCTGAGAGTGTTTATCGCTGAGTTCTTGTAAGAGTGGCCGTAAGTCCTTGAGCAGTTCACCCTTGAGATGTTTCAGTTGAGTTGCCGCCTCTTCGGTATGGTTGGCGGTCATCTCCAAGTATTTTTCGGCGACAGCGGCTTGGAATCTACGGTCAAGATTTGCTGCGATAGCGTCAACCTTGCCATTCATGGTGGTCAAAAAAAACTTTTCGACTAATGTGACAAAAATAGCAAGAGATATCGCAATCGCTGAAATCCAGAACGCCTCGCCTACTGAGTGCATAAGAGATTCAAGACTGCTTCGAACAACATCAGCGTCGGAACTGACCCTAAAGGTTCGTAATCCTTCGATCAGACCAAAGAAGGTTCCGATGATGCCCATACCCGTGAAAATGCCCGGCAGGTGCTTAAAAAATTCAGCATTTACCCTTTGGTCGACTGCAAGTTGCGAATTCCAGATCACTTCGCCAGGTGCTGTCGAAGCCCAACGCACTGTGGCAATGCCGTCGTTGCTCTCGCCGGTCATGGGGTAAAGCGTTTTCTTGTATTCCCTCCAGAGATGCGCCAGTTCTCCTTTTTCAGGAAACGCCATGTCCAGTGCTTGCGGAGTTCGCACGTTTTCAAGTTTTGATCCCTTGAGTGCCTTCAGTACCCGGCTAAGCTGAAGCCATTGCCTAAGCGCTGGGATGCCAAACCAAAATATGAAGACCAAGGCCAACACTGCAAGAATAAAACCTGTGATCAGCAGGTGGGTGGGCAGAGACAACGGATAGTCCATTTAGAAGGGCTTTGTATTTTTTGAGGCTGCAAATAAGTACCAATATTTGCATTTTACAGACCGCCAATTTGACGCCGAAGCGCTCCAGTCATGCCTGTTTTTTAATCAGCCTCCGCCAGCCCAATCGCCATGCGCCTTGGCGCAGTTGTCCTAGGGTTTATCCACAGGCTTGGGCACGGTGGGTGTGGATGGATGGTGGTGTGGGCAATACCCCTCAGCCGCAGTCATGGGCGTGCCCATGTCTGCATGCGCTTGCGTATGGGCATGTGGCCTTGGCACGGCATGGCCACTCGGTGCGGCTCCGTGCGGCTCGGCATCCAAGGCGTTGTGTCGGGCCATTCCGATGCGGATATTGGCCGTGAAGGCGTAGCCTTGTCGGTGGGCTGTTTCCAGGGGCAAGATGTCGCCCCACGCCTCTTTGGCTTTGTTGCGCAAGCGCCGGATCAGAATTTCCAGTCGCCGGAAATCGTAATGCTCGGGCTCGTGCCCCAGGCTGATGGCCAGATCTTCGCGAAAGTTCGTGTTGGGTGGCAAAGGCGCCGCGCTTGCGGATGAACCCAGCGATCAATCATGCAATCCATCCAGATCAGGCAGCTGCTTCGATCACGCGCATTTCAATGTGCAGTCCTGCAGCGGTGGCCATGTTCACCAGCGCATCGAGGCCGAACAAGTTGATCTTGCCGCGCATCAGATCGGATACGCGTGGCTGAGTCACGCCGAACAGCTTGGCGGCCTGTGCTTGGCTCATTTCTGTGCGGGTCAGGTGGTTCTTCAGCGCCGTCATCAGAATGGAGCGCAGCTTCATGTTTTCCGCTTCTTCCGGGGTGTCCTCGATGGCATCCCAGACGCTGGCAAATCGTTGCTTGGTCATTAGCCTAGCTCCTTTAATAAGTCTCGATAACGCTTTGCAGCCAAGTCCAGATCGGCCTTGCTGGTCTTCCCAGTCTTCTTTTGGAAGCAGTGCAGCACATAGACGGCATCGGCGAACTTGGCAACGTAGATGATCCGGAATGCACCGGCAGCATCCCGAATTCGAATTTCCTTAACGCCTTGACCCACGGTGTTCATGGGCTTCCAGTCGTCCGGCGCTTGCCCGCTTTGTACCTGATCGATTTGATGGCCTGCCTCGCGCCTTGCCGAGAGGGGAAAGGAACGAAGATCATCAAGGGAGCTGCCTCGAAATTCGACAGGCTTTGGATCAGTCATCCATGCAATATATAAAATTTTATATAGATTGGCAAGTAAGTTGTTGTTAACGGTTGAGGGATGGTGGCTACGGCGTTTGAATCATCCTTATCTTCGAAGTCCGTTACGGTCCTGCCCATTTTTTAAGCGCACGACGCCAGCCCAGTCGCCATGCGCCTTGGCGCAGTTGTCCTAAGGCTTATCCACAGGCTTGGGCACGGTGGGTGTGGATGCTTCTTTTCATGGTCACCGCCATGGTTTTTTTGAGCGATGCTTGCCCGTTTTGGCTTTTTATGGCGCAAAATGCGCCAAAAGGAGAGCCTCATGTCCGCATCGTCGTCTTCGTCCTCATCTTCGTTTTCATCCGTCAAGTTGTCTTCAGGTTTGGTCAGTCAGGCCCGTGACGCGGCCTCAAGCATGCGCCGTTCGGTGGCAGGGCAGATCGAGTATTGGGCCACGCTGGGGCGCATTGCCGAGGCATCAGGCTTGACGGTCTCTGAGGCGCGCGAGGCCATCGCGCTTTACGATGTCCGCCAAGCCGCCCCTGCGCATGCCGACCCGCTGGACGCTCTGGAAGCAGACTTTTTGGCCGCCGAGAGCTCCGGCCGTCTGGCCCAGGCCGTGCGCCAGACCGTGCAGAGCAACCGCCGTCAGGTGATGAAGGCCGCCTGAGGTGCGTTCAAGTGCAACCCCTTCAGTGGACGCACACGGCGACAGGAGCCTTTGATGAGTGAGTTTTTGATTTACCAGACCGAGGTGGGCAAAACCCAAATCTCGGTGGTGCTGGAAAACGAAACCCTTTGGCTGTCGCAAAAGCAGCTGAGCGAGCTGTTTGGCAAGGCCAAGGGCACGATCAGTGAGCACATCAAGCACATCTTTGAGGATGGGGAATTGCAAGAGGATTCAGTTGTTCGGTTTTACCGAACAACTGCCGCTGACGGCAAAAGCTACGATGTGGCGCACTACAAGCTCGACATGGTGCTGGCCCTGGGCTACCGGGTGCGCAGCCAAGCGGGTGTGCGTTTCAGGCAGTGGGCCACTGCACAACTCAAAGAGTTCATCGTCAAGGGCTTTTTGCTGGACGATGAGCGCCTGAAAAACCCCGGCCAAGGGCGCGACTATTTCGACGAGCTGACCCGCCGCCTGCAAGACATTCGCACCAGCGAGCGCCGGTTCTACCAAAAGATCACCGACATTTACGCCACCAGCGTGGACTATGACGCCAGCGCCGAGTTGACACAGGCCTTTTTTGCGACGGTGCAAAACAAGGTGCATTTCGCCATTCATGGCCACACAGCGGCCGAGCTGGTCAAGCTGCGGGCCGACAGCACCAAGCCCCACATGGGCATGACCCATTGGCCGGGCGAGCGCATACGCAAAAGTGATGTGGTGGTGGCCAAAAATTACCTGAACGAAGAAGAGTTGCTTGCCCTGAACAACTTGACCGAGCAATACCTGGTGTTTGCCGAGGGCCAGGCGGCTCGCCGCGTGGCCATGACCATGCAAGCCTGGGTGGACAAGCTCGAAGGCTTTTTGAGCCTGAACGACCGCGAAATTTTGCAAAGCGCGGGGCAGGTTTCAGCCGAGTTGGCCAAGCAACACGCCGAGGGCGAGTTTGCCAAGTACCGCGTGCTGGAGGATGCACGCTTCGAGTCGGACTTTGACCGCATGGTCGAGTTGTTGCCCGCACCGAAGGGCAGGCCAGCATGAGTCTTGACTTTGAATCTGACCTGCCATACCAGGCAAAAAGAGGGCGGTCAACAATGAGTGCGGGGCTGCCCATTTTCTGGGGTCGCCTGAGCGATTGCCTTTTTTGAAACCCGTTTTCTTTTTACTCGCTGGCCCCAATGGGGCTGGCAAATCGACGTTGTACCGTTCAGCGCTTGCTTCGGGCTTGTTGCCGTCTGATGCTGAATTTGTGAATGCGGACCTGCACGAAGCCCACGCTCTGCAGCACATCACCGATCCCGAACTGCGTTCTGCCCAAGCCCGGGCTTGGGCCGATGCGCGTCGCGCCGCTTGTTTGGCGCAAGGCCAATCGTTTGTGAGCGAGACGGTGTTTTCGCATCCGTCCAAACTGGCTTTGATGCGGGATGCGCGAGCGGCGGGTTTTGCCGTGGTGCTGTTGGTGGTGTGTGTGAATGACCCGCGTCAGTTGCTGGGCCGGGTGGCGCAGCGTGTGGCCGAGGGTGGTCACGATGTCCCGTCTGAGCGCATTTTGGCGCGTTACCCACGGACTTTGCAGAATTTACACGACGCGATCCCCTTGGCCGATTTGGCTTTGCTGTACGACACCTCGGGCGTGGGCCGACAGGGCATTTCTGGCCCCAAGCTGGTGGCCCGTTGGCGTCATGCGGTGTGGCATTGGCAGGTGGCGCGGCCACCGGCTTGGGCCAAAAAGGTTCAGCCAGCCAAGCCGCCCACGCCGCTGGTTTCGTAGTTCTGGCTTGTGGCGTGAGGACGAGAGGGTAGCGTGGGCACTGGTGTGGCCTTAGATGGCGTCTGGTGCATCCGGCGGCTGCCTTGGCACAGCGGCCAATGCAGCCTTGAACTTGTCCTCGCTGGCCCGTTCGGCACGTTCTTTGAGGTAGGTTTCTGTGGCCAAAGCCGAGACTTTTTCTGCCACGGCGCTGGCGATGAACTGGTTCATGGACACATGGTCCTGGCTGGCCATGGTTTTGGCCATGCTGTGCAGCGAGTCGGGCAGGCGAATGCTGATGGTGCTCATGATGATTTCTCCAGAATTTCTAGCAGTTGGCGGGGGCTCATGACTTGAACATGAAGGCTCGCAGCTTTTTTGAAGTCAGCCACGTTCCAAGTCACGATGCTGGCTTGGGCCTTGACGGCCAGCTCCAAAATAAAGTCGTTGTTGGGGTCTTTGAGCAAGGGTCGCCAGAGGTAAAAAATCCGGTGGTGTTCACTTTGGGCGCATAGGTAGTCGATGACATCGTCAATTTGGGCGTGGCTCAATGCCAGTTGTCCGCGCTTGAGGATGTCTTCGTATTCGGCAATCAGTGGCGCTGACACCTGCGGCAAAAATCGCGCTTGCCCCACCATGCTCAACAGCCGATGAGACACTCCCAGCTGTGAACGCAATGCGCTGTAAAGCACATTCGTGTCGAGGACGATGCGGGGGTTAAAAGTCATATTGGTATTATCAGAGATACCAAAAATCAGGTCAATCAGGTTTCGCTTTGTCTGTATTGAATGTGTGTGACCGGACGCTCGCAGGCTATCCAAGCTGATCTGCTCAAGCGTCTGACGCCGTGTTTGCCCCCATTTGTGCCATCACACACCGCTCCCCCAAATCGTCATGGCGCACAGTGTCGTCACCCAGGTAAACCAGCCAGATCAAGCGGCTGCTTCGATCACGCGCGTTTCAATGTGCAGTCCAGCAGCGGTGGCCATGTTCACCAGCGCATCGAGTCCGAACAAGTTGATCTTGCCGAGCATCAGATCGGAGACGCGTGGCTGAGTCACGCCCCAAAGGGTTGCGGTGCGCACTGGATCCCGTTTCTTCGCCCGGGATGACAAAAGTTTGTTCGTGATGGTTGATTCAACTTCATCGGGTCGGATCAATGTCTCGGCAGTTCATGGCCGATCTGCCCATTTTTTGAGCGCATGACGCCAGCCCAGTCGCCATGCGCCTTGGCGCAGTTGTCCTAGGGTTTATCCACAGCCTTGGGCACGGGGTGTGTGGATGACAGTGAGGTCGCTCGGTGCGGCGAAGGCGGTTTTGCAGCCAGTAGTTGGCAGCAGGCAAGGGTCAAGCCCGTGGCCGATGTGTTGGCCCGCCAGTGCGCCCAAGGCATTTCTGACGGATGACTGGTATGCCAGCCTGATGAGGGGGGCTGATCACCGAAGGGGGCGAGCAGGACTTGGAGCCCATTGATGACTACATCTGCAAATTCGACTGTGTGACCAATAACAACAGTGTGCAGGATGTTTTGATGGAAGCGGTGCAGAGCTGGTCTGATTTTCCTGGATAGGTGGGGTCAGGTCCCGTTTGTTTTGCCAGTCAAGCCGGCTTTTGAAGGCTTTGTGGCTTGCGATGCCTGGTCATGTTCTGCTCAGCAGAGCGCTTGAGCTGTTTTGTGTTCCGGCTTGGGGCTGCTCTTGGCTGTGGACTGGGTTTGTCGCACTGGGCAATTGCGGCCTTGATTGCAGTCGTGCTGGTACATGGCACAGCAGTTGCTTGGGGTTGTAAGGGCCGTTTTCAGCTGTTCAATAAGATGAAATATTTTCATAATGGCTCTTTTCTTCACGGATGTGTCAGGGCTCTATTTCCGATGGTTGGTGTGAAATTCGTTCTGTCAGTGCGTTGGATTACATCATAAATATGTGGTTATTGTCGATTGTGAATTTAATTTTTCCAATTTCACCAAATTAATTTGGTGTGGGTTTCATTGAGGTCAGATACTGATTTCCCCCCTTTGTGGTTTCGGCTTTGCTCTGTCTGTCTATCAACCATCTCGTACTCTTTGGGTGCCGACGTCTCCAAAGAGCCCCACAAAGACGGGCGGGCGGCCATTTGGGCGCGGGTACAATCTGTCTTTTGGAGCCCTAGCTTATGCGCCTACTCGGTAAAGCCCTGACTTTTGACGACGTTCTCCTTGTTCCCGCTTACTCCCAAGTCCTGCCCAAGGACACTTCGCTTGCGACGCAATTCACCCGAAATATCCGCCTGAACTTGCCCCTGGTGTCCGCTGCCATGGACACCGTGACCGAAGCGCGTCTGGCCATTGCCATCGCCCAAGAGGGCGGCATCGGCATCGTTCATAAAAACCTCACCGCGCAAGAGCAGGCCGCCCAGGTGGCCAAGGTCAAGCGCTACGAATCGGGTGTGTTGCGCGACCCGGTCGTCATCACCCCAGACACCACAGTGCGCCAGGTCATGGCCTTGAGCGACGAACTGGGTGTGTCGGGCTTTCCCGTTTGTGACGGCGGCAAAGTGGTCGGCATCGTGACCGGCCGCGATCTGCGCTTTGAGACCCGCTACGACCAGAAAGTCAGCGAGATCATGACCCCGCGTGAGCGCTTGATCACCGTGCCCGAAGGCACCACGCCCGAGCAAGCCAAGCACCTGCTGAACAAACACAAGCTCGAGCGCCTGCTGGTGGTGAATGACGCGTTTGAGCTGAAGGGCCTGATCACCGTCAAAGACATCACCAAGCAACTCAACTTCCCCAACGCCGCCCGCGATGGGGCAGGCAAACTGCGCGTGGGCGCGGCCGTGGGTGTGGGCGAGGGCACCGAAGAGCGCGTGGAGGCGCTGTCCCGCGCAGGTGTGGACGCCATCGTGGTGGACACCGCGCATGGCCACAGCAAAGGCGTGCTCGACCGCGTGCGCTGGGTCAAGCAAAACTACCCGCACATCGAAGTCATTGGCGGCAACATCGCCACGGGCGCAGCGGCTTTGGCCTTGGTCGAGGCGGGTGCGGACGGCGTCAAGGTCGGCATCGGCCCCGGCTCGATTTGCACCACCCGCATCGTGGCAGGCGTGGGCGTGCCGCAAATCATGGCCGTGGACTCTGTGGCCACGGCCCTCAAAGGCACGGGCGTGCCCCTCATTGCTGACGGCGGTATCCGCTACAGCGGCGACATCGCCAAAGCCATTGCTGCAGGCGCGGGCACCGTGATGATGGGCGGCATGTTTGCGGGCACCGAGGAAGCTCCCGGCGAAGTGATCTTGTTCCAGGGCCGCAGCTACAAGAGTTACCGCGGCATGGGCTCGATCGGCGCCATGCAGCAGGGCAGCGCCGACCGCTATTTCCAGGAGTCCAGCACCGGCAACCCCAACGCCGACAAACTGGTACCCGAAGGCATCGAAGGCCGTGTGCCCTATAAAGGCTCGGTCGTTGCGATCATTTACCAAATGGCAGGTGGCTTGCGCGCCAGCATGGGTTACTGCGGCTGCGCGACGATTGAGGCCATGCACAACGAATCGCAGTTTGTGGAAATCACCGCTGCCGGCATTCGCGAAAGCCATGTGCACGATGTGCAGATCACCAAGGAAGCTCCCAATTATCGGGCTGAGTGATGACTGCTGGCCTCTGACTTTCCCGGTCATAAATGTCGGTTATTGAAGAAAACAAGCCATGTTGCTGAATCAACTTCGCCAGATGAACACGCACCTGAACAGCCTGGCTGCTCAGTGCGGTGCAAGCCATCTGCGCGTATTTGGTTCAGTGGCGCGTGGCGAAGATACGCCCGACAGCGACGTGGATTTCCTGGTGGTGTTTCCTCGAGGCTACGACCTGTTCACCCAGCGCATGCCTTTGGCGCAAGCGCTAGGCGACTTGCTGCACCGCAAGGTCGACCTAGTGCCTGAGCACGAACTGAACCCGCACATTCGCGCCCAAGTGCTGGCTGAGGCTGTGTCGCTATGAGCAAGTCATGGCTGGCTTACGCGCACCAAATTCTGGATGTGTCCGCCAAAATTGGTCGCATTCAGGCGCGGGGCGATTTGACGCAAGATGAAGTGCTTTATGACGCAGCGCTGCGCAATTTGCAGACCCTCTCCGAAGCCACGCAGATGCTGCCCGATCATCTCAAGCAGCAGTTTCCTGCCATTCCTTGGCGTGAAATCAGCGGTTTTCGCAACATTCTGGTTCACAACTACCTGGGTGACATCGACGCACTGACTGTCCAGTCAGTGATCGATCGTCATCTTCCCCCTTTGATTGACTGTGTGCAGACCATGCTCGCAGCTGTTGCTTCTTCTGACACTTAAAGCGCTTTTTCGATGTCCCACTCCAAAATCCTGATCCTCGACTTCGGCTCGCAAGTCACCCAGCTGATTGCCCGCCGCGTGCGTGAAGCGCATGTGTTTTGTGAAGTTCACCCTTGCGACGTCAGCAGCGACTGGGTGCGTGAGTACGCCAAAGATGGCAACCTCAAAGGCATCATCTTGTCGGGCTCACACGCCAGCGTGTACGAAGTCGATGACCGCGCGCCAGACGCCGTTTTTGAGTTGGGTATTCCGGTCCTGGGCATTTGCTACGGCATGCAAACCATGGCCGAGCAGTTGGGCGGCAAGGTCGAAGCGGGCACCACCCGCGAGTTTGGCTATGCCGAAGTGCGGGCGCACGGTCACACCGAACTGCTCAAAGGCATCGAAGACTTTGCCACGCCCGAAGGCCACGGCATGCTCAAAGTCTGGATGAGCCACGGCGACAAGGTCACCCAGTTGCCCGACGGCTTCAAGGTCATGGCCTCGACCCCTGCTTGCCCGATTGCAGGCATGGCCGATGAATCGCGCCATTTCTACGCGGTGCAGTTCCACCCCGAAGTCACCCACACCGTGCAGGGCCAGGCGCTGCTCAACCGCTTTGTGCTCGACATTTGCAAGGCCAGCCCCGACTGGATCATGGGCAACTACATCGAAGAAGCCGTGGCCAAAATCCGCGAGCAAGTGGGCGACGAAGAAGTCATCCTTGGCTTGTCCGGTGGCGTCGATTCGTCGGTGGCAGCCGCATTGATCCACCGCGCCATCGGCGACAAGTTGACCTGCGTGTTTGTGGACCACGGCCTGCTGCGTCTGAACGAAGGCGACATGGTCATGGACATGTTTGTGGGCAAGTTGCACGCACACGTCATCCGCGTCGATGCCAGCGACTTGTTCTTGGGCAAGTTGGCAGGCGTGAGCGAGCCCGAAGCCAAGCGCAAGATCATTGGCGGCTTGTTTGTGGACGTGTTCAAGGAACAAGCCGCCACATTGAAGGCGGGCGACGGCGGCCACAAAGGCGCGACGTTCTTGGCCCAAGGCACGATTTACCCCGACGTGATCGAGTCGGGCGGCGCCAAGAGCAAGAAGGCCGTGACCATCAAGAGCCATCACAACGTGGGCGGCTTGCCCGAACAACTGGGCTTGAAACTGTTGGAGCCGCTGCGCGAACTCTTCAAAGACGAGGTGCGTGAACTGGGTGTCGCACTAGGCTTGCCCCGCGAGATGGTCTACCGCCATCCCTTCCCAGGCCCAGGTCTGGGCGTGCGGATATTGGGTGAAGTCAAAAAAGAATACGCCGACCTGCTGCGCCGTGCGGATGCGATCTTCATCGAAGAGCTGCGCAACTTCACCGATGAGTCCGGCAAGACCTGGTACGACCTGACCAGTCAGGCTTTCACAGTGTTCTTGCCCGTGAAAAGCGTGGGCGTGATGGGCGACGGCCGCACCTACGACTACGTGGTGGCCCTCCGTGCAGTGCAGACCAGCGACTTCATGACGGCGGATTGGGCCGAGTTGCCTTACGCGCTGCTCAAGAAAGTGTCGGGCCGCATCATCAACGAGGTGCGCGGCATTAACCGAGTGACTTACGACGTGTCGAGCAAGCCGCCTGCAACGATCGAATGGGAATAATCCCCTGAAGCCCTGAGTGGAGGTTGACCGTGAAAGTTCAAATTTTTCGAGGCCTCAACATCCTGCTCTTGAGTTTGGCGGCTTTGACGCCTTCATGGGCGCAAGACCGGTCTTCGGTCATCACTTCTGAAAAACACGCTTTCCGTCTGGCCACCTTGGTGACCGGGTTTGAGAACCCATGGTCGGTGGCTTTTTTGCCCGATGGCCACATGTTGGTCACCGAGCGGGCGGGGCGCATGCGTTTGGTAGGGGCCGATTTTCGTGTGGACCCCAAAGTGATTGAAGGGCTGCCTGAAGTCGCTGAGCGCGGGCAGGGCGGTTTGTTTGATGTGGCCCTGCACCCGCAATATGCGCAAAACGGCTGGATTTATTGGGCTTACAACGCGCCGGGCGCTGGCGGCTGGGGCACGGCCTTGGCGCGGGGCAAACTCCAAGGCCAGCGCATGACCGAGGTTCAGGTGTTGTTCAGCATGCAGCCCAAAACCCGTTCAAGCCAGCATTTTGGTGGGCGCATTGTGTTCGACAAATCCGGCTTGCTTTACCTGACCTTGGGTGACCGGGGCGACAAAGACCGCGCCCAAAAGCTGGATGACCATGCCGGCTCCGTCATCCGATTGCACGACGATGGCCGAGTGCCTGCCGACAACCCCTTGTCCAAGCGGGTCGGGGCCTTGCCCGAAAAATGGACCTTGGGCAACCGCAACATGCAGGGCGCGGCCCTGCACCCCCAAACCGGCGAGCTGTGGACGCACGAGCATGGACCGCAAGGCGGTGACGAGGTCAATGTGATGCGCCCGGGTCTCAATTACGGCTGGCCCGTGATCACCTACGGGGTCAACTACGGCTTGGGCACCCGCATTGGCGAGGGGCAGGCTAAGCCCGGCATGGTGCAGCCCTTGCATGTGTGGGTGCCATCGATAGCGCCATCGGGCATGGCTTTTGTGAGTGGCTCGCAGTTTCCCCAATGGCAAGGCAATGTGCTGGTGGGGGCCTTGCGCGGCCAAATGCTGGTGAGGCTGGTGCTCGATGGCGAGAAAGTCATCCGCGAAGAGCGTTTGCTGCAAGGCCGGGCAGGGCGCATTCGCGATGTCCGCATGGGTCCGGACGGTTTGGTTTATTTGCTGAGCGACTCCCCCAACGGGGCCTTGATGCGACTGGAGCCTGAGCGGCCTTGAGCAGCGGGATGGATGCCCTGACTTTTGGTAACCTCAAGGCACCATGTACCTGGCCCAACAGTTCCACCACACCGACCCCGCCATCGCGCAGCGCATCATGCGCGATGACCCGCTGGGGTCCATCGTCTCGGTCGGGGCAGAGGGGTTTCCGGTGATCAGCCGCATACCTGCGTATTGGCAAGCGGCCTCGCTGTGGGCGCAAGGCCTGCCCGCCAACTTCACCGGGTCGATGCTCAAGGGCATTGAGGCTTTTGAAATGCAGATCACCGCCTTCCAATGCGCCGTGAAGCGCAACCATCAACGGCCCAAAGCCCATGCCGCCATGCACGCGGCTCAAATGCAAGGTACGGAGCAAACCCAAGCGCTAGCCCCTTGGATGAAAGACCTGGGTTGGATGCCACCGAGCCAAGACAGGAAGTGATGCACCATGTTTGAACATTACAGCAAACCCCTGATTCCAGAGGCTGCCTATCACCGGCGATTGATCAGTGCGGCAGGCTTGGCATTTCTGCTCATTGGCCTGTCCTTGTTGGCGGGCATGGTCGGCTACCACGAGCTGGAGGGTATGTCCTGGGTGGACGCCTACCTGAGTGCCGCCATGATCCTCTCGGGCATGGGGCCCGTTGGCGAGCCGTTGAGTCAGGGCGGCAAATTGTTTGCAGGCACATATGCCCTTTACAGCGGCTTTGTGGCCCTCATTTGTGTTGGCGTGATCGGCGCACCTGTGTTGCACCGATTTTTGCACCGCTTCCATCTCGAAGAGGACACCGACGCATGAGCACCTGGTCCGATGAGCAAGGCATGCGCTTGGCACTGGCGCAAGCCCAGCTGGCCGCTGCGGCGGGTGAGGTGCCCGTGGGCGCGGTGGTCGTCAAGAACGGCCAAGTCATCGCCACAGGCCGCAATGCCCCGATCGCCAGCCACGACCCGACAGCGCATGCCGAGGTAGTGGCGCTGCGTGAAGCGGCTCGGGTGCTGGGCAATTACAGGCTCGACGGTTGCACGCTGTATGTGACGCTGGAGCCCTGCGCCATGTGCAGCGGCGCCATGCTGCATGCCCGGGTTAACCGGGTGGTGTTTGGCGCGGCCGACCCGCGCACGGGCGTGGCGGGCTCTGTGCTCAACCTGTTTGGCCACACGCAGCTGAACCATCAGACTCAGGTGACGGGCGGTGTGCTGGCCGATGAATGCGGTCAGTTGCTCAAGGATTTTTTCAGGCCCAAAAGAATGAATGCCCAACCCCTCAGAGAAGACGCGCTGCGCACCCCCGATGCCGCGTTTGCCGATTTGCCTGACTACCCCTGGCAGCCGCATTATGTGAACGACCTGCCCAGCATCTTGGGTTTGCGCATGCATTACCTGGATGAGGGCGACGCTCATGCGCCGCTGACCTGGTTGTGCCTGCACGGCAACCCGGCCTGGAGTTACCTCTACCGCAAGATGATCCCGGTCTGGCTTGCAACGGGGCAGCGCGTGGTGGCACCCGACTTGATTGGTTTTGGCAAGAGCGATAAGCCCAAGAAGGACAGCTTTCACCAGTTTGAAATCCACCGTCAGTCTTTGCTCGATTTGATCGAACGCCTTGACCTGCAGCGCGTGGTGCTGGTGGTGCAAGACTGGGGTGGCATTTTGGGCCTGACTTTGCCCATGGCTGCGCCGGAGCGTTACAAGGGTCTGCTGGTCATGAACACCACTTTGGCCACGGGCGAGACCCCCTTGAGCGCAGGCTTTTTGGCCTGGCGCGACTGGTGCCAAAGCCAGCCGCAGTTTGACGTGGGCAAGTTGTTCAAGCGCGGCAACCCCGGCATGACGCTGCAAGAAACGGCGGCCTACAACGCACCGTTTCCTGACAAGGGCTTTCGGGCATCTCTCAGGGCTTTTCCTCCGATGGTGCCGGAGTTTGCAGATTCTCCCGGTGCGGCCATCTCTCGCCAAGCGCAAGCCTTTTGGCGCGATGACTGGCAGGGTCAAAGCTTGATGGCCATTGGCCAGCAAGACCCGGTGCTGGGCGAGCCCGTGATGCGCCAGTTGCAAAGCCAGATCAAGGGCTGCCCTGAGCCGATGGTTTTGCCCGATGCGGGCCATTTTGTGCAGGAACAGGGCAGGGCAATTGCCGAGGCGGCTGTGCGACACTTCAAGCCTTGATACGTTCGCTTTCCAAGGGCAGCCGAGCCAGGCCAGAGCGTGACATCAGCCTCCAATCCACAAAAAAATCATGGCCCACATTTACATTTTTTCCCCCTCCAGCGCCGTGCGCGACAAAGCGGCATTTCGCCGGGGCGTGAAGCGCCTGAAAGCCCAAGGCCACGAGGTGGAAGTCGACGAAGCCGCTTTGGCCAGCCACATGCGCTTTGCAGGCGACGACGTCACGCGCATAGCCGCCATCACCCGTGCTGCGGCTAGTGGTGCCGATGTGGCACTCATCTCGCGAGGCGGCTACGGCCTCACGCGCATCCTGCCGGCCTTGCCCTATAAACAGATTGCCAAAGCCATTGACGGTGGCATGCAGTTTGTGGGCCTGAGCGATTTCACGGCCTTCAACCAGGCGGTGTTGGCCAAGACCGGTCGCATCAGCTGGCAAGGACCGGCGCTGGGCGAAGACTTTGGCCCAGAACAAGAGCCCGACGACATCATGCAAGCCTGCTTTGACGACCTGCTTCTGGAGCAAGGGGAGGGAACGGGCTGGCAACGGCCCAAAGCCGAGGCCGAGCGCCGCGTGCTGGTGAAAGACGCGCCGTTGTGGGGTGGCAACCTGACTGTGCTGACCTCGCTGCTTGGTACGCCGTATTTCCCGCAAATCAAAGGCGGCGTGCTGTTCCTCGAAGAGGTGGGCGAGCACCCTTACCGGGTTGAGCGCATGCTGACCCAGCTGCTGCATGCAGGCGTTTTGGCCCAGCAAAAAGCGGTGCTGTTCGGCCAGTTCAGCAACTACAAACTGGTGCCCACCCACGACAAAGGCTTCAAGCTGGCCACCGTGGTCGATTGGCTGCGCAGCCAGATCAAAGCGCCTGTGCTCACCGGTTTGCCCTTTGGCCATGTCGAAACCAAGGTACTTCTGCCCGTGGGCGCCAAAGTCGACCTTGTCACCGAAGGGCGTGACGCGCTAATGGTTTGGAGCCACATTTGATTTTGTGGGTTCGTTGAAGGACAGATGTCGGACTCTTCGAGTGCCGACCTACGGAAAAGTCTTCGGACCTTTGCAAGGCTGACCTTCGGGCTGCCTTTTAGGTCGGCGTTCGAAGACCCCAACATGGGCGCAGACAAGGGCAAATGCCCCAAAAAACAGGAGACACACATGAAATGGTTCGGACGATTGGCATTGCTGTGCGTGGCGGCAGCCTTGGCAACTGGCGGCGTGGTCAGTGTGCACCTCTTGCGCAGCATGCCCAAGCTGGACGGCCAAGCCTCGCTCAAGGGCTTGAAGGGGCCCGTGCAGGTTGCTCGTGATGCATCGGATGTGACCCACATTACTGCAGGCAGTGTCATGGATGCCTGGCGTGCCATGGGTTTTGTGCATGCGCAAGAACGCGGCTGGCAACTCGAATTCAACCGCCGACTGATGCGGGGTGAGTTGTCTGAAATTCTGGGCGCTGCCACGCTGGACACCGACAAGCTGATGCGCACCCTGGGCATCATCGGCATGGCTCGCCAGCAACTGAAGGGTTTGTCGCCCGCTGCCCAGGCGGCTTTGCAGGCTTACAGCGAAGGGATTCAGGACGCCTGGCAAAGTGGCCAGGTTCGGCCTTCGCCTGAATTCAAGCTGCTGGGCACGCAGGCGGGTGGCCAAAGCGGCCAGGCCTGGAGCCCTGAAGACAGCGTGGGCTGGGCGCTCATGATGGCGCTGGATCTGGGCGGCAATTGGGGCCAGGAGTTTGCCCGTTTGTCGGCTTCGCAGGTGCTGAAACACGAACAACTTTGGCAATTGTTGCCCGCCTACCCCGGCGAAAAACCCGCCACCGCGGTGGACTTGCCCGCCTTGTATGCCCGACTGGGCGTGTATGCGCCAGCCACCGCCAAAGCCGCGCAGGCCCAGCCACCCGTCTCGGCTTTGGCCCAGTGGTCGGATGATTGGGTGCGAGACATGGGCATTCTGGAAGGCAAGGGCAGCAACAACTGGGTGGTGCCCGGCAGCCGCACGGTGACAGGCAAGCCTTTGCTTGCCAATGACCCGCACCTGGCCCTGAGCTCCCCTGCAATTTGGTACTTTGCCCACCTCAAGGCGCCCGCTGGCGAGTTGCCCGGCGGCCAAAAACACCCCGCGCTGAACGTGATGGGCGCCACATTGCCGGGCTTGCCTTTTGTGGTGCTAGGGCGCACGCCGGGCGTGGCCTGGGGCTTTACCAACACCGGACCAGACGTGCAAGACCTCTATCTGGAACAACTCGACAGCGCCAAGCCCGATCAGTACCGCACGCCTGAAGGCTGGGCCAATTTTGAGCAGCGCAGCGAAACGATCCGCGTCAAAGGGCAGGGGGATGTGGTGCTGACCGTGCGCAGCACCCGCCACGGCCCGGTCATCAGCGATGTGCAGCCTCAATACCGGGGCTTGATCAACGCGCAGCGCTACGCCGTCAGCCTGCGCTGGTCGGCCCTGACGCCTGACAACAAAACCGTAGAAGCGGGCATGCAGGCCAATTGGGCGCAAACCGTGCCGCAATTGCAGCAGGCCTTTGCCGACCACCACGCGCCGATGCAAAGCGTGGTCATGGCCGACACCCAAGGCACCGTGGCTTTTCGCGCAGTGGGCAAGCTGCCCACGCGTGCGGCCAACAACGACATCCGTGGCGTGGCCCCATCGCCGGGCTGGCTGGCGCAATACGACTGGACGGGCTGGTTGCCTGCGGCCCAAAACCCAGGCTTGGACGCCGCGCACATTGAAAAGAAAGGCTGGCACGCCACGGCCAACCAGAATATTTTGCCGCCCGATTACCCCCACTTCATAGGCGGTGACTGGACTACCCCCGAGCGCTTTGAACGCATCGAGCAGCTCTTGGCAGCCAAACCCCAACACAGCCGCGAAAGCCTGCAGGCCATTCAATACGATGTGTTGTCATTGGGCGTAAAAGCCTTGTTGCCAGCTTTGCAGCGCGCGCAACCTCAGCACCCTTTGGGCGCGCAGGCCCTGAAAGTGCTGAGCACATTTGACGGTCAAATGCGCCAGGACAGTGCACCGGCCTTGATCTTCAACGTCTGGGCCGATGAATTGACGCGGGCTTTGCTGGTGCCGCAACTCGGTGCAGAGCGCTTTCAGGGCTTGTACGGCAAACGCCATTTCCGTGCAGCCGTGGAAGGCATCTTGAGCCGCCAGGATGCTTTTTGGTGTGGGGCATCAGGTTGCGGGGCACAGGTGTCGGCCGCTTTGGACCGTGCCCTTGCGCGCATTTCAGCCAGTCAAGGACAGAATTTGTCGCAATGGCGCTGGGGCGTCTGGCACCCGGCCATCAGCGGGCACAAGCCCTTTGGCAAGGTGCCCTATCTGAATGCCCTGTTTGATGTGCGCACCGAAAGTGCAGGGGATTTGTTCACTGTCAACGTGGGCCAGTACTGGGCCAATGACAAGCAAGAACCGTTTGCCAACCGGCATGCCGCGTCTTTGCGGGCGGTGTACGACCTGTCTGCGCCTGACGCCTCGCAATTCATCTACCAGACTGGGCAAAGCGGTCATGTGTTTTCATCGCGCAGCCGTGACATGGCCGCAGCTTGGGCACAAGGTACATACCGCGATTTGCGATTTGAACCCGGCTATTGGGCGCATCAGATGGTCTTGAACCCCTGAGCAAACCGCGCCAATACGTCGGACTCTTCGAGCCAACGTCCGTCAGGTTGACTTGTCGGTGGCCTATTGATCCGGCACGCTGAAGTTTGAAATGTGTCGGAACGGTCATCTCGCAAGTCGGCACTCGTAGAGTCCGACATGATGGCGTTTCAGCACAGGCCCATGTCAGGGTCTTTGACCGCCGACCTACAACAGCTTTGAGCATTGATCTCGTAGGTCGGTACTCGCAGAGTCCGACATGATGGGTTTCGGCACAGGCCCATGTCGGGGTCTTTGACCGCCGACACACAACATCTTTGAGCATTGAAAACTTCAAATGACCGAATGAATAAGTCCCCGAGATGGACATATGCCGAGCCCGCAAAGCCCCAAGTGTCCATAGCAGGACAGTTGCTTTGGATGTTTGGGCATACCCTTATCGCATGCTGAATTTACCCACGCCTGAACTGAATTTTTTCGCCGATTTGTCGGTCCGAGTCGACAAGCCGCTTGAGGTCGGACAGGCCTTGCATGGCATGCGGCGGGTGATCCCGATTTTGGGCGGTGAAGTGCAAGGGCAGGGCTGGAGCGCACGCGTTTTGCCAGGCGGGGCTGACTTTCAATTGATCCTGAACCAGCGCATGGCCGAGCTGGATGCGCGCTATGTGATCGAGACCGATGGCGGCGATTTGATCTTTGTGCAAAACCGGGCCGTACGCACGGCTGCGCCTGAGGTCATGGCCAAGCTGGTGCGCGGCGAACCCGTGGAGCCGGAATCCGTGTATTTCAGATGCAGCCCAAGTTTCGAAACGGCTTCCAACGCCTTGAGTTGGATCAACGAGCGCTTGTTTGTGGGCACCGGTGCGCGTCACCCTGACCGTGTGGTCATGCGATTTTTCGAAGTGGCCTGAAAGCCCGATCGCAGGATTGCCATTCATCGCAGTCAAAGAAACATGCCAACGGCTTCATTAGGACAGCGTCTCGTTTTATCTTCTTTATATTTTGAACTGGCATAGAGCCGTTCGTATGGACGCCCGATTGATTATCTTCATAACTTAACATAATATGCAAAGTCGAACACTTAAGTTCTATAAAGTGTTGAAGAGGCTTACTCTCGTTAACTACCCGACACCTTTATATCACGAAAAAACCACAAATATGTGTATTTATTTAGAAAAATGTTCAAGGGTGCAGCAGTTGAGCGCCACGCGTTTAAGCCAGTTTGACTGGAGAACGGCCATTGGCGTTAGATACAGATTTTTCAATCCAGTAGTTATCACCTCTCAGGGTTGCGTTTTCGCTGATGCCAGGAAGCTGACTAAAAAACGGCTGATTGGCGGATTCATCCATTCTTCGACTTTCCAGAAACTCGATTCTGGCGTGAAGTGTAGATACGTATCTCTTTAGACTTGAGGCATGAGCCCGGTGAACTTGTGCTTCGTTGTGTAACTCGTAATTAAGCACAGAGAACCCCAAATCAGTTTCCCAAAAAAGCGCGTACAAAACGGCTCGTGGAGCTGAGTTGGATTTCATCCACCGACTGACTGTCTGCGGAGTGACGCCCAAGTGCTTGGCAATCGCATCAGGGTTACGAATTCCGTTCCGTAACCTTGCTATCAAAGTTTGAAAGCAGGGGAGTTGTGTTGGGGCATAAGTGAAGAACTTGTTTTTTGACATTGCTATTTTTCGGTGGACCACGGATTAGCAATTTTGTAGTAAAGAGCACCGCTGGCCCAAAAATCAGCAAGGCTGAAATCGGAATCGGCGAGAACTGGAAATCATCGCGTAAAATGTATACGTATAACGTGTTTAAGGACGATCATGCACAAGAAAATGACCATCACGCTCGATGAGGCAGTCTACGAAGGACTGTGGCGCACGATTGGCAAGCGTAAAATGAGCCAGTTCATTGAGGACTTGCTGCGCCCTCACGTCCTGGGCAAATCCCTCGATGACGGATACAAGGCCATGGCGCAAGACCAGGCACGTGAAGCCGAAGCGTTGGAATGGACCAATGCACTTGCGAAAGACATGGCTAATGAAGCGAGGTGAAGTCTGGTGGGTTGAATTCGATCCAGCTTTGGGTACGGAAATCAAGAAAACCCGGCCCGCAGTCATCGTCAGCAACGATGCCGCCAATCGAAATCTGGCCAGGGTAGTGGTTGTGCCGCTGACGAGTAATACCGGTAGGGCCTATCCAGGTGAGGCATTGGTGAGCGTCGCGGGACAGGCCAGCAAAGCGATGGCCGACCAAATCATGGCGGCAGACAAAGCCAGGTTAAAAAGCCAGCTTGGAAGTCTTGAAAAAGCCGATATGCTGGCGGTGGAAGAAGCCATAAAAATTCATCTTGGCTTGCCGAGATAGAGGCATCACACTGACCCCAACTGTCTAATGCCTAGCAGTCAAAATATTGGAATCTCCAAATTTGAAATAATTCACAAATATTTTTTGTAGTAAGTCGCTTGCAGTCGCACCAGTAGCGCACTGAAAAGTGCCACTGGGCCAAAGATCAGCAGTGCTGAAATCGGAATCGGTGAGCACATGAAAACCACTGCGGCAAAAGGCGGCAATAACCGAGTGCCGTAAAGTTTGGCCCGGTGGTAAATGCTTGCGCTTTCATAACCCCCGCAAGCTCGCCGGATGTAGCGTTGCACCAGTCCATCCATACCGAATGCAAACAGCCAGGTCAGATAAAGGGGGATGAGTCCAAGGGCAACGCCCAGCTTTGCAGCAAAAAGGACAGTGTTGTAGATGGTTGTCTCAATTTCGGCTTGAAAACTGGCCCAAATCCCTCGCTTTATCATGGGGGCAACCGAAGTTTCGCCTGCAGCAGTGACAGGTTTATTTGGCTTCCAACGGTGTAGCTTCCATCGTTCAATCAAGTGCTCAAAGGTCACGGTTCCCATTTGCACGGCCAGGCCATGGGACGCAGAGTCACCTGTGTAGTATTCAAGTTGGTCTTGGATGTGAGTCACTGGATCAACATGTCGCCAATGGATGTAGGCGATCTGGATGACACAACTCACGAACCAAAGCAGCATGGTGGCGCTTAGCAGCCGCCAGACCAGGCGGAAGGGCGCAAACGTTGCCTGTGCAACCGTATTTTCATTGGGCTTACTGGGCATGTCCCTTGCCCTCCATAGTCAGAACATCGTGATCTTGGGCTTCGGCACCAGCTTCCAAGGGTAACGTGGCCAAATACCTCTGGTATTGAGCGTGCATCCCCGAAAAAACGACTTCCATTGACGCAGGCCACGCCGGATCAGAAGAGTCTTCTACCGGCAATGGGAGTCGAATTTTGGCAAGCTGACCACCTTCCAACAAAGCAAAAGCCTGTCCCTTGGGCAGCTGCGTCAGATCTGCAGGCTCCAGCATGGGGACTGTTTCAGTTGCAATCCGATCCTCCGCTTTAGCAGAGAAATCGGCAAATTGATCTGGGTCTTGAACATCGGAAGTCCCAGAGACTTGTGTTTTGCTGAGCACCTGAACTTGCGATAACTGATTGGTCAAAATCTCAGCCGTTTCGGTGTTCTTGACTCGAAGCATGATGAGGCTGTTGAAGTTGCCGCCAATTTGCGAGGCTTTGGCTTTGTTGCCAACCCGTGCTTCCACGTCGCTCCATGTCTGCGTGTACGCGGTGACTTCATAGCCGGCACCGCCAGCTTTGTTGATCATCGGGATGAATTCATCCCCGATCAATTCATTGAACTCATCTGCATGGATTGAAACCTTCGTCGCTTTGCTCACGTCGACGGAAGTGCTCTGACCCACGGCACCGCCAAACTTGTAGCGGCGACCCGCAGTGGATGTCAGGTCCGAAAAAGCAGCATTGCCAACTGTGCCTGCCACTTCCGCGTCGCTCAAGGCATCGAGGCCGAAGTACACAATGCCGCCGGTGTCCATGATTTGCTCCCAAGTGAACGCACGGCGTTTGTCCTTGGGATCATCCCAGCTTGGAGAAAGCAGCTCGCTGATTTGGCCAGTGGTGAGTTTTTCAAGGAGCGGGAAAAGGCTATTGATCAGCGCCTGGTACTTGGATTTGTTGTTGGCCAGAACGGACACGAGTCCGTTGGCAATAGGGTCATCGTTCCAACTCTTGTTCTGGATCAGATCCATGAGCTCAATGATGGTTTGCGTGCGTCCCGTTTGCTGAATTTTGTTTTGCAGCAGCTTCTCGCTCATCTTGGCATCATTGGCTTCTTTGTCCGCTTCCCAGCCAGGATGGGCTCTATTGAGCCAGGCAACCAGGTACTGCTGCGCCAATCCGTCCAGGTCGGCTGCGTACTTGTAAATCATCTTGTAGTCGGGGCTCAGGCCAAGAGCCCCAGCTGCTCTTGCAATGATGTTCACATAGAGCCAGACGAATTGTTTGAACGCCGCGCTGTTGCCTTCCCCGGGCAGGGGGTTGGCCACGCGAGTGGCCACCTCTGAAATCCGCCCTATGCTTGAGATGGGGTTGTAACGGTCAGAGACCTCGGGGTAGCCCAGATGAAAAAAATAGAAATTCTTCTCGCGCCCAACACGCTTTGCCTCAGCAAACATGCGTTTGAGCAATGCCACATCGCCTTTTGGATCAAACACAATCACGACGTTTCCAGCTCGAATATCTTGAGTGATCCAGATCTCAGCAAATCGCGTTTTCCCCACACGGGTGGTGCCCAGCACCAGTGTGTGCCCTACACGTTCACCCCGTGACGCCCAAATTTCCCCTTCATCGGGTTCAATCCCATGAATGGCGGGATCACCGCCGACCGGCGGCAATGGGGCGTAGGGATTCCAGGGGGAGGGGTGATTGAGCCACTTCGTCAGCCAGCTGTCCGGATGATCACGTCCATATTGCCTGGCCCACTCGTATTGATCGTTGCGGGCGCGCAGGTGCCGGTTTTGAGGCTGCCTGGCCAGGTAAAGCCGCTGGGTATGCTTTTGTGACCACCAAAACCCCATGCCCATGAACATCTCTTTGGGTGACCAGGGGATGTCCTCGCTGGTCAATGTATACATGGGGAGGAATCTCAAGTTCCTGTGAAATCGAAGAACACCAAGACCTTGTCGCAATCGCCACAGTCCCATCGTCAGCAAGGCGGCTGCACCAGAAATCAAAATGCCGGTATCAAGTCCGTAGGCGATACCAGTGCCGACAAGCACCATGGCCGCGCCAATACTCGTTGCCGCTGATATCAGCTCAACAGGCTTTCGAAAAGGGTTGTCAATCGGATACTTTGTTGTCATCGCTGTTCTCACTTTGGGTGTCCAAAACCAAGGCCGGATTTGGAGAAGGAACGGGGCGGATATATGCCTGCGGATTGGGGACGATGTAGGTTGTCAGTCGACCGCCACTCAAAGTCCCATCAGGGGCCTTGACCAGGTAAATATGAAAGCTCGTTTTGAGCTTGGTATTTCGCTGTATGTATCCCCCACGTTGCACATCTTTTTGAATCGCATTCAGGGCATTTTTGGACTGCCCCAGATCAGATTTATAGGGGTGACTTTCAAGGTAAATTTTGAAAGCACGCGGGCTGACGATGGCCATACCTTCAGCAGTGAAGTGAACAACACTGTCACTTTCGTTGTAGCTAAGGTCCCCTGTTCCAAGCCCTTGCTGAATCCATGCAAAAAATGCGTCTGCATCAGGCCGAGGTTGAGAGCCGTAGGATCTGTTTTTGGGAGCAGGGGGGCTCTTGGGTATGGTCAGAGCCTGCACGGGTGGTTTGACCTGCAGGATGACCGCTCCGGCACTGTCATTGCTGTCTAAAAAATCCTCATCTGCTTCTGGATTTTGCGCAGCTGCAGCAGGACTGCTGCTTGCTGATGCGTTGTCGTAGCCAGCGAGCATTTGTTCAATGATCGCGTCTCCCGCTTCAACGGCTGACAGCGCTGGGCTGGAGGCCTGATCAGCCGGTAGTGTGTGGCTTTGATCGAGCACTTGTGTGACCTCTTCTGCGGTTGTTTCCCCGCTGACTGTGCCACCTGCAGGTGTAGCCTCCGATTCAGCCGGTGCACCAGCTGTACCCTTGGCACTGCTGTGATTCGGTGCAACGGGTGTAATGGTCCCCGGTAAAGCCTGGGGAACAGACTGGCCGGAATAGGTGTCCGATATCCTGAATTTGAGGACGGTTAATACTTGAGTCCATTCGGGAAGGTCAATTCGTACCCACCAGACGGAGCCTTTGCCGTGTTCTTTCGTCGGGGCAACAAGGGCTCCGTATTCGTGCCATGTGTCAAACAGCCGAGTGTTGTCCTTGGGTATTGCCGCTGCACCAGATTGCCTGATTTCACGCTCATCGAGGACGGTTCTGACTTTTTCAGCCAGAGTCGCAGAGACGGCCCAAAAATGAAGTCCATCAGGATCAAAGAAAAGAGTTGCACCAGGTCGATTGAGCGACAGCTGGCCTTCGGCCAGCAAAGTCCTCAGACCCCACATCAGGCGCTCAATCAGAGGGGTTTGTCGGGCCTTGGAATACCGGGTTCGTGGACCATTGAGCAAATTGTCTGACACAGATAGGGAGTCGGCTTTTTGGATGATCTCCTTGAAGTCTTTTGCACCAGGTACATCTTGCTGACCATCCAGAAAGGCGATCAACGCGGGCAGCAGCTGGGGATCGGTTGAGAGCCAGCGCATCGTTGCGGTCGGCACGATGGCGTGCAGAAGTACCACACCGAGTCGCTGATGAGCCTTGTAATCTCGCTTTGAGCTGTCCGGAAAATCCACTTCGTAATGCGTGCCAGCCGTTTGCAGCATGGAGCCCGAAAGAGCCTGCCAATGTCCAAGGGGCACCTTGGGATCAGAGCCATAAAGCTGCACCAGGACATCTGAGACGGGTTTTCCAATGTCATGGAGTAGGGCGGCAAGCATCAGCCCATAGGACCAGATGGCTTGTTTCTTGACTTGATCCTCCGGAGAGGCTCCAGCAGGCAGTTTGTAGCCTTGCCGAATCGTCAGCGCATATGAGGTGACTTCGAGCGTGTGGATGAGCAATCCACCGGGTTGTGCATGGTGGTGCGACTCACTGGCCGGTAACAATTGCACGAATTCGCAATAACGCTCAAGGACAGTTGCACCATCTGACAGCCAGTTTTGATCCGTCAGCGCCAACCGGTTGCGAATGACTTCTACGAGACCCTGGGCTCCGGTCACATCAAGCAGCTCGTGCGCTGCCAGAATTTTTTGCTGGCCAGCAGGCCGATGCTCAGCAGGCCTGGACAATATTGGCGCGGCAGTGCCTGGTTGAGCAGTGGGCGGTGGGCGACGACCTTTGATGATGATGGCGGCACCGCACAGCAGCAACACAGTTGCACCGATCAGACTCGCTGCAGCATCATTCATGAGCTTGAGTCATCATGTAGGTGCACCAGCCCCAATAATCGATGGAGAAGTGAGGTCGGGTCCCGGGGGGTCAACAGCAGAAAGGGCTCCGCGTCCTGATGCAGCGATAAAAACTCATCATAGGACTGCCTCAGAGGGTCCCAGTGGGTTTTTGCTGATGGTGAATAGGCTGCCCACTGACGAAGTGCGGGATGCATTGCAAAATGCTGAAGCAACTGGGTGACTTGCACATTTGTCAATTTGCTTGGCCGCAAAAGCGCTTGGGCAAGTTCATTTGGCTCCGGCAGCCAAGGTTCATTGCTGTAGTGCATCGACCAGCCAGAGACGCTTTGCTCCAGTTTGTCGAACAGCTGCTTGATGATGATGGATTCCATGCGGCCTAGTGTGCCGCTATAGATTTGGATTCTGAAGTATCGTTTACGGAATGTTGAGAAAGAAAAAGTTAACGTTTCGAGACAGGACCATGGTAATATTGCTTCAAGGGGAATTGTGCCTATGCAATTTCCCTTTTTTCATTTTTGCGCGAAGCGCTTAAGTCCTTGTTTTTATTAGACTTTTAGGCATTTAAGAAATATTTAACCCTTAGATCATTTAACGCACCATCGTGTTAAAAATGCACCACGATGGTGAATCCTTTGGGTAAGCCCATTACGTCCTTATGGTCTTTAGGCGTTTAATCTTTGTAAGTTGTTGTCACTATTGAATATTTTTTGAAAACAATACACAAACCTTGTTAGTAAAAATCTTCATCTAAAAAAAGCGAACGATCCAGCGACAAAGCGTTGACGAAATCCGAAACTGAGTTCATGCAGGCGTCTTGACCACGGCTGCATTGCTCCACCCCGAAAGGGGGCTTATCCAGGGGGGCTTCGGCCCCCCTGGTTTTTTGAAGTCGGATTGTGTTGAACCAAAAGACCATGTTCTGGGCCGTATGCGGTGCTCTGCTGATGAATCAGCAGATGGCGCACGCGCAAGTGCGCCAGTCCAGTGGACCGACTCCAGTCATTGAATGCTTAAACAAAGCGGCTGAGCGCTACCAAATCGCACCCGAGTTGCTGGTTGCCATGGCCACACACGAAAGCGGTTTGAACCATCGAGCCATCGGCCCGGAAAACGCAAATGGCAGTGTTGACTTTGGCCTGCTTCAGATCAACAGCTTCTGGCTGCCCACGCTTGCTAAATATGGCATCGACAAACAAAAGTTGTTTGATCCCTGTGTGAACGCAGCTGTGGGCGCTTGGATCTTGGCTCAAAACTTCCAGAGGTACGGCGTGACCTGGGAGGCCGTTGGTGCTTACAACGCGTCATCACCAAATAAGCGCATCGCCTACGCCAATCGCATACATCGCACGTTGCTCAAGATTGGCAAGACTGAGCAAAAGCAAGCTGGAGGCCCCGTGCCGGTGACATTTGGGAAAACGCAGCAACAAGCTTCATCAGGGATGGCGGTCTACGAGATCAACGAGGGGATGGCGCATGAGTGAAGCACGCGACCTCAAAACTCAGGCCGAACGGATCATCGAGTTGGACCTCAAGCAGATCCGGGGTTATTTGAATGACCCAGCCTGCCAGGAGGTCATGATCAATGACCCTAAAACCGTATTCATTGAACGAAATGGCAAATTTGAAAAAGTCGATGTCACGTTCTCATCGGCCACGCTGGAATCGGTCATCACCACACTGTGCAACCTGAACACCAAGTCCAAGCAGTTGGTACTGGATTGCCGATTACCAGGCTTGAGGATTGCAGCAACTTTGCCGCCCATTGCCGTCCATGGGCCGTCGATCTCAATTCGTCGTCATTCATCACGCCTTTTCACGCTAGAGGACTATCGGGAGCAGGGCGCGTTTGATCCTGCAAAAAACCTGATTCGCAACCGCGAAAGCTTCGACAAGGACATCAGCGGCGGAGGCTCGGAGGTCATGGAGTTTTTGGCTTGGCTTGTGGCCAGTCATGAAAATTTCATGGTCACCGGCTCCACCAGTTCGGGCAAAACCGCTTTTCTCAATTGTCTGGCCCAGATGCTGCCCATAGATGAGCGGGTCATCACCATTGAAGACACCGCTGAACTTCAGATCAAGGTGCCCAACTGGCTGGCATTCGAAGCGAATGCATCTCAAGGTGTTGATGTGCGCATGCTGGTGCGCCATGCACTGCGCAACCGTCCCAACCGAATCTGGGTCGGGGAAGGGCGTGGGGCTGAGTTTTACGACATCTTGGATGCCTACAACACGGGCCATCCTGGCTCAGCGGTGACGTTCCACAGTGACAGCGCGAGCATGGCTTTGTCCAGGCTGGAGAACATGGTGCGCGTTGCGCCCGAAGCATCGAATTGGCCACTGAATGATCTGCGCCGCCAGATTGCATCAACTTTTCGCTATGTCGTGCACTGCTCGAATGTGGCAGGAAAACGTGGGCCATCTGAAATTCTTTTGATCGAAGGATTTCAAGATGGTCACTACCAAACCCGCACGCTATTTCAGCGTGCAAGGTAAACCCAAAAGGAGCTTCAAAATCATGAGAAAAATCACGCAAATTTCTACCGCGAAGGCCTATGTCATGGCCGCGATTCTGGGGTTGCTCTACCACCCCTCAGTGGTGTCTGCAGGGGTGCTGTCAAAGGGCATCTGCCGACCCTACAAAATGCTCGTGGACAACGAATTATTCGTGGTTCTTTCAGTCGTTGCATCTGCCATTTTGTTGATTGCGTGGAAGCTGGCGCCATCCGGCCAGTTGATGACCAGGGCCGTCGGTGTACTGGCTGCCCTGAGCATCGCGCTGAACATCGAAACCTTGATTCAAGTCGTCACTGGCGTTGGATTGTTTTGCTGACATGAACGCCATGCTGAGCACCATTGAAACCTCGGATGTCAAAAAGTCTTTGCTGACTGAGATGACGACATTTGGCGTGGACGATTGGCTTTTCGTCATCAACCTGGAGATCTTTTTGGTTTTGGCGGTTGGTCTGCGTATTCACTCTTGGTTTGTGATGACCGTGGTGCTTCACATGGTTCTCATGGTTGTGACCAAATTCCAGCCTCGCGTGTTGTTCGTCTACATCAAGTATGTCAGGCAGTCTGCAGCCTATGGCTCTTGGCTCGGTGCGCGCATGAACCGTGGGCACCGACCACAGTGGTTGATGCAGGGGCGTGGCATATGAGCGGCAAAGTGTATGGTGGCTTTCGGTTTGAGCCGGGGCACAGTGTCGCGCAGCGCACGGAACGATTTGAAAAAGTTGAGGGCAGCCCACTGACTGAGGTCATTCGCTGGCTGATGCCGCTCAATGAGCGTGTGATTCTGAACAAAGACGGATCACTCATGGCTTGCTTCGATTTTGTGGGCAAAGACGTTGATTCATCTGACCCAGATTCTGTCAATCAAGTGCGCTCGCAGCTGGTCTATGTCATGGAGCAGCTGCAGGACCTGGGGCCCACAATCACCTGGCAGGTGCGCAGACGAATCACAACGAAATACCCGCAGGGGGTCTATCCCGATGCCATCACATCGCGGATGAACGAACTGCAGAATGAAAAATTCATCAGTGATGTGCACTACGTCAACCGGCATACCTTGATCTTGAGTCTCCCTCCTGCAGGGGGCTCGACTCGGTTGATTGATGCCATTGCACGAGCACAGAGTCGTGGGCTGCTACAAATCGGCCGCATTCTGCTGGGTGGTCTTTATAAAAGCATCAAAGGCGATGATGACTTTCCATACTCGAACATGGAGGAGGTAGAGCAGGCCTTGGTGTCATTTGAGAAGGTGGTCGACACCTTTCTTGCGAGCACAGCGGGTTTGAAAACGAAGGTCATGACCGGTGCTGTGCTCGGAGGATTTTTGCAGCTGGCGTCCACACCTACCAGCGATCTGGACTGCCGAGCAGAACTGTCGATACATGGTGCATCCATGCTGGATGAAGTTCTGCCCCAGGGCGCCATCAATAATGAGTATGCGGATGTGCTGGAGTTTCAGCACAACACCAAAAAATCATGGGCTTGCTGCTACACGCTGGACTTGCGTCGGCGCGAAAAAATCGGAATGGATCTTCTGGACCAGCTGATGTCAGCGCCCTGCGAATTCACACTGTCTCAGGTCTACAAAGCGTTACCTCGAAGCAAGGGCGCAAAGGCTGTTGCAGAGGCGGAGGTTTATCACGCCAATCGGAAGTACTCGCTGAAATCCTTCGTTGCGGCTGCAGTCAGCCATGGGGACGTGTCCAGGCTGCAGACAAACGAAGCACGTGAGTCCGATGCCAACGAGGCCCGCGCTCTCAAGGAGAACATTGAAGCGGGCAAAGAGGGGGCTGGCTACTACTATGGGGTTGTGATGATTCAAGCGGCCACCACGGCAGGCCTGGAAACAGCTCAGAAAAAAGTTGAAGAGATTTTGCAGGCAGCCCGCCTGAGTCCGCGTCTGGAGGGCTTGCACAAATTCAGCAGCTTTTGCGCAACCATCCCGGGTAGCCAAGAAGAGGTTGCTCGTTGGGTCAAGATCACATCAGAAAACTTTGTCGATCTGTGCCCATCCAGAACCGTCAGTGATGGCGCTTATGTGAATGAATATCTGAGCGATTCAATGGGTGCGCCGTGTCATGCCTTGGTCGCATTCCCGACCAAATCAAAAACACCTTTTTACTACACGGGGTATGTTGGCCAGGTAGGTCATGAGCTTGTGATCGGTGGAACCGGAACAGGCAAAACAGCCATCTCCACCATCCTGTGGTCACAGTTCAGAAAGTACCCCGGTGCCCGTGTTTTGGTTTTTGACAAAAACTACAGCTGCCGTCCTGCCATCTACCTGCAAGGGGGCAACTACATTGACCTGAACCCAGAAAAACAAGAGGGCGCCAATCGTAAAAGAATGTCCCCTATCGCGGCCTTGATGAAGGGGGGTAGTCAGAGGCACTTGCCGTTTATTACGCGTTGGCTGGAGCTTCTGGCCAGCATGCGTGGCTACACCGTCACATCTGTGGACCGCAAAGACCTTGAAGTGGCATTGCGTGCGACGGCGGAGCTGGGCCAGGTCGAACCATCGGCTTTGCGGTTGGGAACCGTTGTCGTCAGGCTTGATGCGACGACAGAGCTTGCACAACAATTGGCGCTCTGGGTTGGCGACAGTGTGTATGCGGGCTACTACGACAACGCAAGCGATGACTTCAATATCGACCAATTGACGGGCATCGAGATGGGCAGCGTGCTGTCCAATGAGGAACTGGCAGCGCCGTTCATGATGTACGCGTTCTATCGAATTGAAGTTCGACTGAGGGACATGGGAGCACGCGAAGACGCCCCGATTCCAACGCAGATATACATCCCAGAGGCTTGGTATTTTGTGCGCCAGCCGACTTTTGCCAATGAGCTGGATGAATGGCTTGTCACGCTTCGTAAGCTGGGAGCGCGCATCACGCTGGACACGCAAAACCCTGACAAGCTGATTCAAAGCCCGGTGTTCGCCGCGATACGCGACAACATTCCATCGCTGATCTTGACGCCCAATCCGATGGCAAAAACGGCATCGCTTTCGCGCATGTACATCGAAGAGTTGGGCTTTAGCGAACACGAACTGAATTACATCGCACGAGGCACGCCGGGGCAGGACTACTACATCAAGCAAGGTGAGATTTCTCGGCGCATCAGCATGCGCTTATCGCCCGAACTCGTGGCCATGGTGCGTTCAGATCCCAAGGCCCAAAAGGCATTGGATCACTACATCCACTTGGGGCTTCCAGATGGCTGGCAGCAAAAGTACATCCAGGAGTTGTGCCATGAGTAAAAAAACCTCAATTTTTCAGCGGCTGATCGCAGGCATTGTTCTGATCGCTCTTGGAGCTTCAGTTCAATCCGGGACGGTTGCGGGGACTGGGGGGGCAACTGAAATAACCCAGATATTGAACAACTCCGAGTTGGTTGCAGGTGTTTACAAGCAGGCCGAAATGGTTGCGGAACAGGTGCAAAGCAAACTGGTTCAGCTCGATCAACTCACCTCGATGCAAACAAACTTGGAAAAGTTGCGTAGCGGCGATGTCGCATCAGTGATCAATCAGTTCCGCTCTCAAGTGCGCGCCTACCAGGACCTTAAAAACGCAACAACGGGATTGCGTGATGCGGCTGCATCTGCGCGAGCCATGTTTGAGGCCCGAGGCATTGATTTTTCCGGGTCAGGCCGCACTGATTTGCGCTCATACATCCTGTATGAATTGGAGCTCGCTAAGCGCAAGGGCGGTGTTTACAGACAGCGTCTGGACCAAGACCTCGGTGCCCTGGACAACATGCAGCAGCGGTCGCAGGAGTTTCGCCGTGTAGCTGACGAAACGGCCAACATTACCGGCAACGTCCAAGGCCTGCAACGTCTGTCACAGCTGAGCGCAATGACTGCCGGTGAGCTGATGGAACTCAAGGCTGCGGTTCTCGCTCAAAACGCAGAATCCAATCGACAGCAAATTGATGCAGTGGCCAATACCGAAGTCAAATCTGGCGTTCATGACCAAACAGTACGTGGTGCCCGTGAGCGAAAAAATCGTGACAACTCAGCAACTTCTTCAAGAATTGATCCCCTGAAACCCTGGGGCAATCTTGGTGGCAATGGGTATTGATTGCCATGAACATTTTTGAAACTTCAGCCCTCGCGCTCGGTCGTCGGAATTTGGTCACCGGATCACAAATCCGTGCAACTTTCCGTTGGATGCAACTTTATGCATCTGCATACAACAGCAGGGTAACACTCCCAGAGGTTCCCAAGCGCGTCAGTAAATCCATGTCACTGCTGGCATTGACCTCAGCGTTTCGCCTGGCCATTCATGAGCCCGCCGTTTTTGCGATTGGTGTTGTCTGCACGCCACCAACTGTTTTGTATGGACTGTGGGCGTTGGTGTTACGCCTTTTTCGATTGATTGGAGCCTGACATGGCATTGGATGCAGGCGATACATTGCTTTCGATCTACAAAGGGATCATCGCCCACGCGCAAAGCACGTCGGGCGTATTGATCGGTGATGGTCAGGACCTGGCTGCTGTATTGCTCCTCATCACATCAGGCTGGATCGTGGTGATCTGGCTTCTCAGTGGCGATGGTTCCACGGCATTGATGGATGCATTTGGAGCGATTGCCAAATACTCCATCGTCACCATGCTTTTGGCCGGGTGGCTCGGTACGGTGGGTGGATTTTTCCAAGCGAATGTGAATGACTTGTCCAAAAAAGTGGCGGGCACGAGTTCAGTGGATGGCTCCATCAATTTGATGCTTGGAGCGGCTAAAAAACTGTTTGTCTCAGCTGAGTACGACAGTCGCTCCAGCAAGTGCAAAGACGTAGAAGTCAGTGATCCCATGACCGGAACGATCAGCACAGGCGTTCAGTGTGAAAACACAACCCGTGGTGCCGAACCCACGTGGTCTGACATTTTGCTGAACTTCCCCATGATCTTGTTCACCTGGTTGTTCAAGCTGCTGGCCTTGGTATTTCTGATGCTTGCTACAGCCGCATTCTTGCTGACCATCTTCATTGCCGAAGTGCTGTTCGGGCTGGCATTGACCATGGGGCCGATTTTGGTGCCATGGCTCATCTGGCAGCGCATGGAATGGCTGTTTGATGGTTGGTTGCGCTTCACGATTGGCGCATGCCTGACCAAGGTCGTTGCCTTCTTCATGGTTGGCATCACCGCAGGAATCATCACTGCAGCCAAAACGGTGGCTGACGTTGCCAACGTCAAAAGTGGCTCAGAGATGCTGGCCGTGGATGAAATGGCAGCGTTTTTGATCTGCATCTGCGCGGCAATTTCCGCATTCTTGATGTGGCAGGTGCCTGGAATTGCTCAGGGCTTGATCAGTGGATCGGGTGGGGCTTCAGCGCAAAAGTTTGGGAGAAGCACTATTGGTTCCAGTCTTGGTGGTTTGCCAGGAAAAGGCATCAATGGTGCGGCTAATCAACTCCAAGCCTTTACGGATGCTATGAGGAAAGGTAAGGGTGACAAATGAGCGCTTTACCACCACCAAACGTCATCAAGCTGCTTGCGGCGACGAACTTCTTCTCTGCGCTTTCTGGCGCGCTTTTCTTCGGGTGTTTCAAGTTCGGGGTAATGCGTTGGAGCGTGCTTACCCGCGATTTTCCGCAGAACGACACCCAAGACGATGGGGATCGAAAAAATGATCAGCGCGTGAATGTAGAGATAGTGCAAGAGTTCCATGACTCGCTCCAGTTGTTGTTGAACATTGGACAAGTGCGAGCGGCTCTCGCTGCCGAAGTGGGGAGGCTTTCAACCTCATTCAAGCGAACTTTATTTCCTACACAAACTTTTGTCAAATTTCCAGTTAGGGGCCAAGCATGACCGACCACACAAGACCACCAGTTGGCACCCAAGAGGGGTTGGCCGCTGCTGGTGTATTCGTAGACCTGATATCGGCGCTCAAAGCCAACAACGCACGCCTTGAAAAGAAGAATGGGGTGCTGATGGTCATGGTCGGCTTGCTGATTGTGACGTTGATGTTTGCCATGCCCTTCAAAAAGGTTGTGCCATTTTTCTATGAGGTGGATTCAGTCACTGGGCGAGTGGCCGCCTCAGGAAAGGTCGCTGAAGAGCTCAAGATCAGTGACAAAAACATTGGTTTTTTCCTCCGGCTTTGGGCGGCTCGTTTGGTGGTCATCAATGCGGCCACGCTCAAACAAGGCTTGCCCGGGGCCTACAAATGGACACGCGGGGCCGCATCAACCGAACTCGACAACTGGGTTGATAAGGTAGATCAAACCGCAACACGGATCGGAAAGATACCTGGCTTGTCGCGAGAACTCATTGGCACGCCTGTTGTCAGCTTCAACGAAGACCGCTCGGTGGCTTTCATTGATTTGGTCTGGGCAGAAAAGATCAATGGCGTTGAAACAGATCGCCGTCGAAAGCTCTTGACCGTGGAGTTCGGCACCGTTGCTGAGAACGCGTCACTGGGCTCCAAGCAGGTATCCACGTCAGCTGATGACCTGGATAACCCACTGGGCCTGGTCATTACCCACTTCACGATGAACGATCAAGAATCCAAATGAAACACACTCTTTCTTTGCTCGCCCTTACAGCGATCGTGTTTTGCAATGTCGCTGCAGCTCAACCCAAGGATTCCAAAGATGCCCGATCTTTGACAAAGGATCTGTGTCAATTGAGCCGTGAAAAAGGCCCCAGCTCCGCCTCAGGCGTTCAGGCCAGACCCATGCCACATGACTCCCGGTTGGTGGTCTTTGGCTATGACAAAAATGCCTTGTTTCCGATTTACACCACCTTCAATCGCTTCACGCACTTTGAATTCCAGGATGGCGAAAAAGTGCTGTCTTCATTCCTCAACGATGAGTCTGAATGGGAGCAGAAGGTAGCCATTACTGGGCAGGATATTTTTGTGCGCTCCAAAGTGCGCGGCGTCAGCGGAACGATGACCGTGATCACCTCAAAACGCCGCTATCAGATCGAATTGTTGGATGTGGCGGGTTGTCCCGACCAATCGCGTTATCAGCGGGTCTCCTGGGTCACTCACGACGGTGTGTTTGAAGCACCGAAGGAGACCGATGAACTGCCCAAGGCCCCCAAAATTTTGGGCTCTGAGTCAGCAGTTTCTGCACGTCATTCAGCGGCAGACGAAGGCATGGATGACAGCATTCAGCTGTCCAAGCTGAACATGAATTACTCGATTGATGGCGATGCAGACATCAAACCTGAGCGGGTGTTTGATGACGGTTCTCGCACATGGGTCCAGTTTTCTAAGCACCTGGTCCTCAGGCCAGCGATATTTGCTGTGAGCAAAGAGGGCGTGGGCGAACCTGTTGAGTACGTCCCAAGAGGCTCCTATTTCGTGCTGCCAAAGACTTACCAGGGTGGTTTGCTTTTGAAGCTCGGAAAGCAAGAAGTGCGCATCCGAAACAAGGCGGGCAGTTGCGGGGTCTTTGATTCGGCGTGCCGCGAAGTTCGTACATCCAACATCACTCGCGATTGACCATGCTAAAGCTCAAGCCGGGAACCACGCGAAAGTGGCTGCATTACGCATGTGGTGCGATGCTCATTTTCATTGCCGTAGCACTGCTATACCGTTCTTTGACGGGTAGCACCTTGCGTGATCAAAAGCTGCAAAAGGAAGCTGAAAAAGCATCTTTGGAACTGTCCAAAAAGCCCGCCCCGAATGCCGAGGCCTTGAGTGTGAAGTTGGAGCGTGCCCGCGAAGAAGCGGCCAATGCTGCAAAGCCTGCAGCCGCCCCCGACGTGGGTGGCGCACCCAAAGAACCACTCCCATCTCTGCCACCAGTCCCTGCAGGTGCCCCTTCAGCGTCCGATAAAGCAGCCAACACGCCCAAGCTGCCAACATCGCCGCCGCCGCCCCCAAGCGATCAAGAACTGGATGCCTATGCGCAATCGAAAGACGCCAACGTCAGAGATGCCAATCGCAGACTGGCCAGCTGGGAGCATAAGGACGACAGTAGCAACTCTAAAGGCAATGCTGATAGCCCCTTGATGCGGCAGGCAACCACATCAGCAGGGGGCGTGCAAGGCGGTGCACCAGCATCCAGTGCATTGTTGGATGCGTATCTGAAATCACAGGGTGGCCAGGCTGCCGCACAGACCAGTCAAGATCAATTTCGGCAGTCATTGCCAAAAGGCGTGGCCGCGCCTTTGTATTCCCAAGGCAAGCCAGGCAATGCCGAATCCCATCCCCTCATGGAGGGCGACACCATACCTGTCGTGATGCGCGTTGCAGTGTCTTCTGATATTGCTGGCCCATGCCGCGCACAGGTCTCTGAAGACATCTACGACTCGTTGACTCAGCGGTATTTGTTGATCCCGGCTGGATCGCGAGTCATCTGTGCTTATGACTCTGGGGTCGTGCAAGGGCAAGAAAGGCTCTTGATCGCCTTCACCCGGTTGATTTTCCCAAATGGAACTTCCGTGGCCCTGGCGGGCATGCCAGCTGCAGACATGGAGGGTGCCATTGGGGCTCCTGCGGATGTCAATTCACGGTTTTGGCGGATCTACGGGTCTTCGCTGTTGATAGCTGCGGTCACTCGCGCAGCTGAGCGCACAGGCGGCTCAGCCTCAGTGACGATCAATGCAACTGGCGCATCCGGTGCCGCCACCGCCGCAGGCGTGCTTGCGGAAACCGCCCGCAAAACACTGGAACGCAACTTGAACATCAAACCTGAGCTTCGCGTGAAACCTGGCGATGTGCTTCGTGTGGTCGTGACCCGAGACATGGTTCTTGAGCCGTTTTCTCGCCGCTGATTTCTAACCAACCAAGGACCTGATCTGATATGAAAACCAAGCCCATCGCATCTGCCATTTTGGTGGCTTGCATTTTGGCCATGCCCTCTGTGCAAGTGCAAGCCCAGGACAAAGGTGCATTCAATTTTCGCTACCGAGTGAGTGACTCTCGCGTCAACATTTTTGATGATGGCTCAAACACGCGCTTGCAACTGCCCGAAGGCACACTGATTCCAGCAGTCATCACCATCAAAACCAGCGGTCAAAGCATCATTGATCTCAAGCGTGAGGGGTCGTATTTGGTCATCCCTGGTGTCCATCAGACCCTGAAGCTGATTTGGGCAAATGGCCGAGAAATCAATGTGGCTTATGCCGGAGAAAGTACCCCCGAGCGAATGGGTGGTGCAGCTGCCTACGGAGCCGTGAACCCCGTCCAACAGTACGCCTCGGCGCAAAAGCCTGCTCCCGTGAGTCAATTGCCCGATTCAGCGCAACAACGGGCTCTGGAAAGCGCATGGGCAGGAGCGGGGAGGGTGCCTCACGTTGCCCAGCATGTTGAAGCAGTGCAGGCGTCAGCGGTACAGCCACTTTTGCCTGGTCAATTTGGCACACCCATCAGCGCTCCCGCCCCGGTGGTTCCGCCTTTCAAGCTTCAGCCACCAGAAACGGTGCGCACGGCCTTGGATCGCTGGTCAAAGTCAGCGGGCTGGGCTTTTGGTCCCGAGCATTACACCGTCAGCTTCGATATTCCTGTCGTGGCCAATGCAGAAAACCTGGGCACCGACTTCAAAACTGCGGTGCGCCTGCTGCTTGACAGCACGGCCTTGACCGATGCCCCCATTCAGCCTTGCTTCTACAGCAACAAAGTGCTTCGTGTCGTTCTTCGCTCTGAGCGTTGCGATCGTCTCTAAACCCACGGAACCACAGGATTCGGAATGAACCACAAACCATTTTCAATTGCCGCATTGGCTGTGTTGACCTTGTTGAGCGGCTGCAGCGTCAAGCCACGCGTCGCTGAGCTCACAGATCGAGCTGACATCGATGCCAAGGGCTATGCAGAACGAACCAGACAATCCATCTTCGAAGCCGAACAATCACGCGTTGCCGGCCAGGATGTCAACAAACCATTTTTGACGGGCAAAAGCGTGCCACTGGCCCGCGAAGTCACGTTGCCTGCGCCTTTGCGTGCCAACTTGCCCGTGACCGCACTGTTTTCGAGTGACGGGGTGGACTTGCAAACAGCCATTCGGCAAATCAGCCAGGCTTCAAAACTCTCGATTTCCATCACGCCCGACGCACTTTTGCCTGCATCCATGTTCTCGCCGCGTCTCACGGTGATGGCTGGCACCGCAGCCAATCCACCCATGGCACCCGGCTCCATTCGAACCGGTTCAGGTCAGATTTTTCTATCTGCAATTGGCGACAAAACCCCCATCTACACCGTGCTGGATGAAATAGCACGGCAAGCGGGTGTCAGCTGGAGACCGGTCGGCGGTGGCGCTGAATTTTTCAGGACCGAAACCCGAATCTACAAACTCAATGCATTGGCTCATTCAGCCACCACGGCGGTATCCCTGGGCCGCAACTCGGCTCCTAACGGTATTTTTGAAGCGGCTTCCAAAACAGGATTTACGCTCGACAAGCAGGACCAGTTGACAGGTGTCAAAAATACGGTTGAGGCCATGCTCACGTCTGGTGGCCGCGCAGTGCTTTCACCTGAATCACAAACTTTGGTGGTGACCGATACACCAAGTTCACTCGAAAAAATCACGGCATTCGTGGAAGAGACCAACAAAGCCATGTCGCGCCGTGTGCGGGTCATCCTGGAAACCATTGAAGTCGTGGCCAAGGACAGCTCGGAAGTCGGCCTGGACTGGAGCCTTGTCTACAAAAACCTCGCAAATACGGCTTCATTGGGCAGTCCTGCAAGCCTGACGGGCAGCCAATCTGGATCGGTGGGCTTGAGTGCGCTGAGCGGCAAGCTGGCCAGCAGCACCTTGATCGTCAAGGCGCTGTCCGAAGTCGGCACCGTGGTCAGTCGCCGGACTTTCCCGTTTGTGACCACATCAGGTCGCCCAATCACTCAAGCGCTGCGCAACACCTTCAGCTATGTGGATCAGGTCCAAGCCATACCGGCATCGGGTTTGACCACTGTGTCACCGTCCCCGACGGTGAGCCAAAAAGAGGAAACCGTGGGCACCTTCCTCACGTTCGTCCCTGTTGCCAAAGATTCTGGGCAAATTTTCTTGAGCATCAGCTACGACGTGACCACGGCTGACCCGCTGGTGCCATTTCCTGTCGGCAACGCAAGCAACGGTGTGACGGTCCAACAAAAGTCAGTGAATGGCACAGGCGTTGTTCAAGAGTTGCCTATGCGCTCAGGTCAAACGGTCGTGATTGGGGCGATTGACAGCGTAACGGGAAGCTCGACCGAGCGCCGACTGGCTCCAGGCATGCCGCTGCTGGCGGGGGGCTCCGATAAAGCAAGCCTTCAGAAGTCACACACGGTACTCCTGGTGACCTGTGTCAGTGAGGATGGATTCTGAAAGGGTCGCCATGTTTTGGAAAAAACGCAGAAAACTGATGCCGCCCCCACGTGCGGCCGCCACAGAGTCCACCAATCGAGTATTCAGTGCATTTGGTTCGAGAAAGCCCAAAAGTGCACAAGGAATGGCACCTGATCTGACCCTGCTGGAAGGCAGCACGGGCAATAAGACGTTGGTGCTGGGCTTGTCATGGAAAGCGGTGGTCACAGCAGGCACGCAAAGCAAAACCAGCAGAAACGCTGCCCTCAAAGCGCGAGCAACGCACATGGTGGTCGCCCCCGCGATTTTGGGCCTGGGGCGCTTGACCCTCAAAAGGGCTGACAACCTGGTCAGCGCTGCAATGCTGGCAGCACAACATGCCCGTGATGGCTTGTTTGCTTTACGGCTTCCAGATGAACGTGTATGGCTGTGCACGGTTCAGAACGGCAAGCCCTCAGGGGCCGAGCTGATCATGGATTCGATTGCCGATGCCATCGAGCGCCTGCGTCAAATCAAGGATGGTGGGGGAGCGCTGTCTGTTTACTCGGACCTGCAACATGTGCCCGGTGGCGCTGAGTTGCTGGCATTTGCCGACTTGATGCTCATCCCTCCGGGCACATGGGCACGGGTTCAGCCAGTGGGCGCACAAAGCCTATTCAAACGCATCCCAGTCCCCGTTCAGGTGGCCCTTGGGTTGGTGGTCTTTGGATTGCTGGGCTATGAGGTCTATCTGCAGCAGCAGCAAGATGACAAGGTCTCTCAATCTCAGGCTAAAAGATTGCGTCAGAAAGAAGAGGGGCAGCAGCTTTGGACTGCGGTGATTGCCAAGGAGCTGGGTAAACGAGCACATCACCTGGATATTCAAAAGCTGTTTGACAGTTTTTTGCCATTGCCCGTGCAGCTTCAAGGCTGGGCATTACAAAACGCACAGTGCGCTTCAAGTTTTGCAAATGAGACCAAATCATGGTCTTGCGAGGCGAGTTATTCAGCACCAGAGCCTACGACTGGAAAGTTCTTCGCTCCCAATTCCAAGGTCAACGTGCCTGCAGGGTTTGAAGTGGAGTATCTGCCCACCAAGGCGCTTAAATTGACCTGGCAAGTCAAACATGCGGCCACGCCAATCTCACAGGATGCACTGGAGACTGTTAACCATCACCTGGTACAAACAGCCTCCATCGTTCAGAGCAACCTCAGCAGTCTGATGTCGACCTCTGACATCAAATTTTCTGCCATCCAGGTGCAGCCTCCTAAGTCCGAAGATGGGCTTGTCATAGACATGCCTGTCAACGCAGTTTTGCTCCAGCAAGCGAATATTTCTCTGCGTGCGCGCTTCCAAGTCTTCAAGGAGTTTGTGGCATTACCGGTGGACTGGCAAACCGCACGCCTGACCTTGAACCCCGGGGATCGCCCAGAGATCGTTCTGGACATGACAGGAGCCATCTATGCAAAGTAAGTCCATCTGGTGTGGTGCCTTGCTGGTCGTGATGGCGCTCAGCGCTCATGGCCAGCAGTCACAGACGGTGACGATTCGGGATGTTTTATCCCAACCAGTGCAAAACAAGCAGGTCTCTCAGCCTCGGGAACAAGACAGGGTGACGGCGAGCATCACCCTTGATGCGATCTACGGTCAGTCTTCCGATCTTCGGGTGGACATGCATCTCAACGACAAGGTTTTTCGTGCACTTTCGCCGGGGGCGATTCTGAAATCAGAGACCGCCAGTTGCAAAGTGATTGCTCTGGACATGCATTCCCGTTGCGTCAACTTAGGTCAAGAAAAGAAGGCAGGGGACATTTGCCCGAAAACTGCTTGCTGGACCGGCAAGCCCTATCAGTCAAGCCTTTCTGCATCCAACACCAAAGCGCCCTTGTTACCTCTGCCTTATCCGCCGACGCCTGTACCTGGTGCCCTGGCCACGTCCACACAAGGAGTACGTTGATGCTCTCGATGTTTCTCACCCCCAAGGCTCCCCAGGCTACCCAATCGGTTTTGCGCTTACCCGCCACCACCATCAGTGCAGCACAGTCTACGGATACCCCGTCCACGAAGCATGACGCTTCTGAAGCAGCGGCCCCGGCGGATTTTGCGGGTCTGGTTTTTGACCCTCAACCCATCACCAGCATCGAGGGCCTGACCCGTGTTGGATTTGAGGCATGCCTCAATCGCGAGCTGGATCTGGCACCGAGCCTGGCTGCCTCTATTGCTGTGCTGAGCACAGACGCTACCAAGACGCGGGCAACACTGCTGGTATCCAGGACGGCATCTGCCGATGTCGTGCGCTCTGTGCTTGAACGACTGGAGCACAGGGGCATCGCCCCCAATGAAACGGGTGTGCAGGCCTGGTGGTGTTCAGTCACCGTACTCACCGCCGTTGTGGCCGATGACGTGTCTGCCCAGCAAACCCGCATGGTGCGAGCCCGCATGGGCGACAGTGCGCAATCGGCGTTGTGGCAATCGTTCATGGACATTGTGGAGTGGGCTCACTCTCAGGGTGCCAACGACATTGATTTCAAAATCTGCCACGCAGCCCACGAAAGTCAGGTTTTTTTCAAGATCAACGGCCGCTACATCACCATGCCCAGGTGGAGCCTGCCAACCGAGACGCTCATGTCCATGCTGGGAATTGCCTGGCAGCACAGCAAAGGCGGCGCGGGCTCTAAGTTCGAGCCCCGCCAAGAGCAGCAGTGCAATGTCGATGTCACGCTGAGCACGCAATCGAGATTGCGCCTTCGCTGGGCCTCCATGGCCACCGACAAGGGTTGCACGGTGACGTTTCGGCTGCAGCCGCTTGGCAGCAGCCGTATTGTCCAGACGCTCGAAGAGGCAGGGTATTTGTCGGAACAAGTCGAAATTTTTCGACGGGTGGTGATGGGCAAGGGCGGTTTGACGACGCTGGCCGGAACGGTGGGCTCGGGCAAAACAGTCACATTGGCGATCTTGATGGGTTTGCTGCCTCCCAACACCAAGATTGTTTCGTTTGAAGACCCGGTCGAAATCGAAAACGACAACCTGCACCAAAAGACCATTTCACGCGACCTGGTCGGTGACGATGACAGGGATTTTCAAGCGGGCGTGCGCGCATTATTTCGCTCGGCACTGGACATGTTCATGCTGGGCGAGGTGCGCGATGTGACCACCGGTAAAGTGGTTCGCGCTGTCCTTGAAAGCGGACACAGCTGCTACACCACAACACACGCAGGCAGCGCACTGGGCATCATCTCCAAGTTTGCATCTCCCCAGGTCGGCATTCCACTGGATGTACTGGGTGATCCAGGGATGCTGAAACTCAACGTCTACCAAGCGTTGTTGCTGCGCAATTGTGATTGTGCTTTGACGCCTCAAGCACTTGCAGATGATTTGAAGGGTGATGCCCTGACAAACCACAAGCGCATGTTTGATGACATCGAAAGCCTGTATGGACTGGGGCAGGGGGTTTTCCGAGTTCGCAACCCGCAGGGCTGCCCCAAATGCCGTCGCCACGGACTTGAGGCCTTGACAGGCTTCTCAGGCCGCACCGTGGTGGCCGAGATGATCGAGCCCGACGAAACCATGTGCGAGCTGATTTTGGCGGGTAAAAAAGTTGACCTGCAGAGGTACTGGAGAGGGTTATCAGATGGTGATCTGACTTCATCCAATCTGGTTGGTAAATCCGCGATGGAAATCGCATTGCTCAAAGCGTCAAAGGGGGTGATTGATCCCTACGAGATCGAACACCACTTCGAACCGTTTTCGACCCTGAAAGCCAAAGCTGCGGCAGAAAAAATGCTTTCAGCACGTCGACATGCTTCACGAGCAAGTATTTTTGGATCCACACCTTCATTTGTTTCCAAAAAATCAACTGAAGGAGGTGTTGCATGAAGTCACTGAACACGCGGCTTGCCATGTACTCCTTTGCACGACAGTTGCCCGACTATTATGAAGACCTGGGATCACTACTTGAGACTGCCAAAAACATTAGGCAGCTTGAAATTTTTCAGTCTGACGCTGCCCGGTACGAGGGCACGCCTCGGGGGCAGTTGTCCCAAATTTGGGCCGAAAGGTACGAAGAACTGGGTGCCGATCTGGCCGCGACTTGGGAGGGGTTTTTGCCGGACGATGATGTGGCCATCATCCGAGTTCAGCAAGACCTTGGCAGCGATGCGATTTGCGGCGCTCTCAAAGACTTGGCCAAGACCGCCAAGATCAAGCGGCAATTGCAGTCAGCTGCTCAGACATCGGTCGGGGTCGGCTTGCTGGCCATGGCCATTGCAGTCATGGCTGTGGCCTTCATGCCATCCTGGGGCGTAGGCGTGTTGATGCAAGCATTTGAGGTGCCTACATCCGACTGGGGACCCGTAGGCCGTCGGCTTGCCGCCTGGGCAGATTTTGTCAAGTTGTACGGCCCCTACATCGGTGTGATTTTCGCCCTTGCTCTGGCTTGGGTCGTCTGGTCACTGGATGGATGGGTAGGGCCAGGCCGGGACTGGGCAGACAGGAAAATTTTGCTGTACCGCGTCTATCACGAGATGTTTGGCATCCGAGCGGCCCTGACCATGGCGACCCTCACGCGCAAAAACGCTTCCGCAATGCTGACCTTGCGCTCGGCCATCGAAGTGCTGGCCAGCAGCACGACCTCTACCTGGAAAAGCTGGCAATTGCAGCGCGTCATTGACCACATTGATGCGACCGGCGCGGCTTCCGCAGAAGTATTTGGCACTGGAATTTTCACGCAACCCATGTACTGGCGTTTGATGGATGTCACTCGTGCAAAGCCCTTGGCTGAGGCATTCGGCGTGATCGCACAGAGCATTCAGGACCTGTGGCTGCCAAAGCTCGTGCGCCAGATGATCGTCTGGCGATGGATATTGCTGCTCTTGGCACTCGCAGTCGTCGTATTCCTGGTTGCAGCTTTTCAATCGACGGTCGGAGAAATGAAGACCGTGATGATGAATGCGATGACCTCGCATCAGTGATTTAACAATTTTGGTTCTCTTGAAATTTGAGTGGGTAAGCTTCTGCCATATTGATCAACTTTTGAGCGTGAATTGATGACTGCCAAGCTGTTTGAATCTGCCCTGGGCATCACTGACCCGTGGTGCGTTGCCTCGGTTGAGTTCGACGAAGGTGCCAAGACCTTGACGATATTGATTGACTTCAAAGTCGGCAGTCGCTTTGCAGTCTCGGGTCACGATGGGCTGCATGGTGTGCACGACACGGTGGCCAAGACGTATCGGCACCTGAACTTCTTTCAACACGAGTGCCATCTGCAAGTTCGCACGCCTCGCGTGAAACTTCCCAACGGTTCGGTGCGGTTGGTCGAGCCTGATTTTGCCGGGCGACTTAATGGCTTCACCTTGCTGTTTGAAGCTTTCATTCTGATGCTGTCTGGCCAGATGCCATTTGCCGCCGTCTCGCGTCTTGT
>NZ_CXOO01000015.1 GCF_001269385.1 Limnohabitans sp. DM1 | reverse complement strand
TACAAACAACACGCGCCTGGCAACGGCATCAGCGGCCAGCGTGACGTAGCTGTGTCCCCTGGCACGCGAAGTCTCATCAATCGCCAGTGCCGTGACATCCGAGTGATCTGCCAAGCCACAGGCCATCTCAACATACTTTTCGCACACGGCCAGAACCTTGTGCGGCGACTCCCCGACAAGACGCGAGACGGCGGCAAATGGCATCTGGCCAGACAGCATCAGAATGAAGGCTTCAAACAGCAAGGTGAAGCCATTAAGTCGCCCGGCAAAATCAGGCTCGACCAACCGCACCGAACCGTTGGGAAGTTTCACGCGAGGCGTGCGAACTTGCAGATGGCACTCGTGTTGAAAGAAGTTCAGGTGCCGATACGTCTTGGCCACCGTGTCGTGCACACCATGCAGCCCATCGTGACCCGAGACTGCAAAGCGACTGCCGACTTTGAAGTCAATCAATATCGTCAAGGTCTTGGCACCTTCGTCGAACTCAACCGAGGCAACGCACCACGGGTCAGTGATGCCCAGGGCAGATTCAAACAGCTTGGCAGTCATCAATTCACGCTCAAAAGTTGATCAATATGGCAGAAGCTTACCCACTCAAATTTCAAGAGAACCAAAAATGGTGGATACGGCGATTTTGATGGTTGATGCAAATGCAACGAGAGCTGCCAACGACAGAGGTGCGTTGGCTGACCGCTACCGGCCAAGAGCGGTCATTTCCATGCCCGAGAATAGATTGCAAAACAGACAGTAAGATGAAATGAGATGTGGGCATCTTCAGAGCTGTTACCAAAGGGCCATTGCCTGATGATTGCAAGTAGTTGTCCAGTCTCAAAGATGAATGGATTGTTACAAAAAAATAACGGGAGGCGTATGGTCATCGGAGGCTGCGTAGAGTGCTTGATTTGCACCACTAAGTTCATATTGCGTGTTGGGGTCGGCTTAGAGAATGCCTGCACTCACACATTTGACTGTCCACATTGCTTTAGCGCATTGACAGTAGTTGCCAAGGCTGATGTCCCGCTGAGCACGCATATCGAATTTACTGAAAACTGCAGAGCGATTGATGGTGAGAGGGTCGGACCGGTCGTAAATCTTCATCCTTCAATTGCGTTCTCTGCCGATGAATATCACGATCAATTGACTTTTCCCTCGATTGTTTTGACTAAGCTTACGCGCCCTTACATGCGCGCGCCAGCGGAAAGTCGGCTGAAAGATGTTGCCACTCAGTTCGAATTGCCTTACACGAAAGAACTCTGGAGTGTCGTCGCCAATATCATTCGCATGAATCTGCGCGGAAATGCACACGATGTCCTAAATGGGCAAATCGCTAAGTATGTCGAAATGCGCAGGAAATTCCTGCCTGACTTCACATGTACCACCGTCTTCAAGTGCGTTGCATCCTTTTTCGATGATGGTTTTTACCCCGCAATCGGCAATCTCAGACAGCCACTTAGGAAGCTCATTCAAGAGCTGAGGAAAAATCATCCGATCCAAATGGCCACGTTCGAGACCTACTACAGATCTGATTTAGAGAGTGAGAACTTAGAACGATACATAGCGCTGTTCCAAGACTACTTTGCTAATTTCGATCAGTTCCGCCAGTTGCTGGCTTTTACGCGCGTTGGCAGCGATGATGTGGATGAGCTAATCGTTGGTTCGAAAAATTTCAATGACATCAAGATGTTTTATGGTCAAGCATACGAGACACTGACCTCCTCTTTTGTTACGTTGGCATGCTTAAACAACATCAAGAATGGCCGTCGCTTCGACGAGTTTGAGCATATGACTCTGAACAAGTACATCAAGGATGTTGAAAAGGCTAAGAAGTCAAATCCATTTTCTGGTGATCCTGTTCTATTCGCCTTTGCAAGTTCTGAGGACAGTGCCCTTCGAAATGGCTCACACCACGCATCTATCTTTCGCTATGGTGAATTGGTCAAATACCGAAGTGGTGGCACTGGTGCTCAGCGAGAAATAGCATACAGCCGCTATATCCACATGTGTAATCAGATTGCTATCACAAACGCGGCTCTCATGTTGGTGGAACTGCAGGAGTTCAGCACATTCATTCACAGATGACGACGAATTTAATCTGCAAACGGAATATCCAGCGAAAGAATTTAGCAACCGCTAAAGGGAATTAATTGGAAGTTCCACGTACTTCCGTTCAGGGTTAGCTTCAGATAATGGCTAACGCAAGACCGTAGTCCGCAATCAGCCTTTTCCAGACCGTCAAAGATGACAAATCCATTTTGTGGTCGGATACCAGCTCGCTAGCGTTGTCATCGCAGCTTCGTTCAATCATGAAAATCTGACGCTCAGCGTTGTCGTCGGCAGTTGAGACACAACCCACAATAGGTAACTTGCAGGAAGGGTGAATATCTGATCACTCCTGCATACCTACAGAATACAAAGATCAATGGCCCAAAATACCAACATCAGTGGGCTTCAGCATCAGCACATGCCCCCGTGATCACCCTGATGCCAATCCCACCCAAAATTTGTATGATGACCTGATAAATTCGCATCAGGACACTTCCATGCAACGCAGAAACTGGATCGCGGCGGCCGCTGCTTTGGTTGCCATTTCGCCATTTATGGCCAGGACCGCTTCGGCCCAAGCCTGGCCCACCCGCCCCATCAAGCTGGTGGTGCCTTTCCCGCCCGGCGGCCTGATTGACAACATGGCCCGTCTGGTCGCGCCCAAGCTGGCGCTGGAGTTGGGCCAGCCCATCGTCATTGACAACAAGCCCGGTGCGGGTGGCAACCTGGGCGCAGCCGAGGCGGCGCGTGCGGCGGCCGATGGCTACACCTTGCTCATGGCCTCGCCCCCGCTGACCATCAGCCCGGCGCTGTACAGCAAGCTGCCTTACAAGCCCGAGCAAATTGCGCCGGTGGCCCTGTTGGGTCGGGTGCCCAATGTGCTGGTGGTCAATCCGGCTGCGGGCATCAACACGGTGGCGGAACTCACTGCGCGGGCCTTGTCCAAGCCGGGCCAGCTCAACTACGCGTCCAACGGGCAGGGCACCTCGCTGCACCTGAGTGCGGAGTTGTACAAAAGCCAATCGGGCGCGTTCGTCACGCACATCCCTTATCGCGGCGCGGCAGCGGGCTTGACGGGCTTGATGGCCGGCGAAGTGAACATGATGTTTGACAACCTGCCCTCGGCGCTGGGCCTGATCAACGGCGGCAAACTCAAAGCCTTGGCCGTGACCACACCCCAGCGCAGCAGCGCTTTGCCCAATGTGCCCACCATGGAAGAGGCCGGCATGAAGGGCTATCAGGTGTTTGCCTGGTTTGGTGTGGCCGCGCCTGCGGGCCTGCCTGCACCGGTTGCGCAAAAGCTGGAACAAGCGCTGGAGCGTGTGGCCAAGCAGCCCGAAGTCCAGGCCGCCATCCAGAAAGCCGGTGCCGAGCCGACCTGGGTGAACGCCCAAGGCATGGCCAACTTCATGCAGGCCGACACGGCGCAATGGAAAAAAGTGGCGAGCTTCGCCAAGATCACTTTGGATTGACCCCCACGCTTTGCCAAGCTGGGGTGCAGCGATTGACACGGGAGAGATGAGATGACGACAGTCGGTTTGATTGGTTTGGGGGCCATGGGCTCGGGCATGGCCGCATCACTGCGCCGCGCCGGGCACAGTGTGCAGGTGTTTGATGTGCGCCGCGAGGTGGCCGCTGCGTTTGCCAAAGAGGGCGGCACCGCGCACGACTCCCTGGCCTCGCTGGGCGCGGCGTGTGACGTGGTCGTGTCGGTGGTGGTCAATGCCGCGCAGACCGAAGCCGTGTTGTTTGGCGATGGCAGCACCCCGGGTTGCGCCGCCAGCATGAAGCCGGGCAGCGTGTTCGTGATGTGCTCCACCGTGGACCCCAATTGGTCGGTGGCTTTGGAATCGCGCTTGGAGGCCATGGGTCTGCGATATGTGGATGCCCCCATCTCGGGTGGCGCGGCCAAAGCGGCATCCGGCCAGATGACGATGATGACCGCGGGCAAGCCAGAGGCTTATGCGCTGGCCGAGCCCTTCTTGAACGCCATGGCCGCCAAGGTTTACAAGCTGGGCGACAGCGCAGGCGCGGGCAGCAAGGTCAAGATCATCAACCAGTTGCTGGCGGGCGTGCACATCGCCGCTGCAGCCGAAGCCATGGCGCTGGGCCTGCGCGAAGGCGTGGACCCGGCCGCTCTGTACGAGGTGATCACGAACAGCGCGGGCAACAGCTGGATGTTTGAAAACCGCATGGCCCATGTGCTGGCGGCGGACTACAAGCCGCTCTCTGCCGTCGACATTTTTGTGAAAGATCTGGGCATCGTGCTCGACATGGCGCGTGCCAGCAAATTCCCGCTGCCGCTGTCCAGCACCGCGCACCAGATGTTCATGCAGGCCAGCACGGCGGGCTTTGCCAAGGAAGACGACAGCGCGGTCATCAAGATTTTTCCGGGCATTGAGTTGCCCAAAGCACCGGGCTGATCCCCTGTGTAGGAGCCCACCCCGTGGGCGATGGTTTTTGAGGGCGTGTTCCACGCCCATCGCCCACGGGGTGGGCTCCTACAAAATGCGGCTCAGGCCCTTTGCAACACGGTGTGGTGCCGACACATGACGACAGCCACTCACAAGAGATTTGACATGAGCACTTTGAAATTGGGTTTGAAACTCGGATGCATTGCAGACGACTTCACCGGTGCCACCGATCTGGCCAACAACCTGGTGCGTTCGGGCATGCGGGTGGTGCAAACCATTGGCGTGCCCACCGCGCCGCTGGCCGCCGATGTGGACGCGGTGGTGGTGGCGCTCAAGTCGCGCACCATTCCGGCTGCCGAGGCCATCGCGCAATCACTCGACGCCTTGAAGTGGTTGCAGGCCCAAGGGGCGCAGCAGATCTATTTCAAATACTGCTCGACCTTTGACAGCACGCCCGAAGGCAACATCGGCCCCGTGACCGAGGCGTTGATGGACGCGCTGGGCACGGACTTCACCATCGCCACGCCAGCATTCCCGGACAACGGGCGCACCGTGTTCAAGGGTTACTTGTTCGCGGGCAACGTGTTGCTCAATGAATCGGGCATGCAAAACCACCCGCTCACGCCCATGCAAGATGCGAACCTGGTGCGCGTGATGCAAGCACAAACGAAACGCAAGGTGGGCTTGATCGACTACAAAACCGTGGCCCTTGGCGCGGCGGCCATCCGCGAACGCATCGCCGCGCTGCGTGCCGAAGGTGTGGGCGTGGCCGTGGTGGACGCGACCAGCAACGACGACCTGCACCTGCTCGGGCCTGCCTTGAAAGGCATGCCGCTGGTCACCGCCGGTTCGGGCGTGGCGATTGGCCTGCCCGCCAACTTTGGGCTGAAGCCTTCTTTGCAAGCCAGTCAGTTGCCTGCGGCTGCTGGTTGGCAAGCCGTGGTCTCGGGCAGTTGCTCTGTGGCCACCAATGCGCAAGTCGCGCACTTCAAAGCGACAGGCCGCCCCGCGATGGCGATCAACCCTGCGGCGCTCATGAACGGCCAAAGCGACGCCGTGGTGCAGCAGGTGCTGGCCTGGGCCGCGCCGCTGCTCCAGGACGGCCCGGTGTTGGTGTATTCCACCGCCGAGCCCGAGGCCGTCAAAGCCGTGCAGGCGCAACTGGGTGTGGCCGAGGCGGGCGCTTTGGTTGAACACGCGCTGGCCGCAGTGGCGCGTGGTTTGGCCGATTTGGGTGTGAAGCAGCTGGTGGTGGCCGGAGGCGAAACCTCAGGCGCTTGTGTGCAGGCGCTGGGCATTGCGCAGCTGCAAATCGGCCCGCAAATCGACCCCGGTGTGCCGTGGTGCCATGCACCTTCAGGTGTGCACATCACCCTGAAGTCTGGCAACTTCGGAACCGAAGACTTTTTCAGCAAAGCCTTTGGGGTGTTGCAGTGACTGGCTTGCATGGCGTGCCAGCGTCCATGTCGCGGCTAAAGCCACCGACCTACGGGGTATCGGTTTTTGTAGGTCGGTGGCTTCAGCCCCGACAACAACAAGTCCATGTAGGAGCCAGCCCTGCTGGCGATTCAATGGCCCAGGGTCTTCATGCTTATCGCTTGCAGGCAAGCTCCTACAATGAAAACACCCCAGCCGGAGGCCGCGAATGAATGAATCCCAAGCCCGCGAAGAGATCTGCCGCGTGGGCCGCAGCCTGTTTGAGCGGGGCTATGTGCACGCCACGGCGGGCAACATCAGCGTGCGTCTTGATGACGGCTTTCTCATCACCCCCACCGACGCCTGTTTGGGTTTTCTGGACCCGGCACGACTGGCCAAGCTGGATGGGCAAGGCCAGCAAGTCAGCGGCGACAAGGGCAGCAAAACCATCGCCTTGCACCGCCAAATTTACGCCGCTGCTTGCGATGCCGATGCCAATACGCGCTGCGTGATCCACACCCACAGCACGCATTGCGTGGCGCTGAGCCTGAACGCCCACGGGCCCGAGTTGCTGCCCCCCATCACCCCCTACTTTGTGATGAAAGTCGGCCATGTGCCATTGGTGCGCTACCACCGCCCGGGCAGCCCGGATGCCGCGCAAGAAGTGGCCACGCTGATCCGCCACTACGCTGCGCAGGGGGCGCCGATCCGCGCCGTGATGCTGCCGCGTCTGGGGCCCAATGTGTGGCACGACACGCCTGCGGCCGCCATGGCCACGCTCGAAGAGCTGGAAGAAACCGCGCGGCTCATGCTGTTGGCCCCCCACACCACGCCATTGAACGCCAGCGAACTGGACGAACTGCGCCAGACCTTTGGCGCGAAGTGGTGAGCGCCACTATGGATCGCTTCGTACCACGCGATGACGTGGTCGTGTGTAGCCTCCCGCCTCGCGATGACGCTGGTTTTGTCATTGCGAGCCAAGCGCGGCAATCCATGCGTGCTGTCCATCACCATCAACACTGACCGAAAGAAAACCCATGCCCCGTTTTGCAGCCAACCTCTCCATGATGTACCCCGACTTGCCGTTTCTGGACCGCTTTGAAGCCGCGGCCAAAGACGGCTTCAAGGCCGTGGAGTATCTGTTCCCCTACGCCTTTCCCGCGCCAGAGCTGGCCGCCCGCTTGAAGGCCAACGGCTTGCAGCAGGTGTTATTTAACACACCTTCGGGTGGCACCGATACGGCCAGCTTCACACAAGCATGGGAAGGTGGCAGCCGGGGCACGGCCAGCGTGCCCGGGCGCGAGGCCGAATTTCGCACCGGCTTTGCGCAAGCACTGGTCTATGCCGATGCGCTGAACTGCCCGCGCATCCACGCCATGGTCGGCTTGCGTGCATCAGGCGCAGAAGCTGAAGCGGCCGACGCCACGTTCATCAGCAACTTGCAATGGGCCGCCGTCGAAGCTGCCAAGGCCGGGCGCGATGTGCTGATCGAGCCGATCAATACCCGCAGCGTGCCGGGCTTTCACCTCAACCGCCAAGATCACGCGCACCGCATCGTGCAGGCCGTGGGCACAAGCAACGTGAAGGTGCAGATGGACCTGTTCCACTGCCAGATCGTCGAGGGCGATTTGAGCGCCAAGATCGCCCAATACCTGCCCACGGGCCGGGTGGGGCATTTTCAGATTGCCGAAGTCCCGCATCGCCACGAGCCGGGCACAGGCGAGGTGAACTGGACGTACATCTTCCAGGTCATCGACCGCGTGAGCGCCGAATGCGGCTGGGACGGCTGGATTGGGTGCGAGTACAACCCAGCCGATGCATCGGCGGGCGGTACTTCACGCGGTTTGGGCTGGGCGCGGCCTTACCTCTGAACGTTCGCGTGGGTGCGCAGAGGCTGATCAGGGCGTGTGCCACGCCCGTCGCCCAAAGGGTTGGCCTCCTACAAAAAAATCAAACGCTCAAGCCACACACTGTCTTAGAGCCTGACCAATTGCTGAGCGCCTGGCTCAAGTCCGTGCCCCGGCGCATGGCGGTCATCTCTGCCACGATGCTCAGCGCAATTTCGGGGGGTGTCAAAGCGCCCAGGTTCAGGCCCACGGGGCCGTGCAGTTGGCGCACTTCTTCTTCGCTCACATCAAAGTCGAGCAAGCGTTTGCGGCGTTGTGCGTTGTTGTGCAACGACCCCAATGCGCCCACATAAAACGCGGGGGTGCGCAGTGCTTCCATCAGGGCCAGGTCATCGAGCTTGGGGTCGTGTGTGACGGCCACCACCGCGCTGTTGTGGTCCAGGCGCATGGCCAGCACCAGGTCGTCGGGCATCTCTTTGGACAAGGTCACGCCGGTCATGACTTCCCAGCCTTCGTGGTATTCCACACGCGGCTCGCACACCGTGACCTGGTAGTCCAGCATCACCGCCATATGGGCCAGATAGCGCGACAACTGACCGCCACCGATGATGAGCAAACGCAGGCGCGGGCCGTGCACCGTGGTCAGGCTTTGGCCGTCAAACTGCAGCTTGTCGCCTTCGGTGGCCGCACTCATGCGGACCATGCCGGTGGCCATGTCCATGCGGCGCTCCACGCGCTGGTGTTGCTCAATCAGCACCAGCAATTCTCGCAGTTGAGAATGGGCTGACAGTGGCTCCAGCACCACCTGCACCGAGCCGCCGCAGGGCAGGCCAAAGCGGCGCACTTCTTCGGCGGTCTGGCCGTAGGTGGTGGTGTCGGGCAGGCGCAGGGCCAGCTCGCCAGCGGCCACGCGGCGGATCAAATCGTCTTCGATGCAGCCGCCCGACACCGAACCGGCCACCTGGCCGTCGTCCCGGATGATCATGAGCGAGCCAGGGGGCCGTGGGGCCGAACCCCAGGTGCGCACCACCGTGCCCATGACCACGCGGTGGCCCCGGCTTTGCCAGTCAAGAGCGGTGCGGATCACGTCAATGTCGATGCTGTTCATGGGGTTTCTCTCCGTGGATGACTTGGGCTGGTGGTTTGTACAGAAATCTTAGGGTGATCAAGGGGTGGACCATGCCGGGTAGGCGACAGGCGAGTGTGCGCGCAACACCAGCACCAGCACGGCAGCCAAAGCGCCCAGCAATGCCAAAGCTGTTTGCATGGCCAGCGGGCCATGCGCCGGGCTGGCCATGCCGACCCAGAGCAGCAAGCCCGGACCCAGAGCAAGCGCCATACTGCGCATCAGCCAAGCGGATGCACCGCTTGAAAAACCCTGGGCCATGCGCGTGCGGCTGCAGTGCACGGCCCAGGCCAGCGAGGGCAGCAGCATGGCCAAAAAGTTGTAAACCGCACTTTGCCCCAACAGCATCAAAGCCCCCAGCGCCAGCAAGGCCAGGCTCAGTAATGACCGAAACTGGGGGCGCGCAACATCGTCGCGGCCCGCCAAAGCCACCAGTGTGGGCAATACCGCCATCATGGCCAGGTGCCCCAGCACCATCTCTTGGGTAGTCCAACCCAGACCTGCACACCACACATTGCCCAGCCACAAGCTGCCCATCATCAAGCCCATGACCGAGGGGGCCAGCACATGGGACAGGCCAGCACGTTGACCTCGACACATCCGCAGCGTGTCCGTCGTCGCCAGGTCGCGTGCGTGCAAGACGGCCGTGCAGACAGCCAGCAACACACTCGTTGCCCCGGTGGCCGAGATCGCATCCACTGGTGCCCACCACATCCAACTCACCGCAGCAGCGGCCAACACCGGGTGCCAGGCCACTGGAGCGAGATCAAAGGTACTGACGCGGCTGCGAGTTTCGGCCAAGCCGCTCCACGCCCCCCACAACAGCGCCACGGCCAAGAGGCCAAGATGGGCCAGGTTCGTGGCAGCCAGAGCCTCGGGCAACCACACGCCCAAGGCGCTCAAGCCGCCGCACACCGCCATCACGGTCGGGCGGGCGTTCAAAGCCCAGTGGCTGCCCCTGCACAGCAAACGCGCAGCCCACCACAGCACCACCGCCAGCACCCCGCTGGCCAGCGACCACCCCAGGCGCATGCCCTGCTCACCCAGCCACAACCAGCCCAAGAGCAGCATCACCCACTGCGCCACTTCGCCGGCATGGGCCAAAGCGCTGTGGCCGGTCCTTGAGGTTTTGCGCTTTTCAGACATGCGCATACCCATGCAATTGGTCCGATCCCCCGGCCGCGTGCACGCTCACATTGAAGGACACGATCACCCGGTCGGCACTGCCGTGGTAAGGCATGGCCTGGTGCGGCAGCCAAGACGGAAACACCACTAACTGGCCCGGCACGGGGTCGATGTCGAGGTGGGCGTTTTGCAAATAAGCGTTGCCAAAATCCATGGCCGCGCCGCCCAGGCGGTTGAAGTGGGGGCCATAAAAACGCGTCACGCCATTGGCCGCGCCCAGCACCGGATGCTGGCAGCGCTGCTCGGGGGGATCGACTTGCAGGCAATACACGCCCGACCACGAACAGTTGCCATGCGTGTGCACATCGTGGTGGCTGCCCTGGCTGGAGATTTGAAACCAGATGCCGCGCAGCGCGATCTGAAAACCCGGCTTGGCCTCGGGCCAGGCACCCTGGTTGGCCAGCACCACCGTTTGGCGCACGCTGTCCACGATGAAGCGCAACAGCTGTTCCCATTCCGACAGGCGAATGCGTTGCAGCAAGTCGTCGCGGCTGGCGTAAAAGGCTTTGGGCTCACCCGACACGGCGGGGTCGGTGGCCCGCATGGTCTGAAACACGCGCACCAGCACCTCGTTGACGGCCTCGGCTTGCGCAAACCGGTGCACGCCGATGGGCGTGTGCCACAGCGTGTGGAGCGGATCGGGCTGGATCATGGCGGTGCCGTGCTGTATCAGGCCGTGACCATCAAGTCGGCCGGCCACTTGAGCCGGTGCCCGGTGCGTGCGGCCAGCGCCTCGATGTCTTCGAGCGTGTCCACATCGGTGCGGTAACGGTTGTTGGTCGTGGCCCAGTGGTGCACATGGTCGGGGTGGGCCGTCTGCCATTGGCGGCAACCCACGTTCGCAGCGCCCGCCAGAATTTGCTCGCGCACCTCGGTGCTGAACATGACCGGGTTGCCCGGCAAGCCATCGACCGTAGGCTGCACGACTTGCGTGCCTGTTGGGCGCTTTTTGTAAGCCCCAATCAGATCGTTGATGTCTTGCGAATTGATGAGCGGCTGGTCGGCCAGCGCCACCAGCACCGCGTCCAGCTTGGGCGACAGGGCTTGCAGGCCCAGCCGCAGCGATGAAATCTGTCCGGCGTCCGGGTCGGGGTTGCGCACCAGCGTCACCGGAAATTCCTTGACGGCCTCTTCGATGCGATCCGCGTAGTGGCCCAGCACCACCACCACCTCGTCCATGCCCGCGCCCGACAATGCGATCAGCTGGCGGCGAATCAGAGGCACGCCACCCAGCTCCAGCAAACTTTTGGGGCGGTGCCCCATGCGCGAGCCCGAACCCGCAGCCAGCAGCACCGCGCCCACCGCCACGCGGCTGTACAAGCCCCCGCCCCCTTTGAGAATGCAACCCATATTCAGCCTCCGCAGCAAGAAGATTTGACCGATGCTGGCACAGCCGCCAGGGCCAATGCAGGCTCGACGGTCCGGCTCGGGCCGGCATCTGAAGCCGTGGCAGCGGCTTGGTCTGCCGCCTGTTTGGACCCCCCGCAGCAAGTGCTGGCCGCCACCGGCGCAAGGGCCTTGGACTTGGCGGCCTCTTTGGGCTCGGTGGCCGAAGTTGTTGAGCAGCAAGAAGTTGACACAGCAGCAGATGCAGCAACTGTTGAAGAAGCCATGGACGGTGTCAAAGCAGCCTGAGCCGCAGGAGCGTTAGGCACCACAGGCTCACGCCCGCGCCGCGCCGCCACCACCGAAGTCAGTACCGACAAAGCGATTTCTTCGGGCGTTTGTGCGCCGATGAACTCGCCTGCCGGGGCCACGATGCGGGCGACGGCCGCTGGGTCTTCACCGCTGCTCACCAAGGTATTGAACAACACGTCGGCTTTGCGGGCGCTGGCCACAAACCACAGGCCTTGCGGCTGCAGGGCCAGCGCGGCTTTGAGGCCTTGCAGGTCGCGGCGGCCTTGTGTGGCCACCACCACAAAGGGTGAAGACAGACGGGCGCTCACTTCCGAGGCCTCGTCGCTGTTCAGCACCGTGTCGGCATCGGGAAAATCAGCGGCCTGTGCGCCCTGTGCCACCACCGCCACGCGCAAACCCACACGGGGGGCCAGGCCCACCAAAGCACGCGCCACGGGCGAGTCGCCCACCACGGTCAACATGGCCGGGGGCATGACCGGGTCAATGAACAATTCGAGCGTGCCGCCCGAGTGGCAGGCCATGCCAAATTCGAGCACATCGCCCAGATCGCGCTCGGCGCTTTCGTCTGAGGGGGCAATGCGGATCTTGCGCGGCTGGCCGTCGAGCAAAGCACGGCGCACGGTCTTGATGACCGCCGGTTGGGCACAGCCACCACCGATCCAGCCGTGAATCTGGCCGTCGGGCGTGACGACTGCCTTGTCGCCCGCCTTGCACGAAGTGGGCGCTTGGGCGCTGAGCACCGTGACCAGCGCAAAAGGCTGGTCGGCGGCTTGCAAGCGGCCGGCCTGGGTGATCCATTCGTTGCGGTTCATGGCGTTCTCCTTGGATATCAAATGTCAGTGCAGCACATGGCGGGCAACGGCCAAGTCGGCCAAACTGGCCAGGGGCACAAAGCGATCAATCATGGCACGCGCTCGCTGCAAGGCCCCAGCGGCAGGCACCTGGCGCGTGGGGTGAAACCAGGTGATGCGGGCACCGCGTGCGCGCACCTCCTGCAGCGCCGCGCTCAAAAATTCTGGCCCATCGGTGTCAAAGCCGTCCGAGAACACCCACACACGGGCACCCCGGTTGAGCTGGGCGCGGGCGTGGTGGCGGGCAAAGTCTTGCAAGCTGGCGGCAATGCGGGTGCCGCCACCAAAACCAGCGGTGACGGCGTTCACTTTTTCCTGAATGGCGGGGGTGTCGCGCTGCATGTAGGGCGTGACTTCGGCCAGCCGGGTGTGAAACACAAACACGCGGGCATCGGCCTCTAAGGCAAAAGCGCGGGCCACGCGCAAAAACAGCGCGGCGTGCGACTCCATGGACCGGCTCACATCGGCCAGGATGAACAGGCGCGGGCGCAGGGCGCGTTTGACTTTCCAGGCCGGTTGCAGCAACTCACCCCCCCAGCCCACGCTGCGGCGCAGGGTCTGGCGCAAATCCAGCCGCTGACCCCGTGGGGCCACGCGCCAGCGGCGGGTGGCGCGGGGTTGCAGCTTGGCCGTGATCTGACGGGCCAGACTTTGCAGGGCGCTGAGTTCTTGCGGCATCCACATCTGGCCGTCGCGCTGGTGCAAGGCTTCGGTGCGGCTGGCACCGCCTTGGGCGCGGGGCGTGCCTGCGTCTTGGTCGTCCAACTGGCTCGATGCCGAGTCGCCCGCAGTCTGTGGCGCTGTTTTGGGGTTGCCGGGTTGGCTGGTGGGCTGGTGGGCCGCGTCCATTTGATCGTGCAGGGCCTGCACGCTTTGGCGCAGGTTGCGGCTAGGCCGGGTTTGGCCACTGACTTTGACGCCGCCGCGCAGTTTTTCGGGGTGCCAAAAACGCTCGTACACATCGGACCACAGCTGCCATTCGCGCTGGCTGTGGCAGGCAATGGCCCGCCAGGCGGCCTGCAAAGGGCGCTCGTGCATAGGGCCAAAGTACAGCATGGCTTGCAACATGGCCTGCTGCTCGGCCACGCCCACCGTGAGGCCGTGCTCGCGCAAGAGCGCAGCAAATCCGGCCAGCCGCTCTGAGGGCGCTTTGGCCTGCGCTGGGGTGGTCGGTGCGGCCAGATCAGGGGTCATGGCAGCACGTTCTTTGACGCAGGAACCGATCCTGTGGACGATGGTTTCACGGGCGTGTGCCACGCCCGATCGCCCACGGGGTGGGCTCCTGCACCGGGGTGGGGTCGTGCAGTCATGCTGCCACTTTGGCTTGTTCGTTGGCGTTTTCGGCCACACCCACGGTGCGGCGGCCTTCGACCAGTTGGCGCAGGCGGTCAGCGCCCATCACAAAGCGGTCTTCGCGGGTCTTGAGCAGGCAGCCCAGGGTGCCCAGCACGGCCGACATGTCTTCGGGCAAATGGCTGTGGCGCAGCTGGAACAGCGCACGCACCCAGTCCAGCGTCTCGGCAATGCCGGGAATCTTGGCCAGGTCTTCGCGGCGCAGGCGCTGCACGAATTGCACCGCGTCTTCCACCAGCCGGGTGTCGGCCTCGGGCAAGGCGGATTTGACGATGGCGATTTCTCGCGCCAGCGTCGGGTAATCGAGGTAGTGGTACAGGCAGCGGCGGCGCAATGCGTCTGACAGCTCGCGTGTGCCGTTGCTCGTCAAAATCACCTGTGGGATGTGGGTGGCACGGATGGTGCCGATCTCGGGCACGGTGATTTGGTACTCGGCCAGCACTTCGAGCAAGAAGGCTTCAAAGGCTTCGTCGGCGCGGTCGATCTCGTCGATCAAGAGCACACAGGGGCCGGTCTGGCTGATGGCGCGAAGCAAGGGGCGCTCGAGCAAATACTCGCGGCTGAACACGTCCGACTCGCGCACACGGCCAGCGCCATCATGACTGCCGCCGTGATGACTGCCGCTATTTTGGGCCGCTTCGCTCATGCGGATCGCAATCAACTGGCGGCCGTAGTTCCACTCGTAAGCGGCTTGCGCCAGGTCCAGCCCTTCAAAGCATTGCAGGCGAACCAAGGTGGCGTTTTGTGATTGGGCCAAGGCCGTGGCCAAGGCGGTTTTGCCCACGCCCGCGTCGCCTTCGAGCAACAGCGGGCGCTGCAAGGCCGACGCCAGCCACACGGTGGTGGCCAGGTCGGCATCGGCCAGATAACCCGAGCGCTGCAGCCGCTCACGCAGCAAGCGCACTTGCTCAGCGGGGGTGGCAGCGGTGGCGCTCAGGTCTGGCGTCGTCATGCTCAGGCTTTCTTGCCAACCAAACCACCGAACCAGCTCTTGAGCAAAGCCCAGAAGATGGCCAGGCCGTTGATCTCGCGGGCCACCACGGGAGCGGCCGGTGCGGGTGCAGGCACCGCAGCGTCGCCGCCCGACACCGCAGCCGTTGCAGCAGTTGCAGCCGCTGGCGAGCCTTCGGCCGCAGGCAAGGTCAGCGCAGTCTGGCGGAAGTTTTCAACAAACTGCGCCAGCAGCATGTCAGAGACCTGCACCATCATGCGGCCGCCGAACTGCGCGAACTTGCCGTTTACGATCACAGCGGCCTGGCCGTTCAGCACGCAGTGCGCTGGGTTGGCCGGGTCGGCGGTGATGATGGCCGTCAGGTCCATCGAGGCAGACGAGCCGCCCTTGTCCGCACCTTTGCCGCGCAAGACCATCTTGCGTTCGGCCGCCACGGCTTCGATCACGTCGACCGTGCCGCCGAACTGGGCCACAGCCGGGCCGACCTTGACCTTGACGCCGCCCTTGAACGAGGTCTCGGACAGCTGCTCGGTGATTTCGGCACCGGGCATGCAGTTGGCAGTCGCCTTCAGGTCGGTCAGCAGGGCCCAGGCCCGTGCCGCGTCCACATCCAGCGGGTATTGTTTGTCGAGTTTGACTTCCATGATGATTCCTGATTACAAAGCGGCGCCGTGCTCGCGCAGCGCTTTCCAGGTGCGGAAAGCGTTGTGCGGCATGTCCAGGTGCGTGACACCCAGGTGCGAGAAGGCATCGACCACAGCCGAGGTGAAGGTGGGGATGGAGCCGACGTGTGGGGATTCGGCCACGCCCTTGGCACCCAGGGGGTGGTGGGGCGAAGGCGTCACGGTGTGGTCGGTTTCCCAGTGCGGGGTTTCCACGAAGGTGGGCAAGAAGTAGTCCATCAGCGTGTTGCCCAGCAGGTTGCCCTGTGCATCAAAAGGCATTTGCTGGCCCATGGCCACGGCAAAACCTTCGGTCAGACCGCCGTGGATCTGGCCGTCGATGATCATCGGGTTGATGCGGGTGCCGCAGTCGTCCAGCGCATAGAAGCGGCGGATCTTGGTCTCGCCCGTGGCACGGTCGATGTCGACCACGCACAAGTAGATGCCAAACGGGAAAGTGAAGTTCGGTGGGTCGTAGTAATGCACGGCTTCCAGGCCTGGCTCCAAGCCATCTGGTGGCTGGTGGTAGGCCTGCCACGCCACGTCGGCCATGGTTTTGAACTTGCTGTCGTCGCCCTTGACCTTGAAGCGGTCCACTTCCCAGTCGAGGTCGTTTTCATTGACTTCGAGCATGTGGGCGGCGATCTTGCGGGCCTTCGCGTGGATCTTGCGAGCAGCCAAGGCAATGGCGGCACCGGCCACGGGCGTGGAGCGCGAACCGTAGGTGCCCAGGCCGTAAGGCGCTGTGCTGGTGTCGCCTTCTTCCACCTGAATCACTTCAGACGGAATCCCCAGCTCGGTGGCGATGATCTGCGCGTAAGTGGTCTGGTGGCCCTGACCTTGCGTGATCGTGCCCATGCGGGCAATCGCGCTGCCGGTGGGGTGGATGCGGATTTCGCAGGAGTCGAACATGCCCACACCCAGGATGTCGCACATCTTGGAAGGACCGGCCCCGACCACTTCGGTGAAGGTGACCAGGCCAATGCCCATCAGCGTGGGGCTGTTGGGGTCGGCGCGTTTGGCCGCTTGCTCGGCACGCAGGCCTTTGTAGTCCACGGCTTCGAGCACTTTGTCCAAAGCGGTTTGGTAGTCACCCGAGTCGTATTCGAAACCGAAGGCGCTGGTGTAGGGGAATTGTTCTTTCTTGACGAAGTTCTTGGCGCGGATTTCGGCCTTGTCCATGCCCAGCTTTTGCGCCAGCACGTCGACCATGCGCTCGATCAGGTACACCGCTTCGGTCACACGGAAGGAGCAGCGGTAGGCCACGCCACCGGGGGCCTTGTTGGTGTAGACACCTTTCACGCTGGCGTGCGCGGCCGGGATGTCGTACGAGCCCGAGACGATGTGGAACATGCCCGCAGGGAACTTGGTCGGGTCGGCGCAGGCGTCAAACGCGCCATGGTCGGCCACCACGTTCACGCGCAGGCCGGTGATCTTGCCGTCGGCCGTCGCAGCCAATTCGCCGTCCATGTGGTAATCACGGGCAAAGGCGGTGGACGAGATGTTTTCGATGCGGTCTTCCACCCACTTGACGGGGCGACCCAGCACGATGGACGCGACGATGGCGCAGACATAGCCGGGATAGATGCCGACCTTGTTGCCAAAGCCGCCACCGATGTCGGGGCTGACGATGCGCACTTTGGATTCGGGAATGCCCGAAAGCATGGACACCACGGTGCGCACCACATGAGGCGCTTGCGAGGTGATGAAGGTGGTCAGGTCGCCCTTGATCGGGTCAAAGCTGGCCACGCAGCCGCAGGTCTCCAGCGGGCAGGGGTGCACGCGGGGGTAGTACATGTGCTGCGACACGGTCACTTCGGCTTTGTCAAAAGCCGCATCAGCGGCCGACTTGTCACCTGCATCCCAGGTGAAGATGTGGTTGTGGTGGTCGCGCTTGCCGTGGGCGCCTTCGGTCTTGCCGGCCAGGTCGTCGCGGATCACCGGGGCGCCAGGTTGCAAGGCAGCGTAAGGGTCGAGCACCACGGGCAGCTCTTCGTATTCGATCTCCACGGCTTCGACCGCGTCGGCGGCAATGTAGCGGTCGTCAGCGATGACGATGGCCACTTCCTGCATCTGGAAGTGGACCTTCTCGTCGGCCAGCACGGCGGCCACGTCACCGGCCAGGGTGGGCATCCAGTGCAGCTTGAGGGGCTTCAAGTCGTCGGCGGTCAACACGGCGTGCACGCCGGGGATGGCGAGCGCGGCTTCTTTGTTGATCTTGACAATGCGGCCGTGGGCAATGGGGCTGCGCACGATGTCCATGTGCAGCATGCCGGGCATCTTGATGTCATCGACATAGTTGCCCTTGCCCTGGATGAAGCGGGCGTCTTCTTTGCGCAGGCGCGAAGCGCCCATGCCAGCCAGCGCGAGTTCGCGGGCTTCAGCGGTTTGTACCGGTGCGTTCATGTGTGTCTCCGATCAAATGGGTGTTCGCATCAAGCCGCAACGGGCTCTTGCAGTTTTTTGGCGGCGTACTGGACGGCTTTGACGATGTTTTGGTAACCGGTGCAGCGGCACAGGTTGCCGGCCATGCCGTGGCGAATTTCGTCTTCGCTCGGGTTGGGGTTCTCTTGCAAGAAGCGGTAGGCACGCATCAGCATGCCGGGCGTGCAGAAACCGCATTGCAGGCCGTGCTCTTTGTAAAAGCCTTCTTGCACCGCGTGCAGCACGCCCTTGTTGGCCAGGCCTTCGACGGTGAGCACTTCCGAGCCATCGCACTGCACCGCCAGGTGGGTGCAGGACTTGACCGATTGGCCGTCGATGTCCACGGTGCAAGCGCCGCAGTGGCTGGTTTCGCAGCCGATGTGAGCGCCGGTCAGGTTGAGTTCTTCGCGCAAAAAGTGGATCAGCAAGGTGCGTGGTTCAACGGCTTTTTCTTCTTTTTTGCCATTGACGGAAACGGTGACGAGTTTTTTGGACATGTTGTTTTCCTTATGCTTTAAGCGCAGCGCGACCAGGCTTTGTTCAGGGCCCGCTTGACCATCTCACCGGCCATGGCGGTCTTGTATTCGATGTCGCCACGCAGGTCTTCTGCGGGGTCGCAAATGGCAATCGCAGCATCCACAGCGGCCTGCACGTTGGCGGCGTTGAAGGGCTTGTTCAGCAGCGCGGCTTCGGCGGCTTCGGCACGCAGGGCGGTGGGGGCCACGTTGGTCAGCGCAATGCGCACATGGCTGACTTGGTCGCCGCTTTTGCGGATGACCACGGCGCAACCGGCTGTGGCCCAGTCGCCGGTTTTGCGCTTGAGCTTTTCGTAGGCATAACCGGTGCCCGCCGCGAATGCGGGCACGCGGATCTCGCACATGACTTCGTTTTCTTCGAGCAGCGTCATGTAGGTGCCGAGGAAAAAGCCGTCAGCGGCCACGGTGCGGCGGCCGTTCGGGCCTTCCAGCACAAAGGACGCGTCGATCACGATGGACAGCGCGGGGTGGTCGTTGCCGGGGTCGCCGTGGGCGATGTCGCCGCCAATCGTGCCGCGGTTGCGCACCTGCGGGTCAGCGATCAGTTGGGCCGCTTCGCACAGCAAAGGCACTTTGGCTTGCAGGATGGGGGAGCGGATCAGCTCGTTTTCCACCGTCATCGCACCGATCACCACGGTGGCGCCTTCTTCGCGGATGCCCTTGAGTTCGGGGATGCGGTTGATGTCGATCAGGTGTTCGGGCTGCGCAAAACGCAGTTTCATCATGGGCAGTAGGCTGTGGCCCCCCGCCAGCAGCTTGGCGTCAGAGCCCAACTGGCCGAGCAAGGCAACCGCCTCACCCACAGTTTTGGGCGCGTGGTATTCAAAACGCGGTGGAATCATCAAAGGTCTCCTGAGTTTTGTTGGAAAACAGGCGACCAGTATTAGGCAGAGTCTTTTTCCTACCGTGCAGTCAGGTTTTGTTTGATTTCGTCATTTATTGGTCAATTTATTGCACGAAATGCACTTTGAAGAGCACGAAATGAGTTGATCAGGCTTTATCTGTCTCGCAATCAGGGAAAGTCCCAAGTGCCAGCGTGACCCTCAAAAACACTGTACGGCAACGCACATCCGGAGCTGGAACCAAGCATGCCGAACTGTGGAGGGCGCACTCAGCGCAGACCCAGCGCTTCACGCAGTCGCGCGACTTCACCACGAGAGACAGGAATCCGCTGGGTATTTTTACCTTTCAGCAAAACGTGGGTCTTGCTGCCCTCGCGTCCCAAAGACTGCACGGACTGCAGATTGATGATGAAACAACGGTGTACTCGCATGAACTGAGCCGGGTCCAGGCGCAGCGCCAGATCGCCGATGCTCAGGTTGCAAAAGTGGTAGCCCTCACGCGTGAGCACGCGGGTGTAATGGGCTTGCGACTCCAGGCTGAGCACATCGGCGGTGTCCACAAACGAGACTTTTTGATCGGCCACCATCGGGATGCGCGACAAGCGCATGTTTTTCGCTGGCGGCTGGGCAACTGGCATTTCCTGGCCGACCACCGATGTGACGTCGTAAAACACCAGGGCAAAACCGGTGGTCTCGCCGTTGACATCGCCCAGACGGCTGACCTTGATCAGCAGCACCTGTTCGGGGATGTTGATGATCATGGTCATCGGCACCGCATTGGCCATGGGGCAGCCCGAAGCCTCGTCGAGCAAAAAATTGACCTTGGGTTTGGAGCGCTCGGGGTGGAAAGAGGTGACGAGTTTGTTGAAGGGCTGTTTTTCGTCCACCGGCAAGACCCGGCGGGCAAAGTCGTTCATGGCCAGCACATTGCGCTGGGCATCCAGATGGATGACCCCGGCCTCGAACTTCTCAAACAGGTACAGGCTCGGGTTGGCGGTGGTTTTCGGGTCCATGCGATGGCCTCTTTCGCCGCCTGTTTGGCGGTTTGTTGTAGGGGTGAGCCCCCCGCAGGTCCGAAGGCTGTGGGTCGGTTGGGCGTTGGCGAGACTGTAACAACGATTGCGGTCCGCCCCGGTAGTGGGTTCTATTCAGGCCCTTGCTTGCCCCCACCGGATTTGCAGCGATGCATCCATGGCTGTCTCTGGTGTGCATGCCCACCGTGGTCAGCCGATCCCAAACACGCTACAGTGTTTTTCTTTTGTGCCGCCCCGAGGAGCCCCCACCATGAACGCCCCCCTGCACCGCGAAATGCCCGGCAACCTGATCGACAGCGCCCGCGCCCTGAACGACGTCACCCAAGCCTGGGACGGCACCATCTTGCCCGAGCTGAAAAATTACATCGAGATCCCCGCCAAGTCGCCCGCTTTTGACGCTGACTGGGCCGCGCATGGCCACATCGAAACCGTGCTGCGCAATGCCGCGCAGTGGGTCGAGGCGCAAAAGGTGGAGGGCCTGACACTGGAGGTCATTCGCCTGCCGGGCCGCACACCGGTCATGTTTTTTGAAGTAGCCGCCACCCGCGCCGCCAGCGAGGGCTCGGGCCAGACCGTGCTGATGTACGGCCACCTAGACAAGCAACCCGAGTTCAATGGCTGGCGCAATGACCTCGGCCCCTGGACCCCGGTGTACGAAGACGGCAAGCTTTATGGACGAGGCGGCGCAGACGATGGTTACGCGGTCTACGCCAGCATCGCGGCCGTGCAGGCGCTCAAAAGCCAAAAGACACCGCACCCGCGCATCGTCGGCCTGATTGAGACCTGCGAAGAGTCTGGCTCGTACGACCTGCTGCCCTACGTGGACGCGCTGCGCACCCGCTTGGGCGATGTGGGCCTGGTGATTTGCCTGGACAGCGGCGCGGGCAACTATGACCAGCTGTGGCTCACCACCAGCCTGCGCGGCATGGCCAGCGGCACGCTCAAGGTGCAAGTGCTGACCGAGGGCATCCACTCGGGCGACGCCTCGGGCCTGGTGCCGTCGAGTTTTCGCATCATGCGCCAGGTGCTCGACCGCCTCGAAGACAGCGCCACGGGCCGCCTGCTGCCCGCGAGCTTCCATTGCGAAGTGCCTGCCGAGCGCCTCGCGCAAGCGCAGGCCACAGCCGCCATTTTGGGCGACGAGGTGTACAAGCGCTTCCCTTGGGCGCACTACGACTGCGGCGGCTCGACCAGCTTTGCCCTGCCCACGACCACCGACCCGACCCAAGCTCTGCTCAACCGCACCTGGACGCCCACGCTGAGCGTGACCGGGGCGGAAGGCTTTCCGGCCTTGAAAGACGCGGGCAATGTGCTGCGGCCCTACACCGCCTTCAAACTGAGCCTGCGCCTGCCGCCGCTGGTGGATGCCGCGCAAGCTGTGGCCGAAATGAAAGCCTTGCTGGAAGACAACGCACCCTACCAGGCCAAAGTCACCTTTGAAAGCGGCGGCGGCGCGACGGGCTGGAACGCACCTGACACCTTGCCGTGGTTCGAGCAGGCTCTGAACAGCTCCAGCCAGGCACACTTTGGTGCAGGCGTGGGCTATATCGGCCAAGGCGGCACCATCCCGCTCATGAACATGCTCAGCGCCGGTTTCCCCAAAGCACAAATGATGGTCTGCGGCGTGCTCGGACCCAAGAGCAACGCGCACGGGCCCAACGAGTTTTTGCATGTGCCCTATGCCAAAAAACTCACGGCGGCGGTGGCCGAAGTGATGGCGCGCATGCCATGAGCGCCGCGCCCCTGCAGCCCACGCGGTCTGAATTACAAGGCGAAGCGGGCACGCTGGCGGTCTATGACTGGCCGGTGCCGAGCGACACCCCAGCGTTGGGCACCGTGGTGCTGGTGCACGGCCTGGGTGAACACGCCGGGCGCTATGGTGAACTGGCTGCCCAATTGCGCAGCTGGGGTTTCATCGTTCGCGCTTACGACCAGCAAGGCCATGGCCAATCTGCGGGCTCACGCGGCGACATGCTGCGCCCCGGCAGCCTGCAAGCTGATCTGGGTCGCGTGATCGACGCCACGCGCCAGCGCCCACACAGCGCCGACTTGCCGCTGGTGCTGCTGGGCCACAGCATGGGCGGCCTGGTGGTGGCCCGCGCCTCGGCCGAGCAGCTGCGCCCTGTGGACGCGGCGGTGCTGTCGTCCCCCGCACTCGGGGCGTCACCCAACGCGGTGCAAAAACTCTTGCTGGCCACCTTGCCCAAGCTGGCCCCGCACCTGTGTGTGAACAACGGGCTGGATGCCAACTTTGTCGCGCGGGATGCGGCCGAGGTGAAGGCCTACAAGGCCGACCCGTTGGTGCACCGGCGCATTTCGACTGGGCTGGCCGCGTGGGTTTTGTCGCAAGGCACGCGCACCGTCGAAGAAGCTGCGCACTGGTCGGTGCCCACCTTGCTGCTGTATGCGGGCGATGATCACCTGGTGCAAGCTGGCGCCAGTGCGGCCTTTGCCCACTCAGCGCCCGCAGAGGTGGTGCAGGCGCATTGCTTTGAGGCCATGTACCACGAAATCTTCAACGACCCCGAGCGCGAGCAGGTCTACAGCCTGCTCAAGCCGTGGTTGCTTGCACGTTTTTCTGCTTGAGCACCATCCAGGCCAGCGCCATACCAGTCAAGGCCACCGGGAACAGCGAGCCGATGTTCAGCCACATCCAGCCCTGTGTGGTGACCAGTGCGCCTGAGGCGAAGGAAGTCACGGCCATGGTGGCGAACACGAAGAAGTTGATGGCCGCCTGACCCCGGTCTTTTTCGGCGGGGGTCCAGGCCTTCATGGCCAGCGTGGTGCTGCCCGTGAACAGGAAGTTCCAGCCCAGCCCCAGCAAGAACAGCGAGATCAGGAATTGGTGCAACTCCACGCCCGACAAGGCAATCGCGATGCACACAAAGTTGATCACCACGCCCACCGCCATGATCTGCAGCGTACCGAATTTCTTGATCAAGTGCCCCGTGAAAAAGCCCGGCGCGAACATGCCGATCACATGCCACTCCAGCACCAAGGCGGCATCGTCAAAACTGAAGCCGCACACCTGCATGGCCAGCGGCGTGGCCGCCATCAGCAGGTTCATCACGCCGTAGCTGAGCGCCGCAGCGACCGCCGCCACGACGAACACCGGCTGGCGCATGATCTCGGACAGAGGTCTGCCCACGCTGTCGCCCGGCTTTTTGGCAGGCACTGCCGGAAAGCGGATGAAGGCCATGCACACAATGGCCAAAATCGCCACGATGCCCAGCGCCATGTAAGCGCCCAAAAAAGGCGTTTCATACAAAGTGCGGGTGCGCGAGGCCAGGTTGGGGCCGACGATGGCGCCGATCAAACCACCGGCCAAAACGAGTGAAACCGCTTTTTCCTTGAAACCGTCTGCCGCCAATTCGGCCGCCGCAAAACGGTACAACTGGCCGTTGGCACTGTAGTAACCGGCGATCACCGTGGCCGACACCAGCAGCCAGAAGTTGTGGCTCCAGGCGGCATAAGCGGCCAGCAACGCCGAAAACAAAGCCACCACCAGCCCCAGCTGAAAAGACACCTTGCGCCCCCAGCGCGACTGGCTCTTGGCCACCAGCCCGGTCGACAGCGCACCGCCCACCACATAGCCCATGACCGGCAAAGTGGCCATCCAGCCCAGCGGTGCCATGGACAAACCAACCAGGCCGTTGATGGCGATGAAGGTGACGTTGTTGGTGAAGAACAGGCCCTGGCAGAGCGTGAGGAGGATCAAATTGGGGTTCATGTTGGCCAGTGTATCGCCAGCCACTTATGAAGGCGTGTCGCCTTGGCTCAAATAAAAACCTGTTGCCTTGGCTGAAGCCCCCCGTCTCAACTTACTCTGTGTGAGCTGGTTACGAATCTGTGGCTGCTGGTCTTTGTAGGAGATTGCCTGCAAGCGATGCCCTGCGGACCACAACCCATCGCCCACGGGGTGGGCTCCTACGAAGACGGGAACCCATCGCTGGCAAGGTCAGGCGCAAATGGCCAGCACCGCCAAGGGGGCGGTTTCGGCCCGCAGCACGCGCGGGCCCAATGTGATGGGAGCAAATCCGGCGGCCATGGCGCTGGCTTCTTCGCTCGGGCTGAGGCCCCCTTCGGGGCCGCTGAGCACCGTGACGGGGCCGCTGCCGGTCATGGCCGACAGGGCTTGGGTGCCTTCGGACAAGGACAAAATCCAGCGCTCCCCGGCTTCGGCCCGCGCCAACCACTCTTTGAGGGTGACAGCCGCGTGCACTGTGGGCACCCGGTTGCGGCCGCACTGCTCGGCTGCGGCCACGGCCACGCCCTGCCAGTGCGCCAATTTTTTCTCGGCGCGTTCGCCTTTGAGCTTGAGCACGCTGCGCTCAGCCACCAAGGGCGTGATGCTGGCCACACCCAGCTCGGTGGCTTTTTCGACCAGCCAGTCCATGCGCTCGTTGGCGGTGATGCCCGCCAGCAGGTGCACGGCGCGGGCTGCTTCGCGCTCTACGGCGCGGTGTGCGCCCACCTCCACCTCCACCTCGCTGCGCCCCATGCGGGTGACGGTGGCGTCAAACTCACCGCCCTCACCGTTGAACAAGGTAATCACACCGCCCGGCTGCAGGCGCAGCACTTGCACATGGCGGGCAGCGCCTGCAGGCAGGCTCAAGGGCAGGCCTGTGGCCAATGGGGTGGGGCAGTAAAAGCGCGGCATGCTCACATGCGCCCGTAGGCAAAACCGACCTGGGGCGTGGTGCCTTCGATCTCGTCGATCAATTTCAGCAGCGGGCCCAGCTCGCGGTAACGGTCGCAGGTGCTGCGGATGTAATGCAGAAAACGTGGCGCGTCGGCCAGGTATTTGGGCTTGCCGTCGCGCAAGGTCAGCCGGGCAAAGATGCCGGCCACTTTCAGGTGGCGCTGCAGGCCCATCCATTCCACGGCGCGGTAAAACGCACCAAAGTCGCTGTGCCAGTCTTCAAAATCCATCAAGCCCGCCTTGCGGGCTTTTTCCCAATAGCGGATGGTGATGTCGAGCACAAAGTCTTCGTCCCAGGTGAGGAAGGCGTCGCGCATCAGGCTGGCGATGTCGTAGCTGATGGGGCCGTAGACCGCGTCCTGGAAGTCCAAAACGCCGAGCTGAGAGTTTGCGCCAAACGGCATCATCAAATTGCGCGGCATGAAGTCGCGGTGCACATACACACTGGGCGCGGCCAGGTTGCGCTGCACGATCAGGGTGAAAGCCTTGTCAAACACCTCGCGCTGCGCGCCTTGCAGCTGCACGCCCCGGTGCTGGGCCAAATACCAATCGGGGAAGAGGCTCAGCTCTCGGTTAAGGAGTGCGGCGTCATAGGGTGGCAGCACGCCGGGGCGCGAGGCCAGTTGCCACTGCACCAGCGTGTCCACCGCCTGCATGTACAGGCCGTGGTTGGCCTGGGGGCGCTCAGGGTCGATGGCCGACATCATGGTGGCATCGCCCAGGTCGGTTAACAGCATGAAGCCGTCGGCCTCATGCCAGTCCAGCACTTCGGGGGCATTCAGACCAGCGGCCTTCATCAAGGCGGCAATGCGCACAAAGGGCTCGGAGTTTTCCTTGTCGGGTGGTGCGTCCATGACGATGCGGCTGTCGCCCTGCACGGTGTCGACCCGCAGGTAGCGGCGAAAGCTGGCATCGGCCGAGGCGATGCGCAGTGAAGTGGGCACGAGCCCTTGGGTGTGGGCGATGTGGGAGATCCAGCGGTCAAACAAGGCTTGACGGGCCGGGTCGGTCCAAGTGACTGGGTCGGTGGGGAAGGAGGAGGGGTGTGGGCTCATGGATAATCGCATTTTACAAAGCCTGTTTGCACGCTCTCTTGAGTCTCCTGACGCGCCAACCTCCGAACTCCTCCCCCCATTTGTGACCCAACGTTTGGCCTTGAATTCTTTGACGCTTGCTCCTCATTACCCCTGCGCCTTGCGTGCCGTGGTGGTGGCTGTGTTGTTGGCGCTGGATGCAGGGGCCGTTCATGCGCAGGCTCAGGGCTTGATTTTGCGCACCAGCCCGATGCTGGAGGAAAAGATTTCCAATCGCCAACAAAGCGAGGGGGCGGTGTTTCTGGGTGGCGAGCAGGTGACTGCCCGTCCCGACATGGACATGCAGATTCTTGGCCAGGCGATGATCCGACGCCCTGGCTTGAGTGTGCGAGCGAACAAACTGGATTACGACCAAACGCAGGATGTGGTGCAGGCCACAGGTCAGGTGCGCGTGAGCCGCGACGGCAGCTTGTTTGTCGGGCCACGCTTGACACTGCAAATGGACAGTTTCAAGGGCAAGTTTGAAAAGCCCGATTTCGAGCTTTATGGCACAGGCGGCTATGGCACGGCTTCAGAGGTGGAGTTCGTCGATGACAAACGGGCCATCGTTCGCCAAGCCACTTACACCACCTGCCGCCGCATTCCTGGCCCGGAGTGGTTGCCCGATTGGGTGCTCAAGTCCACGCAGATGACGATTGACGAAGAGGAACAGCGCGCCCGCGCCGAAAACGTGCAGCTGCGTTTTCAGGATGTGCCGATTCTGGCCTCACCCGTGGTCAGTTTTCCCCTGACATCGGGGCGGCAGTCCGGTTTGCTGCCGCCCTTGGTGGGCGTAGACACCATCAATGGCGTGCTGATTTCACAACCTTATTACTTGGACCTGGCGCCCAACCGCGATCTGACGGTCACCACCGAGATCATGAGCAATCGGGGGGTGGCTGCTGACAGTGAGTTCCGCTATCTGGAGTCCAATTACCGAGGGCAGGTCAGGCTGAATCTGATGCCGACGGACAAATTGCGGCAAACCAATCGCTGGGGCCTGAGCAGTCAGCACAGCGGCTCCATTGAGACAGGTATTGACGCGGTGGGGCGTGTTGGCCTGGGTTTGACCCTCAATCGCGTGAGCGATGACAACTATTGGCGGGATTTTTCCCGTGCCGGGCTGTTGCTTAAGCAGCGCTTGCTGCCCTCGACCGGGGTTTTGTCCTGGGGGCGGGGCAATTTCAGCATGACCGCGCTGGTGCAGCGCTGGCAAACCCTGCAGGATGTCAGCTCGACCATCACGCCGCCGTATGACCGGGCGCCGCAAATCACCATGCGCTATGGCCAGTGGAATCCTGAGGGTTTGGACTGGTCCGTGGTGGGCGACACCACCCGGTTTGAGGCCGACTACTCGCGCGTGCCCAACAGCATCAGCTTGCTGCGCAATGGCGAGCGCAGTTATGTGCAGGCCCAGGTCAGCCGCCCCTGGATCAGGCCTTGGGGGTTTGTTACGCCCAAAATGCAGTTGCATGCCACACGCTACCAAATGGACCGTGCGCTGGACGATGGCTCGACCTCCGTCAACCGGGTATTGCCCACTTTCAGTGTGGATTCGGGCCTGGTTTTCGAGCGCGAAACCCAATGGTTTGGCCGCGATGTTTTGCAGACTTTGGAGCCTCGGGCCTTTTATGCCCGCACCCCCTACCGCCAGCAAAGCCAGCTGCCGGTCTATGACAGCGGTCCTGCGGACTTCAATTTGTCCACCATCTACAGCGAAAACCCCTATGTGGGTCAGGATCGTTTGGTAGACACCAATGCGGTCACCTTGGGTGTGAACAGCCGATTCTTTGATGCCAGCACGGGCGCAGAGATGCTGCGTTTGGGCATGGCCCAACGTATCCGATTTGAAGACCAGCAAGTGGTGTTGCCGGGCCAGGCTGCTGCTGCCAGCGGTCTGAGTGATCTTTTGCTGGGGGCGGGTATTCGCTGGGATGACCGCTGGGCATTTGATTCGACCATTCAGATCAACAGCCAGACTGACCAGATCAGCCGCACCACGGTGCAAGCGCGTTACACCCCCAGCCCTTACCGCGTGTTCAATGCGGCCTATCGCCTGAACAATCAGTTGTCGCCATCTACCGAGATGCTCGACGTGGGCTGGCAGTGGCCCCTGAGTGATTTGCTCGGACGCTCTGACCGGCAAGCCGAAACGGCTTGGACGCGCACTGCCGGCCAGGGCTTGGGGCCTGATCGCTGGTACTCAGTCGGGCGCCTCAATTTCAGTATGAAAGAAAACCGTGTCGTGGACTCGCTTTTGGGTCTGGAATACGATGCGGGCTGCTGGCTGGGCCGCATCGCCTTGGAGCGGCTGCAAAGCACCGTGACCACGGCCACCAGCCGCTTGTTGTTTCAGATCGAGTTTGTGGGGCTGGCCAGTGTGGGCTCCAGTCCATTGCAGGCACTCAAAACCAATATTCCACGTTACCAATTTTTGCGTGACAACACCGTTCAACCCAGTCGGTTTCAGCACTATGAATGATCGTTTTTTCTTTGCCCGTTCGGCCTGCCTGGTGGGCGCATTCGGCCTGGCCAGTTTGTGGGGGTTCTCCGGCGCCTGGGCTCAAGGGGCCGCAGCCGGTGCCGCCATTCGGCAAGCCGACTTCATTGTGGCGGTGGTCAATTCAGAACCCATCACCAATCAAGAGGTGCAGACATTGCGCCAGCGCATGCTCAAAGATGCCGCAGCCCAGGGGCAAAAAATCAGTGTCGAGGACATCGCCCGCTTGGCGCTGGAGCAATTGATCAACCAAAAAGCGCAAGTCCAGCAGGCCCGCGAAAGCGGCATCAGCATCGAAGACAACGCGCTGGACCAGGCCGAAATGAACGTGGCCAGCAGCAATCAGCTCACGCGCGATGAATTTCGCAAGCGGCTGGTGCAAGACGGCATGAGTGTGGCCAGCTACCGTGAGCAATTGCGTCAACAGTTGATGATTTCCCGGGTTCGGGAACGTGAGGTCGAAGGCCGCATCCGTGTGAGCGATCTGGAGGTGGAGCAGCACCTGCGAGAGCTTCTGAGAGATCAGGGCGCTCAAGGGCCGGTGGACCTGAATCTGGCCATGATCCTGATTGCAGTGCCTGAAAACGCCAGCGAGGCACAGATCAAGGTCTTGTCCGAGAAGGCGACCGTGGTGGCCCGGCGTGCCCGAAGTGGGGACAACTTTGCCGAGCTGGCCAAAAACTTTTCACAAGCCAGCGACCGAGGCGCCAATGGCGGCGAGATGGGCTTGCGTCCCGCAGAGCGCTATCCGGAACTGTTTGTGGAGGCCACGCGCAAGCTTCAGGTCGGCATGACATCGGATGTGGTGCGCTCCGGTGCCGGCTTTCACATTCTCAAAGTGATTGAGCGGCGGCAAGGCCCGACCACCCTGATGGCCACACAGACCCGTGCGCGCCACATTTTGCTGCGGCCTTCTGCCCAGATGTCGCAGGCACAGGCCGTGGCCCGCTTGAGTGAGGTTCGACAGAGCATTGTGTCGGGCAAAGCCGATTTTGCAGTGCTGGCCCGCCAGTTGTCGCAAGACGGCAGTGCCCAACAGGGCGGCGATCTGGGTTGGGCGAACGCAGGCATGTTTGTGCCGGAGTTCGAGCAAGTCATGAATAACTTGCGTCCCGGGCAAGTGGGTGAACCTCTGGTGTCGCGTTTCGGGGTTCATTTGATTGAGGTGACGGATCGCCGCAAAGCGCCCATGAGCGAGCAGGATCAGCGCAGCTTGGCGCGCAATGCCCTGCGCGAGAAAAAGCTGGAAGAGGCCTACGCAGCTTGGGTGGAAGATGTGCGAGGACGAGCCTACGTCGAGATGCGTGAGCCCCCTCAATGAAGCACGTTGCGCGCAAACGCTTCGGTCAACATTTTTTGACCGATGGCGGCATCATTGATGCGATTGTGGATGCCATTGGCCCGCAAGCCGGACAGCCCATGGTCGAGATCGGCCCGGGTCTGGCCGCCTTGACCCAGCCCCTGGTCGAGCGGCTGGGCCATCTCACGGTGGTTGAACTCGACCGCGATTTGGCAGTGCGATTGCGCGAACACCCGCACCTTACGGTGGTGGAGTCAGACGTGTTGAAGGTCGATTTCACGGCTTTGGCCGCCCAGATGCAACCAAGCGGCGACTTGCCGCAGCGCATTCGGGTGGTGGGCAATCTGCCCTACAACATCTCCACACCCATCCTGTTTCATTTGTTGGCGCATGTGGACGTGATTGAAGACCAGCATTTCATGCTGCAAAAAGAAGTCATTGACCGCATGGTCGCCAAGCCCTGCACGTCTGATTACAGCCGCTTGTCGGTCATGCTGCAGTGGCGCTACGACATGGCCAATGTGCTGTTTGTGCCTCCCGAAAGCTTTGATCCCCCGCCGCGGGTAGACAGTGCCGTGGTGCGCATGTTGCCCCTGGCCAAGCCTCCTGAGGTCGATGTCAAAAAGCTGGAAACCCTGGTGCAAGTCGCTTTCAGTCAGCGGCGCAAGATTTTGCGCAACACACTGGGCAAATGGCTCGATGAAAAGGGATTTGCAGGCCGGTTCGACCTGCAGCGTCGTGCCGAAGAAGTGCCTGTCGCGGAGTTTGTGGCGCTGGCCCAGTCAGTGTGAAAACGGGGCGCACAGCGTGCCCGCAGACCCATGGTGGATCAGTGAGCCCGCAGTCGCTCAGCTGAGCAGCGCGATGAGGCCCAGCACGGTAAAGATGCCCGCCGAGATCAGGTGCACCAGGCGCAGAGGCACCCGCCGGGTGATGGCATCGCCCAGCCACACCACAGGGGCATTGGCCAGCATCATGCCCAGCGTGGTGCCTACCACCACCATGAACCATGCTTGGTATTGGGCGGCCAGCATCACGGTGGCAATTTGAGTTTTGTCACCCATTTCGGCCAAAAAGAAAGCGACCACGGTGGTCAGGAAAACGCCCATGCGGGGTGCATCTTTGCTGTCATCTTCGTCAAGTTTGTCGGGAATCAGCATCCACACCGCCATGGCAATGAAGGACACACCCAGCACCCAGCGCAGCACATCGGGACCCATGACGGTGGTGACCCAGCTGCCCACTGCCCCGGCCAAACCATGGTTGGCCAGTGTGGCCACCAAAATGCCCAGCACGATGGGCCAAGGCTTGCGAAAACGCGCCGCCAGCACCAATGACAGCAGTTGGGTCTTGTCGCCCATCTCGGCCAGGGCCACGATGCCGGTAGAAATCAGAAAGGCTTCCATTTCGGGATGTGGTGCAAACCACATATTATTTTTTCAACGATCGAATCTTACTTGACAGTTTTTGCAGGTATTTGGTGGATTGCATCAATTTGGGCGTACTTCTTGCTTGTGTTTGGTGCGCGCTGGGATTTTTTACCTGATACGCACCAAATCGGATCCAAAAATCACAAGGTATAGACATGGAAGCACTGAAACAAGGCGCGGATGCGCTTTTTATATTGTTGGGCGGCATCATGGTGTTGGCCATGCATGCAGGTTTTGCTTTTTTGGAGTTGGGCACTGTTCGTAAAAAGAACCAAGTCAACGCACTCGTCAAAATTTTGGTGGATTTTTCTGTCTCCACTGTGATGTATTTCGTGGTGGGTTACAGCGTGGCCTACGGCACAGGCTTTTTTGTTAGCGCAGAGCAACTCGCCGCCAAAAATGGCTATGACCTCGTCAAGTTTTTCTTCTTGCTGACCTTTGCAGCGGCCATTCCGGCCATCATTTCCGGAGGCATCGCTGAAAGAGCCAAGTTTTGGCCTCAATTGATCGCCACAGCTGTCATTGTGGGTTTTGTGTATCCCTTTTTTGAAGGCATCGCCTGGAACCAGCACTTTGGCGTGCAAGCCTGGATCAAGGCCGTCACGGGAGACGAGTTCCATGATTTTGCGGGCTCTGTTGTCGTGCACGCCATGGGCGGGTGGATTGCATTGCCTGCGGTGATCATGCTGGGCGCACGTTACAACCGGTACCGCAAGGATGGTCAAGTCTCTGCACATCCGCCTTCGAGCATCCCTTTCCTGGCACTGGGAGCCTGGATCTTGATCGTGGGATGGTTTGGCTTCAATGTGATGAGTGCTCAGACCCTGGACAAGATTTCCGGCTTGGTTGCGGTCAATTCACTCATGGCCATGGTGGGGGGCACGCTGACAGCCCTTTTGTTGGGAAAAAACGATCCCGGTTTCGTTCACAACGGTCCTTTGGCCGGTTTGGTGGCCGTATGTGCTGGCTCTGACTTGATGCACCCATTTGGTGCGCTGGCGGTCGGGGCTGTGGCAGGTGCATTGTTTGTGCTCATGTTCACCTGGACGCAAAACAAATGGAAGATAGACGATGTCCTGGGTGTCTGGCCTTTGCACGGTCTGTGCGGCGCCTGGGGGGGCATTGCCGCTGGCATCTTTGGCGTGCAAGCCATGGGTGGTTTGGGTGGTGTCAATTTGACCGCTCAACTGATCGGTACTTTCATGGGTGTCTTCTGGGCCTTGTTGGGGGGCGTACTTGTTTATGGCGTGCTCAAACTGGCATTGGGTTTGAAACTCAGCCCTGAAGAAGAATATGACGGCGCCGATTTGACCGTGCATAAAATCAGTGCAGCACCTGACCGTGAAGTCAGCTGGTGAATTCACGAACTTGTGTGCTCGGGACAACCCTTTGTGCCATGCAGGGATAGTCCTTGCACTTTTTTTATATTTATGGCGCATAATGATCCCGCGCTGTTGTAGAAAAATAGCAGCGCATTGTTTGCGGTGACCAGGTCAGTTTCGCTTCCCTTCCGATGTTTTCAGGTTTGTTGAATGCGCTTTCGGAGCTACATCGCTTTTATCTCTGTGTTTTGAGGAGTCCCTTTCATGGGCAACAAACTTTACGTCGGCAACCTGCCTTACTCGGTTCGCGACGGCGATCTGGAACAAGCTTTCGGTGAATTCGGTGCTGTCACCAGCGCCAAGGTCATGATGGAGCGTGACACTGGCCGCTCCAAAGGCTTTGGTTTTGTCGAAATGGCCAGCGATGACGAAGCACAAGCCGCGATCAACGGCATGAACGGTCAGCCTTTGGGCGGCCGCAACGTCGTTGTGAACGAAGCCCGTCCCATGGAGGCACGTCCACCACGCACCGGCGGTGGTGGTTTCGGTGGCGGCGGCGGCGGTTATGGCGGTGGTCGACGTGAGGGCGGTGGCGGTGGCTACGGCGGCGGCGGTCGTGAAGGCGGCGGCGGCGGTGGTGGTTATGGCGGCGGTGGCCGCGAAGGTGGTGGCGGTGGTTTCCGCAGCCCCTACGGTGCCGGCCCACGCGGCGGTAGCGGTGGCGGTCGTCGCGAAGGCGGCGGTGGCGGCTACGGCGGCGGTTATTGATTGGCGTTTTCGGCTGATCTGATCATCAGCCATGACCTCTGATACAAAGCCCTGCATTGCAGGGCTTTGTCGTTTGTGGGGTATTTTCACGCCCCCTTTCTGGTCAGCGGATGTTCTCTGTTTACAAAATCAACACCTATCGAAAAAATCCCATTGTGTTTGAAAGTCAGGTGTGACTGGTTCGTACAAATTTGCAGTGGCTTGATCAGGGTTGTGGTGCCAGCAACCCGCGAACACGACCTTGCAGGATGTATTCGCCGCTGTCGCTGTTGAAGTTCATGCTGTTTCCCGTGAAGACATCCTGGTCGCGAATGATTCTGACCGGCTCGGATGACAGCAGTCGGTGCTCCTCGATCAAAGCTAGCAAGCGCTCACCATGTAGTTCAAGGCGAGGCGATGCGCCAAATGCCGGGCGTATGGCTTGAGCCTCTCCAATGAGCGTGACTTGCTTTCCATCGCCAGTGGCGATGCCTTGCATGGCTTGGGCATTGATCCTGGAGCCGGTCTCGCTGATGGAGACAAGCCGTACTTTTTGGATATCCAACTCGTCGGTGGCCGGGTAGTGCTTGGCTTGTTCACCGTACAACTCATTGGTCATGCGACCCGTTGCATCAAATGTTCTGAAGGAAAAGTTCTCCAGCCTGTAGTCGGGTTCTTGGCGAACAGTTCTGGCTGTCGGGGCGCTCAGCAGTTCGGGCATGCTGCGCACCAGCCACCAACTGCCCATGGCCAGCAAGCCCAGGACGATCAGTGGCAGTGACAGGGTTACTTTGTCGATGACCACACGAGAAAGACCTGAGCGATTCATGCGGAAGGACCTTTTTGTGCGCTCACGCCCACCTGGGCGAGTAGCTGGGCGTAATGCCCACTGGCCACCAGCAGGATGTCGCAAAAGGCACGAGCAGCGCCTTCACCACCGCGCTCAGCAGTGACGTGGTGTGCCATGGCCTTGGCCTGTGCATGCGCATTGGCCGGGGCGCAGGCAAAAGCCACGCGCTGCATGACAGGCAGGTCCGGCCAGTCATCGCCCATGGCTGCTGCTTGCCCCCAGCTCAGGCCCAGCATTTGCAAAAATTCTTCGGCAGCCGGGTGCTTGTCCTCGGTGCCAAAGCGCACATGCGTAACGCCCAGGGCCTTCAGACGCAGGCGCAAAGCGGCTGAGTCACGTCCGGTGATGACCACGGGGGTGATGCCTGCTTGTTGCAAGAGCTTGATGCCTTGCCCGTCCAGCGTGTTGAAGCGTTTGAGGCTTTCGCCACTTTCAGAAAAGTACAGTCCGGCATCGGTCAGCACTCCGTCCACATCGAAAAAGGCCACGCGAATGCCCTGCGCTTGAAGAAGCAACTCGGGGGGGTAATGCAAAGCGGGGATCAGTGGGCGCATGTCAGATGACCTTGGCACGCATCAGGTCGTTGGAGTTGATGGCGCCACACAACAGTCCGGCCTCGTCGACTACCAGGATGCTGGTGATGCGGTGCAACTCCATCAACTCGGCCGCTTCCACCGCCAGGGCTTCAGCGCGGATGGTGCGGGGCCGGGGGTGCATCACATCGCGGGCTTTCAGTTCGCGCAGGTCGGCGCCTTTTTCAATCAGACGGCGCAAGTCACCATCGGTGAACACGCCCAGCACGTGGCCATCGGTATCGACCACGGATGAGGCGCCCAGGCCTTTGCTGCTCATCTCGCGCATCAAATCGGTGAAGCTGACCTCAGGTCCCACACGGGGCACTTCAGCGCCTTGACGCATCACGTCGCTCACATGGGTGAGCAGCTTGCGGCCCAGCGATCCGCCGGGGTGCGAGCGTGCAAAGTCTTCAGGCTTGAAGCCGCGCGCATCCAGCAAGGCCACCGCCAGCGCATCGCCCATGGCCAACTGCGCGGTGGTGCTGGCTGTGGGCGCCAGGTTCAGGGGGCAGGCTTCCTTGTCCACCGAGGTGTCCAGCACCACATTTGCATGCCTGGCCAGTGAAGATTTCAAGCCGCCGGTCATGGCAATCAGGGGCACACCCTGGCGCTTGAGCACCGGCAGGATCGCCACCAGCTCGTCGCTCTCGCCGCTGTTGGAAATGCCCAGCACCACGTCCACGGTCTTGATCATGCCCAAATCACCGTGACTGGCCTCACCAGGGTGCACAAACATGGCCGGTGTGCCCGTGGAGGCCAGCGTGGCGGCGATCTTGCGGCCGATGTGCCCGCTTTTGCCCATGCCGGTGACCACCACGCGGCCTTGCACGTCCAGCATCATGTCGACGGCTTGGACAAAACGCTCGTCCAGCCGTGCTTTGAGTTGAAGCAGTGCGGCGGCCTCGATGTCGAGGGTGTCGCGGGCGAGTTGCAGGGTGTGGGATTGATGTGCAGGCATAGAGGCATTTTATCGGGCGCCCTTGTTTCCGCCTGTTTCGTTTTTAGCAGCACACACAATGGCCGTGCCGTGACGGTCAAAACTCAAGGATTCGTGACGAGGGCTTGTTACCATCCAAGCATGAGCACCCTGGAACTGACCCTGATGTATTTGCTGGCCGCAGTGCTCGGTGTGGTGGGTTGCCGCATGCTCAAACTGCCTCCCATGCTGGGCTACCTGGCGGTGGGCGTAGTCATCGGCCCCAATGCGCTGGCCTTTGCGCAAAACTCTGAAGCCGTGAAGCACTTGGCCGAATTCGGGGTGGTGTTCCTCATGTTCGTGATCGGGCTGGAATTCAACTTGCCCAAGCTGCGATCCATGCGCAAACATGTGTTTGGCTTGGGCTTGTTGCAGGTGATGCTCACCTTGGTGCTTGTCACGCTGGCATCGCTTTTTTTGGCCACGCTGGCGCCGACCCTGTGGAAGATGGAATGGCAGACTGCGCTGGCTCTGTCGGGGGCCATGGCCATGAGCAGCACGGCCATTGTGGTCAAGTTGATGGCCGACCGCCTCGAACTCGAGAGTGAGCACGGCAAACGCGTGATTGGCGTGCTGCTGTTTCAGGATCTGGCTGTGGTGCCTTTGCTGGTGTTGATCCCCGCTTTGGGTTCAGCGCCCGAGCAATTGCTTGGCGCCTTGTTGCTGGCCGGGGTCAAAGCCGTGGTGCTGATCACGCTGCTGTTGACGGGCGGGCAGCGCGTGATGCGTTGGTGGCTCACGCTGGTGGCGCGGCGCAAAAGTGAAGAGCTGTTTGTCCTCAACCTGCTGCTGGTCACCTTGGGTCTGGCCTGGATCACCGAGCTGGCCGGTTTGAGTCTGGCGTTAGGCGCCTTCATCGCGGGCATGTTGATTTCAGAGACGGAATACAAGCACCAAGTCGAGCTGGACATTCGCCCGTTTCATGACATCTTGTTGGGCCTGTTTTTCATCACCATCGGCATGATGCTGGACTGGCACATCGTGTTTGAACGCTGGCACCTGATGCTGGTGCTGACCACTTTGCCCGTCGTGTTCAAACTGGTGTTGGTGGCAGCACTGGCCAAGCTGACCGGTGCTGCCAACGGGGTGGCCCTGCGCACTGGCTTGTATCTGGCACAAGCCGGTGAGTTCGGCTTTGTGCTGCTCACGCTGGGTTCGCAAAACGGTGTGATTCCGCCCGCCTTGCTCAACCCGGTGATGGCCAGCATGGTGCTGTCGATGCTGGCCACGCCCTTCATCATCATGCACGCCAACACCATCGTCATGAAGGTGGTGGCCAGCGAATGGCTGCAGCAATCCCTGCAAATGACCACCATCGCCCGCAAGTCGATCAACACCAGCAAACACGTCATCATTTGTGGTTATGGCCGCTGCGGCCAGAACCTGGCGCGCATGCTGGAAAAAGAAAACATCCCCTACATGGCGCTCGATCTCGACCCGGACCGCGTGCGCCAGGCCGCTGCAGCCGGGGACTCGGTGGTGTTTGGCGATGCGGGGCGCTTGCAGTCGCTCATGGCGGCTGGCCTTGCCCGCGCCAGCGCCGTGGTCATCACCTATCTGGATGTCCCTGCGGCCATGAAAGTGCTGGACCACGCCCACAGCCATGCACCGCAAGTGCCGGTGATTGTGCGCACGCAAGACGACCTGGACCTGGAGAAACTCCAGCAAGCTGGCGCCACCGAGGTGGTGCCCGAAGCACTGGAAGGCTCGCTCATGCTGGCCAGCCACGCGCTGGCGCTGGTGGGTGTGCCCATGCGACGTGTGATTCGTTTGGTGCAAGACCAGCGGGATGCACGCTACAACCTGCTCAAGGGCTATTTCCATGGGGCCGACGACGACACGCTGGATGAAATTGACCATGAGCGCCTGACACCCGTGAGCTTGCCATTTGCATCACCTTGGCTGGGCAAGCAAGTGCAGGACCTGGCCTTGCACGCGATGGGTGTGCGTGTGGTCAGCCTGCGCCGCGCCAACGGTCAGACCCTGCGCGTGAACGAGGAGACCGAACTGCAGACGGGTGACACGCTGGTGTTGTCCGGGAAATTGCAGACCTTGGCTGTGGCTGAGGAAAAGCTGTTGCGAGGCTGATTTATTGATCCGGGCCTTTGAAGTATTCAAGGGTTAAAGATCTTGTAGGTCGGTGGCTTTAGCCCCGACATTGCATGCCTCGGCGAAGGCGGCATGTCGGCTCTGTTGCCACCGACTTTCGGGTTGACTGCATGGTGACGGTGCACAAATTTAAAAATTTCAACCTGCCGGATCCATAAGTGCTGATGGACTAAAAGATTGAAGGCTGGCCTTCAGCTGACTGGGGGAAGTAGCGATTTTTATTGCAAGCCACAAATCTCGCCACAGAAGAAAAATGGACGACGCACTGTCACCCACAATGCAGACAGTCAGAGCGGCAGCTTTTATGCTGTGTCGCTCTGATTGACAGAAAGTCCTCATGACTCAAATGACAGCTCCCCCCAACGACGACCGCGTGCCCTATGCCAAGCCCCAGCCCTGGGGCATGGCACCTGACATGGTGGTGCACGACGTGCAGACCGAAGACGAGCGCCTGTGGGCGCCTGTCGCCCCCGGCATCTGGTCGCGCCCCTTGCACCTGAACGTGACGGGTGGCTTTTATGTGCACCTGCTCAAAGTCAAGCGCTCGGGCCTGCTGCAGCGCCACCGGCATTCCGGCATGGTGCACGCGCATGTGCTGCGCGGCAAATGGCTGTATCTGGAACACGACTGGGTGGCCGAAGAAGGCAGCTATGTGTTCGAGCCCCCGGGCGAGACCCACACCCTGGTGGTGCCCGACGACTGCCAGGACATGGTGACGATGTTCACCGTGCACGGGGCCCTGATGTACGTGGACACCCAAGGCAATGCCACCGGATACGACGACGTGTTCACCCGCATCGAGAAGTACCGCGCCCACTTTGAAGCCGTGGGGCTGGGGGCGGATTACGTGAAGACCTTCATGCGCTGAGACACCGATTTCGCACAAGAAAAAACCGCCTCTGTGGGCGGTTTTTTTATGGAGGCCTCACCGCAGTGCGGCGCTGTCTCAAAGTGGCTTCTTCAGCCAGTGGGCGATTTCGCCAATGATGCCCCGGCGGAAAGCGAGCACGCAGATCACGAAGATCGCACCCTGGATGATGGTGACCCATGCGCCAAACTGGGCCAGGTAGTTTTGCATGCTCACGATCACGGCCGCACCCACCACTGGCCCGAACAAAGTGCCCAAGCCACCCAGCAGCGTCATCAGCACCACCTCGCCCGACATGGACCAATGCACGTCGGTGAGCGAGGCCAACTGGAACACCAGCGACTTGGTAGCACCCGCTGTGCCTGCCAATGCGCCAGAGATGACGAAGGCAATCAGCTTGAACATGTCGGTGTCGTAACCCAGCGAAATGGCGCGGTCCTGGTTTTCGCGGATGGCTTTGAGGATCTGGCCAAAGGGCGAATAAATGATGCGCCAAATCAGGGCAAAACCGGCCAGGAAGATCGCCAGCACAAACATGTACATGGCCGTGTTTTCAGACAAATCGAACACGCCAAACAGCTTGCCGCGTGGCACCGACTGAATGCCGTCTTCGCCACCCGTGAAAGGTGCTTGCAGGTAGAAGAAGAACACCATCTGGGAAAACGCCAAGGTGATCATCGCAAAATAAATGCCTTGCCGGCGAATGGCCAGCATGCCCGTCACCAGCGCAAGCAACCCAGAGCAAGCGGTGGCAAACAACACGGCCAGCTCCGGGTTCCAGCCCCAGACTTTGGCCGCATGGGCAGCGGCATAACCGGCGGTGCCCAAAAACATGGCGTGGCCAAAAGACAGCAGGCCACCAAAACCGATCAGCAAGTTGAAGGCGCATGCAAACAAGGCAAAGCACATGACCTTCATCAGGAAAATGGGGTACACCCAGATGGGCGCGATGACCAGAACCAGCACCATGATGGCAAAGGCCACCCACTGGTGGGTGAACGACTGGGTCTTGAGTGTGGGGGTCGAGACAGTGGTCATGGTCTTATTTCTGGGTGCCGAACAACCCGGCAGGCTTGATCAGGAGAACAATGGTCATGATGATGAAAATCACCGTGCTGGAGGCTTCGGGGTAGAACACCTTGGTCAGGCCTTCGATCAGGCCCAAGCCAAAACCGGTGAGGATCGCACCCATGATGGAGCCCATGCCGCCGATCACAACCACCGCAAACACCACAATGATGATGTCAGCGCCCATGGTGGGGTTGACCTGGTAAATGGGCGCGGCCATCACACCCGCAAAAGCAGCCAAGCCCACGCCGAAGCCATAGGTCAATGTGATCATGCGCGGGACGTTGATGCCAAACGCCTGCACCAGGCTGGGGTTTTCAGTGGCGGCGCGCAGATAAGCGCCCAGCTTGGTCCGTTCGATCACGTACCAGGTGGTGAAGCACACCACCAGCGAAGCCACGATGACCCAGGCGCGGTACTTGGGCAGGAACATGAAGCCGGTGTTGTAAGCACCCTTGAAGACTTCGGGCACCGGATAAGGCATGCCCGAAGAGCCGAATTCGTGTCGGAACAAACCCTGAATGATCAAGGCCAGACCGAAGGTGAGCAGCAGGCCATACAGGTGGTCCAGCTTGTACAGCTGCTTGAGCATGGTGCGCTCAATGAGCATGCCGGTGGCACCCACCAAAATGGGCGTCACGATGAGCGACACCCAGTAGTTGATGCCTAACTTGGTGAGCGACAGGTAGGCCACGAAGGCGCCCAGCATGTACTGGGCGCCGTGGGTGAAGTTGATGATGTTCAGCAAGCCGAAAATCACGGCCAGGCCCAGCGAGAGCAATGCGTAAAAAGAGCCGTTGATCAGCCCGATCAGCAATTGCCCAAACAGGGCTTGTGAGGGTATGCCAAAGATTTCCATGGTGATGTTTCGACTTGCTTGAACTAAGGGGAGGGATTACTTCTTGACCAACGGGCACTCGCTCTCGGCCAGGGGGCGGAAGGCCTCGTTGGCAGGGATCGTGGCAACCAGCTTGTAGTAGTCGTAAGGGCCCTTGGACTCGGCGGGCTTCTTGACCTGGAACAGGTAAGCGGGGTGAATCTTGCGACCATCGGGACGCACGCTGCCTTTGCCGAACAAAGGGTCATCTGTGGGCAGCTCTTTCATCTTGGCGGCCACTTTGGTGCCGTCGTCGGTTTTGGCCGCATCCACGGACTTAAGGTAGTGAATCACGCTGGAGTACACGCCAGCTTGGACCATCGAAGGCATCTTGCCGCCTTGCGCTGCTGCAAAACGCTTGGAGAAGGCTCGGGTGTTGTCATTCAGATCCCAGTAGAAGGTTTCGGTCAACATCAGGCCCTGCGCGGTGTTCAAACCCAGCGCGTGGACGTCGGGCAGGAACACCAGCAGACCCGCTAGATTCTGGCCACCTTTGGTGATGCCGAATTCAGCCGCTTGCTTGATCGAGTTGGTGGTGTCGCCTCCGGCGTTGGCCAAACCAATGATCTTGGCTTTGGAAGCTTGAGCCTGCAGCAGGAACGAAGAGAAGTCCTGCGATGGGAAAGGTGTGCGCACTTTGCCCACCACCTTGCCGCCGTTTTTGGTCACCACCGCTTCTGTGTCACGCTCCAGGGCGTGGCCGAAAGCATAGTCAGCGGTCAGGAAGAACCAGGTGTCACCACCGCTTTTGACAATCGCTTTGCCGGTGCCGTTGGCCAGCATCCAGGTGTCATAAGCCCAATGGATGGTGTTGGCGTTGCAGGCCTTGCCGCTCAGGTCGGCCGTGGCCGAGCCGGAATTGACGTGCAGTTTGCCCTTGTCGGCCGAGAGTTTGGCAATGGCCAGTCCGACCGATGAGGTGGGCACATCGGCGATCATGTCCACCTTGTCGGTGTCATACCACTGGCGTGCAATGTTGGAGCCCACATCGGGCTTGTTCTGGTGGTCAGCGCTCACGATTTCCACTTTGAGTGTGCTCTTGGTGGCCTTGATGTAGTCCTCCACAGCCATGCGGGCTGCGGTGACCGAGCCGGGGCCAGCAATGTCAGAGTAAAGACCCGACATGTCGTTGAGCACACCGATCTTGACGATGCCGTCAGAGATCTGAGCTTGGGCCGAGCCTACAAAGGCACAGACTGCCACGGCAGCGAGGGAAAGAAGTTTGCGTTTCATCGTGTTATCTCCAGTTAGAAAAAAATCACACACCCAGGTACTCGTTCAACATGCCCATCTTGGAGGACAGCTCTTGTGAGGTAAAGCTCTCCACCATCTGACCATGTTCCATCACGTAAAACCGGTCAGCCAAGGGCGCGGCAAACCGGAAGTTCTGCTCCACCATGATGATGGTGAAGCCCTTGGCCTTGAGGGCCCTGATCATTCGGGCCAGGGCCTGCACGATCACAGGGGCAAGGCCTTCAGAAATTTCGTCAAGCAACAAAAAGCGCGCGCCAGTGCGCAGAATGCGGCCCACAGCCAGCATTTGCTGCTCACCGCCCGACAGGCGCGTTCCGGGGCTGTTGCGCCGCTCCTGCAGGTTGGGGAACATGTCGTAAATTTCTTCGATCGACATGCCATTGGGGGCAATCACGGGCGGCAGCAGCAGGTTTTCTTCGCAAGTCAGGGCTGAAAAAATACCCCGCTCTTCCGGGCAATACCCGATGCCCAGCTTGGCAATCTGGTGCGGTGCCCAGTTCACCGTTTCCTGCCCTTTGATGGTGATCGAGCCGGTGCGACGGCCCACCAGGCCAAGTATGGATTTGACTGTGGTGGTGCGGCCTGCACCGTTGCGACCCAGCAAAGTAACCACCTCGCCTTCGTTCACGGTCATGTCGACCCCGTGCAGGATGTGCGACTCGCCATACCAAGACTGGAGGTTGCTGATGCGCAAGAATTCTTCGGACTCAGCCATGGGCCCCCTCCAGTTGGTTATCGGTCGTGCCCATGTAGGCTTCGAGCACTTGAGGGTTTTGCGACACCACGGCGTAAGGTCCTTCTGCAATCACTTGCCCACGCTGCAAGACACTGATGGTGTCTGCGATTTTGGACACCACATTCATGTTGTGCTCCACCATCAAGATGGTGCGGTTGGCACCGACTTTCTTGATCAGCTGCGTCACGCGGTCCACGTCTTCGTGGCCCATGCCCTGTGTGGGTTCGTCCAGCAGCATCAGCTCGGGGTCCATCGCCAGTGTGGTGGCGATTTCCAAGGCGCGCTTGCGGCCATAAGGCAGCTCGACCGCCGTCAGGTCGGCCATGTTGCCCAAATCGACCTGGTCGAGCAAAGCCATGGCCTTGTCGTTGAGCTGGTTCAGGCTGCGCTCAGATCGCCAAAAGTGCATCGAGGTGCCCGTGGCGCGTTGCAAGCCAATGCGAACGTTCTCCATCACTGTGAGGTTAGGGAAGGTGGCCGAAATCTGGAACGAGCGCACGATGCCGCGGCGCGCCACCTGAGAAGGTTTCTCGGGCGTGATGTCGTGCCCATTGAACAGGATCTGTCCACGGGTAGGAATCAGGAACTTGGTCAGCAGGTTGAAGACGGTGGTCTTGCCTGCGCCGTTGGGGCCGATCAGCGCGTGGATGTGACCACGCTGCACATTCAGGCTCACGCCGTTGACGGCAACGAAGCCCTTGAACTCTTTGACAAGCTCTCGGGTTTCAAGAATGAAATTGCTGGACATCTGGACTGCTCTGGTTCATTGTTCGGCGGTTAAAAATTCTTAGCTTTGTGATTGTGCGGGGGCTCATGTCAGTTTGGCGTCATGGTTATCCCGGGGGCTTGTCTCGCAAGTGTCTGGATTGCAGAGTGCCAAGGTTTCGAAAATGGATTCTGACGACAAATTGCTCTCCGGATATTGGATGTTTTTGCTCGTTGGCTTGCGCCAACGTGCTTGCCTATGCATGCAGTTTGGCCCTGAATGCTTAAGCGGGTTTTCACCAGCGTATTGCTACGCACAAGGCGCGGCGTCGGGCTGCAGCACGGAAGCCGTAACCCGACGGTTTGCCTCAGTTCGGCACTTCGATCACGTGTGACGCGCTGATGCCGATGACATCGGTGGACACAGGTGCCGAAGCAAACGGCGGAAGGTGCGAAGCGGTGATCGCTGGCGCAGCACCAGGTGTGCCCCCGCGCGGCGTAGTGCGCACCACTTGGCTGGGAGGCAGCGCGGTGCCATTCTTGAGCTTGGCGTACATCGCGTCCATGGCAAGATTGAAGTAGCCGTGCAGGGGGACGAAGCGGGTATCAAAGCCTGAGAATGGCAAGAAGGTGTCAAAGTGCTGCGCGTTAGTCACCTCGATGTAACGGAGCTGGCTACCAGTTCCCTCGACGCTTCGGTTGAACGCGGCATAGGCTCGGGCAGCGTGATTAACTGGCACCAACGCGTCGTTGCGTCCGGCGACGATCAGTGTCGGTTTGTTCTGAAGGTTGCCGCTGAGCAAAACCTCGCGCATACCTGAGCGGACTGCCTGGCTTTGAGCCAAGGTCGGGCTGCTGGTCGTCGTGAGGTCGGTGTTGCCTACAGGATCCTTGCCGGTCACCAAGGCACGCTGGCAAAGCGCCGCATCCAATGAGAAATCGGCCATTCCGCTCGACGGAGAAACTCCGAACGCCCAAGACTTAGCCCCGCCCACCGATGTGTTGTAGACCACGCTTGCAGGCGCACCGTTAACCGTGCCATTGCCACCTGCAAAGCTCTGCGCCTTGACGGTCGGGTTCACAGGCACAACGGAGCCTGTCCCGTCCACCTGAGCTGCGCTCATGCCGCACAGGTTGTCGATGACCGAGAATCGTCCAAAGGCGTTTGTGTACATCATGCTGATGATGGCCGCGTTGCCCAGTCCATAGTGGGCGTTGTGCATGGTGTCGTGGTCCGCCGAAAACCCGCTGTCTCGAAGCTTCCGTAACGCGTCCGCCGCCTGCTCCGAAGTTGTAGTGCCACTGACCAGGCCTTTGGCTGCAAGCGCTGCGCAGCGGTTGCTCGCGCGCGCGTTCATGCCGGTCAAGGTCATATAGTTGTAGATCGTCGATTCGGCCATAGCGGCAGTGGGTGCCAGTGCCGCACAGGGCTGGTAAAGGTTGGCAATAGTGAAGATGTCGATCAGCGGAAGACCCTTGATAGGAATGTCCGCACCGCCGAACTGCACGCCGTACCCGGTGGTTCGAGATGGCTGTGCACTCGGCTCGGAGGCCACCACCCCATCGATCAAACCTTCAGAGTCGAGTTCGGCGGCCCGCAATACGGCTGCGCCACCGTTGGAAACGGAGCCTGCGATCACCAGTGTGTTGCCAGCGTCAAACCGCACTGCCTTGCCTGTGCCACCCGGGACGGTGGACGCATATTGCTCATTCAGTACGTATAAGGCGTAGCGTATGGAAGTCAGCGTGTCGCTGCCCCAGTCCTTTTCGGGGTTCATCTGCGAGTGCGCGTGCTTGAGGGCAAGTCGGTTCGGAAACGCTGTGTTGAACAATGTCCGAACGCTGTCGCTCAAACTGGCAGCGAAGAGGGACAAGGCACCAGCTGCTGATCGGGTCGCACGAGTACCGTCTATCTTGTTGACAGTGTCATCGCTGGGGTCATACAGTCCTACGCCCTTGCCGGCGTCGGTCAGTGCCACAGCGCAGCCACGCTTGAGTCCCCACTCGCCCGCGCTGCCAACCGAGCCATATACACCACGCGAACCTGAGGATGGACCGGCCACAATGCAAGGGTTCTTGACATCAAAACTGTCAGGGATTTGGACAGCGATCACGACCTGTTTGTTGCCACTTCCGTCGTCCAGCGATGCAATGAACTCCTTGCCAGGAATCATGCCTTCACCGAGTCTGTCTGCGCCGTTCTGGTCGATGTTGGGCCCGTACAAACGGCCATAACCGCCATTGGCGCTTGGATCAAGAATGGCGCGGTAGTTGGCGTGTATGGCGTTGCGTCGCAGCTCCAGAGCAGTTGGTTTCAGAGGATCGGCATAACTTGGCGCAGTAGCAGTACCAAGGCCTGTTTTGCCAAGGCCAGCGGTCAGCAAGTCCTGCGAATCTGTGCTGTTGCCAGCACCAGGCGTCGTTGCCGTGTAGGCCATGACACTGTGTTGAGTCAGGTGCTTCGGCAGCGTATTGACAGTCACGCCGCTCCCACCGTCTCCACCGCCGCAGGCGGCCAACAGCAGGGGCACAGCCCCCGCCATCATCGTTTTGTGTTGTTTTTTCATTTCACTTGTCTCCTCTGTTGTATGCCCATCTGGGCGGGTAGAAAGGTCGTAAAAAAAGGGGATTACTGCGCCGTCCAACCACCATCAACCGGCAGGGACACACCCGTGATGCCTGCTGCCGCATCGCTGCACAAAAACACCGCCACATCTCCAATGCGCCCGGGCGGCAGCAGTGTTTGGTTAGGCTGCTTTTCACGCAACAAATCACGGATGGCAGCATCGCGGTTGCCACCCAGAGCCTGGGCCCGTGCCTCAATTTGGGGCGCGATGATGGGCGTGTCGGTCCAGCCCGGGCAGATGCAGTTGACGGTGATGCCATCGGTGGCGGTCTCCAGTGCCACGCCTTTGGACAGACCCACCAGACCGTGCTTGGCCGCCAGATAAGCCGTTTTGTTGACCGAGGCCACCAGTCCATGCACCGAGGCGATGTTGACGATGCGGCCCCAGCCTTGCGCACGCATGGCGGGAACAGCCGAGCGCACGGTCATGAACGCCGCGCTCAAGTTGATGGCCAAAATCGCGTCCCAACGGTCGGTCGGAAAGTCTTGTACCGGGCAGGTGTGCTGAATGCCCGCGTTGTTGACCAGGATATCCGGCGTGCGCAGGGCCTTGGCCGCTTGCGCCCACAGCGCACTGGCCGCTTGCGGGTCGCGCAGGTCGGCTGGCACATAGGCGGTTTTTTGTCCGGTGCGTTGCGCCAGAGCTTGTGCCACCGCCAGACCTTCGGACAAGGGTTCGATGCCATGCAGCACTACATCGTGTCCGGCCTCGGCCAGGCGAGTGGCGATGGCCAAGCCAATGCCCTGCGTGGCACCGGTGACCAGCGCGCAGTGTGTGGTGCTCATCACGTGTTTCCTTTCAGACTTTGCGCGTCGATGCTGCGCAGTTCGGTTTTCAATACCTTGCCGTAGTTGTTTTTGGGCAAGGCCCTGACAAAGTGGTAATGCTTGGGCCGCTTGAAGCGAGCCACTTGATCCAGGCAGTGCGCGTCCAGCTCGGCCACACTCAAAGCTTCGCGGCACACCACAAAGGCCACCACCACCTCGCCCCACTCGGGGTCGGGCCGGCCGATCACCGAGACCTCGGCCACCTGCGGATGCGTGAGCAGCGCTTCTTCGACTTCACGCGGGTAGATGTTGGTGCCGCCGCTGATCACCATGTCCTTGGAGCGGTCGAGCAGGCTGAGGTAACCGTCGGCGTCCAGGCGGCCCACATCGCCGGTTTGCAGCCAGCCATGGCGAATGGTTTTGGCCGTGGCCTCGGGGTCGCGCCAATACCCGGCCATGACCAACTCGCTGCGCACACAAATCTCACCCACCTCGCCCACGGGTAGCTCAGTGCCCGACTCATCACAAATCCTCACTTCGACCATGGCTTGTGCATGGCCCACAGAGGCCAGGCGTTCACGCCAGCGCGGGTGGCCGGTGTCCAGCACATCGCCCTTAGGCAAGACGCTGATGGTCATAGGGCATTCGCCTTGGCCGTAGATCTGCGCAAAGTGCGGCCCAATGACTTGCAGGGCTTCTTCGATGTCGGCCAGATACATAGGGCCACCACCATAGACGATGGTGGCCAGGCCCTGTGGGCGCTCGGGCAAGGTGCGCGCCGCATCCACCAGCCGCCGCACCATGGTGGGCGCTGCAAAAAACGAGGCCTGCTGCCAGTGCGCGGCCAGCGCCAGGGCTTCGTGCGGGTCAAATCCGTCGGATCTGGGCACCACGTTCAAGCCCGCGTTCAGCACATAGGGCAGGTGGTACATGCCGCCACCGTGCGACAGCGGCGCGGGGTGCAGCATGGTGTCGCCACGCTGCACCGATTGCACCGAGCCGAAATACGCCTGCGTACAGCCGCGCAACTGGCGTGCGCACAGCACCACGCCCTTGGGCCTACCTGTGGTGCCGCTGGTGTAAAACAGCCAAGCCGGGTCATCGTCTTCACGGGGCTGTAAAGACAGCTGCGGGCTATCGCCTTGCAGCATGAAGGCGTGGTCAGCCTGTACCTGCGTGGTGCTATTCAATGCGCTCAAGGCTTGCTGCAAGCCACTGGCGCGTTCCTCATCCACCAGCGCCAGACGCGCCTCGCTGTGCCCGGCAATCCAGGCCGCTTCGCGTTCATGCAACTTGGCGTTCACCGGCACAGCCACAGCACCACACCACCAGATGCCCCACATCAAAGGCAAATATTCGGGTGCGTTGTGCATGAAGAGCACCACCCGATCGCCCGGCTGCACGCCTTGTGCACGCAGCCACTGCGCCGTGCGTGCGGTACGGCGGGCAAATTCGGCGTAGTCGCACCAGACCTCGGTGCCGTGGGCGATGGCTGCTTGCTGCGGATAACGTTCGGCGCTGCGCGCCAACCAAAGGGCAATGTTCATGACAACCTTTCCAGCACCGAGCCACAGGTCACCACGCCAGCACCGCCCATATTGAGTACAGCGGCCAGCCGGGCATTTGGCAAGGGGGCGCTGCGCCAGCGCCCCAGCAACTGCCAGGCCGCCATGACATGCATCGACACACCGGTGGCCCCCACCGGGTGGCCTTTGGATTTGAGGCCGCCCGACAGGTTGACCGGCAAACGACCACCGGGCATGACCCAGCCTTCTTCGAGCGCACGCGCCCCTTGGCCAGGTGCGCACAAGCCAATGGCTTCGTACTGCATCAACTCGGCAATCGTGAAGCAGTCATGGGTTTCCAGCAAATCCAGATCGTCCAGCGTGATGCCAGCCTTTGCCAATAAGCGCTGCCACGCCATGCGCGTGCCAGCCAACTTGCTCATGTCACGCCGTGACAAGGGCATCAAGTCGGTCGCCTGTGCGGTCGCTCGCAGACGAACAGCGTTGTCTTGGCGCTGGTGTGCATCGGCGGCGCTGAGCACCACAGCCGCTGCTCCATCGGAAACCGGCGAGCAATCGCTGCGCAACAGACGCCCCACCACGCGGGGGTTCTTGTCGGATTCGGTGGCGCAAAACGCCGCATCCACATTCAGATGCAGCTGCGCCAGTGGATTGTGCAGGCCGTTGGCGTGGTTTTTGGCGGCAATGCGGGCCATGGCCGGGTGCGGGTCGCCGTAGCGGTCGGCATAGGCATCGGCCAAGCGTGCAAACATGCCCGCAAATCCGGCGGGCGTGTCAATTTCTTCGGGCACATAACAGGCTTGCAGCAAAGCCTGACCCACTTCGCGTGTGGGCAAAGCCGACATGACCTCCACGCCGATGGACAGCACATGGCGGGCTTGACCCGAAGCGATGAGTGCCTGGGCATGGTGAATGGCCGCGCTGCCGGTAGCGCAGGCGTTTTCCACGCGCACAGCGGGCACCATGTGCAGGCCAGGCAGCAAACCCGCGCTCAGGCCAGCGGTGAATCCTTGCCGAACAAATCCGGGGTTGAAGTGGCCCACCACAACGGCATCGATGTCGCTGGCGTCAAGGTGCGCATCGCCAATGGCGGTGGTGCTCACCTCGCGCATCAAAGCCTCGACATCCGCGCCTGGCAACTTGCCAAACGGGGTGTGCGCGTAACCGATCAGGTCAACCAACATCAGGGAGCATCCAATGTACAAAGGGTTTTCAGGTGCGTAAAAGGGATCACGCTTGCAGCTATATTAGGTGGCTCATCATGCTTTGTGCAGTCGTCAAAACACGCCCGGACTTACCCTTGCGTAAAAATACCCCTCCTTCTGATTCATCCAACATGAGCACCGATTGGGGCGATTTGGTCTCGCTCAGTCCCTTGGGTTTGATGATGTCTTCTCGTCGCCAGATCGTGCTGTGCAACACCGCATTTGCCCATATTTTTGGCCACGAAATTCACGAAATGCAAGGCGCCAGCCTGGCCATGCTTTACCCCAGCCAGGACGAGTTCGAGCGCATTGGGCAACGCGGCTGGCAAGTCATGGCCACTCTAGGGCAATACCAGGACGAACGCCTCATGCGCCGCCGCGATGGCTCCTTGATCTGGGTGCGTGTGCATGGGCGTGCGGCAAACCTGACCGATCCGTTTGAGACGGCTTCGTGGGTGTTTGAGCCCTTGTCGGCTGTCGCAGATGCCGAACGTCTGACCCCGCGTGAGCGCGAAGTTCTGGCTGGCATGGCCAAGGGGCAAACCTCCAAGGACTCGGCCAAAGAGCTGGGCCTGAGTCCGCGCACAGTGGAAAAACTGCGGGCCAGTTTGCGTGCGCATTTCGGGGCCCGCAACGCGGCCGAACTCATGGCACGCATTGGCGGTTTGCCGGGCTGATGTACGCCGTGTTTTTGCAGTCCACTAAACAGTGAACGCTGCACTCAAATCATTGCCGCCTGGCGCGATCGGCCACCTGGGCCATCTTGATTTTTGGCCGTCGCTTTTCTCAGTACCGCCAGATAACCGGGTGCCAGTTCCATGCGCGGGCCAAAGCCTTGCGCCATCAGCATGCGGTGCGCCGCACGCAGCTTCCAGCAAGGGGTGAACACAAACAGGTGGTGCTCCAGGTGGTAGTTGACCCAGTACGGCGCCAGCACCATGCGCATGCCCCAGTTCGCTATGGTGGTGCGGGTGTTGCGCAGGCGGTCGTTGTTATCGCCCACCACCGCGTGCTCGGCGATGTTGCGAACGCGGCTGATGACTTGGTACCACGTCAACAAAGGCAGCAGCCACAGCGCAAAGTAAGCCCACCACACGCCCGCTGCGGCCGTGACGGCGAAGATGGCCAGGTTGCTCAAGAAAAAGTATTTTTCTGCGGCAAACAGGTTCTTCATGCACTGCCAGCGGCTGGGGCTGTCGCCCATTTCCATGCGGAAAAACTCCATGCGCCGCTGGTATCCGGTGATGCCCAAAATGTCGCGCCGCATCTTGCGCCAAAAGCTTTGTTTGGAGATGGGAAAGGGTGCCGACAAAATCAGGTCGGGGTCTTCGGCTTGCTGCGTATGGCGGTGGTGGCTCAGGTGATAAGGCCGGTACAGCGTGAGGCTGGCCCCCACAGGCCAGCCGCACAAAAACGCGCCCAGCGAGTCATTGAGCCGGGCGTTTTTGAACAAGGCCCGGTGCGCCGCGTCGTGCATCAAGATCGCCAAGCCAAGCTGCCGCCCGCCAATGACGACCACGGCCACGACGAAGCTCAAGGGGTTGGGCCAGGCGATGAAAAACGCCATGGCCAAGGCGATCACGCTCCAAGCGTGCAACACCAAATACGCGCCCATCCAGTCCGAGCGTTCCCGCAAATACGCGTCTTGTTCGGGGTTCAGGCTGGGCTGGGTGTCGGTGGTCATGGCAAGGGCGGTTTGCAAAAGGGCTATCTTGTGCCCGATGGTCGCTCAAAACAGTCGCTGATGCGACCTTTTGAGGCCGATCTGTATAGGCTGCACGTCGGGGTATTCGACCGCCGACCTACGGGACTGCCAACGCTTTGATTTGTAGGTCAGTAGCCTCAGCTGCGACATGGATGATCGGGCGCGGGCGCGTGTTGGGGTGGTAGCCGCCAACTGGCAACGACAAGAAAACGCAAGGTTTCTTGTCGTTGCGATACACCTGCTCACTTGCCGATGCAAAAACTCGAAAAGATCACGCCGAGCAAATCATCGGCACTGAACTCGCCGGTGATTTCATTCAAGGCTTTCTGGCCCAGGCGCAGCTCTTCGGCCAGCAGGTCCAGGTTTTGCGCTTGCGCGGCCAGGTGGGCGTCGGCCATTTCCAAATGCTCGCGCACGCGGTGCAATGCCTGCACATGACGTTCGCGGGCAATGAACAGGCCTTCGCTGGCCTGCTGCCAACCGGCTTGCTGCAACAGTTGCTGGCGCAGGGCTTGCAGGCCCTCGCCTGTGCGGGCCGAAAGCGTCAAGCCGGAGCGCTCTCCCGAGACCTGCGCCGCATCGGCCTTGTTCCATACATCGATCACCGCCACGCTGGCAGGCAAGCGGCTTTGCAGGGCGGCGGCAATGTCGGCATCGGCGCTGTCGTAATCGGCTTGGCCCACGCGCGTGAGATCGTGCAAAAACAGCACCGCATCGGCGTTTTCTATTTGGCCCCAGGCGCGCGCAATCCCAATTTGCTCCACCTCGTCCACGCCCTCGCCTTCGCGCAGCCCGGCGGTGTCGATCACATGCAGCGGCACGCCTTCGATCTGGATGGTCTGCTGCACTACATCGCGGGTGGTGCCCGCAATGGGCGTGACGATGGCCAGCTCTGCCCCGGCCAAAGCATTGAGCAAAGAACTCTTGCCTGCATTGGGCTGGCCCGCAATCACCACCTTGATGCCTTCGCGCAGCAAAGCGCCTTGCCTAGCTTTGCCCAACACGGTTTGCAGCGCGGCTTGCAAGCGCGTCAATTGTCCTTGTGCATCGGCTTTTTGCAGGAAGTCGATTTCTTCTTCCGGAAAATCCAGCGTGGCCTCGACCAGCATGCGCAGGTGAATCAGTGCATCGCGCAGCCCATGGATTTCTTTGGAGAAATCTCCCGCCAAAGACCGGCTGGCGCTGCGTGCGGCGGCTTCAGTGCTGGCGTCGATCAGGTCGGCAATCGCCTCGGCTTGTGCCAGGTCGATCTTGTCGTTCAAAAAAGCGCGTTCAGAAAACTCGCCCGGCTGCGCTACGCGCAAACCGGCCAAACGCGGCTGGTCTGAGGTCGGGTCCATCTCGGCCGCCGCTTGCAGGCAACGCGCCACCAGCAGCTGCAAGACCACCGGCCCACCGTGGGCTTGCAACTCCAGCACGTCTTCACCCGTGAACGAGTGCGGCGCCACAAAGCTCAGCGCCAGGCCGTGGTCGATCGGGCTGCCATCGGCATCGGCAAACGGCAAATACGTCGCTTCACGCGGCTTGAGTGTCCGCCCGCACAGCGCCTGAATCAGCGACGACAGATTGCGCCCCGACACCCGCACGATGCCCACCGCGCCGCGTCCCGGTGCAGTGGCGATGGCGACGATGGGTTCCTGGTGTCTGGCGAGCATGGGCAGTGGTAGATGATGAGAGGGGGGTGAGTGGACATTGGCAAAGCGCCAAGGCCAAAAAAAGGCCGCTTGCGCGGCCCTTCGGGGTTTACTTGAACTTTGGCAAGTTGAATTGTGGCGGCACGCCCATGCGTACGTTGATGATCCACTGCTGGGCAATCGACAAGATGTTGTTCGTGATCCAGTACAGCACCAGTCCGGCCGGGAAGAAGAAGAACATCACCGAGAACACCAGCGGCATGATCCACATCAGCTTGGCTTGCATCGGGTCTGGCGGCGCGGGGTTGAGCGCGGTCTGCAGCAAGGTGGTCAAAGTCATGACCAAAGGCAAGATGAAGAACGGATCGGGTGCCGACAGGTCATGAATCCAGAGAACCCAAGGTGCATTGCGCATTTCGACGCTGGACAGCAACACCCAGTACAGGGCAATGAACACCGGGATCTGAACCATGATCGGGAAGCAGCCGCCCATGGGGTTGACCTTTTCTTCGCGGTAAATACGCATCATCTCCTGCTGCATTTTTTGCGGATCGTTTTTCAGGCGCTCACGCATGTCCATGATTTTGGGGTTGATGGCTTTCATCTTGGCCATGCTGGCATAAGCCTTGGCGTTGAGCCAATAGAACGCAATTTTGAGCAAGAGCACCAGCGCCACGATGGACCAGCCCCAGTTCTGGATGAAGCTGAAGAGTTTGTCGAGCAACCAGTACAAAGGCTTGGACAGCATGGCCAACCAGCCATAGTCTTTCACCAAGTCCAGTCCGGGGGCCAAGGCTTCGAGCACTTTTTCTTCTTGGGGGCCGCTGAACAATTGGGTGCTCACACTCTTGGATTGGCCAGGTGCCACATCGGCCAGTGGTGTGATCATGCCCACGGCGTACAAATTGCTGTCGACCTTGCGCACGAAGTTTTCGCGCTGAATGCCATCCGCCAGCAGCCAGGCGGTTGCGAAGTAGTGTTGCACCATGGCCACGTAGCCATTGGGTGATGTCTTGTCGATTTCGGCCTTGTTCTTTTCGATGTCGCTGAACTCGACCTTGTGGTACTTCTTGGCCTCGGTGTAAACAGCCGGGCCAGTAAAGGTGGAGTAGAACGACGACTCGCCCGCAGGCTTGTTGCCATCACGCACGAGTTGCAAGTACAGCTGCGGCGACACGTTGGCTGTGCCGGTGTTGATCACTTCGTGCTTGACGCCAATGGCGTAGCTGCCGCGTTGCAGGGTGTAGGTCTTGACCAGTTTCACGCCGTTTTGCACATCGGACTCGAAGCGCAAGGTCAGCTCGTTTTGGCCTTCTTTGAGGCTGCGATCGCCGCTGAACTTCATGGGCGATTTGTGCGTGGGAAAGTCGCCGCCGATCAGGCCTGTTTGCGCCACATAAACGCGACTGCTGCTCTGGTCGAGCAAGACAAATGGTTTGCTGCTGTCGACAAAGTCAGCGTGCTTTGTGAATTCGGTGCGCACCAAAGAGCCGCCTTCGGTGTCAAAGCTGAGCTTGAGCACGTCGGTGGCCACTTCGATTTTTTCGCGGGGGGCGGCCGCAGCGGCAGGCATAGACGAAGGCACTTGGCCAGGTGTTGCCGCAACCACTGTGGTGCTGGCTGTGGGCACGCCGTTGGCACTGGCAGCCGGTGTGGCGGCATTTTGCGCGGGGGCGGCAACTTCTGGTTTTGGAAAGAAAGTGGCCTTGTTGCCGTTGTACAGCTGCCATTGATCCCACAGCAGGACCATGGAAAAACCAAAAATCACCCAAAGGATGGTGCGACGGATATCGTTCATGGGGTCTTCTTTGACGAAGTGGGAGAAAACAAAGCAGAAAACAAGCGAGGCGCTTCGGCGGGAACAGGGTCGTGACCACCGGTGCACCAGGGTCCGCAACGCACCAAGCGGTGAACCGTCAGATAAGTCCCTTGGGCAGCGCCATGCTGTTCCAGCGCTTGCAAGGCATAAGCCGAACATGTGGGCTCAAAACGGCAAGACGAACCCAACCAAGGACTCAACAACAAGCGGTAGCCGCGCACCACACCCATCAATAAACGCTGAATGATCATGTGCGAGACTCTGATGTCAGGGGGCGAACGGCACGCTCGAACAATTGCACAAGCTCTTGACGGACGGCCTGCTTCAAGGGCTCAGACGTGGCACTGATGAATTGCTTGCGGTCAAACGTGGTGCGCAAACGCACCACATGGGCGGCCACAGGCAGTCGATCACCAAAGTGTTCGCTCACGTTGTAAATCTGGCGTTTGATGGCATTGCGTGTGACGGCACGGCGTGCCCAGCGTTTGGGCACCATGGCACCCAGCCAGACATCGGCCAATTCAAAAAGGGCCTGCTCCTGTGAGGGTGCAGGCCCGACTTGATCGGCTTGAGCCAAAGTGGTGTCTGTCGTTGCAGCCAAGCTCAGGCGATGCAGCGCAAAATGCGCCGTACGCGAGACAGTGCCGCCGGCCAGGGTGGCCTGAAATTGTGGGCGTGTTTTTAGACGCTGCACGGTGGCCTTGCCCCAGCATCAACCGTCCACAGCGACATGGGGTCACTGCCTGACGGTTGCGCGGACATTAGACAGCCAGACGTTTGCGGCCCTTGGCGCGGCGTGCGTTGATCACGGCACGGCCACCACGGGTTTTCATGCGAACCAGGAAGCCGTGGGTACGGGCGCGACGTGTCTTGGATGGTTGGTAGGTGCGTTTCATAACTCTTCCTTAGAGCCCAAAGCCATAAGCTGCGTTGGGCGAAACCCAAGATTATCGCAAACTTTCTGACCAAGGGCAAATTTCCTTCCAAATGCCTTCATCGCGTCATGCCCAAAATGACTTCGATGTGGTTTATGATGCGCCTCCTGCTGAAAAAATGGCATGTGGATAAGCTCTTGATAAATCAGTTTTTCCGGCCATTCCAGACCACCACTGTCCACAATAAAACAAATACAACATGCCCGAGGGACTTACACCACAATTACAGACCGATGCCAGCGCCTCTTTGTGGCGGGCTTGCATGGATGAGCTGTCCCGCGAGATGCCCGAGCAGCAGTTCAATACCTGGATCAAACCCCTGAGCGCACAGGTGTCCGAAGACCGATCACGCTTGACGGTTTTTGTCGCCAATCGCTTCAAACTCGATTGGGTGCGTGCCCAATATGCGAGTCGCTTGACCGCCATGTTGGAGCGTCTGCAAGGTCACCCCGTTCAGCTTGAGTTGGTCATCACTCCGCGCGAAGGCCCTGCCAAAGCTCAACGTCTTTCCACGCCATCGTCGATGGAAAGCGCACCGGAAGTGCTCGATGTGCCTGAGGAACCGGTGACCAACACCTTCCGCAGCCGGCTCAATACAGCGCTGACATTTGACACCCTGGTAGAAGGCACGGCCAACCGCATGGCGCGCGCCGCTGCCATGCATGTGGCGGGCTCTCCGGGGCACCTTTACAACCCATTGTTCATCTACGGCGGCGTCGGCCTGGGCAAGACCCATTTGATGCACGCCATCGGCAACAAGCTGCTGGCCGACCGCCCCGAGGCCAAAGTTCTCTACATCCATGCGGAACAATTTGTGTCGGATGTGGTTAAAGCCTATCAACGCAAGACTTTTGATGAATTCAAGCAGCATTACCACTCGCTCGATTTGCTGCTGATTGACGATGTGCAGTTCTTTGCCAACAAGGACCGCACGCAAGAAGAATTCTTCAACGCCTTTGAGGCCCTGCTGGCTAAAAAGTCGCACATCGTGATGACCAGCGACACCTACCCCAAGGGTCTGGCCGATATCCATGAGCGTCTGGTATCCCGTTTTGATTCTGGTTTGACGGTGGCCATGGAGCCACCCGAGCTGGAAATGCGTGTGGCCATTCTGATCAACAAAGCCATCAGCGAAGGCAGCGAAATGCCTGAAGAAGTGGCGTTTTTCGTGGCCAAAAACGTGCGCTCCAACGTGCGCGAACTCGAAGGCGCCCTGCGCAAAATCCTGGCCTATTCGCGTTTCAACCAGAAGGAAATCTCCATCCAGCTGGCCCGAGATGCACTGCGTGATCTGCTGTCGATTCAAAACCGCCAAATCAGTGTGGAAAACATCCAGAAGACCGTGGCCGATTACTACAAGATCAAAGTCGCCGACATGTACAGCAAGAAGCGCCCAGCCAGCATTGCCCGCCCGCGCCAGATTGCCATGTACTTGGCCAAGGAAATGACGCAAAAAAGCCTGCCCGAAATTGGCGAGCTGTTTGGCGGCCGTGACCACACCACCGTGCTGCATGCCGTTCGCAAGATTGGCGCCGAGCGCCAGCAATTGACCGAATTGAACCAGCAGCTGCACGTGCTGGAGCAGACCCTCAAGGGCTGACAGGACCAGATGAGCGCACGCTTTGGGGTCATGGCGAGGAGCCTGCGACGCGGCATTCCAGCCGATTCTCCTCAAAAGCACCCAAAAACAGGCGAAAATGTCGTCTGTTGACCACCTCACCCCAGCCCACAAGGCTGAAGCTTGAAAAAAACATCAAAGGTAGACAAATGATCGTCCTGAAGGCCACCCAAGACAAATTGCTGTCGGTCCTGCAATCCGTGTCCGGCATTGTCGAGCGCCGCCACACCCTGCCCGTGCTGGCCAACGTGCTGATCCGCAAAACGGGCCACGCCGTTCAGCTGACCACCAGCGACTTGGAAATCCAGATCCGGACCACGGCCGAGATGGAAGGCGACCCAGGCGACTTCACCACCACCGTGGGCGCCCGCAAACTCATCGACATCCTGCGCACCATGCCCGCTGACCAAACCGTCAGCCTCGAGTCGTCGCAAGGCAAGCTGATCTTGAAGGGCGGCAAGTCCAAGTTCACCTTGCAGACGCTGCCCGCCGAAGACTTCCCGCTGGTGCAAGAAGCCGCCAGCTTCGGCCCCGTGTTCAGCGTGCCGCAAAAAACCCTCAAGCAATTGCTCGGTCAGGTCTCGTTTGCCATGGCCGTGCACGACATCCGTTACTACCTCAACGGCATCTTGTTTGTGGCCGAAGGCAACCGCCTGAGCCTGGTCGCCACCGACGGCCACCGCCTGGCCTTCACCGCCGCCACGCTCGACGTCGAAGTGCCCACCAAACAAGAAGTCATCTTGCCGCGCAAAACCGTGCTCGAGCTGCAGCGCTTGCTGTCGGACGCCGACGGCGCGATCGAGATGCAATTCGCCAACAACCAGGCCAAGTTCAGCTTTGACGGCATGGAGTTCGTGACCAAGCTGGTCGAGGGCAAGTTCCCCGACTACAACCGCGTCATCCCCAAAGGCCACAGCAACAACCTGACCCTGGGCCGCCAAGCCCTGCTGTCTTGCTTGCAGCGCACCGCCATCCTGACCAGCGACAAGTTCAAGGGCGTGCGCCTGAACCTGGACCCCGGCAGCTTGCGCGTGGCCTCGACCAACGCCGAACAAGAAGAAGCCGTGGACGAACTCGACATCGACTACGGTGGCGACAGCATCGAAATCGGCTTCAACGTGACCTACATCATCGACGTGCTCAGCAACATGGGCCAGGATATGGTCCGCATTGATCTGGCAGACGGCAACAGCTCGGCGCTGATCACGATCCCCGAGAACGACAACTTCAAATATGTGGTGATGCCCATGCGCATTTAAGGCGAAAGCCCACAAGGCCCACCTTATCGAAACCCGCGACCCCTCGCGGGTTTCGGCCATTCAAGCGACAGAGAAAATTGAACATGACCGACGACATCAAGCCCAGCGAAGACGCCTTCACCACCGCGCAACCCAAGATTGACGCCCACCAGGCGGGCGCATCCGAAGGCTACGGCGAAGGCTCCATCCAGATCCTGGAAGGCCTGGAAGCGGTGCGCAAGCGCCCCGGCATGTACATCGGTGACACCTCTGACGGCACCGGTCTGCACCACCTCGTGTTCGAGGTCGTGGACAACTCGATTGACGAAGCGCTGGCGGGCCACTGCGACGACATCGTCGTCACCATCCACAGTGACAACTCGATCAGCGTGACCGACAACGGCCGCGGCATCCCCACGGGCGTGAAGATGGACGACAAGCACGAGCCCAAGCGCAGTGCTTCCGAGATCGCTTTGACAGAACTGCACGCCGGCGGCAAGTTCAACCAAAACAGCTACAAGGTCTCGGGCGGTTTGCACGGCGTGGGCGTGTCTTGCGTCAACGCGTTGAGCAAGTGGCTGCGCCTGACGGTGCGCCGCGAAGGCAAAGTGCACCAGATCGACTTTGCCAAAGGCTTTGTGCAAAACCGTTTGCTCGAAACCGTGGACGGCGTCGAAGTCTCGCCCATGCGCGTGACGGGTGCCACCGACAAGCGCGGCACCGAAGTGCACTTCTTGCCCGACGTGGAAATCTTCACGCAGAACACCGATTTCCATTACGAAATTCTGGCCAAGCGTTTGCGTGAACTGTCCTTCCTGAACAACGGCGTGCGCATTCGCCTCAAAGACGAGCGCAGCGGCAAAGAAGACGACTTCTCGGGTGCCGGTGGCGTCAAAGGCTTTGTGGACTTCATCAACGCCAACAAAAAGGTGTTGCACCCCAACGCCTTCCACGCCAACGGCGAGCGCCCGGCCGACAGCTACGGCGGCATCCCCGGCACCAGCATCGGTGTCGAAGTGGCCATGCAGTGGAACGACGGCTACAACGAGAGCGTGCTGTGCTTCACCAACAACATCCCGCAGCGTGACGGCGGCACCCACCTCACCGGCCTGCGTGCCGCGATGACCCGCGTCATCAGCAAGTACATCGAGAAAAACGAGATCGCCAAAAAGCAAAAAGTCGAAGTCAGTGGCGACGACATGCGCGAAGGCCTGTGCTGTGTGCTGAGCGTCAAAGTGCCCGAGCCCAAGTTCAGCAGCCAGACCAAAGACAAGCTGGTGTCGAGTGAAGTGCGCGCCCCGGTGGAAGACATCGTGGCCAAAGCCCTGACCGACTTTTTGGAAGAGCGCCCGAACGACGCCAAGATCATCTGCGGCAAGATTGTCGAAGCCGCCCGCGCCCGCGAAGCCGCCCGCAAAGCCCGCGAAATGACACGCCGCAAAGGCGTGCTCGACGGCATGGGCCTGCCCGGCAAACTGGCCGACTGCCAGGAAAAAGACCCGGCCCTGTGCGAAATCTACATCGTCGAGGGCGACTCCGCCGGTGGCTCGGCCAAACAAGGCCGCGACCGTAAGTTTCAGGCCATCCTGCCCCTGCGCGGCAAGATCCTGAACGTCGAAAAAGCCCGCTACGAAAAGCTGCTGACCAGCAACGAAATCGTCACGCTCATCACCGCCTTGGGCACCGGCATTGGCAAGGCCAGCGCCGAATCCGGCAAGAGCGGCACCGACGACTTCAACGTCGACAAACTGCGCTACCACCGCATCATCATCATGACCGACGCCGACGTGGACGGCGCGCACATCCGCACCTTGCTGCTGACCTTCTTCTACCGCCAGATGCCCGACCTGGTCGAGCGCGGTCACATCTACATCGCTCAGCCACCACTCTACAAAGTCAAAGCGGGCAAAGAAGAGCTGTACCTCAAAGACGGTCCGGCGCTCGACGGCTTTTTGCTGCGCATCGCGCTCAAAGATGCCAGCATCAGCACCGGCGGCACTGCGCCGCAAGTGCTGACGGGCGAGACGCTGGAAGCCCTGGCCCGCAAGCACCAAGTGGCTGAACACGTCATTGCCCGCTTGTCCAACTTCATGGATGCCGAAGCCCTGCGGGCCATGGCCGACGGCGTGTCACTGAACCTGGACAACATGGAGCAAGCCGCTGCATGCGCCCCTGCGCTGCAAGCCAAATTGCGCGAACTCAACACCACCGGCATCCCGGCCGAAGTGACCGCCGAGTTCGATGTGCGCACCGACAAACCCATTCTGCGCATCAGCCGCCGCCACCACGGCAACATCAAGAGCAGCATCATCACGCAAGACTTTGTGCACGGCGCCGACTACGGCGCTCTGGCCGAAGCGGCCGACACCTTCCGTGGTTTGCTGGGCGAAGGCGCCAAGGCCACCCGCGGTGAAGGCGAGCGCCAGAAAGAAGAAAAAGTGGGCGACTTCCGCCAAGCCATGCATTGGCTCATCAGCGAAGCCGAACGCACCACCAGCCGCCAACGCTACAAAGGCTTGGGCGAGATGAACCCCGCCCAGCTGTGGGAAACCACCATGGACCCCACCGTGCGCCGCCTGCTGCGCGTGCAGATCGACGACGCCATCGAAGCCGACCGCGTGTTCACCATGCTCATGGGCGACGAAGTCGAGCCACGCCGCCACTTCATCGAAAGCAACGCGCTGCGGGCGGGGAATATTGATATTTGATTTGGCAGGCTTCATAGAAGCTCCGCAAATTTTCAAATCAGAAAGGCCCGGGATACCGGGCCTTTTTTTTCCATTAACGGCACAAAGAACCAAAGCACATTGAATCGCCGCGGATTTGAATTACCACCAACAGTAGGCGATCCTCTCGAAATCGGTCGGACTCGGGCTCTCTCGCGCCAACTAAGTGACCAGGGCCGAGCGTAAGAATTCAAGCATACGCGACCACGAATCGCGACTGGCATAGGCGGTGCCTTCCGCAGTACCGCCTGCGTCCAGTTCCTCGCCGCTGATCGGGTGCTGGAAGCGGTTCATGGTAGTTGGTGCATTGGGCCATGCAATGTCGTGCCCGGCGTCTTCGTAGCTCAAGTGCTCAAGCTGGTGAGGAAATCCGGCGGACCGCATCCGCTTCACCGCAAGGTCGGCCAGTTCCGCCGAAGGCCTGACACCATCGGCCCTGCCTGAGATCAGCATCACTGGACCCGCGATCCGCTCAACTTCGATGCAGAGATCTCCCACGGAGCCTCTCTGCAACAGCTGACTGTAAAAGCTGTGCGTAGTGAGTGCGCTGGTCCCCGAATTTTCGCGAGCGAATGGCACTTCCCGGTCTTGCCACGTCCAAGCTGGAGATTGACCATCGGGATAGCCACTCCCTACTATTACGCTTGGCACATAGGCCACCACCGCTCGCACCGCGGGATAATGGGCACCGACCAGCAAAGCCAGTTCACCGCCGCGCGAGCATCCCAGCATACCGATCTGTCCGCTCTGCACTTCTGCTTGTTTTCGCAGCCAGTCAATTGCACCGCCGAAATACTCCAAGGGAATGTGCTTGAGTTCGGAAGACTGGCCCTCCCCTCCGAAGTACGATAGTGCCAACGAGGAGAAACCGTGGCAAGCAAGCAGCGCGGCAACCTGTGCGGACCAGGTGAGTCCTCCAACGGATCCCCCCACGACCAGCACCGTGGGCCTTGGCTCGGCGGCGTGGGCCGGCGTACAGAACCTACCCACCAAGCCGTCCTCCTGGACGATCCGCGAGGTAACGTCTTCGCGGTAAACGCGGCGGATCGTATGCGCTAACTCCCGTCCAGCCGCCGAAACAGTCAGAATCGCGGTCAATGGATCCTCCGGAACATTTGCCGGAGGCGGCCCCGCATGCTGCACACGTGACCAGAACAGGCCCATAGGGTGGACGTTCCGATAGGACCCCTCGACGGGCGCATGGGAAGTGAGATCGACAGTGCCATCCCGATCAGCGACAAACGTTGCACTGGCGGCGAAGAAACTGCCGTTGGCCCCTAAGTTGCGCAGACTGAGCTCGACCCTTTCGCCCGGTCGCACGCCAAGTACGCGCACGGCTAGTTCGCGGTCCACCAGGCATTGAGAGGGAAGCGGCTCGAGTCGCATGCTGCCGGGTCGCTTACGCGCCCAATTCGTACTCAAAGTTACATGGCAGCCCCTCAGAAGTGCTGTCGGCAGCGTCTGTGGACTGCACGCTGGCACGGCGCTGGCGTCGCGCTGCGGGCGATGGGGCCAAATCCAAATCCTGCAGCTTGCGCCCCACTTTGTCGTCGGCTGCTAAGGCGTTGAAATCTGCCTGCAGCCCAAGCACCGCCAGCACGCGCAGATAAGTGCCCAAAGTGGCACCCGCATCGCCGGCTTCGACCTTGTAAACCGAAGTGCGCGACATGCCTGGCCGCTGCGCCACCACGGCCGTGCTCAGTTTGCGGCGCAAACGCGCCAGCCGCAGGCGCTCGCCCAAGGCGGTGAGCAGCGTTTGCTCTTGGGGAAAAACAACGGGTGGCTTGCTTGGCATTTGGCCATTATGGATAAAAACTATAACTTTTTGTCCATTTTGGACAAGAATTAAACCCAACCGCGACTTCATCGAGAGCAACGCACTGCAAGCCAAGCTGCGCGAACTCAACACCACCGGCATCCCGGCCGAAGTGGCCGCCGAATTTGACGTGCGCACCGACAAACCCATCTTGCGCATCAGCCGCCGCCACCACGGCAACATCAAGAGCAGCGTCATCACGCAAGACTTCGTGCGCGGCGCCGACTACGCCGCACTGTCCGAAGCTGCCGAAACCTTCCGTGGCCTGCTCAGTGAAGGTGCCAAAGCCCTGCGCGGCGAAGGCGAACGCCAGAAAGAAGAAAAAGTGGGTGACTTCCGCCAGGCCATGCACTGGCTCATCAGCGAAGCCGAACGCACCACCAGCCGCCAGCGCTACAAAGGCTTGGGCGAGATGAACCCCGCCCAGCTGTGGGAAACCACCATGGACCCCACCGTGCGCCGCCTGCTGCGCGTGCAGATCGACGACGCCATCGAAGCCGACCGCGTGTTCACCATGCTCATGGGCGACGAAGTCGAGCCACGCCGCAACTTCATCGAGACCAACGCGCTGCGGGCGGGGAATATTGATATTTGAGTGGGCAGGGTCGTAGATTGACCGTGTTCAGAAAGCGAAAAGCCCCGGTGAACCCACCAAGGCTGTAGCGCCGACCGGGAACCCCCAATCCACTTGATTCGTAGTCAAAAGCAAAAAATGACTGGCCTATAACGCCATCGAAGTCGAGCCACGCCGCCACTTCATTGACAGCAACGCCTTGCGGGCTTGGAGTATTGCGCAACAGGGTGGGGATAGATATTTTGTAGGAGCCCACCCTGTGGGCGATGGTTTGCAGGGCGATGTTGTTTGAGGGCGTGTTCCACGCCCATCGCCCACGGGGTGGGCTCCTACAGCAATTCGCAGCATGCCCAGCCACGGCATGCGGCCACCATGATGGCCAAGTCGTGCGATCACAATACCTTCAATTCACCCCCCAGGAGCCTTTATGAAATCCCGTGCAGCCGTCGCCTTCGAAGCAGGTCAGCCTTTGCAAATTGTCGAGATTGACGTCGCGCCACCGCGCAAAGGCGAGGTGCTGGTCAAAATCACGCACACCGGCATCTGCCACACCGACGCCTTCACGCTCTCGGGCGAAGACCCCGAAGGGCTGTTTCCGGTCGTGTTGGGCCATGAGGGCGCGGGCATTGTGGTCGAGGTGGGCGAGGGCGTTACCAGCGTTCAGCCCGGCGACCACGTCATTCCGCTCTACACCGCCGAGTGCGGTGAATGCCTGTTTTGCAAGTCGGGCAAAACCAATCTGTGCGTGGCCGTGCGTGCCACGCAGGGCAAGGGCGTCATGCCCGACGGCACCACGCGCTTTTCTTACCAAGGCCAGCCGCTTTACCACTACATGGGCTGCTCCACCTTCAGCGAATACACCGTCGTGGCCGAGGTCTCGCTGGCCAAAATCCGCCCCGACGCCAACCCCGAGCAGGTGTGCCTGCTGGGCTGCGGCGTGACCACCGGGCTGGGCGCGGTCAAAAACACGGCCAAGGTGCAAGAAGGTGACACGGTGGCCGTGTTTGGCCTGGGCGGCATTGGCCTGGCCGTGGTGCAAGGCGCCAAGCTGGCCAAAGCCGGGCGCATCATCGCCATTGACACCAACCCCAGCAAGTTCGATCTGGCACGCACCTTTGGCGCGACCGACTGCGTCAACCCCAAAGACCACGACAAGCCCATTCAACAAGTCATCGTCGAGTCGACCGGCTGGGGCGTGGACCACAGCTTTGAATGCATCGGCAACACCCAGGTCATGCGGGCCGCGCTCGAGTGCGCGCACCGCGGCTGGGGCCAGTCGGTCATCATCGGCGTGGCCGGTGCTGGCCAGGAAATCTCCACCCGTCCGTTCCAATTGGTCACCGGCCGCCGCTGGATGGGCACTGCCTTTGGCGGCGTCAAAGGCCGCAGCGAACTGCCCGGTATGGTGGACGACGCCATGGCCGGGCGCATCGCTCTGGCCCCGTTTGTCACGCACACCATGGGGCTGAGCGGCATCAACCACGCGTTTGACTTGATGCACAAAGGCGAGTCCATCCGCTCGGTGGTGCACTTTGAAGGCGACGCATGAAACGCATCGAACAACACGCCAGCTTTGGCGGTCGGCAAGAAGTCTGGGCGCACACCTCCAGCACCCTGGGCTGCGAGATGCGCGTGGCGGTGTACCTGCCCGAGGCAGCGCTGCGCGGCGAGAAATGCCCTGTGCTGTATTGGTTGTCGGGCCTGACCTGCACCGAACAAAACTTCATCACCAAAGCCGGTGCACAAGCGCATGCGGCGCGGCATGGCGTGATCGTGGTGGCGCCCGACACCAGCCCACGCGGCGAAGCCGTGGCCAACGACGATGCCTACGACCTGGGCCAGGGCGCAGGCTTTTACGTCAACGCCACACAAGCCCCTTGGGCCGCGCACTACCGCATGCAGGACTATGTGGCCGTTGAGTTGCCCAACTGGATCGAGCAACACTTTGCCGCCAGCGATTCACGCGGCATCTTTGGCCATTCGATGGGCGGGCACGGCGCGTTGGTCACGGCGCTGCGCCACCCGGGCCGCTACCGCAGTGTGTCGGCGTTTGCGCCTATCGCCGCGCCATCGCAAGTGCCCTGGGGCCAAAAGGCCTTGGGCGCCTACCTGGGCGCAGACCCGCAGGCTTGGTGTGCATGGGATGCCACAGAACTGGTGGCCACTGCGCGCCAGGAAAAGCTGCACCTGTTGGTGGACCAAGGCGACGCCGACGAGTTTTTGGCGCAACTTTGCCCGGAACTGTTGCAAGCCGCCTGCGAGGCAGCGGGCCACCCGCTGACGCTGCGCATGCAGCCGGGGTATGACCACAGCTACTACTTCATCGCCACGTTCTTGGGCGATCACTTTGATCACCACGCGAAATATTGGTAGGCCCGCAGGGCGGCCATGGCGGCAGCGTGTGATTTAACTGGCGCGGCGTGAGTGGAATATCAATATTTGATCGATTTGAATCCTCATGTCATCAAAACCCTGTTTTGGCGACATGACAGGGGTGACGTGTACTCGCCAAGAACATGAAGGCCTCCTCATGGTTTTCAGCGGCACGGCATGCCACCAAGGGGCTGGCCGTTTTGGGCGGGGTTGCCAAGCCTTTACGATCAACGTCATGAATGCAGCCATCGACGTGAAGCACATTCTTCCAGTCTGGGAGCAGTTCCGTGCCGCAACTGACATCACCCCCATCCGGGATGAAGCGCACTGCGCGCGCATGACCGAGATGCTCCAAGCCCTGCTGGATGAAACCCAAGGCGAAGAAAAGCATCCCGCGATGGGCTTGGTCGACATCGTGGGCGATCTGATCGAGGACTATGAAGCCAAGCATCACCCTCTGCCCGAAGTCACGGGTGTGGAAGCTCTGAAATTCCTGATGGAACAACACGGCCTGAAGCAAAGCGATCTGAGCGAGATCGGCAGTCAGGGTGTCGTGTCCGAAATCCTGACGGGCAAACGCGAACTCAACATTCGTCAAGTGCGCGCGCTCAGCGAACGGTTTGGCGTTTCTGCCGCGACCTTTGTGTAAGGGCGTGGAACTCGGGCAATGCCGCGCCATGAAGGCCAAAGGAAACCTTCGGACGCTGTAGGCACCGCCCATATGGCAGGGCCAGCGATGCACCCGTCAACCCGCCCCGCTTTGCAGCCCAAACACAATGCTCATGGGCCTGCTGCCCTGGTGCGACTGGTAGCGCACCCGGCCGTGGTACGTGAAGGGTCCCGCTTTGCCTGCAAGCTCAGGCCCTGAATGCTGACGCCCACCTTTTAGGCCATCGGCTGCCTTTTTGTAGGAGCCCACCCTGTGGGCGATGTGCGAGGAACGCGCCCTCAATAAGGTTCAACAGGCTCGGGGCGACTTTAGACTGGAAACTGTTTGATGTTGAGCCAGATGAGACGCGCCATTGGGCGTGACTCGCCTTGAATACCGGCGATGCAAGCCTGTTTCATGGCCTCATTCCCAATGGGTTGCCAGTCTAATGACAAGCCTGCATTTGTTGCGATTTGCGTCACAAGAAGCCTTTGAACTCGCCCGTTTCCCTCTCGAAAAGGATGGACAAAATTCAATTGCACCAAAAATTCCCCCATGAACTCGCCGAACGCTTGAGGGTTGGCACCTTTCAAATAATCTTCCTTGGCAAGGCCTGAAAAAAGTGTGTCCAACTTGGCAGCAATCTCCTGGTGCCTGAGGAAATGTGTATCGCCTTTGGCGATGTCTACTTGGCGATACTGACCGGCCCACGGATACACCTCTGAAAACACTTGTTCATGCAAGGCGCAAAGATGTAAGGCGGTGAAGCTTTTTGGAGCAGGCTCTTTGAGTATTTTTTGAATCTGAACCCCTGCAATATCCGCCTCCACCTCATTCAAAGAGGCTGAATCGGTGATGCCAAAATTATTCTTGAGTACCCCGTTCTCAAGGGCATACGGGTCCAGTTCAGCGTTGTAACCCTCAACGTAATAGTGATCATCGTCCTGCATGATGTTCAGTCTTTGGCGTACTGACGTGCTCTTTCAATGATGGACTGAATCGCTTGAGCATGGGTCATGGTGCCACTGTCAATCGACTGCATGAGGGCCAACCCCTTGTTGCTGGGGCGAATGCCATCCACAGCCAAAATAGCCAAGGCTTGGCTAGATGCCCACGATCCCGGTTGGGATGGCGTGGTGTTTTTGGGGTGGTGATTGGGCGTGTTCATGGCTGGAATAGATCATGGCAGTGTATCTTTACCCGAGTCGAAGTCAAAGTCAGATGAATGACATCAAAAAGTTGCCGAAACGCGCGCCCAAAGGACAGGCACCATGCAGTCTTGAGCAACAGGCAAGAGATAGCTTTTGTGCAGGAGCCCACCCCGTGGGCGATGAGCTGTCCTTGTGGGAGCCCACCCTGTGGGCGATGGGCGTGGGACACGTCCTCAACTTCGCCCTGCAAACCATCGCCCACAGGGGTGGGCTCCCACACCAACAAAAATCGCCGCCCACACGCAGGGCCAGCGATGCAGCCGTCAATCCGCCCCGCTTTACAGCCCAAACACAATGCTCATGGGCCTGCTGCCCTGGTGCGACTGGTAGCGCACGCGGCCGTGGTACGTGAAGGGTGCGGCCTTGCCGACAGCCAGCTTGGTGTCGCGCACAAAGAGATGGATGTTGATGCCCAAAGCAGCGTGAATTCCGTCGCTGACTCAGGTGTTGATGTTTGCCACCAGCCCCATCACTCATTTCAAGCCGTACCACACACCGCGTCCGCTACCGTGCTGCTCCAGATGGTTGCGCTCGGCCAGGTCGCGGAAATGCAGCTTGAGGGTGTTGCGATTGGCACCCGTCAATTGGATGGCATCCATCATCGTGACGCGCCCGTGCTCTCTGGCAAATTCCACGATCTGCAGTGACAGCTCGGGCAGGGTGGCCAGCACGATCTTTTCGCGCTCAACCTTCTTCTCCAGGCGCCGCACCTGCTCTGCCAGCGAGCGCAAGAAGAACACCAGCCATGGCTGCCAGTTGGGCGCATCCGTGCGGATGGTTCCTTGTGTCCGGTGTCTGAACGCAACATGAAACCAATATTGCACCCATTAACACCCATTTAGAAAGCGCATCCTGTGAATGGATGAAAGTCGATACCCAGTGTGGCATGCCGAGTGATCACATCAACGCAACCCATTCGCCCAGGAAACCATCGCCCACACGCAGGGCCAGCGATATACCCGTCAATCCGCCCCGCTTTGCAGCCCAAACACAATGCTCATGGGCCTGCTGCCCTGGTGCGACTGGTAGCGCACCCGGCCGTGGTACGTGAAGGGTGCGGCTTTGCCCACAGCCAGCTTGGGGTCGCGCACAAAGAGATGGATGTCGATGCCTAAAGCGGCGTGGCGGATGATTTCGTCGCCGCGTTTGCTGGTCGGGTCGGTGGCGTTTTGGCTTTGCCAGTGAAAGTGCGTGTCATCGATCCAGTGGTCCATGTACTTGTGCTCGTCAGCCCTGGCTTGCAGACAGAATTTCAAGTAACATGTTCGTTTAATCGATCATTCAATCAATAAATATCGATTTAACGAACATGAAAATCAATCAATCTGCCATGCTCATGCCGTCGCAGCAAGAAGAATGCGCCCGCTTGGGGCAACTTCTGGCGCGCCTGCGGTTGGCGCGTCAAGTCAAACAGGCTGACGCTGCACTGCGTGCAGGGCTGTCTCGCAACACGGCCTATCGCCTTGAAAAGGGAGAGCCCGGCATCGCGCTTGGCCAAGTTTTGCGCTATCTGCAGGCCATCTCGCCAGGCAGCACCCTTTTGGACTTGTTGACTGAAAAAGACCCGGCGTTGCTGGCGCTCAGTGCGCGTGAGAAAACCCAGCGGGTCCGTGACCTGAGCGCGGCAGAGCGTGAAGAACTGGACTTTTAAGGCAAGAAGCAGATGACCGCCAAAACCTTGAAACTGATGGTCTTTGCTCACCTTGGGCAGGACTGGAAGCCCTGTGGGCAGCTGCTCATGACGGAAGAAAACACCGAGGTACTTGCTTCGAGTTTTGCTTACGGCATGAACTACGCACGTCGGCCAGATGCGCTGGAAATTGATCCAATCAGCCTCAGTCTGCAAAAGCTCGATGACGTGTTGGGCAAGCGGCTCTTGCCTGCCAAGCAATTGCCCATGTTCGGCGGAATACGCGATGCGGCACCTGACTCGTGGGGTCGTCGTGTCATTGAAACCAAGCTCAAAGTGCCAACCAACAGCCTGCCAGAGTCTCAATATTTGTTGCATGCAGGCAGCGACCGCGTGGGGGCGCTCGACATCAGAACCAGCATTCACGATGGTCCACGCCACGGCCCTCATGTTTCACACGACCTAACGCACCTCATGGAGGCTGCAGACCGCATTGAAGAAGGGCTGCCCGTACCTGCGCACCTCGAAGCCATTTTTGTCGATGGCACGGGACTCGGTGGTGCACGGCCCAAAGCCTCGGTGCGTGATGCCCATGGCGTGCTGTGGATCGCCAAGTTTTCGAGTCAGAAAGACAGTTTCGATGTGCCCGGCGTAGAAAGTGCCGCACTTCGGCTGGCCGCAGAGGCTGGTTTGAATGTGCCCGCACTCGACATGCGCACCATCGGTGACCGCAAGATCATGCTCATTCGGCGCTTCGACCGCTACTGGCTTGCACCCGATGGTGTTGTTGGAGAGTCTGACCACTTGTATCAAACGCAACCGGGAGAAGGCCGAACAGAGCACCGCCTGGGGTTTGTCAGCGGCTTGACCATGGTCGCTTGCGACGAAACCGAGTCGCGCACCAAGGCTTACACCGACCTCGCCCAGGCCGTGCGTGAGCACTGCCACCCCAGCGTCATCCGTGCAGACAACGCAGAACTTTTCAAGCGCATGGTCTTCAACATCCTGGTGAGCAACGACGACGACCACCTGCGTAACCACGGCTTTTTGTGGGACCCCAGGCTGCCCGGCTGGCGCTTGAGCCCGCTGTACGACGTCTTGCCCCGAGCAAGCCACGACACCGAGCGCTTCTTGCATCTGGGCGTGGGCCCTCAAGGGCGACTGGCCACCTTGGACAACGCACTGGCCTCGCATGCACGGTTCACCCTCTCCAAGGCCGAAGCCGCGCAAATGATGGCGCAGGTCTGGCAGACCGTCAGGGCGTGGAAAGTCTATTTTGAGCAATTCGGCGTCACGGACACGGAAATCGGCAAGATCGCACCAGCGTTCCGGCATTTGGACGACGTGTCGACGCCCGAACTGCGCAAGTTGCTGCCGTAGTTCAGGCGCGGCGCAGCCAGCAAGCCAGCCGCAGGTGCAAAGGCTGTGAACCGGGGCCTGCAAATTGAGCCCTGCAAATTACCCCACCGCCGCATCCAACCCAAACACAATGCTCATGGGCCTGCTGCCCTGGTGCGACTGGTAGCGCACCCGGCCGTGGTACGTGAACGGTGCGGCCTTGCCGACAGCCAGCTTGGTGTCGCGCACAAAGAGATGGATGTCGATGCCTAAAGCGGCGTGGCGGATGATCTCGTCGCCGCGTTTGCTGGTCGGGTCGGTGGCGTTCTGGCTTTGCCAGTGAAAGTGCGTGTCATCGATCCAGTGGTCGATGTACTTGTGCTCGTCAGCCCGGCCTTGTTTGTTGAGCGTGACCAGCAGGATGTGCGCCTTTTTCTGGGCCAGCACCACATGGCCGACATTCCAATTGCCGGGGTTGTAGGCCTCGCCAAACAGCGCCGGAATGTCTTCGCGCATGAAAGACTCACCGAGCGCCAGATCCAGTGGGTCGATGATGTTGCGCAGGCGAGCGAGCGTGCGCATGTCGTCGGTGGCCGTCAGGTCTTCGTAGTCCGGGTTGTTGGCTTTCAGAATGTATTGGCCATCGCGGCCCTTGGTGACCACCCGCAGCAGGTATTGGTTGTCGCCGCTGTCGTCTTGCCGCTCGATGGCCACCACATTGCCCGTGATCGAGCCTGCCCGACTGGGCGTGATCAACTCCAGCAGCAAATAGTCACCGTCCAGCACCGGGTTTTTGCCGCCGTTCATCGAGTTACCCGATGCGCGGGCAATGAAGTGGCGACTGGGGTCCAGCGTGCCATAGGCCAGCGGCAAAGCCCGGTGCTCTTCGGCGTCTGCACGGCCGGTTTTGAAATGGCCGCACGCGATTGCTTCCCCGATAGCCCCAATTCTTTGTCAGCATTGAAAAATTTCTTGCATCTAGTCGTTGATGATTTTTGTTTTCGTGCGTCAAAAATAACTAATTTAAATTACATTTGAGTGGATCAATGTGGTCTTTTAAGAACTAACGAGCTCATTCATGGTTTGGCGCGATAAATGCAGACGGTCAAGTTAGAGCGAACAGAGTTCATTTTTTATCTTGACGGTCATGCTTTCCCAACGATTGCATGACGTGTAGTTTTTTAGTTGCAGGTAACCCCCGATCATGAAACGTCGCACTAGAGATTTCGTAGCCTTGTTCAATGCATTCTGGTACAGAGACTTCCCGATAACACCTGACCGAAACGATATCAGTCGGCGTGCTCTTTGGACGACCCATATCGCTTCCACGGTAAAGATGGCGGCGGATCACCTCGGTTTGTATACCTGCTTCGAAACGGGTGGAAAAACTGACGCTGTAATCCAGGACTCAAACCGTAAAGTTTGGGCGAAAGCAGAATGGGAATGGGCACAGGCGAAATCTGAAACGGTTAACGAAATTAAAAAGTTGGCAGATGCTGCAAGCGAAGCGGATACTTTTTTCTTTGTTGGTTACAGCCGTACTGATGATGAGTCTCATCAATCAAATCTTGAAGCTATCGGACAGCAGTGGGTTGGTACCAATAAGCCGCTAGTTGTATTCCTCGTGACTTTTTCACTATCAAAGAAGAGGCGACACTTTCAGGAACTGCAAACGCACGTATTTGTTGACGGCGACCATAAGCGGGTGCGTGTACAAGAAGCACTTCCATGGCAAGTACCTGGAACCAAATGGCAGGCCACAGTTAATTCAAATGTGAATGAATAGCACCTCGCCATTGCGTTGACGACTTCGTGACTGGGCCTTTCGGTATCTTCTAATTTCCAACGTCGAAAAATAAATCATGCCACTTTTCATTACACAAGAAACAGCTGTTTTTGGAACATCGATTCCGTTATCGGACTTTGCCCCTCTACTTGCAGCGCATCGGGCAAGATACCAGAGCACCCTCGATATTGAGAAGAAGGGTGTTGAGTTGCAGCAAGCTAATTTCCCTACCCAAGCAGTTCAAGATTTCGTTACTGCAGTGTGTACGTGGGGGGGCTACGCTGGAATTAGCGGCCGAATTCTCAAAAGAAACAGCCTTGAAGCGATTGCAAATGCTTTAAGGAGTGCAGTGAACCAACTCAATGCAGAAAAACCAAACGTAGCAGGGGCACTTGCTTGCATCAATGCACTGGATAGTCTGGGTACACCATCATTTGCTTCGAAGCACTTGCGGTTTCTGAGACCAGACATTTGCCCTGTTTTCGATTCCCTGCTTCAAGAAGCGCTCCCGTATTCTTTTGATGCAACAGGCTATGCACAGTTTTCAAAAGACTGCTGCAGCCTTGCAAAGACACTGACGCAGCAAAAAAACAGTGCCGCACCGGATCGTGAAATGGGTGAGTGGTGTGCCGCTGATGTTGAGGGAGCCATCTTTGCCTACGTCACAGAGTTAAAAAATTGAAACCTTGTCGAAGGGTCCAAGACCAACCACGGCATCAGATCCCTGTAGGTGGTTTTCAGGTGCAGCCACTTAATCGGTTGCACTAGAAAGAAACAACTTTTGCCACCGTCATCAAAGTCGCCAAGTCCGTTGCAAACGGATATCCCTTGTGGACATTGGCTGGTAGGTTCGGAAGATTTTGAAATGCCCACTCAAAACCCTCAAACTCAACGGCTGGTTCAACATTGAAAAGCACGTAAGCTTTTCGTGTTGGCGGTGTGGGGTAGCCCAATCCAACCAACTCTGTATCGCTGACCAGACTGGGGCCTTGCTCCAACTGGGTCATGCGGAACAGGCCCGGCAATGCATTGCCATCGGGGCCATGCAGCAATAAATACTGGGCACCAACAATCTGAGGCGTCAAACGTAAAGCACCATCCGTGTTGCCCAAGCGGAAGTTGTAAAGCTTCTCATCCCTGATCCATTTCAGATGATGTTCATCTTTGTACCAACCCAACAGTACCGCAGTGTCCGCTGGTGGTGTGTGGCGTTTTAAGCCGGTTCTCTCGGGGACCACTTGGTACAAAGCACGTTGATCTTCGGCTAATTGAGGGCCGTGTGATTGATAGCTTTTAAAGTTCTCGTAGGTTTGGCGTTCGCGGGCAGTGGTGCGATCGCACACATGGGCCACCACATCGCGCAGAAATTTTTGCAGGGCATCTGTGCCATTGCCGGGCCGTAACGCAAAAGCTCCCAGCCCCGGCAGAACTTCATGAAAACCTTTGAACGGTTCGCCGTCTTGCTTATCGCCGGGGTACACCACATAAGCGCCATGAGAACGCCGAATGGCATCGCGGTAGGCATGCATTTTCAGCAAGTCAGCGCGCTTGTAGGTCCCCGATGATTCGGCTTGTTTGATTTCATCTTGTTCGGGAAAACTTTCGTCATCGCCTGAGCCATCTGAAACGGTTGGGGACGACAAAAGATCTGCCGCTTGCTCAAGTCGGTACTTGGCATCGAAATGCACATGCACCATCAACTCTTGCGCTTCAGCTTGCGCCTCGGTAAATCCAACTGGCCACAAGCTCAGTGTGTAGTCGGGGCGCATGTTTTTTGTCCATGAACCTGTTTGACTTGTGGACTTGTTGCTGCTGAAAGTGCGGTTGTAGCTAAACCGCACTTCAAGTGTGCGCCCAGGTTGTTTGGATGTGCCGCTTAGAGCTAAGTGCCTGCCTGAACGCAGTTTCAAACCAAAGCCGTCACCTGTTGGTTCAATCAGCTGTTTGATATCGGGCATGTCCAGATTGAACACATCCTTTACCGTGCGCAGCAATTCAAAGTACACCCAGTACTCGTACAGCGTGGCCACATCACGCTGGCCCATACCGTAGACACGCTCCCCGCCCGCCCAGACCAGCTTGGCTGCCATGGCAAATTGCGACCAGGCTTGCAGCACCTGGCGGTAGCCTTCGCGGCGTTGAAGCGTAGGGCTTCCCAGCGGCAAAAAGGTGGGTTCGCCTGCATGGCGCAATGCATCACAACCCAGGGCTTGATCAAGCTTGTTGCTGAGCGCGTCAAGCTCGCTACGCAATCGGTCATGCTTGGCTGACTGCAAGGCATCCTTGACTCGCATCTCGGCCAAGAACTGGCGAAAGCTGCGCAACGCAAATTTCACAAAACGGTTTTCAGGTGTATCGGTGGTTCGGCTGTTTTGCCGAACGGTGATGCGTTCGGGCAAGGTGGGCAAAATTGGATGCAAGCTATGGCCATGCGGCACAGCCATCCGGCGGCTGCCAGAAGCAAGTTGCCGCACCAGCTTGCCAGATGGCTTAAAGCCGCGCACCACTGGCTGTTGTGTTTCTTCTTGCGTCCATGTTTCGTGCGGGTGGCTGGCTATGCGCTGCAAAGCGTGTTCAAAACTGGGCGTGTTGAGCAGCGCACGCACAAAAGCGAATTGCTGACCTAAGGTGGTCTCGTGACCAGTGACATCTGGTGTTGCCTTGAACTGACTGGCTGCTTGCCAGTCTTGCAGCAAACCCACGCAATGCGCGGTGATGTCGTTGAGCATCAGTTGGTAGTCGGTGCGATAACCCAATTTGCGCGAGCGCACCTCTACACGCGTGGTGCCCACGGGTTGCCCTGACGCATCTTGCACCGTTAGGTTGAGTGTTCCAGTGGCTAGGCCGGGGTTGAGCACACCGCAATGCTGCCGTGAGTGCAGCTTACTTTGCAGCACCACATCCGTGCTGGCCCCCCAGTTGGTGGGCGACAGTCTCCAAGATTTGTTATCGGTGAGCTCGTATTCGTACCGAGCCCCCTCTAGGACTTGCACCTCTGCCTCGCCCAGGGCGGCGGCCTCGCTGGCGATCAATACCACCAAGGCATCTGGGCTAGACCCTTGCGGCACCAGTTCCAATTGGCCTATGGTCTTGCCCAGGGGATCAACAATCGTGGCGTATGCCATGTGTGTTGGCCTGTCGATCAGTTTTCAGCAAAGCTGGTAAAGCCTTCGTCTTTCAGGCGCTTTTGCATGCGGTCCACTTTGTTTTTGGTCAAAGGCAAATCGTGATCCTCGGCAAACTTTTTTAAGGTATCCAATACACCAGACAGTTTGCGTGCGGAGCCATGCAGTTTAGGCATGAGTTTTTGCATTACCTGTGCGTCCAGTGCGTCTTTGTATTGCCAGCCTTCGCCGCTCAGCTCACGGTGGATTGCAACGAATCGCGCAATCTCTTTGGCGCTGCGGTAACCAAACTCAGCACCGACATCAGAGAGTGGCGTGAACAAAGCCAGCAAGTCCTGCTGCAACTTAGTGGCATCAGCTGGGTCAAGGCTGGCGTCTGCTTTGGCACGCGACACAAATGCCGCGGCATAGTGAGCACCTTGACCCGCCAATACCTTCATATTGACCGAAGCAGCAGGTGCGGCCAGGAATGCTTCCATTTGCTCGGGTGCAACGCGAAACTCAATCACGTTGGCTCTGTCAAGCACCTTCGGGCTAAACATATAGGTGGTTTCGTCCACGTTGACCGTGCCGATGATGAACACATTGGGCGGTAGAGCTTGTCGTGCCGGTATATCCAGGCCCCCGTCAGCTTTGAGTGTGCCTTGGCCATGCAAGGCCAGCTCGGGGCTGGAAGACTCCATGGCTGACAAAAAGTCGGCGAAATACCGTTCCACATGAGAGAGGTTCATCTCATCCAGGATCAGAAAGTGGGGTGCTTCGGGTTTTTTGTAGGCTTGGTCGAGCAACTGCAATATGCCACTCGCTGGGGCGCAATACCGCTTGTCATTGATTGCATCAGGATAACCCAGCAGTGGCTCGTTGTTTGTCCAGTCGGCACCCACGGCAACAATACAAATTTGGTTTGCTGGCTCATTGGCTAACCAGTAGGCCAGGGCTTCTGCAAGCTTCGTTTTGCCAGATCCCGAGAGACCCGTGAGGAGGACAAATTGCTTGGTAATTTGCGCTGAGACAAATCGTGTGACTTGATCCTCTGAGAATGTTAGGCCGATTGCATTTACATTTTTCAGAAGAAGATCAATCATGCCCCCCGTGTTTGGCTGGCTAGTTCTTTCTAGTGTGCCTGCCCCGTCGGAACATGAAAGTTCGGTCAATAATTTAGAGTCCCAAATACACCAGGCGGCATCTTTAGAAGAATCTTCTTTTGCAATGGCTCCGATAGCCTCCATTATTCCAAGTAATCGATGGAGTCTGCGTTCGGGCGTTGCTAAGAAATTGCTTGTGTTATTTTCAGCACCTAGTAGTGCGGCATTGATGTCATCGCCTTTTCTATAGCCAAGCATTACTCCAAAGTAAATTTCTCTAAAAGATAGTGATTTTCCTGCTGCCAAAAAAGCAGATGCAAGATGCGCGAAGGGCTTTTCATTGTTCTCAGTCCAGTTTTTAGAAAAATATTTCAAAAACTCTCTTGGGCTAATACGGCCTTCAACAACATCTTTACCTAATTTCGTTAATTTGAATTGTTGTGATCTAAGATCTACCAGGCCAGTTGCAGTCCATGGCTTTGAGTAGTCACGAAACAATGAGCGGCGCTCATTATTTCCTTCAACTTTAAGCCAGCCGCGTTTCGGGAGTTTTTCCTCTAGTTCTGCGTATATTGGCGAATCGGGATTGTGAACATCTTCACCTTCGTGTCTTGAGATAATTTTTAATGTTTCAAAAAGAACTTTGTTTTCCCACAAACCTTCGCGGCCATTGTCAATGGTTGTCCATGCCTCATACATCGCTTATGTCTTCCTTGAAAAGATGATTTTGACTTAATAGGTCAACTATTTCCTTAAGGGGTTTTTTGGGGTGATTAAAGAAATTGCTTGCAATTTCCCTTCCGATAACAGCAGCTAATATCGGAGGGACTGCGTTTCCTATTTGACGAATAGGATGGCGTGATGTACCGGAAAAATCCCACCAGTCAGGAAAAGTTTGAATGCGAGCTGACTCACGGGGTGACACTTCCCTTGGCTCATGTGGGTGAACATGTCCTTTGCCACCGCCCTTGTCAGATCCAACAATAATCGTATAACTTGGTCGATTAGGATCAAGTCTGTTAATTCTTGTTTTATGATCACGTTCGCCAAAGATAAGTGATTCATATCGATCAATTATGCGTTGACTATGTTCCCGTCCATAATGATTGGCTAGTTTTTCACCTAAAGGTGGTAGCCCCTTGAACGCATCGCCTACTGTGCGTTTTCGCAAATGCGTTTTATCTTTATCTTCTTTCTTCTCGTCAAAGCATAATGGTGGTATGTTGCTTAGTGACTTGCCGATTCGAGTGCCAATGATAAATACTCGATCTCTAGATTGTGGTACGCCATAATCAGATGCATTTAGTCTGTGAACTGAAATTTCATATGATAAATCATTTGACGGATTACTTAAAATCTCACACAGTTCTTTGAAAGTTTCTCCGCCGTGAATTGTAAGTAGGCCAAAAACATTTTCAAATACAAAGGATTTTGGTTGTAATTCGGATAATAATCTAATGTATTGTTGTGGAAGTTGCCCTCTTGGATCTTTTATGCCCAAGCGCTTGCCAAAAACGCTAAATGCCTGACAAGGTGGACCACCTGCAAGTAAGTCAGTTTCGCCAGGTTTTAGATTTGCTTTCTCCATAACTAAATTTGAGCTAAGGCTTAAAATATCAGCTTCGTGAATAACCGCATTTGACAGGAAAGGCTTGCCTAGCTTGGCCGCTTTTTCTTTTCCTTTTTTTAAAGTTTCACAGCTGTGATGATCAATGTCGGTTGCAAATACCGTTTCAAATCCTGCTGCCTCAAGACCTAAATCTAAACCACCGCCCCCGCTAAACAAGGAAACCAGTTTCAAAGGCTTTAATCCATTTTTCTTTGACATTCTTTAATCCAAAACAATTATTAATTTCGAAGACGTAATCTGGGTCACAGTACTGTGAAAATGAGCTTACGTGAAGAATTTGTTGCGCTTAACAATGATTTTTTGATGCACATCGAACTCGACGCTATCTGTTTTAAGCACTAATGCCGTGGCCTCACAGCATCTGCGTAGTGTGCCGTAATTCTGAGCGATGAAGTGACGCACGCTAGACGGATATGCATCTTGTGCCGCCACATTTTGGCATCCACTGAACGCACGGCATTCATCAGTCACTAAGGGCTACAGTTCACAAAAACCCAAACCTCCGCGCATGCGCCTCCAAAAACGCAGGCGCAGGCCGAAAGCGTTCCGGCAGGCGAATCGCCTGCCCTTGGCATTGCGCCAAGCTGCTTAGTGCAAACGGGTCCAACTCGGCGTGGCGCAGCGCTTCGCCCACGCGGATGGTGAAGTCCGGTAACACCGTGATCAGCCCTTGGTCATAGGCCCGGTCGTGCAAGGCCGACAGGCACAGGCCGTTGCTGGGGTTCAGGCGGTTTTGGGTGTCCATGCTCCACGGCACGATGTGGCTGGCCACCAGCAGTTTGGGCACGCGCAGGCCGCTCATGCAGCAGGTGGCGTTGTAGCTGGCCAAAATCGAGCGGCGAAACCCGGCTTGGTTGACGCGCACCTGCACGATGGCCGTGGTGGTTTTGCCTTCTGCAATCTCGGGCACTTCGTCCAGCACGTCCACAAAGGGCGGCAGGCCGTTTTGTTCTGCATAGCTGCCAAAGGACGTGGCCGCTTCGGTCACCACGGGGTCGTTAGCCGCCAAAAATTCGTGCCAAATTTGTTGGTCCAGTTTGGACGCATTGCCCATGCCGCGTCGGCCACTGGCCACAATTTGTGGGTCGAGGCTGGCCAAGTTGACCAGCTTCATGGCCACAGCGCTGGCGGTGCGCCCAATCCACTGCGACAACTGCACGATGCGCGGTTGGTTGCGGTGCAGCTGCCCAAATGGCAGTTGCAGGTAAATGTGAAACGCCGCCAATGTTTCGTTGCGCGTCCAGTCGGTGGATCGTGGCATGTGTTGTTCTCCCTGATCGCGGATGTTAGCTGTCCTCGTCCCATGGAACCGGTTTGGCTTGCCTGCGCAAATTGTTGGGGCGGGTGTTTTGTCGGAAGGTGTCGGGTGGCCTTAAGCATTCTTCGGGCGTCACCACATAGACCGTCCAATCGCCGTACAGCTTGCCGTCAAAGCACAGCAGGTCGCCGTCCATTTGCAGTTCCAAAAACGTGTCGTTGTTGCCGGTGAGCAAGTGGGCGTCGCTCGGGCTGGTGAACTGGAGATTCACGCTGCAAGCGTAGGTGGTGTGAAAGTAAATGAGGGGACCCAGTGCGGGGCCATCAAAACCCCAGTCGTTCATGACTTGGTTGGGTGTGTCGCGGCCATGGAACAAGCCCAAATACATGCCGGGTTTTTGGGGCCGAATGCCGTAAACGGGTGCATCGGCTGCTTGTGTTTGCTTGGGCATATCGCGTCCTTGTTGCAAAGGCGCTCAGCTTACGAATGGGGCGGGGCTTTGTGTACCAGGGCTTTGCCTGGGTTATCCAATGGTCCGTAGCGGCTAAAGTGGAGGCTGCTTTTCAGCCAAGCCAAAATACCCGCCCATGACCCCACCCCGACTTGACCTGCGCAAAGGCGTGACCGACCCTGTTGTCCTGTTGATTTCCAGGCGGCAGGTGGAGCAACAAGATCTGGCTTCGGTGCTGGATTCACTCAAGGTGTTCACCGCCACGCGTGAAGACGCTTGGCTTTACCGGGGGCAGATGAGTCTGGTGGTGGACGGCTACAACCACGACCCCCGTGAGCTGGTGGACATTCCCGAGGTGCGCCACTTCCTCAAGCGGCTGGCCGCTCAGTGGCCGTATTGGGGTTTCTTTTTGAACCAGGTGGACGACAGCATCAAGATTTTGGGCTCGTGCTGCTGCGGCGTGGAGTTTCCCGGCCGTGGCGCGGTGCTCATCGATCCGGCGCTGCTGCCCGGCTTTTTGAACCAGGCCTTTGCGGGCATGAACGCGTTGTTCGACCAGCACGGTTTTCCTGAACACGAGCTGGAGGCCATGAGCATGGGCTTGGTGGCTTTGATTGCGCCGTCTGAGTGATGCGGCCTTGTCCGTCCGCTTTCAAAGCCCCGATAATCACCCCATGAAAAATCTACGCCCAGAGACGCTGGGCATCGTGCAGCGGGTCGAAGCCCTCAGCGGGTGTCCCGTCGAATTTCAGCCTGACAGTTCGCTCAGCATCCAAGCCACCCTCCAGAAAGCCCGCCACGGTGCCGCCGCCCATGTGCTGCGTTACCGGCCGGGCAGTGGGCCGCTGGACTATTGGGTCGCCTACCAGTGCGGCTTTGCCTTGCGCTTTTTTGCTTTGCCGCCTGATCAGCGTTTCGATTTTGTGGACACGGGCGATGGCACAGAGCAGGCCGCCACCTTGTTGACCAGTGGGCAGGCGCTGCCCGCTGCCGACCTGGAGCGCGTGCCCATGTTCGCGCACCAGATCGAGCAATGGGCCTTGATGACCTTGCTGTCTTACCCGGTGGGCATGCGGGTGGACCAGTGGCTGCATGACGAGTTCCCGGCTTTGCGCGATTTGCAGCGCGAAGGCATGGACTTGATCCAGCAAGAAAACCTGCGGCTCTTGTCCATGGCCATGGGGCGCTTGACGGTGCCCGTGCCTTTGCTGGGCATGCCTGCGGCTTATGCCTTGTTGGCCGACGAGCTGCTGGGCACCGGCATTTATGCCATTGCCTACCGGGCCGCTGGTGTGTTGGGCATGGGCGAGGCTTTGCGCGATGCGGGCGCGGCCGTGCCCACAGGCCCCGAGCACGACCGCGCCCTTATTGATGCCTGGGCGCAAGCGCTGGGCGTGTCGTCCTGGTACGCCTGGCGTCCTTACAAAATCCTCTCATGATTTCCGAATTCAAGATTCCCCTGCACCGCTTCGACCTGAACCTGCTGCCCGCCGATGCGAGGCAGATTGGCTCTGAGGCTTTCAAGATGGCGGTTACGGTGCACTTCGCGGCCGAATACGCGGCCAGTGGTCAAAACGCCATCGTCACGGTGGACGATGTCGAGATTGGCGTGATGACTTACCCGCGTGATGCGGATGCGCTGGACATGATCATGCCCAAGCTCAAGGCGGGCAAGCTGGCCGAGGCCGTGCCTTACCTGGAAGCGGTCAACAAGGACGAGCCGGACAATGCCGCCGTGCTCTACAACCTGGGGCTTTGCTACAGCGAGTTGGGCCAGTTCGACGAAGCGATCATTCGCCTGAAAAGGGCCGTGCAGCTGGACCCGAAGCACGCGCATTCGTGGATTGGCATTGGCAACGCGTACCACCGCATGCGCAAGCCGGAGCAGGCTTTAGAGGCTTTCACCGAAGCGCTGCGCCTCAACCCGAAAGACGCTTACACACAGCGCAACCTGGGCGGCATGTTGCTGGCCATGAAGCGCCCGGCAGAGGGCGTGGCCTACCTGCGCAATGCGCTGGCCCTGATGCCCGATGACCCGCAAAGCATTTACGGCTTGGCGCTGGGCTTGTCCGACCTGGACACGGTCGATGCCGACCGCGAAGCCGATGGTCTGTTCAACCGGATCATCAAGGAGCACCCGACATCGCCCGTGGTGGAGCAGGCCGAAAAAGCCCGCACGCGCCTGGCGCACAAGGGTCTGCAAGAGGGCGCTGTCGGTGGCCTGCGGCTGGACGTGTTGGCCTACATCACCGATGCGCTACGCACCTTCGACAAAGTCAGCCCCAAGGACATGCAGCGCATCGCCCTCGAAATCGCTTTGAAGGGTCAGTCTGGGCTGGACATCAACAACCCATCAAAGCAATACACGCTCAAGAGTTTGCCCGGCGAGTTCTCAGGCCTGCACCTGCTGGCCATCATGTACGCGGCCTTCCAGAAGGTGGACCCGAGCGCGGACCTGGGGGCGGATTTTTCGAAGGAATATGCGATGGCTTTGCAGGCGATCAAGGGGCGGTGAATTTGGTAGAGCAGGCTTGAGTGGAGTCAAGCCCCTCCAAACAAGCTCACGAGCTTGGCCACCTCGGGTGTCATGCCCATGGTTTTGAGCCGCACATGAGGGTGTGCGGTGGCAAAGACACGAAAAACTTCATCCACAAAGGCTTGGCCGACGTGGGCCACGCCTTCGAAGTCAAGTACCACGGTTTTGAACTGTGTGGCACGGTTCATGACCCATTTAGCTTGCGAGCGAGAGACCAGCTCGCTGCTCAGTTGTGCCAGGCGCACCGGGATTTCTGTGGTGTGAAAGGCTTCGCCGGGCTCTGCATCGCCCACGTTGCTGGCTTCAAAGTATTTGAAATACACATCGTTGCTGGTGCGGGTGCTGTCCACCGCCAGCGACATGCGCACCATGGTCTGCACCTGTGACGGCTTCAAAGCGGCGTTCACGTCGATCCAGTCAAAACGGGCCAAGGGGGTGCTGGCCTCGTTGGGGTCAAAACGCAGGCCACACGATTCGATGGCGAAGCCGTCCATCATGCGGGACGACACAAAAATGCCCATGCCCGAATGGCCTTGGGCAGCCGTGGTGAACTTGCCTTTGGCCAACTCCAAAATGGCCAAGCGTTCATCAAACAGGTGTGCCGATTCGGCGATTTTGCAAAAGATCCCCTCGCCGTCATCGGCCACCACCATTTGCAACTGTCCGCCCTCTAGGTGCATGCCCATGAGCACCTGCAAACCGTTGGAGTGGTCCAGCGCGTTGTTGAGCATTTCGGTGAATGCGGTGTTCACCAGGCCTTTGACGTTGGGCTTGAGGTCGGTCAGCAGGGGCGCAAGGCGCTGCTCCCAAACGGCCATTTCACCGCCGCGCTGCAAAATGCTCTCGCGCTGCTGCACGCCCAGCCAAAAGCGCTTGTCACCCAGGCTGTAGGTTTGCCGGGTGCCTGTGCCGTGCCGCTGCAAATAGCCACTGTCGGCCAGCTTCTTGATGCGACGCGACACGGCTACCCGCGTCAGGCCGGTTTGCTCGGTCGCCACACTGGCCATGGCCCCACCTTGTGCAGCACAAGCGAGGATGATTGCATCGTTAAGGTCAAGCATTTGTATCGCTCAATGTAAATTTTGATTTTTTCATTGTATATCTTGGATCAGTTTATTGTTCTGTTGATGTCGGAAAGTCGGACCTGGCTGACGCTCAAGCGGCTGGCCGCCCAGTGGCCTTACTGGGGTTTCTTGTTGAACCAGGCCTTTGCAGGCATGAACGCGCTGTTCGACCAGCACGGTTTTCCTGAGCACGAGCTGGAGGCCATGAGCATGGGCTTGGTGGCTTTGATTGCGCCGTCTGATGAATAAGCGTTTTGTCGTTCCCACACCCACGCCACAATCTGCACCATGAAAATTCTTCGCATCCACAAGCTGGTTCAAGGTCAAGCCGATGATGTCGACCGGCTTGCCACGTTACGACAAGCCGCCCAAGAGGGCATTGCCGACATCGATGCGGGGCGTTTCAAGACTTTTGTAACCAAGCAGGAGTTGCGCAAACACGTGCAGGCGATCGCAGCGAAAGCCCCGACGTTTATTCACCAAGCCCGTTATCGATAAAGCAGCCTTGCGTGCTTCAAGAGCTTGGCCGCATTTGCTGGACGGCCCTGATTTCGTAGTCGTTGATCAGCTTCTGGAAGTACTTGTAAATGTCAGTCATCTTCACATTCAGCTGGATGCTGGCAAAACTTTCATCGTTTTTGTCGAGCGGGATCACGCCCGTGACCACGCTCTTGAAGTGTTCGGGGTCTTTGTTTCTGATGGGCTGATAGCTGTTGATGGCCAAAAAAATGTCGTCGAGTGTGTAGCCATGGTCTCTGGTGAGGACCATCAAATCGTAGAGATCACGAGACTTCACGCGGTCATAGACAACGAGGCTTTTCATGACAAGAAGCCCTTCAACGCTCAGCACATCAAAGCCCCCTTCAGAAACCGTCACCTTGGGGGCGGTCTTTAAGTACGCAATCTGCGCCTTGGGCCGATCGCTTTCATTGCGGGAATGAAACGTGACCTTGGCGCCGTCAATCAGGTAATCCTGAATGTAGTGATCCAGGTTTTCTGACGTATTGATTTTGAAGCCCAGCTTTTGTTCAGGTGTGATCAGGCTTTCAATCGTGGAGCCACTTGTAGCCAAATCATCCAGGAGGCCATCAATAGCTTTGATGGGCAATTTTTGGCCAAAGATATTGAAGTCCAGGTCTTCGCTGATCCGGTGCCCTATTTGCAATGCCAGCGCAGTGCCGCCGACCAAGGTGAAGTCGGCCAGTTTAGGGTCGTCTTGGAGTCGGGCGAAATTTTGCCGAGTCGCCTCTGGCATGAAATCCAGTTTGAGCTTAAGCATTCGATGGCTCCTTTGCTGTTCGCAAGCCTTTGCTGATGTTGCCCAGCATCCTGCTCACGCTGGCGCTGGTCATGGGCTCAAATGCACGCCGCTTGAAAACGCGCTTGACCTTGGGGACGCCGTAGTAAAAGCACAGCCGAGCCACATCCTCGAACTTGTGCTTTTCGAGCACATGGCCGATCAACACATCGTCCTTGATGTTGGGGTTTGACCAGTCATAAGCGCCCGATAAACCGATCTTGACGGACTTGCGTGTCGCATTGGCTTGGTGAATGACGGTGCGCAGCCACGCGGGGATCAGCGCTGCGTAGTTGTCCATTTCCCCTTCTGCCCAGTCACCCGTGGCACGCTGGATGTCCAGCGTTGTGAGGTTTTGCATTCCCTGGGTCCACAGCTCAAGCAAGATCCTGCCCTTGGGGCTGGCCGCAAGCTGGATTTTCCTTTGACTCATGCGGCGAAATTGCACGGTGTGCCCAGCAGCCTGGACGGTGCGCGACAGACCCGAAGTGGGCACCACCAGCAGGTCTTCTGCTCCTCCGGCTGGCGCAAGCCCTACTTTCTCCCCCGTCTTTTGCGCCATTGCATGGGCAATGGATTGTGCGTCCACACGCTGGCCCGCTGTGACATACAGCCCTCTGGCGACCCGCTCAATGGTCCCTGCCTTCATCATCCGAATGAGCGCCTGGTCAACGGCTGCGCGAGTCCCCACCGACAAAAAGTCAGCACTGGAGAAAACGGCCCCTGGGGGCTTGTCTGCGATAGTTTGCCTGATCTTTTCAGATGTTTGCATGTCAGAAATTATTGACGTTTTTCAAACAATGTCAATTATTTAAGCGGTGCTATTGAAAAATGCAGACCCGATGATGTTTGCATAAACGCCTTTTTTGTAAGAGCGGCACCCTCGCCGCGATGGCATCTCTCAGACCACCCTCCATCGCCCCGGGGCGGGACTCCCACAGGGATCACAGGGCTGATCGTTGTACCCAAGACCAGCCTTTCACTTCAGACTTCAAAGGGCCGGATCAATAAACGGTCACGTCAATCGGGCAGCATCAACGTCGGCACGGCTGCTTGATCGGCCCAGACAAAGGCCCATTGCTCATATTGACCCGCCAGCGCTTTGGCGGCTTCGCGGCCCATGTTCAGAATCAGCACGCTGGGCTCACCGGGCCAGCCATTGCCGGGGTGTTGCCCGATGCCATCGATGAAAACCTGGCCACGTTCCGTGAGGTTGTCTTTCAGCGTTTGCTGTCGCGCTTCGTTTTCTGTATTGGTCAGTTGTTGGGCAAACGGGTTCCATGCGGTGATGAAAGCGGCGCACAAGGCCTTGCGCTCGGCCATCAGCTTTTCAAGGTCGGGGCAAAACACGCCGATGTTCATCGTGAACGGCGGTTCATGGTGGACGATGTAGTGGGTTTCGGTGAAGGCTTGAAAAAGTTCGGCGGGCAGCTGGCTTGTCATGGTGAGGGCTCTGTTCCGAACAAGCCCGTGGCCGGGTTGTAAAAGCAGGGGGCGCTTTCTGGCAGCAGTACCTTGATCATTCCAGAGCCGGGCACGGTCTGTATTTGGAGGGTTTGGTTTTGCAGCGCAATGGTGGCGTAGGCCATGGTTTTTTCCTTCTCCCGCAGACGATTGGAACGTCGGCGGCGTGCGGGATCAGGGCGCTGCGTGACGCTTTAGCCATATATTTGTTGTGCGCCCAGGCAAGTGGTCTGGAATAAATCCGGCGCGGTGGAGATTGCAGAGTCTATTTATTCACTTTGACCGATTGAGGTGCCGGGCATGGGCGGGTGACTGTGCTCGGTATTGAATCAATAGCCCTGAAACAAAAAGTCGAGTGCAGTGGTGATCTGGTCTTGTTCCTGAGCGAGTGAAGTCACGGGCGATTTCAGCACCCGCAAGGGCACAGCACCCATCTTTGGCGTTTCCAGCAAGAAGTCTTCGCCATCGATGGTGAAGATGGGTGTCAGCCGGTTTGACAACTTGACTTTCGGGAAGTGCTTGAGCCCACGCATTGGAATGACCATCCGGGTGTCCAGCCCATTGAGCAGATCGCTTTGTACATCCAGCAAGTAGGGTGTTGTTGTGGCGGAGCCGCCTGGGTTGGCGTAAACGTCAAAGCGGGCCATCAGAAGCTTTTCCACTCGTCCAGTGGCAGGCCTTCGGCTGCAATGGTGCCGTTGTAAGCCGCAATGAAATCTGCGTGTTGCTCGCGCCATTGGCGTTCTTGTTCGCGTTGCACGACGAGGCGCAGGTGTTGGTCGCAGACTTTCGAGATGTTGATGTCGAGCTGTTTGGCGGCTAACAGCACATCACTGCTCAGGCTCAGATTGATGGCGCGTTTGCCTGGCGTGCCAGAGGGTGGACGTTCTGTGGTGGGTAGGGTTGGCATCTATAACCTTATGCGCATTGTGGTGTGCGCATATTTTAATGGCTATCGGTGCGTGTGTGAACGATCTGAATGGACTATGTCCGTTTTCAGTGCACGGTCAAGAGTTGATCACGGTCAAGCCTGCAGATTCAAAGGGCAGTATGCGTTGTGCGACAAATTGCGCGGTACCGCTTGCGCCGCTCCGAATATGCGGCCTGGCAAGCCCGACTGGCTAAAGGCGAGCAGGGCTGATCGCGCTCAAGGCCACGTCATCACCCCCCGCAGCTCCACCCCAAAGCTCTGAAAGCCTTGCGCGTCCCAGTGAGCGCTGCTGTCAATGCAGTCGTGCTGGTGGCCGTGCACCGTCATGCGCACGCCCATGCGGCGCGCCAGGGTGTCCAGCGCTTTGAAGCCGTGTTCGTGGTAGCCGGGCGCTTCGTGGGTGATGAGGATGTCGGCTTGCAGCGATGCAAGTTGTTCCACCTCGTCAGGGTAGATGGTGGACCAGTGCTTCAGGTGCACGCTGCCTTGCCAGCGGTCTTGGCGCGGGGTGACACGGGCGTGCGCTTCGCGGTTGCGAAACTTGGGTTCTTGTGCGTCTTTGGGGTACCACACCGCACCGCGAAATACACCGCCCAGCCCGGCAATTCGCGTGCCGCAGGGCAGCGTGACCACGCGGCCGTGCAGCTGCCGCTCGCTCACGTCGCTGTGCCAGACGTTGGCAAAGTTGTCCGCATGGTCGGTGTCGTGGTTGCCGTGGATGAACCAGACGCGCTCCCAAATGGCTTGCAGCTCGATGTGCAGCGGCCGTGACGGCTCCAGATCGCCCAGCAAGATCACGGCGCGGGCGCGTGTTTGCTCAGCCGCATCGATGATGTGCTGCCATTGGCCGTGCGGGTCGCCGCAAAAGAGGATGGGGCCGGGGTGCATGGGGAGTGAACTTGAGGCGGTGGTTGATCCAAGTAAATCGTACATGAGGTGTTGGATTGACGGGCTTGGCAAGTCATGGACCTTTTTGTAGGAGTCCACCCTGTGGGGGATGGTTTTCAGGGCGTGTGTCACGCCGATCGCCCACGGGGTGGGCTCCTACAGCGACGTGGTCGCCCGTCAACCGCCGTCTCACATCGCCGGATAGTCGGTGTACCCCTCAGGCCCCGGCGCGTAAAAGGTGCTGGAGTTCGCTTTGGCCAGTGGGGCGTTGGCTTTGAGGCGTTGCACCAAGTCGGGGTTGGAGATGTAGGCGCGGCCAAAGGCCACGGCGTCGGCACTGCCCGATGCGATGGCGTCGATGGCCATGTCGCGGGTGTAGCCGTTGTTGGCGATGTAGGCGCCTTTGAAGGTTTGACGTGCCCAGGCAAAGTCAAAGCCGGTCAAGTCGCGTGGGCCACCGGTGGAGCCTTCGACAAAGTGGATGAACGCGATGCCGCGCTGACTGAGTGCTTCGACCAAAGGCCCAAACACAGCTTGGGGATTGCTCTCGGCCGAGTCGTTGGCGGGCGAGACGGGCGACAGGCGGATGCCGGTGCGGCCTGCGCCGATTTCGGCAGCCACAGCATCCACCACTTCCAGCGCGAAGCGGATGCGGTTTTCGGGCGAGCCCCCGTAGCCGTCGGTGCGCAGGTTGGTGCTCTCGCGCAAGAACTGGTCGATCAAATAGCCGTTGGCGCCATGGATTTCCACGCCGTCAAAACCGGCCCGCATGGCGTTGGCCGCGCCTTGGCGGTATTGCTGGACAACTTGCTTGATTTCGTCCTCTGTCAAGGCGTGTGGCACGGGAGCGGGCACTTTGCCGTTGCGGCCGTAGGCCATCACCTTGGCGGCCACGGCCGAGGGCGCGATGGGTTCAACGCCGCCAGTCAGGTCGGGGTGGCTGATGCGACCCACATGCCAGATTTGCGCCACGATTTTGCCGCCCGCTGCGTGCACGGCCTGGGTGATGGGCTTCCAGCCTTCAACCTGCGCGTCCGAGTAAATGCCGGGTGTGGCCATATAGCCTTTGCCCCCGGGCGAGACCTGTGTGCCTTCGCTGATGATCAGGCCTGCGTTGCTGCGCTGGCGGTAGTACTCGATGTTCATGGCGCTGCCGGGAATGTCGCCTGCGGCTTCGTCGGCGCGGCAGCGGGTCAGTGGCGCCATGACCACGCGGTTGGCCATGTCGATGTCGCCGATGCGGGTGGGTTGGAAGAGTTGGGCAAGTGTGTCGGTCATGGGGGCTTTGTTATGCGGTGGGGCCAAAAGAGAAGTCGATCATTATGAGTGGAACAGTTCCTTGTGGGAGCCCACCCTGTGGGCGATGGTTTGCAGGGTGTGTTCCACGCCCATCGCCCACAGGGTGGGCTCCTACAACAACACTGTCCGGTCAAAGAGGCCGCACCGCACTTGGGATAATGGCACTCCCCTTTCACACCGGACAACACACCTTGAGCACCATCGCCGTCATCGACTTTGAGACCACCGGGATTTCTCCCAACATGGGTGACCGCGCCACCGAGGTGGCGATTGTCTTGCTGGAAAACGGCCAAGTGGTGGACCGCTACCAAAGCCTGATGAATGCCGGGGTGCGGGTGAACAGTTTCATCACGCAGCTCACTGGCATCACCAACGAGATGGTGCAAGCCGCGCCGCCAGCCGAGCAGGTGATGCGCGAGGCGGCGCGCTTTGTGGCCGGGCGGCCCATGGTGGCGCACAACGCGGCCTTTGACAAAAAGTTTTGGCAAGCCGAGCTGGCGCGTTGTGGACAAGACGGCTCGCACCCTTTTGCTTGCACCGTGCTGCTGTCGCGCCGCCTGTACCCGCAAGCGCCCAACCACAAGCTGGGCACGCTGGCGGCGCTGCACCATTTGCCGTCGTCAGGTCGTGCCCACCGGGCCTTGGCCGATGCCGAAATGGCCGCGCATTTGCTGGCGCAGATGCAGCACGACCTGAAAACCCGCTACGCCTGCCAGCAGCCCGACCACGCTTTGCTTATGGGCCTGCAACGCACCAGCCGCCACATGGTGGGGCCGTATTTGAAGGCGCGCACGGGTGGCCCTGGATCTTCGTAGGTCGGCACCTTCAGGTCCGACATGGTGTGTGTTGGTGCAGAGCTTGGCGGGGGCTGAATGGCGCAAACTAAGTCGCATTTAAAGTCGCAAAATTTCCCGCATGATTTGGTAAATATCTTTGCATGACATAGACTTGCATCTTATGTCAAAGTCGCAAAAATTTCAGCTTTATGACCATCCTGCGCAGATGGAGCCCCTGTTGCCTTCCGAGCACCGCATGGGCCCCCTGCTGGAGCGTGCGCATGACCTGATCCGCAAGGCGGACCGTTTGTCGGGCTGGTGCCCAAGCGGGGCCTTGCCGGGGCTGCGCTCGTCTTTGCGGGCCATGAACTCGTATTACTCCAACAAAATTGAGGGGCAGCACACTTTGCCGCTGGAAATCGAGCAGGCCCTGCGCAATGATTACGCGCAGGATGCCGATAAAGCCCGCCGCCAGCGCATGGCGCTGGCCCACATGGCCACCGAAGCGCAGCTGGAGGCGCTGTGGCCTGCATGGGACGCCGCGAAAGTTTGGTCGGTGCAAACGGTTTGCGATATCCACCAGGATTTGTTCGCCCGCTTGCCCGAGGCCGATCGCGCCATCGAATCACCAGGGGGCGTGCAAACCTTGCAGCCCGGCGCCCTGCGGGAGCGCGAGGTGAGCGTGGGCCGCCATGCCGCCCCAGCCGCTGCAGTTTTGCCTGCGTTTTTGTCGCGTTGGACCAGCGTCTATTCGGGCGTCAGACGGGGCGAGTTGCAGTTGGTGGCCATGGCGGCGGCGCACCAGCGGCTGGCCTGGATTCACCCCTTTGCAGACGGCAACGGCCGCGTGGTTCGGCTGCACAGCCATCTGGTGTTGGGGCACATGGGTCTGACGAATGGTTTGTGGTCGCCTTTGCGCGGGTTTGCCCGCACGCATGAGGCCTACTATGCGCATCTGGCAGCAGCCGATGAACCCCGGGCAGGCGATCTGGATGGCCGGGGCAACCTGACCGAGTCGGGTTTGATTCGCTGGATCGATTACGTGCTGGGCGTGTGCATCGACCAAGTCGACTTCATGTCGGGCTTGCTGTCGCTCGATGGCATGAAGGACCGCATGGCGGCGTGTTTGGCCTACGAGGAAAACGTGGTCAAACAAGGCGTGCGCGCCGAGGCTTTGCGGGCGCTGCATTACCTGTTTGCGTCGCAGGCCGAGCTGGACCGGGCCGACTTCAAAGCCATGCTGGGTTTGGGCGAACGCTTGGCTACGGCGCAGGTGTCGGCTTTGCTCAAAAGAGGGTTACTGGAAAGCGATACGCCTCACGGCAAGCTGCGCCTGGGCGTGCCGCAGCACGCGTTGCGCTTTTACTTTCCGAGTTTGTGGCCGGAGGCCGAGGCGCAGGGTTGAAAGCGTCTCACCCTCACCTTCACCCCAAACCCAGCGGCAGCGCCGTCTTGTAGCGCACCTGCTTGAGCGCAAAGCTGGAGCGGATTTTTTCCACCCCCGGGATCGGTGAGAGCTGCTCCAGAATGAAACGTTCCAGCGCCGCCATGTCGCGCACGGCCACGCGCAACAAATAGTCGCTGTCGCCGGTCATCAAATAGCACTCCATCACCTCGTCGTGCCGGGCGATGTGCGCCTCAAAGTCGGCCAGGGTTTCCTTGCTTTGGGTCTTGAGGCTGATGGAGATGAACACCGTCAGGCCCAGCCCCAGCGCCGCCGCGCTGGCCAGCGCCACGTAGCGCTGGATCACGCCGTTGCTCTCGAGTGCCTTGACGCGGGCCAGGCACGGCGAGGGCGACAGGCCGATGCGTTTGGCCAGCGTCACGTTGGACAGTGAGCCGTCGCGCTGCAGTTCGTCGAGTATCTTCAAATCCACGTTGTCCAGAATCATGTGCTGAATTCCTTTTAATTTCGGCATATTGTGCTTTAAATGACGGATAAGTTGGTTCAAATACGCAGCACATGCGCCGCTTGCCTCTGTAAAGTTCAGCGCATGAACGCACCCATCGAACCCCATTTGCAAGCGATGTTGTCCGCCCACGACATTGACCCCGAAGAAACCGCCGAGTGGCGCGAGGCTTTGCTGGCGTTGATCGGCACGCAAGGCCCCGAGCGTGCGCGGCAAATTCTGGACGAGCTGGCCGTCGTGGCGCGCCAGCAGCGCACGGGCTGGCAGCCCGAGCTGAACACGCCCTACATGAACACCATCGCGGTGCAAAACCAGCCCGTGTTCCCCGGCGACTTGGCCACCGAAGAGCGGCTGGTGGCCATCATGCGTTGGAACGCGCTGGCCATGGTGGTGCGGGCCAACCAGGCCTATGGCGAGTTGGGCGGGCACATCGCCAGTTACGCCAGCGTGGCCGATTTGTTCGAGACCGGCTTCCACCACTTCTTCCACGCCCGCACCGAGCAGCACAAGGGCGACTTGGTGTTCTTCCAGCCGCACAGCGCACCCGGCGTGTACGCCCGCGCTTTTCTGGAAGGGCGCTTGTCTGAGGCGGACCTGATGCACTACCGCCAGGAAATCACCGCGCCCGACAGCGGCGCTCGCGGTTTGTCGAGCTACCCACACCCTTGGCTGATGCCCGACTTCTGGCAGTTCCCCACGGGCTCCATGGGTTTGGGGCCGATCAGCTCGATCTACCACGCCCGTTTCATGCGCTACCTGACGCACCGCCAGCTGCAAGACTGCAGCGCCCGCAAGGTGTGGGGCGTGTTTGGCGACGGCGAGATGGACGAGCCCGAGAGCATGAGCGCCTTGACCTTGGCCGCGCGCGAAAAACTCGACAACCTGGTGTGGGTGGTGAACTGCAATTTGCAGCGCTTGGACGGCCCCGTGCGCGGCAACGGCCGCATCATCGACGAGCTGGAAAAGCTGTTTGCGGGTGCAGGCTGGAACGTGATCAAGCTGGTCTGGGGCAGCGACTGGGACGGTCTGCTGGCACGCGACACCTCGGGCGCTTTGCTGCGCGCTTTTGCCAACACGGTGGACGGCCAAATGCAGACCTTTGCCGCCAAAGATGGGCGCTACAACCGCGACAACTTCTTTGGCCAAAACGAAGAGCTGGCGCGGCTGGCGCAGGGCATGACCGACGAGCAGATCGACCGGCTCAAGCGCGGCGGCCACGACATCGTCAAAATCCACGCCGCTTATGCGGCAGCGGCTGCGCACCGTGGCCAGCCCACGGTGATCTTGGCGCACACCAAAAAAGGCTTTGGCATGGGCAGCGCGGGCCAGGGCAAGATGACCACGCACAGCCAAAAGAAGTTCGACGAGCAAGACCTCATCGACTACCGCAACCGCTTTGACCTCCCGCTGAGCGACGAGCAGGCCAAGGGCTTGGCCTTTTACAAACCCGCCGACGACAGCGCCGAGATGCGCTACCTGCGCGAGCACCGCGCCCGCTTGGGCGGCAGCTTGCCCAAGCGCGAGACGACCTGCGACCGCTTGCCTGTGCCCGTACTCGCCAGTTACGGGCAGTTTGCGCTGCAGGCCGACGGCAAGGAGATGAGCACCACCATGGCCTTTGTGCGCATGCTGGGCAACCTGCTCAAAGACAGCACGCTGGGCCCGCGCATCGTGCCAATCGTGGCCGACGAGGCGCGCACCTTTGGCATGGCCAACCTGTTCAAACAGGTGGGCATTTACAGCAGCGTGGGCCAGCGCTACGCGCCCGAAGACATCGGCTCGGTGCTGAGCTACCGCGAAGCCACGGACGGCCAGATTCTGGAAGAAGGCATCAGCGAAGCGGGCGCCATCGCCAGCTGGACAGCCGCGGCCACCAGCTACAGCGTGCACGGCCTGGCCATGCTGCCCTTTTATATTTATTACTCGATGTTCGGCTTCCAGCGCGTGGGCGACGCCATTTGGGCAGCGGCCGATCAGCGGGCCCGTGGCTTTTTGCTCGGTGCCACTTCAGGCCGCACCACCTTGGGCGGCGAGGGCCTTCAACACCAGGACGGCAGCAGCCACTTGGTGGCGGCCACCATCCCCAACTGCAAGGCCTACGACCCGGCCTTTGCGGGCGAGTTGGCGGTGATTTTGGACGCGGGCATGCGCGAGATGGTCGAGCAGCAGGCCGATGTGTTTTATTACGTCACCTTGATGAACGAGAACTACGCCCAGCCCGACTTGCCGTCGGGCGTGGAGGCCGACGTGCTGCGCGGGGGCTACCGATTTGGCGTGTATGGCCCCAGCGATGCTGCGCAACGCGTGACCCTGCTCGGCTCGGGTGCGATCCTGACCGAGGTGGTCAAAGCCGCGCAGCAACTGGCCGCACAAGGCGTGGGCGTGGAGGTGCTGAGCATCACCAGCTGGAGCGAGTTGGCGCGTGACGGCATGGCGACCGAAAGACTGGTCGATGCGGCCCTGGCGGCGGGTGTTGGTGGTGCTGGTGCTGGTGCTGGTGCTGGTGCTGGTGCTGGTGCTGGTGGTGCTGGCCCATGCGGTGGACATTTGGCAACCCTGTTGTCAACCACCCAAGGCCCCGTGATCGCCGCCACCGACTACGTGCGCGCCGTGCCCGAGAGCGTGCGCGCCTTCGTGCCCGAAGGCCGCCGCTACACCACGCTGGGCACCGACGGCTTCGGCCGCAGCGACACGAGGGCCGCGCTGCGCCGCTTCTTTGCGGTGGACGCGGACAGCATTGCGCAGACGGCAACGCGGGCTTTGGCCGCTTAACTCGACATGGAGCACAGTGCACTGAGAACCCTAATGATCTGGTCCCTTGAAGTCTTGAACAACAGGTAAGGGATCGTTTTTTGTAGGAGCCCACCCCTGTGGGCGATGGGCGTGGAACACGCCTTGCAAACCATCGCCCACAGGGTGGGCTCCTACAAAGACAACAAGATCGGCATGCTCGGCACCAACAAGGGTCATTCAAACTTCATCGGGCCGGATCAATGGGTCTAATTCTTGGTTGACGCATGGTGTCAATAATGGCACCCTTGTTATCGAGACGCCTTGGCCAGGCGATCGAGAAATTAGGCAGTCCATCATGAACATTCAACACTACACCTACCGCGTGACATGGTCGCCAGAAGATGGCGAGCATGTGGGCTTGTGCACCGAGTTTGCTTCTCTGAGCTGGTTGGCAAAAACGCCCGAAGCTGCGCTCAAAGGCATCCAAAAGTTGGTGGGCGATGTTGTCGCCGACATGCTGTCAAATGGCGAACCCGTCCCCGTGGCGCTGGCCGACAAAAGCTACAGCGGTGAGTTCCGTGTCCGCATTCCGCCGCTTGTTCACCGCAATCTGGCACTGTTGGCAGCCGAACAGGGCGTCAGCCTGAACCGCCTGGCCAGCGCCAAGTTGTCGGCCTGAACAAGCCAGGAGCTACCCGTCATGAAGTTCAAAAAAATTGCACTGGTCGGTCTGGCCGCCATCTTTGGCGCGGGTGCCTTGGGTTGGCAAAGTCTGGACAAGGAAACACGGGGTTTCTTGGCGGCGTTCCCCACCAACACCGACCTGCTGTTTTGGAGCACATCGCAGCGCGATGCGGCATTTCGGGCGCTCGATCGCTTGCCCTTTTTGGCCAAGCACCGCGTGGTGCCTGCGGGTGACACGGCGTCTGCTTTGCCCCCCGGCCCGCCGCTGGCGCTGCCTCTGGACATCGACGCGTACATGCAAGGGCAGCGCAGTGCGGAGCTCATGGTGCTGCACAACGGCCAGGTGCGGCTGGAGCGCTACGGGCTCGACTTTGACAGCGAAGGCCGTTGGACCAGTTTTTCTGTGGCCAAGTCTTTGACCTCGACCTTGGTGGGCATGGCCGTGCGCGATGGCCACATCAAGAGCATGGACGACAAGGTCAGCGATTACATTGCCGAAATGAAGGGCTCAGCCTACGACGATGTCAGCATCCGCCAGTTGCTCACCATGACCTCGGGTGTGGCCTGGAACGAGAACTACGACGACCCGAAATCCGACGTGGCCCAGTTCAACAACCACAAGCCCAATGGCGGCGAGGACGCCGTGGTGAGTTACCTGCGCAAACTGCCGCGTGCCGTGCCCGCCGGAACCCGCTGGCTTTACAGCACGGGTGAGACCAATTTGGTAGGCGTGCTCGTTTCGCGGGCCACGAAAAAAACGCTGTCGGATTACTTGTCTGAAAAAATCTGGCGGCCCGCTGGCATGGAACAACAGGCCACCTGGATGCTGAGCAAAACCGGGCAAGAGATCAGCGGCTGCTGCCTGCAAGCGGCCACGCGAGACTTCGCCCGTTTCGGCCAATTCATCTTGAACGGCGCCCAGATCAACGGCCAGCCCACTTTGCCCGAGGGCTGGCTGCCAGAAGCCACCACCTCGCGCACCGGCATTGGCCAGCCCGGGCGCGGCTACGGTTACCAGTGGTGGACCTACAACAACGGCAGCTTTGCCGCCCGTGGCATCTTCGGTCAGGGCATCTTCATTGACCCGGCGCGCCAGCTCGTGATTGCCTCCAACGCCAACTGGGGCAACAACGCCACCGACCCGACGGCCACCGCCGCCCGGGAGGCTTTTTACATGGCAGTGCAGCAGGCCGTGGATGCCGAAGTTGCAGAGGCAGCGGCCAAGCGCTATTGATCCGGCCCCCTGGCGTTTGAGTTTTGTTCACCTGTCTCCCGTAGGTCGGTGGCTTTAGCCCCGACATCGCGTGCTTCACGCGTGGGCTGCTTGTCGGGGCTAAAGCCACCGACCTGCAAACTCTTTGAGCGTTGAAGACTTCGCTGGGCCGGATCAATAGAGTGGTTTTGTGCACAAGCGCTGCAGTGCTGTAACCAACACCGGCATGGGCCGAGTCCAGCAGCCCTTCGAGCAGTCGACATGTTTCACCGTTTCGGGCTTGGGGCTTTCAAACACAAACGCTCAAGCTCGCGCAGCACCAAGCCTGCGTCCACCATGTCGGCCAAGGCGCGGTAGAGCGCTTCGTGGCTCACGCCCAGTTCGGCCGCCAGCGATTTGTAGCCTGCGGTCACGGCGCAGCAGCCGCTCGTGCCTTCGGTTTCCAGCCAGTGCAGCACGCGCGCTTGCACGCCCTTGAGGTTCAGGCGCTCGCACTGCAAGCGCAAGCGGCGCACCTCTTGGTTGAGCATGCCAATCCAGCGCAGGGCAAAGGCGGGGTCTTCGGTGAGCGCTTGCAAAAGCGCGGGCACGGGCACGCGGGTGATGTGCGCGTCCACCACCACCAGGGCGTCGCAGTGGTAGCGCGGCGACTGCAGGCTGGCCTCGCTCACAAAGCCTTGGTACGTGCGCTGCAGCACCACACTGGTGCCGTTGGCCGCCGCACGTTCCAGCACCACTTGGCCCACGTGCACCCAAAACAAATGGCGTGGCCGCTGGCCCGTGGCAAACAGCCGATCGCCTTTGCGCACATGCAAGGCCTCGCAATCGGCCAAGAGGGCCGGGGGCAAGAGGTCAAGCAAGCGCTGGTCTGGGATGCTGGTATTCATATGATTCAAATCATATGAGAAAGCGCCACCGCGCCGCATACTGCCCGCATGAAAACCCCATTTTTTGCCTTTGGCCAAACCCTGCCCGATTACGCGGTGCCCGTGTTCAACGAACGTGCGGTGCGCGCCAGCGCCGGGATTTTGTTTGTTGTGGCCTTCGCCGCGTTTGCGCAGGCCTTGTTGCTGGGCCAATTCCAAACCACGCAGGTGTTTGTGGTGGCCTTTGTGATCGAGTTTGGCATTCGCCTCTTCGTCAACCCGCGCTGGGCCCCGGCCATGATCATCGGCCAGTGGGTCGTGCGCGGGCAGGAGCCCGAATACGTGGGCGCGCCGCAAAAGCGCTTTGCTTGGGGCATCGGCTTGGCGCTGGGCCTGTGGATGTTGTATTTGCTGGTGATCGAGCGCAGCATTGGGCCGATCAACATGCTGGTCTGTGGCACCAGTTTGTTGCTGATGTTTTTTGAAACCGCGTTTGGCATTTGCATTGGCTGCAAGCTGCACGACTGGCTGCGCCCCACACAAGCGCAACTGTGCCCCGGCGGCACCTGCCGCTACACACCACCGGCTGGCGCGGGCGGCCACTGGGGCCAAGCCTTGGTGCTGGTGGGTTTTGTGGCGGTGATGGTCGCGGTGGCCGGCTGGGTCAAGCAAGGCCCCGCATTGCGCGGCATGCACCACCCCGCCATGCACGGTGCACCGAGCCAGCCCACGGCCAACGAAGAAGAGCGCTGCCGTGTGCCCGATTTCGCCAAGGCCATGGGCCACGAGACCATTTGGAAACAACACAACGGCTGTCTTTGAAAGGACCCCCACATGACTGCACTGATTTTTGACGTCGAGAACATCAAATGTGGCGGCTGCGAAAACTCCATCCGCAAAGGCCTGAGCACCATCGCGGGTGTGAGCGAGGTGCAGGTTGACCGCGAGCAGCAACGCATCACGCTTTTGGCCAACGAGGCCGAGCGCAGCGCCATCGCCGACAAACTGCGCAGCATGGGCTACCCCGAACAAGGCTCGGTGGCGGGCTTTCAGTCGGGCTTGGCGCAGGCCAAGTCGATGGTGAGCTGCGCGATCGGCAAGGTCAGCGCTTAAAGCGCGAGTTGCTTGTGGCCTGTTGGATGGGGATGAAACAGGACAGTGGTGGTGGCGTGAAGGGCCCATAAAGCGCTGGTGTTGCCATAATGGCACGACCCCATTGAACCCCTCTGTCCCCCACAGAACCCAACCCACAGGAGTTGCCCCATGCTCGACCCGCAAGCCCAAGCCCTGATGACTTTGTTGAGCGAAAAGGGCATCCCCCCGGTCTACACGCAAACACCCGCCGAGGCGCGGTCCTCTTACCGGGCGCGGCGCACATTCACCCAGCCCGATGCGCCCGAGGTGGGGCGGGTGCAAGACCTGTCGTTCAAGCATTCGGGTGTGGACATCGCGGTGCGCGTGTACCACCCGGCCGGGGCCACCCAGGCCATGCCCGCCTTGGTGTACCTGCATGGCGGCGGCTGGACCATTGGCGACTTGGACACACACGATGTGCTGTGTCGCAGCCTGTGCCAGCAAGCCCATGGCGTGGTGGTGGCGGTGGATTACCGCATGGGGCCTGAGCACAAGTTTCCGGCGGCCTACGACGATGCGGTGGCCGCCTGGCAGTGGGTGGCTGCGCAAGCGCAGGCCTTGGGCATTGACCCGGCACGCATCGCCATCGGTGGCGACAGCGCGGGGGGCAATCTGGCCGCTGCGGCCTGTTTGGGCCTGCGCGACTTGGGCCTCAAGCCGGTGCTGCAGTTGTTGATTTACCCCAGCACCCTCATGGCCCCCGACACCGCCTCGTACCAGACCAACGGTCAAGGCTACATGCTCACGCGTGAGTCCATGGCTTGGTATTCGGGCAACTACTTGCGCGGGCCACAAGATGCTCAGGACTGGCGTGCATCGCCCCAGTTGGCCACCAGCCATGCCCATTTGCCGCCAGCCTTTGTATTGACGGCAGGTTTTGACCCTTTGCGCGACGAGGGCCTGATGTATGCCGATGCGCTGACCCAGGCGGGCGTGTCCTCGCAATACATCTGCTTTGAACGGCAAATCCATGGCTTCATCACCATGGGCCGGGTGCTGCAAGAGGCCAACACGGCGGTGGCTTTGTGTGCGCACGCTTTGCGCACTGCTTGGGCTTGAGCCCGCAAGCCGCTGCGCCAGCGGCTCAGGCCTCGGTGATGGCCAGGTAAGCCTGCCGGGTTTCGGGGCTGACCGCTTGGAGCGCTTGCTCGTAACGGGTTTGGTGCCGGGCCACCATGCGTGCCGAGGCGATGGTCTTGGATTTGCAAAACCAGTGGCAGCTGTGCTGCATGAGGAACATTTCCCCCATCAGGCGAAAAGCCCGTTCCTTCAGTGGCAAGCCAGCCGTGTTGTCAACCGCCTGACCAATGCCTTTGGCGTGCGTCTCCAGCATCCTGCGCATGTCAAAAGTGGCCTTGGGGGAGAGTTGGTCCACAAAGGGCAGCGCAATCTTGAAGGCGCGTGTGGCAGGGGCTGGCAGTTTGGCAAAAGCCTCAGCCAGATTTTGAAAGTCTGCGGCCAGCTGCTGCTCGGCCTGTTCTTGCAATTGCAAAATTTGCGTTTGCCGCGCCAGGTCGCTCTCGCCCAGTGCGCGCATGTAGGCGCTGGTCAGCTGCTCCATGTGTTTTTCGATCTGGTAGGGGTGCAATTGTTCGGCCAGCAAGGCGGTGCGCTGACGCTGCCCACGGGCATTGACCCAGTGAACGCCCAAGCCCAGCAGCAAGAACAAACTGAATAATTCCATACGAATGTGACCTCATGGCCCAAGGGGGCCGAAGCCCAGAGTGTAAAGAGCCCCCAGCCCTTTTCGAGGCCGCACTCAAAAACACAAGGATGTGACATGTCTGTGACGCAGATCAGGCACAGCCAGGTTTTGGAGAGTCGACTCTAAAGAACGGGTTTACCCTTGTTTCGATGCAGAGGTGGTGTTCCAATTGCTGCATTGCAACAAAACTTCCAAAAAGGAAAAAACCATGAACTTCAATGCTGAACAATTCGCCGCCACCCAACAAGCCAACTTGGCCGCTGCTGCTGGCCTGTCGCAAACCGCTTTCGCCGGTTTCGAGCGCCTGGTCGAGCTGAACATGGCCGCTGGCAAAGCCGCTGTGGGTGAGTCTTTCGCCAACGTGCAAGCCCTGATCGCTGCCAAGACCCCCCAAGACCTGCTGGCCGTGCAAGCCGCTTTGGTGCAGCCTGCTTTCGAAAAGTCGGTGTCTTATGGCCGTCACTTGGCTGAAATCGCTCAAAGCACCGGTGGCGAGTTCACCAAAGCCGTCGAAAGCAAAATGGCCGAGTCCGAGCAAGCTGTCAAAAGCCTGGTCGAAAACAGCCTGAAAAACGCCCCCGCCGGTTCTGACGCCGCTGTGGCCGTGATCAAAAGCGCTTTCGAAGCCAGCCAAAACGCCGCTGAAACCCTGAAAAAAGTGGCCAAGCAAGCCGCTGACAGCGCCGAGTCCAACCTGAAGGCCGCTACTGCCCAAGCCGAAGCTTCGGTCAAAGCCGCCATGAGCAAGGCCAAAGCCAAGGCTTAAGCCTTTGCGCAATGAGCGCCCCTGTTGGGGCGCTTTCTACAATCAAGGGCGTCTTCGGACGCCTTTGTTGTTATTGGAATTGCGATGAATCCTGCTTTGGCTCAGCCGTCACCCCCTGCACTGCACATCGCCGGTGGCGTTGCCACCATCACCCTGAACCGGCCCGCCCAGCGCAACCGGCTTGAGAACGGCGATCTGCAAACTTTGTTGACCCAGTTCGATGCCATCGACCGCAAGCCCGAGGTGCGCGTGCTGGTGTTGACGGCCAACACCGCCGGTCAGCCCAAGCCGGTGTTTTGCGCGGGTTATGACATCGGCGGCTTCAAGGAGCCCGGCCAGGGCGCCACGGCGTTTGAAAAAGTGCCCGAAGCGCTGGCCGTGCTGCGGCCCATCACCATTTGCGCACTCAATGGCAGTGTTTACGGTGGCGCCACCGACGTGGTGCTGGCCTGTGACCTGCGTGTGGGCCTGCAAGGCATTGAATGGCGCATGCCTGCCACGGCTCTGGGCCTGCATTACTACCCCAGTGGCTTGCAGCGCTACATCAGCCGCTTTGGGGTGGCGGCTGCCAAGCGGGCATTTCTGACCGCCCGGCCTTTCAACTGGCAGCAACTGGAGCGACTGGGTTTGTTTGAAGCTTTTGTCAGTGCGGATGAATGGTCGGACACGCTGGAGGCGCTGACCGAAGACATTCTGGCCCTGGCCCCGCTGGCCGCTCAGGAAACCAAAAAATCCCTGAATGAAATCGCTGCAGGCCAGATGGACTGGCCCACTTTGCGCGCCCGCGAAGCGCTGACCAGCACCAGCGCAGACTTTGCCGAAGGCCGCGCCGCCTTTGCCGAGCGCCGCAAACCGGTGTTCGTGGGGCGTTGAAAAAGCGGACGCCGCCGTTCTGAGGCCATTGCCGCAAGGGATGAGGTCGGCGCAACCCGTCGGGTCGCAGGGGTAATATCTGCCCTGGTTTCACGTCGCTGACCTCTTTCTACCCATCGAGCCATGTTGTTGCGAATCACATTTTTCATGCTCTGGATCTGGGGCACTTTGTTACACAGTGCGTGGGCAGTCGCGTCCACCGATACGCCTGCCGATACGTCTGCCAATGCTTTGCAATGGGCGCTGCCCGTGGAAGCCAGTCCCGGCAAGCCTTTGCCGCAGACGAAATTCTCTGGCCCCAGGCCCGGGCTGTGGCTGGAGGTCAATGCCTTGCAAAAAGTGCTGGTGCCAGCAGATGGCACCTTGCTGTACGCGGGCGGGGTTTCAGCGTCACAAACGGGTTTTGTCATCGGCCACCCGAACGGCTGGATCTCCCTGATTGCGTCGCCCATGTCTTGGGAGCGAACCGCAGGCATTGCGGTGGGCGCTGTGGTGCGCCAAGGCCAGGAATTGGCCGTGGTGCGGGGCGGGCGTGCAGAAATTTTGCGGCAGTTGAATTGGTCGGTCTTCAAGTTGGACGAAGCGCCTTTGCGTCAGGAATTGATGGCGTTGGTGCCTGACGCGGGTGAAGCCGCAGCCGCGATTCGAGACCTGTTGTTTGCGCGCTTGTTGCAATTGCCAGCGGTGAATGCGAAGGGCTTGCTGGGCTTGGGAAGCTTGCAATTGGGTTTGAATGCCGGCAACAACCTGGAAGATTGCACGGTTCGATTTGTGGGTGTGCAGATGCCCTGCCGGTCCGCTGAACAACAAGATTTCCTGTTGCCCGTGGGGGTTCATAAACTCGAAGTGCAAAGCGGGCGTGTATTTAAAAGCACCAACACCACGGTACATTTCATCTCATTAACTGACACCATTGTCCAGAACATTGAAAAGGACGATCGCAACAACTATCTGGCGACTGCCTATGCGATAGATCGCAGCGAACTGAAAGCGGACTCATCTGAAAGCCAGGCACAGGCACAGGCACAGGCGCAGGCGCTCAAACTGGAGCAAGACCGGCAATTGGCCGCAGCCGAGAATCTGAAGCGCCAAAAGGAGGCCGAAACCTTGGCCCAAGCTCAGGCGCTCAAACTCGAGCAAGACCGGCAACTGGCCGCTGCCGAGAGTCTGAAACGCCAAAAAGAGGCCGAAGCCTTGGCAAAAGCTCAGGCGCTCAAACTGGAGCAAGACCGGCAATTGGCCGCAGCCGAGAATCTGAAGCGCCAAAAAGAGGCCGAAGCCTTGGCAAAAGCTCAGGCCCTCAAACTCGAGCAAGACCGGCAACTGGCCGCAGCCGAAAACCTGAAACGCCAAAAAGAGGCTGAAGCCTTGGCAAAAGCCCAGGCGCTCAAACTCGAGCAAGACCGGCAACTGGCCGCTGCCGAAAGCCTGAAACGTCAAAAAGAGGACGAAGCCTTGGCACAAGAACGTTTGGCGCAAGAGGCGCGGCAACGTGATGCGCAGGAAATCTTGCGGGTGAATGCGGAGCTGTCCAAACTCAAAGAGCAACTGAGCCAGATCCAGGCGCAGAAGGCCCCTGTGCTGGATGTGCCCGTCTCGTCCAATGACGCACGCACGGGCATGCGCCGAGCACTGATCATGGGCAATGACGCCTACAAAGATGTGGCGGTTTTGCAAAACGCACGCTCAGACGCACGTGCCATGAGCAAGACCTTGGGACGCTTGGGTTTTGAGGTGTCTACCCATCTGGATTTGACCGAGCGTGGCATGAAAGAGGCCATCCGCACATTCAAGTCACAAATTCGCGGTGGCGATGAGGTCGTCGTCTTTTTCGCGGGGCACGGGGTGCAATTGGGGGCCACCAATTACCTGCTGCCGGTAGACATCCGTGGACAGTCCGAAGACCAGGTGCGCGATGAGGCCATTCCGCTGCAACGACTTCTGGATGATTTTCAGGACACCAAGGCGCGGTTTGCCTTGGCCATCATTGATGCTTGCCGGGATAACCCTTTCAAAACAGCCGGTCGGGCCATCGGCGGGCGAGGGCTGGCTTCCACCTCGGCTGCAACAGGTCAGATGGTGATGTTTTCAGCGGGCACCGGCCAGCAAGCGCTGGACCGTCTGGGGCCGCAAGACCGTGAGCCCCATGGCTTGTTCACACGCGTGCTGCTCAAGGAAATTGACAAGCCGGGCGTTTCCATCGAGCGCTTGGTGCGAAACGTGCGCAACGAAGTGGCCCGCCTGTCCAAAACAGTGGGCCATGAACAAGTGCCCGCTGTGTACGACCAAACCCTGGGCGATTTCTTTTTCCGCCCCTGAGGCGGGCCGCTGGCTTGGGCTCGCCCCGTCAGTCCCTGGATCGACCCGCCGACCAGGCGCTGCCCATGGACGCGGCCATGATGAACAGCATGGCCAACTCTTGCTGAAAGGTCAGCTTTTCGCCCAGCACCAACCAGCCTGCCATGGCGCCCACAGCGGGCTCCAGGCTGAGCAAGATGCTGAAGGTGCGCTTGGGCAGGTGGTTCAGGGCGTACATCTCCAGGGTGTAAGGAATGGCGCTCGACAGCAAGGCCACGCCCAGGCCGGCGGCCAGCCATTGCGTGTCAAACAAGGCGCCGCCCGCCTGTGCCAGCCCGATGGGCGTGACCACGATGGCCGCTGCCAGCATGCCCATGGGCGTGGCAAATGCCCCATAACGCAGCGCGACGCGTTGACCAAAAATGATGTACAGCGCCCAGCACACACCGGCGCCCAGGGCATAGGCCATGCCCACGGGGTCCAGTGCGGTGCCCGAGCCCGGCAGGGGCAGGATCAGCCCCAAACCGAGCACGGCCAGTGCAATCCAGAGCCAATCTGAGACTTTCTTGGACGTCCACAAGGCCACCGCCAGCGGGCCGGTGAACTCGATGGCAATCGCCAGGCCGAAGGGAATGGTCTTGATGGCGCTGTAAAACAGCAGGTTCATGACACCCAGGGTCACGCCGTAAAGCCCCAGCGGAAGGGCGTCGGCCCATTGCCAGCGGCGACGCCAGGGCCGCCAAAAAGCCATGAGCATGAGCATTGAAAAGACCAGGCGGTAAGTGGTGGTGCCTTCGGCGCCGACGGCAGGAAACAAACTTTTGGCAAAGGACGTGCCTACGCAGAGCGACACCAGGGAGCCCATCAAGGCGGCAATCGGCAAAACAGGAAAGGTCAAGGGTGTGCTTTCAGGGGCAAGGTCAAAGGGGGGCTCAAACCCGGTCCCAAGCCTTGAGAGTCAGTCAAATCAGGGGGTCATCATAGCCCCGCATACAATCCCGGCTTGGTCTGCAAACCCTGGCCTTGTGTGAGCGCTTGCAGAAGACATCTATACAGTTTTTGTGGAGTTACCCATGTTCATTTCTTCCGCTTTTGCCCAAACCGCTCCTGCAGCCGCTGCCGGTGGCGACATGCAGTCCACCCTGATGAGCATGCTGCCTTTGCTGCTGATGTTCGCGGTGCTGTATTTCGTCATGATCCGCCCCCAGATGAAAAAGCAAAAAGAGCACCGAGCCATGATTGACGCCTTGGCCAAGGGCGATGAAGTCGTCACCGCTGGCGGTTTGCTGGGCAAAGTCAGCAAAATCGGCGACAGCAACATCGGTGTGGAAATTGCCTCCGGTGTGGAAGTGCAGATGCAGCGCAGCGCAGTGGTGCAGGTCTTGCCCAAAGGCACACTGAAGTAATTCAGACCGCAAGCGGTTTTTTCAGAGGGGCGCACGATGCCCCGATTTTTTCATCCTGTACGCGAGTCCCTATGAACCGTTACCCGGTCTGGAAATACGCGATCATCGTGATCGCATTGTTGCTGGGGGTGGTCTACACCCTGCCCAACTTCTTTGGTGAGGCACCTGCGGTGCAAGTGTCTTCGGGCAAGGCCACCATCAAAGTGGACACTGGGACTCTGCAAAAAGTCGAAGACGCCCTCAAGGCCGCGGGCGTGAGCGCCCAGAGCGTGGCGCTCGAAGGCGGCTCCATCCGCGCCCGCTTTAACAGCACTGACGAGCAGCTCAAGGCCAAGGACGCGGTTCAAAAAGCCCTGATTCCAGATGCGGCCAACCCTCAGTTTGTGGTGGCGCTCAATCTGGTGTCGCGCTCGCCCGCCTGGCTCAGTGCCTTGCACGCAGCGCCCATGTACCTGGGGCTGGACTTGCGCGGCGGCGTGCACTTCATGCTGCAGGTGGACATGCAAGCGGCTTTGACGCAAAAGGTGGAATCCATCACGGGTGACTTGCGCAGCTTGCTGCGCGAAAAAGACGTGCGCCACGGCGGTATCAGCCGCAACGGCGCCAGCATTGAAGTGCGTCTGCGTGATGCGCAGCAACTTGAAGCGGCCAAGCGCGTGCTGTCGGCCCAGTTTCCTGACCTGCAAACGCAGGACGTGCCCGATGGCAGCGAGTTCCGCCTGACGGCCAGCATCAAGCCCGAAGCCGCCCGCAAAGTGCAAGAGCAGGCGCTCAAGCAAAATATCACCACGCTGCACAACCGGATCAACGAGCTGGGCGTGGCCGAGCCGGTGATTCAGCAGCAGGGCCTGGACCGCATCGTGGTGCAGCTGCCCGGCGTACAAGACACGGCCAAGGCCAAAGACATTCTGGGCCGCACCGCCACCCTGGAAGTGCGCATGGTTGATGAAAGCACCGAAGCGCGTGCGGCTGAACAAGCTGGCGGCATCGTCCCCTTTGGGGCTGAGCGTTACTTGGAGCGCGATGGCCGCCCCTTGATCGTCAAGAAGCAAGTGGTGCTCACGGGCGACAACCTGACCGACGCCCAGCCTGGCTTTGACAGCCAGACGCAAGAGCCCGTGGTCAACCTGACGCTGGACGCCAAAGGCGCCCGCATCTTCAAGGACGTGACGCGCGACAACGTGGGCAAGCGCATGGCCATCATCTTGTTCGAAAAGGGCAAGGGCGAAGTGGTCACCGCTCCGGTGATCCGCGCCGAGATCGGCGGCGGGCGCGTGCAGATTTCGGGCCGCATGACCACGGCCGAAGCCAACGACACCGCGCTGCTGCTGCGTGCCGGCTCGCTGGCCGCGCCCATGGAAATCATCGAAGAGCGCACCATTGGCCCGAGCCTGGGCGCTGAAAACATCGCCAAAGGCTTCAACAGCGTGACCTGGGGTTTCCTCGTCATTGTGGCTTTTATGGTCATTTACTACGCCATGTTCGGTTTGTTCTCCGGCATTGCGCTGGGTGTGAACTTGTTGTTCCTGGTGGCCATTTTGTCGATGCTGCAAGCGACCTTGACCCTGCCGGGCATGGCCGCGATGGCGCTGGCGCTGGGCATGGCGATCGACTCGAACGTGCTGATCAACGAGCGCGTGCGTGAAGAGCTGCGCAATGGCGCAAGCCCTCAGGCCGCCATCCACGCGGGCTACGACCGCGCCTGGGCCACGATTTTTGACTCCAACATCACCACGCTGATCGCGGGTGTGGCCTTGCTGGCCTTTGGTTCCGGCCCGGTGCGCGGCTTTGCGGTGGTGCACTGCATCGGCATCTTGACGAGCATGTTCTCGGCGGTGTTCTTCTCGCGTGGCTTGGTCAACCTTTGGTACGGTGGCAAGAAAAAACTCAAATCGGTGTCGATTGGCACCGTCTGGCGGCCCGAGGCTGGCACTGCGGTGAAAGCCGACTAAGGGGAAAAGACCATGGAATTGTTCAAAATCAGAAAAGACATCCCGTTCATGAAGAACGCGTTGGTCTTCAACGTGATTTCCTTCGTGACCTTTGCCTTGGCGGTCTTCTTCTTGTTCAGCCGTGGCCTGCACCTGTCGGTGGAGTTCACGGGCGGCACTTTGATGGAAGTGAGTTACAGCCAACCCGCCGACCTGCAAAAGGTGCGTGGCACGGTGGCCACGCTTGGCTTTTCAGAAGTGCAGGTGCAGAACTTCGGCTCGGCACGCGATGTGATGATCAGGTTGCCCGCGCAAAAAGGCGTGAGCTCGGCCCAGCAAAGCGAAAAGGTTTTAACGGCTCTTAAAGCCAATGACCCTGATGTGACCTTGCGGCGCACCGAGTTCGTTGGCCCGCAAGTGGGCGACGAGCTGGCCGAAGACGGGCTGAAGGCCTTGGCCTTTGTGGTGGTCGGCATCATGATTTATTTGGCGATCCGCTTCGAGTGGAAGTTCGCCGTCTCGGCCATCATCGCCAACTTGCACGACGTGATCATCATCCTGGGCTTTTTTGCCTTCTTCCAATGGGAATTTTCACTGGCGGTGCTCGCGGCGGTGCTGGCGGTGCTGGGTTACTCGGTCAACGAGTCGGTGGTGATTTTTGACCGGATTCGCGAGAACTTCCGCCGCTACCGCAAGATGAACACGGTCGAAGTGATTGACAACGCGATCACCTCCACCATCAGCCGCACCATCATCACCCACGGCTCGACCCAGATCATGGTGTTGTCCATGCTGCTGTTCGGTGGCGAAACCCTGCACTACTTTGCCATGGCGCTGACCATCGGCATCTTGTTTGGCATTTACTCGTCGGTGTTCGTGGCCGCCGCCATTGCCATGTGGCTGGGCTTGCAGCGCGAAGATCTGATCAAGCCGATCAAGAAAGACAACGACCCGAACGACGAAAACTCGGGCGCGGTGGTCTAAGACCTCACCCCAACAAACAAGGGCACCTTCGGGTGCCCTTTGTTTTGGCTATCGACCTACGGGGCAGTATTTGTAGGTCGGCACCTTCAGGTCCGACATGGGGCCTGCGCCGAAGCCTGCATCCCCTATGCAGACCCGATGCGCTGAAACAAGCCGCCTGGCAGACGGCCCACTTGCCCCATCAATTCCAGCTCCAGCAGCTGCGCTTGCAGCTGGGCGGTGGGCCAGCCGCAACGTGCTTGCAGGGCGTCCAGGCTCACCGGGTCGTGGCCCATGTGCTGGAGCAGTTCATCCTCGTCGGATTCTTGATGGGATGAGGCCGTAGGAGAGGAATCCAGGGCGAGTGGCACCTGGGCGAAGGGATCGCTCATGCGCAGTTCTTCGAGCACGTCCTGGGCCGATTCGACCAATTTGGCGCCTTGTTTGATGAGGGCGTGGCAGCCTTTGGCCTGTGCGGAGTGGATGGAGCCGGGAATGGCCATCACGTCGCGACCTTGCTCCAGCGCCTGTTTGGCCGTGATGAGCGAGCCCGACTGCAAGGCCGCTTCGACCACCAGGGTGGCTTGAGACAGGCCGGAAATCAGGCGATTGCGCCTGGGGAAGTGGTGCGCCAATGGCGGCGTGCCCAGCGGGTATTCGCTCAGGATCAGGCCTGAAGCCGTGATGCGGTGCGCCAGGTCGCGGTGCTGGCGGGGGTAGACCCGGTCCAGCCCAGTGCCCACCACCGCGATGGTGGCCAATGCGCCGGGTTGTCCTCCCGCTTGTGCGCCTTGCAGGGCGCCTTCGTGCGCGGCGCCATCCACCCCCAAGGCCAGGCCCGAGACGATGGTCAACCCGCTGGCGGCCAGGCTGCGCGCAAATTCCCGGGCGTTGACAGCGCCTTGTGGTGTGGGGTTGCGGCTGCCGACCATGGCCAAGGACCGGTCCACATGCAAATGGCGCAGGGCGCTGACTTGGCCCAGGGCGTACAGCATCAGGGGTGGGTCTGGGATTTGCAGCAGCGGGGCCGGGTAGTCGGCATCCCCCAGCGTGAGCACGGCACGCGTCTGGGCAGACGGTCCATCGGCTTGCAGCCATTGCCAGGTTTCAGCGGTGAGTTCTGCCCAGCCTGCGGGTGTTTGGCGCAGGGCCTTGGACTGCTGGGGCGAGACGATCTGGCGCAAGGCCGATTCTGTTTGCGCAAAGATGGCCTGGGGTTCGCCAAGCGCGGCCATCAGGTTGCGGGCGGTTTCGGGGCCCACCCCGTTGGTGAGCGCCAGGCGCAACCAGGCACCCAATTCTTCAGAGCTGTCCATCATGTGTCTCTCCCTGTGCAGCCTTGAAAGCCGTCTGTGCAGGCATTGTGGGCCAAAGCTGGCGCGATGCCAAGGACACAGGATTGAGGCCAGAAAGCGCGTGGCCGCAGCTTTTGCACCTCAAACAACGGGCTTGGAGGGGCAGACGCTTTCAAAATTAGGGACAATACAGGATTGGTTTCTTCTAGCTCTTGACCCATGGCCCTGCTTCCCATCCTTTGCTACCCAGACCCTCGCCTGCACAAGGTGGCCAAACCCGTGCAAGCGGTGGACGCCCGCATCCACGCCCTGATCGACGACATGGTTGAAACCATGTACGAGGCCGGTGGCATTGGCCTGGCCGCCTCACAGATCGATGTGCACGAGCGCCTGGTGGTGATCGACACGTCTGAGGAGCGCAACCAGCCCATGGTGCTGATCAACCCCGAGATCACCTGGATGAATGAGGAGCGCGTCAAGGGCGAGGAGGGTTGCCTGTCGGTGCCCGGCATTTACGACGGCGTGGAGCGCGCGACCAAAGTGAAGGTCACGGCCTTGGACCGCGATGGCCAAAGCCGCACGATCGAGGCCGAGGGCATGCTGGCCATTTGCATCCAGCACGAGCTGGACCACCTGATGGGCAAGGTGTTTGTGGAATACCTCTCGCCGCTCAAGCAAGGCCGGATCAAGACCAAGATGGTCAAAGCCCAAAAAGCCGGGCGCTGATCCCTTTTGAAGAACCGTTCATGCGTTTGATTTTTGCGGGCACGCCCGAATTTGCCCAGGTGGCGCTGGCCGCCCTGCACGCGGCAGGCCACGACATCGTGCTGGTGCTGACCCAACCCGACCGGCCCGCCGGGCGCGGCATGAAGCTGCAGGCCTCGCCCGTCAAGCAGTGGGCGCTGGCGCACGGCGTGCCCGTGGCCCAGCCGCGCAGCCTGCGCCTGGACGGCAAATACCCCGAAGACGCCGCCGCAGCCCGCGAGGCCTTGCTTGCTGCGCAAGCCGACGCCATGATCGTGGCGGCCTACGGTCTGATCTTGCCGCAGTGGGTGCTGGATTTGCCGCCACGCGGGTGCCTGAACATCCATGCGTCCCTCTTGCCGCGCTGGCGCGGTGCGGCGCCCATCCATCGCGCCATCGAGGCGGGTGACAGCCAAACCGGCATCACCATCATGCAGATGGACGCGGGCCTGGACACGGGCGACATGCTGCTGGTGCGCGACGAGACCATCTGGCCAACCGACACCACCGCCGTGCTGCACGACCGTCTGGCCGCTTTAGGCGGCGAGGCCATCGTGCAGGCCCTGGCCGACATCGACCAGTTGCAGCGCCAGCCCCAACCGAGTGAAGGCGTGAACTACGCGCACAAGATTGAAAAAGCCGAAGCCGCGCTCGACTGGGCCTTGAGTGCCGAGGTGCTGGCGCGGCGCATCCGTGCCTTCGACCCTTTCCCGGGCATGACCGTGCCGCTGACCACCGAGGCAGGCACCGAAACCCTCAAGCTCTGGCAAGCCGTGGCCGAGCCCTTGCCACGCCCTGCCGAGCCCGGCACCTTGGTGCAGGCCGACGCCAGCGGCGTGCGCGTGGCCTGCGGGCAAGGCCAGCTGTGCCTCACGCAACTGCAACGCCCCGGTGGCAAGCGTTTGAGCGCCGCCGACTTCCTGCGCGGCTGCCCCTTGCAGCCCGGCCAGCGCCTGGTGGTGGCCTGATGTTTTTCCTCTCGCGCCTGTACCGTCACCCCGCTTTTGTGCTGGGCATGCGCGAGGTGTCGCCGCAGTCGCCAGGCATTGCCGCCTGGGGCCTGATGACGGGCGTGGCCATGGTCAAGTCGGGCATGAGCGTGTTCGAGGCCAGCGCCATGACGCTATTGGTGTTCGCGGGCAGCTCGCAACTGGCGGCCATTCCGCTCATCGTGGCGGGCGCACCTGCCTGGGTGATTCTGGCCACCGGCTTTTGTGTGAACCTTCGCTTTGTGGTGTTCAGCCTGCATCTGCGCCAGTTCTTGATCCACCTGCCGCGCTGGCAGCGCATGCTGCACGGCTACCTGACGGCCGACATCAGCTATGTCCTCTTCACCCGCAAATACGCGCACCCGGGCCAGACCGCGCAGGAGCGGCATGAGCAGGAGGCCTATCTGGCTGGCAACGACTTTTTGAACTGGCTGTCATGGATCGTGGCGAGCTTTGTCGGCATCGCGCTGGCCAATCTGATCCCACCCAGCTGGGGCCTGGGCTTTGCGGGCATTTTGTGCCTGCTGGGCATCCAGTGTTCGCTGGCCAGCTCGCGCATGCGCATTTTGTCGGCGGTGGTGGCTGGGGCGGCTGCCGTGGTGGCCTACAACCTGCCGCTCAAGCTCAACATCGTGGTGGCGATTGCCGTGGCGGTGATCCTGTGCCTCACGGTGGAAAAACTCCGTCCGGCTCCCGGAGTCGCTGTATGAACACGAATGGGGCGGGGACCGATCTCTGGACTTTGGCCGTCATTGTCGGACTGGCGCTGGTCACGGTGATCACGCGAAGCTTCTTTTTCATCTCCAGCAAAAACTGGCAGCTGCCCCACTGGGCGCAGCGCGGCCTGCAATATGCGCCCATCGCCGCCCTATCAGCCGTGGTGGTGCCCGAAATCGTCACGGTGCAAGGGGTGTTGATCACCACCTGGCAAGACGCCCGCCTGTTTGCGGCCTTCATGGGCGCGGGGGTGTATTTTTGGCGCCGTGATGTGCTGCTGACCATCATGGCGGGCATGGCTGTGTATCTGCCGCTGCACCTGGGTCTGGGTTGGTAGCGTTGGTTCGGGCCTTGTTCGGGGTTCGTAACGGCCCAGGCGTAAGCCCTTGTCAGAGCAGGCTTTTAAAATCACGGGCAGTCATCTTCCCCAAGCGAGTCCCCCCATGAACGTCATCCGTTTTTCCGACCTGTGCGCCCAGGGCAAAGCCCAGAACCAGCGCGTGTTCATCCGCGCTGACTTGAACGTGCCCCAAGCCGATGACGGCAGCATCACCGAAGACACCCGCATCCGTGCCAGTGCGCCCTGCATCCAGATGGCGCTGGCCGCAGGCGCCGCCGTCATGGTGACCAGCCACCTGGGCCGCCCGACAGAAGGTGAATTCAAACCCGAAGACTCGCTGGCCCCTGTGGCCAAGCGCCTGGGCGAGCTGCTCGGCCGTGATGTGCCGCTGATCGCCAACTGGGTGGACGGCGTGACCGTCGCCCCCGGCCAAGTGGTACTGCTCGAAAATTGCCGCGTCAACAAAGGCGAGAAAAAGAACAACGAAGAGCTGGCCCGCAAGATGGCCCAGCTGTGCGACATCTACGTGAACGATGCTTTTGGTACCGCGCACCGCGCTGAAGGCACGACTTACGGCATCGCCCAGTTCGCGCCCATCGCCTGTGCAGGCCCCTTGCTGGCCGCCGAGATCGACGCCATCACGCAGGCCCTGGCCAACCCCAAACGACCGCTGGCGGCCATCGTGGCGGGCTCCAAGGTGTCCACCAAGCTGACCATCTTGAAGAGCCTGTCGCAAAACGTGGACCAGCTGATTGTGGGTGGCGGCATTGCCAACACCTTCATGCTGGCGGCGGGCCTGAAGATCGGCAAGAGCCTGGCCGAAGCGGACTTGGTGGGCGAAGCCCAGGCCGTGATCGAGGCCATGAAGGCGCGTGGCGCCGAAGTGCCGATCCCGACCGATGTGGTGACCGCCAAGACCTTTGCAGCCGACGCCGTGGCCACGGTGAAGAAAGCCACCGACGTGGCGGATGACGACATGATCCTGGACATCGGCCCCGAAACCGCCGCCAAACTGGCCGCGCAACTCAAGTCGGCAGGCACCATCGTCTGGAACGGCCCAGTGGGCGTGTTCGAGTTCCCGGCCTTTGAAAACGGCACCAAAGTCATCGCCCAGGCGATTGCCGAGTCCAGCGCGTTCAGCATCGCAGGCGGCGGCGACACCCTGGCCGCGATAGCCAAGTACGGCATCGAAAAGCAGGTCGGCTACATCTCCACGGGCGGTGGCGCGTTCCTGGAAATCCTGGAAGGCAAGACCTTGCCTGCTTTCGAGATCCTGGCCAAGCGCGCTGCCGGTTGAAGCATCGACGGGGCTGAAGCTGCCGACCTACAGCTTATTTTGTAGGTCGGTGGCTTCAGCCCCGACGTGAAGCCTGTGCCGAATTCACCAACGTCGGAGCTGAAGCTGCCGACCTACGGGGAGGTGTCGGTAGTTTGGTGGCTTTGGCCCCGACGTAAATCTTCAGATTTCCGATAACAAAAAACCCCGCATTGCGGGGTTTTTTGTGGCGTGAAACGAAGCCCTGATCAGGCCTGAGCCACTGGCGGCAGGTTGCCGCGCACCGGGCTGGTCATGGTGCCCTTGAAGTCGGTCCAGCACTCGCGGCTGAAGTCGTAGAGCTTGCAGTTCTTGGCCGTCTCAAAGTACCACTTCCAGGAGAAGGGCTGCACGATGATGCGGCCGGGCAGCATTTCTTCGAGCTTGGCTTGGGCTTTTTTCAGGCGGTACAGGGGCACGCTCATGTCCACATGGTGGGCGGTGTGCTCCATGATGTGGTGCATCAGTGCGCCGATGTTGAAGGGGAAAGTCAGGTGCACGGTGGTCGACACGAAGGGCGCGGCCTTGGTCCAGGCAGCCTTGTTGTCGTGCCAGGAGACCTTGACATGGGTGTGGTGCACATAAACCACAAAACCGATCATGGTGTTCCAGAAGAAGAAGGGCACGGCAAAGCCCAGCAGCAGCGACAGCCAGACCGACTGGCCGGTGGCCACGGCGGCGGCGGCAATGGCGGCGATCCAGAGAACGCCAAAGACCGTCACCAGCGAACTGTCCTTGAAGAAGATCGGGCGGCGGGTGGGCATGTGGGTCTTGTTGGGGAAGAACTCGCGCTTCCACCAGATCTCGATCATGTAATACAGACCGGGTGCCCAGCCGCTGCGGTAGGCACGTTCGAGCAGTTTCTGCATGGGAGACAGCGCTTCAAACTCTGCAGCCGTCAGTGGGGTCCAGACAAAGTCCACACCTTTGAGGTTGGTGTAGCCGTGGTGCACCACGTTGTGGCCGGTGTCCCACAGGCTGTAGGGCGTGAGCGATGGCAAAAACGCGATGCGGCCGAGCACCTTGTTGAGTTCGCGGTGGGGTGTGAGGCTCTGGTGGCAGGCGTCGTGGCCGATGATGAACAGGCGCCCGATCACAAAACCTGCAGCCAGACCGCTCAGCAGCTTGGCCCAGATGGCGTCGAAATACAGCGTGCCTGTGATCAGGGCAAAAAACAGGGCGTAGTCCACGATCAGCAGCACAAAGGCCAGGACGGTGGTGCGCTGGGACAGCGGGATCAGCCATTCGCGAATGATCTTGCGATGGGGCAGAGGCTGGTCCAGAGGGATGGGCTGTGAAGGCGTGGGGGGGGTGTTCATGACAGTCATGGAGCAAGAATTTGAATCGCTTGACTGCAAGTTTAGTCGTTCGACCATGCAACTGGCCTGACAAGGATCAATCATGGTTTGGACAAAAGGGCATAAGCCCACTGGGTCTGCGTCTGGCAGGGGTGCATGGGCACGGTGCTTATGCTTGATGGATGCGTTGAATGTTTTCGGTGTGTAACCGATTCCGTGTGAAAATTGAAATCAAATTACATGGAGTCCCCTGAATGTCGCTTCGCGCCACCAAAATTGTTGCCACCTTAGGCCCCGCTTCCAGCGACCCCGCCCTGCTTGAAGCCATGATCCGTGCTGGCGTCAATGTGGTGCGTTTGAATTTCAGCCACGGCAAGGCGCAAGACCATGTTGACCGCGCCCGCCTGGTGCGCGAAGCCTCGCAGCGCGCTGGCCGCGAAGTGGCCATCATGGCCGACCTGCAAGGCCCCAAGATCCGTGTGGGGAAATTTGCCGAAGGCAAAGTGATGCTGGAGCCCGGCGCATCTTTTGTGCTGGATGCCTCGCGCGCCGAACCCGGTGACTTGCAAGGGGTCGGTCTCGATTACAAGGAATTGCCCCGCGATGTGAAAGCGGGCGATGTGCTGTTGCTCAACGATGGCCTGATTGTGCTGAATGTGGTGGCTGTCAAAGGTGAGCAAGTGCACACCACCGTCAAGTTGGGTGGCGAGTTGTCCAACAACAAAGGCATCAACAAGCAAGGTGGAGGCCTGACCGCGCCCGCCTTGACCGCCAAGGACATGGACGACATCAAGACTGCCATGAGCCTGAAGGCTGACTATGTGGCCGTGAGCTTCCCGAAAAACGCCACCGACATGGAAATGGCCCGCCAGCTGTGCAATGTGGCCGGTGCCGAATACGGCCACAAGCCGGGTTTGATCGCCAAGATCGAGCGCGCCGAAGCCATTCCGCACCTCGAAAGCATCCTGATGGCCAGCGACGGCATCATGGTCGCGCGGGGCGATCTGGCGGTGGAAGTGGGTAACGCGGCTGTGCCTGCCCTGCAAAAACGCATGATCAAGCTGGCCAAGGTGCACGACAAAGTCGTCATCACCGCCACCCAGATGATGGAAAGCATGATCACCAACCCGGTGCCCACCCGCGCCGAGGTGTCGGACGTGGCCAATGCGGTGCTGGACGGCACCGACGCCGTGATGCTCAGCGCTGAGACCGCCGCAGGCAAATACCCGCTGGAGACGGTGGAAGAAATGGCCAAGATTTGTCTGGCCGCTGAGGGCGCGGAAGACGTGCAGCTCGATGCTGACTTCAAGGGCCAGACCTTCAAGCGCATCGACCAGTCGATTGCCATGGGCGCCCTGTTCACGGCGCACCACCTGGGCGCCAAAGCCATCGTGGCCCTGACCGAGTCGGGATCGACCGCCTTGTGGATGAGCCGCCACCGGGTGCACATCCCGATTTATGCCTTGACCACCAAGCTGTCGTCGCAACGCAAGATGACCTTGTTCCGCAATGTGCGCCCCTTGTTGCTGGACACCAGCGCCGACCGCGATACCGCCTTGTTGGAGGCTGAAGGCCACCTGAAAAAACGCAACATCGTGAGCACAGGCGATGTGTACGCCATCACCTGTGGCGAGCCCATGGGTTCGCCCGGCGGCACCAACATGCTCAAGATCTGCCGAGTCGAATAAGTCCAGGTGTGCCTTGGGCGGGGCGTGGCGACGGACGGTGCTTTGTGCGCCAGTTCATCCAGCCAGCGCTTCGCCTGGCCTGCATTCAGGCCTGTGTCAGACCGGAGCCTATAAAATTCACCCAGTTACAAGCCGGTTACATAGACAGTCGGCTCACCTGAATCTTCAACTCTCCGGGAAAACACTACCATGGCACTCGTTTCAATGCGTGAGCTGCTGGACCACGCCGCCGTCAATGGCTACGGCATTCCAGCTTTCAACGTCAACAACCTGGAGCAAGTCCAGGCCGTCATGACGGCGGCCGACGAAGTCGGCGCTCCCGTCATCCTGCAGGCGAGCGCCGGCGCACGCAAATATGCAGGTGAGCCCTTCATCAAGCACCTGATCCAGGCCGCCACCGAGCAGTGGCCCCACATCCCGCTGGTCATGCACCAGGACCACGGCCAAAGCCCGGCGGTTTGCCAGGGTGCGATCAACCTCGGTTTCTCGTCGGTCATGATGGACGGCTCTTTGCTGGAAGACGGCAAGACCCCGGCCGACTTCGCTTACAACGTGAATGTGACCCGCCGTGTGGTGGACATGGCCCACTTGTTGGGCGTGTCGGTAGAGGGCGAGCTGGGTTGCCTGGGCAACCTGGAAACCGGTGAGGCCGGTGAAGAAGACGGCATTGGCGCTGAAGGCAAGCTCGACCACAGCCAGATGCTGACCGACCCCGAAGAAGCCGCGCAGTTTGTGAAAGCCACCGGTCTGGATGCCTTGGCCATTGCCATTGGCACCAGCCACGGCGCCTACAAGTTCAGCCGCAAGCCCACGGGCGACATCCTGGCCATCAGCCGCGTCAAGGAAATCCACCAGCGCATTCCCAACACCCATTTGGTGATGCACGGCTCGTCCAGCGTGCCGCAAGAGCTGCTGGCCCTGATCAACCAGTACGGCGGCAAGATGAAGGAAACCTACGGCGTGCCCGTCGAGGAAATCCAGGAAGCCATCAAGCACGGCGTGCGCAAGATCAACATCGACACCGACATCCGCCTGGCCATGACAGCGGCTGTGCGCAAGTTCCTGTTTGAAAACCCCGATAAGTTCGACGCCCGCGAATGGCTCAAGCCCGCCCGAGAAGCGGCCAAACAGATTTGCAAGCAGCGCTATCTTGAGTTCGGCTGTGAAGGCCAGGCTGCCAAGATCAAAGGCGATAACCTGCAGGTGGTGGCGGCTCGTTATGCCCGGGGTGAGTTGGCGCAAGTGGTCAACTGATCGGATCGGATGGTTCACAGCGGCAGTGTTTCTAGACCCTCACACGAGACACTGCCCATGCCTTTAAAAGGCGTAATTCAATTTTGCAAATAACTGGCTCGATCTCAAGTTGATTTCGGGCTGGACTGCGCTTGCAACGATGCGACTGCCTTTGTAAAGGGCTTGTGGCGTGCCTTCTTCGATGCGGTCTTGTCGAATGTGGATGGCGGCTGACCATGTCCATCTTTGATCGTTTGCGCCCAGCTTATTTCCTATCGACAATCCAATTTCACGGGTATGGCCTGCGCCCAGATGCAAGGTTGAAGGCGCAAAGTTGGGAAACACCACATTCGACTGTCCTGAAAAAATGCGTCCCTGCCAATACTCAGCTTGCCAGATCAAATTTGTATTCACGGATTGTTTGTACCGAACACCTAGAGACAAGTCGTTGAATTGAAAATGCTCGGGATAGCCTGCCGCCTCGCTGGTGGATTGAATGTTTCGATGAATTGAGTTGTGAACCACTCGTCCTCCTAAGGACAAGTTTTCGCTGGCCTTGAGGTGAACCGATCCGGAGATTCTCTGATGCCCAACGTCAGAAAAACTTGTGGCAGTTTGGCCTGTATTGGTTGCACCCAAGTAAGTGCGCGACCCCTTGCTCTGTGACCAAGCCAAAGCCCAGTCAGCCGATGTGCAATGAGCGGAAAGCATCAAGCCATTGAAATGCAGTCGCCCGTTCTCAGTCACCAGCCGTTTACCTGAACGGGACACTTCTTCCCAGCGGCTTATTTCAGTTCCAAGCTGAGGGCTGAGGAAGACCTTGGAGCACTCTTTACCGAGCGCACTCCAGGATACAAAAAGAGCAAGCGCACCCACATACAAATGTGGGCGCAACAGGCGATCACAGAATTTAAAGGATGTCACTCCAAGGCACTTGTTTGGATGTTTCAAATTTGCCGTCATTTTCTTGGTCAAGTTCGATCAATGCATTGCTGGTGCCATTAGCGGTTGCACGGATTTTCCCACCTTGCTTGAATGTGATGAGGGCAATTCCATCAGTCGGGTAGGACAAAGAAAATGAAACGTTAGATGTCACAGGCGATACGAAATTCTTGATGGTCTGAATAGTGGCGGTGTTGGAGCCCAAGCTCGGGATGTTGATGGAGCCCGTGATGGACAGAGTCACTTGCTTGTTGTAGGTGGTGCTTTTGAGGATGTAGTCACGGTATTCGTAAACTTTTGTGGTTCCTGCTGTGGTGACGCTGTAGTCCAGACTGGCGGCGCTGACATTTACAGTCATGCTCTGTTGAGTCATGCCGTTTTGCCCGAGTACGTAAATTGATGAAATGTCCATGTCAAACGATCCTTGGGTGGCTGTTGTAACGCCATTGATCTCGGAACGGAACTGATTGCTTTGAACAATTAATGAAGCATCAAATGCGTCTGGATTCGCCGAATTTTTTGAGTACTTCGTGAAGGTGATCGTCATTTGACCGTTGATTTTCGCTCCACTCAATGAGTCTATGCAGTCGTTTGCGGAAACCGTGACGTAGTCACCAGGGTCGGGTGAATCATTTCCATTTAAATCGTCGCTGGACATGCTGAGTGAGCCACCTGAGGTGCATGGTTGTGTATCTGTGATGATGGCGCCGATGAGTTGTGGTCGTTGAGCGCCCAAACTTTTGATCAAGTCTGGAAGTTTTGAAAGCACGAAATCAGTGATGGTTGGCGCTGTTTGAACGTTTGCGCCCGGCAAAAGATTGGAGGCGTTACTCGAATTGCCAAGCAAGGTGCTCGAACTGCCCATGGCCTCAGTGGCTGCGGCCTCATAGTTTTGAGTCGTCAGCGCAACCGACGGTCTGTCAGTTTTGTTGTTTGAGTTTTGACTGCCACCTCCACCGCCTCCACAAGCGGTCAACGTTGCACAAATCATCAGAACAGTTGCGAGTTTTTTCATGGTTGCCCCTTCAAAATAATTGAATTTTATGATGAGAAAGTATTTGTTTTTAAATGCTTGATGATTTGAAGGTGCTTGTTTGGATGGGGAGAAATGTGTGCGGGGTATGCTGCAAGAGTCGTATGGAGGGGGAGATCTCTTGAGATAATCCACAAGAATGATTCCGAGCCCTTGAACAGTTCAACGGGCTTTTTGTTTGATGAGAGTTCCCATGCCCAACGCCCTCCACACCTCGGCCCTGACCTCCTTGCCCCTGCTGGCGCGTGGCAAAGTGCGTGACAACTACGCCGTGGGTGACGACCGCATCCTGATGGTGGCGTCGGACCGCATCAGCGCGTTTGACGTGATCATGGGCGAGCCGATCCCTGGCAAAGGGGTGCTGCTCACGCAAATGGCGCTGTTCTGGTTTGACAAACTGGGCCCCAAGGGCCTGAACATTTGTCCGATCCACCTGACGGGTGAAGCGCCCGAGAGCGTGGTGAGCGCTGAAGAGGTGCCGCAGGTTGTCGGCCGCTCCATGCTGGTCAAGCGCCTCAAGCCCATCCCGGTCGAGGCGGTGGTGCGCGGTTATTTGGCCGGCAGCGGCTGGAAGGAATACCAGGACAACCAGGCCGTGTGCGGCGTGAAACTGCCCGCGGGCCTGAAAAACGCCAGCCGCCTGCCCGAACCCATCTACACGCCCGCAGCCAAAGCGGCGGTGGGTGAGCACGACGAAAACATCACCTTCGAGCAAACCGTGGCCATGATCGGCGCCGACCTGGCCACCCGCATCCGTGACATCAGCATCCAGCTGTACAAAGCCGCGCGTGACATCGCGGCCACCAAGGGCATCATCATTGCCGACACCAAGTTCGAGTTTGGCCTGGATGCCGATGGCACCCTGGTGCTGATGGACGAGGTGTTGACGCCCGATTCATCGCGCTATTGGCCCGCCGAAAGCTATGCAGAGGGCGCCAACCCGCCCAGTTACGACAAACAGTTTTTGCGCGACTGGCTGGAAAGCGCCCAGATCAACGGCAAGCCCTGGGACAAGACCCCGCCTGCGCCGCGCTTGCCGCGTGAGGTGATCGAGAAAACCGCCGCCAAATACGAAGAGGCCATGAAAAAGCTGATGGCCTGAACCTTCAGGCCGCCAGACCTCGGTGCCAAGTCGATAAAAATGACAAGACACACGGCGCCTCCGACCAAGACCCCCAAGGCGCCCGGCGATGAGTCACCCCCCAGGTGCGTGAGAAAAAAGGACACACCCACATGAGTTTTTTCCGACCCGCTTCAGCACTGATGGTGCAGTACGCCCACTACCACCGCGACCGGCGCAACATCGCCACCCATTTGCTGGGGGTGCCCCTGATCTTCATGGCCATTGGCATGATGCTGACCCAGCCGACCTGGGCGTGGGGCGAGTGGGCGCTGACCCCGGCTTGGTGCATGTGGGGGCTGACAAGCCTGTGGTATCTGACCCGTGGCACCCTGCTGCTGGGTGTGGCCACCAGCTTGGTCAATGGTCTGCTCATCGCATGGGCGCATGGGCTGGCGGCCCTGGCCGCAGACGCAGGCGTGCTGGCTTGGCAGGCGGGTCTGGGCCTGTTTGTGATCGGCTGGATCATCCAGTTTGTCGGGCATTACTTTGAGGGCAAAAAACCCGCCTTTGCCGACGACATCGTGGGCTTGCTGGTCGGCCCCATGTTTGTCGTGGGTGAGGTGCTCATGGCCATCGGCTTGCTGGCGTCCATGCGCATGGACATCGAACGCCAGGCTGGCCCGACGCACTGAACGATTCGGCGAACACCCACGTCGGACTCTGCGAGTACCGGCCTGCGGGGAGGCTACGGTGGGCCTTGGCATTGACAACTTCGCGAATGGACAGTCATCTTGTAGGTCGGCGGTCGAAGACCCCGACAAATGTCTGCAGGCCGATTGTGCTGTTCAGGGCTTCAGGCCGGTCATGAGGCCCGAAGCCGACGCCTGTCAGTTCAGCGCCATGCTCAGCTTGCGCCGGTAGCTGGAGATCATGGCCAGCAGCGGGTCTTCCTGCAGAGCGGCTTTGCCCATCAGCTCGATGCCGCCGGCCGACTTGCCGGTGGCGTCTTGCGTTTTGGGCTTGGGCGGTGTCATCAGCTCCAGCAAGGCGACAAAGGTTTTGCGCGGGGCTTCGTCGTCCCACTTCTTGTCGCGCATGATGATTTCCAGCAACTCGTCCATGGCCGCTTCCCATTGACCCACGGCGATCAGCAAGCGGCTTTTGGCAAAGCGGGTTTCAAAGTCGCGCTTGTTTTGACCGATCAGGACGTCAAATTGGCCCAGTTCCCACTGACCACGCGGGTCGTTGGTCACAAATTCCAGGGCGTTGAGCCATTGGGTTTGCGCCTCAAAGCGCAGCGGCACCGGGATGCGGGCCATGGCCGGGGCCAGCAAGGCGGCAGCTTCGGCCAACTCTTCTAGGCCAATCAACAGCTTGACCAGGTCAAAACGCGCATCGTCGTTGCCGGGGTCGGTGGCCAGTGCCTGCTCCAAGGCGGCGCGGGCGCTGTGCTCATCGCCTGCTTGCAGGTGCTGCTGGGCTTCCAGGGTGGCGGCCTGGGCGTGCAGTTCTTCAGCGGCGGGCAGGTGTTTGTCGAGGAACTGGCGCAACTGTCCAGCGGGTTGGACGCCCATGAAGCCGTCCACCGGTTTGCCGTTCTTGAGCATGACGCAGGTGGGAATGCTTTTGATGCCAAAGGCCTGGGCCAGTTCCTGCTGCTCGTCCGAGTTGATCTTGACCAGCTTGAAGCGGCCTGTGTAGGCCTCTTCCAGCTGTTCGAGCACCGGACCGAGCGATTTGCAGGGGCCGCACCAAGGGGCCCAAAAGTCCACCAGCACGGGCGTGGTCATGGAGGCTTCGATCACCTCGGCTTCAAAATTTTCTATCGTGACGTCCATCATGGCGGGCAGTGTTCCGGGTTGTGTTTCAAACCCACGCGGGGTGAAACCTTAAAATTCAAGATTGATCACGAAAAGCACCCAATGACTCAAGCGCTCATCGGCGTCGTCATGGGTTCCAGCTCTGACTGGGACACCATGCAGCACGCAGTCCAGATTCTCCAACAGTTTGGCATCTCTCACGACGCCCGTGTGGTTTCGGCCCACCGCATGCCCGACGATATGTTTGCTTATGCACAAAACGCGGCCGAACGTGGCTTGCAGGCCATCATCGCGGGGGCGGGCGGCGCAGCCCACCTGCCCGGCATGATCGCGGCCAAAACCGTGGTGCCGGTGCTGGGCGTGCCGGTGCAGACCAAGGCCCTGTCGGGGGTGGATTCGCTGCACAGCATTGTGCAAATGCCCAAGGGCGTGCCGGTGGCCACCTTTGCCATTGGCGCAGCCGGTGCGGCCAATGCCGCCCTGTTTGCCGTGGCCATGCTGGCCAACAACGACCCTGCTCTGCGTCAAAAGCTCGAAGCTTTTCGCGCCGAGCAAACCGCTGCCGCCCGCTCCATGACCTTGCCCCCGGTAGGTGCAGCATGAACAAACCCATGAACAAAGCCCTGTTGCCAGGCGCCATCGTCAATGGTCACCCTGCCACATTGGGTGTGATGGGCGGCGGCCAGTTGGGTCGCATGTTTGTACAAGCGGCGCAGGCCATGGGCTATTTCACCGCCGTGCTCGACCCCGACGCCGCCAGCCCCGCCGGGCTGGTGAGTCACCACCACATCCAGACCGATTATTTGGACGAGCAAGGCCTGGCCCAGCTGATGCAGCGCTGCGCGGCCATCACCACCGAGTTCGAGAACGTGCCCGCGCCCGCGCTGGTCACACTGGGCGCACACCGCCCGGTGGCCCCGGGCGCCGATGCTGTGGCCATTGCGCAAGACCGCGCCGCCGAGAAAGCCCACTTTGTGCACTGCGGTGTGCCGGTGGCGCCGCATGCCGTCATCGCCAAGCCCGAGCAATTGGCCGCTGTGGGTGACGATTTGTTGCCGGGCATCCTCAAGACCGCCCGCATGGGCTACGACGGCAAGGGTCAAATCCGCGTCAAGACCCGTGATGCGTTGACCGCCGCATGGGACCAGCTCAAGAACGTGCCCTGCGTGCTCGAAAAAATGCTGCCGCTGCAAGCCGAGTGCTCGGTCATCGTTGCGCGTGGACCCAATGGCCAAATCGTGAATTTTCCGGTGCAGCTGAACCTGCACCGCGAAGGCATTCTGGCTGTGACCAGCGTCTACGAAGGCGCGGTGCCCGCAGAACTGGCGGCGCAGGCCGTGGCGGCGACTCGCACCATAGCCGAAGGCCTCCACTACGTGGGCGTGCTGTGTGTGGAGTTCTTCATCCTCGAAGGCGGCCAGCTGGTCGTCAACGAGATGGCACCGCGTCCGCACAACAGCGGCCATTACACGCTGGACGCCTGCGACCAGTCGCAGTTTGACTTGCAGGTGCGCACGCTGGCTGGCTTGCCGCTCACGCAGCCGCGCCAGCATTCCCCGGCCGTCATGCTCAACCTGCTGGGGGATCTGTGGCCCGAAGGTGGCGTGCCTGCCTGGGACAAAGTGCTGGCCTTGCCCGGCACGCATCTGCATCTGTACGGCAAGCTGTCGGCGCGCCCCGGTCGCAAGATGGGGCACCTGAACATCACGGGTGCCACACCCGAGGCGGTGCGCGCCACGGCCTTGCAGGCGGCAGCCCTGCTGGGCATTGAAGCGTTTTGAGCTTGTCATGATCTTTGCGGCAGACGATCGCGCCATCGAGCAGGCCGCCCGTGCCTTGCGAGATGGCCAATTGGTGGGCCTGCCCACCGAGACGGTCTATGGCCTGGCGGCCAACGCCACCGACGACGCGGCGGTGGCTCAGATTTTTGTGGCCAAGGGTCGTCCGGCCGACCACCCGCTGATCGTGCATGTGGCCAGCGCCAAACAGGTGCCGCTGTTTGCCGCGCAGGTGCCCGAATTTGCCCAGCGCCTCATACAGGCTTTCTGGCCCGGCCCCTTGACCCTGATCCTGCCGCGCCAGAGCGGCGTGGCCACGGCCTCGGCGGGTGGGCAAGACTCGATTGGTTTGCGCTGCCCATCGCACCCAGTGGCACAGGCGCTGCTGCGTGCGGGGCTGGCCTTGGGCGTGCACGGCGTGTCAGCGCCCAGCGCCAACCGCTTTGGCCGCGTGAGCCCGACCACGGCCGCGCATGTCCAGTCCGAGCTGGGCCAGGACTTGCTGATTCTGGACGGTGGCGAGTGTGCGGTGGGCATTGAGTCCACCATCATCGACTGCACACGCGGCGAACCGGTGCTGCTGCGCCCGGGGCACATCACCCGCCCACAGATTGAAGCGGCTTGCGGCCGCATCGTGCTGGACAAAGATGCGCTGACCCAAGCCGCACCACGCGCCTCGGGCACGCTCGAATCGCACTACGCGCCGCGTGCCAAGGTGCGCTTGATATCGGCGCACGACATCGACGCCAAACTACAAGCCCTCGGCCCGCATGCCAACAACCTGGGTTTGTGGTCGGCCCAGCGCCCTGACGCGGGTGCAGGCGTGGTTTGGCGCGAACAGCCCACAAGCCCTGAACAGGCCGCGCATGATCTGTTCAGCGTGTTGCGAGATCTGGATGCGCGTGGCGTGACGCAAATTTGGGTGCAGCTGCCGCCCGACACGCCCGAGTGGGAAGGTGTGCTAGATCGGCTGAAAAGGGCAGCGGCTTGAGTGGGAGGCCGCATCTGTATTAATCAGGCCCTGGATGTATTTGATGCTCAAAGGTTTCGTAGGTCGGCAGTTTCAGCTCCGACGTTTGTTCGATACAGCTCAGACTGCATATCGGGGCTCAAGCCTCCGACCTATTGATCCGGCCCTGTGAAGTTTGCAGGGTGACTTCAATCTTGCACCTGGTGGGAGCTAGCCTTGCTGGCGATCAGACGCATGTGGACCACAGGCTTTTCGCTTGGCTGGCAAGCCCCACTAAATCCTCCCAACGGGCAACACACGGCTCATACTTCATCGGGCCGAATCTATAAGGGATGACTGGGCGCAAACAGTTCAGACTTCAGCGTTCATCATCAATCATCAAAACGCCCGCTTGCAGCGGGCGTTTTGACTTCAGAGGGCGCTCAAAACTTCATGCCCACACCGAATGTGGCAATGCCCGGGTCGAGGGTGGTCTGAATGGTCTGCCCGGTGGACAGGGTGGTGGTGGTCTTCAAAAACGTTTTGGCGTAGGAAAAGTCCACGAACCAGCGATCATTCATCTGGATGCTCATCCCTAAGCCGGGGCTGAGCGCCAGTTTGGAATCCACTTTCATGCCGGTGCTGCTTCCTTCGGGGTTGAGCGGGTTCAAGCTGTTCAGGGTGGCGCTGCCTTGGGCGTCACTGAAGTGCACGTAGCTCAGTCCCAGCATGGCGTAGGGTCTGAATTTGGCCTGGGCTTCGCCAAACCGGTATTGCGCAAAAACCGTGATGGGCAAGGCGGTCACTGTGCCGATTTGCCCCACATTGGAGATGGCGCCCGTGCCATACAGCTTGTGTTTGAAGCCTGTGCCCAGCGGCACGGCGACCGCCAGGTGCTCGTCATACACATAGGTCAGCTGCAGGGTCGGCCGTGTGTCGCTGCCCACATCAATGGTGGTGCCCGAAGGCGAGGGGGCGCTCAAGGCGCCACTGCTCACGCTCGGGGAGATTTGCGTCACACCGCCCTGGACCAGCCAGGAACCCGCGCTTTGCGCCCAAACGCCAGTGAACGTGCCCATCAGTGCGAGGGTTAGGATGCTTTTTTTCATGGATTGCTCCTGTGTTGATGTCAGAGCCAACCCGCACGGGCCAAGGCGCGGGAGACGGATGCAGCCAACAAGGTGTGGCCATAAGGGGTGGGGTGGAAGCCGTCTGAGAAGGCGTACTTTTTCCACCAGCCTGGGGTTTTGTCTTTCATTGCATCCAGTGTGGTGCTCAGGCACGGAAAGTTGCCGAGAGGTCCAACGGTTTCCGTGCAAACGGGTGAAGTCACGTCACTCAGGCCATAGGGGCCGGGGTTGCTGATTTCGTCTGTGAAGTCGGCGTAGAAGTCGACCAAAGCAATCTTGCTGTTGCCATTCACTTTGCTTTTCAGTTGCGCATTGAATGCACCAATCCATTGCTGAATCGCTGCTTTCAATTGCAGGCTGGCGGCTTCGCCTTGGGCCGTTTTGACGGTTTTGATAACGTCCTTGAAATCCGGTGTCAAGGTGATGTCGGGAACGTTGAGGACTGCTACCTTGGTCGCGCCTTTGCCCAATGCCTGGGTGTCGATGGCCGTGTAGAAGGTGTTGGCCAGTTGGGTCATGTAGATGCCGGCCGCTTGGGCGGCTCCAGTTGCACCTTGACTCAACAACGGATCTACCACACTCGCATCGAGTTGCTGTAGCAAAAAGGCACGCAAAGGCATGGCGTCTGGTGCGCCCAGATAAGACTTGACGAGATCTGCTGCATCGTTTCCGCCGCCATCAATCAGCAGAAGATCGGTGGCCAGATAGTTGCCTGCCGACGCCTGCATTGCCAGCTGCGAACCAACTGTTTGGGGGTTAGATGCGCCGCCTTTCAATTTGTCGACCACGATCCTGCCGCCGCCAATGGCGTAGTTGGTGCAGCCGGGCGTGGGGTTGGCGATGAATGTGGTGCCGTCGTAAGCGAAAAAGTTGCACTGCTTGGAGCCATCCAAACCAAAATGATTGGCCACGATTTGCGGCCAGACCTGGGAGTTTTTGGGCTCTGTAGGGTCCATCACCGTGAACTTCACGCCGAACGTCCCCACATCGGCCAGGCTGTCGCCCATCACATACACCTTGCTGATCGTGGTTTTGGGGGGCAGGCTGTCATTGCCGCCGCAGCCTGCCAGCCCCCATGCCAGCACGGCCGCCAGCCCTGCTACCAGGCCGTATCGTTTGAATTGATGCATCGTTTAACTCCTGTTGTTTCAAAAAAAGAACGGTTGTTCTTTTTTGTCATCGTAGGAGGGATGGCCGCTTATCGCATTGGTATATATACCAACAGACTCTTTGTATATTGACAATGAAAACTATTTGTAGCTTTTTTTCATCACCAAAATCATCAGCGCCAGGCTGGTGGTGATGACGTTGGCGATGATGATGGGCCAGGCCATCATGAGCACGCCGTACACCAGCCACAGGGCCACGCCCACGGTGAACAGGCTGTACATACCCAAGGAGATGCCGCTCACGTCGCGAGTGCGGAAGGTGTGCCAGGCCTGGGGCACAAAGCTGGCGGTGGTCAGGATGGCGGCCAGAGAGCCGACCCAGTCAATCAGGTTCATGGCCTGATTGTCGCTTGGCGCTGTGGTCTGGAGGGCGTGTTGGTGGGGCTGGCTGGGTTGTTTGTGTCACGTACCGCCCATTCCAGCAGGGCGTCCAGCGCCGGGCGGGCCTGGTTGGCGTTGGGGTGGTTGATGATGGCGACCACGCTGTAGCGCTGGCCGCTTTGGCCCTGCACATACCCGGCGACCGATGCCACATCACGCAAGGAACCGGTTTTGAGCCAGGCCTGCCCGATCACGGGCGAATTCGGCTGGCGTTCACGCAAGCGCGCCGCCGTGCCATCCACACCCGCAATGGCCAGGGAGTTTTGAAACGCGTGGGCATGCGGGCTGGCGCTGGCCGCGTGCAGCAAGGCCGTGAGCGCTTGGGCGTTGCTGCGCTCGATGCGCGACAGGCCCGAGCCGTTGTCCAGCACGGGCTCTGGCAGCCCCGCAAACTCCGATCGCCACCAGCGCAGCACACGCAAACGCGAAGCCTCAAACCGGCCCGGGGCGCCCAGATCGCTCGAAAGCGTCAAAAACAACTGCTGCGCCATCACGTTGTTGGACAACTTGTTGATGTCGGCCATCACCTCGGCCAGCGGCAGTGAAGGTGCCTCCAGCAGCAAGCGCGCCCGTGCGGGCACCGTGCCATCGCGCACTTGGCCCGTCAGGCGTCCACCAGAGGCCAGCCACAGGGCGCGAATCAGTTGAGGGGCATAGGCTTCTGGCGCTGCAAAGGCCACGGGCCAGGCCCGTTCGCCGCAGCTGGCGGGGTAAGTGCCCGCAAACCGCGCCGCTTGCGACTGGCTGAAGTCGGCCTGCAGTTGGCGGCGCCAGTCGTTGCAAGGGCCTGTGCGCAAAGGCAATTCCTGAGGGACTTCAAAGCCAGCCAGCGGCGGCTCGTAGCGCACACGCGCCAGGCCTGCGGCCACATCCGGGCTGAAGGTGTAAATCACGGCCTTGAAGTTCAGCAGCAAGCCATCAGGGCTCACGTTGTAGGGGCGCAGCGGCTCGTCGTCAAAGGGCTCGCTGCGCGGGCTGACGTCAAACACGCTACGGTCCAGCAGGATGTCGCCGCGCACCTCGCGCACTCCGGCGGCGTTGATCTGGGCCATCCAGTCCTGCAAGCGCTCGACCACCAGTTTGGGGTCGCCACTGCCGCGCAAGATCAGGTTGCCGTGCAACACACCGGCTAGCACCGGCCCGTCTGTATAGACGCGGTTGCGCCAGATGTATTGCGGCCCCAGCAGCGACAAACCCGCATAGGTGGTGATCAGCTTCATGACCGATGCCGGGTTCATGGTCTCAGCAGCGCGGTGGGTCAAGCGGGGCAGCTCAGGGGCGGCGTCAGGCATCGGCTGTGATGCAGGCACGGGACTGACTTGCACGCTGATGGCCGAAGGCGGCACCTGGGCCTGGCGCAGAGCCTGCAAAACGGCTGGGGGCAGGTGGTGGGGCGCTGCGCTGCGATGTGTGCGGCTTGGGATTGGTGACGTTTCCTGTGCAGCAGGCGTCCAAGGCGCGCACAAGCTCAGCCCTAGGGCCAGCCACGCAGCGCGCACAGGCTTCCAGTGGGGTCGGGGTGTTGGCTTGCGTGCGTGGGGATGAGCGGAGAGACAAAACAACATCGCCCAAGTCTAGCGGTCTGCGGGCGATGTGGGCTTCGGCTCAGGTCCCATGTCGGGGTCTTCGACCGCCGACCTGCGGCAAGGACTCGTAGGTCGGCACTCGAAGAGTCCGACGTTGGGCCGATGAGGCAGCAGGCCAGCCACGTATCATTGCGCCCATGCGATTTTCTTCAAAAACCGTGGGCCTGGTCTCGGCGGTCATCACGGTGCTCATCTGGACTGGCTTCATTGTCATTGCCCGCGCCTCGGCTTCGCGGGGGCTGCTCCCTCTGGACATTGCGCTGGCCCGCATTCTGGGGGCCAGCTGCGTGCTCTTGCCCTGGGCCTGGTGGCTGATGCGGCCTGCCCGTCAGCGGGGCGAGAAGGTCGGCTCGCTTTTGGGGCTGTCGCCCTTGCCGCTGGCGCCCACGGTGCAGGCCGGGTTGCTGGGGGGCTTGCTCTATGCGGTGCTGGCCTACAGCGGCTTCTTTTTTGCGCCAGCAGCCCATGCTTCTGTCTTGATGCCGGGCAGCTTGCCGCTGTGGACCACTTTGCTGGCCTGGCTGGTGCTGCGTGAAAAAGTGTCATCTTCGCGCGCCGTGGGCCTGGGGCTCATTGTGCTGGGCGATTTGCTGGTGGGTGGGGTCAGCCTGCTCAAGGCCTTTGAAGGCGGCGAGGTCTGGAAAGGTGATCTGCTCTTCATGACGGCGGCCTTGTGTTGGTCGGGTTACAGCGTCACCGTGCGCCGTTACGGCCTGGACGCAGTGCGTGCCACCATGGCGATCACGGCGTTTGCCTTCGTGGGCTTTGTGCCGCTTTACCTGGCCCTGATTGCCCTGGGTGTCTTGCCCACACATCTGCATCAGGCCCCGTGGACCGAGTTCCTTTTTCAGGCCGCTTTCCAGGGCGGCGGCTCGGTGGTGATTTCGGGCATCACCTTCACGCAGATGGTGCGCCACTACGGGCCCGTGCGCTCGACCATGATCACCGCCCTGGTGCCGGGTCTGTCGGCCATGGGCGCGGTCTGGTTGTTGGGCGAGCCCATGCATTGGAACTTGCTGGCCGGGCTGGCGCTGGTGACCGGTGGCATCTTGTTTGGTGTGCGCCAGGCCAAGCCTGCGGGGGGCGCCAAACCATGAGCGCGCACAACTGGCTGGCCTTTGACACCAGCACCGATGTGCTGTCTTTGGGCGTGGCCCGGGGTGATCAGGTCTGGACGCAAACCTTGCCCGGTGGCGCACAGGCGTCCAGTGGACTGATTCCCGCAGTGCTGGCCATGCTGGCCGAGGCCGGTCTGACCTTGCCGCAACTGGACGCCGTGGTGTTTGGTCGGGGGCCGGGTTCCTTCACCGGTTTGCGCACGGCTTGCGCGGTGGCGCAAGGCCTGGCGTTTGGTGCCGACATTCCGGTGCTGCCAGTGGACACCTTGCTGGCCGTGGCCGAAGAAGCCCGGTTCGAGCAATGCCAGGCCGGGCATATTCAGAGCGATGCGCCGCTGACGGTGCTGGCCTTGCTCGATGCGCGCATGGACGAGGTCTACAGCGCGGCCTACCGTTGGCAGCTCTTGTCTGAGGGGAATGGGCCAGTTCAGGGCAACTGGCAAGAAGTCTCTGCTTTGCAGGTCAGCGCCCCCGAAAAAATTCACAGCCCGCAGGACAAGCCTGTTTTGTTGGCAGGCAATGCGTTTGCCGCTTATGGCGAACGCTTGCCGCAAGGGCCGCATTGCGTGGCCTTGCCCACCGCTTCGGCCTTGTTGCGACTGGCGCCCGCCTTGTGGGCGCAGGGCTTGGCCGTGCCTGCCGATCAGGCCATGCCGTTGTACATCCGCGACAAAGTCGCCAACACCACCGCCGAGCGCGAAGCCCTGAAGGCCCAGGCCCTGGCCCAGGCCCAGGCCCAAGCTCTTGCTGCCACCCGCGCCGCAGCCAACCCATGAGCGTGAACATGGGACAACCGCACTCGCCACTTCAGCCTCAGCAGCCGCCGTGCGAGGCCATGCGCAACGCGGTCACCTTGCGGACCATGACGCACGACGATCTGGACGCCGTGCTGGCCATCGAGCAAGCTGCCTACAGCCACCCCTGGTCGCGGGGCAATTTTCGGGATTCGCTCAATCCGCTGTTTGACGCCCAGTGCCTGTGGTTCGAAGGCGAATTGCTGGGTTACTTTTTGGCCATGCACGGCGTGGAAGAAATGCACCTGCTCAACATCACCGTGGCACCGGCCCGGCAAGGGCAAGGTTGGGGCCACATGATGCTGGACGCCTTGTCGCTGTGGTCGCGCAGCCAAGGCGCCAAAGTGCTGTGGCTCGAAGTGCGCCAGAGCAACGCCCGTGCCCTGCACGTTTATGAGCGCTACGGTTTTCGCCGCGTCGGCCTGCGCAAGGATTACTATCCCCTGGACCGCCAGCAGCGCGAACACGCCGTGGTGATGAGTCTGCCGCTGTGAAGGGCACCTGCCGCTTTTGCACTTGCACTTGACCGCCAGACCCGCTGCGCATGAATTTTGAGACGAATGGACATGACCGACCCCACCCGATTTGACCTGGACGACCGCCAACGCGCCATGCTGGCCGAGATGGGGGTGCGCGTCTGGTGGCCCAAGGCGACCGAGTTGTCCAGGCCAGCCGCTGACACGGTGCCGGCTGAGATGGCACCCCAGAGCGGTGCCAAGGCAACTGCATTACAGAGTGATGCACGGCTTGCACCATCTGCTGCTGCAAGGACTTCGGCACCGGACCCCGCCATGACGTCTACGTCAGCACCCGAGGTGGCGGCAAAAGCGGCACACAGCAGGCCTGTACCTGCTGCAGCCCCGGCCACGACAGCGCCTGCGTTACCTGCTGCAGCGCAGGCCCAGCCCTTGGCAGAAGGCGTTGACCGCATGGACTGGGCGTCCCTGCAAGCCACCGTGGCGACCTGCCAGGCCTGCCCCTTGTGTACGGAACGCAAGAACACCGTCTTTGGCATGGGCCATGTTCAGGCCGACTGGATGGTGGTGGGCGAAGCCCCGGACGAAGAGGAAGACGCGCAAGGCAAGCCCTTCGTCGGCCAGTCGGGACAATTGCTCGACAACATGCTCAAAGCAGTGGGTCTCAACCGGCAGGACGAGAGCGGGTCTGGCGTCTACATCGCGAACGCCCTCAAGTGTCGCCCCGCCATCCCCCGCAACCCGACACCCGCCGAAGTGGTCACCTGTGCCCCCTATCTGATGCGTCAGGTCGCCCTGGTCAAACCCAAAGTGATCCTGGCCATGGGCCGTTTTGCCGTGCAATCCCTGCTGCAAAGCAACGAACCCCTGGGCAAACTGCGCGGCCAGGTGCACGACTGCCAGGGCGTACCGGTGGTGGTGACCTACCACCCCAGCTATTTGCTGCGCAACCCCGCCGACAAAGCCAAAGCCTGGGCCGATCTGGTGCTGGCGCTCAAGGTGGTCAAAGGCTGAAGCTCTCGTCGGGGGTCTTCGAACGACGACCTACGGGGGTTGCCGAGGGTGTGACTTCGTAGGTCGGTACTCGAAGAGTCCGACAATTTCTCCGGCAGAAGGCTGAAGCGCAAATTAGCCCAAGCTCCCCATCGACTCGCCCATGCAGATTGGGCGGGCCGGTGTCCAGTCCTTGTTGAACTGCATCACGCCTTGGGGGAACAGCATCACCACGGTGGAGCCGAGCAAGAAGCGGCCCATCTCTTCGCCTTGCGCCAGGGCGATGTTGCCCATCTCGTAGGTCCACTCGCGTACCGTGCCCGGACGCGGCGGGTTGACCACGCCGTGCCACACGGTGGCCATGCTGCCCACAATGGTGGCGCCCACCAGCACCATCACAAACGGGCCGTGCTCGCCGTCAAAAACACACACCACGCGTTCGTTGCGTGCAAACAGCCCCGGCACGCCGCGTGCGGTGGTCGGGTTCACCGAGAACAAATCGCCCGGCACGTAAATCATGCGCGTGAGCTGCCCCGCGCAAGGCATGTGGATGCGGTGGTAGTCGCGTGGGCTCAGGTAGAGCGTGGCAAATTCGCCGTCTTGAAACTGCGCGGCCAATGCGGAGTCGCCGCCCACCAAGGCGCGTGTGCTGTAGCGGTGGCCCTTGGCCTGGAAGACTTGGTCGCCAGAAATCGGGCCGCACTGGCTGATGGCGCCGTCCACCGGGCTCACAAAATCAGCCGCAGCCAACGGACGCGCATCGCCGCGCAAGGGGCGGGTGAAGAATTCGTTGAAGCTCTTGTAGCTGGCCGTGTCCGGGTTGGCCGCTTCGCTCATGTTCACGTTGTAGCGCTTGACGAACCAGTTGATGATCCCGGTGGTCGCGCCGCCCCATTGGCTGCCCGCCACCCAGCCTGCAAAGGCGGTCAGGGCTTGTTTTGGAATCATGTATTGCGGCAAAACTGCCAGGCGATCAGAAAAGGAGCTGGACATAAGAGGCCGCGGGGGCGGTTCAAGAGAAGGCCCTGATTTTATCGGGCAGCCGAAGGGGCTCTGGCACAGGTCCATGTCGGGGCAGAAGCTGCCGACCTGCGGCTTGGGTAGATTCGTGCCGCAAAAAATGCCTTTGACCCAGTAGGTCGGCACTCTAAGAGTCCGACGCTGTTGTGCTTGAGCGATCTGGTGGGTTTGACGGGGTAACCCACCACGTCGGGGTCTTTGACCGCCGACCTACAGCTGGCCGTGCGAGGACTTCCCCGTAGGTCGGCACCTTCAGCACCAACGCTGCTGGCACAGGCACAATCCGGGGCATGAACATCCCTTTGCTTTCGGTCGAACATCTGGTCAAGCGCTACGGCGACGCCACGGTGGTCAACGACCTGTCTTTCCACATCGAGCCCGGTGAATGCCTGGGCGTGATTGGCCCCAACGGCGCGGGCAAAACCACCACGCTGCGCATGTGCTTGGGCTTGTCGCAGCCCGACAGCGGCAGCATTGCCTACTTTGACGGCCTGCAAATGCCGCGTGACGCCTTGGCCATCAAAGCCCGCTTGGGCGTGGTGGCGCAAATGGACACGCTGGACCCGGACTTCACCGCGGAAGAAAACCTTTTGGTCTTTGGCCGCTACTTTGGCCTGCCCGACGCGGTGATCCGCGAGCGCATTCCCCAGCTGCTCGAATTCGGCGCCCTCAGCCACAAAGCCAAGGCCAAACCGGGCGAGTTGTCGGGCGGCATGAAGCGGCGCTTGAGCCTGTCGCGAGCCCTCATCAACCACCCGCAGCTCTTGATGCTGGACGAGCCCACAACGGGCCTGGACCCGCAGGCGCGGCACCTGATGTGGGAGCGCCTGCAGGTGCTGCTGCAAGAAGGCAAATCTATCTTGCTCACCACCCACTTCATGGACGAGGCCGAGCGCCTGTGCAGCCGACTTTTGGTGCTGGACCAAGGCCGCAAGATCGCCGAAGGCAAGCCGCGCGATTTGATTGCCCAGCACCTTGAGCCTGAAGTCGTGGAAGTCTTTGGTCAAGGCGCAGTGGCGCTGGCGCAAGAAGCTGGCCTGAAAGCGCTGGCAGGGCGGGTCGAGGTCAGCGGTGAAACGGTTTTCTTCTACACCCAAGACAGCCGAGCGCTGATGCACGCGCTGGAGGCCTGGCCCACGCTGCGCACGCTGCACCGACCTTCCAACCTGGAAGACCTGTTCTTGAAATTGACCGGACGCCAGATCCGAGAGGAAGGTTGATCATGAGTCAAATTCAAAACAACATCTGGGCCGCGCCCCGCCTGTCCATGCGCTGGTGGCCCGTGTTTCAGCGCAACTGGCTGGTCTGGAAAAAGCTGGCCATCCCCAGTCTGGTGGGCAACATCGCCGAGCCACTCATGTGGCTGGTGGCTTTTGGCTACGGCCTGGGTTCGCTGGTCGGGCAGATCGAGCTGGGCGGCGAAAAGGTACCTTACATCCTCTTCCTGGCCAGCGGCAGCATCTGCATGAGCGCCATGAACGCGGCCACCTTTGAGGCGCTGTACTCGGCGTTCTCGCGCATGCATGTGCAAAAAACCTGGGACGGCATCATGAACGCCCCGGTGCGCCTCGACGATGTGGTGCTGGCCGAAATGCTGTGGGCCGCATTCAAAGCACTGTTCACCGTCACGGCCATTTTGGGTGTCATGATGGCCCTGGGCATCAGCCACAGCTGGAAGCTGCTGGTGGCCTGGCCCGTGCTGCTGGGCGTGGGCATCACCTTCAGCTGCATGGCGCTGATCTTCAACGCGCTGGCCAAAGGCTACGACTTCTTCACCTACTACTTCACCCTGTTCCTCACACCCATGATGTTCCTCTCGGGCATCTTCTTCCCACGCGAGCAATTGCCCGGCTTCGTGCGCGTGATCGCCGACTGGCTGCCGCTGTCGGTGGCGGTGGATTTGGTGCGCCCGCTGTTTTTGGACCGCTGGCCAGACCAACCGCTGCACCATGTGCTGGTGCTGGCGGGGTTTGCGGTGGTGTCGTTTTGGATTGCGTTGGCGTTGACCCGCAAGCGGTTCAGGAGTTGAGTGTGCAAGGATGCATCTTGCTGATGCGCACAGAGGTCGTTGGGCACTCAATTCCGTGGGCAAGTACTTTTGGGTGTGGTTTTCTGGAATGTCGCAATATGGCAATCTTTGCCATTGATGGAAAATTCCATGACTCTTAACGTCTCTTTGCCCATGGAACTTGAGGCCCGCGTCCGTGCGCACGTTGCATCGGGTCTGTATGGCTCAGCCAGCGAGGTCATTCGTGAAGCCTTGCGACTTTTGGAGGCTTATCAATCGGTACAACAGTCCAGTCTGGCTGCACTCAAAGCCGATATCGATCAAGGCATGGCCGATCTCGACGCAGGGCGGGTGAGCAAGATGGACATGGCTGCCATCAAGGCCCAGGGGCGTGTTCTGAAAAAGCGCAGCTGATGCCTGAAGTCTCTTTTGCGCAAAGCGCGCAGACGGACCTTTTGGAGGCGTGGTCTTTCATCGCTGAAGAAAGTTTCGAGGCGGCCGACCATGTTTTGGACGTCATTGAAAAAGAAGCCCAGACATTGGCATTGCACCCTTGATGGGGAGAGCGCGACCGGAATTGCGCAAGGACGTGAGATGTTGGCCTACATCGGCTGCGTACAACCTGTACTACGTCGCCAACGATTCCGGGATCACTGTCATCCGTGTTTTGCACCATGCGCGAGACATCAACAGCAGGCTCTTCTGAGGCGGTGTCATGGGCTAGTGCTTGACAAAAGCATCGAGTGGCCAAAAGTTTGGCTTCAGGGCATTTTCCGGATTCTGTGAGTGCCAAGCTGCTGCAGTGATGGGATTTGTAGGTCGGTGGTCGAAGACCCCGACAGCTGTCGGTCGTCCCTTGATGCCTGTCGCTCAGTGGCTTTGCGCCAACCCTTGCACCCATGCCATCTGCCCAGGCAAACACCGCGTCTCCAAATCGTAGTTTTCCACCGCAAATGTCCGAGCCTGCGCGCCCAGCCGTGCCCGCTCGCTGGGGTTCTCGCACAAGGCCGCCACTTGCTGTGCCAGCGCCGCCGGATCAAAGAAGTCGACCAGTTGCCCGGTTTCGCCGTGTCGAATCGCTTCGCGCACCGGGGCAGTGTCGCTGGCCACGATGGCGCAGCCGGCGCTCATGGCTTCAAGCAGGCTCCAGCTGAGCACGAAGGGATAGGTCAGGTACACATGCACGGTGGACACCTGCAGCACGCGCAGGTAGTCGGCATAGGGCACCTTGCCCACAAAGTGCACGCGTGACAGGTCCAGCGCGCCCTTGACTTCCTTCAAGAAAATCTCGCGCCAGGTTTGGGCTTGGCCGTCGGGGTCGGGAGGCGGTGCCGCGCCGTAGCTCACTTCATTGCCACCAATGATGACCACACGGGCCTTGGGGCGGGCCTTCAGCAGCGCAGGCAGCGCCCGCATGAACTGGTGGTAGCCACGGTAGGGCTCCAGGTTGCGGTTGACGAAGGTGATGACTTCGTCGCTCTGGCTCAGCACGATTGGGCCTTGCGCGGTTTGCAGTTGCAGCTGGGCTTCGGGGTTGGGGCGGACCAGTTCGGTGCGGATGCCGTCGTGGATGACCGCGATGCGCGAAGCAAAGGGCTTGGGGAACAGCGAGGCCTGCCAGTGTGTGGGCGCGAGGCCCGCGTGCGCACGCGCAAAGTGCAGCTCGTAGTTGGCGTTTTTCATTTGCAGGCGGCAGCCCACGTCGGGATCTGCGCCTGGGAACTCGGGGTCAAAGCCCACGTCGGCCCCCAGGGCCTGGTAGAAAAACTCGCAATAGATGCCGATGCGGGCCGCTGGCCAGACTTGCGACAAAAACAGGCTCTCGCCCCAAGCGGGATGGGACACGATCACGTCGGGCGTGAAGCCGTCTTGCTGGAGCTGGCGGGCGGCGCGGTAGGCGGCTTCGGCCCGCAGGGTTTTGACTTCCAGATCAGCCAGCCAGCGGTGTGTGCCTTGTGCGGGCTGGCCTGAAACGGGGTAGCGCACCAGCTGCACGCCGGGCACGGGCGGGCAGGCATTGATGTGCAGCGCCACCACGCGGTGGCCGCGCTGCGCCAAGGCAGGGGCCAGGTGCTTGAACTGGCCGGGAAAGTTCTGGTGGACGAAAAGGATGTTCATGGGGCGCCAATCAGGCGTGAATCATCGCATGACAAATCAGGGGCAGGCGGTGTTTCCGGGGCGGCTTGACCCGCTCAAGCATGGGGTCAGGGCCGCTTGAGCGCTTCGCGTGCCAGCCCTTGCAGGTCCAGCCCCTTGGCTTGATCGTTCTGAATCAGGCGTTCAGACAAGCGGGGGGGTATGGTGATGACGAGTGGAAATTCGGACAGCGGCATTTCCCATGAGCGGCGGCGCTCATCCTTGGCCGCTGGGTTACGCACTGTGATCACCATCTGCTTGGCCCCTGATTTGCGCCAGCCTTCCAGACGACTGAAGCCGGAGGCGCCTTCGACGGCCAGGTAGTCGATGCCTTCGAATGCTTCTTCGTAATACACCTCTTGCGCCAGTGTGCCCAGCGGCCACGCGATCTTGCCTCCCTTGACCGATTGCAGGCCAAACTGCTGAGATTCAAAAACCCCTAGGGCTCCGATGCGGGGTTTTTTCTTCAAACTTTTCATCATGAATTGCCACTGCGCGTCGCTCGAAGCAAGTAATTTTGTAGACGGCGTTCTGGCCGCATGAAAATAAGGCACATCCCGCTCTTTCGGAATCGTCCCGTTCTTGTAATAAATCTCAAAGCGGTGCTCGCTGGCACGGCGGCACACATCGGGGTTGTCGCCCCAGCCACACACCTCTTCGTCCTGGTTTTGCACCATCTTGTAAGCAATGGCTTCGGCCCCTTGCAGTTCGCTGCTCACAAACTCTTGTGGCATGCAGAACTTGCGCGCAAACTCCGGCGTCACCACCCACAGCCACGGGTCTTTGGTGTAGCGGGCTTTGCCCGGGCGTGGCCCGGTGTAGTGCCCGCTGGGGCAGTTTTCATATTGGGTTTTGACTTGCGCTTGCGTCAGCACGGGCGCGCTGGCTGCGGACGCAGCAGTGGATGCGACAGCTTGGGCGTTGGCTGTGCTTTGGGCATGCACGGCGTTCAGGCAGGACAGCGCCACCGTCAAGCTGAGCAAAAGGCGCAGGCCATGCGCCATCCATGTGGGGTGTTGTGTCATTCGCATGTGCGGTGTTTTGTGTGTGGGGTGGGCGGTTTCTGAATGTAATTGAAAAGATTACCAAATCGGCAGGGTGATGGTTCGCAGCTGTTGTATCGCAGGGCTGTTGGATGCGGTGTCGCTGTCAATCTTTGGGGTGGCGTTCATGCCCATGGCGCCTGTTGTCAGTAATTCATTCGGATCGGGCCGCTAAGATGCCGCTTTTCTCCGTTTTTCAAGCATTTCAAGGAAAGATCATGAGCATCCAGACCGTAGGCATCATTGGCGCAGGCACCATGGGCAATGGCATTGCACAGGCGTGTGCGGTGTCGGGCATCCAAGTGGTGATGGTCGACATTTCGGACGCGGCCGTGGCCAAAGGCGTGGCCACCGTGGCCAGCAGCCTGGACCGTCTGGTCAAGAAAGAAAAGATCAGCGAAGCCGACAAGGCCGCTGCGCTGGCCCGCATCCAGGGCTCCAGCAATTACGACGACCTCAAGGGCGCCCAGCTGGTGATCGAGGCCGCCACCGAAAACCACGAACTCAAGGTCAAGATCTTGAAGCAGCTCGACGGCATGCTGGCCCCCAACGTGATCATCGCGTCCAACACCTCGTCAATCTCGATCACGCAACTGGCCGCCGCCACGCAGCGTGCTGACCGTTTCATCGGCATGCACTTTTTCAACCCCGTGCCCATGATGGCGCTGGTCGAAATCATCCGTGGTCTGCAGACCAGCGACGCCACCCACGACGCGGTGCACGACATGGCGCTGGCCTTGGGCAAGACACCCATCACCGTGAAAAACGCCCCCGGCTTTGTGGTCAACCGCATCCTGGTGCCCATGATCAACGAAGCCTTCTTTGTGCTGGGCGAAGGCTTGGCCGAAGCCGAAGCCATTGATGCGGGCATGAAGCTCGGCTGCAATCAGCCCATTGGCCCGCTGGCGCTGGCCGACATGATTGGTCTGGACGTGTGCTTGGCCGTGATGGAGGTCTACCTCAAGGAGTTTGGCGACAGCAAATACCGCCCCAGCCCCTTGCTCAAGGAAATGGTTGCAGCAGGCCGCTTGGGCCGCAAGACCGGGCAGGGTGTTTACACCTACTGAGCCTTGCAACGGGCAATCCCATCCGACGTGATATGAGGGTCAGTTGGGTTTGCCAGATTGCCGCAGCATCACGATGTTGCGGTAACCCAAGCGGATCAGACCCTGGTCCTGAAAGTGTCGCAACTGCTGGTTGACCCGTTGGCGAGAGGCTGAGGCTGCCTGCGCCAAGTCGGACTGACTCACGCGCAGCATCACGCCGTCGGCCACCTTGACGCTGTTGAATTTGGCAATCCGCTCCAGCGCCGCCCAAACGCGCTGCTCCAGGCTGTGCATGCCTTGGTCGGCCAAGGTGTCAAACAACTGGTTGATGCGCAAACCCAGAATGCGCAGCAGGTCCAGAGCCACCACAGGGTCGCGCCCAATCAGTTCAATCAATCGGGCGCGTTCGATGTGCAAGACCTGTGTCAAGCCATGAGAGACCAGGTCGGCGGGGTTGGTGGCTTCTGCAAACACCGAACTCAGCCCTGCGATTTCACCGGGCAGCATCCAGCGCAGCAATTGTTCCTCGCCTTCGGGTGTGATCACGCTGATGCGTACGCGTCCACTGACGACCATCCATGCCGCCGAGGTGGGTTGGCCCCGGCTGAGCAAGACCTGGCCATCGGTCCAGGTGCGCAGCACGCCCACGCTGTGCAGCGCTTGGGTCGAGCGCGGCGTCAGCGCCGAGTTCACGGTCCAGGTTTGGTTGAAGTCGGGCGCGTCCAGCGCCTTGAAGACAGCGCTGCGTTTGGGGCTGGACGTGACCGTGCTCGGTGTGCGGGGGCGGGGCAGTGGCATGTTGATTTCGGGTGGCGTTCAGATTTATTTTGAGTGCTTTCCCCTAAATTGTCACATCAGAAACAATTTGGCGCTCCCGTGGGGCTTCAAATCTGCTTCGCCGAGCTTGACGGTGATCAAGCCTGTAACCCATCCATTGGAGACAACATGAAATTTACTGCCCCTGCATTTGTTCGCACCACTTTGGGTGCCATCGCTTTGACCCTGGGCGCCAGCGCCATGGCGCAGTCCGTGGTGCGCTTCCAAGACTATCCTGGCACCGGCAACCTGTTGGTGCGTGTGGCCCAAGAGCAAGGTTTCTGCCAGCAAGCGGGCATTCGCTGCGAACTGCGCACCATCGCGGGTGGGCCACTGGGCATGCAGACCATGCTCTCGGGTGACATCGAAGTGTTTTTTGGCCCGACCGAAGTGGCGGTTGCAGCCGTGGCCCGCAAGGCCCCCATTTCCATCATTGCCGCAGGTTTCGTTGACCCGGTGTTTTTCATGGCCGCAGGTGCAAAAACCGAATTGCCGACCGAAAAAGAAGGCTACCCCGGTGTGGTCAAGTCCTTCAAAGGTAAAAAAATCGGCGTGACCCAACGCGGCTCAGGCGCTGAATTTCAGGTGATCGACATGCTGGCCGATGCGGGCCTGACCGCGAACGACGTGACCTTTGTGGCCGTGGGCGCGCCCGACACGGCATTCCCAGCGCTCACACGCGGCCAGGTCGATCTGGTCATGACCTTCCCGCCCGCCGACGGCATGTGCGAAGTGCTCAAGGCCTGCCGCCTGGTGGTGGACCCCCGCAAAGGGCAAGGCCCCAAGAGCATGCTGGCAACCCGAGGCGGCGCTGGTGCCATGGCGGTGAAGACCGAATGGGCAGCGGCCAATCCACAAACGGTGGCCGCCATCCGCAAGATGCTGGACATGTCGGATGCTTTCGTCGCCAACCCGGCCAACTTCGGCAAGACACTGGAGATCCTGCGCAAGACCTTTGCACTGCAATTGCCCAACGCAGACCAGATCGCTGAGGTGAGCCTGCGCAACGGCATCGGCAACTTCAAGGCCCGTGGCACCGTGCCCGCCATGCAGGCGGTGGCCGATGCCATGACCGAAAACAAGCTGCTGCCGGTCAAAGTGGACATGGCACCAGCCGTCTTGCCTTGAACTTCGAGCGGCGAGATTTTTTCATGGAGTATTCATGATCGACGCACAGCGCATCGACCTGAGCTTTGACGGCACCAACTTGGTGTTGCAGGGCGTAGACCTGCACGTCAAGGCTGGGGAGTTTGTCGCGCTCGCAGGCCCGAGTGGCTGTGGCAAAACCACCTTGCTCAACCTGTGCGCGGGGCTGGTGGATTTGCCTGCAGGACAGCGGCTGCTGGTGGCGGGCGAAAAGCCAGCGCTGGGCAGCCACAACGTGGCTTACATGTTGGCCCGCGACAGCTTGTTTCCGTGGCTCAACGCGCTGGACAACGCCGCCTTTGGCCTGAAGGTTCGGGGCGTGCCCATCGAAGAGGCCCGTGAACGGGCCGCCTTGATGCTCAAGCAAGTCGGGCTCGGCGGGTCTGAGTACCGACTGCCCAAAGCCTTGTCGCATGGCATGCGCCAACGCGTGGCACTGGCCCGCACCTTTGCCATGCCATCGCCCCTGCTGCTGATGGACGAGCCCTTTGGGGCACTGGACGCGCAAACCAAGTTGCAGCTGCAAGACCTGCTGCTGCAGTTGTGCCAAGAAGGCAACCGCACGGTGCTGTTTGTGACGCATGACTTGTCCGAAGCCGTCGCGCTGGCCGACCGGGTGATGGTGATGTCATCGCGTCCGGGGCGGATCGTGGCCGATGTCCAGGTGCCTCTGGCGCGTCCGCGCTCTATCCGTGAACTGCAGACCAGCGATGACTTCCATCACACCTACACCCAAGTCTGGAAACATCTCGAAGAAGGGTGGGTGCATCATGAGGGCTGAAACCTTGCGTACCTTGTCATTGCATGCCCTGTTCCTGTGCGTGGTGCTGGGCTTATGGGAGTGGGCTGCCCGAGCAGGTTGGGTTGACCCGAGTTTCATGGGCAGTCCGACGGGCATCATCACCTTCACGCTGGACAACCTGACCAACGCCCGCATGTGGGGCGATTTGGGCTACACCCTGTTGGCCGTGTTCGCGTCTTTTGTCATTGGCTCGGTTGCCGCCATGATCACGGGCTTGGCCTTTGTGACCTGGCCCAAGTTCGAGGCTTTTTGCGACCCCTACATCTCTGCCTTCAATGTGCTGCCGCGCATTGCGCTGGTGCCGCTGTTCATTTTGTGGTTTGGTTTGGGTATCGGCTCCAAGATCGCTCTCGGGGTTTCGCTGACGTTCTTCATTGTGCTGTCCAGCACGGTGGCCGGTATTCGGGGCGTCAGCCAGGACCATGTGACGCTCACCCGCACCCTGGGTGCCAGCAGTCGGCAGATGTTTTTCTCAGTCACATTGCCGGGCGCTGTTCCTGTGCTGTTCTCAGGATTGCGCTTGGGCGTGATCTATGCCTTGCTGGGCGTGGTGGGCGCAGAAGTCATTGCTTCCGAGCGTGGCCTTGGGCAGCAACTGGCCTACCTGGGCTCTACTTTCAACGTCAACGGCGTGTGGTCACTGCTGTTTGATCTGGCGCTCATTGGGGTGCTGATCATGAAGCTGATGAACTGGATCGAACGCCGTTTGCTGCACTGGCAATAAGCCGGTGAACACCATCACATCAAGGAGATTAAAAAATGAACTTCCGTCACATCCAGGTCGATCCCATGACGCCCACCATCGGCGGCATGATCAGCGGCGTTGATTTGAACAACACCCGCTCAGAAGACGTTTACGAAGAAATCAAAAAAGCGCTGTGGCAATACGGCGTGGTGTTCTTCCGCAAGCAGGCCTTGAAGCCCGAGGCTTACATCCGTCTGGGCCAAAACTTTGGCGAGATGGAGCAGCACGAGTTCTTCCCGCACATTGAAGGTCACCCCCAGATCCAGCTGATCTCCAACCAGGGCAACGAAGCCCCCGAGACCGACCGCTGGCACACCGACGTGACCTTCCGCAAGAAGCCCAACATGGTCTCCATCTTGCGCATCACCGACTTGCCCCCCTCGGGCGGTGACACCATGTGGATGCACGCGGGCGCGGCCTACGACGCCCTCAACCCCGGCATGCAGCAAATGCTCGAAGGCCTGCAGGCCGATCACGACCTGCCTTGGCACTTTCGCCGCATCAACGCCAGCGAGCGCTTTGCACAACGCGCCACCGCCAAGAGCGGCATGCTGGTCACGGCCAGCGAGCAAGAGTGCAAGATGATCGAGAACACGCCCACGGTGACCCATCCGGCCGTGATCACGCACCCTTACAACGGCCGCAAGATCCTGTTCGTCAATTCGATCTGGACCAAGCGCCTGCTGGGCATGCACATGGACCTGTCCGAGGCCGTTTTGCACATGCTCTACGAGTGGGTCAAAAAGCCCGAGTTCATGGTGCGTTTCCGCTGGGAAAAAGATTCCTTGGCCATGTGGGACAACTGCGCCACACAGCACTACGCCGTGTTCGACTACGCGCCGCACTACCGCGCTGGCCAGCGCATGACCTGCGGCAGTTTTGTGCCCACGCTCAACCCCGGCGCAGCCCCTGCGGGTGGCCAGCCCTCGGTGATGCGCCAGTTGCTGGACACCACCCGCATGCAAGCGGCCAGCCCGAGCGAGCAGAAGGCGGTGGAAGCCATCTTCAGTGCGCTGGAAAGCGTGGACCTGAACGCCGTGGCCACAGCGGCCCAGCGCCGTTGAACCCGGGATGCACCCTGTCATGAGTTCATTGAACCCCATCGAACTGGCCGACCACGACCTGGCCGCCTTGCAGGAGGCCCGCGACTTGCTGGGCCGCGCCCGGCAAGCCGCTGCCACGCTCGCGCTGTGGACGCCCGAAGAAGCCAAGCGCGTGGCCAAAGAAGTGGCCGCGGCCTTGCTGCCGCGTGCCGAGTTTTATGCCGAGTGGGCCGTGCGCGAAAGCCGCATTGGCAAAGTCGCCGACAAGATCGCCAAAAACCAGTTGGCCTGCACCCTGACGCCCACCGCTTGGGACAATGTGGCCCTGGGCGGCGTGCGCCGCAACGACGCGCTGCGCATCGTCGAGATCGGCCGTCCGGCCGGTGTGGTGGTGGGCTTGTCCAACTCCACATCACCCGTGGCCACCATCATCTTCAAGGCCATCCTGTGCCTGATGACGCGCAACGCGCTGGTCATCTCGCCGCACCCTGTTGCGCTGGGCTGCTGCACCGCTGTGACCAATGAATTGCAGGCCGCCATTGAAAAAGCCGGTGGTCCGGCCAACGCTCTGCAAATCCTGACCCGCCCCACGGTCGAGGCCACAGGCGCGCTCATGCGCGATGCCCGCACTGACGTGATTTTGGCCACCGGTGGCACGCCCATGGTGCGTGCGGCCTATGGCTCGGGCAACCCCGCCATTGGCGTGGGCTCGGGCAATGTGCCGATTTATGTGGACGCCAGCGCCGACATTCAAGCCGCTGCGCAGACCATTGTGACCGCCAAGAACTTTGACCACGGCAGCCCCTGCCAGGCCCCCTCGGTGCTCTTGTTGCACGCTGCCATCGCCGGGCCGATGCAGCAAGCGCTTGCCCGCCAGGGTGCGCATGTGTGCACCGAAGAAGAAGCACAAAAAATCCAGAACCACGCCTTTCCGGGCGGCAAGTTCAACGGCAAAGTGGTCGGACGCCCCGCGTTTGAGATCGCGCAGGCCGCTGGCGTGCAGGTGCCACGCGACTGCCAGGCCTTGGTCTGCCCCATCGCCAACCCGCAGGCTGGCCATGTGATGCTCAAGGAAAAGCTCTCGCCGATTTTGGGCTGCGTGGTGGTGCAAGACGTTGACCAGGGCATTGGTGTGGCGCGGCTCATGCTGCAGCACAGCGGCGCAGGCCACACCACCGGCATCCACTCGGCATCGGCCGAGCAGGCGGTGTACTGGGGCGCGGCGCTCGACTATTACCGTGTGGTCGTCAACGGCTCCACGGTGCACGACAGCACCGGTGGCAACACCGGTTTGCCTTACACCTTCACCATCGGCACGGGTTACGCGGGCAAAAGCTCGGTTGACTGCAACGTCGGCCCCGAGCTGCTGGTCAACTGGAAGCGCGTGGCCTTTCCGCTGCCGGGCGGCTGGGCCGGGGCCATGGCTTCAGGCGCAGCTTTGCCAGCGGCACCGGGCCAGTTGTCCACCCTCACGCCTGAACTTCAGGCCACCGTCCTGCGCATCGTGCAGGAAGAACTCGAACACCTTCGCTGAAAGCCCCTCATGTCCACTTTGCGCAGTTACATTTTTCTGGACCGCTTGCAGCCACAGCTGATGTGCATGATCGGATCCACCGCCCGTGGCTTCCTGCCGCGCCACAACGACGCCGCCATGGTGATCGAAGTCGCACCCGGCATGGACATCGAGTGGTTGACCGACATCGCGCTCAAGCACGACAACGTCAAGCCCGGCAACCTGGTGGTTGAGCGTCAGTTCGGCTATCTGGAGTTCCACGGCCAGTCTTCTTCGTCCGTCAAGTCGGCGGGTGCTGCGGTGCTCGAAGCCATGGGCGTGAGCGAGAAAAGCGTGCTCAAGCCCGAAATCCTGGCCTCCAAAGTCATTGACCGTGTCGACGGTTACCACGCCTTTTTGATCAACCGCAGCAAATCGGGCAGCATGCTCTTGCCCGGCGAGTCGCTCTACATCATGGAGATGACCACCTCGTCTTATGCGCTGCTGGTGGCCAACGAGGCCGAGAAGGCCGCCAACGTGAAACTGATCGACTGCCGCTTCATGGGTCCAGCCGGTCGCTTGTACCTGTCGGGCAATGCGTCGGACGTGCGTGCCGCCGCTGCCGTGGCCGAGGCCGTGATCCGCGACGCAGGAGGTGCTGCATGACCACTGACGCCTTGCGCGCGCAAATTCGCACGCAGGTGCGAAAAGCTTTGGGCGCTGCGTCCAGCCCAACCCCGGCGGCTGACGCGTCCGTGGCGGCTTTGATGCGCCGCTTTGAAGCCGGTTACGAGACCGTGAGCGCCGAGGCCATCGTGGCCTGCTTTGCGCCCGATGTAGTCTGGATCCTGCCCGACTCACGCGTGCTCAACGGCCGCGAAGCCTGCCTGGCGTTTTTGAAAGAACGCTTTGCCAGCCCCACTGGCCCGAAGTTTTCGGACTCACACATGAACGTGCTGGGCCAGACCGTGGTGCAAAACTACAAAGTGTCCGTGCCACTGCCCGGCGGCCAAACCGGCACCTACGACGGCACCGATGTCTACCAAATTCGCAACGGCCTGATCGCCCGCAAAGACGCTTACTGGAAGCAAGTGGGCATGCCCAAGCCTGCGCCTGCACCTGCACCTGCACCTGCAGCGCCATCGGCCCCAACTCAGGCCGCTGCCAGCCCCGCAGGCGTGGTGGTGCCCTTGCGTGTGGGCACGGCCGCGCAAGCCGCTGCGCTGACCGACCTCTTCAAGCGCCTGGCTGCCAGCCCCGCCCTGCTGCAAGCGGCGCAATCGGGTTTGCTGCGTTTTGACATGGGTGTGGACGAAGCGGCGGTGAAAGCCGTGGCGGCCTCTGCTGGTTCATCCGGTGGTGCGTCCGGAGGTGCCTCGGCCATGGCCGCCACCACCGCCATTGACCCGGCCGCTTGCTGCCCCTCTTGCAAAGAAGGCAAAGCCTGCGAATGCAAGGGCGACACCTGCGAGCTGCATGACCACAAAGCGCAAGTCCCTGAACTCCAAGGTGTGATTGGCGAGAAGCTGCTCAAAACCTTGCCCGCCAATGTCAAAACCGTTCGCATCCACCCCAAAGCGGTCCTGACCCCTTTGGGCAAAGAGGCCCTGCGCAAGCGCGGCATCGCCATTGAACGAGGAGCCACCGCATGAAAACAGGAACCGTGATCGGCCGCATCGTGGCCAGCAAACGCCTGCCCGAGTTGCCTGCGGGTGCCTTGCTGGAAGTGCAACTGGACTACCCCAAGGACGTGGTCGTTTGCTACGACCCGCTGGGCTGCGGCATCGGCGAGCGCGTGATGATCACCATCGGCGCACCCGCTGCCTGGTGGTTCGCCCCAGCGCACCCGCGTGTGGTGGCCGATGCCCTGGTCATTGCCTCACTCGACAACTACGACACCCCCACACCGATGCGTTGACGCAGCGGTATTTTTTCCCTCAACCTTTCCCTCAACCCTTTCTTTTTTAACCCCTCAAGGAGACTCACATGTCACAAGCTATCGGAATGATCGAAACCAAAGGTTATGTTGCTGCCTTCGCTGCCGCTGACGCCATGGTCAAAGCCGCCAACGTCAACATCGTTGGCAAAAAAGAAGTCGGTGGCGGCCTGGTCGCCATCATCGTCTCGGGCGACGTGGGTGCCGTCAAAGCCGCCACCGAAGCCGGTGCAGAAGCCGCAGGCGCGATCGGTGAAGTGGTGTCCTGCCACGTCATCCCACGTCCACACGCTGACGTGTCCAAAGCCTTCGACGGCAAGTGATCGCAGGCTGTTGCAGATAAGGAGGCCGCATGGCCACAACTAAAAAAACCGCAGCGCCTGCCAAGCCGGCCGCTGAGCTTCGGGTTTACCTGACGCTCACCGACCTGCAGCCCCAGTTCTCCTCGTGGATGAGTTCGCCCTTGGGCGCACGCGGCTACGTGGCGATGCAAGGCACCAACGCGCTGCTGGTCGAGATCGCCCCCGGTCTGTCCATTCAACGTGTGATCGATCTGGCCCTCAAGGCCGAGCCCACACTGGAGCCCGGCATCCTGGCCGTGGAGCGGCAGTTCGGCGTGCTGGAGTTGCACAGCAACGACAGCGAGGCGCTGCAACGTGCTGGCCAGGTCATTTTGGACTGGATGGGCGCCAAGGCCCAAGACCAGCTGCGCCCGCATCTGCTGTACAGCGACATTCTGGAAAACGTGACCGATCAGCACGCCGTGCTGATGAACCGGACACGCCAAGCCAGCATGGTGCTGCCTGGCCAGAACATGCTGCTCATGGAAGTGGCCCCGGCCCTGTTTGGTGCCCACATGGCCAACGAAGCCGAAAAAGTCGCCCCCGACCTGACCTTGGTCGAGTGCAGCATGATCGGTGCGAGCGGCCGCATGTACCTCACGGGCAGCATGGCTTCGCTCGAAAAAGCCAAAGCCCATGTGGAGCAACTGCTGTCGGAAATTCCGGGCAGAGGCTGATGCGCTTGCCGGTCAGTGCGTGACCCCTAAGGGGACGCACTGACCCGTGCATGGATGGGAATGTCTGGGTTGTTTAACCCAGACATCGCTTGCACTTCAAGCCTTTCTCAGGCCACCCATCAGCATGTATTTCAATTCCAAATAGTCATCCAGACCGTGGTGTGAGCCTTCCCGGCCCATGCCCGATTCTTTGATGCCGCCGAAGGGTGCCACTTCCGTCGAGATGAGGCCCTCATTGATACCGATGATGCCCGCTTCCAGTTGCTCGGCAACGGCCCAGACCCTGGCCAAATCACGGCTGTAAAAATAAGCGGCCAAACCTGATGGGGTGTCGTTGGCCAGACGGATGGCTTGCTCTTCGGTTTCAAACCGATAACAGGCCGCGATGGGACCAAAAGTTTCCTCTTGCGCCATCAGCATGTCGGTTGTGGCATCGGTGACAACCGTAGGTTCAAAAAATGTGCCGCCCAGCGCATGCCGCTGGCCACCGCATTGGATGCTGGCCCCTTTGGCGACAGCATCTTGCAGGTGCTTTTCCACTTTCGCCAAGGCGGCCTCGTTGATCAAGGGGCCCTGTTCGACACCAGCTTGCAAAGCCGATCCCACTTGCAACTGCCGCACACGTTCGGTGAGCTTGGTGGTGAAGGCGTCAAACACACTGTTTTGAATCAAAAACCGGTTCACACAAACGCAGGTTTGGCCCGTGTTCCGAAACTTGGAGGCCATGGCGCCGTCTACAGCAGCGTCCAGATCGGCGTCATCAAAGACGATGAATGGGGCATTGCCGCCCAGTTCAAGTGATACTTTTTTCAAGGTGTCTGAGGCTTGGCGCATCAGCAATTTCCCGACGCGTGTAGACCCGGTGAAAGACAGTTTTCGGACCACGGGACTGTTCATCAGTGTCTCGCCAATGGCTGGCGCATCACCGCAGACCACATTCAGAACGCCATCAGGCAAGCCTGCTTTTTGACCGAGAACCGTCAGGGCGTGGGCAGAAAGAGGGGTCTCCTCTGAAGGTTTGAGCACCACGGTGCAGCCAGCGGCGAGTGCAGGCCCCACTTTGCGCGTGACCATGGCCAAAGGAAAGTTCCATGGGGTGATGGCGGCCACAACCCCGACCGGCTCTTTGAGCACAAGCACCCGTGCCCCTGATTTGAAGGAGGGCACGATATCGCCATGGGCGCGTTTGGCTTCTTCGCCAAACCACTCCAGAAAGCTGGCGGCATAAGCAACTTCCCCGCGTGCTTCGGCCAAAGGTTTGCCCTGCTCGGTGCTCAGGATCAAAGCGAGATCGTCCTGATGCTCCATCATCAGGTCGGCCCAGCGCCGCAAGATGGCGCTGCGTTGCTTGCCGGTGGTTTTGCGCCAGGAAGTCAGGGCGTCTTGCGCGGCATGGATGGCGGACTCGGTCTGCGCTGTGCCCGCGCGTGCGACAGTGGCAATGCGCTCACCTGTGGCGGGGTTGGTCACCGCGAAAGTCACAGCGCTGGCCAGCCACTGGCCATGGATGAAGCTGCCCGTTGGCAGCAAGTCTTGTTGCTTCAGGCGTTGTGTGAGGTTCATGGGTCACCGATGACAAGTTGAAAAAGGTGAAATCTAGAGGGGCAGGGTGCAGCTGACAAACGATAAATATGGAGGGGGTGGATGAGTTTATGGAATGCGTGGCCACATGAGATTTCCTCATGGGTGGTGCTCATATAAATCGGTTGTTGCTGCACCATGTCCTTGCGCACAATGTGGCTTGCTTTTGAGCAGACGGTCTGAACAGACACACTGAACAGACGGTCCATTGAACAACCCATTTGGAAATGAATCTGAACATGTACATCGGTGAATCATTTATCGGTAGCGGCCCGAACGCAGCACACATCAACGTGATGGTTGGCCCTCGAACCGGCCCCGTCGGATCGGCCTGGGCAGGCGCTCTGTCATCGCCCACAAAAGGGCATTTGCCCTACATGGTCGTGCTGCAGCCAGGTGTGCCCGTCAAACCCATGACGGCCTTCATCAACAAAGCCGATTTGCGGGGTGAGCAGCATGAAACCATGACCTGGGGTCCGGCGCAAGCAGGTGTGGCCAAGGGTGTGCAAGAGTGTTTGCTTGAAGGCGTGTTGCCGCCTGAGGCTGAAAACGAGTGGTGCGTGATTGCGGCGGTCTGGGTGAACTGGACGGCCCATGATGCGGACGAGGTGTTTGCCAACAACTACGCCGCGGCCAAAGGTGCCGTGCAGGCTGCCATGCGCCAAGAACCTACATTGGCACAGGTTCGCCAAGCCGCAACCGATGTGAAAAACCCGTTCTACACACCCAAAGCCTGAGGACACACCATGCAATACGTCAACTTTGGCCAAACGGGCATGAAGGTGTCCCGCCTTTGCTTGGGCACCATGGGCTTTGGTACGCCTGCGTGGCGTCCGTGGGTGATGGATGAAAGCGCCTCCACACCGGTCATTCACGCCGCCATAGAGCGGGGTATCAACTTCATTGATCTGGCGGACTTTTATTCCATCGGTGTGTCCGAAGAAGTCGTGGGTCGCGCCATCCGCCATATTCCCCGTCACAAACTGGTGTTGGCCTCCAAGTGCCTGTACGCCATGAGCGACGATGTGAATGACCAAGGTCTGTCGCGCAAGCACATTTTTGATGCGGTGGATGCTTCCCTGCGCCGCATCGGGACCGACTATCTGGATTTGTTTGTGATCCATGGCTTTGACCCGTCAACCCCCATGGAAGAAACCATGCGTGCACTGGACGATGTGGTGCGCTCGGGCAAGGTGCGTTACATCGGGGCTTCGACCATGTATGCCTGGCAGTTCGTGAAGATGAACTATTTGGCCAAAGTTCATGGATGGACTTCGTTTGTGTCCATGCAGTGCCAGCTCAATGCCGCTTACCGCGAAGAAGAGCGCGAGATGATTCCGTATTGCCAGCATGAGGGTTTGGCCGTCACGCCGTTCTCTCCTTTGGCGCGGGGTTTGTTGAGTGGCAATGCGACGTCACTGCGCAACAAGACCGATCAGTTCACCACCCAGCAGTATGACGACCAAACCAGTTTGGACATTGCACGCGCTGTGGGTCAGATTGCTGAAAATCGGGGTGTTTTACCTTCGCAAATTGCATTGGCCTGGGTCAACGCAAGGCCCGGTGTGACCTCCACCCTGATTGGGGTTGAAACCATTGAGCAATTGGATCAAAACATCAGCGCTCTGGACATGGTGTTGACGCCGCAGGAGCTGTTTGAAATCGACCGTTGCTACACGCCATGTGATGTCATCAACGATTACAACCTCAACCGAATTCCACGTCAGCCACGCTGACATGGATTGCCGGGTCAGGGGTCCATGGGCGCAGACGGAGGACTGTGAATCAGGGCTTTGAGGGTGTTCAGGCCACTGATCAATTGCTCGGTGATCTGGGGTGAGTTCAAGCTGATCCGAATGGCGTGTGGTGCCGCAGAGCGGCCCACCGCAAAGTGGTCAGCGGTTCTCACCAGCACACCGGCATGCCGCAATGCCGCAGAAAATTGCCCGGCCCGCCAAGGGTCGGGCAAGGGCATCCACAACAAGGGATATTCGCTGTCCGATTGGAAATCAAGGCCGTCCAGAACGGTGTTGGCGATGGCCAGCCGCTCTTGAATGGCCTTTCTTTGCAAGCCAATCAGGTACTCCATTTCGCCGCTTTCGATCCAGTGCGAGGCAATTTCCGGCATCAAAGGTGCCACCATCCAGCTGTCGGCCCGAATGCTGGCGGCGAGCTTGTCAAGCCATTCGGGGGCGGCTTCCAAAAAACCGATCCGCAATCCGGGTGCAATGACCTTGGAAAAACTGGACAACAAAAAAGACCGCTCTGGCAGCCAAGTTGACAAAGCGGGCAAGGGGCTGACCTGAGCGGCCGCATGGACACCATCTTCAATGACCAGCAAATTGCTTTTGCGAGCGATGGCTGCGATTTCTTCCCTTCGGGAGATGGGCATGGTGCTGCCTGTAGGGTTGTGCAGCGAAGGGGAGCAGTACATGAATTTGGTGTCAAAGGTTTTGGCCGCGCGTTCCAGCGCCTGAGGAACCATGCCCTCGCTGTCCATCTCGACACCAATGAGCTGCAAGCGCATGGATCTGGCCAAGGCCTGCAAGCCGGGGTAACTCAAGGATTCTGTCAACACCGCATCACCGGGACGAGCCAGGGTGCGCAAGATGCATGCAAGTCCATGCTGGGCACCGTGGGTGATCATCACCCGGTTCCAATCCCCTGAGGTGCCAAATCGCTTCAACCATTGGGCCCCGGCTTCCCGGTGGCGCAACAGCCCCGTTTCCGGTTGGTAACTGAGGACTTGGCGCAAGGCCTCTGGCGATGCAGACAAGGCGTCGAAGGCCCGCTTGAGCGCCTGTGTGTCGTCCGTCGGAATGGACACGTTGTGGGCCAGGTCAATCGGAGTCGCCTGGAGTTCAGTGGGGGCAAACGATGTGCTTCGCTCCAAAGCACGCACATAGGTGCCGTCACCCACGCGTGCACTGGCCAGACCGCGCCGCTCCAAATTGGCATAAGCGCGGCTGATGGTGCCTGCAGTCACCCCCAGCCGATGGGCCAAATCCCGCTGCGGCGGGAGTTTTTCCCCCATTGCAAATTGGCCCGCCAAAATGGATTGGGCCAAATCGTCTGCAATGAGCTGGTATTTGGGTTTTGTGGCGTCGCCAAGGCTGGTGATTGAGATCAACTGTTCAAAAGACAAACGCTCCTCCTCAAGCTGGGTGACGGGATGATTGCACCATTGCGGATGCCGGTGTGATGGGGAGACCCCTGTGTTCAATTACTCAATTTGAACGCATTGAATGGGTGCATTCTTGTGAATAGCATATGGCATTGACATTCAAGAAGTACCCCAGCAATGCACCGACCGCCAAAGACAGACGCCACAAGTGTGTCTGTCCCGTTAGAGATGGGTAAGCCATTGACTGCAGAACCAGCGCCCACAAGCCTGATGGCACAACCTTGGGTGCTCTGGGCTTTGGCCGTGGTCTATGTTTTTTGGGGCACCAGTTATTTGGCCATCAAACAGGCAGGTCAAGACTTTCCGCCCATGATGCTGGTCGGGTTGAGGAATTTGCTGGCCGGCGGACTGATGCTCTTGCTGGCGTGGATGCTGAAACGACCTTTCGGGACATTCCGGCAGGGGATGAATGCATCGTGTGTGGGGGTCTTGATGATTGCTGTGGGCGCGAGTTTGCTGGCCATGGGCATTCGGTATGTCGACTCGGGGTTTGCTGCAATGCTGTTTGCCACCGTGCCCGTGGCGGTGTGCCTGATGGTGGCCGTGACAGGCTCGCGCATTGTCCTGATGCAATGGTTGGGCACCTTGGTGGGTGTTTTGGGTTTGGTGCTGATGAACAAAGACATTGACGGATCCTTGCAAAGCGCAGGCATGTGGTTGATCTTGGCGGCTGTGATTGCAACCGCCGCATCCGCCGTGATGATGGACCGCATGCCCATGCCGGGCGATTTGATCGTGGCAACCGGCGTGCAGATGGTGGCAGGCGGCGCAGTCGCTTGCATCGTTGGCTGGATGCTCGGTGAGCGCATCGAAGAGGTGGGCTTTTCCGCCTGGATGGCCTGGCTGTACCTGAGCCTGATGGTGTCCGTTTTGGGCTACATGTCCTACACCTATTTGTTGCTCAAAACAGGGCCGGTGTTGGCCAGCAGTTATGCCTATGTGAATCCTCCCGTCGCCCTGTTGGCTGGTGCGGCCATGCTGGGTGAGTCGGTGACTTCGTCTGGATTGTTCAGCATGGTTTTGGTCTTGCTTGGGGCCATGGTTGTGCTTTGGGGAACACCGGCTCAGCGCGCCCAGGCCAGCAGCAGTGCAGATCAATTTATGAAAAAAGCAAATACATGAACAGCTACGATTTCATCATTGTGGGTGCTGGGTCAGCGGGCTGCGTTTTGGCCAATCGGCTCAGTGAAAACCCGGATCGCCGTGTGCTCTTGATCGAGGCGGGTGGGTCCGACCGCAGCCCTTTGATCCAGGTGCCGCTGGGTTATGGCTTGACCTTTTCACACCCACGCTACAACTGGATGTACGACACCCAGCCCGATGCCGCGTTGAACGGTCGCACGTCCTTTTGGCCCCGGGGCAAGGTGCTGGGCGGCAGCAGCTCGATCAACGCCATGGTCTACATCCGAGGCCAGGCCGGCGACTTCGACGACTGGCGCGACGCGGGCAATCCCGGCTGGTCTTGGGACGATGTGCTGCCCTATTTCAAGCGCTCCGAAGACCATGTGTGGGGCGCCTCGACGCACCATGGCGCTGGCGGTGAGCTGCGCGTGAGCGATTTCACCCAACAAGTGCACCCCTTGTGCCAAACCTTTTTGGACACCGGTGTGGCCTTGGGTTGGCCCAAGACCCCAGACTTCAACGGTGCGCAAGCCGAAGGGGTGGGTTTGTGGCAAATGACGATTCGCGACGGCAAGCGCGAGTCCACCGCCAACGCGTTTTTGCGCCCGGCCATGGGCCGCGCCAACCTGACGGTCATGACCCACACGCAGGTCACCCGTGTGCTGATGGCCAACGGCCGGGCCACCGGGGTGGCCTGCGTGCAAAAAGGTTGCGAACAGACCTTCAACGCACGCAAAGAGGTGATTTTGTCGGGCGGTGCGATCAACTCGCCACAGCTGCTGCAGCTGTCGGGCATCGGCGATGCCGAGCACCTGCAAAGCGTGGGGGTGCCCGTGGTGCACCACCTGCCCGCTGTGGGCCAAGGTCTGCAAGACCACCTGTGCGTGTCTTATTACTTCAAGTCCAAGGTCAAGACGCTCAACAACGAGCTCTACCCGTGGTACGGCAAGGTGAAGGCGGGGTTGCGTTACTTGCTGGATCGCAAAGGCCCGTTGGGCATGAGCGTGAACCAGGCGGGGGCTTTTGTGCGCAGCCGCCCTGGATTGGAGCGCCCCAACATGCACCTGTACTTCAACCCGATCAGCTACACGGCCAGCACCATGAAGCCCGGGCGCATCCCCAACCCCGACCCGTTCGCCGCGTTCTTGATTTCCTTCAACACTTGCCGCCCCACCAGCCGCGGCCGCGTGTCCATCGAATCGGCCAATCCGCTGGACAAGCCCAAGATCGAAACGAATTTTTTGAGCACCGAGCAAGACGTCAATGATGTGCTGGAAGGCGCGCAGTTGCTGCGCCGCATCGCCGCCACGCGACCACTGGCCGATGCCGTCGAGAGCGAGCACTTGCCGGGGCTCGGGACCCAAACACCGCAGGCCATCCTGGACGACTTTCGCGCCAGGGCCGGCTCGGTCTACCACGCCTCGTGCACCTGCGCCATGGGACCAAGCGCCGAGACTTCGGTGGTCGACGCCCGCTTGCGCGTGCACGGCATCCAAGGCCTTCGGGTGGTGGACGCGTCGGTGTTCCCTTTTGTCACCTCGGGCAACACCAACGCGCCGACCATCATGGTGGCCGAAAAAGGCGCCGAGATGATTTTGCAAGACAACGCCTGAGTCCCTTTCTTTTTTTAACACAGACCCCATCACCATGAGCACAGATTTTCAAGCGCTGGTTTTGAACCAGCAAGACGGCAAAACCACGTCAAACGTCCAAGGGCTGAGCCTGCAAGATTTGCCCGAGGGCGATGTGTTGGTGCAAGTCGAGTACTCCAGCATCAACTACAAAGACGCCATGGCGGTGACCGGCACCGGAAAAATCATCCGCCAATTCCCCATGGTGCCGGGCATCGATTCGGCCGGAACCGTGATCGAGTCGAGCAACCCGCGCTTCAAAGTGGGCGATGCGGTGGTGCTGACCGGTTGGGGCGTGGGCGAACGCCACTGGGGTGGTTTGGCGCAACGCCAGCGCGTCAAGGCTGACTGGTTGGTGCCCTTGCCCCAAGGCATGAGCCCCTTGACAGCCATGACCATGGGCACCGCCGGCTTGACCGCCATGCTGTGCGTGATGGCCTTGCAAGACGCGGGTGTCGCGTCTGGCCCTGTGCTGGTCTCGGGTGCCACCGGCGGCGTGGGCAGCGTGGCCGTGGCGGTGTTGGCGCGCTTGGGCTACAGCGTGAGCGCCTTGAGCCAACGCCCCGATGCCTCGCGCGCCTATTTGACCCAACTCGGCGCCACCGAAGTGATTGGCGGGCCTGAGTGGAGCGAGAAACCCAGCCCCTTGGCCACCCAGCGTTGGGCTGGCGCGGTGGATGTGGTGGGCGGCACGACCTTGGCGCGGATCTTGAGCGAAACCCATTACGGTGGCGCGGTCGCGGCCTGCGGCTTGGCCGGTGGCGTGGGCTTGGAGACCACGGTGATGCCCTTCATCTTGCGCGGTGTGCGCCTCTTGGGCGTGGACTCGGTGATGTGTCCGACCGAGCGGCGTCTGTTGGCTTGGCAGCGTTTGGGCACCGAGTGCCCCAACGTCGAAGGCCTGGGTTTACAACGCGTTGTGGGTCTGAGCGAGGTGTTGGCGATTTCGCAAGAAATGATGGCCGGCCGCGCACACGGCCGTGTGGTGGTCGATGTCAACCGCTGAAATGCCCGAGGACACCATGCACGCCACCCGTGAACACCGTCTGGACGCCCTGCTGCGTCCCCGCTCCATTGCCATCGTGGGCGCCAGTGGGCGCGAGGGCAGTTTTGGCAAACAGCTGCGCTTGTCGATTGAGTCCCTCGGCTACGAAGGCGAAGTATTTCTGATCAACCCCAAGTACGAGCAGATCGATGGTCTGCCGGCTTACCCCAGTTTGGCCGCACTGCCGCATCCGGTCGATTGCGTGGCCATGGCCATCGCCGACAAGGCCTTGCCACACAACCTGGAGCTGGCGGCAGCTGCCCAAGCGCGCTCGGCCCTGATGTTTGGCCGTGCATATGGCGCAGCCGATGATGGGCGCGAGCTGATGCCCACCTTGTCTGCCATCGCCCAAGCAGGCAACATGCAGCTGTGTGGGGCCAATTGCATGGGCTATGTGAATTTGGAAGACCGCTTGCAAATGACGGGCTTCCCGTTTTCCACCTTGTCCGAACCGGGCCACGTGGCCTTGGTGTCACACAGCGGCTCGACGTGGTCGGGCATCGTGGGCAATTTGCGCCAACTGCGCTTCAACTATGCCATTTCGGCCGGTCAAGAATTGGTCACCGGGGTGGCCGACTACATCGACTTTTTGGTCGATCAGCCCTCGACTCGGGTCATCTGTTTGGTGCTGGAAACGGTACGTCAGCCCGAGGCATTTTTGGCGGCGCTGGGGCGCGCACGCGCCCAAGGCATCGCGGTCATTGCCTTGAAGCTGGGTCGCAGCGCACAAGGCCAGGTGTTTGCCCAATCGCACAGCGGGGCCATGTCGGGCAGCGCCGATGTGTACGACGCCATTTTTGAACGCCACGGTGTGGTCAGCGTGCGCACCTTGGACGAGTTGATGGACACTGCCGAGCTGTTTGCTGCTGCACGGCGTCCCCACAACGGATCGATTGGCCTGGGGTGCGACTCCGGAGGGGAGCGTCAACTGATCGCCGATGTGGCCGAGCCACTGGGCTTGTCGTTTGCGCCTTTGAGCCAGGCGACCGTGACCCGGCTCGAAGGCTTGCTCGATCCTGGCATTGAAGTGGCCAACCCTTTGGATTACTGGGGTGACGGCAACGACATCATCGCCGACGCTTTGCTGGCCTTGGCCAGCGACGAAGGGGTCGGCACTGTGGTCATGGCCACCAACATCCCCGACGGTCAAGACTTCACCAACGCTTGCACCGCCGCCTTGGAAAAAACCTATGCGGGCACATCCAAACCCGTGGTTTTGATGGGCAACGTGGCCAACACCATGTCGCCCACCGAATGCGCGCGCTACCGCGCTGCGGGCATCCCTGTGCTCATGGGGACAGAGACCGCTTTGCGTGCCTTGCGCCACTACACGCGGTACCACGACCGTTTGGCTGCCAGTGCTGAACATGCGCCCGCTCTGGCAGCGCCGAGCGTGCCTGCCGCCGTGACCGAACGTTGGCTCAAGCGCCTGCAACAAGCTGCACAAACCCAGACCAGCGTGCAAGACTTTGATTTGCTGCGCGACTTTGGCGTGTCGGTGCCGGCATCGCTGAGCACCGCCGATCTGGCGCAGGCTTTGGACTTTGCGAACGCCACCGGTTATCCGTTGGTGGCCAAAATTGATTCGCCCGACATCGCCCACAAATCCGACATGGGTGGTGTGATCTTGGGCATCCACAACGAGCAGGCTCTGCGCGAAGCCCTGAACCGTTTGCACGCCATCGCGCCGGGCCCGGTTTTGCTGCAACAGCAACTGCAGGGCAGTGAATGGATTCTGGGCATGAAACAAGACCCCCAGTTTGGCCCCACCTTCACCTTCGGTTGTGGCGGCATCTTTGTGGAAATCCTCAAGGACTACACCACCTTGCTGCCCCAGGACAGCGTGGCGCAGATTCGCCAAAAAATCCAATCGCTCAAGGCCTATCCCTTGTTGGCGGGCGCGCGCGGACGTGCAGTGACCGATGCGGCGCAATTGGCCGCCGTGGTGCACGCGTTCATGCGCATGGGCCTGGCCTTGCAAAGCGGGGTGGCCGAAATGGAAATCAACCCCTTGCTGGTCGATGGCCACCGCATCGCCGCAGTCGACCTGTTGGTCATCCCCCTGTCTGAGGACAACACATGAACAAACCATACGAAACCATCCGCACCGAAACCGTCGGGCGTGTCGGCGTGATTCACCTGAGCCGCGCCCGCAAACTCAACGCCATCAATGGCCAAATGATGCAAGAGGCCACCGAGGCCTTGCGCGCTTATTCGATCGATCCAGCCATCGGTGCCATCGTCCTGGCAGCCGAGGGCCGGGCCTTCAGCGCGGGCTTTGACTTGAAAGAGTTGGCCGAACAACACCTCACCACGGCCGAGCAGTGGGGCGAGGTCTTGCGCGCCGACTTTGACTTTGTCATGCAGTTTTGGGACTGCCCCAAGCCCACCGTCTCGGCCATCCACGGCCACTGCATTGGTGGCGGCATGGAATTGGCCGTGTCGTGCGACTTGACGATTGCCGATGCCGACACACTCATGGGCGAGCCCGAAATGAAGTTCGGCTCCAGCATCGCGGCCTTGGTCTTGCCTTGGCTGATCGGTCCCAAGCAGGCCAAAGAGTTGTTGCTCACCGCCAGCGACCGGGTCACGGCACAACGCGCTTACGAGTTGGGACTGGTCAATGAGGTCACGCACGGCGGCACGCACTTGCAACGCGCCCTGGAGGTTGCCCAAGCCATGGCGGGTTACTCGGCCATGTCGGTGCAAATGACCAAAAAAGCCATCAACCGCAGCCTGGACATCGCCGGCATGCGCCAGGCTTTGCTGGCCGCCATCGACACCGCCACCTTGATCGAGGCCAATGTGCGCCCCGAAAACGTCGAATTCGAACGCATCCGCAGCACCGAAGGCATGCAAGCGGCCTTGGCTTGGCGCGATGCCAAAGCCAAACCCTGAGGTCAGACCTCATCCACAGACACGCAACAAAGGAAACAGACACCATGAACAACGCCAGCCAACCCGCCGTGGGCTTCATCGGATTGGGCAGCCTCGGTGAAGGCTTGTGCCACAGTTTGGTCAAAGCGGGCTTTCCCGTCACCGTGACCGATTTGAACAAAGCCAGCGCCCAACGCTTGATCGCCGCCGGTGCGCAGTGGTCCGACGACGTCGCGGGCGTGTGCCGCAACGCCGAGGTGGTCATCACCGTCTTGCCGTCACCTGCCGTCTCGCGCCAAGTGGTCGAAGGCCCCGAGGGCGTGTTGACGCACCTCAAGTCCGGTGGCATCTGGATCGAGATGAGCACCACCGACTTGGAAGACCTCAAGCGCTTGGCCGCTTTGGCCAAAACCCGTGGGATCTCGGTGCTGGAGTGTCCCGTCACGGGCGGTGTTCACTTGGCCAATTCGGGTGAAATCACCGTGCTGGTCGGCGGTGAAAAAGACACCTTCGAGCGCGTCGAATCGCTGCTGGGCACCATGGGTGGCGAGATCATTTACATGGGTCCCATGGGCAACGCTTCGGTGGTCAAGGTGGTCACCAACATGCTGGCGTTCATCCACTTGGTGGCGGCCGGTGAGGCCATGATGCTGCCGGCCAAATACGGCGTGGACCCCGACGCCACCTACCGCGCCATTCGCGCGAGTTCGGGCAACAGCTTTGTGCACGAAACCGAATCCAAGCTGATCCTCAGCGGCAGCTACAACGTGAAATTCACCATGGACTTGGCTTGCAAGGACTTGGGCCTGGTCAACGGCATCGCCGAAAAACTGGGTGTGCCGCTCGAGTTGGGCAGCATCACGCAGCAAATTTTCCGTCGCGCCCGCGGCCTGTACGGCAGCCAAGCGCAGTCGCCCGAAGTGGTGCGCATGCTCGAGCAGGCCTGCGGCTTGGAGTTGCGCGCCGACGGTTACCCGACCGAGCTGGTCGCCGAGTAAACCCATGAGCTCGTCCAACCCCACACGAACACGCGACGACTGGGCGCGAGCCGCTGCGAAGCTGACGCCCGCTCAGAGCCATTTCATTGGTGGCCGCAGCGTGCCGTCGCGCGCAGGCGCCACCATGCCTTGCATCAACCCGGCCAACGGACAGCTCATCGCCCAGGTGGCGCGCGGCCAGGCCGAGGATGTGGACGCGGCCGTGGCCTCGGCGCAAGCGGCTTGGCGCGACGGGCGCTGGCGCCTGCAGTCGCCGCGCCAACGCATGGCGGTGTTGCAGCGCTGGGCCGACCTGATCGAGCAACACGCACACGAGCTGGCATTGCTCGAAACGCTGGACATGGGCAAGCCCATCTCCGATGTGCTCAACATCGACCTGCCTGAGGTGCTGCGCACCTTGCGTTATTTCGCCGAGTGCATCGACAAACTCGACGGTGCCGTCACGCACACCGCGCCCGAGGCCATGCACCTCATCACACACGAGCCTTTGGGGGTGGTGGGGGCGATCACCCCTTGGAACTACCCCATGCTCATGGCCATGTGGAAGCTTGCACCCTGTTTGGCTGCGGGCAACTGTGTGGTGCTCAAGCCGGCCGAACAAGCGCCCTTGACGTGCACGCGTTTGGCGCAGTTGTTTGTGGACGCGGGCGGCCCCGAGGGGGTGTTCAACCTGGTCAATGGCGTGGGGGCCGAAGCCGGACAAGCGCTGGCCCTGCACCCCGATGTCGCCAAGATCACCTTCACCGGATCGACCGCCGTGGGCAAGTTGCTCATGGCCTATGCCGGTCAGTCCAACCTCAAGCGGGTGGCCTTGGAGACCGGGGGCAAGAGCCCGCAAATCTTCATGCCCGATTTGTACGACCTCGACGCCGCGGTGGACCGCGCCGTGGGTGGCATCTACGACAACGCCGGCCAGGTGTGCAACGCCGGTTCGCGTTTGTTGGTGCACCGTTCCTTGTACGACGCTTTTGTGGAGCGCTTTGTGGCGCGCACGCAGCAAACCTACCGCCCCGGCGACCCTTTGGATCCCGCCACCACCATGGGCCCCTTGGCCAGCCGAGGCCACCAAGCTGGTGTGCTCAAACGCATCGCGCTGGCCCAAGCCGAGGGTGCGCAATGCGTGATAGGCGGCGGCAGCACCTTGGGCGAGGAAGCCACGTTTGTGGCGCCCACGCTCATCGCCGGGGCGACGCAGTCGATGGCCATCGTGCAAGAGGAGGTCTTTGGCCCCGTCGCCACGGTGCAAACCTTTGACACCGAAGCACAAGCGCTGCAGATGGCCAACGACTCCATCTACGGCTTGGCCGCCTCGGTCTGGACGTCCGACCTGAAAACCGCGCACCGCATGGTGGGCGCGCTCGAGGCGGGCGTGGTTTGGGTCAACTGCTTTGGCGACGGCGACATGACGCAGCCCTTTGGTGGCTACAAGCAAAGCGGCAACTCGCGCGACAAACACATCGACAGTCTGCTGTCGTACATGCAAAGCAAATCGGCGTGGTTCAACCTCGTTTGAAACTCCCACACGCCAAAGGAACAACATGATTCGATGCAACTTTTATATCGACGGCGCTTGGGTAGAACCCCAGAGGACCGGTGCCGAGCACCCCATCGTCAACCCGGCCGACGAGAGCGTCATGGGCACGGTGGCCATGGGCTCGGCCGAGGACGCGGCGCTGGCGGTGCAAGCCGCGCGGCGCGCTTTTGACGGCTTCAGCCAAACCACGATGGCGCAGCGCCGGGCCTTGTTGGCGCAGCTCAAAACGGTGTTCGAACAACGTTACACCGAGATGGCCCAAGCCATCAGCCACGAAATGGGCGCGCCGTGGGATTTGGCCTACGACTCCCAAGCCGAGTGTGGCCCGGGGCACATCCAGGCCACCTTGGACGCGGCTGCGGACTACCCCTTTGAAGCACCAATCGGCACACACGGTCAGCTCTTGGCCGAGCCCATTGGTGTGTGTGTGCTCATCACACCCTGGAACTGGCCCATCAACCAGATCATGTCCAAACTGGCCCCGGCTTTGTTGACCGGTTGCACTGTGGTCATGAAGCCCAGCGAATTCGCGCCCTTGTCGGCGCGCTTGGTGGCCAAGATGGTGCACGAGGCCGGTTACCCGCCCGGTGTTTTCAACCTGCTGTACGGCGATGGCCCCGTGGTGGGCTCGGCGCTGTGCGCAGACCCCGAGGTGGACCTGGTGTCCTTCACCGGCTCGACCGCCGCCGGCGTGTCGGTGGCCAAGGTCTCGGCCGACACGGTCAAGCGCGTGGTGCAGGAGTTGGGTGGCAAATCGCCCAACCTCGTGTTCGCCGATGCGCCTTTGGAAGAAACGATCGGGCGCGCGGTGCGCAAGTGCTTCAACAACACCGGGCAGTCGTGCAACGCACCCACGCGTTTGTTGGTGCAGCGCGCCGTGTACGACGAAGCGGTGGCGATTGCCGCACGCGTGGCGGCCCAGGTGCGCGTGGTGCACCCGAGCGAGCGCGGTGATGGCGTGGGTCCACTGGCCATGCGCCGCCAATTCGAGACGGTGCAGCGTTTCATTCAGTTGGGTCTCGACGAAGGGGCCCGCTTGGTGGCCGGCGGCTTGGGGCGCCCCGACGGGTTTGAGCGTGGTTACTACGTCAAGCCCACGGTGTTTGCCGATGTGCGCAACGACATGGCGATTGCCCAGCAAGAGATCTTCGGCCCCGTGCTGTGCATCTTGCCCTTTGACGACGAAGCGCACGCCATCCGTTTGGCCAACGACACCCCGTTTGGCTTGGCCGCCTACATCAACACCGCTAACTCCGAGACCGCGCAACGCGTGGCGCGTCGCTTGCGCGCGGGCACCATCTCCATCAATGGTGTGGGCAATGAATATTGCTCGCCCTTTGGCGGCTACAAACAGTCGGGCAATGGTCGCGAGTGGGGTCGCTTTGGTTTGCAAGACTACCTCGAATACAAGTGCATCAACGGACAGTGAAACTGGGAGAACCTCATGAAAATCATCGACGTCAAAACCTTTGTGGTCGGCAACCCCCCCCCGGGGTTTGGTGGCCGCTATTTTGTTTTTTTGAAACTCATCACCGACGCCGGCATTGAAGGCTTGGGCGAGGTGTACAGCTTGCCTTTCCACCCGCACGTGGTGGAAAAAATGATCAAAGACGTGGTCGAGCGCTGCGTGATCGGACAAGAGCCCTACAACATCGAGCGCATTTGGCGCAGCGTGTATTCGAGCGGTTTCACCCAGCACCCCGATCTGTCGATGATGGGCATCTTGAGCGGCATCGAAATGGCCTGCTGGGACATCGTGGGCAAAGACGTGAACAAACCGGTCTATAAATTGTTGGGCGGCCAAGTGCACGAGAAGCTGCGCAGCTACACCTACATTTACCCCAAGCCCGGCGACAAGACCGACGTCTACGCCGACCCGTTCTTGGCCGCCGAGCGCGCCGCCGAATACCTCGCCATGGGCTTCACCGCGCTCAAGTTCGACCCGGCTGGCCCGTACTCCGCTTATGACGGCCGCCAGCTCTCACTCACCGAGTTGGAACGGTCCGAAACCTTCGTGCGGATGTTGCGCGAAGCCGTGGGCACCAAGGCCGACCTCTTGTTCGGCACGCACGGCCAGATGACGGCGGCAGGTGCACTGCGCCTGGCGCGCCGGTTGGAGCCTTACGACCCGCTGTGGTTCGAAGAGCCGATGCCCCCGGACAACCCCCGCGAGATGGCCAAGGTCGCCCGTGGCACGAGCATCCCGATCGCCACTGGCGAACGCTTGGCCACGAAATACGACTTTGTGCGTTTGCTCGAAGAAGGGGCTGCCGCGATTTTGCAAATGAACCTGGGCCGCGTCGGTGGCATTTTGGAAGCGAAAAAAATCGCTTCCATGGCCGAGGCCTACCACGTGCAAATCGCGCCGCACCTGTATTGCGGACCGGTGGTGGGCGCGGCCAACATCCAGCTGGCCACCTGCAGCCCGAACTTCCTGATCCAAGAAAGTATCTTGGATTGGACAGGTTTCCATTCCGAGATTTTGAAGAAACCGATCCAGTGGCAAGACGGCTATATCATCCCGCCGACCGAACCCGGTTTGGGTGTGGAACTCAACGAAGAGGTGGCCTTGAAGCACCCCTACACCGGCACAGCACTGCACTTGGACATGACACACCACCCGATCCTGCCTTGAGTCTTGTCATCGCTGAAAAATGTTGTGATGCATTGCGAGTACTACATGGGGGCAAATACTCGGATTGCATCACGGGTTTCCGATGATTCATGTCCAGGAAGTCAGAGATAACCTAAGCGCCGAGTTGTTAAACGGCTCTGTCAAATCAATTTACGAAAGATTCACATCATGAACGATATGGAACAACTGAACGCTCTTGTAGCCAATGGGAAATTGTCGCGTCGGGAATTCGTCTCCCGTGCCAGCGCGCTGGGTGTTGGCTCTTCGCTCGGTGGTTTGTTGTTGGCCGGCGAGGCAGCTGCACAAACAAAGAAAACCCCTAAAAAAGGCGGAACCCTTCGTGTGGGCATGGAGGGTGGAAGTGCCAGCGATTCTCTCGATCCTCGCACTTATGCAGACTCCATCATGATTGCAGCGTCATTGACGTTGATGAATGGCTTTATTGAAATTGGTAATGATGGCAAAGCCAAAGGTGAATTGTTGGAGAGCTGGTCCACCAAGCCTGGTGCGACCGAGTGGGTGTTCAATGTGCGCAAAGGCATCAAGTTCACATCGGGCAAGACGCTCGATGCCGATGACATCCTGTATTCCTTGTCGTTGCACATGGGTGATACGAAATCGCCCGCCAAAGGTTTGCTCAAGCAAATCAAGGAAATGAAGAAGCTGTCACCGACGCAAGTGCAGTTCACGCTGGAGAGCGGTAATGCCGACTTCCCATCCGTCTTGTCGGATTACCATTTGGTGGTGACTTCCAATGGCTGGACAGATTGGACGAAACCAGACGGTACAGGTGCTTTCACGCTCGAGAAATTCGAGCCAGGTGTCCGCATCACGTTCAAGAACAAAGGCAGCTACTGGAAGCCAGGCCGTGGCAATTTCGATGCCGTGGAAATTTTGTACATCAATGACAAGGCGGCCCGTACAGCTGCACTCCAATCCGGAAAAATCGATGCAGCCAACCGCCTGGATGCCAGGACCGTGAATTTGCTGGCCAAAAATCCGAAGCTCAACATTGTTCGGACCAAAGGCTCTGGCAACCGCTACTGTTTCGTCTCTCATGTCACGGCGGCACCTTACAACAACAAGGACCTGAGAACCGCGTTGAAGTTCGGTATTGATCGCAAAAAGATCATTGACACGGTGTTCAATGGTTTTGCATCCGTGGGCAACGACCACACCTTGGATGCCAACAATCCTTTCTATAACAAGAAGATGGCCCAGCGTGCTTATGACCCGGACAAAGCCGCATTCCACTTCAAGCGTTCCGGTGTCGCGGCTTCGGATCTCGAATTGCTCACCTCTGAGGGGGCCTGGGGTTCCGCTGTCGATTGCGCATCGATCTACCAGGAGTCACTGAAAAAAGCAGGCATTCAGCTGAAAGTCAAAAAGGTAGCCGCCGATGGTTACTGGAGTGATGTGTGGCTCAAGCAGCCCTTCTGCGCCGCCTACTGGGGAAGTCGCCCAACGGCAGACGTGGCCTTGTCGACCACCTTCAAATCAGATGCTGAGTGGAATGACACCAAATGGAAAAACGCCGAGTTTGACAAACTGATTCTGGAAGCACGTGTTGAACTGAACGAAGCCAAGCGCAGTGAGATGTATGCCCGCGCGCAAGAGATCGTTGCAGACGACGGCGGCATGGTTTGTTTTGCCATCAGTGACTATTTGGATGGCTATGCCAAAAACGTCATGGGCAACGATCCTCACCCCCGTTACGACCTCGCGGATGACCGGATCGCAGAAACCGGATGGTTTGCCTGATTCTTGGCTTGATAAAAGGTAAGACATGTTGAGAATCGTATTCAGCCGACTGTTATTGGGTGTGTTGACTTTGTTGGCTGTGAGCATGCTTATCTTTGCCGCAACCGAAGTACTGCCTGGCGATGTCGCCAGTGCAGTACTGGGGCAAGGTGCCACCGCCGAAACACTGGCGGTATTCCGCAAGGAATTGGGCTTGGACCTGCCGGCGACAACGCGGTACATGAACTGGCTAACAGGAGCACTCAGTGGTGATCTGGGTGTGTCCATGACCAACCAAAGACCCATTTTGGAAGAAATTGCGCCACGTTTTCTGAACACCTTGTTCCTGGCGTGTTTTGCAGCATTGATTGCCATTCCTTTGGCCGTTGGCTTGGGGATTGTGTCTGCGATCAATGAAGGAAAGTCGGTCGACCGTGCGTCCAATGTCTTGTCATTGATGACCATCTCGGTGCCCGAGTTCTTCATTGCCTACCTGTTGATCATGGTGTTTTCCGTGCAACTCGATTGGCTGCCTTCACTGGCGACGGTGTTTCCGGACATGGCCTTGGGCGAGCGTCTGTATGTCACAGCCTTGCCGGCCATCACCTTGACACTGTTGGTGACTGCGCACATGTTGCGCATGACCCGGGCATCGGTTTTGTCCATCATGTCCCAACCCTACATAGAGATGGCCTTTCTCAAGGGTTTGACACGGTCACGCATCGTGATTCGCCATGCACTGCCCAATGCTGCGGCACCGATCATTGCCGTGGTCGCACTCAATTTGGCTTATTTGATTGTTGGTGTGGTGGTCATTGAAGTGGTTTTTGTGTACCCAGGCATTGGGCAACTGATGGTGGATGCAGTGTCTAAACGCGATCTGCCAGTTGTTCAGGCGTGTGGTCTTATTTTTGCTGGTGCATTTGTGGTGCTCAACACCTTGGCCGATGTGCTGGCGATCTTGGTCAATCCCCGGTTGCGCAAGCCACGATAAATCCATTCAAAGAACTAAAAAATGCGCTTATTTGGACAAACTCCGACCCCCTCTGCAAAGATGGGCCTTTCCATCATTTTCATTTTCCTGAGCTTGGCCATATTTGCCCCTTGGCTTGCACCCTATGGCGAATCTGAAACCTTGGCCGGTACGTGGGATCCACCCTCCGCACAACACTGGCTGGGCACAGACAACATCGGTCGGGATATTTTTTCACGTTTGATCTATGGAGCCAGAATGACGGTGGCCGTGGCGCTGGCAACGACACTTTTGTCTTTTGTGTTCGGCACTGTGACGGGTTTTCTGGCGGCTGTGGGTGGCAAGTGGATTGATCTGACTTTGTCAAGAATTGTGGATGTGATGCTGAGCATTCCACTCCTCATCTTTGCGCTGATCATCCTGTCTGTTTTCGGCTCGTCCATTCCCGTTTTGATCCTCACCATTGCCATCCTCGATGCCACGCGCGTTTTCAGATTGGCCAGAGCAGTGGCGATGAATATTTCGGTCACCGAGTTCGTGGAAGTGGCGCGATTGCGGGGTGAGGGCCTGTGGTGGATCATCCGGCGTGAGGTATTGCCCAACGCGGCCCCCCCCATGATTGCAGAATTCGGTTTGCGTTTTTGTTTTAACTTTTTGTTTGTCGCTGGCCTGAGTTTTCTGGGTTTGGGCATTCAGCCACCCCTGGCGGACTGGGGCGGCATGGTGCGGGACAACGCTCAAGCCATCTCTTTTGGTCTGATGGCACCCATGTGGCCAGCCTTGGCCATTGCCTTGATGACCATCGGTATCAACCTTGTCGTGGACTGGGTGCTTTCAATCAATTCGCGCCCATCTGGTGCGTCGGCGGAGTTGTGAACCATGAGCGATAACTATCTGGAAATCAAGGACTTGAGGATTGAAAGCATTGCCGGTCAAGTCCTTGTCGACGGCATTTCATTGACCCTTCGACGTGGTGAGGTGCTTGGCCTGATTGGAGAGAGCGGCGCTGGTAAATCCACGATTGGTTTGGCTTCCATGGTGTATGCCAGAGGGGGCTGCCACATCCACAGTGGACAGGTGCTGGTTGAAGGCCGCTCCATCAGAGATCTCGATGCCGATCAGCGCAGAGGGGTTCGGGGTGTCAAGATCGCCTACATCGCACAAAGCGCTGCTGCATCGTTCAACCCCGCCCACACATTGATGGATCAAGTGTGTGAAATGCCCCTGCAGCACAAGCTCATGAGCCGTCAGGAAGCGAGGCAATGGGCGATTGAGTTGTTCAAGGCGCTGGATTTGCCCGACCCGGAAAATTTTGGTGAACGATACCCACACCAGGTTTCAGGCGGTCAACTTCAAAGGGCCATGGCGGCCATGGCCATGTCTTGCCGTCCGGATGTCTTGGTTCTGGATGAGCCAACCACCGCGCTGGATGTGACCACACAAATTGAAGTGCTGGCCTTGCTCAAGAAACTCATTCGTGAGCACAACATGGCTGCCTTGTACATCACGCATGACTTGGCGGTGGTTGCGCAAATTGCGGATCGCATCATGGTGTTGAGACAGGGTCAACAAGTTGAATTGGGCTCGACCGAACAAATACTTCACCAACCCCAACAAGCCTACACCGCTGCCTTGGTGGCGGAGCGCAGTGCATCCGAGAAAATGTCCTCCAATACGCTGGACGATGCAGCCGAAGACGTGTTGACCGTGACACATGCAGTCGGGGCCTATGGAGATGCCGTGATTGTTCGTGATGTCTCCATTCGAATTCGACGCGGTCAAACCATGGCCGTTGTGGGTGAGTCCGGTTCGGGTAAAAGCTCTTTGGCAAGATTGGTTGCCGGCTTGTTGACCCGCAGAAGCGGAGACATCCAACTCAGTGGTGAGTCGCTGGCGCCCTCGTATGCCAAACGAACCAAAGAGCAGTTGCGTCGCTTGCAATTGATTTTTCAATTGCCCGACGTCGCCCTCAATCCTCGGCATACCGTGGGTGACACCATTGGCAGGCCGCTCGAATTTTATTTTGGCTTGAAGGGCGATGAAGTTCGGCGCAGGGTGCAAGAATTGTTGACACAAGTGGGCTTGCCCAAAGACTATGCCCATCGGTTGACCAGTGCGCTGTCAGGTGGTCAGAAGCAGCGCGTGTGCATTGCCAGGGCCTTGGCAGCCAAGCCCGATGTGATCATTTGTGATGAACCTACTTCGGCGCTGGACCCCTTGGTCGCAGATGAAATTTTGAAGCTTCTCAAAAAATTGCAAGACGACATGGGACTGGCTTATCTCTTCATCACGCACGACTTGGGGGTTGTTCGGCGCATTGCGCACAACACGGCTGTCATGCTCAAAGGTGAGTTGGTGGTGGAAGGTCCCACCCAAACGGTTTTTTCGCCACCCTTCCATCCTTACACCCAGTCATTGATTTCATCGGTGCCAGAAATGCGAACCGATTGGCTGGACAAGGTGTTGGCTAATCGGGTGACAAGCTGAGTTCATCCAGTTCCATCGCACGCGTATCGGACAAGGAGAGTTGTTTCATCAACCAGGTCCGAAATGTTGTGACCAGTTCTTTTTGCTGGCTATTTTGGGTGATCTCTGCAAACCAATAAGCTTGTGGTCCCATGAGTTCCCGGTCATCAAATCGTTTGAGAAGACCCGACTGAAGCTCCTGGATGATCATGGTCTGGTCAACCACCAAAATGCCTGCCCCGGCAATGGAGGCATTGATGGCTTGATCCAAAGTACTGAAATGCAGTCCCCCCTGTGTATCCACGCCACTCAAGCCGAAGTGGAGATCCCATTGCTCCCAAACCGGTAAGCGTTTGTCACCATCCAAGATGTGCAACAGGGTTGCTTTGACCAGCTTCGGCGGTTGGTTGCCGTGCCACAGTGATGGGCTGCAGGCCATGATGTGGTGTTCCTGCATCAGCCTCTGGCACGCGAGATCCGGCCAAGGCGCTTGGTCAAAGAACACCAGGCAATCGTGTTGGCGCGCGCTTTTGAGCGTTTGAATCCTGTCTGTGGTGATAGACAAATCGATGAACGGGTATTGGCTCCTGAAGTCTGACAATCGGGGCGCTAACCACCGCGTGGCAAATGTAGGCGGCGCATTGATGTTCAGCATTTGCCTTGCGGGCGTTTGGCGCGCTTTTTCCACGGCTTCTTCTATGTGTCCAAAAGCGTTCAGCAGTGCGTCTGACAGCGCTTGACCAGCAGGCGTCAAGCTGACCGATTGATGCGCCCTTTCAAACAGGCGTGTATCCAAATGTTGTTCGAGCATTTTCACCTGTCGACTGATGGCGCCTTGCGTGACATGCAACAGCTCGCCAGCTTTGGTGAAGCTGCCTGTTTGTGCTGCGGTTGCAAATGCCCTCAGCGCGTTGAGGGGGGGGAGTCTTTTCATGGGGGCTTCAAGATGAATGAACAAAACTGACAATCAATGCATGTTCAACGAATTCCTTGATTGGACAGCGTGCAACGTGTTTGAATGAAGCAGAGAAGTCACTGGAATTTGCTTGAATGATTATGCTTCTTCGCTGCTAAAACAATTGAACTTTGATCGTCTAGAAGTCGATGAATGTTGATGATGATTTTCTGCATTGCGAGACATCCAAGTCGGAGGAAATTGGGGGAAACCAACAATGCAAATACTCAAATTGAACGGATTGCATACCAGCAACTCGGAACATAAGATTTATTCAAAGCAGTGTGGGACTGCTTGGTTGCAGATCAATCCGGATCGGCAAAAGATGAAAGAAAGACTTATGAAAAAATCAACTGTTTTCCGCGCCTTGCCTTTGGTGGCTTTGTGTGCATCGAACCTGAGCTTTGCCGCTGAAACCAATGCCAACAGCTACAAGTTTTCTGGCACGCTGGATCTGGGCGTTTTTCGTGACTTCGATGGCAGCAACAACGTGGGCCCCATCTCCAGAAGCAACGTGGCTGTTTCAGGAGAACGCGATCTTGGCAATGGCAACAAAGCCAACTTCAAGCTGAGTGTCCGCCTGGATCCGTCCACTGGTGAACCCAATGATCCAGGCGATACCAAAAAACCTTTTTTCCATGGTGAAGCCACGGTGGGTCTGAAAAACGACAAGCTTGGCAGCATCAAGTTGGGTCGGGCCCTGGATGTGATGGGCAACAACAACTGGGCTTATGACCCCTTCTACTACTATGACTCCATTGCGTCTACCGCCTGGCATCTTTGGTCCTGGAACTACACCACGGACCGCACCAGCAATACCAGCAAGGCCACTGGCAAGCCTGCTGCGGAGTACGGTCGACTCAACAACGGCATTTTTTATGATTCGCCGGACCTCAACGGTTTCAAGCTCCATGTGAGTGGGTCTTTTGAAAAGAGTCCCAAAGTTGAAGGGTCAGGAACGGGGAGCAATTTGGGTGCTGCTGTGACCTACAACAAGGGTCCTATTTCCCTGATGTTGGGTAACAGCAAAAACACCAGTGGCGACAAGGACACATTTTTGGGTGGCAAGTACACCATTGGCAAGCTTGAGTTGATGGGTGCGATCGACCGTACTTCTTACAGCGGCACTTCTGTTTCGACCAACACGGCCAAAACGGGTGGCGTGAGTTACGGCATGGGTAAATACCGTTTCATGGCCAGTGTGGGCCAGGTCGATGACTCGCAATCCACAAAGATGCTGGGTGTAGGCGCCCAATACTTCATTGATAACCAAACCAATGTGTACGTGAGTGCTGGCCACAAATCATTCAAGACACTTGATGCGACCAAGGCCATTGGTGTTGGCATCAACTACAGTTTTTAATCGGTCAGTCGTTTCATCCAAGAGTTAGCTCTTGGATCATGGCGAATCCAATGTCCGTAGTTCGGGCCTTGTATTCGCCATGTTTTTTCAGGTCGCAAGTTCACCATAGTTTTCTTCAGGTGAGTTGTTTTCCAGATCATTCACAGCCACGACTATGCGGATTTGGGACCCAGGTACCCAATTCACCGCCTTTGCCCACGCAAACTCCCCCCTGAATTGTGTGGTGGTCGCTTTGCTCCGCCAGGGCTGTGAATTCAACAGTGGATACCTGACTCTTTTCACGCCAGCTTGGCCGGTCATGCAGACCTTGGGCGCGTGGCCAGTGTCCGGGCTGTGCGGTCTTTCATTTGTCACTTCGGTGAATCTACGTTCCAGGTGCTGCGCCTAATATGTGGCCATGAACACCACTCCCCACCCCGAAGGCCAGATCGACTGCACCGTGCACGGCGCGGTCCTTCAGATTTGCATCAACCGCCCCGCCAAGCGCAACGGCTTCACGCCCAAGATGTTCCGTGAACTGGGCGAGGCCTACACCCGCCTGGACGACGACCCCGCCCTGCGCGTGGGCGTGCTGTGTGCGGCGGGTGACCATTTCACGGCCGGGCTGGACTTGCCCACCATTGCGCCGCTCATGCAACGCGGTGAAAAGTCGGTGCCGCTGGGCTTGGTAGACCCTCTCAACCTGGGTATGGAGGGCTACCGCCGACGCGTCAAACCCATGGTGGTGGCAGTGCAAGGCATCACCTATACGCTGGGCATTGAACTCATGCTGGCCGCCGACATCGTGGTCGCGGCCGATGACTGCCGGTTTTCTCAGCTGGAGGTACAGCGCGGCATCATGGCCACGGGGGGCGCTACGCTGCGCATGGCCGAGCGGGCGGGCACGGGTAATGCGCTTTTGCATTTGCTCACGGCCGATGTTTTTGACAGCGCCGAAGCCCTGCGACTGAACTTTGTACAAAAGGTGGTACCTGCGTCTGAGGTGCTGACCGAAGCCATGCGCATTGCCGACATGATCGCCGCGCAAGCACCGCTGGCCGTGGTGGCCACGCGGCAAAACGTGCTCAAGTCCGTGGAGCATGGGCCGCTGGTAGCCATGCATGACTTCATCCCGGTGCAAAAAACGCTGTCCAACAGTGATGATGCTGCGGAAGGCGTACGCTCGTTTGTTGAAAAGCGCGCTGCCCGATTCACGGGTCAGTGATCCACAGGCGGCAGGGGCCGGCTGGGGGGGGCGATGTCGCGTCGCAACTCGGCGACTTCCTGGCGCAAGTGCCTGATCTCGCGCATCAGGTCTTTTTCGATTTGCCGGTCTTCGGCTTCGACTTCATTTTCCATGAAGATGGCCGACAAGGATGCCGTGACCAGCGACAGCACCGCCAGGCCCAAGAGCACCACCACGACAGAAAACAGGCGTGAGGCGTGCGTGGACGGCACCAGATCACCAAAGCCGACGGTGGCGGCGGTGGTGAAGGCCAGCCACAGACCGTCCGACAAGCTGTGAATTTGGGGATCAATCAACCAGAAACCCACGCCACCCAGACCCAAAATGGTCACAGCCAGCAACAGTGAGTAAACCAGGCCCTGATGGATCATCCGGCGAAGGCGGCGTTGGTGTGAAGACATGCGCCCATTTTCCACCATCCATGCACCGACCCATGTCGGGGCTGAAGCCGCCGATCTACCCCTAATCCCGTAGGTACCAACAGTTCCGCTACAGGCTTCGCCACAGACCCATGAAGGGCTCGGTCACAATCTGTTCATGACCGATACGAATGATGCACGCCACCCTTATTCCGAACTCACCCCTGACCGGGTGATGGACGCCCTGACCGATCTGGGCCTGTGGCCCGACGGGCGTTTGCTGGCGCTCAGCTCTTACGAAAACCGCGTGTACCGTGCGCACCTGGACGAACCCGTGCAGGGCAGCGCGGCCGTGGTCCTCAAGTTTTACCGACCCGGCCGCTGGAGCCGGGCACAGATTCAGGAAGAACACGACTTTGCCGCCGAACTGCTGGCGGCCGAAGTCCCTGTGGTGCCACCCCTGGTGCTCAACGGCCAGACCCTGCACCAAAGTGCGGGCTTCGATTTTTCGGTCAGCCCCTTGCGCGGAGGCCGCACGCCGGAGCTGGACGATTTTGAAGTGCTCGAATGGATCGGCCGTTTTCTGGCCCGTATCCACACCGTGGGCGCGGCCAAGCCCTTTGTGCACCGCCCCACGCTCGATGTGCAGACCTTTGCGCTGGAGCCCGCTGCTTGGCTGCAAACGCACCAAATGATTCCGCTGGAAGTCGAGCGCGAATGGCGCGAAGCCTTTGCCGCAGCGCTGGCTTTGGTGCAAGAAAAAATGGCGGAGGGTGCGTCGGAACGTCGCCTGCTACGCCTGCACGGCGACTGCCACCCGGGCAATATTTTGTGGACACCCACCGAGCTGCCCGGCGGCGGCCCGCACTTTGTGGACCTGGATGACGCCCGCATGGGTCCAGCCGTGCAAGACCTGTGGATGCTGCTGTCGGGCGACCGTGGTCAGCGCACTCAGCAGCTGTCGGCCTTGCTCGATGGCTATGAACAAGTGCGCGACTTTGACCGCGCCGAGCTGAAATTGATCGAGCCGCTGCGCACCTTGCGCCTGATCCATTACAGCGCCTGGCTGGCGCGACGCTGGCAAGACCCGATTTTTCCGGTCAACTTTCCCTGGTTTGGTACACCCGATTATTGGCGCGGCCAAGTGCTCATGCTGCAAGAGCAAGTCGAGCAGATGCAACAAGCCGCGCTGGTGGTGTGAGACATTGGCCGATCATGCACGCCATGTCGGGGTCTTCGACCGCCGACCTATTGATCCGGCCCTGTGAAGTTTGAGGGTGACTTCAATCTTGCACCTTGTGGGAGCTAGCCCTGCTGGCGATCAGACGCTTGTGGACCACAGGCTTTTCGCTTGCAGGGCAAGCTCCCCAAAAATCCTCCCAACGGGCAACACACGGCTCAGACTTCATCGGGACGAATCTATAAGCAAGATCGACCGATAGGTTTAGCGTCGGCCTGGCTTTACACCCAAACCCATGGCACAGCCGATCAGGGCGGGTTGTTCGGCGCGGATCACATAAGTCGGGATACGCACCATGTAGCTTTCAAAGCGGCCCTTGGCTTCAAAGGCGGCACGGAATCCTGATCGCGCAAAGTAGTCGCCCAAACGGCCAATGACGCCGCCGCCGATGTAGATGCCGCCCCTTGCGCCCAGCGTCAGGGCCAAGTTGGCGGCCGCGTTGCCCAGCAGGCGGCACATGCATTCGAGGGCTTCTTCGCAGGCCACATCCTGGGCCGCCAGGGCGCGTTCGGTCACTTGCGCTGCCACCAGGGGGGCGGCTTCTGTGCCGTTGAGCGCGCAAATGGCGCGGTACAAATTTTCCAACCCCATGCCCGAGATGGCTCGCTCGGCCGACACATGGGCGTAACTGCGCCACAGAATGCGCAGGATGTCGGCATCGCGTGCGCAGGTGGGCGCAAGGCTTACATGACCGCCTTCACCGGCAATCGGCACCCAGTCCCCCCGGCGCGAACGCACCAGAGAGGACACGCCCAGGCCCGTGCCAGGACCGATCAGGCCTTTGGGCGCATCGGGCACGGGCTCACCTGCGCCGATTTGTTCCAGGTCGGTGCCTTGCAGAGCCGGGGCGGCCATGGCCATGGCTTCCCAGTCGTTGAGCATGAGCAGGCTGTTCAGGCCCAATTGCTGGCGCGTGGCGTCAATCGAGAATTGCCAGTGGTTGTTGGTCATCTTCAGCACATCGCCGTCGATGGGATTGGCAATGGCGATGCAGGCTTGCTGCACACGGGGCTGCCCGACTTGCTGCAGATACGCCTGGGCCGCTGCGGCCAGGTCGGGAAATTGGCCGGTGGGCAAAGTGACTTCGTGCGTGATGGGCGAGCCGTCACCATGAATCAGGGCAAAGCGGGCGTTGGTGCCGCCGATGTCGCCCAGCAGGCTTGGGACGGTGGTGAGGGTGTGCAGAGCGTTCATGGTGATCAGGTGTTTCGGTGTCAAGCGTATCAGCGCAAGCGTGCGTATTCGGGCTATAAAGTTACCAACGTGTTCCGAGTTTCACGCTGGCAGGCGGTGCAGTGTGGGTTCTGCCAGCGGCAGTTCTATGCGCACGCACAGACCCTGGGGCTGCACGTTGATCAATTCCACATGCCCCGCGTGGCGCTGGACGATTTCTTTCACAATGGCCAAGCCCAGCCCGCAGCCGTCGCCCGCGTCGGTGCCACGCACAAAGCGCTCGAAGACGCGTTTGTGGTCGCCCTTTTCAATGCCCGGACCGTTGTCAATGACTTCGAGCCGGGCCATCTTCGGCGTAAGGGGTGCGGGCAGCACGCGCACCGTCACCTGGCTACCTCTGCCCGCATAGTGCAGGGCGTTGTCGATGAGATTGCTCAGCGCTTCACGCATCAACAATTCGTTGGCCTCAATCCAAACGGGGCTGTCGTTCGCGGCTGGAGTGCCAACGTCTGCGTCCTGCTCCAGCCCCAAGTCAATGTGCAAACGCAAGGCGCGGGGCACCCATTCGGCAGTGACGGCCTGCGCCATGCGTTGCAGGTCAAAACGCTGGCGGTCATGCGCCATGACCGATTCGGGCTCAGCGCGCGCCAAAGTCAGCAGCTGATTGACCAAGTGAGCACTGCGTGTGGCGCTCTCATGAACCCGCTGCAAACGTGCGCGCAGATCGGGGTCGGTGGCCGATTGCAGGGCAATTTCGGTCTGGCTTTTGAGGCCCGCTAGCGGCGTGCGCAGCTGGTGCGCCGCGTCGCCAATGAAGCGTTTTTGGGTGCTCACGTTGTTTTGTACAGCGGCCAGCAAGGTGTTCAGAGCGGTGGCCAGTGACCACAACTCGCGCGGTGCCGAGGCCAGCTGCAAGGGCGCGAGGTCGGTGGGGGCACGGCCTTCGACCTGTTGGCGAAGGCGCGCCAAAGGAGACAGGCCGGCACGGATGCCCAGCCACACGATCACCGTCATCAACAACACCAGGCTGGACATGGGCAGCAGCATGTCCACCAGGATGCGTTGCGCCAGCTCTTCGCGGTTGGCGCTGCTGCGCGCCACTTGCACCAGCATGGTTTGCGGCGCGCCGCTTTCTTCGCCAAAGCGCAGATACAGCGCCACCAGGCGCAGCGGCTGACCGGGGGGGGTGTTCAAGGACGCACGACCATTGACGGGCATGGCGCCGTCGTAAAAATAGGGCGTGTTCAGGGCGGGAGGGTGTTCGCTGTCATGCGCCGGAGGGGGCGGCAAAGCTTGGTTGCCCAAAATGAACTGCCCCGGAGGCGAGCTGACCATGTACAACTGACGATCGGCGGGATCGGCTTCGAGCACATCTTGCGCCGCACGCGGAAAATCGATCAGCAGGCCATTGCCAATGGGTTTGAGCTGTCTGGCCAGCGAGCGGCTGGCTTGCAGCAAGCTGGCGTCAATGGCCTGATTGGCATAGCCTGCCGCGAATTTGTAGGTGGCCACACCCCCGGCCATCCACAGCACCAATTGCGGCAGCAGCACCCACAGCAGCAATTGCCGGGCGAGCGAAACCCCGGCCTGAGCTGGCGTGTAAGAGGTGGGTGACGAGGGTGATGCCATGCGTGCCTTAATGCGCAAGGGATCATTGAGGCGAAGGATTGGCGACGCTGGACTGCCACATCACTTCGTTCCTCGCAGTGACGCAAGGCGTCATGGCGAGCGAAGCATGGCCATCCAGTGCGGGCGATCCACCGGCAGGCGTCATGGGGCTGTGGCTTCCATCAGATAGCCCAAGCCGCGAACGGTGCGGATGACCAAGCCGGCGTCTTCCAGCTTGCGCCGCAGGCGGTGGATGTAGACCTCGATCGTGTTGCCCCCACCGACCTCGCCACCCTCAGCACTCCAAGTCTGGATGATCTGTTCTTTGGTGACGACTTTGTCGCGTTGCTGCACCAGGAGCTCCAGCAAGATCCACTCACGGCCACTCAGATCCAGGGGCTCGCCGCCGACCAGCGCGCGGCGTGAGCTGGGGTCCAGGCTCAAGCGGCCAAACAGCGCTGATGCGCTGGCAGGCTGACTGCGCCGCAACAAGGCCTGCAAACGGGCCAGCAATTCAGGAAAGTCAAACGGCTTGGTCACGTAATCGTCGGCCCCGGCCTGCAAGCCCGCCACGCGGTCGTCCAGGGCGTCGCGGGCGGTCAGCAGCAGCACGGGCAAAGTGGGCAGGGTTTGCCGCACATGTTGCAGCACTGCCAAGCCATCCATCATGGGCATGCCGATGTCGAGCACCGCGATGTCAAAGTGTTGCTTTTGCAGCAAATAGTCGGCCACGGCCCCGTTGGGCGCGTGTTCCACCTCAAAACCCGCCCCGCCCAGTTGGGTTTGCAGGGCATCGGCCAGCATGGCATCGTCTTCAGCAAGCAGCAGTTTCATGGCGGCAAGCTTAATGGATTGTTGTGCCTCGGGCGAGTCCTGGGCAGGAGTCCTGACTAGGGTTTAACCTAGTGTTAATAAATTAACGAAACATTAACATTCGCCTGTCGAGGAAATTTTCAGGCATGTGGGCCACCTCACACATCAACCTTGGGCCACCGGGCCCCAACCAGGAGACTCTCTTGAAATCTAAGAAATTGTTCCAGTACAGCGTGTTGGCCATGGCGGCTGGCCTGACTTTGTCGGCACATGCCGGTGAAATTGAGGTTTTGCACTTTTGGACCAGTGGTGGCGAAGCCAAATCAGCCGCCGCGCTGAAAGCCACATTGCAAGGCAAAGGCCACACCTGGAAAGACTTCGCGGTGGCTGGCGGCGGCGGTGATAACGCCATGACGGTGCTCAAGTCGCGCGTGGTCTCGGGCAATGCCCCTGCTGCAGCGCAGATCAAAGGCCCTGCGCTGCAAGAGTGGGCGGCGGAAGGCGTGTTGGCCAACATCGACGATGTGGCCAAGGCCGAGAAGTGGGACAGCTTGCTGCCTCCCGTGGTCGCCAACGTCATGAAATATAAAGGCAACTACATTGCTGCCCCCGTGAACGTGCACCGCGTGAACTGGCTGTGGGCCAGCAATGCCGCGTTCAAAAAAGCCGGTGCCAAAGTGCCCACCAACTGGGACGAGTTCTTTGTCGCGGCCGAAGCCTTGAAGAAAGCCGGCATCATCCCTGTCGCGCACGGTGGTCAAAACTGGCAAGACTTCACCACCTTTGAAAGCGTGGCTTTGGGCGTGGGCGGTGCCGACTTCTACAAAAAAGCCTTGGTGCAACTGGACCAGGCTACCTTGACCGGCACCACCATGACCAAGGTGCTCGACACCTTCAAAAAGGTCAAGACCTACACCGACAAAAACGCCCCTGGCCGCGACTGGAACCTGGCCACCGCCATGGTCATCAAGGGCGAAGCGGGCATGCAGCTGATGGGTGACTGGGCCAAGGGCGAGTTTGTGGCCGCTGGCAAAAAGCCTGGTGCCGACTTCACTTGCGCCGCAGCCCCTGGCACCGCCAAGTCCTTCACTTTCAACGTGGACTCGTTTGCCATGTTCAAGCTGAAAAACGACGCCAACACCAAGGCCCAAAAAGACCTGGCCTCGGCCATCATGTCGAGCGACTTTCAGGAAGTTTTCAACCTGAACAAGGGCTCCATCCCGGTGCGCCTGAACATGAACCTGGCCAAGTTTGACGACTGCGCCAAGCTCAGCTCCAACGACTTCGTGTCCACAGCCAAGAGCGGTGGCCTGGTGCCCTCAGTGGCGCACGGCATGGCCATCGGCTCGGCCACTTCAGGCGCGATCCAGGACGCGGTCAGCCAGTTCTGGAACGACGACAAGATGAGCAGCAAAGACGCGCAAACCAAAATCGCTTTGGCCGCCAAGGTCAAGTGATTTTTTGAGCAGGCCCGCCGCTGATCGCGGCGGTCTGTTGTCTGTTGAGCCACGGGGTTGCGGGTCAAAAGCTCGCAGCCCACGTCGGCCTGTCCTTGGATCGCCTATGTCTAAATCAACCCTCCAGCAAGCCTCGTGGCTGCCCAAGCTCGTCATTGCACCCAGCTTTGTGGTGTCGCTGTTGTTCATCTACGGCTTGATGGCCTGGAACGGCTACTTGTCTGTGTCGGCCTCTCGCTTGCTGCCCAATTACGAATTTGTGGGCCTGCAGCACTATGCCGCCCTGATGGAAAGCGACCGCTTTCAGGTGGCCATGAGCAACATGGCCGTGTTTGGGATTTTGTTCATTGGCGGCGCTATGGCCTTGGGTGTGTTGCTGGCCATTTTGCTCGACCAAAAAGTACGCGGCGAAGGCGTCTTGCGCACCATTTATTTGTACCCCATGGCGATCTCTTTTATTGTCACCGGTACCGCCTGGAAATGGATTTTGAATCCCGGCCTCGGTCTGGAGCACCTGATGCACAGCTGGGGATTCACCAGCTTCAGCTTTGATTGGCTGGTGCAGCAAGACATGGCCATTTATTGCGTGGTGATTGCGGGTGTATGGCAAAGCGCGGGTTTTGTGATGGCGCTGTTTTTGGCGGCGCTGCGCGGCATTGACGACTCGATCATCAAGGCCGCGCAAGTCGACGGTGCCAGCTTGCCCACGATTTATTGGCGCATCATTTTGCCCAGCTTGGGTCCGGTGTTTTTCAGCACCTTGCTGGTGGTCTCGCACTTGGCCATCAAGAGTTTTGACCTGGTGATGGCGCTCACTGCGGGTGGCCCCGGCTATGCGACCGATTTGCCCGCCACCTTCATGTATGCCACCGCCTTCACACGCGGGCAAATTGGTGTGGGCGCGGCCAGCGCCACAGTGATGCTGGCCACTGTGGCGGCGATTGTGGTGCCCTATTTGTATTCTGAATTGCGGAGCAAACGATGAGCCGCCTGAATTTTCATCGCCTGATTTTGTGGTCCATGCTGCTGCTGTTTGCGGCCTGGTTTCTGGTGCCGCTCTATGTGATGCTGACCACCTCGCTCAAAGATGCTGAGCAGCTGCGCACTGGCAACCTGCTGAGCTTGCCCACTGCGCCCACATTGGACGCGTGGTTCAAAGCCTGGGGCAGCGCCTGTACTGGCGTGCAGTGCGAGGGCTTGAAGCCCTTTTTCTGGAATTCGGTGTTGTTGGTGGTGCCTGCGGTGCTGCTGTCCACCTTGATTGGCTCGCTCAACGGCTATGTCCTCAGCAAATGGAAGTTTCGCGGCAGCGAGACCCTGTTCGCCTTCATGCTGTTTGGCGTGTTCATGCCCATGCAGGTGGTGCTGCTGCCCATGAGCCAAGTGCTGGGTTGGCTGGGCTTGGCCAGCTCGGTGTGGGGTTTGATGTTGGTTCACGTCGTAGCGGGCATCCCGTCCACCACGCTGTTTTTTCGCAACTACTACATCGGCCTGCCGGACGAGTTGATCAAAGCCGCGCAGCTCGATGGCGCGGGCTTTTGGTTGATTTTCCGCCGCATCGTGCTGCCGCTGTCGCTGCCCATTTTGGTGGTCACGTTGATTTGGCAATTCACCAACATCTGGAACGACTTTTTGTACGGCGTGGTGTTCTCGGGTGCCGACAGCAAGCCGATCACCGTGGGCCTGAACAATCTGGCCAACACATCGAGCGCCGTCAAGGAATACAACGTGGACATGGCGGCTGCGTTGATCGCGGCATTGCCCACCCTGTTGGTGTACGTGGTGGCGGGAAAATATTTTGTGCGCGGCCTGACGGCTGGCGCCGTCAAGGGGTAAATCATGGGCGCACTGGCCATTCGCAACATCCACAAGACCTACAACGAAACGGTCCACATCCTCAAAGGCATCGATCTGGAAATCGAAGCCGGTGAATTTTTGATCCTGGTTGGGCCTTCCGGCTGCGGCAAATCGACGCTGCTGTCGATGATCGCGGGCCTGGACCACCCCACCAGCGGCAGCATCCACATCGGCGAGCGCGAGGTGACCCACCTGCCCAGCAAGGACCGCGACATCGCCATGGTGTTCCAGAGCTACGCGCTCTACCCCAACATGACGGTGGCGCAAAACATCGCCTTTGGCCTGGAGATTCGCAAGGTGCCCAAGGCCGAGCGCAAAGCCGCGGTGGACCGTGTGTCGGCCATGCTGCAAATTGGCCACCTGCTGGACCGCAAGCCCGGGCAACTCTCGGGCGGTCAACGCCAGCGCGTGGCCATGGGCCGGGCTTTGGCGCGTGACCCCAAGCTGTTTTTGTTTGACGAACCTCTATCCAACCTGGACGCCAAACTGCGCGTGGAAATGCGCGCCGAAATCAAACTGCTGCACCAGCGCACGAAAACCACCACGGTGTATGTGACGCACGACCAGGTCGAAGCCATGACGCTGGGCGACCGAATTGCGGTGATGAAAGACGGTCTGGTGCAACAGTTCGGCACACCGGGCGAGATTTACAACCGCCCGGCCAACCGCTTTGTGGCCGAGTTCATCGGCTCACCCGCCATGAACATGGTGGATGTTCAAGGTGTCATGACAGGCACCGGGCAAGCGCTCACGGCCCACGGCGTGGAACTGGCGATCACCGACACGCAACGCGCTGCGGTGCAAGCGCACGGCAGTGCCGAACTGGTGTACGGCCTGCGACCCGAGAGCATCAGCTTTGCGAGCACAGGTTTGCCCGGCACGCTCAGCATGATCGAGCCCACCGGTCCCGAAACCTACGCCACGGTGGACACGCCAGCAGGCAAGCTCACAGCCCGCGTGCCGGGTGTCTTGCAAGCCCATGTGGGTGAAGTTGTGCACCTGCAATGGCAGGCTGATCAATCGCATTTGTTTGACCGGGGGACTGGGGTCCGAGTCGGCTGACTTGGATCGGACACCTGTTTTGGGGCTGACCTGTTGGGGGCGCCGAAGGCAGGTGTGTGTGACGATCTTTCATGATGTTCTCCCTCAAGGCCCGACGTCGTCATTCCCGATCTTGTCATTTGGCCGTTGCAAGCGTGTGACGTGCTTCACGTCTGCCGGGCGTGTGCGCCGTATCATCCACCACGCATCGCTTTTGTTGGCCGTTTGAACACGCCTCACCGATCACCCCATGCCACGTTTTGTCACCATCACGCCCAACCCCGCATTGGATGTGTCCACCTCGGTGGACAAACTGGTGGACGCGCACAAGCTGCGTTGTGATGCGCCGCAGGTGCATCCGGGCGGTGGCGGTATCAATGTGGCGCGGGTGCTGCACCGGCTGGGTGCGCAGGTGCAGGCGCTCTATCCCGCAGGGGGGGCCACGGGTGAGCGTTTGCATGGTTTGCTCAATGCCGAAGGCGTGCCCGATCAGCGCTGGACGATCGCGGGTGAGACCCGCGAGAGCTGGAACGTGCATGAGCGTGAAAGCGGCCGTGAATACCGCTTTGTACTGCCAGGCCCAACGCTCGGCGGAGCCGAATGGGCCGACGGACTGGCATGTCTGCGGCGCCTGTCCGCAAGCGCTGCTTGGGTGGTGGCCAGTGGCAGCTTGCCATTGGGGGTGCCGGCCGATGGCCATGCGCAGATTGCGCGTGTGGCCAAAGACGTGGGCGCACGCATGGTGGTGGACAGTTCCGGGGCGGCGTTGGCCTCAGCTTTGGCGCAAGGGGTGTGGCTGGTCAAGCCCAGCTTGCGTGAGTTGGCGCAACTGTCGCAAGAAGATTTGACGACGCCTGACCAGCAGCGGCAGGCTGCGCGTCGGCTCATCGAATGCGGGCAGGCCCAAATCGTAGCCTTGTCCTTGGGCAGCCAGGGCGCGATGCTGGTCACGGCAGACCAATGTCTGCATGCTGCCGCACTGTCGGTGCCGCTGCGCAGCAGTGTGGGCGCTGGCGACAGTTTTCTGGCCGCGCTGGTATGGGCGCTCGATCAGCAGGGTGACTTGCGTCAGGCACTGACCACGGCGATGGCTGCAGGTGCCGCCACGGTGATGTCGTCCGGCACTGCACTGTGCCAGCCACAAGACATGGCCCGCCTGCGCGAGCAAGTCCACATCGAGACCTGCTGAACGGTTGCCGCTGCACCCACGATGAACGCGTTCAGCGGGTCAGGGCGTTCTGCCGCACCCGCCAGAACAACCAGCTGGCGATGCACAGGTTGAGCAAGTTCCACGCAATGCCATTCAAAAACGCCGCGTGGTAACTGCCCGTCAGGTCAAACACCCAGCCCGACATCCAGCCCCCCAAAGCCATGCCCAACAAAGTGGCCATGATGACAGCGCCCACCCGGGCACCGGCTTCTTTGGGGTCAAAGTGTTCGCGGATGATGATCGCGTAGGCCGGCACGATACCGCCCTGAAACAGCCCGAACATGGCTGAGACGATGTACAGCGGCACCATGCCATCAAAGGGCAAAAACATCAGCAGCGCCACGCCCTGCAACATGGAGCCCAGCAACAAAGTGCGGATGCCGCCAATGCGGTCACTGATCACGCCAAACACCAGGCGGCTGACGATGCCGCTGGCCAGCATGAGCGACAGCATTTCTGCACCGCGTGCCGCGCCAAATCCCAGGTCGGTGCAATAGGCCACGATGTGCACCTGCGGCATGGACATGGCCACGCAACACGCCACACCCGCCATGCACAGCAAGCCTTGTGCATGCGCAGGCTTGAGGCCAAAGGGGCGGCTGCGGTCCAGCACCGGCGCAGCGGCGTTGGCTGGCGCCAGCGTCACCAGCGGCGGGCGTTGGCGCATGCGCAGGGCCAGCAAAAACATGCCCACCCCGCAAAAGATGCCCAGCAGGATGTAGGTCTGGCGCCAGCCGATGGTCTCCACGCCATGCTGCACCAGCGGCGGCCAGATCGTGCCCGCGATGTAATTGCCACTGGCGCAAATGGCCACCGCAATGCCCCGGCGGCGGTTCCACCACAAGGCCGTGTCGGCCATCAAAGGCGCAAAGGTGGACGAACTGCCCACAAAACCCATCAGCGCATGCGCCAGGCCAAAAGCCCAGATGCTGCCCGACATGCCCGCCCACACAAAACCGCCGCACACCGCCAGCGCACCCACCCACAGCACCGGCATCAGCCCATGCCGGTCGGCCATGCGCCCGGTGAGCAAACCGCCCAGACCCAGACTGATCATCATCAGCGTGTAAGGCAGCGACGCATCGGCCCGGCCCACACCAAACTCGGCCTGCACCTGCGGCAGCACGACCGAGACGATGTACATGCTGCTGTTGCCCAGCACCACCAGCCCCAGCGTGACGAGCAAGCGCCAGGCGGCTTGGCGGGAATCGATGAGGGCGGGGTCGGCGGGGAGGGTGTTCATTCTGGCAATTTAGCCGATGGGCGGGGGTGGGCTTGTCTTTTGGGTTACTGGCTGGTGGGGTTTGCTTTTGACGGATACGGACATTGAGTCGATTTTTTTTAGCGAGTGAGTCTGTAATTTCTTTAAATTGAAAGTAATATTTAAGAAGTAATTTAAGAGGAAGGCAGGGAGATGCCATGGTTATGCGAAAGATCGTTGTTGTGGGTGATAGAACCACTACAAACGGCATGATCTTGCCAAATGCTAATTCAACTTTTTCAATTGGAGGGCACAAGGCAGCGCTTATTGGAGGGCCTGTCTATTGCCCTGCGTGCAAGAGCGTTGGGTCCATAGCTAAAGCAGGTGGGCCAAGGCGTGTGAACTTCATGGGGGAGGTTGCTCAAGAGGCTGATCTTGTCATCTGCGGTTGCTCAGAACGCCCAAAGCTGATTGCAAACGTAGGGCAAACCACGACCAATGATGATCTGGTGGAGTCTCATGGGGTTCTACCGTATCCAGATGTCTTGTTTGATTTTGACCAACAATTTCACTTGATAGATGAAGTGACGGGAAATCCAATTGTGGGTCAAAGAGGCTCTGATGAATTTCAAGTGGGTTGCCCAGCATGAGGATTGATAGCGTGGAAGTCGAGTCTCCCGGCGATCAAGAAGATGACAGTCTTGATCGTTGTGATTCGCGTAAACCCACGCGCACGACGCTTGGATGCCTGGAACAAACCGTTGATGGCTTCGAGGAATCCGTTGGTCTGGCGTGTCTGCGCCCAGGCCACGATGCCTTCCATATGAGCGCGGATCATCTTGGCAACGTCCTTCATCGGTTCGACCTTGGAGCGCATCACGCATGTGCACCAGTGATCCAGCATGGTTCGCACAACGTTGATCTGCTTTCGATCAAGGATCTCACGCAACTGCTCTTTGTAGGACCACGCCCTGGCCGTGCGTTTGACGGTCATCTTGGCCATCAACGCATCCAGTTCAGCTGCCGCCTCCGGTTTGAGCTTGGCTGTGTCTTTGAGCAAAGTCCAGCGCAT